>CAVPSA010000024.1:0-172396 GCA_963707905.1 uncultured Actinomycetes bacterium | reverse complement strand
CACGTTCGTGATCCCGTGCGCCTCGACTGGACCGATCGGCTGGTGCCCGCCCGGCTCTAGTTCAGTCGGCATGCGGAAGGATCGGGCCGGACAGGCAATACAACGGTTCTGGTCTTTAGCCGCCCAGGGGGCCGATCCGGTGGCACGGAACCGAGGTGGGACTCGGCAATGGCGACGGCGGCGGGGCCACGGCGGGGATGGTGGCCTTGCCGATCAGGCGGTGGCCCCGGTAGGCGCGCACCACGATCGTGGTGTTGGAGGTCTGGGCCAGGATCAGGCCCGCGATACCGCTGTTGTTTCCCCGGGCGACGGCGAGCCTGCGCGCGGCGGCGAGCGGGGTAACCGTGATCACCGGTGCGTGAGCGCAGTTCGTGCTGATGGTGATCGCGTCTATGGCGATGCTTTTGACGCCCCAGCCCGCGGGCCGCGGGATTACCGAGTGCGCGGGCGCGCGGGCCACCCGGCGGTTCCGGGCGCTCAGCGGAAGGGGCATCGCGTCTTCCAGGCGCGATCCGTGACGGTTCAAGAACGTGCCGCACACCCTCAGCGGAACCACACCCGAGGGGCAGGCGCACCAGTAGACGCCTGGTCCGCAGGCCGTCGCGCCCGTGGTGACCACGGCGGCCAGCAACAGAGCGGTTCGTAAGGCTGACTTCACCGGACGTGTCTCCTCCAGTCCGGTGATTGGACGCTCGTCGCCGATGTCTCGTTCCCGGTGCGCCATCACAGACTGGTGATTCACTCAGATAATCAGGCTTCACATCCGCCCCTGAGACCCCATTGGCCTAGGCGATGATCCCGATGTTGATGATGTATACCGTCGCCGCTTGATCGTCTACTTCGTAGAGGATCCGGATGTCGCCCGCGTGTAGCCGGTACACGCCCGTGGCGCCCCACGCGAACGCGCCCTCCGGATATGGCTGATCGGCCAGCGCGCTGATGGCACGGCGCGTCCTTATGAAAAGATCCTTGTCCTCGCCGCGGATACGGGCGAGGTTGCGTAAGGCCGTCTCCCGCACGATGACGGTCAGGCTCACGAGAGGCTTTCCGCGTCGACCCGGTCGAGCGCGGCATCCAGTTCCTCAAGGCTGACCCCGCCGCGCCGAGCGGCCTTGTCCGCCAAGTGCGCCGCAAGCGCCGCGCGATCCTCGAGGTCGGCGAGGTCCTCGAGGTTGATCAGCGCAGCGACCGGCTCGCCGTGCTCACTGATCGTCACCGGGCGGTGGCTGCGCCGCGCCTCGGCGACGAGTTCGGCCAGGTTCGCCTGAGCCGCGGCCAGCGGATAGGTCATGGCTTCGACCGTAACACCGGGCACCGACACTCGCGGGAATGTGCCTGGCACGCCCGCCCGGCAATACAGGAAACACTCCGCGTCACGTCCTGTTGGTGATCTTGGTCCTGGTGTGGGTTCCGCGCTGAACGGTAACGTTTCCGGAACGGCCGGGACGTACCGTGTGCTCTGTGGGTGAGGCGCAGCCAGCATCTGGCGAGGTCGCGGCGCACCGCTTCCGGCTGGCCTCACCGTCGGCGGCACTGACGCTGGGCGGTCTGCTGCTGGTACTGGTGGCCCTGGCTGGGGTGCTTGAGGCTCTGGCCGGCCAGCGGCTGCTGTCTGGAAGTAATGCCGTCGTCTTGCTGTATCTGGCCTTTGGCGCGGTGGGGACGGTGGTGGCCTGGCATCAGCCCGGCAATCCGGCCGGGTGGGTGCTGCTTGGTGTCGGCGTCTTCTTCACGCTCAGCGCCGCGGCCGGTGTCTATACGGTGTCCGACTACCGGGCTCACCATGGAAGCCTGCCGCTCGGCTGGCTGGCGGTGCTCCTGCAGCCGAGCTGGGCGCCAGCGGTGGCGCTGGCGGGGCTGTCGCTGCTGCTGTTCCCAGACGGCCATCTCCCGTCGCGCCGTTGGCGCCCGCTGCTGTGGGCCTACCTGGCGGTGGGAGGGCTGTGGGTGGCGGGTGCCTACATCATCTCGGCCGGCGCCCTGATGACCGGCCAGATTCACATCGAATCCAATGGTGACCTCTCAGCACTTAATAGCCCGGCCGGCCAGGCGGCGTTGTGGGGAGTGCTGGGAACGGTCTTTTTCGCGCTGATCGGAGTGTCGTGGGTGGCCTGGCTGGCCGGCCAGGTGCTCGGATACCGGCGCGCGCCGAGCGAACGGCGCTACCAGCTGAAGTGGCTGATCAGCGGCGCGGCGGTCTTCGCCGTGGGCACCGTGATCAGCGTCTGGCTGAACAACGCCACCGGCATCTGGCGGGTGGTCGATGACATCACCGGCGCCGCGATGTTCGCCCTGCCGGTCAGCATCGGGTTCGGGATCCTCAAGTTCAAGCTGTATGACATCGACCGGATCATCTCCCGCACCCTGGCCTACGCGGCCATGACTGGCCTGCTCATCGGCGTGTACGTGGGCCTGGTGCTTGCCACGCAGGTGCTTTCGTTGTCCTCCCCAGTGGCAGTGGCCGCCTCGACGCTGGCGGCAGCGGCACTGTTCAGCCCGCTGCGTCGGTGGGTGCAGCGGATCGTGGACCGGCGGTTCAACCGTGCCCGGTACGACGCCGACCAGACCGTGGCCACGTTCGCGGCTGGCCTGAGGGACGCCGTCGACCTGGACTCGATCCGTAACGATCTGGCCGGTGCCGTAAACCAGGCGCTGGAACCCACCCACGTATCGGTCTGGATCAGCCAAGGCGGCTGAGGCTGGCGTCCATCGGTTCCGGCGCCATCGCCACGTCCGGCTGCGAGGCAGGACGCCCACGCCGCCATGATCATGGCATTGGGTTTCCCGGGGGTGGCAGAACAAATCCGTGCGCCGTGAGGCGCTGTCAGTTCGAGTGGAGGTGAGAGACCTTCGCCGCTGTCCTGTCGCAGCAGGGCGGTGTTGCTGGGGGCAGCTTGACCTGGGTGGTGCCGGGGAGAGCGGGAGCAGCCTCGACGCGGTGTCGTGCACCTCGGGCACCTCGTGCACCGCCGTCGGGTCCTTGTCCAACACCGGGCTGGCCGAGCACTGGGACGGGACAAGCTGGACGGTTCAGCCCACACCCGTGCCAAAGCACGGGACAGCGACCTACGCCGACCTCCTCGGGATCTCATGCCTGTCGGCCACCTACTGCACCGCGGTCGGGCTCTACAACCGGGGACAGCCGCTGGCCGACCACCAGTAGCCGGCTCTACAACGGGCGCAGGCGGCCAGCAGTGCTGTTACAGCTGTGTGGTCCATTCGATTCGATGACGGCTCGCTGGCCCTGCCCGTCTCCGGCGGCGGCAAGGAGTGGCGTAACCCTGCTCTGCGGGCGATCACCGACCTGGCGGTGGGGCAGGATCAGCACGCCCGCGATGAGCGCCTGCGCGCCAGTCGAGGCCGTGCCCGAGTACGCCGGCCGCGCCGCCCCGACGCCGGCCGCCAGCGACGGCCCGCCCCGGGCCAGGCCGTCAGCAGCAATGGAAGGCGAACGTCCGGGTGGTCTGGTCCTGGCTGCCGAGGAAGTAGAAACCGACCGCCCAGAGACCGGCAGCGGGCGTCACCGCCACCCCGGCCATGAAGTTCTCGGTTGACGGGCTGGGATTGGGGCTGAGTACCCGGTGCCACGCGGTGCCGTCCCAGTGGTAGACGAGGGTCAATCTCGCGAACGGGCGGACATTCTGGATGTAGTCGCCGGTCGCCCAGACGTTGGTGGGGGAGGTGGCCGCGATCCCGCTAAGCTCCGCGACTCGGTTGGGGCTCGGGGTGGGCACCTGCGTCCACGCGGTCCCGTCCCAGTGCTCGACCAGGGTGTGCTGGTCGTCGCCGCTGGTGGAGTAGCGGCCCACTGCCCAGGCGTCGGTGGCGGAGAGGGCAGCCACGTCGTCCAGGTTGTTGGTGATTCCGGGGCTGGGGCTGGGCACCTGCGTCCACGCGGTGCCGTTCCAGTGGTCGATGAGGGTCAGGGAGCCTCCGGCACTGGCGGAATACGAGCCCACCGCCCACGCGTCACTGGCGGAGGTGGCCGCCACCGTGTTCAGATAGTTGTAGGTTGGGTTGCCCGCGCCAGGGTTCGGGATTGGCACCTGCTTCCACGCGGTCCCATTCCAGCGCTCGGCCAGGGCCTGCAACGCCGTGCCGGGGCCGGTGTCGTAACCGCCGGCCGCCCAGGCGCCGCCGGCGGAGGTGGCGGCCACCGATTCCAGGTAGTTGTCGCCCGTGCCCGGGTTCGGGGTTGTCGCCTGCGTCCACGCGGTGCCGTTCCAGTGCTCGGCCAGGGTCTGGAAGACATGGCCGGCGGGGTCGCCGCTGGACTGCCCGACCGCCCAGGCGTCGCTGGCGGAGGCTGCTGCCACGTCACTCAGGATGTTGTACGAGGACGCCGGGCTGGGACTGGGCACTCGCGTCCACGCCGTGCCGTTCCATCGCTCGACGAGGGTGCGCACGTTCCCGGCGACGGTGTAATCGCCCACCGCCCAGATCCGGCACGAGGTGATCGCCACGCCTCCAAGGATGTCCGACGAACCCGGCTGCAGGGGCTGCCCCACCCTGTTTCCGCAGTTCGCCGCCGAGGCGGCGCCCGGGCCGAGCACCGTCAGGGCCGCCGCCAGCATCAGCGGGGCCGCCAGGGCCCTAGAAGAACGCCCGGCCAACACTGCTGCGCGCATCAGTGCTCCCCTTCCCGCCGGCCGCCCCGAGTGTCCCCCCTGAACAACCACGAGTCAATGCATCCACAGCGGCCGGACGATGAACGTCACGGCCTAGCGCCAAAGTTCTAGGTGCCCGCCTTCTGCTCGCCACCCTTGCAGCCGCCGGGATCACCGACCTGGCCGCCTACCTCTACGGCCACGCCTCCACGGGGGATTTGTCACGCCACCCTGGAGCGACCAAACCCCCATGATCACGAGCGATGAAGATCGCTGCGGCAAGGTACCGGGCGACCCGCGCTGGCGGCCGGCCGCGGCGGGTGGAAGGCTTGCCGCCATGGGCATCGTGTCACCTGGGTTCACCGGCCGCAGGCGGCCGGGCGGTGAGGACCTTCCGCCGGGCCAGTATCTGGTCACCGACTTCCCGGTGCTTTCTGCCGGGCCGACACCCCGGGTGAACCTGGCCTCGTGGGAGTTCCGCGTCACCACAGAGACGGGGCAGGCACACACCTGGGACTGGGCCGCGTTCCGTGCGCTGCCGAGCGAGCAGATCACCGTCGATCTGCACTGCGTGACCAAGTGGTCCAAGCTCCGGACACCGTGGCGGGGCGTGCCGGTGGACACGCTGCTCGCCGAGGTCGAGACGACCGCCGATTTCGCGCTCGCGCGGTCCTACGGCGGGTACACCACCAACCTGCCGGTGGAGGATCTGCTCGGCGGCCAGGCCTGGATCGCGTTCGAGTATGACGGTGCGGCGCTCGGAGCCGAGCACGGCGGCCCCGCCCGGCTGCTGGTGCCGCACCTGTACCTGTGGAAATCGGCCAAGTGGGTGACGGGCATCGACCTGCTGACCGAGGACGAGCCCGGGTTCTGGGAGACGCTCGGCTATCACAACTACGGAGACCCATGGCAGGAGCAGCGGTACTGGGGCGACTGACCTGGCGGGTCAGCACCGTCGCCTCGGTCCGCGACGAGACGGCCACCGCCCGCACGATCGCCCTGAAGATCCCCGGCTGGCCCGGCCATCGCCCCGGCCAGCACGTGGATGTGCGGCTGACCGCGGCGGACGGATACTCGGCCCAGCGGTCGTACTCGATCGCCTCGGCACCGGACGGTGACCGGGTCGAGCTCACCGTGCAACGGCTGTCCGACGGCGAGGTGTCCCCCTACCTCGCGCAGGTGCTTGCCGCTGGTGACCCCTTGGAGTTGCGCGGGCCGATCGGCGGCTGGTTCGTCTGGGAGCCGGCACCCACGCCGGTGCTGCTGGTCGCGGGCGGCAGCGGTGTGGTGCCGCTGATGGCGATGATCCGCACCCGCGCGGCCTCGGGGACCCAGTCACCGTTCCGGCTGGTGTATTCGGTCCGCGGCCCCGGCGACGCCCTCTACGCAGCCGAATTGGCAGAACGGCAGCGCGGGGATGACGGGCTCCAGGTCGCGTACGTGTATACCCGCACCGCCCCGGCGGGCTGGCCGGTGCCGCCCGGGCGGATCGGCACCGGGGTGCTCACGGCGCCTGGCTGGACGCCGGACCGCAAGCCGGCGGTCTTCGTCTGCGGGCCGACCGGCTTCGTGGAGGCCGCCGCGGACCTCCTGGTCAACGCCGGCCACGACCCCCGCGCCATCAAGACCGAACGTTTCGGGCCTTCGGGAGGCCAGTCATGAGTACCCACCTCGACGGAAACGTGCTGGGCGGCGAACTCGGCGAACTGTTCGCCGTGGACATCACCGCCGCAACCGGCCAGTGCGCCGCCTGCGGCACCGTCAGCGCCATCGCCCAGACCCAGGTCTACACCCAGGCCCCCGGGGTGGTAGCCCGCTGTCCGGGCTGCGCCGCTGTCATGCTCCGGTTTGCCCGCGGGCCCGGCCGCGCGTGGCTCGATCTGCGCGGGATCACCTGCCTCCAGCTGGCACTGCCCGGCCAGCCCTGACAGCCGCACCGGCGGTTGCCTGTCACGCCAACTCCTGTCCCGCTCCTCGGCCACAGGCGCACCTTATCTGGCGGCACGCGCCACCGGATGAACGGGCCCCGGGGCTGGATACGCCGCCGGCTGACCGCCCGGGCCACGGTGGACAGCACCCCCTTGACTTCGTCTAGAGGACAAGTATCTTGTTATCTAGCTAATAGGTCACTAGATGATCGTGGCCCAGGCAACAAGGGGAGGAACGATATGAGCACTGCAACCCTGATCGTCCGGCACCAGGTCCAGGACTACAGCACATGGCGGGCGGGCTATGACAGCGTGGAGGACCTGCGCCAGCGGTACGGCTGCACCGGTGCCGAGGTGATGACCGACCCGGGCAACAATAAGGACGTGTTCGTGATCCACCGGTTCCCCACGCTCGACGCCGCCCAGGCTTTCGCCGGCAGCACCGAGCTCAAGGAAGCGATGGGCCGCGCGGGGGTGACCGGGGCACCGCGGATCGAGATCGCCACGGAGGCGTGAGCTGAACGCACCTACATCGCACCGCCAGGGGGGCGCCCGGGCACCGGGCGTCCCCCTGGCGCGTCCACCGGAAGCGGACGCCTTTGAGCACGAATACCCCGGCGCGCGCTGGCTCGACACGCAGGTTCTCCGCCAGATCCAGCGGGCCGGCGCCAGGGCCGACGCCCTCGTCACCAAGGTCGCCCGCCGGTACCGGCTGTCCCACGCCGCACTCAACGCCCTGGCCGTGATCGAGGGCGCGGGCGGCCCCGTTCCCGCGGGCCAGGTCAGTGCCCAGATGCACATCAGCACCGCGACCATGACCAGCGTCCTGGACACCCTGGAACGCAACGGTTACGTCCGCCGCCAGCCCGACCCGGCCGACCGGCGCCGGGTCCTTGTCGACATCACTCCTGCCGCCCAGGCACTCCTCGACCAGGTCCTGCCGGCCGTCCAGCAGCTCGTCACCGCCACCTTGAGCCCGCTCGGCGACCAGACGCTGCACACCCTGCTCCGGGCCCTGGCCGCCGCCAGCGACGCCCTCGCCTCCGCCCCGGACGACCTGCCACCCCCCGCCGCCCGCCGCACCCCACCTGAGCTCCGGCGCAGCTGACACCCGCGCCGCCCACCTGCCCGGCAGCCGCGCCCTGGTATCTTCCTCGCCAGCGTCAGCGAACTGCTTTGAACTATTGGCAGAACCTGCCAACCTTGGGGATGAGCAGCTCATGACAAACCCCGCGCCGGCTGGCCGGTGCCGGGCGCCCTATCACAAGCCGCGGAGGTCACAGTGAGCATCATGGGTACCCGGGTAGTGCGGACAGAAGACCCGAAGTTGCTGACCGTCGGCGGGACCTTTGTGGACGACGTCAGGGTGCCCGAGCTGACCGGAGCGGCACGGGTCACGTTCGTGCGCAGCCCGCTCGGGCACGCGCGGATCACCGGCATCGACACCTCGGCAGCGCTGGCGGCTCCCGGTGTGGTCGCGGTGCTGACGGTCGCCGACATCGATGACCTGCCGCCGCCCCCGCCACCGCCGGAGGAGCCGCCCAGCGAGACCGTCCCCATGCCGCTCGGCGGGGTGTGGCAGGAACCGCTGCTTGCGGCGGACCGGGTGCGCTTCGTGGGCGAGCCGGTGGCCATGGTCATCACCGACGACGCCTACGGCGGCGAGGACGCGGCCGAGCTGGTCAGCGTGGACTACGAGCCGCTGCCGCCGGTCGTGGGCGCGGAGGCGGCGCTGGCCGACGAGTCACTGCTGTTCCCTGATGCCGGGTCCAACGTGGCCCTGACCGCGAGCACGCCCGCCGACCCGGCGGCGTTCGACGGCTGCGAGGTGGTGGTCGAGCGGACCATCTCCAACCAGCGGGTCGCGCCGGTGCCGATGGAGGGGCGTGCGGTCGCGGCGCGCTGGGCCGACGGCAGGCTGACCGTCTGGGTGAGTACGCAGAACGCACAGATCTCCCGGTTCATCATGGCCGGTGCGTTCGGGCTCGCCCCCGACGCGATCCGGGTGATCGCGCCGGACGTGGGCGGCGGGTTCGGTGCCAAGGTCGGCATGGACCGGGACGCGCTGCTTGTCGCCTGGGCCGCCAAGCACACCGGCCGGGCGCTGCGCTGGGTGGAGACGCGCAGCGAGAACCTGGTCGGGATGACGCACGGGCGCGCCCAGCGGCAGACGGTCAAGATCGGCGGGACCAGGGACGGGCGCGTGCTGGCCTACCGCCTCGACATCGTCCAGGACACCGGGGCCTACCTGCGGATGACCGGGTTCCTGCCGTTCCTCACCAGCCTGATGGCGCTCGGCCCGTACGACATCCCCCATGTCGAGACCGCCTACCAGGTGGTGGTGACCAACGCCACGCCGATCTCCGCCTACCGCGGCGCCGGCCGCCCGGAGGCGACGGCCGCGATCGAGCGGGCCATGGACCTGTTCGCGGCCGAGATCGGCATGGACGCGGCCGAGGTGCGGCGCAGGAACCTCATCCCCGCGGACAAGTTCCCGTACCAGAGCCCGTGCGGAGCCAGGTATGACACCGGCGACTACATCGGGGCGCTTGACAAGGTGCTGGCCGGTGCCGGCTATGCCGAGCTGCGCGCCGAACAGGCCCGGCGCCGGGAGCGCGGCGACGTGGTCCAGCTCGGCATCGGCGTGTCGAGCTACGTCGAGATCACCGCGGCCGACGCAGACGGCGGTGAGACCGCCCGGCTCGAGGTCCACGACGACGGCACCGCCTCGGTCTACACCGGAAGTTCCGCGCACGGGCAGGGCCACCACACCGCCTGGGCCATGCTGGTGCAGGACGACCTCGGCATTCCCATGGACAAGATCACGGTGATCCACGGAGACACCGACCTCATCCCGTTCGGCACCGGCACCTACGCGTCGCGGTCGCTGCAACTGGGCGGCATCGCGGTGCACCGGGCCGCGCTGGACGTCAAGGACCAGGGCAGGCGGCTGGCGGCCAGCCTGATGGAGGCCAGCGAGGCGGACCTGGACCTGGACATCGAGCGTGGGCTGTGGCAGGTCCGCGGTGACCCGGCGAGCGCACGGACCTGGGCCGAGGTCGCGGGGCATGCGGGGGCCGACGGCCTGACGGCCTCGGTGCACTACACCGAGGGAGCACCGACGTTCCCGTTCGGCAGCCACGTGGCCGTGGCCGAGGTGGATACCGAGACCGGCAAGGTCACCCTGGTGCGGCACGTGACGGTCGACGACGCGGGGACCGTGCTCAACCCGGTGCTGGCCGAGGGCCAGCGGCACGGTGGCATCGCCCAAGGGGTGGCGCAGGCGCTGCTCGAGGAGGTCGTCTACGACGCCGACGCCAACCCGCTCACCGGCAGCCTCGTCGACTACGCCACGATCACCGCCACCGAGCTGCCCAGCTTCGAGCTGCTGACCAGCGAGACACCGGCCACCGTCAACCCGCTCGGCTTCAAGGGCATCGGTGAGGCCGGCACCATTGGCGCCACCCCGGCCATGCAAAGCGCTGTCATCGACGCGGTCAGCCACCTCGGCGTCCGTCACATCGAGATGCCCACGACGCCAGAGCGGGTCTGGGCGGCGATCGGCGAAGCGAGGAACAGCCGGTAAAGCTGACGATGACCGTCAACCGGAGCGTGTGCACGGCGGAAGTCGCGGACCGGCCCGGAACTACGCAAGCTCGGGCGGGAAGCCTCCGGTAGCGACGGGACCCCAGCGGCGGGGCGTGACGCGCAGCAGCGATTTGCCCTGCCGCAGCATCGCTGCCCGGTAGTCATCCCAGTCCGGATGCTCGCCTGCGATCGCGCGGTAGTAGGAAACCAATGGCTCCACCGCTTCTGGAACGTCGATGACCTCGGCGTCGCCATCGATCTGCACCCAAGGGCCGCCGAAGTCGTCAGACAGGACAACGACGCTGACGTGGGGGTCGTTGCGGGCGTTGCGGGTCTTCGCGCGGGACGGATAGGTCGCGACGACGATGCGGCCGGCCTCGTCAACGCCACACGTCACCGGCGAGGCCTGCGGGCTGCCATCGGATCGTGCCGTGATGACGAGGGCGTGATGACGGGGCCGGACGAAGTCGACCAACTCATCTCTGGTGACCACGGTGTTCGTGGCGATCTGCGGGCTCACCAGCCCACTATCCCATCCCGGCCCGGCGGCCTGAGTGCTGATGAACGGCCGCCCCCGGGGAATGGAGTGATCGTGGCTGAAGTCCGGGATGCCGAGATAACGATCGTCGGCGGTGGGGCTATCGGGTGCGCGGTTGCCTACTGCCTGGCGCGCGCCGGGTATCCCGACATCCAGATACTTGAGCGCGGCGAGCTCGCTGCCGCCACCTCCGGCCAGGCCGCGGGACTGGTCGGACAGGTCCGCAGCAGCCTGGAGCGGACCCGGCTGGCGATGGCGTCGGTTGCCATGTACTCGAAGATCGAGCAGGAGACCGGCTACCCGGCGGACTGGCGGCAGACCGGAAGCATCCGCATCGCCATGACCACGCAGCGGGTCCAGGAGTTCCGGGCGATGGCCGGCGTGGCGGCCTCGGCCGGGCTTGACGTCGAGTTCTGCGGGCCCGGGCGGCTCGCCGAGCTGTTCCCGCCGCTCGGCACCGGGCATGTCAAGGCCGCGCTGTGGTGCCCGACCGACGGCTATCTGCAGCCGCACAGCCTGGTGATGGCCTACGCCCGGGCCGCGCGGGACCGGGGCGTGACGGTCGCGGCGCACACGACGCTCACGGGCATCACCGTGAGCCGCGGCGCGGTCACCGGGATCCGCACCAGCGGGGGCAGCGCCGCCACTGACATGGTGATCAACGCGGCCGGGCCGTGGGCGGGCGCCGTGGCATCGCTGGCCGGCGCCGAGCTCCCGGTGGTGCCGGTCCGCCATGAGTACTTCGTCACCGCGCCGCAGGAAGGCTGGCATGGCAACCTGCCGGTGCTGCGCATCCCCGACATCCGGATCTACGCCCGGGCGGAGGTCAGGGGCATCTTGTGCGGGGGATGGGAGGCGGACGGGCTGAGCCTCGACCCTCGTGAGGTGACGGTGGGGCAGCCGCTGGCCGTTTCTCCCGACTGGGATGTCCTGTCGGGCTTCGCCGCCGATTTCGCCCAGTTCATCCCCACGGTCACGACGGCCGAGATCCGTGCGGTGTTTCGTGGCTATCCGGCGTTCTCACCGGATGGCCGGTTCATCGTCGGGCCGGTGCCAGGAATCCGGGGGTTCGTGATGGCCGCGGCCTGCAACGCCCACGGGGTGTCCGGCTCGGCCGGCCTGGCCGAGAGCGTGCTGGAGAGCCTGCGGCCAGACCCGTCGCCCTACATCCGCTCGCTCAGCCCGGCACGGTTCATGCCACGGGACTGGACCTGGGAATCCGCCCGCGGCCGGGCCGAACTGATCTATGAGAACTACTACGGGCTGGCAGCCGCGGCCCAGGGAGGGCGCTGAGTGACGTCCCTCCCCGCACCCGGCAGTTCATCTAGCATCGCTACCATCGGTGCCGAGGACCCGCGGGTGGTGGGGGCGGACGACAGGGAGACACCCAGTGGCAGCTGACGGGCCCGAATCCGGAAGAAATCAGGCCTCCTCCTGGACCCCGGTGCTGCTGGGAGCGGGCGCCGTCGGGGGCCTCGTGGCGATCGTCGCCGGGATCGCGCTCGCGGCGGCACCGCCACCGGGCGCGCCGGTGCTGGTATCCGCGTCGGATACCAGCCACCCCGCGTCTGCCACCAGCACCGCCGTGCCTTCCACCTCGCCGGTTCCTTCGTCAACCGTGACGGCGCCCGCGACGCCGAGCGCGCTGCCATCAACCCCGTCAAGCTCTCCGTCAGCCAGCCCGTCCCCCTCGGCCAGCACCTCCCCCACGGCCACGCCGACGCCGACCAGCACGCCGACCGCGACTCCCACGGCGACCAGCGGCTGAAGCGCGACGGCAGCCCGGATCCGGGCTGCCCGCCACTCGTGCAACAGGTGCCGTGGTGGCGCGGTCCGCCGGACGATCCACGTCCTATGGCAGGTCCGCGACGATGACCATCCGGCGGTGGCCGGCGGTGAGCGGCTGCCCGTCCTCGCCGTAGCCGGCCACCGTGGCGAACCCCGCGGCGAGCAGCCAGTCCCTGAGTTCGGGGAAGCCGAACAGCCGCTTGACGAACGTCAGGCGGCGCGCCCGGCCACTTCGGACGACGGTCCGTTCTGCTTCGAACCGGCCGGTCAGTGCGTCCAGGTGGTAGCGATCGACGAGCATGTCGCCGTTGTCCCGCGCCGCCACGACGCGTGAGGGGGTCCAGGAAGCGAGGAAACTGGTCAGGTTGTCCAGGTCCATGGCCAATCGGCCGCCGGGCCGCAGGACGCCGGCGATCCCGTCCAGGACAGCGCGGTTGGCGGTGTCGTCGAAGTACCCGAACGCGGTGGACCAGTTGACCACCCGGTCGAAGCGGCTCCGCCACGGTAGCTGGCGCATGTCCCCGGCCACGTAATCGACGCTGACCCCGGCCGCGGCCGCGTCCGCGCGGGCCCGGTCAAGGAACACCGCCGAGGAGTCAAGGCCGGTGACCTGGCAGCCGCGGGCCGCCAGGCGGGCGGCCAGTTCGCCATGGCCACAGGCCAGATCCAGCACGCTCATGCCCGGCCGCAGTTCCAGCAACCGCCAGGCCAGTTCCGCGGCAGCTTCACCCGGGACACCGGCGCCGGGTACGGCCGGCCCGTGCGCGGCAAACTCGCTGGCGCCCTGGCCGGCGGCAAAGAAGTACAGATAGTCCTCGTCGTACATCTGCGCCGCGTCGAACAGATCGTCGTCCATGCCAGCGAACATAGAGAGGATCACCACGGGCAGCAATGGCAGCCGCTGGAATCCGCCCTCGCCCGCCCGCGGGCCACCGTCTTCGGCTCGGACGCCTGCCCCAGCCTGGACGCCAAGGCTGCGGCCCTGCTCCACTCGCTGGCCAGGAACCACGCTCTCGTCGATGGCCACGCCGCCGGCCTGAGCTGATCAGCTAGAAATAGGCATGGCCAATGTGACCGAGTTGCGTATTGCGCTCACGGTGGAGGACTTCGGCCAAGCGCTGGCGTTCTACCGCGACGCGCTGGGCCTCGAGCAGGTTGCCGACTGGAGTTCGGGATCGGGGCGGGTCGTCGTCCTCGACGCGGGCCGGGCGACGCTCGAACTGTTCGACCATGCCCAGGCGGACACGGTCGATGCGATCGAGGCTGGCCGCAGGGTGTCCGGCACGGTCCGGCTGGCGATGAAAGTCGAAGACAGCGAGGGCATGGCACAGCGCCTCGTCGCGGCCGGTGCTGTCCAGGTCGCACCGCCGGTGGTGACCCCCTGGGGCGATCGCAATGCCCGGGTCCGGGCACCGGACGGGATGCAGCTCACGCTGTTCACCCCGGAGTAGGCAGCTGGCCAGGATTCGATCGGGATGAGCCCCGCACCCGGCTACGGCACGGCTACCGGGGTGCCGTCCACGGCGCGACCCAGGCCACGTCGAGCAGGTCCGGCCGCCGAAGGTATTCGATCATGAGCAGGACCGACTCCCGCACATCCCGGGTCAGCGCAAAGCACTCGGCGGCCGAACGGCAGCGATCTGGGCCAAGCTCCCGGGCCAAGGCAACGATGGCATCCGCCAGCCTGCTCAGTTCCCCGGCGTCCCCGGGCTCCAGCGGCCAGGCCTTCCGGCCCGGGCCCTCGCCGAGGCCAGCAATTTGATCATGCAACCAGCGCCAGGGATCGGCCGCAAGCTCCGGATCCCAGCTGCGCGGGCTGGGCTCGTTGCCCGAGAACCCTGGATGGTAGTGCGCCACGCCGAAGCTCCCCGGGGCATCGGTCAGGCGGTCAAAAAGGTCGGCCCGCCACAACGGGCGGTCTGCCGTGATCAACTGTGCCGCTGATTCGCTGCCGCGGTGCGGTTGCGCAGAAAGCTCGCGCAGCTCGATCCGCACGCCATGCTCCATGGAAGCGTCGTCCAGGTCGATCTCAAACCAGTGGCGGACAATCACGGCGCTGCGCGACAGGGCAAGGATGTGCTGCACCGTGCCTCCATATCCCCATGCTCGGCCAATGGCAGCCTGCGGCCGGGTGCCGAGGGCAGCGCTGCGCGATTCGCCCCGGCACCCGCACCACAGTGGCCGATGGTGCGGTTCCCCCGTGGGTCAGTGCGGCTGGGGGACGATGCGGATGTAGGGCTTCGGCTCCTTCCAGGTACCGAAGATCTCCTTGGCCTGCTCGTTGTTCACCGAGCCGGCGATGATGACGTCCTCCCCCTGCTTCCAGTTCACCGGGGTGGACACCTTGTGCTTGGCGGTGAGCTGGAGCGAATCGATCACCCGCAGCACCTCGTCGAAGTTGCGCCCGGTGGTCATCGGGTAGATCAGGATCAGCTTGATCTTCTTGTCCGGGCCTACCACGAACACGTTCCGCACCGTCTGGTTGTCGGCGGGCGTACGCGACTTCGCGTCGCCGGACGTGCTGGCCGGCAGCATCCCGTAAAGCTTCGCCACGTGGTAGTCGGCGTCGCCGATGATCGGGTAGTTGGGCGCGGTTCCCTGGGTCTCCTCGATGTCGGCCGCCCACCGCTCATGGTCGGTGGTGGCATCGACGGACAGGCCGATGATCTTCACGTTCCGGCGGTCGAACTCCGGCTTGATCTTGGCCATATAGCCGAGCTCGGTGGTGCACACCGGCGTGAAGTCCTTGGGGTGGGAGAACAGCACCGCCCAGGAGTCCCCGATCCACTCGTGGAACGAGATCGGCCCTTCGGTGGTCTGTGCTTGGAAGTCAGGGGCGGTATCGCCGATGGCCAACGTCATGGTGCTCCTCCGTTGCGTTCACTTGTGCGCTTGACGAATGTGCCCGTCAGGGCCAGGTTAGCGGTCCACTTCCCCGTCACAACGGTGCGACCGGCCTCAGCTCCCCGATTATACCGAAGTTTACCAATAGGAATTAGATGCTTACTCCCCCAGGCCGAACCACACCCGCAGCCGCGCCGCGGCCTGCCCGAGCGCGGCCCGGCTGGCGTCGACGGTGCCCGCCATCGTGAAGAACCCGTGCGCCATGCCCGGGTAGCGGCTCAGCTCGACCTGGACACCGTCGCCGGCCAGCCGGTGCGCGTACGCCTCGCCCTGATCGCGCAGCGGGTCGTACTCGGCGGTGATGACGAGCGCCGGCGGCAGCCCGGCCAGGCTCCCGGCGCGAAGCGGCGAGGCCAGCGGGCTGGCCGCGTCGCCGGGATTCGCCAGGTAATGCTGGCGGTACCACGCGACCGACTGACGGTTAAAGAGAAAGGGATCGTCCGCGGCACGCATCGACCGGTCGTCGGCGAGCTGGTCGGTATTGGGATATACGAGCAGCTGGCCGGCCAGTGCCGGGCCATCGGCGCGGGCACGCAGCGCTACCGCCGCGGCCAGGTTCCCGCCGGCGCTGTCGCCACCGACCGCGAGGCGGCCGGGGTCCGCGCCGATCTCCGCCGCGTGCCCGGCGACCCAGCGCACGGCCGCATAGCAGTCGTCGATCGCGGCCGGGAACGGGTGCTCGGGTGCCAGCCGGTAACCGACCACGGCGACCAGCGCGCCAGCGGAGTTGGCCAGGCTGCGGCTGACGCCGTCGGCAGTGTCAATCGTGCCGAGCACCCAGCCGCCGCCGAAGAAGTAGAGCAGCACAGGCAGCGGCCGGCCGCTGGCCGGCCGGTACAGGCGCAGCGGCAGGTCGCCGCCGGGCCCGGGGATCTTCAGGTTGGCAACCTCATGGACGGGCTCCGGCTCACCCCCGCTCTCCCGGATCGAGGCAAGATCCGCGGCCCTGGCCTCGGTGAGCGACATGGTGTACAGCGGCGGAACGTTGTCCCGCTCGCGCTGGTCGCGCATGGCCTGCAACTGCGGGTCGAGTGGCACGGCTGGCACACCCTTTCGTTCGGGCCGGCAGTGGGCCAAGGAGGCCAGCGGGGGTCTGGGGCCGCCCACCGGGCTAACCCGGCCGCAGGTGCCGCGCGGGCCCTCGCCAGCTATTCCGGCCGCCCCGCCGAGGATAGGCTAGCTTTTACGGGAATACCGGTCTTGGGAATGGTGTCCCGCAGCTGGCCGCGAATGCGGTCACGTCACCGAGGCAGGGTGCCCGGCCGATGGTCGAGTTAGTGCGTGAGGCGTTGCACACGTCGGTCACCGATCCCGTGGCAGCGTCGATGAACTTCCTCAACGAAGTTGCCAGCCGTTTCCCCGCCGCAATCTCGCTCGCAGCGGGCCGGCCGTCGGATGAGTTCTATGCCGTCGAGGACGTCGAGCGATACCTGGCTGCTTATACCGGGCACCTGCGTGCCCAGGGCATGGACGAGGCGCGCGTGCGGCAGGCCATCCTGCAGTACGGCCGGACGAACGGCCAGCTCGGCGCGATGATCGCACGGATGCTGGCGACCGACGAGGACATCCACGTTCCCGGCGAGTCGATCATGGTGACGGCCGGCTGCCAGGAAGCCATGATCATCGCGCTGCGCGGACTGTGCGCGGGCCCCGGCGACGTCGTCCTCGCGGCCGAGCCGTGCTACCTCGGCTTCACCGGCGCCGCACGCGTACTCGGCGTCACCGTGGTCCCGGTACCCGAGACCGCGCAGGGCCTGCGCCCGGAAACGGTCGCCCGCGTCGCCCGCGAGGTACGCGCCAGCGGTCGCCGGCCGCGGGCGCTGTACGTGGTATCGAACTTCGCCAACCCGTCCGGCGTCTCGCTGAGCACCGGCGTGCGGCGCGGGCTGATCGAGGTGGCCGCCGATGAGGACCTGCTGATCCTGGAGGACGACCCCTACGGGCTGTTCGGGCTCGACGACAGCCGCAGCCCAACGCTGAAGTCGCTGGACACCGGCCAGCGGGTCATCTACCTGGGCTCGTTCGCCAAGTCGGTGTTCCCCGGCGCCCGCGTGGGCTTCCTGGTCGCGGATCAGGCCGTGGTCAGTGCCGCCGGTCAGCGCAGCATGCTGGCTGACGAGCTGTCGACGGTCAAGAGCATGGTCACCGTCAACACCTCGCCGATCGCGCAGGCCGTCATCGGCGGCTTCCTGGTGTCGTGCGGATACAGCCTGCGTGCCGCGAACCGCGAGAAGATCGCGTTCTACCGGCGCAATCTCCGGGCGCTGCTGGCCGCGCTCGAGCATCACTTCAGCGATCCGGCGATCACCTGGAACTCGCCGGGCGGCGGCTTCTTCGCCGTCCTCGACGTGCCCGTCCGCGCTGACGAGAAGCTGCTCGAGCTTTCCGCGCGGGATTACGGCGTGCTGTGGACGCCGATGAGCTTCTTCTATCTGAACGGCGGCGGCGGCCACGCGATCCGGCTGTCGTGCAGCGCACTGGCGGCTGACCAGATCGACGAGGGCGTCCGGCGGCTCGCCGCCCTGATTGCCGACGTCCGGTCGTGACCGATCTGGTCCGCGTCTGGATCGTCCCGGTCGACGTGCCAGCGGAGACCGCGGCCAGGTTCCGGGACGTGCTCGACGACGGCGAGCGTGCCCGCGCCGCGGCCTTCCTGAACCCGCGCGACCGGCAACGGTTCTCGGTCGCGCACGGCGCGCTCCGGATCCTGGCCGGCCGCGAGCTGGAAACGCGGCCTGATGCGTTCACCTGGACCGCAGGCCGGTACGGCAAGCCCGAGCTGGCACCCCCGTGGTCCGGGCTGCACACCAGCCTCTCGCACTCGGCAAACATGATCGCGGCGGCCATCAGCACCGGCCGCCCGGTGGGTGCCGACATCCAGTACCTGGTGCCCGGCCTGGACCCGGCCGGCCTGGCGGCGCGGTTCTTCCCGCCGGGCGAGGCCGGGTACGTCGCGGCCGCCCATGACGCGAGCACGCGGGCGGACCGGTTCGCGCACCTGTGGGCCCGCAAGGAGGCGGTCGTCAAGGCAGCCGGCGGCCGGCTCTGGCCCAACCTGAAGATCGCGGTGCACGGCCGCGACGTCATCGGCTGCGCCGAGCCGGCCTGCGCAAACCGGGTGGCGGACGTCACGGCGCCGGCTGGCTTTCGCGCCGCGGTGGCATTGACCGGCGCGGCGCCGTTCGCCGTGGAAGTGGCCGGCTGGCCAGCCGCGGGCACAGCCTGATCTGGCCTGAACAGCGAGCTTTGGGTAGCGGCACGGCCGTGCGCCAGCGGCGTCACAGGCGTGCTGGAAGAATGCCCGAAATTCGTGTGATGCTAGGCGGCAAAGGTTCTTCTGAATGCTCGCGGAGCGACAGGGGTGCGCCATGACTCGCGTTAGCCGGAAAAGGATCCTGCTGACCTTAATCGCCGTCCTGAGTGCCAGCCTGCCGGCCGCCACGGCCAGCACGGCAGCCCAGGCGGCGCCCACCGCCGGCCTGGCCCGCAGCGATCCCGGTTTTTTCCGGAGTGCTGGGCGGTGTGAGCGCCACCTCGCCCACCGATGCGTGGGCGGTCGGTGACCAATGCGTCACGTGCAACGACTCGACCACGCTGATCCTGCACTGGAACGGCACCGCGTGGTCGAGGTCCTCGGGCTAGCCTGGCCGCGTCACTGGCCCTTGGCCACCGTCTCGATCGCCGCACGCAACTGGCTGCGGGTCGGCTGCAGCGCGAGGTCAAGCTCGCGGGCGAACGGGAGCACGGCGCCATCCGGGCGGGTGACACGTTTCGGCGGGGCGGTCAGGCGCATTTCCTCGGCGGCGGTGGCCAGGATCTCGCCGCCGATGCCGCAGGTCCGGTTGGAATCGTCGACCACGACGAGCCTGCCGGTGCGCGCCAGTGATGCCTCCAGGCCGGTCCAGTCGAACGGGTACAGCGTGCGCGGGTCGAACACCTCGACCGAGATCGTGCCCGCGAGCTCGTCGGCGACGGCGAGCGCGTCGTGCACGAGATGCCCCACCGCCACCACCGTCACGTCGGTACCCGGCCGGTGCACCCGGCCGACGCCGAGCGGCACCGGGGCGAGTGCGCCGAAATCAACGTTCTCGCGCCGCGCCACGGCGCCGGCCGGCCCGAACAGGATCACCGGGTCGTCCTCGCGGATCGCGCTGACCAGCAGGCCATAGGCATCGGCCGGCGTGGCCGGCACCACGGTCTTCACGCCGACATGCGCGAACAGGCTGTAGGGGTGATCTGAGTGCTGCCCGGCCCAGCCGACCCTGGAGCCCGAACTCGGCAGCAGGTACGTCACCGGGACCTTGACCTGACCGCCGGTCATCAGCGGAAACTTGTGCGCCTGGTTCGCGATCTGCTCGAACACCAGGAACAGCAGCGCCGGTATCTGGAACTCGACGACGGGCCGGGACCCGGCTATCGCCGCTCCGGTCGCGAAGCTGGTGAACGCCTGCTCCGAGATCGGCATGTCGATGACCCGCTCCGGCCCGAACCGCTTGAGCAGTCCGGTGGTGACGTTGCTGACCGCGATGCCGATGTCCTCACCGAACACGCACACGGCCGGATCGCGTTCCATCTCGGCGGCCAGCGCCCGGTTGAGCGCCCGCACGTACGACAGAATGGGCATCAGGCCGTTCCTCCCCGCCCGCGCAGCCCACCGGAGTAGAGGTAGTCGAGCGCCCCTGACGGGTCGGGCTCCGGGCTCGCTTCCGCGAAGAGCCGCGCCCGGTCAAGCAGATCCTCGATCTCCTGGTCGATCCGCGCGCGCTCGGCGCCGGTCACGCGCGCCGCCTGGATCTCCACGGGGTCGCGGGCGCTGCCCGCGGCGACCTCCTCGTCGGTGCGGTAGCGCGGCCGGACGCTGTACTCCCAGGTGTGGTGGGCGTCGAACCGGTAGGTCAGGCACTCAAGGAACGTCGGGCCGCCCCCGGCCCTGGCGCGGGTGACGGCGCGGGATGCCGCCTCAAGCACTGCCTCGGGATCCATGCCGTCGATGGTCTCGGCGGGGATGCCGAACGCCGCGGCGCGCCCGGTAATCGTGCCTGACGTCGTGTCCTGCACCCGCATCGACGTTGCGAACTGGTTGTTCTCGCAGACGAAGATGACCGGCAGGCGGCGCAGCGCCGCCAGGTTCAGCGCTTCGAGCAGCACGCCCTGGTTGACCGCGCCGTCGCCGAAGAACGTGACGGCCACGCGATCGTGCCCGGCGCGCCGGTGCGACCAGGCCGCCCCGGCCGCGATCGCGGCCGAGGCACCGACGATGGCGTTGGCACCGTAGATGCCCGCGCTGACGTCCGCGGCGTGCATCGACCCGCCACGCCCGCCATTGAGGCCGGTTTCGCGGCCCGCCAGCTCGGCCAGCATGCGGATCGGGTCGGCACCCTTGGCCAGCACGTGGCCGTGGCCGCGATGAGTGCTGGTGATGAGATCGTCCGCGCGCAGCGCGGCGCAGACGCCCGCCGCAATCGCCTCCTCACCGATGTAGGGGTGGATGCCCCCGGGGATCACGCCGCTGCGCACCAGCTCGATCGCCCGCTGCTCGAACCGGCGGATCAGCCGCACAGTCCGGTACAGGCCGGCGGAGACTGCGGGGGGTTGCGGGGGGTTGTCCCCCCGCGGCAACTCAGCCATGGCCCGGCGCTACGCCGCCGCCACCCGGTCGCCAATGGCCGCGAGGATGCCGTCCCACAGGCGGGCACGGGCCGCGAGGGCGAGGTTGACCGTTTCGGCGCATGTCGCCCACTTGGCGCTGTCCTCACCGCAGAGGTCAGCGAGCATCTGCATCGCCATCGGGGTGTGCTCCTCGCTGTCGACCTGGATATGACGAGCCAGGTAGTCGACGAACGTGTCGAGCGAGCCGAGGCGCTCGTTGACGCCGACGACCTGCTGGAACATGTCAGGTATCAGGTCCTCGCGGCCAAATGCGAATGCCGCGGCCTGCGCGTGCACGGGCGCGCTGGAGATCAGGCCCCAGGTGAGCCGGACGAATTCGGCGGCCGGCCCGGGCACGTTCACCTCATCGAGCGCCTCGAGCACCGGCCGCTTGGCGCGGAGCCTGTCGATGAACGCATTGACGACCGACGTGTCGGCACCGGCCTCGGCCATGCCGTCGAGGTAGAGCTCGAAGTGACTGATGAAGCCGCTGCCGCGCTCGTCGCTCTCCTCGACGAGCACAATGTCGTTGATCAGGCGGCGGCTGCCGGTCGGGCCGGTGGGCACCCACGGCACCTCCACGCAGGTGAGGTTGCGCTGCAGCGACTTCAGCAGCGACATGAAGTCCCACACGGCGAACACATGGTGCTCAACGAACGTCCGGATCGCGTGGACGCTGTCCAGCGCGGCGTACACCGGGTGCTCGATGACCCCGCGCCTGGCCTCGCTGATCTGCTCCTCAAGCCGGTCGATTCCGGGATGCCGCTGGCCCCAGTCGTAACGGGACATGTCATACCTCCTGCAGGCGGTGTCCGTTGGCCGGACGGGTCGGGTTGCGCCACACAACGGGGCAGAACTCAGGATCGCTGTAGTCGGGGCGGCCATCGGGAAGGCGCCTGACCAGTGCGTCGTGGTTGTAGGCGAGGACCTCGCCGGTGCTCAGTACGAACTTGCGGTAGGCGTTCTCGCCGTCCTGCAGGTGGAAAGAGACGGCCCGGCGGGGCCGCGGGCTGCGGTTGGCCAGGCTGCCGTGGTAGGTCCGGCAGTGATGGAAGCTCATGTGGCCCTTGGGAATGATCATCGGGACCTTCACGACCGCGGCGTTGTTGTATGCCGCGTTCTCCGCCAGCATGCGCTCCAGGTCGTCGCCCTCCCGCTCCGCGAAGTGCCTGGTCATCGAGTCATCACGGCCGATCTCCCGCCACCGGTGGCTGCCGTCGATCATCGTGATCGTGCCCATCTCCTCGCCGCAGTCGTGGAACGGGATGAAGGCGGTCAGCATCCTGTCCGAGGTCGACGTCGACCAGTAGTGCTTATCGAAGTGCCACGGCACGATGTTGGTCGGCTCCGCGGCGATCGGCGGCTTGTAGATCAGCGTCGACTGGAACACGCGGATCTCGCCGGCCCGGGCCAAGGCGGCGGCGACGGCACCGATCAGCGGCTTGCGCAGCAGCCGCGCCAGGTCATCGTGCTCGTAGTGGACGTAGTCGTTGTGCCGCTGCACTTGGCCCTTGGCCGGATCCCAGTACGCCAGTTTCGGAGGGCGCAGCGGCAGCGTGCGGTCACGCTCGCCCGCGTAGTACCGCTCGCTTGCCGCGACCAGTTCGTCGACCTCGCCGTCGGTGAAGAGCTTCCTGGTGAGATACCAGCCGTGCTCGGCGTAGAACTCGACGTCTGATTCCGACGGCAGCAGCGAGCGCTCCTCTTCCGTCAGCGTGAATGGCGGGGTGACCGAAAGGCTCACGGGTTCCTTCCTTCCTCGGCGGGCCGGTCGTCGTTGAGTCATGCCCGGAGGGCGGTGCGGCCGGGGCCTGGCGGCCGGGGTGCAGGTCAGACGCGGAGGGTGCCGGCGGTGTCGCGGATCTCGGCGAGTTCACGCTCCTTCGCCGCATACAGCGCCGGGATGTTGTTCGTGCCGAACGTGCGCGCTCCGTGCCGGTCGATCAGCTCGACGAAATACGTGCGCCTGATGTGCGTCGACTTCGCGAAAATCTGGTACATCTGCCCCCAGTGATCGCGGTCGACCAGGATGCCGAGCGGCCGCAGCGCGTCGACCGGGATGTCGGTGCCGCCCAGGCGCGCGGCCAGCATGTCGTAGTAGCTCGACGGCGTCACCGCGAACTCGACGCCACGGCCGTTGATGCTGCGGACCGCGCGCACGATGTCCTTGGTCAGGAACGCGACGTGCTGCACCCCGGCGCCGTCGTGCCAGGCCAGGAAGTCGTCGATCTGGCCCGCCTGGCGGGTGAGGTCCGGCTGGAGGATCGTGAACGTGACGCCCCCCGATGGGCTCTGCACCACCTTGGACATCACGCCCTGCTCGCCGATTTCGATGTACTCCGCGAACGTGACCGTGAAGCCGAACACCTGCTCGTGGAAGGCAATGGTCGGGTCGAGTTCGCCGGGCGGCACGCACACCGCCACGTGATCAATGAGGCGCAGCAGGTCGTCATCCGCTCCGGCGCCGGCGCCCGGCTCCATCTCGATCGCACCGGGCTGGAACTCGGCATCCGAGCCACTGCGTTCGACGAGGCGGTAGACCACGTCGCCGAAGCCCGCAACCTCCGCGGTGACGACGCTGGCCGCATCGTTTTCCCACGTGCGGGGCTGGTGGATGCCAGAACCGCCGGCCGCGACCGCGTCGGTGTAAGCGATGGCGGCGCTGTCGGTGCGAAACGCGGTGACGGCCACGCCGTCGCCGTGCTTGGCGACGAACTGGCTGGCGGGATGGTCTTCCTTCAGTCCCGAGGTCAGCAGCACCCGGACGCCGCCCTGGCCGAGCAGGACGCTGCGCTGGCCCGGCAGCCCGGTGTCCGGGCCGCCGTGGCCGTAGACGCGGAAACCGTAGGCGGTGCACAGGGACTGTGCCGCCGCAATCGCATCACCCACGTAGAACTCGACGTGGTCGATGTCGAGGATCTTCATCGCTTCCTCTCCCATCAGATTCATGCGGTTCGGTGTAGTTCCCCGTGGACCGGGCCGGTCAGGAGAACGGCGGCGGCGCAGTCCCGGTCGCCTTCGGTCACCGCCAGGTCGACGCGCACCACGAGCACCTCGTCCGCGTCCGCGTCCTCGATCAGCAGCGCGGCCACGTCCATCCCTGCACGTGTCCCGCTGACGCATACGACAGGTCCGGTCAGCTGCCACCGCGCGGCCAGGTAGCCGGCGACGGCGTTCGGCACGGACTGGAAGAACAGCAGCGGGGGAACCCGCTTGCCGGCGTCCACCGCGGCGGCGACGCGGGCCGCGCTCGTGACGTCGCCGAGGGCCGTCACCATCACGATGGCGGTGACGTTGCCGGCTGGCTGCGGCTGAGCGCGGCCGCGCAGGGCCCGTGCCGCTACCTCGGCCAGCAGCGGGCTGAAATTGGACTCGATGAATCCGGCGAGCGCGGGGATCTCGCCGTCGGCGTCCGTCTCTGGCCAGGCCGCGGACGAGCAGACCGTCAGGCCTGCCGCGGCCGCCGCCGCGTGCAGCGCGGCGAGACCGGGCGATGCGAGGGATGCCGGCGACGTCATGGCAGGCCAATAACGAGCGCGGTGTTCGCGCCGCCGAATGCGGCGTTGAGGCTCATCGCAAACTCCGGGGTGGCGGCCAGCGCTTCGCCGAGCACGAGGTTGAGGCGGCATCTGTCGTCGGCGCCGAGGAATCCCGCGTTGACCGGGAGCATGCCCTTGCGCGCCGCCAGCAGCGTGACGATCAGCTCAAGCACACCGGACGCCTCCAGGCTCTGGCCGTGCAGCGACTTGGTGGAGCTGACCGGCACGCATCCGGCGGCGTCGCCGAGCGCGAGCCGCAGCGCGTTCGTCTCGGCCGGGTCGCTCTGGCCGGTGCCAGACCCGTGGGCGTTGATGTAGCCGAGATCCTCCGGCGCGATGCCAGCCCGCTGCAGCGCGGCCGTGACCGCCCGCGCCATGCCGTGGCCTTCCGGGTGCGGCTGGACCGGGTGGTACGCGTCGCCGGTGCGGCCCCAGCCCGCCAGCCGCGCCAGCGGCGGCGCCCGGCGGCCCCGCGCGGACTCCTGCGACTCGATGACGACAGCACCGACACCGTCGCCAAGGAGCAGCCCGCGCCGCCCGGTGCTGAACGGGCGCACCTGGCCGTCGCCGGCAAGCACGCGGCCGGCATCGAACAGCGCGAACTGATCGCGGTCGACGAGGTACCCGCCGGCCACGACGACGCGGTCGGCGTGGCCGCGGGCGATGATCGCGGCCGCGTCGCCAATCGCGGTACTCGCGGCTACGCAGGCCGACGTGTAGCAGCGGATGCCGCCCGCCGCGAGGCCGCAGCCGCCCGCGACCGCGGCGGCGAACGGTTCTGGCCCGAGCCGGGGCTTGTCAGCCCCGGCCGCCCGGGCGATCGCCGGGTCGCCGTGGATGGCGAGGAACAGCGGGGTGCTGGCGCGGCCGGAGGGCGACAGGCCCGCGTCGTCGCACGCCGCTGCGGTGGCGCGGGTCACCTCGGTGAGCAGCCCGGGTAACCCCGGCATGGTCGCCGCGAAGCGAACGCGCCGGCCGCTGACATCGAACCGCTCGACGGGCGCGAAGGCGGGCCTGCCGGAGAGCATCCCGGAGACCAGCGCCTCGGTGCCACGGCCGTACGCGGACGCCGCGGCGGCGCCGGTCACGACGACCGCGCCGGTCCCCCGGCGGGCGGCCGGCGGCGGCGCCACGGCAATCGCATCAGTCATGCGCGGACCCGACCCTCAGATCCGCCAGCAGGCCGACCACGCTGGTGACCGTGGCCATCCGCGCGAGCATGTCGTCGTCAACGTCGAGCGGACCGTAACGCTGCTCGATCTGATGGATCAGCCAGGCGAGCTCCAGCGAGTCGATCGCTTCTGGTACCTGCTCTGGCTGGCGGTCTCCGTAGGTGGCGAGCATCGCGACAACGTCAGACCGCTGCAGTACGCCGGCCATCCCTCAGTGCGCCGGCGAAGCGGGCTGGATCCGCGGCTCCACGGTGCGGCAGAACTCGCCGACCGTCATGCCGGCGAGCATCTCGCCCTCGTCGTCGTCGAACTTCACCCCGAAACGGTCTTCCACCCGCACGGCGAGTTCGGCGAGGGCGAGCGACTCCAGATCGGCGCCAGCCGGGCCGAGCACGGTGTCGTCGTCGATGCCTTCGATGCTGTAGTTCATGTCCGTCAGCGAGTCGAGCACGAACTGGCGGATCTCATCGATCATGGTCGCGGCTTCCTTCCGATGAGGTGGCTGACACGCAAGCGTGGCGGTCAGCGTCAGCCTGGTCTTGGTGGGTGATCGCCATCGCCGGCCGGCCCGGCCGCATGTTGCGGAGCGCTGGCCTGCTCGGGCCCGATATCGCGGAGCACGGCGTGGTTGCGGACGAGCTTGCCCGTGGCGGTGCGCGGCAACTGCTCGACTATGTGCAGCCGCCGCGGGCGCTTGTACGCGGCGAGCCGGGTGGTGATCTCGCGCTCCACGGCGGGCACCCCGGCTCCCTCCGTCAGCACCAGGTACGCCTCGATCGCGTGGTCGTGCACCACCACGGCCGCGGCGACCTCGGGCAAGGCGGCGAGCATGTGCTCGACCTCGGTCAGGTCCACCTTGAGGCCGCCAACGGAGACCTGGGAATCCCGGCGGCCGAGGACCCGCACGAGCCCGGTCTGGCTATCGACGCTGCCGGCATCCCTGGTGTGCAGCCAGCCATCCGACCAGCGGCTCGGGTCCTGGTCGCCGAGATACGGGGAGGCCGGCAGCGAGACGTGCAGTTCCCCGCCCTCTTCCCGGACGGCGAGGCCGGGGGCTGGCAGTACCGCGGGCCGGTGCGCACCGAACAGATCGGTCGCGATGACCCCGACCTCGGTCATCCCGTACATGTTGCCGAGGCGCACGCCGTAGCGGCCGGTGAACGCGTCGTAGACGTCCGCGCGGACCAGCTCGCCGCCGGTGGTCATGCCGGTGAGCTGTGGCAGTTTCGGCGGCTGGCGCACCGACGCCAGCAGCTCGATGTGGAAGGGGACACCCAGCAGGGTGGTCGGCTGCGAGCCGGCGGCGACGGTGGACAGGATGCCGTCCGCGGTCATCCGGGCCGGGATCGTCAGGTTCAGCCCGGCGTGCAGGCCGTAGAGCAGGCCGCCGACGAGTCCGAGCACGTGCACCATGGACGCGAGCGACACGATACGTTCGCCGCTGCCGGGGACGCCATCGATCATCGTGTAGCGCTGCACCTCTTCGACGAGGTTCGCTGCGTCGCGCGCGATGATCTTGGACGGGCCCGTCGACCCGGAGCTGAGCTGGATGACGGCGTGGGTAGTGGCGGCAGGCTGGCCGGGGTACGTGCGCACGGACTCGGTGATCTCGGCGAAGCCCCGCAGCGGGCCGCCGGTGGAGCGCTCGGCCGTCACGACGGCCTGCGGCAGTAGCCGCTGGAGCGCGACGTCTACCTCGTAGGCGGTGAGCCGGTGGTCAAGCAGGGAAACCTGCGCGCCGATCTGCCACGAGGCGAGCAGATTGGCGATGAACGCGAGCGACGGCGCAAGGCACAGCGCGACGGAGCCGCCACGCCTCAGCCCGGCGTCAGCCAGGGTGCGATGGCGCTCGGCCACGAGCCGGCGCAACCCGGCCCGGCTGACCGGCTCACCCAGGTGCAGGCACACATCGTCCGCGGCGCCCGCCAGCAGCACCTCGTCCACCCACTCCGGTTCTAACTGTGGGTACGCGCCTCCGGCCACCTGCGGGTACGCGCCTCCCGGCACCCGACCTCCCCTCCTCGCCATGTCATGGCGAGCTAGCTGACCGGTTCCCGACGACCGGTGGCATGCGCTGGTACAAGGCGGCAAATCTGCTGGAAAGTCACGAAATGATGACGTTGCCTGACAACCTTGACTCTTACTCACTTGGGCTCGTTTGACAAGAGCCTGAAATGGGCCGGGGAACGGCGGATCAGCAGGTGAGGGCCCGCGCCGGCCGGCGTAACACCAGGCGTACAGCCGTTCGCCCTCCGCACCGGGATTGACACCTGCCGCCGGAGGCTGGCCAGAATCAGCTATGTTCGAGCCGGCCAGCCGGGACCGTGTGGTTGTCCCGTTCGCTGGAGCAGAGGCCGGCACCCAGCCGTTGACCTGGGGCCAGAAGGCGATCTTGGAGGATATGCAGGCCAGCGGAAACCAGTTCAGCATGGGCGGCAGGTACGAACTGCCCGAGGGCAGCCGCGTCGAGGATGCGGCAGCCAGGCTGAGCGGCCTGGTGGGCAGGCATGCCGCCCTGCGGATGCGGCTCGGGACCGACGGTGCGGGCCTGCTGTGCCAGGAGATAGCCGGGTCCGGGCGCATCGGCCTGGACATCCTGTCGCTCCCCGATGACGCCGACCGGGCCGGCGCGTTGCGGTACGCAGCCGAACTCATGGAATCCTGGCCGCTCGCGCGGTTCGACTTCCATCGCGACTGGCCGCTGCGAATGGCGGTGCTCAAGCACCGCGGCACCTGCCTGTATCTGGTCTGGGCACTGTCGCACCTGGCCGCCGACGGCGGGGCGCACCTGTTGCTCGCCGCCGACCTGAGTGCGGCCGGGACGGCCACAAGCACGGCCGGCGCCGCACGGCACCCGCAGCTTCCGGACATCGCCCAAAGCGAGCAGACGCCGCAACTTCGGCAGCTCAGCAGCCGCGCGATGCGGTACTGGGAGTCTCAGCTCAGGCACATCCCGGCGCAGACGTTCGGCGAGCCCGCCAGCACCGCCGACCCGGCGGAGCCGCGGTACTGGCAGGCCCGGTTCACCTCGCCCGCGGCACACCTGGCCATGCTGGCCATTGCCAAGCGCACCGGCACCGACGCCGCACGGGTGACGCTCGCCCTGATCGCGACGGCCATCGCGCGCGCCACCGGGGTACAGCCACTGACGATCAAGGTGATGGTCAACAACAGGTTCAGGCCGGGCCTGGCCAACGTCATCGCCCCGATCGCGCAGAACTCGGTGGTCACCTTCGACGGCGCGGACACCACGATCGATGAGGTGGTCGCGCGGGCCCGCGGCGCCTCCCTGACCGCCGGCATGCGTGCCTACTATGACCCGGATGACCTCAGCGAGGTCATCGCGCGACTGGACGCCGAACGCGGTTATCCGGCCGCGGTCACCTGCCGGGTCAACGACCAGCGCGCGATGATCATGCGCGCCGAGGAGGCACCCGGCCCCGGCGAGGTGACCCAGGAACTCCTCGCAGAAAAGCTGGCGGAGACCTCACTGACCTGGCTTGGCCAGCGGGACAACATGCACGAGCAGGCCAACATCCTGATCGAGAACCGGCCCGGCGTCCTGTCGCTGCACATGATGTGGGACCGGTGGAGCCTCACCAGCGAGCAGGCCGAGGCGCTGCTGCGCGGCGTGGAGGAGGTTGCCGTCGAGGCGGCGTTCGACCCGGCCGCGCCGACCAAGGTCTCCCCCGCGGGGGCCGCTCCCCCGCGCTAGCCATCGGGGGTTCCGGGGGTCGTCCCCCCGGGCTAGCACCGTCGGCCCCGGCCCGGTGACGAAGGAACCGGGCCGCAGGCCACCGGGGTTCCCGGGGGGCGTCCTCCCGGGCTAGCACCGCTCGAACGCGGTCAGGCACAGATAGCGCAGGCCCGGATCGTAGTCGCCGGCCACCAGCAGGTCCGGGTGGCCCGCGTCGCCGGTGAGTTCGTCGATGAGCCCCCACCAGACCCCGGTGGACGGCTGGCCGGGCGGCATCACCCGCACCTGCCCGGCAGCGGGCGCGGTCCACGCCGCGGCGAGTGCGTCGCTGAGCACCAGCCCCACCTCGCGGTGGCCGGCGGCCAGTTCGGCGAGATCAGCGGCGGCAAGGCCGGCCACGGCGCCGGGCGGGACGTCCGGGTGCTGGCGCAGGCCGGCGAGCCGGGGCGCCGGGCCTGCACGGTCGCCGTAGAGCATGGCGACACCCTGGTGCCGCGCGGGCACCGGTACCGGGCAGTCATACGGGAGGGCCGCCTGCTCGACGACGATGAGCAGCGCACGCCGGATTCCGGCCGACGAAGCGTACTCGCGGGCAATCCGCAGGCCGGTGAAGGCCGCCGCCGAGCCCTGGTCACAGATGGCGAACGCCATCGGCGCGCCCGGGGTGACGTGGCTGAGGTACGCGGCGGTCTGCCGGCCAGGCCGCAGGTCGTGGATCGAGAACGCCAGTACCAGCAGCCCGACAGGCTCATCGGCCGGCACGAGCGGCCCGATCAGCGCCTCGGCCATCTCCCCGTACGAATGGCCGAGTGCCGGTGCGGGCGGCCCGCCGAAAAGGGCCGCCGGCACCTCGCGCGCATAGGGCCTGGCCATATCGGCCAGGTACTCGCCGACCCTGGCCCGGTTCGCCGGATCGGTGAGGAACTCGGCCGGCCCGTCGAAGGCCCGGCGCCCGGCGCGCACCAGGTACAGGTCACGGCGATGGGGTGGGGCGGCGGGGCCGGAGCCAGCAGAGCGCGGGGTGGCGGGGCCGGAGCCAGCAGAGCGCGGGGTGGCGGGGCCGGAGCCAGCAGAGCGCGGGGTGGCGGGGCCGGAGCCAGCAGAGCGCGGGGCCGGCGGCCGGGCGACGAACACGCGGGCTAGTCGGGCCGGGAATGGCCGGCCACGAACGTCGCCAGATCCCCCACCGTCTTCATCTGGTCGGCGTCCATCACCTCGACGTCGATGAGAATCATCAGCTGGTCCTCGACCTGGAGCAGTAACTCGAGCCCGAACGTGGAGCTGAGCCCGAGTTCCTCCATCAGCCGCATGTCCTCGGTGACCGGTTCGGTGCGGTCAAGCAGCCGGGCCAGCACCGTGGTCATCGTGTCGAGTACCCGCTGCCGGAACTCACCGTCCAGGCCGGCTTCCTGTGCTGTCATATGCCGCCTCCTCGTCTTGCCTGTCGCTGCTTTCCGGTGCGCGCGCCCGCAGCGGGCAAGCCGCCGCGCGCCCGCGCTCTGCTTTCGGAGCGGCCGCTCAATGCTCGAACACCATCGCCGCGAACGTCGCCCCGCCCCCGGCGCCGACGGCGGCGGCGAGGTAGCGGTCGCCCGGCTGCAGCAGGCCGCGCTCGCACGCGGTCTTGTAGTTGGCGAACACGTCCGCACAGAAGACGTGACCGCTGGTGGGGATATTGTCCAGCACCACACGGTCGCGCGGGAACTCAAGCAGCAGGCACATCCGCTGCCAGGTCACCAGGTTGACGTTGTGCGGCAGCACGACACGGATGTCGTCGAGGGTCAGGCCCGCCTCGTCCAGGGCCCGCCGCATCACCCCGGCCAGCGAGGGCCGGTATTCGCGCTGCAGCCGCGCGTCGTTCGCGCCGGTGTCGCTGTCGAAGTCACCCCGCACGCTGGCCGCGTACGCGAGCATTCGGTCGCGGGCGCCGAACGCGCTGACCAGGCAGGCGGACGCGCCCTCGCCGAAGACGGTCGTGTCCGCGAACACCTGGGCCTCGCGGGTGAACGCCTTCTCACCGCTGAGGACGAGCGCGAGCGGCGCTGCCTGGCCGTCCTGCCCGTCCACCGTGTCGGCGGCGAGCAGCCGGCCGGCCATGTCGATGGCCAGCAGGCCGCTGGCGCACGACTGGTGCGTGACGGTGAACGCGAGCGCGTTGCCGAGCCCGAGCGCGCGGCAGACCTCGTGCAGCGGGTTGACGGGGTACGGCACGGCCACCGGCATTGCCCGCGCGTGCAGGACGTACCTGACCCGGTGCTCCTGGCCACGGAGCGCATCCAGCCCGGCGGCCGCCTTCATCAGCAGGCCGTACAGTGACGCGTCCGGGTCGCGGCCGACCTCCCGCAGCCCGTGGAACCGCCGGAACAGTTTGACCTGCATGTCGGTCAGGCCGAGCGGACCGGCCAGGCTTTCGATGGCGACCCGCGTCTGCGGCAGGTACACCGACACAGCCTCCAGCGCGGTCATGCTGCCACAGCATCACCGAGGAGCCGGGGAAGTCAATGTGTGCCACGATGACGGCGTGGCCAGGTTCCTCTTCGTCGTGGTCCCCGTGGTGTCCCACCTCTGGCCCGCCGTGGCCATCGGCGACGCGCTGGCCACCGCAGGGCACGACGTGGCCTGGTGCGGGCCCGAGAGCGACCTGCGCCCGCTCGTCGGGCCGGACATGACCATCTACCCGACCGGCAAGCGCTCCTACCGCGAGTTCCACGAGGTGGGCATGGCCGCGGTGCGGGAACTGTGGGACGAGTACGTGATCCCGCTCAACCGCTTCATCCGGGGGCCGGTGGACCGCGCCGTGGCCGAGTACCGGCCCGGCGTCGTCGTCGCGGACCAGTACGCGCTGGCCGGTGCCATGGCGGCGGACAAGCACGGCACGGCGTGGGCGACGCTGTGCGCCGGCATACTCGAGCTCACTCCGCCCGCCGGGGACCCCGGTCTGGCGGACTGGGTCCGGTCGAAGGTGGCGCGGGTGCGGGAGACGGCCGGCCTGCCCGCCGACGACAGGACCGACCTGCTGTTCTCGCCGGACCTGGTGATCGCGACGACCGCGCGGGCGCTGACCGGCACGGTGCCGCTGCCGGAACACTGCGTGCTGATCGGGGCCGCGCTCGGCCCGCGGCGCACCGATCCCAGCTTCTGCTGGGACTGGTGGGATCCGGGCCGGCGGCATGTGCTTGTCACCGCTGGCTCCATGTCCGCGCACCTGGTGCACGGGTACATAGCGCGGATGATGGCCGCGCTTGAGCCGATGGCGGCTCAGGTGCAAGTGGTGCTCAATACCGCCGCGGACGGGTTGCCGGAGCCGCCGCCACACATCCTGGTCGCCCCACGGGTCCCGATGCTCGATCTCATGCCACGCCTGGACGCGGTGATCTGCCAGGCCGGGCAGAGCACGGTCAATGAGGCACTCGCACACGGTGTGCCGATGGTCGTCGCGCCGATACGCCTCGGCGAACTGGCCGTGGCCGAGCAGGTGACGCGGGCCGGGGCCGGCATTGCGGTCTCGTTCGCGGAGGCGACGCCCGCGCAACTCGCCGCCGCGGTGACGGCCGTGCTCGACGAGCCGGGCTACCGTGCGCAGGCGCGCCGGATGGCCGGGGAGTTCGCCGCGGCCGGCGGGGCCGGCGCCGCGGCCGCGCTCCTGGCCACGCTGGCTGACAGCGCGGCCCGGTAGCGCTGCCACGCCGCCCGCCGGTGGGCCTGCAGCAGGCTGGATGATCTGCGGGACATGTCCTAACATCGGGTCATTCCCACTGCCAGCCGGAGGGCGCGGATGGAAGATGACGTGCCTCGGGCGCGGACGGACGACTATGACGTGCCCCGGCTGTTGTGCGGCACACCCGAACTGCCGCCGCACTGCGTGGCGCTGACCTTCGACGACGGCCCCGGCCCCAGGTCGGCCGAGCTGGCGCGCCTGCTGCGCGACGAGGGTGTGCCTGGCACGTTCTTCGTGCTGGGCGAGAGCGTTGAACGGTACGGCCACGTGCTGGACACCTACCGGGACTGCGGGCATGCGATCGGGCTGCACGGCGACCTGCACCGCCCGTTCAGATCGGCCGGGCACGCCGCCGGCGAGCTCAGCCGATGTGCCGCGCGGCTCAGCGGCTACCTGGGCGAGACGGCGTGGTTCCGGCCACCGTATGGCATGGGCGACTGGCCGGTTCCCGGCTTCGCCGGCCCGGTCGGCTGGCATGCGCAGGGACGGGATTGGGACATCACCTACCGCCACGGGCAGACGGTGGACGCCTGCGTGGATGCCATCGCGGAGCAACTTATCCAGCGCGACGGCGGCATCGCGCTGCTGCACGACTTCGCGGCGGCCACCGAGTTCACCCCGGCCGGCCTCACCGAGGATGACCTGGACCTGCGGATCATCGAGATCACCGCGTTGCTGATCGAGCGGCTGCGCGGGGCGGGACTCTCCTTCGCCGGGCTGCCCGCGCCCGGGCCGGCCCGCGCGCCGGAGCCGGCCCGGATGCCCGGCGAGACCGCGGCGGGCCAGCCCACGGCGATGCGGTCGCAAGCGGCAGCGGGACTGCCCGAGGCGGCCGAGGCCCTGCAGTCGCTGAGGCTGCACCGCACGACGTCCAGGGCAGCGGGCGGCATCCTCGACCTGCTCATGCCGATCCGGGTCGGCGACGGCCCGCCGCTGTTCTGCGCGCATCCCGTGGTGGGCCTGAGCTGGTGCTACCTGGCCCTGGTCCCGCACGTGGATGCCAGGTTCCCGCTGTATGGCCTGCAGGCCCGCGGCCTGCGGCGACCCGAGCCGCTGCCGGCCAGCCTGGCGGAGATGGCGCGGGACTACACCGACCAGATCCGGATGGTGCAGCCGTCCGGGCCCTACCATCTGCTCGGCTGGTCGCTGGGCGGGGACATCGCCTTCGCGATCGCCGAGGAACTCGAGCGCCGCGGTGCGGAGATCGGGTTGCTCGCCATCCTGGACTCCGACCTGGCCGCCCGCGAGGCCGTGGCGCTGAGCAACGAGCCCTGGATGGTCTACAACCTCGTTCTTGCCCAGTTCGGGTACGTGCCCGCGCTGACCCCCGCCGAGCCGGACCCCGAGGCCCGGATGCTCGAACTGGTGCGCCGCCGGCCGGGCCTGGGCCTTGACGAGTGGCCCGACCAGCGCGTGCAGGCGCTGCAGCGCGTGATCAAGAACAACGTCGCCGTGGCGCACGCCCACCAGCCCGGCCGGGTGCACTGCCCGTTGCTGTTCTTCTCCGCCACCCGCAACCCGCCGGCGCTGGCCGAGAAGCTGGCAGCCTGGCGGAGGTTCGTCGACGGCCCGATCGAGGCGGTCGAACTGGACTGCGACCATCGGTACATGCTCCTGCCCGAGCCGATAGCGCGGATCGGGCCCGCGCTCACCGGTGCGCTGGAGCGCGCCGCCGCAGGCGCCACGGCCAGGGCCACGTGACGAAGGAACGGGGCCCTGAGCCAGCGGGGGTCCGGGGGTCGTCCCCCGGGCCAGCAGCGCACCCATTGTGTAACCGAGCCGACACATCTATCTTGACGACGTGACCTTACGTCCCTTTCCCGGGTTTGCCTGGGTTTGTAACGGCGCACGTCTTTGGCCGCACCCGGCCCGCTCCGCACACCGGGAGGCTCGATGATCGAGGCCAGCGGTCTGCGCAAGACCTTCCAGACCAGGCGCCGCCGCAAGGTCACCAATGTCGACGCGGTCCGCGGCGTGGATTTCGCCGTGCAGCGTTGCGAGATCTTCGGCTTCCTCGGTCCCAACGGGGCCGGCAAGACGACCACGCTGCGGATGCTGGCCACGCTGATCAGCCCGGACGGCGGCGACGCCACGATCGCCGGGGCGGACCTGCGGCGGGACCCCGCGCAGGTGCGGCAGCGCATCGGCTTCGTGGCGCAAGGGAGCGGCACCTACGGCCAGTCCACCGCACGGCGTGACCTGGTCCACCAGGCACGCATGTACGGCGTCTCGAAATCCGCCGCGAAGGGCCTCGCCGAGCAAGCCATCAAGGCCTTCCAGCTCGGCGACTTCGCCGACCGCCAGATCAGCACCTACTCCGGCGGGCAGCGCCGGCGCCTCGATGTCGCGCTCGGCGTCATCCATTCGCCCCAGGTCATCTTCCTGGACGAGCCGACGGCCGGGCTCGACCCGCAAAGCCGGGCCCGCATGTGGCAGGAGGTGCGCAGGCTCCGCGATGCGGGCATGACGATCTTCCTCACCACCCACTACCTGGACGAGGCCGACGCGCTCTGCGACCGGATCTCGATCATCGATGGCGGGCTGATCGTCGCCGAGGGCACGCCGTCGGATCTCAAGCGGGAGATCTCCGGGGACGTCATCATCGTGGACCTGGCCGCCCCGGACACGGCCGGCGCCCCGGAGCCCACCGTCATGCTCGAAGGAGCCAAGATCCTGACCGAGCAGCCGTACGTGCACTCCTGCGAGACCATCGATACCACCCTGCGCCTGTATGTGGACAGCGCCGCCACCGCGATCCCGCAGGTCATGCGGGCGCTGAGCAACAAGGGGATCGAGCCGGGAGCGATCGAGTCCCGCCTGCCCAGCCTCGACGACGTGTTCCTGGCCAAGACCGGCCGCACGATTGCCGACTGACCGGCAACCGGACAGGGAGGAATGGCAGCCGCTATGAAGCTCGCCCGCGACACATGGCTGACCTTCTCCTACGAAGTCGGGCAACTGGTACACAGCCCGGTCAGCGTCGCGCTCTCGCTGCTGCAGCCCGTCACCTACCTGCTGCTGTTCACCCCGTTCCTCGGGTCGGTCATGCACGTCTCCAGCTACGGCGCCGCCTACGGGATCTACGTGCCCTCGCTGTTCGCGGCCATGGGCATTTTCAGTGGCATGTTCGCCGGATTCGCCCTGATCGGCGCGATACGCCAGGGGGTCATCGGCCGGCTCAGGGTCACGCCGATGTCCCGCGTCGGCCTGCTGCTCGGCCGGGAACTTGTGTTCGTCGCGCTGGTCGGCTTCCAGGCCGTCGTGATCGCCGTGGTCGCCGTCGTCTTCGGGCTGCGGGTGCCGCTGGCCAACCTCCTGCTTGCCCTGGTCGTGCTGGCGCTGATGGTGCTCATCGGCGTCTCGATCTCCTACATGCTGGCGATGCACATCCCCAACGACCAGGCGCTGATGAACCTGACCAACGGGGTCACCGAACCGCTCGCGCTGCTGGCCGGGGTCCTGATCCCGCTGTCGGTCGCACCGCTGTGGGTGCGGGACGTCGCCAGGTGGAACCCGTTCGCCTGGGGGACCAACAGCATGCGGGAGATCTTCCAGGGCAACATCGGCGCCCAGGTCGTCTGGCAGGCGCTCGTCATCCTGGCCGGGATGGCCGTGGTGACCGTGACGATTTCGTCGCGGCTGTTCACTCGCGAGATCGTATGAAAAGGGCACGGTCATGAAACTCGCCCGCGATGCGTGGCTGACCTTCACCTACGAAACCGGGCAACTGGTACACAACCCGGTCGTCGTCGCGGCCGCGCTGCTGCAGCCCATCACCTACCTGCTCTTCTTCACCCCGTTCCTCAAGTCCGTCATGGGTGCCTCCAGCTACGCCGACGCGTACCGGATCTACGTGCCGTTGCTGTTCTGCACCCAGGGCCTGTTCGGCGGCCTTTTCGCCGGGCTCGTCCTGCTCGGCGCGATACGCCAGGGGGTCATCTCCCGGTACCGTGTCACGCCACTGTCCCGCGTCGGGCTGCTGCTCGGCCGGGAACTCATGGTCGTTGCGATGGTCGGCTTCCAGGCCGTCGTGATCACCGTGATCGCCCTCATCTTCGGGCTGCGGGTACCGCCGGCCAACTTCCTGCTTGCCCTGATCGTGCTGGCGATGATGGTGCTGCTCGGCGTCTCGATCTCGTACGCGGTGGCGATCCTCGCGCCCAACGAGAGCGTGCTGCCCAGCGTGATGAACGGGGTGGCCCAGCCACTCTCGCTGCTGGCCGGGGTGCTGATCCCGCTGTCGGTCGCACCGCTGTGGGTGCGGAACGTCGCCCTGTGGAACCCGTGGGCCTGGGCTGCCAACGGCATGCGGGAGATCTTCGCGGGCAACATCGGCGCCCAGGTCGTCTGGCAGGCGAGCCTCATCCTGGCCGTGCTGGTGGTGGTGACCTTGATCTTGTCCGCACGGCTGTTCACCCGCGAGATCGCATGACCGCCCACCGCGGCTGGCCACCGCCCGGAGGCACGCGATATCGCCCATTGCCTGGATATCACGGCCGTTTTAGCCTGATCTGGGATCACAGCGAGATAACGGCAGCCACAGCCTGCGGTCACGGCCCAGCCGGGAATGCCACCGGCCCGGTGCGGTGCGCACGACATGGGGAGGCAGATCGGTGAGTGCAACCAATCTTCGGGCGGTGCTGGCTGCGGACCCGGAACTCGGCGCCGGCAACGTGCTGCTCAGGCTCGCTGAGCACGGCGCCGACATGGACCTGCCGCGGGTGACGTTCGATACCGGGTTCGACGCGATCGCGGCGTGGACGCCATTGTCGCTGCGCACGCTGACCGAGCGGGTGGCCGCCCGGGCCGAATGGTTTGCCCGGCACGGCATAGGGCGGCGCGACCCGGTCGCGGTCTATGTGACGTCAGCGGCCGACGTCGTGCTCAACTTCCTCGCGCTGACCTGGCTCGGGGCGATACCTGCCCTGATGAACGGGAGCATGCCGGGCGAGATCGCCGTCGAGTACATCCGGCGGCTGCGCGCCGCCGGGGTGATCCTCGACGACGGCCACGCCGGGCTGGCCGCGGTCGACCTCGGCGCGCCGATCCTCGGCGACGCGGCCGAGACCGGCACGGGCGATCCGTCCCGTGCCGCTGCGCACTACCGGCACCACCCCGAAGATCCGGTGGCCATCACGCACTCGTCCGGGACCACGCGCATGCCGGCCGCCGTAGCGCACTCCCACCAGAGCCTGTTCGCGGCGGTGCGCGCCGTCCGGCTGACCGAGCCCCGCCAGCATGGCCCGGTGCGGGAGATGTCCGCGTTCCCGCAGGCGCACACGGCGGGCATCATCATCCTCAACGAGGCGCTCTGCAACGGCTACGAGCTGCTGTGCCTGTCGGAGCAGGGTGGCTCGTTCGCACGCAGCGGCGAGGTGATCATCGACGCCATCGAGCGCTGGCACCCGACCGCGGTCTTCGGCTTCGCGGTCACGTGGGCCGAGCTGGCCCGCTACGACCTGACCACCCGTGATGTCAGCTCGGTGCGATTGTGGTCGAACAGTGGCGACTGCGCGCACGAGGCGCACATCCGCCGCCTGGTCGCCGTCGGCAGCCACCACGCCTACAGCAAGGACGGCATCGTCAGCCTCCCCGGCTCCCGGTTCAACGACACGCTCGGCTCCACGGAGATGGGCTATGGCGGCTTCGGGATCAGCCACCGCCTTGGCAGCGAGCGCTACAACCGCTGCGTCGGAAAGGCGCAGCCGTTTGCCGAGATCATCCTGGTGGACCCGCGGACCGGCGAGGAGGTCCCGGCCGGCGAGGTCGGGATGGTCGCCATGAAGTCGCCGACGCTGGCGATCGGGTACTGGAATGACTCGGTGAACACCTGGCGTACCCGCCTGAACGGTTACTACCTGACCGGCGACCTGATGTACCGCGACGAGGACGGCTACTTCTACCACGTTGACCGGGCCAGCGATGCGGTCGACCTCGGCGGCGGGAACTGGCTCTACACCGCCTTGTCCGAGGAACGCATCCTCGCCCACTGCCCGGACGTCCGCGACTGCACGGTCCTGGCGGCGCGGGGGGACGACGGCAGGCTCGTCACCGACGTGCTGCTCCTGCTGGCGGCCGGCGCCGATGCCGCGCGGGACCGGGACGCCGAGGTCCGCGCCGCGCTCGGCGAGGTGGCGGCGGCGGTGCCGCTGCGGATCGTGACCGTCCCCGACAGCGAAATCGTCGTGGGGCCGACCGGCAAGGTCCGCAAGTTCCTGATGCGCGAGCAACTGCTGGCCGACACGGGCGCGGCCGCGCCCGAAGGGAGCGGCTGATGCCCGGTGCGCAGGATTCGCTGCCCTACGCGGTCGTGGTCAATGACGAGGAGCAGTACTCGATCTGGGCGACCGGGCGGGACCTGCCCGCTGGCTGGCGCCCGGACGGCTTCACCGGCACCGAGGACGAGTGCCTGGCCCACATCGAGGAGACCTGGACCGACATGCGGCCGGCCTCACTGCGCCGCTGGATGCGTGACCACGAGCAGGCGGGCGCCGATTGACCGGGGCCGCCGGGGCAAGCCTGAACTGCCTGCGGTTCTGCTGATCGACGAGGACCAGGAACGAATCGCCAGGAGGCGACGTGGACGACGACGACACCCAGAGCTATCTCGTAGTGCTCAACGACGAAGAGCAGTACTCGATCTGGCCAGCCGACCGTGACATACCGCCCGGCTGGCGCGCCGACGGCTGCACCGGGCCCAAGGCGGACTGCCTTGCCCACATCGACGAGGTCTGGACCGACATGCGCCCGCTCAGCCTGCGCCGCGCGATGGAGCAGGCCGCCGGATCTTGAGGCGGCAGGCGGCCTGACTACCGCTCCCTGGACCGACCGGCTCCTAGCGAAGGGCAGTGCGTAATGGTGCTCGACGACTTCCTCTCCCGCGTGGCCCGGGCGCCGGATGCGATCGCCGTGCAGGATGGTGGCCTGCGGCTGACCTACGCCCAGCTGGCCGGGCATGCCTCGGGCTTAGCTGCCAGGCTCGCCGGGCGCGGGGCCGGGCCCGATGACGTGGTGGCCGTCTACGCCGACAGGTCCGCCGAGCTCGTCGTTGCCGAGCTTGCCGTGCTGCTGGCCGGCGCCGCCTACCTGCCGCTCGATCCGGCCCACCCGGCCGCGCGGACCAGCGAGGTGCTCGCGCTGTCGGGTGCGGCCGCCGTGATCAGCACCGGCCCGCTGCTGTCTGCTGGTGCCCCAGTCGGCGACGATCCCGAAATCGTCGACCTTGCCAGCGCCCCCACGGCGCACCACGCGATCCCGGCCAGGCCGGACGACGGCACCCTGGCCTATGTGATCTTCACATCGGGCTCGACGGGCCGGCCCAAGGGCGTCGCGGTCAGCCACGGCAGCCTCGCGAACCTGATGCGCTGGCGCAAGCAGGCTTACCCGCTGAGCCCACAGGACCGGACGACGTTGCTGTGCAGCCCCGGATTCGACGTGGCGGTCTGGGACACCTGGCCCACCCTGGCCGCCGGAGGCACGCTGGTGGTCCCCCCCGCCGAGGTGCGCGCCTCGCCGCCAGACCTCGTCGCCTGGCTGGCTGACGAGCAGATCTCCGCGGCGTTCCTGCCCACGCCGCTGGCCGAGGCGGTGCTCGACGAGCGGTGGCCGTCGCACACCGTGCTCAGGATGATGCACACCGGCGGCTCGGCGCTGCACCGCGGCGTGCCACCCGGCCTGCCGTTCACCCTGGTCAACCTGTATGGGCCGGCCGAGTGCACGGTGGGCGTGACGACCACCCCGGTGCTGCCGGGCGGCCCCGTGCCGCCGCCGATCGGGGTGCCCATCGACGGCGTGCGCTGCTACGTGCTGGACGGCCTCGAGCCGGTACCCGATGGCGAGCCCGGCGAGATGTGCCTGGCCGGCGCGTGCGTGGCCCGCGGCTACCTGGGCGACCCGGCGGGCACGGCCGGGTCCTTCGTGCCTGACATCACCGTCCCCGGGCAGCGGATGTACCGGACCGGCGACAAGGTCCGCCGCCGGGCCGACGGCTCCTTCGAATACCTCGGCAGGCTCGACGACCAGGTCAAGATCCGCGGGTTCCGGATCGAGCCGGGCGAGGTGGCCGCGGTACTGCGGCAGCATCCGGCGGTCCGGGAGTCCTTCGTGGCCGCCGAACGATCCGGCTCGGCCGACCCGCGCCTGATCGGCTACGTTGCCTCCGGCGCGACGCCCGCCGAGCTGATCGGGTTCGCCGCGTCGCGGCTGCCCAGCTACATGGTGCCCGCCGCGATCGTGACGCTGCCAGCGCTGCCGATGACGCCCAACGGCAAGGTGGACCGCGCCGCGCTGCCCGCGCCCGGCCGCGCGGCCGCCGGCCTGGCCGAGGTGGCCGCCGCGCAGCGCACGCCGGCCGAGGGCACGGTGGCCAGCATCATGGCCCGGCTGCTCGGGGGCATCCAGGTCGGGGCCGACGACGACTTCTTCGCCCTGGGCGGCACCTCGCTGCTCGTCGGGCGGCTGGCCGCCGAGATCTCCGCCGACCTGCAAGTCCCGGTGACGCTGGCCGATCTGCTCCGCGCCCGCACGGTGGCCGCGATCGCCAGGATCGTCGACGAGCGGACCGGGCAAACCAATCGGCAGACCGTTGCCGCCGGCACCGGGCGTGGCCCAGCGCCATCGGCGCCGGCCCTGCCACCCGTCCATCCGGGCCGCAGGGACCGGCCGGTACCGCTGTCGCTGCAGCAGGAGCGGGTGTGGTTCTTCGAGCAGCTGTCACCGGGCAACCTGGCCTACAACTTCCAGGCCACGGTGTCGCTGCACGGCGAGGTGAACACCGAGGCACTGCGCGCCGCGCTCGACGAGATCGTCCGCAGGCACGAGATCCTGCGGACCGCATTCGTCACGGTGGACGGGGTCGCGATGCAGCAGCCGGTCGCCAGCGCGCAGGCGCCGCTGCGGATCCTGGACGTCCCGGCCGAGCGCGCCGACGAGATCGTCGCCGCGGAGGTGCGCAAGCCGTTCGACCTCAAGGCGCCGCCGCTGGCGCGCTGGCTGCTGCTGCGGCACGCAGCGGGCGAGAACACGTTCGTCCACGTGGAGCACCATTTCGTGCACGACGGCTGGTCACTGTCGGTGCTGCTGTCCGAGCTGAGCGCCCTCTACGCGGCCTTCGCGGCCGGGCAGCCCGCACCGCTCGGAGACCTCGCCGTCCAGTACGCGGACTACACGCTGTGGCAGCGGGACTGGATGCGGGGCGAGGTGCTGCGGGCTCACGTGGACCACGGCACCGCCACGCTGGCCGGCGCACCTGACATCCTGACGCTGCCGGCCGATCACCCGCGGCCGCCGGTCATGAGCTTCCGCGGCGCCGCGCCGCGGATCAAGGTCCCGGCCGAGTTGTCCCGCGCGCTGCGCTCGTTCAGCAGGCAGCACCGGGTGTCGCTGTTCTCGACCATGTACGCGGGCTTCGCGGCGCTGCTGTACCGCTACACCGGTCAGCAGGACATGCTCGTGGGCACCGGCGCGGCGAACCGCGGCCTGCCCGAGTTCGAACCGCTGCTCGGCATGATCGTCAACACCCTGGTCCTGCGGACCAAGGTCTCCGCCCAGATGTCATTCGCGAGCCTGCTCGACCAGGTGCAGCGGACCGTCGTCGATGCGCTGGCCTGGTCGGACACCCCCGTGGACGCTCTCATCGACGCGATCGGCCCGGCCCGCGACCCATCCCGCACGCCGCTGTTCCAGGTCATGTTCAGCTTCCACGACTCCGCCGTGCCCGATCTTGACTTCGGCGGGCTCACCGGCGCGGTCACCGAGCGCGCGAACGGCTCGGCCAAGTGCGACCTCAACGTGATCGTGGTGCCGCGAGCCGCGCAGCGGCTTGGCCGGGAGCCCCGGCCCGAGGATGACGACCTGAGCCTGATCTGGGAGCACTCGACCGACCTGTTTGACGAGACCACCATGTCCCGGATGGTCACGCACTACCTGAACCTGCTCACCGATGCCCTGGCCAGGCCGGAGACCGGCATCGGCGGGCTGGAACTGCTCACCGGTGCCGAGTCCCGGCTGCTGGAGTCCTGGAGCCGCCGGGCGGCGGTGAACGGCTCCGGGCCGGTGGCCGAGCCGATCGCCGGGCAGGCCTGCCGCGCGCCGGACGTGGCCACCGGGTGGCACCGCACCCACGCCGGCTACCCCGCGGACGCCACCATTCCCGCGCTGTTCGCGGCCCAGGTCGCCAGGAACCCGGACGCGCCGGCACTGGTCTTCGGCGGCGAATCGGTCAGCTACGCCGAACTCGACCGGCGCAGCAACGCGCTGGCCTGGCTGCTGCGCCGCCGTGGGGTGGGCACGGACATGCGGGTCGGGGTGGCGATGGAGCGCGGCCCCGGCCTCGTTGCCGCCCTGCTGGCCGTGCTCAAGGCGGGCGGCGCCTACCTGCCGATCCACATCGGCACCCCGGCGCCCCGCGTCGCCACCATGCTCACCGCCGGGGATGCCCGGCTCGTTCTGGTCACGGCGCAGACCGCCGACGCGATGCCCCGGCTGGCGGGCGTGGACATGCTCCGTGTCGATGCCGTGCCCGCCGCGGCCGGGCAGGCCGCCGGCGAGCAGGCCGCACCGCCGGACGTCGCGCATCCGCTGAGCCTGGCCTGCATCCTGTTCACCTCGGGCTCGACCGGCGTGCCGAAGGGCATCAGCATCCCGCAGCGCGGCGTCGTCCGGCTGGTCAGCGATCCGGCGTACGCCCCCCTCGGCCCCGGCGAGCGGCTGCTGCTGATGTCCCCGGTCGCTTTCGATCTGTCCACGATGGAAATCTGGGGCGCGCTGCTGACGGGTGCCACGGTCGTGATCGCGCCCCCCGGCCGGCTCGGGCTGCCGGATGTCGCGTCGCTGCTGCGCAGCTCCGGCGTGACGGTCGTGTGGCTCACCGCCGGGCTGTTCCACCAGGTGGCCGAGACCGATATCGACGCGCTCGCCACCGTCGGAGTTCTCATGTCGGGCGGCGACGTGCTCAATCCGGACGCGGTGCGTGCCGTGCTCGCGGCGCGCCGCGGGCGGCCCCTGGTCGCCGGCTACGGCCCGGCCGAGAACACCACCTTCACCTCCTGCCATGTCATGACCGACCCGGGCCAGGCAGCGGCGACCGTGCCGATCGGCCGCCCGATCCAGCACACCAGCGTGTACGTCCTTGACGCCCGTGGGCGGCCCGTGCCGATCGGCGTGACCGGCGAGCTGTACACCGGCGGTGACGGGCTGGCCCGTGGTTACGCGGGGAACGCCGCGGCGACGGCGGAGAAGTTCGTGCCCGACCCGTACGGGCACGGCACGCGCCTGTACCGGTCCGGAGACCTGGCGCGCTGGCGCGCGGACGGGACACTCGACTTCGTCGGCCGGGTGGACAACCAGGTCAAGATCCGCGGCTTCCGGGTCGAACCCGGCGAGGTCGCGGCGGTGCTCCGCGAGCATCCGGGAGTGCAGGAATCGGTCGTCCTGGTGGCGGGCGAGGGCGAGCAGCGGCACCTGATCGGCTACGTCACGCCGGCCGACGGCGTGGATCCCGCTGCGTTGCAGCCGTCGGCGCTGCGCGACTTCGTCGCGCAGCGGCTGCCCGATTACCTGGTACCGGCCGCATTCAAGGCCGTCGACCGGTTCCCGCTGACCGCCAACGGCAAGGTCGACCGGGCCGCGCTGCCCCCGGCCGAACTTCAGGCCCGCAGGGAGGCCGCTCCGCCGCGCGGCGCCACCGAGGAACGGCTGGCCGATATCTGGCGGCTGCTGCTGCCGCAGGACGGCGCACGCGCCGGTATCGGCCGCGAGGACACCTTCTTCGCACTCGGTGGCAACTCCCTGTCCGCGGCGCGCCTGATGTTCCGCATCGGCGAGGTGTTCGGCGTCGAACTTGGGCTGGCCGCGTTCTACGAGGCACCCACGCTTGCCGCCAGTGCCGCCGCCATCGACGCGGCCCGGCCGGCCGGCCAGGTTGCGGCCAGTGCGCCGCGACCGGCCGTGGCGCTGCCAAGCACCGACCGCACGGACCGCGGTGCTTATCGCGTGGCCGCTGCCCCGCGGCTGGCGCCGGGCCTGGCCACGCTCGCGCCGCATCTCGTACGCCTGACCGGGGACTGGGCCCTGTGGCGAACGGTGTGCCTGCGCGGGGCGGGCTTCCCGCTCCATCTGCTCGCTGCACTGGGGGACACCGGCCTTGCCCGCGCCGCGGACGCCGTGATCGCCGCGGACGCGGCCGCCACCGCGGATGGGGCAGCGCAGGGACCAGGCCCGCGCCGCCTATGCCGCCGAGTTCACCGCCGCGGTCCGGCGCATGTCCGCGGCCCTGCACGAGGCGGCTGGCCTGCCTGCGCTGCGGGAAGCGGTCGCCTGGCAGAACCGCCACGCGCTGACCACCGGCATCGACGCGCTGGTCCGCCGCGGGCCGGAGCCGGCCAAACGCAACTCCCAGCAGCGGCAGCACGAGGCACTCGTCGCGAGCTACCTGCAGCGCTACTGCGCGAAGAACGACAGCATCGGCTTCTTCGGGCCGGTGGGCTGGTCGCAGATCGACGATGACCGCGGCATCCGCACCACGCACGCCGCACCGGCATTCTCGCTGGCCGCACGCGCCACCTACCTGGAGGGCTGGGCCGTGCGCGCCGTCATGGCTGACCACGCCACCGCGCTGCGCCCCTGGCTCGTGCCCCGGCGGATGCCGTTCGTGGGCGTCGAGGGCAACCTGCTGCGCGTGGCGCTGACCCCCCCGGTGCCGCTGACGCCGGCCGAGGCGGCGGTCATGCGGGCGTGTGACGGCACCAGGGACGCTGGTGCGATCGCGGCCGCGCTGCTCGCCGGCCATTCGGCCGGGTTCGGCGATGTCGCGGACGTCTTCGCGGTGATGGCGCGGCTGGCCGACAGCGGCCGGCTGGCCTGGCAGGTCGACGTAGCCCCGCAGGACCTCGAGCCCGAGCGCGCCGTGCGGGCGCTCCTGTCGCGGGTCACCGAGGACGGCATCCGCGGGCCGGCCGAAAAGGCCCTGGACGAGCTGACCGCTGCCAGGGACGAACTGGCCGGCGCGGCCGGCGACCCGGAGCGGGTCGCGGTGGCCATGGCCGGGCTTGAGGCGACGTTCACCCGCCTGTCCGGCGAGCCGCCCACGCGCCGGGCGGGAAAGCTCTATGCAGGCCGTACGGTCGCCTTCGAGGAATGCCTGCGCGGCGACTCGGTGCGGCTGGGCGCCGACGTCCTTGACGGCCTGCGCGCGCCGCTGGCGCTGGTGCTCGACAGCGCACGGTGGTTCATCACCGTCTGCGGCGCGCTGTACGCGCGGCACTTCAGGGAGGCCTACCGGCAGCGAGCCGCGGCCCTCGGCACCGACGTGGTGCCGTTTGTCGACGTCTGGATGATGGTCAACGACACGTTGTCCGACCCGCCGAAGCTCATCGAGCCTGCGATGCGCGCGCTGGAGCAGCGCTGGTCGGCGATCCTGGATCTGCCGCCGGGCGCACGGCGGGTCCAGCTCCGGGCAGCCGACCTGCGAGAGCGGGTGACGGCGGAGTTCCCGGACCAGGCACTGCCGTGGCCGGTGGCGGTGCACCACAGCCCCGACCTGATGATCGCGGGCGCGGACGCCGCGTCCGGCGGCAGGCTCACCTGGGTGCTCGGCGAGGTTCACCCCAGCATGGTCACCGTGCGCTACGCCAGCTGGCTGGCGTTCCACGACGACCCGGACGCCGTCCGCGCCGCCCTGCGGCACGACCTGCACGCCCCTGCCGTGTGGTTCGCCGAGACCGCCGAGCTCGGCGGCACCGGCGCCCAGCAGGCCAACTCGCTGCAGTCGCCCGGCGACCTCCGGCTCCTGTTCGCACACGACTCCTGCGGCTATGACCCCGCCGCCACCCTGCCGGTCGGCGAATGTGACCTGACCGGCTCTCCCGCCGGGCTGCGGGTGCGCCGCCGGGACGGGACATTGGAGCGTGGCCTGCTCGAGGTCGTCGGCGACCTGATCAGCATGACGGCCGCAAACTGTTTCGGCCTGGCGCCGCCGGGTGCGCACGTGCCGCGCATCACCATCGACGATCTCGTGGTGAGCCGTGAGACGTGGCGGCTCGCCGCCACCGAGCCCGCGTTCGCCGACACCACCGACGAGAGCGCCCGCTATCTGCAGGCCAGGGCGTGGGCAGCGGGCCACGGCCTGCCCCGGCATGTGTTCTGCAGGTTCACCGGCGAAGGCAAGCCGATCTACGCGGACCTGACCAGCCCCGCATCGATCGACCTGATCTCCCGGTCGCTGCGCCGCGCCCGCAAGGCCAGCGCCGGCGCGACGGTGACGGTCGTCGAGATGCTGCCTGCCCCGGACCAGGCGTGGTTCACCGACGCCCAGGGGCTGCGCTACACCACCGAGCTGCGCATGGTGGCGGTCGATCAAAGAATGGCTGCCCAGAAACAGGAAGGGTGATCGTGTATCCCGCGGACGCTACGATCCCCGGCCTGTTCGCGGCCCAGGTCGCGAGGAACCCGGACGCGGCGGCGCTGGTCTTCGGCGGCGAATCGGTCAGCTACGCCGAACTCGACCGGCGCAGCAACGCGCTGGCCTGGCTGCTGCGCCGCCGCGGCGTGGGCACGGACACGCCGGTAGGAGTGGCGATGGAGCGCGGCACTGACCTTGTCGCCGCCCTGCTGGCCGTGCTCAAGGCCGGCGGCGCCTACCTGCCGATCCACATCGGCACCCCGGCGCCCCGCGCCGCCGCCATGATCGCCGCGGCGGATGCCCGGCTCGTGCTGGTCACGGCCGACACCGCCGGCGCCGTGCCGCAACCGGCCGGCGTGGAACTGGCCCGTGTCGACGCCGTGCCCGGTACGGCCGCCGGCGAGCGCACGGCGCCCCCGGACCTCGCGCATCCGCTCAGCCTGGCCTACATCAGCTTCACCTCAGGCTCGACCGGCGTGCCGAAGGGCGTCGCCGTACCGCAGCGCGCCGTCATCCGGCTCATCAGCGACCCGACGTTCGCTCCCCTCGGCCCCGGCGAGCGGCTGCTGCACCTGTCCCCGGTCGCGTTCGATGCCTCCACGCTGGAAATCTGGGGCGCGCTGCTCACCGGCGCCACGGTCGTGATCGCACCGCCCGGTCCGCTCGGGCTGGCGGATATCGCGTCGCTGCTGCGCACTTCGGGCGTGACGGTCGCCTGGCTCACCGCTGGGCTGTTCCATCAGCTGGCCGAGACCGATATCGGCGCGCTCGCCGCCGTCCCGGTCGTCCTGGCGGGCGGCGACGTGCTCGATCCGGGCACGGTACGCGATGTGCTCACCGCGCGCCGCGGCCGGCCCCTGGTCAACGGCTACGGCCCGACCGAGAACACCACCTTCACCGCGTGCCATGTCATGACCGACCCGGCCCAGGTCGCGGTGACGGTACCGATCGGCCACCCGATCCAGCACACCACCGTGCACGTGCTCGACGCCTGCGGGCGGCCCGTACCGGCTGGCGTGACCGGCGAGCTGTACGCCGGTGGGGACGGGCTGGCCCGCGGTTACGCGGGGAACGCCGCGGCGACGGCGCGGGCATTCGTGCCCGACCCGTCCGGCTACGGCACGCGCCTGTACCGGACCGGAGACCTGGCGCGCTGGCGCGCGGACGGGACACTCGAATTCGCCGGCCGCCTGGACGATCAGGTCAAGATCCGCGGCTTCCGGGTCGAGCCCGGCGAGGTCGCGGCGGTCCTCCGCGAGCATCCGGGAGTGCGCGAAGCGGTCGTCCTCGTCGCGGGCGAGGGTGCGCTGCGGCACCTGATCGGCTACGTAACGCCGGCCGGAGGAATGGATACCGCCGCCCTGCGGCCGTCCATGCTTCGCGACTTCGTCGCGCAGCGGCTGCCGGACTACCTGGTGCCCACCGGATTCAAGGCCCTCGACCGGTTCCCGCTGAACGCCAACGGCAAGGTGGACCGGGCCGCGCTGCCCCCGCCCGGGCCGGAGACCCGCGGGCCGGCTGCCCTGCCCCGCGGCGCCACCGAGGAACGGCTCGCCGGCATCTGGCGGCTGCTGCTGCCGCAGGACGGCGCCAGCGGCGGCGGTATCGGCCGCGAGGACAGCTTCTTCGCACTCGGCGGCAACTCCCTGTCCGCTGCGCGCCTGATGTTCCGCATCGGCGAGGTGTTCGGCGCCGAACTCGGCCTGGCCGCGTTCTACGAGGCACCCACGCTTGCGGCCTGTGCCGCCGCCATCGCGGCGGCCCGGCCGGCGGTGGCGGCGTCCACCATCGGGCGCAGGGACCGGAGCGCATACCGCGTGGCAACGGCTGACCAGGGACAGGAAGGCTGATCGTGGCCGTATACGAGTTCCCCACGTCGTTCGGCCAGCGGCGGATGTGGGTGCTGGCCGAGATGGACCCAGGTGACCCCGTCTACAACATCGCGTGGGCGCTGTGGCTGGACGGCGCGCTCGAGGTCAGCGCGCTGCAGCAAGCCTGGGACGCCGCGCTGCTCAGGCACGAGGCGCTGCGCACCACCTTCCGCAACGAGGCCGGCGTGCCGGTGCAGGTGATCGAGGACGAGCCGGCCGCGCAGCCACTGCCGGTCACCTCCGTCGAGCACCTGGCCGCCGGCGAGCGGGAGCCGGCCGCCCGGACGCTGATCCGCGACCTCGCCCGCACGTCGTTCGACCTCGCCACCGGGCCGCTCGTTCGCGCCGTTCTGGTACGGCTGTCACCGGAAACTCACGCGCTCGCGGTGGTCGTGCATCACATCGTCGCGGACGGCTGGTCATTCCGGGTCCTGTTCGACGAGCTGTCCGCGGACTACGAAGCGATCAGCCGCGGCGGCGGCCCGGTTGTCACCGAACCGCCGATCCAGTACGCCGACTTCGCCATCTGGCAGCTCGAGCACGCCGAAGCCGGCGGGTACGCGCCGGCCGAGCGATTCTGGCGGACCGAGCTGGCCGATGCCCGGCCGACGCTGCCGCTACCGGTGGATGAGCCGTACCCGGCGCGCCAGACGTTCGCCGCCGGAGGTATCGACGGCGCGATCGACGCCGGCCTGGCCGAGGGGCTCAAAGAACTCGCCGCACGGGAGGGGACCACGCAGTTCGCGGTCCTGCTTGCCGCGTACGCGGTCGTGCTCACCCGGCTGACCGGCTGCGGCGACCTGCTGGTCGCGGTGCCGATGGCCGCCAGAACCCGGCCGGAGACCGAGTCGGTCGTCGGGCTGGTCATGAACACCGTCGCGATCCGGATCCGGGTCGACGCCGACGGAACGCTCCGCGACCTGGTGCGCGCCGTCCACACCGCGATCACACGGGCGCTGGCGCAGCAGGAACTGCCGATGGCCAGGGTGGTGGAACTGGTCAGGCCCGACCGCGACCCGGCGCGAACGCCGCTGGTCCAGGTTCTGTTCGCGATGGAAGAGTCCTGGGCCGTCCCGGACCGCGGCGGGCTGAGCTGGCGCCCGGAGCTGATCCAGAACGGCACCGCCAAGTTCGAGATCGAGCTGACCGTCACCGGCGCGCCGGCCGGGCCGCAGGTGCGGGTCAACTACAACAGCGACCTGTTCCACGCGGCCACCGGCCAGCGCGTGGCCGACGGTTTCACCGCGATCCTGCATTGCCTTCACGATGATCCCGGCCTGCTCGTCGCCGACGCGGAGATCATGTCGTCCGAAGAGTTTGCCCTGGTCACAAGGGTCTGGCCGGACGGTGGCCCGGTCGCCGACCCGGACGCGACCGCGCTGGCCCAGCTCTGGGCGGCATGCGCCAGCGATGCGGTCGTCGCCATCGGTCCCGACGGTGCGCTGACCGGCACCGAGGTGCGCGAGCTGGCCCGGCGGATCGCGGCCGCCGTCGGCGAACTCGGCGTCGGCGTGTGCGGCCAGGTCGCGATCCTGCTGCCGCGCGGTGCCCGGTTCCTGCCCGCGATACTCGGCGTCTGGTCGGCTGGCGCGTCCTACGTGCCGCTGGACCCGATCTACCCGGCCAGGCGGCTCGCCACGATGCTCAGCGACTCGGGCGCCGCCGCGATCGTGGTCGACAGCAGCGTCGAAGGCGCGCCGGTCCCCCCATCCGGCGCTGCCGCAGCCCCGATACCGGTCGTGGACCTGGCAGCGCTGCCCGCCGCGGGCGGCCCAGCCGAGCCGATAAGCGATCTGCCGGCGTCGGCCACCGCGGTAACGATCTACACCTCGGGATCGACCGGCCGGCCAAAGGCGGTCAGCGTGACGCAGGGCGCCATCGCCCAGTTGCTTGCCTCCCTGGGGCCGTTGTACGGGCTCGGCACCGCGGACCGGTTCGTCGCCGAATCGACCTTCGCGTTTGACATCACCGTGCTCGAACTGCTCCTGCCGGTGCTGACCGGAGGGTGCGTCGTGATCGCCGATACCGAGCAGGGACAAGACGCGGCGCGGCTGCGTGCGCTGCTGGCCGACAGCGGGGCAACCGCGCTGCAGGCGACGCCCACCGGCTGGCGGATGCTCGAGGACGCCGGCGGTGTCCCTGACGAGGTGACGCTGCGGATAAGCGGCGGGGAGCCTTGCCCCAGGTACCTCGCCGACGCGATCGGCGCGGGACCGGGGGTTCGCCTGTGGAACATGTACGGCCCGACCGAGACGACGATCTACTCGGGCGGCTGGCCGGTCAGCCCCTCGCCTGCCCCGCTCGAGGTCGGGTCGATCGTCGCAGGAACCCAGCACTACGTGCTCGACTCCCGGCTGCGGCCGGTACCGCCCGGTGTCTTTGGGGAGGTCTGCATCGGCGGCGCCGCGCTGGCCAACGGTTACCACGGTGCGCCCGGCATGACCGCGGCCCGGTTCGTCCCGGACCCGTTCGCAGGACGGCCCGGCGCGCGCCTGTACCGCAGCGGCGATGTCGGCCGGTGGAACTCCTCCGGCCGGCTCGAACTGGCCGGCCGCGCGGACCGGCAGATCAAGATCCGCGGCTACCGGATCGAAAGCGGCGAGGTCGAGGCGGCGCTGCGGGGCCACGACGACATCGCGCAGGCCGTGGTGTCGGTCCGCGGCGGGGGCCACGACGTCCGGCTCGTCGGCTACCTGGTCACCCGTTCCGGCCTCGGCCAGCCCCCCGCCGGGCTGCGCGAGCACCTTCGCGAGGTGCTGCCCGACTACATGGTGCCGGCCGCCTTCGTGGTGCTGCCCGCGCTGCCGCGCACCGGCAACGGGAAGATCGACTACCGCGCGCTGCCCGAGCCGGACTGGGGCGCGGCCCCCGGCCAGGCCCCGGTCGCGCCGCGGACGCCGACGGAGTCGAAACTCGCGGTGATCATCGCCGAACTGCTCGCGCTGCCGGAGCCGGTCGGGGTCAGTGACAATTTCTTCGCGCTCGGCGGCCACTCGCTGACCGCGACGCAACTGATGGCCCGCATCCGGGCTGTCTACGGCATCGACCTGCCCATCCGCACGCTCTTCTCCGATCCCACGGTCGCCGGGCTGGCCGCCGCGCTGACCGACGCTGACGGCGGCGCGGCGCGGGCAGCGCCCGGCGGCGCGCAGGCCGGCGATCTGCTGCAGACGCTCGCCCCCGCGGACGGGAGGTAGGTCCCCACCCATGCGTTTTCCCGTGTCGTTCGCGCAGCAGCGGCTGTGGTTCCTCGATCAGCTCGAGCCCGGCGTACCGACGTACAACATGCCGTACGCGATGTGGCTCGACGGGCCGCTGGACTCCCGCATGCTGCAGCGGGCGCTCGACGCCATGGTCGCGCGGCACGCCGTGCTGCGGACGAGCATCGTTGCCTTCGACGGCGTGCCCGAGCAGGTCGTCGCCGACACCGGCACGGTGCCGATCGAGCGCCTCGATCTCCCGGCGGCGATGGCGGACGGCGAACGCACCCGGCAGGCCGAGTCGATCGCGGCCGACCGCGCACGCCAGCCGTTCGACCTGGCCACCGGGCCGCTGATGCGCGCCACCCTGATCGGCGCCGGGCCGGGCCGGCACCTGCTCGTGCTGGTCATGCACCACATCATCAGCGACGGCGTGTCCATGGAGATCCTGATCGGCGAGCTGTCCGCCGCCTACCGGGCCGAAACGGCCGGCGTGCCCCCGTCGCTGCCGCCGCTGTGGATGACGTACGGCGACTACGCCGTGTGGCAGCACGACCGGATGCGCGGCGAGGAGCTTGACCGGCAGCTCAGCTACTGGCGTGCGCAGCTACGCGGCGCACCGCAGGTCCTCACGCTGCCCGGTGACCGGCCCAGGCCCCCGGGGCAGTCCTCGCATGGCGCCCTGGCGGAGATCACCATCGGCGCCGGGACGACCCGGCGCCTGGCAGCGGTGGCCAGTGATGCCAACGCCACCATGTTCATGGTGCTCCTGACCGGGTTCGCCGCGGCGCTGTCGCGCTACGCGCGCGAGACCGACATCGTGATCGGCACCCAGGTGGCCGGGCGCACCCACACCGAGCTGGACCCGATCGTCGGCATGTTCACGAACACCGTCCCGCTGCGGATCTCGCTGGCCGGCGATCCGGCCTTCGCCGAGCTGCTCGGCCGGGTCAGGGACACCACCCTGGATGCGGTGGCGCATCAGCAGGCCCCGTTCGAGAAGCTCGTCGAAGAGTTCGCGCCGGACCGCTCGCTCGGGCACTGGCCGCTCATTCAGATCCAGTTCGTCAGCGAGCCGCAGACGCCGCCCACCTTGGATCTTCCCGGCATCACCGCGCGCTGCCGGGAGCTGACCACCGGGACCGCGAAACTCGACATGAGCGTGTACGCGGACCCCCGGGGGGGCCAGACCACGCAGCTGGCGATGCAGTACTGCACGGACCAGTTCGACCCGCCCTGGGCCGGCCGGTTCCTGCGCTGTATGGCGCACCTGCTCGAGCACGCGGCGAAGGCTCCCGGCACCCCGGTGGCCGACCTGCCGATGCTGTCGGCGATGGAGCGCGACGCGCTGATCATCGGGCGCAACCGCCCGGCCCTCCCCCTCGAGGACGACGAGGGCGCGGACGTCCGGCGCCTGCTCCAGGCATCGGCATCGCTCGTCATCGACGGCGACGGTGCCGTCTCGATGAGCCAGGTCTGCGATCGCGCCGCCCGGATCGCCCGGACTCTCGCCCGCGGTGGCGTCGGCCCCGAGACGCGGGTCGGGCTCTGCGTCGAGCGCGGCACCGGCATGCTGGCCGCACTGCTCGGCGTGTGGTGGGCCGGCGGCGCTTACGTGCCGCTGGATCCGGGTTTCCCCAGGGCGCGGCTGGCCACCATGGCCCGCGCCGCCGGCCTGCGGACGGTCATCTCCGACTCCGCGCACCGCGACCTCGCCCAATCGGTGGCCGAGGGTGCTGCGGTGATCTGCGCCGACGACCCGGCGGCCACGGCCGGTCCCCCGCTCGATCCCGTTCCGCTGCCTCCGGACGCGCTCGCCTACCTCATCTTCACCTCCGGCTCGACCGGGCAGCCCAAGGGCGTCGCCATCGAGCACCGGGCGGTCGCGGACCGGCTCGCGTCGTCCCGGCGGATGCTCAACCTCGGCAGCGGCGACCGCCTCGTCGCCGTCACGTCGCTGTCGTTCGACCCCCACGTCCTCGAGCTTCTGCTGCCCGCACTCTGCGGCGCCGACCTCGTGATCGGGACCACCGAGGAGGCTCGTGAGCCCGACCGGCTGCTGTCGCTGATCGAGCGGACGGGCGCGACGGCGTTGCGGGCGACGCCGCAGACGTGGCGCTTGCTGGAGGCGGCCGGCGGCGTGCCCGCTGGCGTGCGACTGCGCCTGTCCGGCGGCGAGACCCTCCCGGCCGACCTCGCGGGCGAGCTGATGGCGCCCGGCGCCAGCCTGTGGAACGTCTACGGCCCGACCGAGACCACCGTATGGGCGATGGCCGGCGTCGTCACCCAGGCGCCCGATGCGGCCCAGATCGGGCCGCCGCTCCAGCACGTCCGCGTGTACGTCCTGGACGAGCGCCTGATGCCGGTGCCGGTCGGGGTGGTGGGCGAGGTCTGCCTGGCCGGCCGGGGCGTGGGGCGCGGTTACTACAACCGGCCGCGGCTCACGGCGCGGTCGTTCGTTCCCGATCCGTGGAGCGACGAGCCAGGGGCACGCATGTACCGGACCGGCGACCTCGGCCGGTGGCGGGAAGGCAGCGGCCTCGAACTGGCCGGGCGGAACGACCAGCAGGTGAAGATCCGCGGGTTCCGTATCGAGTGCGGCGAGATCGAAGCCGTGCTGCGCGCCCACCGTGACGTGCGTCAGGCGGCCGTCGTCACCGCGACAAGGGACGGTGAGCTTGCACTGGCCGCCTACATCGTGCCCCGCAGCGGCAGCACACTGGCGCAGCCCGGCACCGACCTGCTCAACGAACTGCGGCCCCACCTGCGCGCCGCGCTGCCCGACTACATGATCCCGGCGCTCGTGGCCGCGCTGCCCGCGCTGCCGCTGACGCCGACCGCGAAGGTCGACCGGGCCGCGCTGCCTGCCCCGCGGTGGGGTGCTTTGCCAGCAGCGGGGGGCCGCGTTCAGCCCAGGAACACGGTCGAGGCGACCCTCGTCGGGATCTGGAGCGACCTCCTCGCCACCGAGGAGCCGGTCGGCGTGCACGACAACCTTTTCGCGGCCGGCGGCCACTCACTGACCGCGACCAGATTCGTCGCCCGTGTCGCGGACACCTACGGCGTGAGCCTGCCGGTTCACCACGTCTTCGCCGGCCCGACGGTCGCGGAACTGGCCGAGGTTATCTCCGCCGACCCGGAATTCGGGCTCGCCGCGGACTCGTCCCGCCACGCCGAACTGGACGCGCTCAGCGACGAGGATCTCGACGAGCTCTTGCGCGCGGCGCTTGCCCAGCGCAACCGGCGCCGGGCGAACGCGAGCGGCTCCGATTCGTAAGGCGGCCTGCCGCGCTCAGTAGCTGAAGAGACCGAAGACATTTCCCGACGGGTCGCGGAACGCACCGGTCTTCATGTGGTCGTCGGGTGACCCGTAGAGCGCGGCGCGCGCGGCGGCCTTCAGCGCGGGCACCCCCGGATCGAGGATGCGCGATCCGCCGAGCTTCTCGGCGCGGCTGAAGGTCTGGTCCACGTCGGCCACCTTCGCGTAGATGGTCGCCCAGCGGGATTCCGCACCCCCGCCGATGCCGCCCTGGATGCCCCGGCCGGTGCCGGTGTCCACCGTCGCGTAGCCAGGGAAAGCTGCGCTGTCCACCGTCCAGCCGAACAGGTCCACGTAGAACCGCTGGGTGCGGGCGGCATCAGAACCCATGACCTCGAACCAGGTAACCGGCGCGCCAGGACCGGCCGACGGGGCTGGCCCGTCCCCTCCGGACGCCTCAGCGGGCGCCCGCACCAGGCCAACCAGCAGGCCATCGGGGTCGTTGAACATGGCTATGGTCACCACCCCGCCGAAGTCGGTGACCGGCATGACGGTGGTGCCACCGAGCGAGTTCGCCTTGTCCAGCGTCGCTTGCAGATCGTCGGTCTCGACGTAGAACGTCGACCACGGTTCACCGGTTCGGCTCCTGCCGATACCGCCATTGATCCCGCTGCCACCGCAGGTGTCGACCATCGTGTAACCACCGCCGGGCAGGCCCTGCAGTCCCCAGCCGAACAGCTCTCCGTAGAACGCCAGCAGCGGCCCGTCAGCCGCGGCGCCGACCTCGAAATGCACTACTGCGTTTCCCACCACGCTGGCTCCTTCACACTTGGCATGTCATCGATGCTGAGCCTCACCCACGATGGGTGAGCAGTTCCTGGCCCTCGGCGTGGTCGGCTGAGATCGAGGCCGTCCGGGACCAGAGACCTGAACCCGGTCCGTTTCTACCCGATGAGTACAGGGAGCATGACATGACGACAAAGGGCGCCTTCACACCCGAGGAATGGACGGTGGTGCTGGAGGGGCCGCCCACCGCCGGCATGATCGTGATCACCGCAGCGCACGGTGGGATGGTCCGCGAGACGATCGCCATGTCGAAGGCCTACGCCGAAGCGCGCGCCGAGCATGGTGAAAGCGAGCTACTCGATGAGATCGTGGCGGCGAAACCCCACGTGGACCATACCCGGTACCACTCCGCCGAAGAACTCAAGGAGCACGGGCTCGGGCACCTGCGCGAGGCAGCCGCGCTGCTCGAGGGCAAGGCGACCGCCGAAGAACGAGACGACTACCGGCGCTTCGTCGTGGCTCTCGCCGGCCGGGTCGCCTCCGCCCACAAGGAACACGGTCAGCAGGTGAGCCCGGCCGAGGCAGCGGCGATCCAGGAGATCACGGCGGCGCTCGGCGCGGCCGGTTCCTGACCAAGTTTACGGAGACCGCCAGGCGGCTGCCCAGCGCTTGGCGCGGCGGACCCGGGCAATGCACTCGCGTGCGGCCGGGCTGCCGGATTGGTGCCCGCATATCCCTGTTCGTTACGGTACAGAGATGGATGCCGAACGGCTGTCTGAAGTGACCAGCAACGGTGGGGCCGAGGATGCCGGCTGCTGGCTGGCGTGGCTAGCCCGCCTCAGCCCCGGCGCGCAGACCAGGTGCGGCTTGCGTTCGCCAGTTTCCTGATGCTGTTCGTGGAGTTGGCGCTGATCCGCTGGATCACCGCGAACAACGTCTACGTGACCGAGGCAACCAACTTCGTGCTCCTGGCCAGCTTCCTCGGGATCGGGATCGGCTTCCTGAACGCGGCGTCCAGCCGGGACTTCCTGCGCTGGACGCCGGTGGCGCTGCTGGCGCTCGTGGGGTTCGTCCTGGAGTTCCCGGTCATCCTGCACTCAGGTGCCGGCGGGCCGCTGATCTTCTCCGGCGTCGGGCAGTCGCGGGCGCTGCCGCAACCGGTCAGCTTCAGCCTGGTCTTCCTGCTCACCGTTGCGGTCATGGCCGGGCTCGGCCAGGGCGTCGCGAGGATCTTCATCCGGTTCCGCCCGCTGAGCGCGTACCGGCTCGACATTCTGGGCAGCATCGCCGGGATAGCGCTCTTCTCTCTGCTGTCTTTCCTCGACCAGCCACCCGTGACCTGGGGCGTGATCGCCTGTATCGGCCTTGTCATCGTTCTGGCGCCCAAGGCCCGTATGTGGCAGATCCTGGCCGTCGGCGCCGTGGTCCTGCTGCTGACGTGGCAGTCAGTGACCCCCCACCAGGAGTGGTCGCCCTACAACAAGCTGACCCTGCACAAGCGGCACGGTAATTCCGTGCTGTTCATATCCGCGAACAATATTCCCTATCAGGGAATTCATCCGCTCTCGGCGATACGGAAGAACAAGCAGTTCTACCTGCTCCCCTACCAGCACGTCTCCCGCGCGAGCCTGGGCAACGTCCTGATCATCGGGGCCGGGAACGGGAACGATGTCGCGGTCGCCCTCTCCGAAGGAGCCAGGCACGTCGACGCGGTCGAGATCGACCCCCTGCTCGTGCAGATCGGGCGGCAATATCATCCGGCCCACCCCTACCAGAGCCCGCGGGTCACCGTCCACATCGATGACGGCCGCCAGTACCTGCAAGATACGCAGCAGCGGTACAACCTCATCCTGTATGCGCTGCCCGACTCGCTGACGGCGCTGGCCGGCCAGTCCGGCATCCGCCTGGAGAGCTACCTGCTCACCACCCAGGCACTCCAGGCAGCCCGGGCGCACCTGGCGCCGGGCGGAACCTTCGCGATGTACAACTACTACGCGCCATTCGTGCTCAACAGGTACGCGACCACGATCCAGGACGCATTCGGCCGGGACCCGTGCGCGCAACTGGGCGGCTTCCTCCAAGGCCGTCGTATGGCAGTGCTGACCGTCCGCCCGGCGGGGCCGGTGCCCGATTGTGCCAGCTTCTGGCACGGCACCCGGGTAGCCCCCGCCACCGACAACCGCCCGTTCCCCTACCTGGCCAGCGCGACCATCCCGCCGGCGTACCTGTGGCTGCTTGGCGCGATTCTGCTCGCCTCGCTGCTGCTCGTCCGGCTGGCCGGCGGCCCGCTCAGCCGGATGCGGTCCTACCTGGACCTGGCCTTCATGGGCGCTGCCTTCCTGCTGCTGGAAACCAAGAGCATCGTGCAGTTCGCGCTGTTGTTCGGCACCACCTGGTTCGTGAACGCCCTGGTCTTCGCGGGCGTCCTGGTCGCGGTCTACCTGGCCGTCGAGACGGCAAGATGGGTGCGGCTGCCCCCCAGCCCGGTGCTGTACGTGGGGCTCCTGTGTGCCCTCGCGGTGGCCTGGTTCGTGCCGCAGGGGGCACTGCTCGGATTGCCCGTCGTTCCCCGGTTCCTCGCGGCAAGCGCCCTGGCGTTCGCCCCGGTCTACCTTGCCAACCTCGTCTTCGCCCAGCGGTTCGCCGGGGTGGAAACCGCGGCGACGGCGTTCGCCGCCAATCTCCTCGGCGCCATGGTCGGCGGCACGCTCGAGTACCTCTCCCTGATCACCGGCTACCAATTCCTGTTGATCGTGGTGGCAGTCCTGTACGGGCTGGCCTTCATCACTGGCCGCAACCGCATCTCGGCCGCGGTGGGACATCAGTGAGCCGGAGCCATGCGCGTTCAGCGGTAAGTGCCTCGGTGATGAAGGTCCTCGATGGCCGTCGATGATGCGTTGCAGGTTCCGACTTGAAGGAGCGGACTGAGGTCGTGGCGGCGCCGTAGGCTCGGCATCCTGCGGCAGCACCCACGCGGGTTGCTGTCAGGTCAGCGGGCCGGGTCGAGGACATCAGGCGAGCAGCGGGCGTAGGTTTGCCATCACTGCTGGTCCGAGATGCCGGCTGCGCGGCGCAGGGCTTCGGCTGCCTCGACGCGCTCCCCGGGCAGCGCCGCGGACGTAGTCGTCCAGGAGGCTGACGATGAGGTCGCATGTGCGGATGTCAGTGAGGCCGATCACCGGCCACGGCGGCGAGTTCAGCGTCACTAGAACTGCGGTCAGGTGAGGGCCCAGGCATCATGCTGACCAGCAGCGATCTCGACGAGCATGGGTGGGACAGCATCGAGCCGGCGCCAGTGCTGCTTCGCCGCGTGCAGCAAGCGCGGCCCGCCAGGGCCTGGCGGGGAGGTCGCCGACCGGGATCTCGGCGTCGGCGCGGTCGGCCATGACGCCAAGCTGTTCGGCTTTGCTGGGCACGTCGCCGCTTATTGAGGGCAGTGACGGTGATGCCTGGTCCAGAGCGGGCGCATAGACAGCCCACTGAGCCCATCCCGGTCGACGCTCTGGGCCGCCGTGGTCACGACCTGGTCGCCGCTCGGCTGGGCTTGGGCCCCCGGCGGCGGCGCTGCACCCCCCACAGCAGGTCGATGGTGCGCTGGGGGTCTCCGCTGCCGCTGTCTCGGTGGACAAATCCCGGCCCGCCCGGTCAAGAACTCCTACAGTGTACAGTGCTTAAACTCCTACGCCGTAGAGATCGAGGTCGGGAGTCGATCCGCGCGCCGGCGGCTTCCGGCACAACGGTGCTGCGCACTACGCAGTACCGAGGAGGTCGATCAGCTTGCCGACGCCATCTAGTACGCGGCCGCCGCGCAGGTAGCCCGGACGAACTGAAGTCGCTGACCGGCCCCGATGCAGCCCGCGTACGAACCCTGGAATTCCCCATCGGATTCCTCGGGAACCCCTTCGTCGCCATCTCCACGCTGCCCGCATGGCTCGGAGTCATCGCACTGTGGAACCCGCTATCCTCAACCGTCTCGGCCGCCCGCCAGCTCTTCGGCGACCCGATTGGCGCCCACCCCTCCTGGATCACGAACCACGCGGTCCTCATGGCAGTCGCATGGCCGTTGCTGCTGATCACCGTCTTCGTCCCGCTATCCCTGCACCGTTACCGGCGCCTGAGCCACTGAGGGCCTTCCCCGGGGAGGTGATCCGGACCTCAATGGCTAGAATCGCCGGGATGCCAGGGCCGACCGCGGGAAGCGCCGTACCGGTGGGCAGCGCCCGCACACTCGCTCAGGTGTACCGGCACTTCGGTGAGGTCGACGCCGCCGGAACATCGCCGCTGTACGAGCGCGTCGCCGTCGCCCTGAGTGAGTCCGGCGAGGCGCTGCGCGCCATCGAGGCGGCGCCGGCGCGCAAGCGGCACCCCACGGTGATCCTCGCCGCGCTGCACGACCTCGCCCTCGCCGGACGCGCCCCGGCGCTTGCCGCGGCCTATGCCGCCGCGGACGGCGACGCTGCCGCTGGCGCGGCGATCGACACGCTGCTGCGAATGACCGGCTCGGTCGTGGCCATCGCCGTGCGCCGGCGGACGCGGCCCAGCGAGACCGGACGCTGCGCCGTGCTGTATCCGGCCATTGCCGAGGCGGCGCACCGGGTAGGCGCGAATGCGGTCGGGCTGATCGACGTGGGTTGTTCGGCTGGGCTCAATCTCAATGTCGATCGCGTTGGCATCACGTACAGCAACGGGCAATCGCTGGGCGACCCGTCGTCTCCCGTGCAGCTGTCGTCTTCGATCGTGGGAGACCGGCCCATCCCGGCGCGGGCGATGCCCGGGGTCGTCGCCCGGGTCGGCGTCGACCTCGATCCGGTCGACGTGACCGACGCGGATGACGCCCGATGGCTGCGCGCCTGCCTGTGGCCGGATCAGCCGGAGCGGGCCGCGATGCTGGCAGCGGAGCTGGCGCTGGCGGCGGCGGCCCCGCCGCTGCTGCTGCAAGGTGACGCCGTCGCGGTGCTGCCCGACGCCTTCGCCCGGGTGCCCGCGGACGCCCTGCCCGTGGTCACCACGACGTGGGCGCTGTCGCACTTCCCGCTCGAGAGCCGCCTGCGCTTCCTGCACCGCCTCGACGAAGCGGCGGCCGGGCGGGCGGTGGCGTGGGTGTCCGCGGAGGGGGTCGGAGTCGCGCCGGCGATACCGACACTCGGCGATCGCCGCGCCTCTGGCCACAGCATCATCGGCCTGGCGGTGTTCGGCCAGTCGGCCCTGCGCGCCGAGGCCATCGGCCGCTGCTGGTCGCGGGGCCGCTTCCTGGCGTGGCTGGCCGACTCCTAGTGTCCGGTCTCAGCAGATAGCGGGCGCTCCAACCTGGCCGGACACCAGGCCCAGCCGCTGTGAATCCAGGCGAGCGGCATGAAGATCACGCTGCCCGGCGGCGCGCTCAGCGCCCGCCGGGCAGCGGGTGGCCGGGCACGGGGCTACCGGTGGGAGCGGCGCGGCCAGAACTTGATCAAGGCCAGGACGCCGAGGGCCACCAGCAGCCAGGGGGAGAACAGCAGGTGCACGGCGAAGCTGAGGACGATGAGGGCCACGACGGCGATGAGGACTATGGCAAGGATCCCAGGCATGGTGATCGGTCTCCGTTCAGGTCAGGTGGTGGTGTCCACGTCTCAAGACTGCCGCCGGCGGCAGTCCCCGTCGATCGGGATCAGCCCCGGTTCACACCCTGGTGTGCGTCCCCGAAGGGATCAGGGTCATCCCTGACGGCGGCCTGCGGGGCCGGCGTAGCGCATGATCTGTGATGTGACTCGTTCGGTGGCCGTTGCGTACGCGGCTGACTACTTCGACTCGGGTGCGTTTCTGGCGGATCTGCGGCGCCGGGTGGCGTTCCGTACCGAGAGCCAAGCCGCCGGGCGGCGCCTGGATGTGCTCGGTTACCTGGAGCAGGAGATGGTTCCCGCGGCGCACCGGCTGGGCGCCACGGCACGGGTGGCGGAGAACCCTGACCCCCATGGTGGCCCGTTCCTCGTCGCGCACCGGCGGGAGGGGCCGGGGCTGCCGACGGTGCTGACTTATGGTCACGCCGACGTGGTGCTGGCCGAGGAGCACCGCTGGCGTGCTGGCCTCGATCCGTGGCAGGTGACGGTCGAGCAGGATCGGTGGTATGGGCGGGGAACCGCCGACAACAAGGGCCAGCACACCATCAACCTGGCCGCGCTTGAGCAGGTGCTGCGCGCCCGGGATGGCCGGCTGGGCTTCAACCTGACGATCCTGATCGAGACCAGCGAAGAATCGGGCTCCCCCGGGCTGCGCGAATTTTGTGCCCGGCGCCGCGAGGAGCTGAGCGCCGACGTGCTGATCGCCTCCGACGGGCCGAGGGTGGCGGCCGGGCAGCCGACGGTCTTTCTCGGGGCGCGCGGCTCGGCGCTGTTCACGCTACGGGTGCGGCTGCGGGAACGCTCCTATCACTCCGGCAACTGGGGCGGTGCGCTTGCCAACCCGGCCACCGTGCTGGCCAGCGCGGTGGCCTGCCTGGTGGACGCCCGGGGCCGGATCCTGGTGCCCGCGCTGCGCCCACCGCCCATTCCGCAGGCGGTCCGGGCGGCACTGGGCACCATCCCCATCGGCGGGAGCCCCGACGACCCCGGTGTCGACCAGGACTGGGGTGAACCCGGGCTGACCCCGGCCGAACGGGTGGCCGGGTGGAACAGCCTCGAAGTGCTGTCACTGGCCGCCGGAAACCCGGACCCCCCGGTCAACGCCATCCCCGGGTCCGCGCACGCGCACTGCCAACTGCGGTTCGTGGTGGGCACCGACATCGCGGGCCTGACCACGGCGCTGCGCAGCCACCTCGACCAGCACGGATTCGCGATGGTCGCGGTGGAGCCCGGGCCGGTGATGGGCGCGTCAAGAACCGACCCGGAGAACCCCTGGGTCAGGTTCGCGCTTGACTCGCTGGAACGGACCACGGGCACCCCGCCCGCCCTGCTGCCCAACGTGGGCGGCAGCCTGCCCAACGACGTGTTCACCGACGACCTCGGCCTGCCCACCATCTGGATCCCGCACTCCTACCCCGCCTGCGCCCAGCACGCCCCCGACGAGCACCTGCTCGCCCCGCTGGCCCGCCAGGCCCTGCAGCTGATGGCGGCCCTGTTCTGGGACCTCGGCGAACGCGAGCCCGCCCCGGCGGCTACTGGAGCCCGGAACGGACGGACGTGATGCGCTGTGTGTTGAAGCCGAGCCAGTGCATCCGGCCCACGTAGCGCGCGTGCTCGATCTTGAGACAGCGGTCCATGATCACCGTCACACCGCCGTCCTCGGCGATCCGCGCGCCCTCGGAGCTGATCACGCCGAACTGGCACCAGAGGGCGCCGGCGTGGATCGCCACGGCCTCCCGCGCGATCCCCGGCAGCGCATCCGGCGCGCGGAAGACGTTCACGACGTCGACCGGCACGGGCACGTCGAGCAGGCTCGGGTAGCACGTCTCGCCGAGGATCTCGCTCTCGCGGGGATTCACCGGGATCACCCGGTAGCCGTGCCGCTTGAGGTAGTAGCCAACGAAGTTGCTGGCCCGCAGTTCGTTGCGTGACAGGCCGACGATCGCGATCGTCCTCGCGGTGTGGAGCACACGCTGGATCGTCAGCGCGTCCTGGTATCGCCCGAGATCTGTCAAGCCGTCGCCACCTTCTTTCCCGCTGTCCCGGCGACGCACGCGAAACCCTGCTCCAGATCCCAGATCAGGTCCTCGACGGACTCGGTGCCGACCGACAGCCGCACCGTACCCGGTGTGATGCCTGCCGCCCGCAGTTCGCCGTCGCTCAGCTGACGGTGCGTCGTGCTGGCCGGGTGGATGATCAGGCTCTTCGCGTCGCCGACGTTCGCCAGGTGGGACCAGAGCGTGACGCCGCCGATGAGGCTGAGCCCGCCGGCCCGGCCACCGGCGCAGTCGAACGAGAACACCGCGCCGGCGCCGCGCGGCAGGTACTTCGCCACGAGCGGCCGGTATTTGCTCCCCGGCAGGCCGGGATAGGTCACATTCGACACCAGCTCGTGGGATTCGAGGAAGGCCGCCACCGCCAGCGCGTTGTCGACGTGGCGTTCCATTCGCAGCGACAGCGTCTCAAGCCCCTGCAAGAACAGGAACGCATTGAATGGCGCGAGCGTCCCGCCGAGATCGCGCAGGGTCTCGGCCCGCAGCTTCATCAGGTAGCCGTAGGGCCCGAACGTCTCGTGGAACTGCAGGCCGTGGTAGGCCGGCGACGGATCCGCGACCACGGGAAAGCGCCCGTTGGACCAGTTGAACGTGCCCGCCTCGACGACCACACCGCCGATGCTCGTGCCGTGGCCGCCGATGAACTTGGTCGCCGAGTGGATCACGATGTCGGCGCCCCAGTCGATCGGGCGGCACAGGTACGGCGTCGCGAACGTGTTGTCCACGATCAGCGGCAGTTCGTGCTCGTGCGCGACTGCCGCCACGGCCTCGATGTCCAGCACGTTTCCGGCAGGGTTGCCGATCGTCTCGCCGAAGAACGCCTTGGTGTTTGCCCGGACCGCCCGGCGCCACGCTTCCTCCGAATCGGGATCGACCCACGTCAGCTCCACGTTCATTTTCCGCAGCAGGTGCTTGAGCTGGTTCACCGTCCCGCCGTAAAGCGCGGATGACGAGACGACGTGGTCGCCCGGCTGCAGCAGGGTGAAGAGCGCGGCCGCCTGCGCGGCGATCCCGCTGGCGAACGCCACCGCGCCACTGCCGCCCTCAAGGTTCGCTACGCGCTCCTCGAACACCGCGACGGTCGGGTTCATGATGCGCGAGTAGGTGTTCCCGTACTCCTGCAGGTTGAAGTACGCCGCCGCCGATTCCGGGTCCTCGAACACATAGCTGGTCGTCTGGAAGATCGGCACCGCACGTGCGCCCGTGTTCGGGTCGGGCCGTTGCCCGGCGTGCAGTTGCCGTGTCTCGAAGCCAAAGGTGCGGCCCGCCTCGGCAGGCACAGCCTCGGCACGGGAGGGGCTGTCGGTCACGAAGGCCTCTTCCTCATGTTGTCACCCGTCGGCCCCGCTGTGTTCGCCCAGGAACTGGCGGATGATGGGTGTCTGGCGCGCTTCCTCGAGCAGGAAGCAGTCGTGGCCGTACGGCGCCTCGATCACATGGGACTCGACCGGCTTGCCGAGAGCGCGAAGCGCCTCTTCGATCTCCCTCGACGCCGACGGCGGGTACAGCCAGTCGGAGCTGAACGCGATCAGCAGCGTCCGCGCAGAAACGCCTTCGAGCGCCCGCGCGAGCGATCCGCCGCCGTACTGCCGCGCGAGATCGAAATATGTCAGGGCGCGCGACGTATAGAGATAGGTGTTGGCGTCGAACCGCCTGACGAACGACTCGGCCTGGTGCCGCAGGTAGCTCTCGACCTCGAATTCAGGGTCTGTGATCGTGTAGCGGACATCGTCGGAGAACTGCAGCCGCCTGCCGAACCGGCCGGCCATCGCCGGTGCGGACAGGTACGTGACGTGGCCGACCATCCGCGCCACGCCCATGCCGCCGTCGGGCGTGCAGCCCGTGCCGTAGTACTGGCCGCCTTGCCAGGCCGGGTCGCGCATGATCGATTCACGCGCGATCGCGTTCCAGGCCACGCCCTGCGGGTGGAGGGCGTGCGTGCTGGCGATCGCCACGACGGCATCGACCTGATCGGGAAACAGGATCGACCATTCGAACGCCTGCATCCCGCCGAGCGAGCCACCTGCCACCGCCGCGAGCCGCTCGATACCGAGCGCGTCCAGGAACGCGCGCTCGGTCCGCACCATGTCCGCGACGGTGATGACGGGGAAGTCCGGCCCGTACGGCCGGCCCGTCGCCGGGTCGGCCGACGACGGCCCGGTCGTCCCGCGGCAGCCGCCAAGCAGGTTCGTGGAGACGACGAAGAAGCGGCCGGTGTCGAAGGCCTTGCCGGGGCCGATCATCCCGTCCCACCAGCCGAGCCCCTGGCCGGCCGTGCCGTCGCGATCCTCGGCCCCGAACCCGTCGCGCGTGCTCTCCCCCGGCGGCGTCTTCGAGAAGCCAGCCGCGTGGGCGTCGCCGCTGAGCGCATGGCACACCAGGATGACGTTGTCGCGCCCGGGTGAGAGGGTGCCGTAGGTCTCGTACGCCACGCGGACCGCGTTCAGCTCCCGGCCGCAGTCGAGCCGCACCGGCTTCGGCAGGTCCAGGTACCGGGTTTCGACACGGCCGGCCGAGCCGGCCGCGAGCGCCGAGGCTGGCGTCATGAACGCGATCATAACTAATCGCCGTTTACCGCAGCCGGCGCGCAGCGGGCCGCAGCGGGCGCCACGCGGATGGTCAGCTTGCCGTCGTTGGGGAGGAAGCCTTCGCCTTTGAGCTGCCCGACGAGGTCTGTATCTGGGTGATCAAGTCGTGCAGCGGCTTGGTCCCGGCGCCCACGACCAATCCCGTCACCAACAGGTCCAGCACACGATTCGGGCTCCTCGCCGGGCTTGGCGCCGACGAAGCGGCGATTGTCTTTACTGGGCTCGGAGTCTCCACCGAGCGCAGCAGGAAGACGCCGAGTGCGGCGCACGCGAACATGGCCAGCACCGATGCCGTCGCCCACATCAAGACCGCTCGGACGCTCTGAGATCGATGAAGCGTCGCCTGGGCCACCGCCGCTTCCTTCTGGGCTACTGCCGCTGCCTGCCGGGCCGCCGCTGCCTGCCGGGCCGCCGCTGCCCGCTGGGCCACCGCTGCCTGCTGGGCCACCGCGACCCTCTTGGCCGGGCCGACCGGAACCACAGCCGCGGCGTGAGGTCCGCTAATGGTGGCTGCCGTCTGGGCACGCTTCGCCCGGGCCGCGGTGGCACGGCTTGTCGCCTTCTTCACCTTCATTGTCGGGACGAACAGGCCTGAGAACGGCTCGAGGATGCGCTCGATAGCCAATGCCATGATGAACAGTCCGGCATAGGTGGCGTAGTTTGACGAGGGCATGAAGTCGGCCGGCTTGACCCCTTTCCAGACGAAGTACGAAGCGGCAGTGCCTGCCGCAAGGATGACGAAGGCAGACAGGATCCACGGCCAGGTGGGCGGATTCGCGGCGAGCAGGCTGGAGACCTCGTCAGCCACGTTGGTGTCGTCCCCGGCACTCTCCGGCGCCGCAGCAGCAGCCGCCGCCGGCTGCTTGGCGCCACCCTGCGCCTTTCCGGTCAGCCTCTGCGTGATTGGCTTTACCAGATTACCTATTGATGAGATTAAACTCATATTCCCCCCAAATAGGCTCGGTGCTGGCACCTGTACCTGCAGCAGCATCATCCTCTCGAAGTCGTCCTATGTCCAGCCGCCGTTAATAAGATGCGTTACCGCAGGCTGTACCGGCTCTTGCTGGTTTTAGGCAAGCAATCACCCGGTGCGGCACTGACTGCTCTTTCGCCGTGGACCGATCGCGGCGCGACGGCGGCAGGCCCGGCCGGGGGTGGCGCCGGGCTGGCCGGTTCGTAGCCTTGAGGGTGTGACTGTAGCGACGGCGCTGTTCCGGTTCGATGATTCCTACGCCCGCCAGGTGCCGGGCTTGTCGGTGCCGTGGACGGCCGCGCCGGTGGACGCTCCTGAGTTGCTGGTGCTCAATGCGGAACTGGCGGCGGAACTGGGCACCGAGCCCGCGGCGCTGCGGGAGCGGCCGGGTGTGCTGCTGCTGGCCGGGCAGGCCCCCGGCGTCGCAACGGTGGCCCAGGCCTACGCGGGTCACCAGTTCGGCGTCTATGTGCCCCGGCTGGGGGACGGCCGGGCGCTGCTGCTCGGCGAGGTGACCGACGTTCATGGCCGCCGCCGTGACCTGCACCTGAAAGGGTCGGGGCGCACCCCGTTCGCGCGGGGCGGCGACGGCAAGGCCGCGGCCGGGCCGATGCTGCGCGAGTACCTGATCGGTGAGGCCATGCACGGCCTGGGGATTCCGACCACGCGGGCGCTCGCGGTGGTCGCCACCGGGGAGCGGGTGGTGCGCGAGAGGCCGCTGCCCGGCGCGGTGCTCACCCGGGTCGCCGCGAGCCACCTGCGGGTGGGCACGTTCCAGTACGCCGCCACCTCCGGCGGCCCGGACCAGGTGCGTGCGCTGGCCGACTACGCCATCGACCGGCACTACCCGCAGGCCGCCGGTGCCCCGGACCGCTACCTCGAGTTGCTGCGCCGGGTGACCGCGGCGCAGGCAGCGCTGGTGGCCCGGTGGCTGCTGGCCGGGTTCGTGCACGGGGTCATGAACACCGACAACACCACGATCTCCGGCGAGACGATCGACTACGGCCCGTGCGCGTTCATGGACGCCTATGACCCGGCCACGGTGTTCAGCTCCATCGACCACGGCGGCCGCTACGCCTACGGCAACCAGCCGGCGATCATGCAGTGGAACATGGCCCGGCTGGCCGAGACCCTGCTGCCGTTGATCGACGACGACAGCGACGCCGCGGTCGAGGCCGCCACCGACGTCCTGAGCGGGTTCGCCGATGCCTACCAGCGGCACTGGGACGAGGGCATGACGGCCAAGCTCGGGCTCGCCGCGCCGGATCAGGGACTGATGACCGACCTCCTGGACCTGCTGCACGCACAGCGGGTGGACTACACCGGCTTCTTCCGCGCACTGTCCGCCGGCACCGCGCGGGCCCTGTTCGCCCAGCCCGGGCCCTTCGACGCCTGGGCCGCCCGCCGCACGGCGCTGCTGCCGCCCGGCCAGGCAGCGGTGGCCGCCGCGATGGACCGGGTCAACCCGCTCTACATCCCGCGCAACCACCACGTCGAGGAGGCGCTCGCCCAGGCGGAACTGGGCGACATGGAGCCGTTCCACCGCCTCCTCGACGCGGTCTCCCGGCCCTTCGATCAACGGCCCGGCCTGGCGCACTACGCCGGCCCGCCGCCCCCGGGCAGCGCCCCGCACGTCACTTACTGCGGCACCTGAGCAGTGCCCTGGCGACGCGGCTTCACGGCGAGATCGGCCGCGCTGCGGCGTGGCTGGTTTGATCCGCGGCGGCTGGGACAGGGGAACGGGGTGCTGTGGTCCTGGAGCCGGTTCCCCGCCGGCTGGCATGTGCGGCGGGTGTGCTGGCGAGGCCAGGGGCGCAGCGCACCGCAACAACAGCATCAGGTCATCCACGCATCCGACGACGTAAGGAGTTCGGCGTGCTTACCCTGACCAACCAGGCGGTATCTGCTATCCGCAACCTGACCACCCGGCCCGGGCTGCCCGCGCAGGCCGGGCTGCGCATCGCACCGGGAGAAGCCGAAACCGGCGGGCTGGCGCTGTCGCTGGCTGAAGGGCCCCAGCCCGGCGACCGGGTCGTCGAAGAAGCCGACGTGCAGGTGTTCCTCCAGCCCGAGGCCGCGGCCGCCCTCGACGGCCAGTCGCTCGATGCTCAGGTCGGCGAGGACGGCGAGGTGTCGTTCCTGCTCCAGCCCCAGGCCTAACCGGGGCCGCCAGCCGCATCCCCGGGGCGGGCCCGCACCACCGGGCCGGTCCCGGGCCTGCCGCTGCTGCTCTTGTCGCACCGGTCGCCACGAACGCGGGCCTGCCCTGGCATACTCCGGCCATGAGCGCACCGCGCCGGATCAGCACGTCGGTCGTGATCGTGGGGGGCGGGCCGGTCGGGCTCGCGCTGGCTGTGACGCTCGGCAAGGCGGGTGTCTCTTGTGTGGTGGTCGAGCGCCAGATCGAGCCTTCGCGGATCCCACGCGGGCAGAACCTCACGGCGCGCAGCCTGGAGCACTTCTACTACTGGGATTGCGCCGACGAACTGCGTGCGGCCCGGCTCCTGCCGGCTGGATTCCCGATCGGGGGCATCACCGCGTACCAAAGCCTCGCGAGCGAGTACTGGTATGCCCCGCCCGGCCGCGAGACGGTGGCCGACTTCTACTACCAGCGGAACGAACGGCTGCCGCAGTATCTGACGGAATCGGTGCTGCGCAACCGGGTCAGCGAACTCGGCCCGGTCACCGTGCTGTTCGGCTGGTCGGCAGCCAGCGTGCGGCAGGACGGCGACGGCGTGCGCGTGACCGCGCGCCAGGACTCCGGCGGCGGACACTGTGAGATCGAGGCTGATTACCTCGCCGGGTGCGACGGCGCCCATTCGCAGGTGCGCGAGCAGGCGGGCATAGCCAGTGCGGGAGCAGATTTCGGCCAGCGCATGGTCCTGGCGGTCTTCCGCTCGCGCGAACTGCACGAGCACCTGGAGCGCTTTCCGTTGCGGACCACGTACCGCGTGCTGCATCCGGAGCTCAACGGCTACTGGTGGTTCTTCGGGCGGGTCGACCCGGCCGGGACATGGTTCTTTCACGCGCCGGTGCACAAGGACGCTACGACGGCCAACCTCGATGCACGTGCCCTGATCGAGCGGGCTGCCGGGTTCGGCATCGCATGTGAGTTCCAGCATGTGGGGTTCTGGGACCTGCGCATCGACATCGCCGGCCACTACCGGCGGGGGCGCGTGTTCATCGCCGGTGATGCGGCGCACAGCCATCCTCCCTACGGCGCCCACGGGCTCAACACCGGGCTCGAGGACGCGGTCAACCTCGGGTGGAAGCTGGCCGCCGTGCTGCACGGCTGGGGCGGCCCGGACCTGCTTGACAGCTACACCCAAGAGCGGCGCCCGGTCTTCGCCGGGACGGGAGAAACGATCACCGAGGGCATCGCCCAGGACCGGGCGTTCCTCGAGCGCTACAGCCCGCAGCGGGACCGTGCTGAGTTCGAGCTGGCCTGGCGCGCCCGGACCTCGGGCGAGGTAGCCCCTGCGTCGTACGAGCCGCACTATGAAGGCTCGCCGATCGTATGGGGACCCGCAGGCTCAGTGTGCGGGGTCCGCGGTCAGCACACCTTCGAGGCCCGGGCAGGGCACCACCTGGCCCCTCTCGTCCTGTCCTCAGGGACCAGCATCTTCGAGCGGCTGACGGGCGGGTTCACCCTTGTCGCGCTCGGCGGGGGCCACGAGCCGGCCGCGGCGTGCCAGGCCGCGGCCACGGCGTTCCAGGCTGCGGCCACGGCCCTGGGAATGCCGCTGCAGGTCATCACGGACACTCTCGACGGCCAGCGAGCCGCCTACCGGCGCCGATTGATTCTCGTCCGGCCGGACCAGCATGTCGCCTGGACGGGAAACGACGCGCCCATAGACGCCGCGGCGGTGCTGCGCAGGGTCATCGGAGCCACGGACAGCGGAGCCAGCCGCGCTACCTCGCGGGACGCGGTTCCCGAGTGAGGCAACTGCTGGTGCTTATGTCCGGTTCCGGCCGGTGATAGCAGAGATTCACCTGGCAGGGCTAGGCAGGGGCTAAGGCTACGGCGTAGCGTCTAGGCAGGAAGCCTGAAGGATCCCGCACGGGCAAGGCCATTGGTGCGGGGACCGCGTCGCTCCGGACCTCGGTGGCACGGCCAGTCACGGCCAGATCGGACCCCGGTGTCCCGGTGATGCATCCGCTGCCACCCGCGTGCCGTGCTGCAGGAACTACCGCACGCGCCGCTCCCCTGCCTGGGACTTCCCGGTGACAGGGGACGCCTCCCCGGGGCGGTGGACCGGGGAGCAGGCAGCGGGCCAGCCCCTGGCACCCGGGGCACCGGACGGGAACGGGGCAGCCATCACTCCGGAGGTTCTGCTCGGGGTCCTTGACGTGCTCCCGGATGGGGTCGCGCTGGCCAACAGCCACGGTTCGATCACGCTGGCCAGCCGGCGGCTGGAACAGATGCTCGGCTACCAGCACGGCGAGCTGACCGGCCGCCCGGTCGCGGCTCTCCTGCCGGAGAACGGGCAGGCAGCCTGGCCGCAAGAACCCCGGCTCCGGCCAGCGGGCGCCGGGACACGCCTGGCAGGGCTGCGCAAAGACGGGACCACCTTCCCCGCCGAGATCACCATCGGCCCGGTCCCGGGCGGGCACGGCTACGCTGCCGTGGTGATCCGTGACGCCACCGGTACGCTGCGGCTCGAAGACCTCGCCGACCTCGCCAGCACCGCCGCAACAGAGCAGGAACACCGCGTCCGGGACCTGCTCGGCACGGTCGTCACCACCCTTCTCGCGGCCGGGTTCAGCCTGCAAGCCGCCGCCACAGCTCCGCCTGCCGGAGTGACCAGGGAAAACATCACGGCAGTCCTCGGCGACCTCGACGACGCCATCCGCGCGATCCGTGACACCGTGTTCATCACAGCGGCCGCGGCACACCATCGCCCACCGCACGGCCCAGCGGCGCCCGGCGAGGGCACCCATGCCTGACCCCGCCGCGGCTCGTTTCTGGCTCACGATCGGGGTACTGGACTTCCGCGCAGTCCGCGCGCTGCGCGAGGTCTTGTCCGGCCTGGCCGCCCAGCCCGGAATCTGGCTCACGGTCGACCTCACCACACTCGATGACCGGCATCACCTGACCGCCGGCGCACTGCTGTCAGCAACCGCGCGCACGATGCGCGACCATGACGGTGCGCTGACCGCCCACAACCCGCCGGGCGCCCTCATCCATGCCCTGGCAGCCATCTCGATCCCGGTCACCTACGGGCAGCAGCCCGCCGACAGCGACACCCACATCCAGGTCGGCGCAGCCCACCTGGCCGCGGCAGCCGCACCCACCCACAGAGCCGGGTAACCGCACCAGGGCCGGCCGCGGGCCCTCCCTGGCGGTGCGGGCTCGCCATCTTTGGCCGTCGTTCAGGGCCGAATACAACCCTCTGTCACGCACAGCAACCGCTCGACTGCGCCTAGGCACCAAATTGATGACTTGTTACTGGTCAGTAACAAGTCGTTGGCCTACGGAGTAAGGACTAACGCCCCATCCGCTCACCGAACGAACGGAGAACGGTGGGAGAAAAGGGAGAGACCTATGACGGCAACGGCTGACCAAGCGGGCGCCGAGGTGCAGGTCGGCCTCGACGCCGAGACCCTCAAGATGACCCTGGAAGCGATCCACGACTACGTCGGGAGCGCTCTCGGAGAAGACAGACAGCTGGAGCTCGATCATGAAGACGTGTGCCCGGTCGACCTCGTCAGGGGCATGTGCAGCGACGAACTCGGCATTCAGTTGCTGTTCATCCCCGAGGAGTACGGCGGGATGGGCGGCGGAACGATCGATGTCTACCGGGTATGCGAGCAGATGGCGCGCCTGGACATCGGGGTGGCGACCAGCGTCCTCGCCACCTTCCTCGGCAGCGACCCGATCTTCGTCGGTGCCACCCCGGAGCAGAAGCGTGACTGGCTGACCGAGATCGCCGAGAAGGGCGTTCTCTACGCCTACGGCGCCACGGAGCCAGAGGCGGGCAGTGATCTCGCCGCGCTCAAGACGACCGCGACCCCGGTCGTCACCGACGGTTCGGTCACCGGATACCGGCTGAACGGGCGCAAGCAGTGGATCAGCAACGGCGGCATCGCCGACAAGTACACGATCCTCGCCAGCGCGCCGGCGGGGCCCTCCTGGTTCGTGCTCGACCGCGGGACCGAGGGCTTCAGCCAGGGCAAGCCCGAGGACAAGCACGGCATCCGGCTGTCCAACACGGCCGCGCTTGTCCTGGATGACGTGTTGGTGCCCGCCGCGAACCTCGTGGGCGGGGCGGAGGGCCAGGGACTCACGCAGGCGCAGAAGGTCTTCGGTTACACCCGGCTGATGGTGGCCGCCTTCGGCCTCGGTGGCGGCTGGTCCGCGCTCGACCGGGCCATCGCCTACTCCACCACCCGCATCCAGGCCGGCGCCCCGCTGTCTGAAAAGCAGGGGTACGTCCACAAGCTGATCGTCCCGCACGCGGTCAGGCTCGAGGCCGCCCGTGCCTACATCGAGTATGCGGCGGGCCGGATCGACGCGGGCGAGGGCGCGGACGGAGCCCTCAACACCGAGGGCGCCATCGCGAAGTACCTCGCCACGGAAGCGGGGAACGCCGCGGCCGACGCCGCCATCCAGGCACACGGTGGCTACGGGTACACCCGCGAGTACATGGTCGAAAAGATCAGGCGAGACGTTCGCATCACCACGATCTACGAAGGCACCTCCGAGATCATGGAGATGACGATCGGCCGTGACCGGTGGCAGCAGCACCTGAAGTCGGCTGGCTCCTATTACCGCGAGATGGCATCCGAGCTTCGCGCACTGCACGCGCGCCACCCCGATGTCGGCGCCGGCACGGCGGCCCTCGCCAGCGATGCCCTGGCCACCATTCTGGAAGCCTGCCGGGTGGGGCGGCTCACCCGCAATCAGCACGTGCTGCTGCGCCTCGGCGAACTGATCGCGTGCGCCGAGGGTGCGGGCCGCTTCTCGGGCCGGGCGGCCGCGGCACTCGACGGCAGGCTGCCGGCGAAGGCGGACCACCGGTTCGGGCCCGAGGCTCTCGCCGCGATGGCCCGCGTGTACGCCAGGGACACCGCCCAGAAAGTGGCATGCGAAGGCCTGCGCTGGGTGACCGGCGCCGGCGGCGGCGCCGCCATCCCCGGAACCAGCCCCGGGCTCGACGCCGTGTTCACCGCACAGGCAGGGCTGATAGCAGACATGGACCTCGTCGCCGACGCGCTCTACGGGCGCGGCGGCCCAGCAGCACAAGAGAGCGCGGAATCCCGATGACAGCCAGCGACCAGACGTCAGCCCACAAGGACCAGCACGAGATCACCCGCCACCGGCCACAGCCCATCGCCATCGTCGGCCTGGGCGCGATCATGCCCGAGGCGCCCAACGTGGCCGCGTTCTGGGAAAACATCACCAAGGGCCGGTATTGCATCACCGACGTGCCGAAGGACCGGTGGGACCCGGAGCTCTACTACGACCCCGACCCCCGTGCGCCGGACAAGACGTACTCCCGCATCGGCGGCTGGGTCCGCGACTTCCCCTGGGACCCGATCGGCTGGCACCTGCCGCTCCCGCCCAGGGTCAGCGATCAGATGGACGGCGGCCAGAAGTGGGCCGTCTCGGCAGCGCACGCCGCGCTCGCCGACGCCGGCTGGCCACAGTGGAACATCGACCCCGAGCGGGTCGCCGTGATCCTCGGCAACGCGATCGGCGGCGAGAAGCAGTACGAGACGAACCTGCGTATCCAGCTGCCCGAGTTCACCCAGGAACTGGCCCGCTCCGCCGCCTTCGGCGCGCTGCCGGGCGACGTGCGGCAGACGATCATGGCAGAGACCACCCAGTCCTACCTGAGCCAGTTCGCCGAGATCAGCGAGGACACCATGCCGGGTGAGCTGGCCAACATCATCGCCAGCAGGATCGCTCAGCTGTTCAACTTCCGCGGCCCGAGCTTCACCACCGACGCGGCCTGCGCCTCCGGGCTGGCAGCCATCAACGCCGCCGTCCAGGGCCTGAACGACGGGCAGTACGACGCCGTCATCACCGGCGGCGTGGACCGCAACATGGGCGTGGCCGCGTTCGTCAAGTTCTGCAAGATCGGGGCGCTGTCGGCAACAGGAACCCGCCCCTTCGACGCGGGGGCCGACGGCTTCGTGATGGGTGAGGGCGCGGCCCTGTTCGTCCTCAAGCGCCTCGCGGACGCCGAACGGGACGGCGACTGGATCCACGCCGTCCTGCTGGGCACCGGCGGGGCCAGTGACGGTAAGGGCAAGGGGATCACCGCCCCCAACCCCGCCGGGCAGCGGCTCGCGATCGCACGCGCATGGCACAACGCCGGCGTGGACCTGGCCACGGCGTCATGCATCGAGGCACACGGCACGTCCACCCGGGTCGGCGACGCGGCCGAACTGGAGAGCCTCACGTCCCTGCTCGGCGGAGGGCAGCTGCCGGCCGGCTCGATCGCGCTCGGCTCGGTGAAGTCCAACATCGGCCACCTGAAGGCCGCGGCGGGCCCCGCCGGGCTGCTCAAGCTCGTGATGGCGCTGAACGAGAAGGTCCTGCCGCCGAGCCTGAACTTCCGCGACCCGAACCCGAACGTGGACTGGGCGGCCACCCCGTTCGCGGTGAACACGGAACTGCGCGAGTGGCGAGCCCCGGCAGGCGGCGTGCGGCGTGGCGGTGTCAGCGCGTTCGGCTTCGGTGGCACCAACTTCCATGCCGTCCTCGAGGAGTATGTCCCTGGCCGGTACGGCAATGCTGACAAGCACCTGTTCGCCGGGGCAGACATCCCGGCAACCTCGGCGCGGGGCAACTCTGCCGCCGACGGCCAGGCAACCGCGGCACGCGGCAACTCTGCCGAAGAACGCCCGGCAACGGCCAAGGCCCACGGCCCGGCCGCCGAGCCTGCTGCCGTCAGGGCGCCGCTGCGCGGCGCGCTCGTGGTAGGCGGCGACAGCGAGGCAGACGTGTCCGCCCAGCTGGCGCGGATCGCCGACCGCGCGGCCGCTGGCCAGGCGCCGCCCACCGCGCCGCCGGACCCCGAGCTGGCGCACGCGAAGGTCCGGGTTGCCATCGACTATGGCGGGCCCGATGAGCTGGCCAGCAAGGCCGGCCTGGCCACGGCGGCCCTGGCCGGTGGAACCCCCGAGCAGTGGAAGATGCTCCGGGCCCGCGGGATCTTCCTCGGCTACGGAGCCCCCGCCAAGATCGCCTTCCTCTACCCCGGGCAGGGCTCGCAGTACGTCAACATGCTCCACCAGCTCCGTGACACCGAGCCCATCGTGGCGGCGACGTTCGCCGAGGCCGACCAGGTCATGACGCCGCTGCTCGGCAGGCCGCTGACCGATTACATCTTCATCGACGCCGCCGACCCGGCCGCGGTCGCACAGCTCGAACAGCAGCTACTGCAGACCGAGATCACCCAGCCGGCCGTGCTGGCCTGCGACATCGCGCTCACCCGGCTGCTCCGGGCCTACGGCATCACACCGGACATGGTCATGGGCCACAGCCTCGGCGAGTACGCCGCGCTCGTCGCCTCCGGGGCCCTCTCGTTCGGCGCCGCCCTGGAGGCCGTCAGCGCGCGCGGCCAGGAGATGGCGAACCTGAACATCGAAGACAACGGGGCGATGGCCGCGGTGATGGCCCCACTGGAAGTGATCGAGCAGGTGATCGCGTCGATCGACGGTTACGTGGTCACGGCAAACATCAACAGCAGCCACCAGGCCGTCATCGGCGGCGCCACCAAGGCCGTGGAGCGGGCAGTCGAAGCCTTCACCGCGGCCGGCCACACAGCCATCCGCATCCCGGTCAGCCACGCGTTCCACACCTCTATCGTGGCGCCGATCAGCGAGCCGTTGCGGCAGACACTTTCCCGGCTGGAGCTGAGGCCACCGGCACTGCCGATCGTCGCCAACGTCGACGGCACCTTCTACCCCACCGCCGGCCCCGATGTGACCGAGCAGATGCTCGACATCCTGGCCCGCCAGGTCGCCTCCCCGGTCCAGTTCGTCAAGGGCCTGCGGACGCTGTATGAGGCCGGGGCGCGCACGTTCGTCGAGGTCGGCCCGAAGCGTGCGCTGCAGGGCTTCACCGACGACGTGCTTGGCTCCGCGCATGACGTCCTCACACTGTTCACCAACCATCCCAAGAACGGCGAAATCCCGTCCTTCAACGCCGCGCTGTGCGGGCTGTACGCCGCGGGTTTCGGATTCCCCGCCGATGCGGCGGTGCCCATCACCCGTGAGCGGTATGCCGAGCTTGGCCGCGAGGTCGCGGAGATCTTCCATGACATGGAGCATGCCAACGGCGGAACGACGGATTCCCGCAGCCAGGCGGCGGACCAGCAGGCAGACCCGTCGGCGAGGGTGCCAGCCGCGCCGGGTGAGCCGGGCGGCCCCGCGGAGCCGATTGCCATCACCGGCGCTGCCCTCGGCCTGCCGGGCACGGACCGGGTCTTTGACGACGACAACGTCGGGCGGATCCTGTCCGGCGAGCAGTTCATTGACGTCATACCGCGGCGCATCCGGCGGGCGATGGCCGACAAGCACATCACCCGGCTGGTGAAGAGCGGCTCGGGTGAGCCCGTCTTCGAGGCGATCGAGAGCGAAGCCGACGTCATCAAGCTGGCGGGCCGGTACGGCTCCTTCGACATCGTCGAGGAGTTCGGTATCGCCGCCGACCTGGACGTGGCCCTGGACCGGTGCACCAAGCTGGCGATCGGCGCCGGGCTGGACGCGCTGCGCGACGCCGGCATCCCACTGGTGCACCACTACCACACCACCACGCGGGGGACCAAGCTGCCGACGCGGTGGGGCCTGCCCGAGGACCTGCGCGACGACACCGGCGTGGTGTTCGCCTCCGCGTTCCCCGGCTACGACTCGTTCGTGACCGATATCAACCACTATCACGAGGACCGCGCCCGCCGGCATGAGCTCGCGGCGCTCGCGGATGTGCGCAGCCGGATGGGCGCGCAGGACCCGGCCGTCGCCGAGGTGGACAGGCGCATCGCGGACCTGCGGCACGCGCTGGACACCCACCCGTTCATGTTCGACCGCCGCTTCTTGTTCCGGGCGCTGTCGATGGGGCACTCGCAGTTCGCCCAGCTGATCGGTGCGCGCGGCCCGAACACGCAGGTGAACGCCGCCTGCGCGAGCACCGCCCAGGCAATCTGCGTCGCCGAGGACTGGATCCGCGCCGGGCGGTGCCGCCGCGTGGTGGTCATTTCCGCGGACGACATTGCCTCCGACGCACTCCTGCCCTGGACCGGATCAGGCTTCCTGGCCAGCGGCGCGGCCGCGACCGACGACATAGTGGAGGAGGCTGCGCTGCCGTTCGACCGGCGCCGCCACGGCATGATCATCGGGTCCGGCGCCGCGGCGCTGGTGCTGGAATCCGCCAGCGCCGCGCGGGAACGCGGCATCGCCCCGATCTGCGAAGTGGTCGCGGCGGTCACCGCGAACAGTGCCTTCCACGGCACCAGGCTCGACGTCGGGCACATCGGCCAGGTGATGGAGCGCCTCATGCGCCAGGCCGAAAGCCGTGGCATCGACCGCCAGGACATCGCCGGCCAGACCGTGTTCGTCTCGCACGAGACCTACACGCCCGCCCGGGGCGGCAGCGCCTCAGCGGAGATCAACGCGCTGCGCAGGGTTTTCGGGCCTGCGGCCGACTCGGTCGTGATCGCGAACACGAAGGGCTTCACCGGGCACGCGATGGGGGCGGGCATTGAAGAGGTGGTGGCCGTCAAGGCCCTGGAGACCGGGATCGTCCCACCCGTCCCGAACTTCCGCGAGATCGACCCGGAACTGGGCTCGCTGAACCTGTCCCGTGGCGGGGCCTGCCCGGTCAACTACGCGCTCCGCCTGGCCGCCGGGTTCGGCTCCCAGATCGCGATGACGCTGCTGCGCTGGGTCCCGCCGCCGGACGGGCAGCGCCACCCGCCGGGTGAGCTCGGGTTCGGCTACCGGGTAGCCGACGAGACGGCCTGGCGGTCCTGGCTGACCCGCGTGAGCGGCCATGACGGTGCGCGGCTTGAGGTCGTCAAGCGCACGCTGCGCGTCGCCGAGGATACGCCGGCCAGGGTCCCCGCCGCGCCGGCCACGCTGGCCGGAACCGCGCCGCCCGCGACGGCTGGCTCACCGCAGACCCAGGACGGAAGGCGCCCGGCGGCGCCGGTGTCCCCGGCACCAGCGCCGGTGATAGGCGCCGCATCCGTCCCGGAGCCGGTCCCGGTCCCGGCCGCCGCCCCCGCATCCGCGCCGAGCCCGGTGACAACCGCGGCAACCGCCGCTGCGGCCCCGCGGACGGCGCAGGCCCCTGCCCCCGGCCCGGAGCCGGCGGCGGACGAGGACCAGATCACGACGGCGGTGCTGGACATCATCGAGCGGCTCACCGGGTACCCGCGTGACCTGCTGGACCTGGACCTGGACATGGAAGCCGACCTGGGCGTCGACACGGTCAAGCAGGCCGAGGTCTTCGCCGCCGTCCGCGAGCGGTGGGCCATCCCACGCGACGAGAACCTCAAACTGCGCGACTTCCCCACCCTGGCCCACGTGATCGGCTTCGTCCGCGAGCGTGCGCCGGGTGGCGCGGCGGCCCACCAGGCGGAGACGCTGGCCATGGCAGACGGCGCCGCCCCCGAGGCGGCCCGGCAACTGCCGGTGCCTGCCGAGCCGGGCCAGCCAGCTGCCGAACCGGCCCCCGCCGCGGCGGCCCCGGCCAGCCCACCGCCCGCGCGGGCGACGCCCGCGCCAGCCACCACCGGAGCGCACGACGAGGAGCCGGTCGTGGCAGCCGTTCTGGATGTTGTCGAGCGGCTCACCGGGTACCCGCGTGACCTGCTGGACCTGGACCTGGACATGGAAGCCGACCTGGGCGTCGACACGGTCAAGCAGGCCGAGGTCTTCGCCGCCGTGCGGGAGCAGTTCGATATCCCGCGCGACGAGAACCTCAAACTGCGCGACTTCCCCACCCTCGCCGACGTCATCCGTTTCGTCCGCGACCGCGCGCCGGGTGCACCGCCCCGGCCAGCCCACCGCCGGCTTCGCCGGCCCTGCGCCAGCCGTGGCGAGCGGGGACGGGACCGACCGGATCACCACGGCGGTGCTGGACATCATCGAGCGGCTCACCGGGTACCCGCGTGACCTGCTGGACCTGGACCTGGACATGGAAGCCGACCTGGGCGTCGACACGGTCAAGCAGGCCGAGGTCTTCGCCGCCGTGCGGGAGCAGTTCGATATCCCGCGCGACGAGAACCTCAAACTGCGCGACTTCCCCACCCTCGCCCACGTCATCGGCTTCGTCCGCGACCGTGCACCGGGTGCCACAACGGCCCCGGCCAGCCCACCGCCGGCTTCGCCGGCCCCTGCGCCAGCCGTGACCACGGCGGGCGGAGACGGGACCGACCGGATCACCACGGCGGTGCTGGACATCATCGAGCGGCTCACCGGGTACCCGAGGGACCTGCTGGACCTGGACCTGGACATGGAAGCCGACCTGGGCGTCGACACGGTCAAGCAGGCCGAGGTCTTCGCCGCCGTGCGGGAGCAGTTCGATATCCCGCGCGACGAGAACCTCAAACTGCGCGACTTCCCCACCCTCGCCCACGTCATCGGCTTCGTCCGCGACCGTGCACCGGGTGCCACAACGCCCGCTGCCGCGCACGAGACGAGCGCCGCCACCGAGACCGACGCCACCACCGAGACGGGCCCCCGCACGCTGGCCACCGCCGCGCCCACGTTCACCGGTGACGTCGCGGCAGCAGACCGGCTGCCGCGCCGTATCCCCGTACCCGTGCTCAGGCCCCCGGCAGGGTGGTGCCTGACGACCGGCGTGACCCTGGGCCCCGCCAGCCGGGTCGTCGTCATGGCCGACGAAGGCCGGGTAGCCGAAGCACTGGTCAAGCGGCTGGGTTCACTCGGCGTATCCACACTGGTGCTGGCGGCGGGCTGCGCGGACGCCGACATCGAGTCCCGGCTTGCCGCCTGGCTCGGCGAGGGTGCTGTGCAGGGCGTGTACTGGCTTGCGGCGCTGGACACCGAGCCGGCGATTGCCGATCTCGACCTCGAGGGCTGGCGGGAAGCACTGCGGCGGCGGGTCAAGAGCTTGTACACCGTGGTACGGCACCTGGACACCAGCGGGCAGCTTGGGCCGCGCGGCACATTCCTGGTCGCGGCGACCCGGCTGGGCGGGTACCACGGATACGACGAGGCCGGCGCGGTCGCGCCGCTCGGCGGAGCGGTGACCGGCTTCGTCAAGGCCTACCGGCGCGAGCGGCCCGATGTGCTCGCCAAGGCAGTTGACTTCCCCGTGAGCCGCAAGACCGCCGCGCTCGCCGACATGCTGGTCGAGGAGACACTCCGCGACCCTGGGGCGGTCGAGATCGGCCGGGCCGACGGCCGCCGCTGGGCGGTGGGCCTGCGCGAGGAGCCGTTCGGCGACGGAACCGGCGGCATGGCACTTGGCAAGCAGACCGTTTTCGCGGTGACCGGCGCGGCCGGGGGGATCGTGTCGGCCATCGTCGCCGACCTGGCCAAGGCCAGCGGTGGCGTCTTCCACCTGCTTGACCTGACCCCGGAGCCCGATCCCAGTGACCAGGACCTGATCGCCTTCGCCACCGACCGCGACCGCCTCAAGGCGGAGATCGCCGAGCGGCTGGCGGCGGGCGGGAAGCGGCCCACGCCGGTGCTCATCGAACGGGAGGTCGCCCGGTACGAGCGCCTGCACTCGGCGCTGATAGCAATCCAGGCGGTGCGCGAGGCAGGCGGGGAGGCCTACTACCACTCCGTCGATCTGACCGACCCGGGTGCCGTGGCGGATGTCGTCGCCGATATCCGCGACCGGCACGGGCGCCTCGACGTGCTGCTCCACGCGGCCGGGCTCGAGATCAGCCGTGCGATCGCGGACAAGGACCAGCGCGAGTTCGACCTGGTCTTCGACGTGAAGAGCGACGGCTGGTTCAACCTGATGCACGCGGCCGGCGACATGCCCATCGGCGCGACAGTGGTGTTCAGCTCTGTCGCCGGCCGGTTCGGCAACGCCGGCCAGACCGACTACAGCGCGGCGAACGACCTGCTGTGCAAGTTCACATCCAGTTTCCGCACGGCGCGCCCGGAAATGCGGGCGATCGCTCTGGACTGGACGGCGTGGGGTGGCCTTGGCATGGCGACCCGTGGCTCGATCCCCAAGGTGATGGCCATGGCCGGCATCGAAATGCTGGCGCCGGAGGCCGGCATCCCCTGGATCAGGCGTGAACTGACGGCCGGCCCGTTCAGCGGCGAGGTCGTGGTCGGCGGCGCACTCGGCGTGCTGACAGCGGAGTACGACGAAGCGGGCGGCCTCGACGCCGCTGCGATCACCAACAGTGCCAACGGGCCGATGCTCGGCACCGTCACCGGCATGGGCATCTATTCCGGCCTGACCGTGCAGATCACCCTCGACCCGGCGGCGCAGCCGTTCCTGAATGATCACCGCATCGACGCCACCGCCGTCCTGCCCGGGGTCATGGGGATGGAGGCGTTCGCCGAACTGGCCAGCCTCGCCGCCCCGGGCCTGCGGATAGCCGGCATCGAGCAGATGGAGTTCCTGGCGCCGGTGAAGTTCTACCGTGACCAGCCACGCACGCTGACGCTGTCGGCCATCATCCGGCCGGACAGCGCCGGCCTGGTGGCGGACTGCACGCTGACCGCGCACCGGGTGCTTCCGGGCGAGGACGCCCCGAAGCAGACAACGCATTTCACCGGCCGGGTCCGGCTTGCGGCTGGGACAGGTGAGCCGGGCAAGGCCGGTACGCCGTCCCGCCACGACGGGGTCAGCGCCAGCCACGACGACATCTACCGGGTGTTCTTCCACGGCCCGGCCTACCAGGTGATCGAGGAGGCGTGGCGCGACGACGGCACCGCGGTGGCGCAACTGGCCACACACCTGCCGGCCGGCCATGCCCCGGAGAATGCCTGCACTGCCACCGAGCCGCGGCTGGCGGAGGCGTGCTTCCAGACCGCGGGGCTGTGGGAGATCGGCCAGACCGGCCGGATAGGGCTGCCTGCCCACGCCGACCTCATCACCATGCTGCACCGGCCGGAACCGGACGCCCAGTTGTTCGCGGTCGCACATCCCGCCCGCGGCGGCGGGTTCGACTGCTGGGTCACGGACGCGGGCGGCGACGTCGTCGTCCGGGTGGAGGGATACCGGACGGTGCAGGTCCCTGACGACTTGCCGGCGGATCTGCTCGGCCCGATCCATGACGCTATGACGAGGTGACCTGAGTTCTCATGCAGGTACCAGCGCTACGACAAAGGGGACGGTGATGGGCAGCATCCGACGGCTCGCCATTGCTAACCGCGGTGAGGCGGCAATGCGCTGCCTATCAGCGGTCGCTGAACTAGGCGATGAGTGGGGTGAGCCCATCTCGACGATCGCCCTGTATACCGAGCCAGACGCGGCGTCCTGGTTTGTCCGTGAGGCCGATGAGGCCGTGCTGCTCGGGCCGGCCACGTTCACCGGCTCTGATGGGCGCCGTCAGAGCACCTACACCGACATCGGCCGGCTGATGGCGGCGCTGTCCGAAGCCCATGCCGACGCGGTCTGGCCCGGCTGGGGTTTCGCCGCCGAGTCCGCGGAGTTCGCGGCGGCGTGCGAGCGGGCCGGGATCACGTTCATCGGGCCGCCAAGCGACGTCATCAGCCTGGTGGGCAACAAGATGCGGGCCAAGCGGCTGGCCGAAAGTGCCGGGGTGCCGACCGTGCCCTGGAGCGGTGGCCCGGTGCCCGACGTGCGGAGCGCACAGGCCGCGGCGCGGCGGCTCGGTTACCCGGTCATGATCAAAGCGGCAGCCGGCGGCGGGGGCCGTGGCATCCGGCGGGTGGATTCCGAAGCTGACCTGGCAGCCGCCTTCGCCTCCGCTCAGGCCGAGGCCCAGCAGGCGTTCGGTGACCCGGCCGTGTTCATCGAGCGCCAGCTCACCGCCACCCGGCACGTCGAGGTCCAGGTGATAGCGGACAGTTTCGGCACGGTCTGGGCCGTCGGCATCCGCGACTGCAGCATTCAGCGGCGCAACCAGAAGGTCATCGAGGAGTCGGGCTGCACGCTGCTCGACCGCGCGGCCGAACGGGAACTGCGCGACGCCGCGATCCGGCTGTGCCGCATCGCCGGATACCGGAACGCCGGGACGGTCGAGTTTCTCCTCGACCCTCAGACACGGCAGTTCATGTTCATGGAGGTCAACGCCCGTCTGCAGGTTGAGCACCCGGTCACCGAGATGACGACCGGGCTTGACCTGGTCAAGCTGCAATTGCACGTCGCCCGCGGCGGGCGGTTGCGTGGCAAGCCGCCCGCCACGCGCGGGTACGCGATCGAGGCGCGCCTGAACGCCGAGGACCCGGAGAACGGGTTTGTGGCAGGGCCGGGCCGGCTGTCCGCGCTGCGGCTGCCGGCCGGCCCGGGAATCCGGGCCGACACCGGTGTAGCCGAGGGTGACCAGATTGCGCCCGAGTTCGACTCAATGATCGCCAAGATCGTGGCCTGGGGCCGGGACAGGGACGAGGCAATCGGCCGGCTGCGGCGAGGCCTCGCCCAGTCGGTGGTGGTGGTCGACGGAGGCACGACCAACAAGGGCTTCCTGCTCGCCCTCACCGGCCGGCCCGAGGTGCGGGCGGGGACTTACCACAACCTCTGGCTCGACCAGCTGACCCTGTCGGGAGGCTATCTCCCCGAGCAGCATCCGGTCGCGCTGCTGGCGGCGGCCATCGAAGCGGCCGAGGCCGATCAGGCCGCGGTCCAGGTGAACTTCCTCGCTGCCGCGGCGCGCGGGCGGCCCGAACTCCCCAGCGAGGCCGGGCACACGGTGCAGCTGCGGATGCGCGGCAACCCCTACCGGCTGCACGTGAGCTACCTGGGCGGCGACGACTACCGCGTGGACAGCACCGCTGGCCGGGTAGACGTGCGGATGCAGTTCCTCGGCCAATACGAGCGAATCGTCACCTGCCGGGGCAAGCGGTACCAGGTCGTCGCCAGCACACAGGGACCGCGGCTGCTCATCGACGTGGATGGGCTCCCCCACGTCGTAATCCGTGACGATGGCGGGCAGGTGCGCTCACCCTCCCCGGCGTTCATCGTCGCCGTGCTCGTCGGGGCTGGCGACACGGTGCGGGCTGGTGATCCGCTTGTCGTGGCCGAGTGCATGAAGATGGAGAACACGATCACGGCACCCTACGCAGGGACCGTGAGCAGTGTGCTGGTCGGCGTCAACACGCAGGTGGATGCCGGTGCACCGCTGGTCCGGCTGCAGGCACCCGATCATGCGGAACCGGATCCGGTCAGCGCACCCATCGACCTGGCGGCACTGGCCGGAACGCCGGCGCCCAGCGATGCGCGCCCAGCGGGAACGGCCCGGGCGGGGGGCCTAGACCAGGATCATCACGCGCAACTGCGGGCCTACCTCCTCGGCTATGACCTCAGTGACGACGAGGCACACGAGCTCAGCCGGCGGCGCGGGGCGATGCTGGCCGCGCTGCCACCCGCCCACCCGGCCGTGCTGGGCACGGAGCAGGAACTCCTGGAGATCTTCGCCGACACCGCAGCGCTTTCGAGGCGGGTGCCGGAGGAAGACGCCGGGGAGGAGCATGCCCGCAGTTCACAGGAATACATGCTCACCTACCTCAGCTTCCTGGACCCGGAGCGCAGCGGGGCTCCCGATCATTTCCTGAAGCAACTGCGGGCCGCCCTGGCGCGCTACGGCGTCCACACCCTCAAGCGCACCCCGGAACTCGAGCGAGCGCTGTTGCGCGTCTACTGCTCGGTCAGCCGGATGCCCGCCGCGGCACCGATCGTGATCGCGATTCTGGACAGCTGGCGCCGGGCCGGTGACGACCTGGCCCCGGCCATGACCGGCGACAGGCTGGCCGTGCTTGACCGCCTCATCCAGACCACCCAGGGACGCCAGCAAGAGGTCTGTGACCTGGCCCGGGAGGTGCGCTTCCAGTACGTGGACGCGCCGCTGCTCAAGGCCAGCCGCGCGCAAGCGTATGCCGGGATCGCGGCGTGTGTCAGCGAACTGTCCGGCCGTCCGTCCCCCCAGCGCCGCCGTGAGCTCACCGACAGGCTCATCTGGTTCCCCCTGCCGATGCGCGCCCTGCTGCGCGACTCCTACCGCGCCGCGGATACCGCGACCAGGGCCAGGCTGCTCGAGGTTCGTACCCGCCGCTACTACCGGATCCGCGAACTGACCGGCCTGCGGTGCCAGAAACTGGGCCAGCACCTGACCTGCCTCGCTGACTACGCCAACAGCGCGGCCGGCGGCGAGCCTGCACACCTGGTCAGCGCCTACGTCCCACTGGCGGAACTGCCCACCTTCGCCCAAGGGGTAGCACGGCACCTGCGCAGCCTCCCGCCCGGACGGCAGATTGTCGTGGACATCGACTCGTGGCGCAGCGAGCCGTTCAGCACCGGGGAGGAGATGGCCCGCGAACTGGCCGGCCTGCTGGACCGTGCCCGGTTCGGCCGTGATCTCTATCGCCTCAACATCACGGTGACCAGCGAGAGCGGCGCCCCTGGCCATGCCGAGGAGCATCTGCGCACCCAGCACTTCAGCTTCCGGCAGGACGGGGAAGGCCTCACCGAGGACCTGCTGTACCGGAACATGCACCCCATGATCGCTGAACGTCTCGAGCTTTGGCGGCTGTCGAATTTCTCCCTGGAGCGCCTGCTAAGCGCCGAAGACATCTACCTGTTCGATGCCGTCGCCACCACCAACCCCAAGGACGAACGGCTCATCGCGCTCGGCGAGGTGCGCGACCTCACCCCCGCACACAACCCGGAAGGCCAGATAATCGGCTACCCGCACCTGGAAGGAATGGTGACCCAGGCGCTCGCCGACATCCGCCGTGCGCTTGACAGCCGGCCGCGCAAGCAGCGGCCGCTCAGCAACCGCGTCATTCTGTACGTGCGCCCGGCCTGGGAGATCCCCCCGTCGATCTGGCGCGATATCGCGCACCGCCTGGCCCCGCTGGCGATGGGGCTCGGCCTGGAGAAGGTGGCGGTACGCATCCACACGGTGGCGGCCACCACCGGGGAGCGGCAGGAAGCGGTCCTGGATGTGGAGAACCTGGAGGACAGGGCCGTGGCGGTGCGGATGCGGCCGCGCAGCGAGCGGCCCATCCAGCCGCTGACCGAATACCGGCAGAAGGTGCTGCGCTCCCAGCGGATCGGCGCACCCTATCCGTACGAGCTCATCCGCATGCTCACGCCGCCGGTGGGCGCGCCCGCCGACTTCCCCGCCGGGGACTTCACCGAATACGACTTTCCCGCCGAGGAGGCCGACCGGCTCGAGCCGGTGGACCGGCCCTACGGGCGCAACCGGGCCGGCGTCGTTGTCGGCGTGATCACCAACTACACCGAGCTGGTGCCCGAGGGAATGCGCCGGGTAGCCATTCTCGGCGACCCCACCGCAGGCCTGGGCAATCTCGCCGAGGCGGAGTGCCGGCGGATCCGCGCGGCACTGGATCTGGCCGCCGAACTCCACATGCCGGTCGAGTGGTTCGCCCTCTCCTCCGGCGCCCGGATCGCGTGGGACAGCGGGACGGAAAACATGGACTGGGTCGCCGACGTGCTGCGCCGCCTGGTCGAATTCACCCAGGCGGGCGGCGAAGTCAACATCGTCGTGACGGGAATCAACGTCGGCGCGCAGCCGTACTGGAACGCAGAGGCCACGATGCTGATGCACACACGCGGGATTCTCGTCATGACGCCGGCCAGCGCCATGGTGCTCACCGGCAAGAGTTCGCTGGACTTCTCCGGTGGAGTGTCGGCCGAGGACAACCTCGGCATCGGGGGCTTCGAGCGGATCATGGGCCCCAACGGCCAGGCACAGTACTGGGCGCCCTCGCTGGCCAGCGCGTGCGCGGTGCTGCTGCGCCACTACGGCCACACCTACGTCGTCCCCGGCGAGCCGCGTCCCCGGCGGGCCCCGACCAGTGACCCGGCAGCCCGTGACGTGTGCCTGTTCCCGCACCGGACGGGCACTGACACGGATTTCACCTCGGTGGGTGAGGTCTTCTCCGCCGAGAAGAACGGTGACCGCAAGAAGCCGTTCGACATGCGCTCGGTGATGCGCGCCGTGTCGGACGGCGACGATGAGCCGTTCGAGCGCTGGGCGCAATGGCGGGATGCCGAGAACACCATCATCTGGGAGGCGCGGATAGGCGGATTCCCCGTCTGCCTCATCGGCATCGAGTCTCGCACCGTGAGCCGCGGCGGCTTCGCGCCCGCTGACGGCCCTCCCTCATGGACGGCGGGCACGCTCTTCCCACAGGCCTCCCGCAAGCTCGCCCGTGCCGTGAACGCCGCCAGCGGCAACCGGCCGGTAGTGGTGCTGGCCAATCTCAGCGGCTTCGACGGGTCGCCAGAAAGCATGCGCAAGTGGCAGCTCGAATACGGTGCGGAGATCGGCAGGGCGGTGACCAACTTCCGTGGCCCGATCGTTTTCGTGGTGGTGTCGCGGTACCACGGCGGCGCGTTCGTCGTCTTCTCCAAGCGCCTGCACGAGGACATGGAAACAGCCGCGGTGGCTGGTTCGTTCGCCTCTGTCATAGGCGGGGCGCCTGCCGCCGCCGTGGTCCTCTCCCGTGAGGTGACCGCCAGGACACGGAAGGATCCGCGCATCGCGGCCCGCCGGGACGAGCTCGAGCCGGCGGCCGGCCGCGAGCGCGGTGACCAGCACGCCGAACTGGCCGACCTCATGCAGGCGGTCCGGGCCGAGAAGCTGAAGGAGGTCGCGGACGAGTTCGACAACGTCCATGACATCAAGCGGGCGATGCGAGTGGGCTCCGTCGATCGCATCATCGCGGCCAGCGAACTGCGGCCGTTCATCGTCCACGCGCTGGAGCGCCGGCTTGGCGCCATCGCACCGGCCGGGGACACGGCCGCCAGCGCCCTGGCCGCAGCACCCTAACTGACCGGCCGGGCCATCCACAGGTGGGACGGTGGCTCGGTCTCCAGCGGAGATACTTCCTCAAGCGCCGTAGGCGCGGGACCACCGCCAGCCCAGCACACGGTCATCAGGAACGCACCGGTGCGCCGCCACCAGCCCTCAAAAACACCGCCCTCGGCGGCCGTCACCTGGAACTGGGACCAGACACGTTCCGGCGGCGTCGGGTCCGCGAAGGTCACCTCCACCGAGCGGGTATCCCGCCGCAGGCCGGTCCGCAGCACCTTGAGCGCGCTTTCCTTGGCAGACCACATCAAGTTCGCCGCGACCTCGCGGGCGGCACCTGCGTCGGCTACCCAGCGGCGCTCCGGCCCGGTCAGGTAATCGCGGACAAACGCATCACTGCGCGGTTCAACAAGCTCAAGGTCGCACCCGACAGCCAGCCGCCGCGCGGCCACCAGGCAGACCGCACAGCCAGCCCGATCGCTGAGCGACACCCCCCGGGGATCCGGCCGGCCGTCAACGTAGAGTTCTGGTGCGCCGTCAGGGGCGCTGCGGCCCTCGATCCTGGCCAGCGTGGCCGGATCCTCCGGCCAGCCGGAGACTCGCGCCACCGCGACCTTGAGGGCCCAGCGGCCAAGCAGGAAGTCGGTGCGCCGCTTGCTGTACCGGAGCCCTTCGGCCCGGCCGCGCTCAGCGGGTGTCAGCCACTCGCCGACGGGGGGCAACTGCGACTCGGCACGGGCGAGCCACCAGGTGGCAAAGCTGGGTGTCATGGCTTCAGCATCGGCGAAGCCGCTGGCGGGGCCGAGAGGCGAACGTCCCGCGGTCCGGGGCAGCCGTCCTGATTAAGGAGTCCGGGCGGCCCGGGCAGGAGTCACTGCCTGGCCGGGCCGCCCGGCCCAGTAGACGATTCAGCAGGTGTTCGCGGCCGTCAGAGCGCCGACGCACAAATCCGCCACAGCCCTGACCGTATTGCCTGGGCCGTTGCCCGGATCGGGCACGGTGTTGGGTTCGAGAGCTATCACTTCGCGGAGGCCCTCTTTGAACAAGCGGGGGACGCTAATGGTCCCGCTCAGCTGCGGACCGATCAGGGTGCCCACGGGAAGCCCGGCACAGGCCGCAGCCGTGGCCCCCTTGAAGCAATAGACGGCTGGGCTGGCCGCCAGGGTGTTGCTGAGTGGTTTTCCGCCCGTGAGCACGGTGAAGCCGGGAACACCGGCGGGGGGGTTGGGAGCCCCGGTGAGGGCCGCCCCCCACCAGCATCGGCTGTTGGCTTTGACAGGCGTTGGACAGGCGCCGGCCTGGTCGCTGGCGGTCACCGTCGCCCCGCCCTTGCCGATTTGAGAGGGCGTGAGTGCCAGGGTCGGCCTGTCGGGGAGAGGCTGGGTGCCATAGATGATGTTGCCGAAGTTCAGGCCCGTCGTGGTAGCCAGATCGGCGACGGTCACCACGCAGTTGGTGAGCCCGGCGTTCACCTGCGCCTGGGTCGGCGGGCAGACCGCCTTCTTGTCCAGGGCCGAGAAGCCCGGCGTTCCCCCGGTGGCCGTCACCGTGATGGTGGCGGTGAGGTTACCGCTGGCATCCGTCGTGACGGCGGTGCCCGTGGACAGGTCCGCCTCGCTCGTCGCGGCCGAGGACGGGCTTATCACCCCGGCCAGGGGACTGGTCTGGGCGACGATCAGCAAGGTGTTCGCCGGCAGGCCGGTGCAGTTGACGGTCACCGGTGTCCCCGCTGTGTTGCTGGCCGCGAACGCTACCGGGCTGCCGTTGTAAGTGCAGCTTGACGTGGACGGCGGGATCGGGATTGCCGACGCCGGCGCGGCGGCCAGGATGGCGGTGCCAGCGAGCAGGCCGGCCCCCAGCCCGAGCACACCTGCTGCCGCGCTCACCCGCCGCGCGATGCTTCTGCGACTATGGCTTCTACATGCCATGAAGCCCTCCATTACTGGATTGTTTCTTGATTTGACTTGCCCGTCCGCCGGGCCGGTGCGCCACGCCTTCCACTCTCGGTTATGAGCTAGCTACGTAGTGGCGTGAATCAATTGCTGCCCAGCAACAAAAAAGCAGCGGACGGACCGCTTGGCGAGTGTTAGGCGATGCCGTGACCTGGACGAACAGTCAGCCCCCGAGAAGGTCACCGCCAAGATGCCGAATCCCTTTCCCCGGCACCACCTCCCCGTCAACGGGTCTTAAAGGAAGCCGCCCGACCGACCCAGTGTTGTTCCCCCGGTGCAGCGTGTCAATAAGAGCTGAATGCCCAGCAGGCCGGGGCGAGCCTCGGTCATTCCGTGCCGGTTGCCTGGCTAACAGCGATGGTGAGCGGCGGTGCGTCGAGACCGCAATGGAGGCACTCTTCGGCCGCGGGCGCACCGGCGGCCCGGGGCACGCGCGGGGGATTGGTGATCGTGAACGCGGCGAGCAGCCCGCCCGCGACGCACATCGCGCCGGATATGAGCGCCGCGGTGCGGAATCCGGCGGCAAGCGCGTCCGGGTGCAGGTAGGCCGTGCCGGTGATGCCCGCGAGTGCCGGCAGGACGGCGACGGCCAGCAGGCCGCCGAACCGGGCCACGTCGTTGTTGACAGCCGAGGCGACGCCCGAGTGTTCGGCAGGCGCTGAGCTCATCGCGGTGGCGGTGAGCGGCGCGACCGTGATCGCCAGCCCGAGCCCGAACACGACGATCGCCGGCAGCACGTAGACCACGTAGCTGGACCCGGACGTGGCCAGGGTGAGCATGGCCAGGCCCACGCCGACCACGACCGGGCCGACGCTCAGCTGCAGTCGCGGCCCGATCCTGGCCGCGAGCTGCCCGGACCGGGCCGACAGCGCAAACATGATGACGGTCAGCGGCACAAACGCGAGGCCTGAGGCGAGCGGGGAATAGCCGGACACGACCTGCAGCACCACCGGCAGCAGGAAGGTCGCGCCGGTCAGCGCCGCATACACGATGAACGTCACGGCGTTGACCGCGGCGAACTGCCGTTCGGTGAACAGCGACAGCGGCAGCATCGGCGCCGCCGCCCGGTACTCCCTGGCCAGGAAGGCGGCCAGCCCCGCGACGCCTACGGCCGTCATGGTGAGCACCGCGGGCGACGACCAGCCCAGCGCCGGGGCCTCGATGAACGCGAACGTGATACCGGTCAGGAACACGACCGCGGCCGCCGCCCCCGTGTAATCGATCTTGCCGGTGACGGTGGCGTCCCGCGACTCGGGGACGTGCCGCGCGCCCAGCCCGACCACGGCCGCCGCGAGGGGGACGTTGATGAAGAAGATCCACCGCCAGGACGCGGCCGAGATCAGGTAGCCGCCGACGAGCGGCCCGGCGGCGACTGCCACACCGCCCAGGCCCGACCAGGCCCCGATCGCCCGGGCCCGGTCTTCGGGCACGAACGACGCCTCCAGTATCGCCAGGCTTCCCGGCGTGAGCAGCGCCGCGCCGACACCCTGGAGCAACCGGGTGACGATAAGGAACAGCGCGGTGGGGGCGAACCCGCACGCCGCCGAGGCCAGCGCGAACCACACGATGCCGATCAGGTAGACCTTCCGCCTGCCGAAGCGGTCGCCGAGCGAGCCGCCGATCAGCAGGAACGCGGCCAGTGTCAGGGTGTAGCCGGTCATCACCCACTGCAGCGCGGCGATACCGGTGTGAAAATCGCGGCCGATGACCGGCAGGGCGATGTTGACGACCGTGGCGTCCAGCGCGGCGATCCCCAGAGCCGAGCACGGTGATCGCCAGCACCCACCGCCCCGGTGCCGAGGAGTAAGTGAGAGCGGGAGCGTCTGCGGTGGTCATATCGCTCGCCGGCTCCGGTCGTGGTGATGAGTGTGCGCGCCGATCGGGACAGTCTAGATGCCGCCATGCCGGTGATCAGGTCATGGCGAGCGCCTCCGGTGGTGGCGGATCGCCGGTGGCCGCCATGATACGCTGCGCCGTTCCCGGCAGGCTCAGGTGCTCGGCCAGCCACGGCCCGGTCACACTGCGTGGGGCACGCGCCACGTACCCGGGCGTCCCTGCCGCGAGGATGTGCCCGCCGTCCGGGCCGCCGCCGGGTCCCATGTCGATGAGGTGGTCAGCGGCGGCGAGCAGGTCCAGGTCGTGGTCGATGACGATGATCGTGGCCCCGGCGTCAAGCAGCCGGCCGAAGACGCCGGCCAGGGTGGCCACGTCGAGCGGGTGCAGGCCGGTGGATGGCTCGTCGAAGACGTACAGCGTCCCCCGCTGGCTGCTGCGCAGCCGGGAGGCGATCCGCAGCCGCTGCGACTCGCCGCCGGACAGGGACGGCGTGGGCTCGCCGAGCCGCAGGTACCCCAGGCCGACCTCGCTGACCGGCCGCAGCGCCGCCACCACCGCGGCCCGGTCAGCGAACCGCTCCAGGGCGCCGGCGACGCTAAGGCCAAGCACGTCGGCTATGGTCAGGCCGTCGATCCGGACGGCCAGGGTGGCGTCGTTGAAGCGGGCGCCGTGGCAGGTGGGGCAGCCGACGGTGATGTCGGGCAGGTACTGGACGTCGAGGTCGATGGTGCCGAGGCAGACCGAGCAGACACCGGTGCTGAGGAATCGCTGCACCAGGCGGCGGGTGCGCTCGTTGTCGCTGCGCAGGGAGCGTTCCACCGCCGCGACGGCGTTGTCGTAGTTGACCGACAGTTGCACGGTCCGCCCGCCGCGGCCCGAGTGCAGCGTGACCTGCTGGCGGACCGGTTCACCGTGCAGCACGATGTCGCGTTCGCGGGTGGTCAGTGACCGGTACGGGACATCGAGCCGGACCCCGAGTTCGCCTGCGGCGTACATCGACAGCCGCCGGCCGCCGGAATTCCACGGCAGCACCGCACCCTGCTCTATCGTCTTGCCGGGGTCGGGGACCAGGGCGGCGACGTCGACCTCGGACCGCACACCCAGGCCCTGGCAGGCTGGGCACGCGCCGTAGGAGTTGAAGGCGAACGACTCGGCGCTGGGGTCCTCGACGTGCGCGCCGCACACCGGGCAGGCGATCTGTTCGCCCTGCGTGGCGATCGACGGCGCGACGCGGTGGCCGTTCGGGCACAGGTGCGAGCCGAGCCGCGACATCATCAGCCGCAGCACGTTGAGCACCTCCGACATGGTGCCGACCGTGCTGCGCGGCCCCGGTACCGGCGGGCGCTGCCGCAGCGCGAGCGCGGGCGGCAGGTGGTCGATCCGGTCCACGTCCGGCCGCTGGGCCTGGGTCAGCCGCCGGCGGCTGTAGGTGCTCAGGCTCTCCAGGAACCGCTGCATGCCCTCGGCGTACAGCGTGCCCATGGCCAGCGACGTCTTGCCGGACCCGGACACGCCGACCACCGCGACCGTCCGCCACAGCGGCACATCGACGTCGATATCCCGCAGGTTGTTGTGCCGCGCCCCGCGCACCCCGATGACCGTCGGCAGGGTACCGGGCACGGGAATGTCAACAGCCGCCATACAGTAAGTCGCTGCCGAATTTCCCTGCCGGGAGGCGGGCCGCCGCCGCGTTGGCCTCGGGTTGCGCCGTTGTTATCCCGCCATGTGCCGGGGACGGCGTGCGCACCGAGCCCAGCGGCCCGGGACGGAGCAGGGCTCCGGCGATGACGGCGCCGAACGCGAAGATGCCGGCGGTCCACCAGAACGCGGTGTCGTAGCCGTGCGCCAGCGCCAGCCCGGTCAGGGCCTGGTGGCCGATGATCCGGGCAGCGGCGAGGTGCGCGGTGAGGTACGAGGCGACGGCGCTGGCGAAGATGGTGTTCAGCAGCGAGGTGCCGACCGAGCCGCCGAGCATCTGGCCGACGGTAACGGTCGCGGACGCGACGCCGGCGTCCTGCGGGGCCACGCCGAACGTGCCGGTGTTGATCGCCGGCGCAATCACCATGCCCACGCCGATTCCAGCCAGGATGAGCGGGCCGAGCACGCCCGTCGTATAGCCGGTGTGCGAACCCAGCTGGGCCAGCCAGGCCACCCCGCCCGAGGCGGCCAGCATCCCGAACCCGATCAGCGGCTTGGGGCCGAACCTGGGCATGAGCGAGATCGTGGACAGGTTGGCCGCGACAATGAGGCCGGCGCTCATCGGCAGGAACGCGAAACCGGTAACGAGCGGCGAGTAGCCCAGCGTCTGCTGCAGGTAATAGGTCAAGAACAAGAAGATCCCGAACAGCCCGGCCGTGCCGATGAGCATCGACAGGTAGGCGCCGCCCCGGTTGCGGTCGAGCACCACCCGCGGCGGCAGCAGCGGGTGGGCCGCCCGGCCCTGCCAGGCCGCGAACAACACGCCAAGCGCCACGCCCGCGGCGAGGAACCCGTAGGTGGACGGCGCGTGCCAGCTGTGCGTGGCCGCGTTGGAGAAGCCGTACACCAGGCAGAACACCGCGCTGGAGACCAGCAGCACGCCCGGGACATCGAGCCTGGGCTTCACCGGGGACGGCTGCCGCTTCAGCAGCAGCGCTCCGCCGGTGAACGCCACCCCGGCGAAGAGCAGGTTCACATACAGCGTCCACCGCCAGGACAGGTACTCGGTCAGCGCGCCGCCGATCAGCAGGCCGATCGCGCCGCCGGCCCCGGCGATCGCCCCGTAGACGGCGAACGCCTTGCTGCGGTCCTTCGGCTCGGTGAACGTGGTGGTCAGCAGCGACAGCGCCGACGGCACCAGCAGCGCCGCGAACGCGCCCTGGCAGGCCCGCGCGGTGATCAGCATGGCGAAGTTGACCGACGCGCCGCCGACAGCCGACACCCCGGCGAACCCGGCCAGGCCGGTCAGGAACGTGACCTTTCGCCCGAACAGGTCGGCCAGCCGGCCGCCGAGCAGCAGCAGGCTGCCGAACGCCAGCGTGTAGGCGGTGACCACCCACTGCCGGTCCACGGTGGTGAAACCCAGCGCCCGCTGCGCGGACGGCAGCGCGATGTTCATCACCGTCAGGTCGAGGACCACCATCAGCTGCGCCAGGCCGATCACGCCCAGGATGAGCCAGCGCCGGTCCCGGGCGCTGCCGGCGGCCGTGGCATCAGACATGAGACTCACCGCTTCTTTCTCTGCAAGGCGGGCGGGCCGTTGCGGTCAGGGGTGCACCGCACCGGGGCTGCTGACGCCGAGCCCGTGGTCGAGCCGCAGCGACTGCATGATCTGGAACGTGGTGGTCCTGGTGAACACCTCGATGTCCGCGGCGGCCAGCACGCCGGTGTACTTGGCGATGACGGGCGCGGCCGCGCGGTCGGTGACGGCGTCGAGGTGGGCCTTCACCCCGGCCCAGACGTTCTCCCCGCCCGCCACGTAGAAGGGCACCGGGTCGACCGCGGCCAGCGCCTCCCTCGCGCTGGCTTCGATGTCGGCGATGTACTGCTGGTGCACCGCGACGTCGTCGCGGGTGGCGAGCCTGCCGAGGTGCCCGCTGATGAAGTGGGTCCACGGGTAGGACAGCGCGATGTCCGGGGCGCCCATGTACCCGATGACGTCCTCGGACAGGTTGAGGTTGTAGATGAGCACCCAGCCGGCGTTGACGACGTCGATGAACATCAGGGTGTCGTGGCCGGGGAAGTGGATGTAGATGTTGTCCGGCGTGTGGTTGGGGCCGTGCCAGGCCAGCTCGGCGCGCTCACCGCCCACCTCGAGGGTGTAGCGGTCGGCGAAGGTCACCTCCGGGACCGGCCGGGCCGGGTCGTTGTCGCGCAGCAGCAGCCGCTTGGTCTCCTCGTGCCCGACGCGGACCACGTCCCCGTCGAACAGCGAGGCCGCGCCGGCGTGGTCGGCGTGGTGGTGGGAGTAGACCAGGTGGGTCACCGTGTTGCTGACGCCGTTGGTGGCGGCGATCTCGTCCACCGCCCGGCGCAGGTTGCCGCCGATGGACGGGGGCGCGTCGAACAGCACCACGCCGTCGCGGGTGGTCAGGAACGCCGACTGGTAGACGCCGTCGGTAACCCAGTAGAGGTTCCGCTCCACGCGCCCGACGTAGTACCCCTGGTCGTTGAGGGCCGGGCCGAGCGCCGACCGCGGGATTGGCGCGTAGTCGGGCAGGTCCGCGGCGCTGCTGGCACCGGAGGCTGGTGAGGTCACGGTATCTCCCTGGAATCTCGGGGCACGTCCCATGGCGGCCGTGCGAGCCTTCGCGACGCACTCAGGCTCACCACCAGCCAGGTGAGAGGCCATCACCGGATCATGGTGATTCGCGCGGGGCACTGCGTACGCTGGCTAGGTGCCGAAAGGGCAAGGTGCAGGTAAAGGCAGGTCTCCGGCGGTGGATCGGGCAACTCCGCGGCTGATCGACCGGGGTGACCTTCTCGCTGCTCTTGATCGCGCGGCGGCGGGGAAGGTGACGATCATCTCGGCTCCGGCCGGCAGCGGGAAGACGTCGCTGCTGCGCACCTGGGCCGACCGTCCGGATCAGCCATACCGGCTGGCCATGATGCAGGTGCAACGCGGCCAGCAGGACGCACAGCAGTTCTGGCTTGCCCTGCTCAGCGCCGTCCGTCATGCTTGCGCCGCAGCCAGCCATGCGGAATCCCCAGCCCCGACGCCCGGGTTCAACGGGCCGGCGATGGTCGGCCGGGTGCTGTCGGAACTCGCCGGCCAGCGCGGCCAGGTCATGCTGGTCATCGACGATCTCCAGGAGCTGAACTCCCCGGACGCGCTCGCCCAGCTCACCCTGTTGCTGACGAGCCTTCCCCGAGGCGTGCACGCGGTGCTGGCCACCCGCCGCGATCTGCGGATGCGCCTGCACCAACTGCGCCTCGCAGGCGAGCTGGCGGAGATCCGCGCCGCAGATCTGCGCTTCACCGAGCAGGAAACACGCGAGCTCCTCAAGGCCTCGGGAATCACGCTGTCCGAAGCCGGATCGGCGCTGCTGCACCAGCGAACGGAAGGGTGGGCCGCAGGCCTGCGGCTCGCGGCGATCTCCCTGGCCGAACACACCGACCCCGAGCGTTTCGTCCAGGAATTCTCCGGGAGCAACCGCACGGTCGCCGAGTATCTGCTCGCTGAAATGCTGGAGCGCCAGCCAGACGACGTCAAAGATCTGCTGCTGCGCACCTCCCTGCTCGATCGCGTCAACGGTGAACTGGCTGATCTGCTGACCGGACGCCCTGGCTCGGAACGGATCTTGCTGGAGCTCGAGGACGCGAACGCGTTTGTCGTGTCGCTCGACCCCGAGCGGACGTGGTTCCGCTACCACCACCTGTTCGCGGATCTGCTGCGGCTGGAGCTGCGCCGGATGCTGCCAGAAGAACTGCCAGCGCTGCACCGGCGGGCCGCGGGCTGGTTCACCCAGCAGGGCCAGTTTGTCGATGCAATACGGCACACCCAGGCGGCGGGTGACTGGCCCGGCGCGGCACGGCTGCTCGCCGACCATTCGTTCAGCATGACGCTCGATGGGCAGGCGCAGACCATCCAGGCGCTGCTGCAGGCCTTCCCTCCGGGCGCGGACCATCCCGAGCTGGCCCTGGTGCGTGCCGGGAGTGACCTTGCCCAGGGGCGCCTGGACGAGGCGGCCGCCTACCTGGCGGTCGCCGAGACCTACGTCGAAACCGCGCCGCCGGATCGCCAGCACCGCCTCCAGGTGGCGATCGCATCGCTGAAGCTGTCGCTGGCGAGGCGGCGCGGTCACCTGGCCGCCGTCATCGAGCAGGTCAAATTCCTTGCTTCCCCGGTAACCGGGGAGTCTGACGAAGACATCGCACTCGGCAGCGACCTGCGCGCGGTGGCGCTGATGAATCTGGGCACTGCCGAGGCGTGGTCCCTGGGGCTACCCGACGCTGAACGTCACCTCCGGGAGGGCGCCGCCCTGGCCCGGAAGATCGGACGGCCGTATCTCGAAGTTGCCTGCCTCGCGCAGCTCGGTTTCGCGTCGAAGATCCGCCCGTTCGCCACGGCACGGCGGCGCTGCCAGGAGGCGATAGCGCTCGCCGAGCGGCACGGCTGGGGCACCGAGCCCATCGTCGCGCCCGCGCTGGTGACGCTGGCCGGCGTGCTGGTGTGGACGGGTGAGTTTGACGAAGGCGAACGATGGCTGCGGCGCACCGCACAGGCTCTGCAAGCGGACACCGGGCCGGACATCAGGCTGTACCTGCACCTGACAGCGGGGATACTGCACGCCTGCCGCGGCCGTCACCGTGAGGCGCTCGAGGAGTTCAGCGCGGCCGAGCACCTGCGATCGCAGCTGGAGGGATCGCACGCGCTGGCGAGCCAGGTGACCGGGTGGCTGCTGACCACGCAGGCCCGCCTCGGGATGACCGGCGAAGCCCGCGCCTGCCTCGCGGCCCTCGATGGCGAGCGGGCCGGCTCGGGCGAGATCCGTAATGCCCGCGCGGTGATCTGCCTCGCCGAAGGCAACCCGGCCGCGGCTCTCGCCGCCACGGAGGATGTGCTGGACGGCACGGCACCGGTCGTCGGTTACGTCACGGTCGTGGTGACCCATCTGCTCGCCGGGCTCGCGCACCGGCAGCTCGGTGACCAGCGCGCGGCGAACCAGGCCGCCGAACGCGCTCTGGCCCTCGCCGAGGCTGACCGGCTGGTCCTGCCGTTCGCGATCACGGGCTCACGCGAGCTGCTTGAGGCGCTGCCGCGGCATGAGACCGCGCACGCCGCGCTGCTCACCGACATCCTCGACGTCTTGCACGGTTCCTCCCTGGCAGCCCACGGCCAGCAGCCATCGCCGCAACTGGAGGAGCTCAGCCCGAGCGAGCTCAGGGTGCTGCGATACCTGCCGACCAACCTGTCCAGGCCGCAGATCGCCAGCGAACTGTCCGTCTCGGTGAACACGGTCAACACGCACGTCCGCAACATCTACGCCAAGCTCCAGGCCCGTGACCGCTCCTCGGCGGTGCAGCGCGCGCGAGAGCTGCGGCTGCTGTCGGCGGGCCTGACGCGTTAGCACGGCGGTCACCTGATCCTGGTGATGAGGGTTCACCTGCCAGCGCCCGACCATGGCTTCATGGACCCAGCACCCGTCCGGTATGCGATCCGGATCCACGGCCACCTCGGCGCGACGGTGCTGTCCGCGTTCCCAGCGCTGGTGCCGCAGCACCACGGCGCCGACACCGTGCTCACCGGCCTGCTGGATCAGGCCGCGCTGTATGGCGTGCTGGCCGAGGTCGAGGCGCTCGGCCTTGACCTCCTCGAGGTCCGCCAGCTCACCCCACAAGGCGAATCATCAGAATCAGGTGACAGCCGCTCACCTTGATGGCCACTAGTTTCGGGCGCATCCGAACCGTGCTACGAGAAGGTGACGCTCCCATGACCAGTGCCCCGGTGCGCGACCCGCTCGCAGACCATCTCATCACCCCGCAGAACGCGGCGTTCCTGCTCATCGACTACCAACCCTCGCAGCTGGCCGGGGTCCACTCGATGGATCGCGACCTCCTGCTCAAGAACGCGGTCTCGACGGTCAAGACCATCAAGACCTTCGACGTCCCGGTCGTGCACTCCACCATCAACGTCGCCACCGGCCGGGGAGGGCCCACCCTCCCCGAACTCGCCGACCTGCTGGCCGACGACAAACCGTTCGACCGGACCACGACCAACTCCTGGGAGGACATCGAATTCGTCCAGGCCGTCCGTGCCACCGGGCGGCGGAAGCTCATCATCTGCGCCCTGTGGACCGAAATCTGCATGGCCTTTACGGCACTCGACGCGCTGCGCGAAGGGTATGAGGTCTACCCCGTCGTCGATGCGATCGGCGGCACCTCGCCCGAGGCCCACCGCGCCGGCCTTGACCGCGTGATGCAAGCCGGCGGCCACCCAATCAGCTGGATCTCGCTCGCGGTCGAGTTGCAGCGCGACTGGGCCCGCCAGGACACCGTCCAAGCGATCATCGAGATCGTCCTCACCGACCGCCTGCTGAAGGAGGAGTAGCGCCCCTGGCAATGTGGCCCGCAACGGCTGGCGTAACGCCCGTTGAAACGCCAGCCTGGTGGCAACATAAACATGGGGAGACAAGAGATGCCCACCACAATTGCCAGGCCCGAGCACGCGATCGTGGCGTGCATAATCGCCCGGGGACAGGAGCGGCCCGGTGACCGATGATTCCGGCCGCGCCGCGCGGCTGCGGCAAGCGCGCTCCCACCTGCGCACCGCCGACCCGGTGCTCGCGCGGCTCATCGACGAGCGGCCCGCTTTCGACCCCCAGGCGTGGCTGGCCCAGCTGCCGCCGATGGATCTGTACGGGGCCCTGCTGTTCCAGGTCACCGGCCAGCAGCTGTCCGTCGCGGCGACCCGCAGCACCCTTGCCCGCATCCAGGCCCTGTTCGGCGGCCATCTCCCCGCCCCCGCCGCGCTGCTGGGCGCGGATCCCGGCACGCTCCGCGAGGCTGGGCTGTCGTGGCGGAAGATCAGCACACTCCGCGATCTCGCCGAGCGCATGTCGGACGGCCGCCTGGACCCGGATGTCTTGAGCAGCCTGCCCGACGATCAGCTCATGGCGGAGCTCACGGTCATCCCGGGGATAGGTCCCTGGACCGTGCAGGGCGCGCTCATCATCGCCCTCGGCCGCGAAGACGTCGTGCTGCCCGGCGACCTTGCCTTGCGCAAGGCCGTCCAGGCCGCCTACCAGCTCGACCATCTCCCCGCCCAGCAGGAGGTCCTCGACATCGCCGAGAAATGGCGGCCCTACCGCAGCCTTGCGACCAGCTACCTGTTCTCCGCCGCCTTCGAGCCGGCCGGGGCAGCACCGGCCGCCCCGCCGGAGCCGTGAGCAGCGCGTTTCATGAGGCCAGTACGGCCAGCAGGGCAGGCGGGTCGTAACCGCCGCGGTACACCGCGCCGTCGATGAACAGCGTCGGCGTGCCCAGCACCTGGCCCGAAGCCCGGCCGCTGTCAACATCCCGGCGGATCCGCGCCACCACCGCGACGCCGACCCGGTCGCGATCGAACGCCGCCACGTCGAGGCCGAGCTGGGTGGCGTACCCGAGCAGGTCGCCGTCTTCGAGCGCCTTCTGCCGGTGAAACAGCAGCTCGTGCATGTCCCAGAACCGGCCCTGCAGCGCCGCGGCCTCGGCCGCGGCCGCCGCGGCGAGGGCGTGCGGGTGGATGCCGGTCAGCGGGAAATGCCGGAACGCGAACCGCATGTTCCCGCCGAGCTGCTGCTCGACGTGCTCGATCGCGTGGAACGCCTGCCGCGAGTAGGGGCACTCGTAGTCGCCGTACTCGATGATCAGATGGCCGCCGGGCCCGCCGCGGACATGATCGACTTTCTCCTCCAGCGGCGCCAGGGCCAGCTGGCGGTCGTCCGGCTTTGCGTCGCGGGTCATGGACCGCCTCCTGATGGCCGCGGGCGGGATCGGGCTGGCCGGCGGTCAGAAGCCGACCTGCTGGCGGATGAGGACGATGTGGATGCGGCCGGGCAGCTCCTGGTGTATCTCCAGGATCTTCCCTACCTGGCTGTGCTGCCCGTAGGCGGCCTGCGCGCGGGCGTCTTCCAGCAACAGGCTGTGCTGATAGATCCGCTCGTGTGCCGCTGCCAGGGTGGGGACGAGCTTCTGCGCGCCGACGACGAAGTCGTGCTCACTGCTGGTCCTCCTTGTGCAGATCGCGCCCGGGAGTCCCCGGTAGCAAGCTGGCTGATCCAGTGCGCTCGAAGCTACTGGCGATCAAGGTGAGCCGCTGTCACCTGGTTCTGGTGATTTCGGGGGCCGGCACCGCGGCCGGGCCACAGGGGCACATGCCGGTGAAATCACCGGGATCCGGTGACGATTGCTCACCTGGCTGGCCACAAGACTGCCAACGACGGCCAGCGCAGAGCTTCCTGCGCGGAATCCACGTCAAGAAAGGTGAACCGAGGTGGCTATTTCGGACGCCACGGTTGCCGTCATCGGCACCGGCAACATCGGCAGCAGGCTCGCGGCGAATTTCGCGGCCGGCGGCCAGGACTTCCTCCTGGCCGGCCGCGACCTGGAGACCGCCAGGAAGGTCGCGGCCGATCTCGGCAGCCACGCGGAAGTGGTGAGCATCGACGAGGCGGTCGAGCGGGCCGACGTGCTCGTGTTCGCCGTCTGGCTCGACATCTTCAAGCAGCTCATCGCCCAGTACGGCGAGCGGCTCGCCGGCAAGGTGATCGTCGACCCGTCGAACCCGGTCGGACCGGACGGCGCCGGCGGCTACCACAAGGTCATCGGCGACCAGGAGTCCTCGGGCGAGATCCTGGCCGGGCTGCTGCCTGCCGGAGCGCGGCTGGTCAAAGCGTTCGGCACGCTGTCGGCCGGCACACTGTCCGCGGCCGCGCGGCGGGAGCCCGGGCGTGCGGTGCAGTTCTACGCCGCGGACGACGGGGCCGCAGGCGATCTGGTCGCCGAGCTGATCCGCGCCGGCGGCTACGAGCCGGTCCGCGTCGGCGGCCTGGACCAGTCCATCCGCATCGAGATGTTCGGCGACCTGCACGAATACGGTGCCCTGGGCCGGGTCGTGACCAAATCGGAGGCGCTGGTCCTGCTCCCGTAGAATCGTCTGGTGCCGACGCGCTTGATCGGGTGGCCCGCTGCCATCCTGGCGATGCTGGTCACGCTGACGCTGGTCGCCGGCGAACGCACCGACGCCGGGCAGCGGCGCTGGTGGGCGGCCCGCCCGCTGACCACCCACACCGTGGCCGCGCTGCTCGTGCTGCTGGTCACCATCCCCGTCGCGAATCAGCTGCTCAAGGGCATCGGCCGGACCGCCGAAGAGTAGGGCCTGCGGTGCGCCTAGTGCTGGCCTGAACGGTTCCGGTCAGGTCAGGGCGGACGCTCCCGGTTGTGGCCGCCGGTGACCGGCTGGAGCACGGACGCGCCGAGCCAGTGGCTTGCCTGCAGCGCCAGTTCCACGTCGCGGCGGTTCTCGCCGACCGGCCGGCCGAGACTCTCCTGCGCCTTACGGACCCGGTACTGGACCGTGTTCTTGTGCAGCGTCAGCCGTTCCGCGGCCGTCTTGTAGCTGCCCCCGCTTTCCAGGAAGACCAGCAGGGTGTCGCGCAGGCGAGCATGGTGCTCGTCGTCGGCGGCCAATCCCGCCAGTGTGCTGAGCACCCAGGCCCGGAGCAGTTCGGCGGATCCGAGCATCATCGCCACGGGAGCGACCTCGCCGAACGTCACCGCCTGCGGCGCGGCAGAGCCGCCAGCCATCGCCACCGCCTGGGCGGCGACGGCCTGCTCGTGGGTGAGGCGGAAACCCGCCGTGCCCTTGGCCGCGTCGCCGAAGGCGAAATGGATGTCGCCGCCCACGCCGGCGGTGCCGGCCGCCGGGCGAGTGAACGTGTCCCGGATCCCTAGCGGCAGCCACGCCCACGCGCTCGATTCGTCGCGCGGGATGAACACGGGATCGGTAGAACCAGCTACCAGCTCTGCTATCTCCCTGACCGCACGCTCAAGCCTGGTGATGTTGTCGACAGCGCCCGGCGCTTCGTCCGTCCAGCACACCACGCCCGCGTGGTACTGGCGCAGCCGGTAGCCGAGGGTGGCCTCCGCGGCACGCAGATCGATCCGCGCACCCGACAGCAGGTCGCGGATCCGGGCGGCCCGGGCGGCGCTGCGGCTCCGCAGCCAGCTCTCCCTTTCGCGAGCATAGGCCGCGACGATCTCCTCGGAGGTCTGGTCGATGTACCCGGCCACGATCCTGGACATGCCAAGCGTGGCGGCGGTGATCATCTCCACGTCATCTGCCTGCCTGGCCAGCTCTCTGAGCAGCCAGTCGGAAAAGCAGGCGTGCCCGACCCGGTAGGCGCGCAGCAGCACGGTCAGCGGCATGCCGCGCTGCGCCTGCCGGCGTGCGTACTCCACCGCCATGGCCGGGGCTTGCACGTCCGCCAGGTCGATCTGGTGCTGCAGGACCTGAAGGCAGGTATCGACGTTGCTGAGGACGCTCGAGCGGAGCAGGGCCAGCACCGGCCTGTCCTCACGGAGTTCCGGGATGTCCCGGAGTATCACCTCGTAGACATCCTCGTGCACCGCGGCGGCCCGGCGGGCCACCGCTGCCGCCACGCCGGCCATCAGCTCGACGACTGCGGGACGATCGATGTCCACCTGCGGATTGTTACATATTCAGGCGCGCACGCCTGTGCCCACGGAACCATGCCTGATCCCGACTTTGTGACGAGCGCCCAATGGAAGAACGCGCCCCGCTGCTTAGGCTCGGCTGGAGGAGAGATCATGAGCACCGACAGCGACACGTTCAGATCAGCCGCGGCGGATGCCGCGGCGGCACCCTTGGACCTGCTGCTCACCGATGCGGCTATCGGTCTGCTGCGCCGGGTGAACCCGGGCGGTTCCGGCCTGCGCCTGGCTGCGGCGCTGGCCGGGCGGCCTCGGCTTGTCGCCGGGCGGGGGCGCCGGCTGGCGAGTGAGCTGGCCCGCATCGCGGTAGGCACTTCGCAGGTCCAGCCGTCCCGGCGCGACCGCCGGTTCGCCGATCCGGGATGGGCGGGCAATCCGCTGCTGCGCCGGGCGATGCAGACGTACCTGGCCGCTGCGGGAACCGTGGAGGGGCTGGTGGCCGAAGCCGGCCTGGACTGGGCGGATTCCGAACGCGTGGGCTTCGTTGTGACGAACCTGATCGACGCGCTGGCCCCAAGCAATAACCCGCTGCTGAATCCGGCGGCGGTGAAGGCCGCTGTCGACTCCGGCGGCGGCAGCGCCGTATCGGGCCTGCGGCATTTCGTCGCCGACATGGCGGCCGCGCCCCGGGTGCCGTCGATGGTCGAGCCGGACGCGTTCGAGGTCGGGGTGGACCTGGCTGTCACGCCCGGGTCGGTGATCCTGCGGACCCCGGTCTTCGAACTGATCCAGTACTGCCCGGCCACGCCCGCGGTGCGGCAGGTCCCGTTGCTGATCGTGCCGCCGACGATCAACAAGTTCTACGTGATGGACCTGGCTGCCGGGCGGAGCCTGGCGGAGTACCTGGTCGGCAGCGGCATGCAGGTCTTCATGATCTCCTGGCGCAACCCGGACGCCCGCCACGCAAAATGGGACTTCGACACCTACGGGCAGGCCGTCCTGGACGCGATGGACGCGGCGGCGCGGATCACCGGGAGCGAGCAGACCGCGCTCATGGGGGCCTGCTCGGGCGGCATCATCGCCGCCATGGTGGCCGCGCACCTGGCGCACACCGGCCAGCAGGACCGTCTCGCCGCGGTCACTCTCATGGTCACCGTGCTCGACGAGGCGCGGGCGGGCCTGGCCGGCGCCGTCATCGACGAGCGGACCGTGCGGCTGGCCGCGGCCGCATCCCGGGCCCGCGGGTACCTGGACGGCCGGTCGCTGGCCGAGGTGTTCGCCTGGCTGCGGCCGAACGACCTGATCTGGAACTACTGGGTCAATAACTACCTGCTCGGACGCGAGCCGCCGCCGTTCGACATCTTGTTCTGGAACGCGGACACCACCCGGATGACCGCGGGCCTGCACCGGGACTTCCTCCAGTTGGGCGTCTCGAACGCGCTGGTCCGGCCCGGTGCGGTGACCATGCTCGGCTCACCGGTGGACCTGGCGCTGATCGACCGTGACAGCTACATAGTCGCCGGGATCACCGATCACATCTGCCCCTGGCAGAGCTGCTACCGGTCCACCCAGTTGCTCGCCGGCCGCAGCCGGTTCGTGCTGTCCACCAGCGGGCATATCGCCGCGATGGTCAATCCACCCGGAAAGGACAAGGCGAGATACCAGGTGGCCAAGGACTGTCCGGAGGATCCGCAGGACTGGCTCCGGCGCGCAGAGACCTGTCCCGGCTCCTGGTGGCCGGACTACGCGGGCTGGCTGGCCGCGCGCTGCGGTGAGGAGAAGACGGCCCCGGATGAGCCCGGCGGCAGCGGCCTTGCGCCGATCTGCGACGCGCCGGGAACCTACGTCTATGACCATTGACATGTCCTTTCCCAGGCCGGCCGGGAAAGACCGCCCGGGATCCGGGCTTGCCCGGGTCGCACGACGCCGGCTGCTGCGGGCCGGGCCGGCCGAACGGATGAGGAGCCTCACGGCCGGCGGCCGTGCCATCCGCGTCGCGGTCCGGGAGGGAACCCCGGGCCGGCCGCCGCTGCTCCTGTGCAACGGCATCGGAGCGAGCCTGGAGCTGCTCCAGCCGTTCGTCGATGCGCTCGATCCGCGGCGGGGAGTCATCCGGTTCGACATGCCGGGCATCGGCGGCTCGCCGGCCCCGGTCATCCCCTACCACCTGGCCGCGTCGGCGCCGCTGCTGAGCGGCCTGCTCGACCAGCTCGGCTACCAGCAGGCCGATGTCCTTGGCATCTCGTGGGGAGGCGGGCTGGCGCAGCAGTTCGCGCTCAGCCGCCCGGACCAGGTGCGCCGCCTCGTGCTGGTGGCGACCGGGCCGGGCGCGCTGATGGTCCCCGGGCATCCGCGCGCCCTGATGCGGATGCTCACGCCGCGACGTCACCGGGACCCGGGATACGCGGCCCGCATCGCCGGCGAGCTGTACGGGGGGAGCGTGCGGAAGGACCCGGCCCTGGCTCGCGACCTGCTGCACGCGACGACGCGCCTGGGCCCGGCCCGGGGTTACTACTACCAGCTGATCTCCAGCATCGGCTGGACCAGCCTGCCGCGGCTGCCGAAGCTGCGGCCGCCCACCTTGATCCTGGCGGGTGACGACGATCCCATCATCCCGCTGGTCAACGCCCGGATCATGCACCGGCTGATTCCAGGAAGCGAGCTGCACATCTACCATGGCGGCCACCTCGAACTGGTCGCAGACGCCGATCGCATCGCTCCGGTCGTGGAGGCGTTCCTCGATGCCGACCTCGCCACACCGGAGAGCCAGGCCAGGAAGGGAAGCCAGTCATGACGCAGATGACGAGCGCGCATCTCGGGGAATCCCTCGGGACGGACTTCTTCTCCGTCCGCGAGCAGTTCACCGACGAGCAATGGTCACACTTCGTGGCCGTCCGGCGGTTCGTCGACGAGGAGGTCGTGCCGGTCGTCGGCCCGTACTGGGAACGGGCCGAGATCTGCTGGCCGCTGGTCAAGCGGCTGCCTGAGCTCGGCATCGTCGGAGAGGACATCAAGGGGTACGGCTGCGCCGGGATGAGCCCGATGGCGTGCGGGCTGGTCACCATGGAACTGCACCGCGGTGACGGCAGCCTCGGGGTGTTCCTCGGCGTGCACGCCGGCCTGGCCATGCAGTCCATCGCGATGTGCGGCTCGGCGGAACAGAAGGCGCGCTGGCTGCCTGACATGGCCAGGATGAACAAGCTGGGGGCCTTCGCGCTGACCGAACCGCAGCACGGCTCGGACTCGGTCGCCCTGGAAACCTCGGCCCGCCCAGTGAAGGGGGACGGGGCGGCGGGTGGGGGCTGGGTGCTGAACGGCCGCAAACGGTGGATCGGCCTGGGCAGCGTCGCCGACCTGGTCGTGGTCTGGGCGCGCAACACCGACGACGGCCAGGTCAACGGATTCGTCGTGGAGCAGGGATCGCCGGGCTACCAGGCGAAGGTCATCGAGGGAAAGGTGTCGCTGCGCTCGGTGTGGCAGGCCGACATCACCCTGGACGAGGTGCGGGTGCCGGCCGAGAACCGGCTGCCCGGGGCGCGCTCGTTCAAGGACACCACCCGGGTGCTGGCCACCACCCGCAGCACCTGCGCCTGGGCGGCACTGGGCCATGCCACCTCCGCCTACGACACCGCCCTGCGGTACGCGCTGGAGCGGCGCCAGTTCGGCGAGCCGCTGGCCAGCCTGCAGATCATCCAGCAGCGGCTGGTATCCATGCTGGCGGACCTCACCGCGATGCAGCTCTACTGCCTGCAGATCGGCCGTCTGGCCGAGGCCGGCGCTGACCCCCACCGTGGCCGGGCTGGCCAAGATGCACAACACCGGCAAGGCCCGCGCGATAGCCGCCGAGGCGCGCGACATGCTGGGCGGTAACGGCATCCTGCTCGACTACCAGGTCATGCGGCACATGGTGGACCTGGAGGCGATCCACACCTTCGAGGGCACCGAGACCATGCAGACGCTCATCGTCGGCCGCGCCATCACCGGTATCGGCGCCTTCACGTAAGCACCGGATGCCGCGGCAGGCGGCGCGCCTCGGCCGAACCTGGCCAGTCCCGCGTCAGCCTGGCTCCTGGGTCTCCCGCAGGCGGCGCCGGGAGGCTTCCACCTCGGCTTCGGCGGCGGCGCGGTCGGCCCAGGACGCCCCCTCGACGCTCTTGCCCGGTTCCAGTTCCTTGTAGATCAAGAAGAAGTGCTCGATCTCCAGCCGGTCGAATTCGGGTAGGTGGTGGAGGTCATGCAGGTGTTCCTGGCGCGGGTCACCGGCGGGCACGCAGAGGATCTTGTCGTCGCCGCCTTTCTCGTCAGTCATCCGGAACATGCCGATCGGGCGGCTGCGGATCAGGCAGCCGGGAAACGTGGGCTCAAGCACCAGCACAAGCGCGTCGAGCGGATCGCCGTCTTCGCCCAGCGTGTCCGGCACGAAGCCGTAGTCGGCCGGGTACTGGGTCGCGGTGAACAGCGTCCGGTCCAGGCGGATCAGGCCGCTGGTGTGGTCGACCTCGTACTTGTTCCGGCTGCCCCGCGGGATCTCGATCAGGACATCGAACTCCACAGTGCTCAGCCCCGCGGCGCGCAGCGTTGGATGGTCTCCATATCGGCCCCTTTCGCGGTGTGATCCATGACGCTAGGCCGCGGCAATCCCGGCGATAACGTGCCGGCAACACGAGGATGGGCCGTTTACTCGGGCCACCGGCACAACGGTTGTTCCGCCGTACCAACGCTTCGGGACAGGCTTGATACCTGGGACCGACGACCGCCCGGGCCTGCGGCCGGACAATGGCAGCGTGACGAACCTGGCGAGGAACCTGACGGACACGACCCGCGCCGGTGCCGGGCGGGTGGCCGTGCGGGTGGACAACGCGGCGATGACGTACCGGGCGCTGGACGAGGCGAGCGCCCGGGTCGCCGGGTTGCTGCACCAGCGCGGTCTGGCGCCCGGCGACCGGGTCGGCATCATGATGCCCAATGTCGCCGAGGTCCCCGTGGTGTACTACGGCGTGCTCCGGGCCGGCGGCGTGGTCGTCCCAATGAATCCCCTGCTCAAGGCGCGGGAGGTTGCCTACTACCTCGGCGACTCCGGGGCCGGGCAGCTCTTCGCCTGGCATGCGTTCGCGGACCAGGCACGCGGCGGCGCGGAGCAGGCCGGGGCCGAACTGATCGTCGTGGACGGGGCCAGCTTCCCCGATCTGCTGGCCTCGGCCGCCCCGGACGACCAGGTCGTGGGCAGGGACAACGAGGACACCGCGGTGATCCTCTACACATCCGGCACGACCGGCCACCCGAAAGGCGCCGAACTCACCCACGGCAACCTCATCAGTAACACCGAGGTGGCGCGCACCGACATCGTCCGCGCGCGCCCCGGCGATGTCATATTCGGCGGGCTTCCGCTGTTCCACGTGTTCGGGCAGACAGTCGCGCTCAACGTGGCGGTGGCGTCCGGGGCGTGCCTGACCCTGCTGCCACGGTTCAGCGCCGAGCACGCCCTGAGGATCATCGCCGATCACCGGGTCACCGTCTTCGAAGGCGTGCCGACCATGTACGTCGCGCTGCTGCACCAGTCTGACCGGGCGGACTACGACGTGTCCGCACTGCGGATGTGCATCTCCGGCGGCGCGGCGCTGCCGGTCCAGGTGCTGCGCGGGTTCGAGGAGGCGTTCGGTGTCCCGGTGCTGGAGGGATACGGCCTGTCCGAAACCTCGCCGGTAGCCTCGTTCAACCACCCCGGCCGCGAGCGCAAGCCCGGTTCGATCGGCACGCCCATCCGGGACGTCCAGATGCGTGTCGTGGACCGCGAAGACCACGAGGTCCCGCAGGGTGAGGTGGGCGAGATCGTCATCCGCGGGCCGAACGTGATGAAGGGCTACTGGCAACGCCCCGAGGCCACCGCCGAGGCGATCCACGACGGCTGGTTCCACAGCGGCGACCTGGCCCGCGTCGACGAGGACGGCTACTTCTACATCGTGGACCGGAAGAAAGACCTGATCATTCGTGGCGGCTACAACGTCTACCCGCGGGAGATCGAGGAAGTGCTCTACGAGCATCCCGCGATCGCAGAAGCCGCCGTGATCGGCCTGCCGCACCCGGCCCTGGGCGAGGAGGTCGGTGCCGCGGTGGTCCTCAAGCCGGGTGCCGTCATCAGTGCCGAGGAACTGCGAGACTACGTGAAAGGCCAGGTGGCGGCCTACAAGTATCCGCGGCACGTGTGGATTGCCGACGCCTTGCCCAAGGGCGCCACCGGCAAGATCCAAAAGCGGGATATCGTCATCCCGGCCGACCTAGCCGTCCCGTGAGGCTGCTGCTGCTCGCTCCCCCGGGCGCGGGTAAAGGCACGCAGGGCCAGCGGCTGGCAGCCAGGTACCGGGTGCGGCACATCGCCGCAGGCGACCTGCTGCGGGCCGAAGCCCACGCCGGGGGCAGGCTGGGCCACGAGATCGCGGCCCACCAGGCCCGCGGTGATCTCGTCGCCGACCAGATCGTGCTCGACGTGCTGACCCCGGCCGTCGTCGAGGCGGCCGCCCGCGGCGGCTACATCCTGGACGGCTTCCCGCGGACCCTCCCGCAGGCCACCGCCGCGGCGGAACTCGCGGCCCGGCTCGGCGTGCCGCTTCCGGGTCACCCGGGCATAACCGGCCCGCACCTGCCGCCATTACCCTGACCATCCCCAGGGATCACGATGAACGTCAGGCGAACGCACCGCGCGCCCCCGTACTGCCGCGATCTGTTCATGGCCGGACTGGGGCAATAAGGTTTGGCTTGTTTGGCGTTCTTCCTGCGGCGAAGGCATGTGATGACGGTCAGCGGCGGGCTGCTGGAGCGCGACGGGGTCACCAAGGCTGTCGCCGGGCTGGTCGAGGCGGTACGCGGCGGGCAGGGCGGGGCGCTCTTCGTGGTCGGTGAAGCCGGCCTGGGCAAGACCGCCGTGCTGGGACGCGGCCGTGACCTGGCCGCGGCGGCCGGGCTGCGGGTGGGCTTTGGCCGTGGGCATCCGATGGAAAGCGCGGTTCCGTTCGGCGTGCTGATCCAGGGACTGGATGGTGCCGGCGGGCGGGGTTTGCTCCGCGAAGACGAGCCGGGCTTTGCCCGCGGCGATGACCGCGCAGCCCGGTTCTTCGGGGTGCTGCGCTGGCTGGAGCGCCGCGACGGCGCGCCGGTCGTACTGGTGGTCGATGACCTGCATTGGGCTGATGCTGACTCACTCGCCTTGGCGGTGTTCTTGTGCCGCCGGATGTCGTTGCTGCGGGCGGGGCTGCTGGCCAGTTTGCGGCCGTGGCCGGCGGCGGCACTGGAAGCCGCGGCGGGCCTGGCTCAGGAGGGCTGCGCGCGGATTGAGCGGCTGGCCCCGCTGACGGTTGCCGGGGCCGCGGCGCTGCTGGAGGCCCAGATCGGCCGGCCGGTCCCGGTAGCGGTGCGGCGGCGGGCTTTTAAGTTGTGCGCGGGAAACCCGCTGCTGCTAGAGCAGGTAGCTGTGGCGATCGGCAGGGGGGAGACGGTGCCGGACGCGGCCCATGCCGGCCGGGGCGCGGTCGGGGAGGGCCTGCTGCTGGCCCGGTTCGCTGGGCTGCCGGTGGCCGGCATGCGGTGCGCACGGGCCGCGGCGGTGCTGGGCACCCGGTTCGTGCCGGAGGTGGCCGCGCAGGTGGCGGGCCTTCATGGCACGGAGATTGATGCCGCGCTTGAGTCGCTAGGTCACTGCGGGCTGATCGAGCAGGGACCGGGGCCGGATGCCACGTTCATCCATCCGCTGTTCCGGCAGGCGCTGTATGACGATCTGGGTGCCGCGGCTCGCGCCCGCCTGCACGCCCGGGCGTTCGCCGCCTTCGTTGCCCGCGGCATGGACGCGGTCGCGGCCGAGCACGCGGTCCGGGCGAACCTGGCCGGGGATGCAGAAGCGGTGGCGGTGCTGGAACGGGCGGGCCGGGCGGCCCGCCGGGCTGGGGCGCTGGCCACCGCTGTCGGCTGGCTGGACGCCGCGGTGGCAATGGCCGGTGACAGAGCCAGCATCAGCCTGCTGCTCGCCCAGGCCGAGGCGTGGCTGGCCAGCGGTGGCGTAGCACGAGCCGTGGCGGCCTACCAGCGCCTGGTGGGCACGGCCACGGTCTCGCTGAGCGCGCGGACCGAGGCTTTGTGGATGCTGGGCCGGGCGCTGGCCATGACCGGCGACCACGACAGTTCTGCGGCAGCCTTCGACCAAGCCGCCGCCTTGGCCCGCGACGGCGACCAGGCGACGGCGGTGGAGGTGCTGCTGGATGCGGCGTTCTGCTGCTGGCTGTCCGCCGGGTCGGCGGCCGCGCTTTCGCTGGCCAGCCGGGCCCGGGGCCTGGCCAGGCCACTCGGCCCGGAACTGCGGACCAGAGCGGACGCGACGTGGGGGGAACTCGCCGTACTATGCGGAGACCCGGCGGGAATGGCAGCCGCGGAGGCGGCCGCCCCCTGGCGGGCACCCGGCCAGCGGACCGGGCCGGGCAATACCGCTACCGGCGCGGGAGGCGGCTGGGGCCCGAACAACAGTTTCGCCTATTGCGCCTGCCTGATGGAACGGTTCGCCGAGGCCGACCGCGCCTTCACGGCCGCCCGCGCTGCGGCGGAGCAGGCCTCCGCTCCAGAAGGTGTCGCCACATTGGCGGTCGGCCACAGTTACACACTGACCCGGATGGGCCGCTTCGATGAGGCACTGACGGCGATCAACGTCGCCGTGGCGCTGCTGGACCTGGTACCGCTGATGGAGGCATACGCTGCCGTGGGCCGCGCCTACATTCAGCTCTACCGTGGCGACCTGGACGACAGCGCCCACTGGGTCCAGCGGGCCGAAGCCACCGCCCTGGCACGGGGCGAGCTGAACGCGCAACTGTTTGCCTGGGATGTGCTGGGCCACCGCAGGTTGCGTGACGGCGCGGCCGCCGAGGCCTGCGAGTACTACACCCGGCTTGAGGCCACCGTGGACCGGATGGGGATCGGCGAACCGTGCCTGCCCCCCTGGTCGCGGCACGCGATCAGCGCCTACCTCGCGGCCGGCCGCACCGGCGACGCCGAACGGGTCCTGGCTTGGGTAGACGATGCCGCGCAGCGGTTGCCGTGCCGGTTTCCCAAGATCGTCGTCGTCACCGGGCGTGCCCGCCTGGCCGAGGTTGGCGGCGACCGCGATGCGGCCCACCATCACTTCAGCGATGCCCTGGCCCTGCACAAGCAAGTGGACCTGCCGGTCGAGCACGCCGAGACGCTGCTGGACTACGGCGCATTCCTGCGCCGTTACGGCCAGCCGGCCCAGGCGCGGCGGGCACTGGCCCAGGCGATCCAAGTGGCCGAGGACGCCCAGGCCGGGTGGCTGGCCGGGCTGGCACACGCGGAGCTGCGCGTGGCAGGCGGGCGGCGGCGGCAGCCGTCGGCAGCTTCCGGGCTCACCGCGCAGGAATCCCGGGTGGCGGCCCTGGCCGCCACCGGAGCCAGCAACCCGCAGATCGCCCGCCAGTTGTCGGTGTCCGTCCGCACCATAGAGACACACCTTGAGCGGATCTATGCCAAGCTCGGCGTCCGCTCCCGCCACGAACTGATTGCGAACGCCGCGGCCCGCGGCCAGCAACCGGCCGCAAGAGGTTAGGTGACTTCCCCGATGCTAACGACCGCGGCACCATGCAACAGTGTGCGCAGTGACTCCTGATCGTGCTGACAACGAAAGAGCCCCTTGGCCAGTTCATAAAGGGCCCTTTGGCCAGGTCATGCGGAGAGGGCTGGCTGTGAGATCAAGCCCGCAGGCAGACGGCGCCGGAGCTGGGCCCGTCCCGGAGACGTTCCCCTTGGTCTTGGAATTGTCCGTTTCCCACGGCGATCCCCTGAGCGGGACCGTGGGCATCAGCGGCGGCCCGCACACGGTAGCTTTCCACGGCTGGATCGACCTGATGAGCGCGATCAACACCCTCCGGGACGACGCGGACGAGACCGGGTAAACCGCGCCGGCCATAAGCGCGGTCAATACACCGCTTAAATACGGTCCGCAGGCCGCCTGCTGGTCACTTCTGGGCGAGCTTAAACATCGGGGTGTTCCCCGATGTTACCTGTGCCCGCAGTTCCTATTGTGGCCGTCGTAACGCTGTGCGGGCCAAGCTGGCGGGTGTGTCCGGTCGCCGACGTCGCGAAGCCATTGACCGGGGAGGGAGATGGCAATGACGCAATTCGGAACCCGGGTGGTCATGATCGGCGCGGGTGCGCGGCTGGTGAGCCTGGCCGGGCTCGTCCTTGCGGCCGTCGTGACGGCGAGCGCTGCGCGTGCTGCGGCGGATACAACGACCATCGGCCCGGTGTTTCCTGCACCGGGCTCGGGGACGTGGACATCGACCGGCACCCCGACGGGAGGTGAGATCGGCAAGTCTGGCGGGATCACGTGGTCCTACACGGGCGTTGATCCCACCCAGTTCGACCAGATGGTGTGGGGTCTTGGGTACCCGACGTTCCCGGCCACCTTTTCCTTCGGGCTCGACACGGCGACGCTCGCCTTCGACCCGGCGACCTCCAGCCTGAGCGGCGGGATACTCAACTTCACCGGATCCGCTGAGTTCCCGAACCTGGACGGCAGCACGCCCAGCTACCCGGTCCGGCTGCAGGTGACGACGGCGACGGGGCCGTCGTCGTTCACGGACCCGGGCAGCCTGACCGGCCTGACGGTGGACCCGAGCGCTGGCGGTGTGCTTCCCGTGACCGGGGATTTCTCGGTCAATCTGATCATCGAGGTCTCCACCGACGGCGGCACGACGTGGACACCGGCGAACGACTACTTCAACAACACCCCGCACACCACCGGGGTGTCGACGAGTTCGTCGGTGCAGGGCGACTTCTGGTACACCGCCGCGGCACCGGCGGTCTCGTTCGGGCAGAGCCCGCTCGCCTTCGGCAGCCAGCCGATCGGGTCGACCACGCAGCTCACCGAGATCGTGACGAACACCGGCACCGGGCCGCTGGCCATCAACCAGATCGACGCCGCCGGTGACTATTCCGCGCCGTCGGACACCTGTGTGGGCAAGTCGATCGCTGCCGGTGACACCTGCTCGATCAACGTGGACTTCACCCCCAGCGCCGGTGGGACCGACAACAGTTCCCTGGTGCTTACCGACAACGCCCCGGACTCACCGCAGACCCTCCAGCTCACCGGGGCCGGAAACCAGGCGGAGGCGGTCCTCAGCCCCGATCCGGTGGACTTCGGGACGGTCAGCCTAGGTTCCTCCGATCAGGAGGTGCTGACGGTGTCCAACCCGGGCACTGACACGCTGAATCTGACCAACGCCCAGCTCACCGGAGCTGACCCTGGCGACTTTCAGGTCACCGGGCTGACCTCAGGCTGTGTGAGCCCCACGGTCCCCGCGGGCACGAGCTGCGGGTTGCAGATCACCTTCACCCCGGGCGGGGCCGGCCCCCGCAGCGCCACCCTGACGGTGACAGATAATGCCAGCCCGCCCACCCAGGCCGTCACCCTCACCGGAGTGGGCGCCCAAATCGCCGCCGCCGTGGCGCCGGACAACATCGACTTCGGCACCGTCCCCGTGGGCAACTCTGGAGCCGTGCACGCGGTCACGGTCAAGAGCACGGGCAGCGCAAGCCTGGATGTCACCGGGTACTCCTTCGGCGGCGCCGACCCGTCCGATTTCGACCTCGTCGGGGGAAGCTGCCCCGCAGCACCCTTCACCCTCGCGGCGGGCACGTCCTGCACCGCCGACGTGTACTTCGCGCCGACCGCGGCCGGCCCACGAAGCGCCACCCTGATCGTCAACGACGACGCCGCGACCAGCCCGCAACAGGTCCTGCTGGGCGGCAACGGCTCGCCGTCGGCGGACATCGCGGTGTTCATCATGCCGTCCTCCCACAAGGTGGCGCCGGGATCGGCCGTCACCTACAGCGTGGTCGCCGACAACTTCGGCCCGACCACGGCCGCCAAGGTGATCGTCAGCGACGCCCTGCCGCCCAGCGCGAGCTTCGTCAGCAGTTCCGGGGCAAGCTGCACAACTCCTCCGGCGGGCTACACCGGCAAGATCGTCTGCTCGCTGGGCACGATGCCTGCCTCGTCGTCGCAGGCGTTCACCTTCGTGGTAAAGCTGCACGCCAAGGCAAACACCAAGGTGTCCGACACGGTGAAGGCCAAGGCGGCCACCTATGACCCGATCACGGCGAACAACACGGCCTCGACGATAGTCAAGGTGACCTGAGGCGGCCTCCAGCACACCCGGCCTGCTGGTCCCGAGCTGCTGCTCATCGCCTGCCGGTCAGCTCGCCCAGCTGGCGAACATGCCGGGCTCGTAGGAGCCTCCCTGCTGGTGCACGATCACGGCGAGCCGGTTGGCCGCGTTGATCATGGCGATCAGGGGGACCAGCGCGGCGATCTGGTCGTCGTCGTAGTGCTTGCGTACCTGGGCCCAGGTCTCGTCTGATACGCCGTGGTGGGCGTCGGCGAGCCGGGTGCCCTCTTCGGCGAGCGCCAGCGCGGCCCGCTCGGCGTCGGTGAACACGGTGGCCTCGCGCCAGGCGGCGACCAGGTTGAGCCGGACCGCGGTTTCACCGGCGGCTGCGGCGTCCTTGGTGTGGATGTCGATGCACCAACCGCAGCCGTTGATCTGGCTGGCGCGCAGCGCCACCAGCTCCTGCGTGGACTTCGGCAGCGGCGATTGGGCGATTACCAGGCTGGTGCTGGCGAACCTCTTGGCGAACTTGACGGCGATCTCGTTGTCGAACATGTTGAACCGGGGTTCCATGACTTCGTCCTCACTCGTGGTGTTGCACTGAACGAACACGAGATGCCGCCGAGCCGGTCCTTGTGACAGGGCGGTTAGGTGACGCGCGCCACAATCAGGTAGCCACCTCGTTGATTTACGACGCACCGCTGCTCACCACGCTGCCTGGCCGTCACGTCATTCGGGGCCGGGCAACAAGGACTGGCTACCGTCTCGATGTCACACAACGGCAGGACCCGGCATCTAGTGGGTGACACAGTCGAGAGCGAACAGGAGCCCCCATGCCCGGCACGTCGCAGGACGCACCCGGCGATCGCGGCAAGGACAGCAGCCGCGGCGACCGCCCGGACCCCGCCACCGAGGCGTTCGTCGCCCACCGCAACCTGCTGTTCACCGTCGCCTACGAGATGCTCGGCTCGGCCGCCGATGCCGAAGACGTCTTGCAGGAGACCTGGCTGCGGTGGGCGGGCGTCGACCTCGGCACCGTCGAGAATCAGCGTGCGTACCTGGTCCGGATCACCACCCGCCAGGCACTCGCCCGGATGCGTACGCTCGGCCGCCGCAAGGAGTCCTACCTCGGCCCTTGGCTGCCCGAGCCGCTGCTCACCGCGCCCGACGTGGCCGAGGACGTCGAGCTGGCTGACAGCGTCTCGATGGCGATGCTGCTGGTGCTGGAAACCCTCACGCCGGCCGAGCGGGCGGTGTTCGTGCTGCGCGAGGTGTTCGATCTGGCCTACGACGAGATCGCCGAGGCCGTCGGCAAGAACCCGGCCGCGGTCCGCCAGATCGCGCACCGGGCGCGGGCACACGTCGCGGCGCGCCGGCCGCGGGGTGTGGTTTCCCCGGCCGAGACCCGAGACGCGCTCGAGGCGTTCCAGCGGGCGGCCGAAACCGGCGATCTGCAGAACCTGCTCGACATCCTCGCGCCGGACGTCGTCTTGCTGGGTGACGGCGGCGGAGTCGTGCAGGCCGTCCCTCGGCCCATCGTTGGGGCCGGCAAGGTGGCCCGCGTGCTCGCCACCGGGCTGGGCAGGATCGCCGCCGCAGCTTCGCTGCAGCCGGCACAGGTCAATGGCTACCCGGCGCTGATCCTCCGGCTCAACGGCGAGATCGACACCGTCCTGGCGGTGCGCATCGACGACGGCCTCATCACTGGGCTGTACGCCGTGCGCAACCCCGAGAAGCTGTCGCATATGGAGCAGGAGACGACCCTGCGCCGCTGAGTCTGGGTGCCCCCGAAACGAACGGCACAACCGGCATCCCACCTGCACGTCACCGGCGGCGCACGGCATTTGCGGAGCTCGGCACTGCCTGCGCCGCGCTCTGCCGCCGGTAGTCGCACAGATCGTTCAGTACGCACGTGCCGCAGCGTGGCCGCTGCGCCCGGCAGACAGTCCGCCCGTGGCTGATCATCGCGACGTGCAGGTCGTACCGGATGTCGGCGGGCACCATCGGCCCGAGCAGCCGGTGTGCCTTGTCCGCGGCGGTCTTGGCCGCCAGCCGCCCACATGATTACTCTGAAAGCCGCCAGAAAGGTGGCGGGGTAAGTCCGTGCTGGTAGGCGAATGTGACCGCTTGGGCCCGGTCGCGTGCGTCAATCTTGGCGAGCAGGTGGTTGATGTGGCTTTTGACGGTGCCTTCGCTGACGACGAGTTGCTCGGCGATCTCGCTGTTCGACATGCCTGTGGCGATGAGTGACAGCACCTCGGCTTCCCGGGGAGTGAGACCCGCGGGAAGAGGCGCGAGCGGTCGCCGGTCCTGGGCCGGCAATCCGGTGGCGATGGCATCGACCACGTGATGCTGGACGGCGGGGTCGATGACCGCGTGGTTATCGAGGATTTGCCTGAGGGCGCGGCGGATCTCTGCCCCGCCTGCGTCTTTGGTCAGGTAACCGCGTGCGCCAGCTCGCAGGGCGGTTATCACGGACCGGTCGTCCGCGTAGGTGGTGAGCACGACGACCTTGGTCTCTGGCACGCGGTCACGCAGCAGGCGGGTGGCCTCGACGCCATCACAGCGAGGCATCCGCAGGTCCATGAGAACGATGTCCGGGAGCAGGTCAGCGGCCAGGGCGACGGCCTCGTCACCGTCAGAGGCGGAGCCCACGACTTCGACGTCAGGCAGGAGGCCTAGCACCATCGCCAGTCCCTCACGGACCACCCGCTGGTCGTCAGCGATGAGAACACGGATCGGCTGGCTCACGCCGGCACCCGCAACTCCACGCGGAAGCCGCCGCGTGTCATCGCTGTGTTGAGTTCGCCGCCGAGCAGTTCGGCCCGCTCGCGCATCCCGGTCAGGCCGTAACCGGAGCCATCGCCGGCCACGCGCGGCGGTTCCCAGTTCATCGCGAAATCCTCGATCGTCAGGCGGGTGCCGCAAGGCTCATAACCGAGGTGCACCTCGACCCGTTCCGCGCATGCGTGCTTGGTGATGTTCGTAAGCGCTTCTTGCGCTACCCGGTACACCGCGAGCGCAGCCTCTGACGGGAGTTCGTTGGCCTGACCGGACACCGTGAACTGGCACGGGACGCCACTGACCTCCTGGAACTGCGCAGCGAGGCCGGCCAGGCGTTCGGGCCCGGGCAGTTCGTCGTCGCGCAGCATCCCGATCGCCCGGCGGGCTTCTTCGAGCCCGGACTTGCCGAGGTGGTGGGCACGCTCGATGACTCCCGGCAGCCGGGGATCGCTGGGGTTATCGGCCACGAGCATCCGCGCACCTTCAAGCTGGAGCATGAGCCCGGACAGGGAATGGGCGAGTACGTCGTGCATCTCCCTGGCAAGCCGCTGGCGTTCGGCCAGTCCAGCCGCCTGTGCCTGCGCCGCCCGGGTGCCCGCCAACTCGATAAGGAGCCGTTCGGCTTGGTCGCTGGCTTGCCCGAGCCTTCTTGCCAGCAACGTCATGCCAGGGAAGCCGACAATCGCGATGGCGCTGAGCAGCGCCAAGGCCGGCGAGCCGTGGCTGATGACCACCGCGACCGCCGCCAGGCAGGTGATGCCGGCGATAGACAACGCGATCGGGAAGCGATCTGGCACCCGCGGGGCGAGCAGCACGAGGCCCGCCAAGAGCCCGGCTAGGCCCGGCCCGTCCGGTTGCAGCCTCACCAGCGCCGCCGAACTGGCCAGGAGCATTACGGCGAAGATGATGCGGACCACCGCACGGCGATAACGGGCCGTCAGCGCGCCCAGCGCGCCAAGCACGAACCCGCCCACAGCGAGAACGGCAGCCACGTCGCGGCCCGGAAGCCCCGGGTTCCGGCCGCTGCTGAACACGGCCACTGCCACCACGACAAAGAGCGGTGGAACGAGGCGGCGCATCCACCGGTGCGTTGCCTCCTGCTGCGCCCGCGCCCTGCGCAGCGTGGCGAGGGCGACGCTGGCCGCGGGGTCTGAGCTCATCTCATCACGTTACGGTGTGCCGACTCGCACGGCATCATGTCCAGGGCAGAGACCCGCTCTAACGGTGGGTGGATACATCTCCACCCACCGTTAGAGCGTGGTGGACCGGCAAAGTTCCAACCCCGTGCCGAATACGTGCCCGCCGTTGTTGCCGCATGCTCTTACGCCAGGGCTCACCCGGGCGACGGGCCCGTGCCGCCCCACCGCCGTTGGAAGGACCCGATGACCGCCGTGACAACCATCGCGCGCTTCGCCAGGCCGCCGCTGGCGGCGGTAGCCGGGGGGAGCATCGGATGACCACCACGGCTGTCCCGCGCGCTCCCGGCAAGCTGGCCGCCGAGAACCGCTGGGCCGTGGAGACCCACGGGCTCACCAAGCGTTTCGGCGCGAACATTGCCGTGAACGATGTTGAGCTGCTGGTCCCCCGGGGATCGGCGTTCGGCTACCTCGGCCCCAACGGCGCCGGCAAGACCACCCTCATCCGGGTGCTGCTGGGATTGACCCGCGCCGATGCCGGCACGATGTCCTTGCTCGGATACCCGGTCCCGCGGCATCGCGACGCGGCACTCGCTCGTGTCGGCGCCATCGTCGATGAACCCAGGTTCCACCCCCATCTCACCGGGAGGCAGAACCTGCGGCTTCTTGCCGCGGCACGCGAACCGGCCGCGCGGGACCGCATCGGGCCAGCGCTGGAGCGCGTCGGCCTGGCCCACCGTGCCGACGACCGGGTCTTGGAGTACTCGATGGGGATGCGCCAGCGGCTGGGGGTCGCCAGCTGCCTGCTGGGGGACCCCCAGTTGCTCCTTCTGGACGAGCCGATGAACGGGCTCGACCCGGCCGGAATGGCAGGGATGCGTGACATGATTCTCTCGCTGGTGGCCGAGGGCCGCACCGTGGTGCTGTCCTCTCATCTCCTCGACGAGGTGGAGCGGACCTGTGACGCGGTCGCCATCGTCGACCGCGGCAACATCATCCAGCAGGGACCGATCTCCGAGTTGCTGGCGGGCGCGCCGCTGGTGCTTCAGGTCGACTGTTCCGAATCCGGCCGGGCCCGTGCCCTGCTGGCGGGCACCACCCTCGGTGCCCGCATCGAGCCTGTGCCGCCGGCGCTGGGCCTGGAGATCACGCTGCCCGCAGGCACGGGGCGCGGCGTCATCGCCGAAATCAACCGTGTTCTTGTCGAAGGCGGAATTTCCATCTACCGGCTCCAGCCGGTCCAAACCTCGCTCGAATCGTGGTTCCTGCAGGTCACAAGCAGACTGGGGGACCCAGAATGACAACGTTGCCCACCAGCCACGGCACGCCCGCGCCGGGCCGGGCACTGCAGACGGCGCCCGCCGGTCACTCACGTGACCGCCGGGGATCCCCGGTTCCCACCGGCGGCATGATCGCCACCAAAGTTATGGAGCTGCGCAACCGGCGCGGCCTCATGATCGCCCTCATCGTGATGAATATCGGGTTCCCGGCAGTCTTCCTCCTCATTCGCGTGCTCGCCCATGCGTTCGCGCCATACGCCAACCCACCCGCCGGCGGCGACCAGATCTTCGTGGTTCTGGCAGCCGGCTTCTTGCCCCTCTTCAGCTTCATCGTCGCCACCACGGTGGGCTGCACGGCGGGATCACGTGACCTCACCGAAGGAATGTTCCGGCACCTGGTCGTGACCGGCCGGTCCCGGCTGGCGTTGTATCTGGCCCGGATCCCCGCCGGATTGGCGATCGTCGTGCCACTGGTCGCGATCGGCTACACGATCGTCTGCGCGGTGTCCTGCTTCGCCGCACCGGCCTTCATCGATGACAACAACGTGAACATACCTCCCGGCCTGTCCCGCGCCGGCCTCGAGACCTGGGCCCAGAACCACGCCCAGCCGGTCATCTGCGGCCTCGGCTACAACGGGCCAGCCCCGGAGAATGTCACGTGCGCCGGCCCGCCTGGCTGGTCGAAGTCAGCCATCGCCCCCGCCCAGCCCGCGCCCGCAGCGGTGGCAGCCCTGGCCATCAAGATCGCCAAGAACGACTACCCCGGCTATACCGCGATCGTCCGTTACCCGTCGACCCCCCTCATGATCGAGACCGGGCTGTGGCTCGAGCTTGAAGCGGTTGTCGCATTCACCGTCGGGCTCGGGCTCGCCTCGCTGATGGGGCAGCGAACCGTCCCGGTGATCCTGCTCATCGTCTTCCAGATAATCTTCACGCCGATCCTGTCCGCGGTCGTCATCCCCCACCTACAGGACCTGCAACGCTCGGTTGTCGGGCTGGCCGTGGCGCACCTGGAACCATCGGGGCTGCCGATGGGATTCGGGGTGCCGGGGGTGGCCGGAGGCCTCGCGCGCCCGGGCGCCGCGCAGTCACTGCTGCCCGAGTCGGCCGCCCAGGCCGCCTGCGTCATCATCGCCTGGCTGGCGGGCTGGACGATCCTCGGTGCCTGGCGAATGATGACCAGGGACGCCTGAGAAACACCGCACTAATCTGGTTCATCTTCCGGCTCTTCATCAATAGATGCGCTGTACGGGTATTGCAGATCGAGGATCGGATCAATGAACTGCTCGATACGTCGAGCAATGATCCTGTACTTATTTGGGAGTCCCACCTCCTGCGCGTCCAGTGGGGATCCGTCCGAGGTTGGGCAGAGGGGAAGACCGCGATGCGGAACCGCTGGGACAGCGAACTACGGGTGTGAAGGGAGTCCCATGCGGGCGGTGGTGGTAGCCGAATACGGCGGCCCGGAGGTGCTGACCCTGGCGGACCTGCCGGAACCGGAACCGGGCCCGGGTGAGGTCACGGTCACCGTGCGGTTTGCCGGGGTCAACTTCACCGACGTCCGGAACCGGATCGGCGATGGCCTGGGCGTGGTCCCGTTCGTGCCCGGCGTGGAGGTTGCGGGCACGGTTCGCCGGGTCGGGGACGGGGTGACCGGGCTGAGCCCCGGGCAGCCGGTGGCCGCCCTCACCCGCGGCCACGGGTATGCCGAGGTGGTGAGCGCCGCCGCGGACCTGACCGTCCCGCTGCCGGAGAACCTGGCCGGGCGCCCGGAGGCCGGTGGCATGCTGGTGACCATCCCGCTGGCGCTGATGCTGCTGCGGCGGGTGGCCCGGGTGCTGCCGGAGGAGACGGTGCTGTTGCACGGCGCGGCCGGTGGGGTGGGCACGGTCACCGGGCAGCTGTCCCGTCACTGGGGGCTGCGCCCGCTGCTGGGCACCGCCTCCAGCCCGGCCAAGGCCGAGTTCGCCCGCGGCTATGGCTACGGCCACGTGTTCGGGTACGCCGACTTCGCCGAGGGTGTACTGGCGGCCACGGCGGGGCGGGGGGTGGACGTGGTGCTCGACCCGGTGGGCGGCCAGGTGCGGGCGAGGTCCTTCGAGCTGCTCGCACCGTTTGGGCGCCTGGTCACCTACAGCAACATCTCCCGCGAGCCGGAGGTGCTGCCCGCCGCTGCCTGGATGCGGGCCCGTTGCGCCGGTTACCTCGGGTTCTCCGGCGGCCAGCTTCCGCTGCGCGACCCCAGCCTGGTCAGGCCGTCACTGCTGGAAGCTGCCGGGCTGGTCTCCTCGGGCGCCATCGAGGTCCGTGTGACCGAAGTCTTCCCGCTGGAACACGCCGCGCAGGCGCACCGGGTGTTCGAGCGCCGCGCCGCAGTGGGCAAGTTCATCCTGACCGTTTAGTACCCCACCCGGCCCCTTAGCTGTCGAGCCCCAAGGTGAAGGTGGGCTTCGGTGAGGTCTCGGGGAGGCGGTGCTCATCGCCGAGGCGCCGGATGGCGGTTCCCGTGGCGAGGAATTCGGTAGCGTGCTCGCCCCAGACGTGATTGTTGACCTCGACACTCACCCCGACGATGCCCGAGGACCGCGCCTGCGCTGCCTCCGCCTGCATCCTGGCGAGCGCGAGCTCCCGGGCCTCGTAAATGCCCTGGGTGAAGACCACCATCTCCTGGTTCCGGCCTACCTGCCGTAGCGACTGCATCGCCGACTGATGGGCGATGTGGTACACGCAGACTCCGAGCACGAACGCCACCGGCACCGCGCCGGCCGCCAGCAGCCGGAAGAAGTCCTGCGCCGACAGGTCCGAGGTGAACGCCCGGCCGTCCGGGGCCCGGTGGGCGCCCGCAGTGCCGGTGCCGCCGCTGCCCAGCGCACGCACGGCCGTCCCGGTGGCGATGAACTCCAGGACGCCCTGCCCCCACACGTAGCTCTGCATCCGCAACTGAACGCCGACGATGCCATCCGCGCCCAGATGGTCAGCCTCGGCCCGCATCCTGGCCATCGCCAGTTCCCTGGCGTTGTACATCGCCTGAGTCAACGTCTGCAGTTCCTGGTTCTGCGACCATCTCCCGGCCTGCAGGCCGATGTGATAGATCGACGATCCGACCACGAAGCCAAGCGGCTCGAACCCCGCCTCGCCGAGCAGCACATACTCCGAGACCGACAAGTCCGACGTGAAAACCCCCGACGGATCAGCGCCGGCAGTGTGGGCAAGCCTGCCGTCCGCGGCCGCCGGCTCCCAGTCGGCATCACCGGCTGGTTTGTTAGCGAAAAGCGGCATGTGACTCTCCTCCGGCCAGATTCACTGGGCACGCGATAGCACGCGAAGCCTACCCGCGGGCACGCTCACCGCGCGCAACCAGATGGGACCTGCCAGGTGCTACTTCCTCTAGGCCCTGGGACCGCGGCCCGGCTACCCGATCGCCGGGACCGGGCTGACCTAAACCACGGCGGCTTCGGCGTCGGTCCGCCGCCCGCCGAGGACGTCGTGGGCGGAAAGGCCTCCGGCGGCCACTTCGTCGGTCCTCGGTCCGTGGCTCAGCACGGAGATCTTGTGTCCCGCAGCCGCGAGGTGCGCTCCGTACACAGTTCCGATCACGCCCGCGCCGACGATGAGCATTTTCATGGTGACTCCCGACATCCAGATGAACGGCTATAACCTTTGTTTACGACGTTAATTCCCGATGTCATCTGCTGCCAGGACCGAAGGTCATGTCTTCGCAGCAAGCGCGTCCCGCTCAACGGCACCGCTGCGCAACAGCTCGCCGGCCGACCGGATCGACCTCGCCGACACGGTCGGCCGCACCGGACACCCTGATCGGGAGGCCACGTCTAGCCAGGCTCGAGCCCCACCCCCTCCGAAATCGGCGCTCCAGTGATCTAGGGCGGCTCGGGTTGAGGGTAAGTCCGGTCTGAGCCAGGAATCCGCCGATGAGCGCAGGCCGGTGTTGGATGCGCTTGAGCCGGTTCCTGACGATGGCGGCCAGTTCGTCCACGTTGCGGGCGGCGAGGTTGCCCAGGCCGCTTTTCATGTTCGCCCAGACGCCCTCAATCGGTTGTCCATAGTGCGGGGATCGTTGACCAACCTGGCCAAGCGCAGCCTCAGCCAGCTGACCGCACTGGTGAAGACCCGGCTGAAGCGGATGCAGCACCGGCCCGGACTCCTCGACGGCTTCCTCGCCAGCACCGGCCTGGACCTCACGCCCTTCTGTAACCCCACCATGAGATCTTTAGCTGGCTAGGGGGCTGTGGGCTGGTGACGTTGACACGACGGGGAGCACGCGTTCGACAAGGAGCCGCAGGAACTCGTCGGGGCGGGTGAATGCGGCGAGGTGTCCGGTTTCCGGGATGGTTGCGAACTCTGCGATGGGTGCTCGGACCGTTTCCGCAAACATTCGCGCGCATTCGGTGGGGGTCACGTTGTCGGCGGCGCCCTGGAAGACGAAGAACGGGATGTGGAACTCGGGGGCGACGCCGCGGGCGTCGAAGGCAGCGAGCTCGGGGTAGAGCTGGCGCATTGACTCGGTCATGCCGACGTTGACCTCGCGGATGTCGGCCATCGTGTGGAGCGGCGAGGTCATCATCGCGGGGAAGATCACGTCGGTGACGATGTTCGGGATGCCGGGGTCCGCTTTGATCGCCCACCGGGACAGCGCGTCGAACTGGGCCTGGGTCCACTCGGCGGGATCGGACGGCATGCTCTCGAGCGCGCGGACTCCTCTGCTGTTGCCTGTGCGGCGGAGCATGTCCAGTGTGCGCGAATGGGCGGTCCTGCTGGATTCGGCGCCGACGTTTTGGTCGGTGCCGACGTAGGCGTGGAGCAGATCGGGGCGGCTCGCGGCGAGCTGCAGGCCGAAGGTGCTGCCGGCGGAGCTGGCGGCGAGGATCACCCTGGTCACGCCCAGCTTGTGCCGCAGCGCGTCGATCAGGTCGATCGCATCCAGACGCAACCGTTCGAAGCTGAGCTCGCCGTCAGCGGCCGCCCCGTTGCGGTGGCGAGTCTTGCCAGAGCCGCGCTGATCGTATTGCACAACGGTCACATGCTCCTCCCAGCGGAGGGTCTGCGTCGCGAATACGGTCTGGGTTGCGCCGGGGCCACCGTGCAGGAACACCAGCACGGGGTTGTCGTGGCTCGCGCCGCGGATGGTCACGAAGTGGTCGATGCCGCCCGCGGAGACGTAGCCGGTTTCGTTTATCGCCCGGCCGGCATCACGGAGGAGGCGGGCGTTGCGGCGACGCAACCAGGGGCGGCCGAGCATGGGTCCGAGGATGCTCATGACGCCCTCCCGATTCCGGTCAGTGCCACGTGAGTGAGCGTGCGGATGAATGCGTCGACGTCCAGCTCGGGTCTGCGGTGGAGCAATGCGAGGAACTGCGTCTGCGCGCCGTCGACAATGAGGGCGAGGCTGCGCAGGTCGGCTTCGGCGGGAGAAGCGGCCGGCTCGGCGGCAGCGCGGAGCAGCTCGAGCATCCTGTCTTCCGAGCGGGTCTCACCCAGGTATTTCAGGCGGCCAGCCGGGTCACGCAGGCCGTGGAACGCCTCGACCACGGCCGCGAACAGCTCGGGCCGCGCGGCGAAGAACTCGGTGTCCGCGCGGAGGGCAGTGCGGAGACGGCCGACGGGATCAGCGATACCGGCGAGTGCGCGATCGTTCGCCGCATGCCGCAGGTCCGCCACATACCGGTAGACCGACTCAAGGAGTTCCGCGCGATCGGCGAAATGGTAGGAGATGAGGCCAGGGCTCGACAGGCCGCCAGCCTCGACGATGCGCGCGAAGGTCGTCCCCGAATCCCCGTGCTCCGCCAGCTGCCCGATGGCGGCCTCGATGATCTGCGTGCGCCGATCCCGTACCTCGGGTTTTGTTCGCATGAACAAGATATTAGTTCAGCTGAACAACTTCCGCAACCCTGGACGGGACGCGCCCGTTTGCGGCGGCGTCAGAGGGCGCCACCGCAAACAAGGATCGGCGCACGGCCGAAGAGGAGACTGGTTGCGCCGGGTGCCCCACGGGAGCGCTTCCGCCTGACGGGCGGCTCGCTGCGGGCAGTGGAGCCTGCTCGTGGCTCGAGTGGGGGTGGAGTGGTCTCAGGCGCCGAAGACCCGGTCCAGCTGGCGGTCCACGATCTCGGCCGCCTGCTGTGGCTCCCGCTCAGCCGCGGTCAGCCACCACCATCGGCCCTCATGACACCGGCATACCCGCACCATGCGCCAGCCGTCACCAGCCATAACCCCCGCCATTGAAGAACTTTAGTCGCCCATGATCGCGTCGATGAGCTGCGCCCACCGTGCTAGGTGGCGGTCGCCGACGTAATTCTCCCGGATGTGCTCCTTGCCTGCTTTGCCCATGAGCCTCGCGTCGTCGGGGCTGTCGAGCAGCTGCCGCACCGCCGACCCGAATGCGGCCAGATCGGCCGGGTCGGGCAGCAGGACGCCGGTGCCGTCGACGACCTGGTCCAGTATTCCGCCGACGGCCGAGCCGACCACCGGGCGTCCCTTCCACATGCCTTCGGCCACGGTCAGCCCGAATCCCTCGGCGAGGCTCTTCTGTACGACCACCTGCGCATGACGCTGGATCGCGTTGACCATCGCCGCGTTCTCCTCGACGTCATCAAGCGGCAACGTCACCAGCAGCACCCGCGCGCGGGCGGCTGCGGGCAGGCTCCGCCACTGCGCCACGCATTCAGCCAGGACGAGAGCGCCCTCAGGATCATCGGCAACCTCGCTCATCATGGGGCCGACGAGCATCAGGTGCCCGGCGCCGCCGGGCACTATGTGCTCGGCGAAGCCGCGCATGACACCGGACATGTCCTTGAGCCGGTCCCAGCGCGAGACCTGCACGACAACAGGATCGGCCGGGCCGAGCCTGACCTCGCCCGTCACCAGCCCGGCGCGGGTGACTTCCCCGGCCGTGCCGTCGCGGCGCGCGAAACGCCCCGGTGCCCGGGGCGGCTCGCCGTCCAAGACTCCGATGGTGGCCAGGATCGCCCGTACCGTGGCGTCGTCGAGTTGCTGGTTCTTCGCGGAGAACGGGTCGATGGACGGCGGGATGATCCAGGCTTGCTGCGGGGGGATCCACGGCGGCACGTACTGCCGCCGGGTGAAAACGAAGGCGTGCGCGGGCGCCAGATATGGCCGCAGGAAATCCCAGGCCGCGCGGGTGGTGTCGTTCTGCCAGTCCACGCCGATGTGACAGCGCCACACCACCCGCGCGCCGGCCCCGGCCAGGGGTGCCGCCAAGCCGGCGGTCTGCGGGTCATGGAGCAGCACGATGTCGCCCGGGCGCACCTGCCTGAGCAGCTCGTCCGCATTCGCGGCCAGGACCTGGCCGTAATGGCTGGCGTCAGCCCTGCTCAGCGGCCCGGCGCCGCCGGCCTGGCCGTGAATCTGGTTGTGCAGCCTCTTGGTGATCGCGAAGAAGTCCGGGTCGCCGCCGATCACCGTCCAGCGGACCGCGATGTCCAGGCCCGCGATGTACCCCACGAGCACTTGCAGCATCTCAGCGACCCCGCCGCCGACCGCGGTCGAGTTGACGTTCCAGATGGTCCGCTGCCCCAGGCTGTCCCGGAACCGGGCGGCCGCGGTGACCAGCCGCGCGTATGGCTCGGCGCCGATGACCGGCTCGAGCACGGCGACCGGGGTCCCGGGCACAACGACCTCGTGCAGCCGCCCGGGCTGGAGTGCCCGCGGCGTGGCCGGGAGCCGGGTGGAGCCATCGGCTGACGGGGACGGCAGCGTGCCGGCTGTGACGTGTGGTGCCGCTGGTTCGGTCATGAGATTACTTCCTTCGCGAGTGGGACCCGGGTCGTTGAGACCTTGGCCGGTCCCTTCGCGGACGTGGCATCTCGCGCTTTCCGGCAGCTGTTTCCCGGTGCCTGCCTCTAAGCTATACTTGAAATAGTAAACTAGCAATATTTTTCTAGAAATTTGATGCTCCTGAAGGGGTGGAGAGCTGGAGTTTCCTGACCAGTTGCGCCCCGGCCTGCTGTTACATCACGTGTGACCCGGACGCGGCCGCGTTCGACAGGAACGGTATGGGGCCGATGCGGGCGGCTGACCTCATGGTCGAGCTGAGTATTAATTTCTAGAATTTTATTGCTAGTATAGAATTGCGAATGTAAGTTGACGGGACCGGGATCAGGCGGCGCAGTGGCCAGCTGGCCAGGTGCCGTGGAGGCCAGCCGCTGGCTGGCCCGCTGAGGAAGATCCCGATGAGGTCCGCGATCAAGCTCTCCGGGTTCGCATGACTGGAGGGTGGCGGATGGCCTGCACGCTGTATGTGGCCTGGGACGAGCGGCTGGCCGGATATGACTTCGGGGCCGGCCATCCGATGGCGCCGGCCCGGGTTGAGCTGACGATCGAGCTGGCGCAGGCCTTCGGCTTGTTTGCTGAGGCCGGGGTGTCGGTCGAGTGTCCGCCTCCGGCCACTGACGCGGAGCTTGAGCTGGTGCATGACCCGCTCTACATCGCGGAGGTGCGGCGGGCGAGCGGGGACCGGCCGGACTCCCCCGTGCTGGCTTTCTTCGGCCTCGGCACCGACGATGACCCGGTGTTCCCCGGAATGCACGACGCGTCCGCACTGGTGGCGGGAGCGACCCTGGCGGCAGCCCGTGCGGTCTGGACCGGCGCGGCGCAGCATGGCGCGAGCATCGCGGGCGGGCTGCACCACGCGATGCGCGGCAACGCGAGCGGTTTCTGCGTGTACAACGACCCGGCAGTCGCGATCGCCTGGCTGCTGCGGCAGGGCGCGGAGCGGGTCGCCTACGTCGACGTCGACGTGCACCACGGCGACGGGGTGCAGGCCGCCTTCTATGACGATCCGCGGGTGCTGACGATCAGCCTGCATCAGCATCCGGCGGCGCTGTTCCCCGGCACCGGCCTGCCGTCCGAGACAGGCGGGCCAGAAGCGCCGGGATCAGCGGTGAACGTGGCGCTGCCGACCGGGACCGGGGACGCCGGGTGGCTGCGCGCCTTCCACGCGGTGGTGCCGCCGCTGTTGCGCGCGTTCCGGCCAGCGATCCTGGTCAGCCAGCACGGCTGTGATACCCACCGGCTCGATCCCCTGGCCGGCCTGCAGCTGTCCATCGACGCGCAGCGCACCGCGCACACCGCGATCCACGAACTGGCCCACCAGGTCGCCGGCGGCCGCTGGCTCCTCACCGGGGGAGGCGGTTACGAGCTGCTCCAGGTCGTCCCCAGGACCTGGGCGCACCTGCTGGCGGAGGCCGCTGGGCATCCGATCGACCCCGGCGCCCGCATCCCGGCCGCCTGGCGCGAGCACGCGTCCCGCCGCACCGGCCGCCCCGTACCCGAGTCCATGACCGAAGGCGCCGAGACAGAATATGTCCGCTTCGAGTCCGGGTACGACCCAGCAGATCCGCTCGACCGGGCCATCGTGGCCACCAGGGCGGCCGTCTTCCCCGAGCACGGAATGATGCCGCTGCCCTAGCCAGGAAGGCAAAACCTCTTCTGCCACCTCAGCATCTGCGGTTGTGGTCACCATCGTCATCCCGCCAGTAGACGGCTTTGACCCAGATGGTGGCCAGTGCGTCCAGTGCCCGGCCGGGGTCGAAAGGGACGTCCTTCTCGCCGCCTTGGCCGAGCCAGATGTAGCAGAAATGCTCCAGCATCGCTGACAGCGCCGAGGCGGTCAAAACCGGGTCGGCACCGGGACAGTATCCATCTGACTGTGCTGCGTGGATTTCGGTGGCGATCCGTGTGATGGCCTCGCCGCGCAGTTCCAGCCACCGGTCCCGGAACCGTCCCTCGATCATGGCGGCCTGGAAGATACCGATCATCTCGCCGCGCCGCTCGGCGTAGGTGTGCCAGAAACCGGCCACCGCCTCGCGCAGCGCCTCCTCGCGGGGCAGCCCGGCCCGGTAGGGCAGGGCTGCGAGGAGGGTGGCCTCGGCGTGAAATTCTTCGGCCAGCGCGATCAGCAGATCGGCCTTGGTGTCGTAGTAGTTGTAGAAGGAGGCCACTGATCGGCCGGCCGCGGCAGCTATGTCGCTGATCCTGGCATTGAGGTAGCCGTCGCGGGCGAACACCAGCCGGGCTGCCTCGCGGAACGCCTCGTCGGTCCGCCGGCCTTTGCGCGTCGCCTTCTGCGGCCGGGTGGCCGGGGCCGCGCTGGCGCCTGCTGCCGTCATGAAACCAGCCTGTCCCGCCCGGCCCAGAACGGCTCGCGCGGCGCGGCACGCAGCACCTTCCCGGTGGCGTGGCGCGGCAGCGGCAGCACCGGCCTAGACCCGCACGCCGGCCCGGTCGGCCGCGGTCTTGGGCTCGTGCCGTACGTCGCCTGGCTGGCCCATGGCCCGCCGCCAGCAGGCGAACTCCAGCAGAATCCCGTCGGGGTCCTGGAAGTAGAACGAGCGGACGAAGACACCCGGGTGCAATTCCCTGGCCACCCCCGACTCGCTGTCGTCATGATCGATGATGGGGCTGACCCGGATGCCCTTGGCCTTCAGCTTGGCCCGGTACTCTCCGAACCGCTCTTCGGGCACATCGAACGCCACATGGTTCATCGAGCCGACCGCGCTGGTCCACTCGCCTAGCCCTGGCACGGTCACCGGCGCGGAGACGCCAGGCACGGGGTCGGGAGCGTCGGGGAACCAGAAGAACGCAAGAGCGTTGCGGCCGCCCATGTCGAAGAAGAAGTGCTGGCCAGCGCCGCCTGGCAAGTCGAGCGTCTTGATCAGCCTCATGCCGAGCACCTGCGTGTAGAACTGGACGGTCCGCTTCATGTCCGAGCAGACAAGCGCCAGGTGATTGACACCGCCGAGGTCGAACTCCTCGTTCCGCCACTCCATCGGTCCTCCCTCGGTTCCGGCGAGCTCACTGCCGCCCAACCTGGCCGCCGGGCAACAACTAAATCTAAACTCAGTTTCAGCTTTACGCCACGAGCGCCGTAGCCGCGCGAAGCTGGCCAGGCAGCGGATCGGAGTGGCCGATGGCCGGGATCGTCAGGGAATTCATCGGGCTGCCGTCGCCCGTGGTGGGACGGGCCGGCGCGGGCGGTCATCCGTGCCAGGGCATCTATCACCGGCCGGCTGGTACCTGGCCGGCGACCGCGTTCATCGCCACGCACTACAACGTGGACTTCTCCGAGCACTACCTGGCCAGCCTCCTGGCCCAGCGGGGCTTCGGGTTCCTCGGCTGGAACACCCGGTTCCGCGGCAGCGAGGCGCACTTCCTGCTCGACCACGCGCTCGCCGAGATCGGCGTCGGCGTGCGCTGGCTGCGCGAGCAGGCTGGCGCCCGCCAGGTCGTTCTGCTGGGTAATTCCGGCGGCGGCTCGCTGATGGCGGCCTACCAGTCGCAGGCGGTGGAGCCGAACGTCACTCCGGTCGCCGGCATGCGGCCGCTGGCCGCGATCGAGGACCTGCCGCCGGGTGACCTTTTCATCGCGCTGGCCGCGCATTCGGGGCGGCCGGAGGTGCTGACGGCCTGGCTCGACCCGTCGGTCACCGACGAGAACGATCCGCTGTCCGCTGACCCCGGCCTTGACCCCTTCAACCCGGCCAACGGGCCGCCCTACAGCACGGAATTCCAGCGCCGCTACCGCGCCGCGCAGCGCGCCCGCAACGAGCGCATTACCGACTGGGTGCTGGGTGAGCTGGCGCGGCTGGCCGGGACACGCTGCCGGGACCGGCTGTTCACGACCCCACGCAGCTGGGCCGACCTGCGCATGATCGATCCGACGATCGAGCCGTCGGACCGGCGGCCCAACTGGTGTTACCTCGGCGACCCGGTGAAGGCGAACTATGGTGTGTTCGGCGTAGGCACCGTCAGCACGCTGCGCACCTGGCTGTCAATGTGGAGCCTGCGCACATCGCAGTGCACCGCCGCACCGCACTTGGCCCGCATCACCCTTCCGGCACTGGTCGTGCATGCCACGGCCGACGCGTGCGTCTACGCGAGTGACGCCCGCACCTTGTATGACGCCATCGCCGCGCCGGGCAAAACGCTGGAGTTCATCAAGGCCGACCACTACCTGCAAGAACCGGATGCCGCACGGGCGCAGACGGCCGACCTGATCACAGCCTGGGTCACCAGCCACGCTCGCTAGAGGTAACAGCACAAGCTGCGCCGCCCTCGGCGTTCAGTCGCTCTCGTCGCCCTCGAACCCGATGAGCCAGTGGAGGCCGTAGCGTCGTCAGCGGGCCCGGTGCCTGGATGTAGCATGGCAGCCCGGTTGGCGCAGACCGTTGGGCACCTGGCCGCAGGCCACGTCGCCGCTCATCCTGCCGGGCAAGGAAGGTGCGCTAGTGACGAACGAAGGTGGATCGCCGGCGCGCGGGCATGACGGTACTCCCGCCCGGCTGATCGGGCGCCCCGCCTTTGATACCAGCGTCGCGCATCAGGCCCGGATGTATGACTACTGGCTGGGAGGCAAGGACAATTTCGCCGCTGACCGTAAGGCCGCGGAGGAGGCGCTTGGGGCCTACCCGGGCATGGCTCACTTGGCACGGGCGAACCGGGCGTTCCTCGCCCGCCTGGTGCGCCACCTGGCCGGTGACTGTGGTATCCGGCAGTTCCTGGACATCGGCACCGGCATCCCAACAGCTGGCAACACCCATGAGGTCGCACAGCAGGTGGCGCCCGATTGCCGGGTGGTGTATGTCGATTACGACCCCGTGGTGCTCTCCCACGCGCGCGCCCTGCTGACCAGCGCCCCGGAAGGCGCGACCGACTACATCGACGCTGATCTGCGCGATACCGGGACAATCTTGCGGGAGGCAGCCCACACCCTGGACTTCTCCAAGCCCGTGGCCGTGACGATGCTCGCGATACTGCACGCGATCGGCGACGAGGACCGTCCGTACGAAATCGTGGCCCGGATCATGAAGACGGTGCCATCGGGAAGTTACCTGGCCATCTCGCATATCGCCGCCGACCTGGAACGGGAGAAGCTGGACGAGTCGCGGGACCGGGTGAACCGTATCAGTCACCAGCAGTACACCCACCGCAATCATGCCGAGGTTCTGCGGTTTTTCGACGGCTTGGAGATGGTCGAGCCGGGGCTGGTGGAACTGCGGCGCTGGCGGCCCTCCGTTGAAAGCAACCGGATTACCCCAGGATGGTGCGGACTGGGATGCAAGCCGTGATCGGCGCCACTTCGGTGTAGGTGATGATGGCCAGGCCGTGGTCTCCGGGGGACGGTGCGTGCTTCGCCGGTGAGTTCGAGCTCGCCGACGGCTGGAAGGAGGCCGGGGATGGGCGTGACTGAGGTCTTGTCCGGGTGGCTGGCTGCCGGTGAGGTGGTGATCGTGGATGGCGGCATGGGGACCCAGTTGCAGGCTGAGGGTGTGCCGATGGATGAGGTGGCGTGGTGCGCCCGGGCGAACCTGGAGCAGCCCGAGGTGGTGCAGCGCGTTCACGAGGCTTACATCCGCGCCGGCGCACAGGTGATCATCGCGAATACGTTTGCGGCCAGCCGTGCCGGGCTGGAGCGGGCCGGTCTCGGCGGTCACGTCGCCGAGGCCAACGTCAATGCCGTCAGCGCGGCGCTGGCAGCCCGGGAGGCCGCAGCCACCGGCCCCGTGGTGGTGGCCGGGTCGATGTCGTCGTTTTGCCCGGCGATGATGGATGCCGGAGAGGCCGGCTCGCCACCGGGCGATCCGGCCCCGGGCGATCCGCGCTTTCCCGGCCTGGCCGACTTCCGCGAGCAGGCACAACTGCTGATACAGGCAGGTGCCGACCTCATCGCCTTGGAGATGATCGGGGCGCGGGGCTACGGGAGTGCCGCCCTGCAAGCCGCTGCCGAGACTGGGCTGCCGGTGTGGCTGGGCATCACCGCGGTCCGCCGCGGCGACGGCAGCGTGGGCACCCCGCCCGAGCTGGGCGACGGTGGCAGCTTCGAGGACCTGCTGGCCGCCCTGGCCAGCCCGGCACTGGCCGCGGTCACCGTGATGCACAGCGATCCCGAGGTGGTCCCGGAGGCGATCGAGATCATCCGCCGGTGCTTTACCGGGCCGATCGGGGCCTACGCCGAGACCGGCAGCTGGACACCACCGAACTGGGTCTTCGACGGCCTGACGCCCGGCCAATACCTCCAGCACGCCACCACCTGGGCCCGGTGCGGCGCACAACTCATCGGCGGCTGCTGTGGCACCGGGCCCGAGCACATCCAAACCCTCGCCAACCACCTGCCCCGCAGCACGCCAGCCGGCCAGGCAACCTAGACCCCGGCGTGGCCTGATCCGCACGTCGGTGGCGCCGCCACCCGAGCCGACCCCGGTCTGGCCGCTGGCCTGGGTGCCAGCCGCGCCGCCTGCGCCGAAGCCGTGCCCGCTGCGCGCAGCGTTCCGGAACCGTTACGGGCCTGGGCACGCTCACCAGAACCTCGCCAGGAAGTGCTCTCCGGTTGGCAACCTTCCGGTGGCCTGGCCCGTACTTGGTGGTGACGGGACGGAGCTGATCGCATGGGATCTGACCGGGCTGCCGCGGACTTGGAGTCGTTCCTGGCCGAGCGCGGCGAGGCGTTGCTGCGCACCGCGGTCCTGCTCGTCGGCAGCAGGGAGGCGGGTGAGGATCTGCTGCAGGCTGGTCTGGAGCGGCTGCTGCGGCACTGGCGGACTATCGAGGGTGACCCGGAAGGGTACCTGCGGCGGACTTTGTATCACCTGGCGGCCGACAACTGGCGGCAGCAGCGGGCCTGGCGGAAGCGGCTGCGGTTGCTGCGGTCTGGCGCCGGCGCCGCTGTGGTGGACGGCACCGCCGAGGTGGACCTGCGTGATTCGCTGGTGCGGCTGCTGATGCAACTGCCGCCTCGCCAGCGGGCAGTGATCGTGGCGCGGTACTGGGAGCAGCTGAGCGAGGCCGAGTCGGCGCAGGTCCTGGGCTGCTCGGTGGGCACGGTCAAGTCAGCGGCCTCACGCGCGCTGCGCAGGCTGCGCGAACTCAGCGAATCACCCGGCCCCGCCGAACGGGCCGCACACGGGCCAGCGAGGGGACCAAGATCATGAGCACCGAACTCGAGCAGCGGCTGCGCACCGACATGGAACGGGCCACCGAGGGCGTGCGCGTTCCGCCGGGGCTGGTGCGGAAGGCCTGCCGGCACCATCACAGGCGCACGATGACAATCCGGGCGGTGACCGCCGCAGGGGCAGCAGCCGTGCTGATCGCGGGCACCCTGGCCGTGGCCGGGGTAACGGGTGCCTTCGGCCGCCCGGCGGGTGGGCCGCAGGCACGGACCACCGCCTATGTGATCTCCCGGGTTGAGCGCGCCCTGTCCGCCCCCGGCATGACCGGCGTGATCGCCTATACGCGCACCATGTACCCGGCTGGGATCACCCTCCAGCCAGCGCCCGGCGGCATGACCGGGTCGGGCGGGCCTGGTGGCAGCTCCCCCCAGGAGGGGGACCACGAGCTCCTGTGGGCCAGCCTTCACACCACGAAGCGGTCCGTCTTCACCGCCACCGGGCGGCATCTGTTCGACGAGCAGATCACCATCAGGAACGGGTCGCTTGCCACCACCGTGGTGAACTACACGAGCCGCACCTGGTGGACCGCGCAATCACCGCGCCCGGCAGTCACCGGGCCGGCGTCCGCGAGTTGCCTGCCCGGCGGCGGAATCCGGCTAAACGGCGGCCGCAACGCCTGGCCGGACTTCATCCGCGCCCAGCTGGCCTGCGGCGCCTTCACCATGGTGGGCAGGCAGGCAGTCGGCGGGGCTGACGCCCTGAAGATAACGGGGAGCTCAGGCCACCTCACGCTTTGGGTGAATCCGGTGACATACCTGCCCATGCGACTGGAGGCGCCGGGAGGGCTCCAGACCGACTTCCAGTGGCTGCCCCCCACCCCGGCTCACCGGGCCATGCTGAGCATGCCAGTCCCGGCCGGGTTCCACCAGGTACCGCCGCCCGCATAATACAGGTGATAACGATGACGGTATCGCCGTCGGGGTCCGGAACAGAGATGAGAGACGCCGGTGACTCAGCGCACAGAGGGAGCGGCCGTTCGCTTCGACGCCACGCTGTCCACGATCGACACATCGACTGTGTTGCGGTTGCCCGAGACAGCGAGCAAAGACCTGTCCTCGCGCGGGCAGGTGGCCGTCCACGGAACGATCAATGGCGCCGAGTTCCAGACGGTGCTCGAACCAGACGGAAATTTCGGCCACTGGATGAGGGTCGATGACGCGCTGCAGCACGCCGCTGGCATCAGCGTGGGTGACACTGCGACGGTCGGCATCGAGGTGACCAAGGACTGGCCGGAGCCGAGCGTGCCCCAAGATCTTGCGGCAGCTCTGGCAGCTGCCCCGCAGAAGATCCAGAACCTGTGGAACGAGATCACCCCGATGGCGCGCTGGGAATGGGTGCGCTGGGTCAACGCCACGAAGAACCCTGACACGCGCAGACGACGGGTCGACGTGACCATCTCGAAGATGAACAGCGGGAAGCGGCGGCCCTGCTGTTTCAACCTCTCCGCATGCACCGACCCGGACCTGTCGAAGAACGGCAGGCTCCTGGAGCCAGGCGACGACCGCTCCTGATCGACGGCTACGGGCATCGCGCAGGCGCGACGAAGCTACGGCTGGTAGCGGTTGAGTGCTGGCGTCCCCTCGAGCACGGTGAGGACCAAGAGGATGATCGGGCCAGCGAACGGCACGAGCCCGATGAAGACCCACCAGCCGGATTTGTCGATGTCATGGAGCCGGCGAACAAGCAGCGCGAGTACTATCAGGTTCAGGTAAATGACAACGATAAGAGTGATTACTAGCAAGACAACGGCGGCCCAACTGCTGTGCAATGTCAGCGGGATGAAGATTATCGCCTCCAGGGCAAAGCCCACTATCAGCACAAACAAGGTGAACCACCAGTACGCCGACCGCGAGGCGCGCCCGCGATAGACGAAGCCATTACTGAACCCCTGCTTGATGGCTTCACCGAAGCCCACCGGGCCACCTTGGAGGTAGGCCAAGGGAGTGGGGCCGCCGGACGGACGCCGGCCGGGCTCGCCGGGATAAGCCTGGATGGGACCGGGAATGCTCATTGCCGCCTCTGGTTTCTGACTTGACTGCATGACCTGTGGGGCGTGCGGGTTGCGGCGGGCGCGGCGGCGGCGGAAGAAGGTGACCCCGCCGACCACGAGCCCAGCTGGGATAAGGGCAAATACCGCGACCAGGATGAGCACAAGCGAGAGCATGCCGTGCCCGATGCCCCGCCCGACGGCAACGTCGGCGATCGAGTGGGGGGTCGCGTTGCTGACACTCAGGAGGTACCTGCCGGGATGGCCGATCGTAAAATACATGGCCGCCTGACCCTCGTGCCCCGTGACGCCGTAGCTTTCGGTCGCACCGCGCCAGACGTTGATGGATACCGGGGAGCCACCGTTTTCCGGCAGCAGAGCCACCCTCATCGACCACTGGGGGAACGGCGCAGAGTCCCCGCTGCCGGTGGCGAGGGAGCAGCATTGGCCCGCCCCCTCGACGTAGAGGACGTAGCCACCCGGTTGCGCCAAGGTGACCTCGGCCTGGCCGGGCACCGTGACGCGCTGAAAATCCTTGATCTGCCGGTTCAGGGAGAAGAACCCGGCTATACCTAGCGCAATGCAGATCAGCGCGACCGCCAGCGCGCCGCCTGCCACCCAATACCATCGCCGCCGCGGCCGAATGGGCAGGCTCTCGGTAGCGACTATCTGCCCACCTGAAGTGATCATGTGGTTACCGTGGGCCCTTCAGGGCCACCTTCCCTCACGTCGGAACCATTCATCGTCTCCCCCCACTCCCATTCGGGGAGGCTAACCGGCCGGGCGAGAGTGCCGTAGGTCCCGCTCGGCTGCTACGTAGGTCCTCTGGCCCGGGCCCGGCGGGTAACCCGCCCACCGCGGTGGCAGCCGGCCGGACTTGTGTCTGGGTTGAGCGCCCTGGCGCGGGATCGGCGCTGGACGTATCAAGCTCGCGCTGCGACTGCTCAGTCTGTTTACCGGATACCGCTGGTCACGGTCCGGTTTCGGTGATCTTACTGCTGAGTCTAGCGAGGCGAAATGAACAGCATTCTCTACGGGAATCTCCGCCTGGAGGTGAATGGCCGGGCTGGTTCTCGGGTGGACCGGCTGGCCGGCCGACCCCCACCAGGCCTCCTGCCACGGCTGCGGCAAGCACCGGGGAGCGTCCCGGCTCGTCCGGCAGGACGGGACGACCAACTGGACGTTGTGCGCAGAGCCGTGCAGGCGCAGCGGCCGGTCGGGCTTTTCGGGATCTGCGGGTATGGGAAAACCACCCTGCTCCGCTACGTCGCCGCCACCGCGGAGACTGAGGCCTTTGCCGAGGGAGGCGTGTACCTGCGGGCTGGCCCAGGTGGGCTACGGGACCTGCTCCACCGGCTCGTCGCGGAGCTGTACACCGCTGATCAGCCCGTCAAGCTCACCCCTGACCAGTGCGCGGAAATCCTCAGCCAGGTTCACGCCGTCGTCGTGGCCGATGACGTGACACTCACCCGTGGGCAGGCCGATTATCTGCAGAGCGTCCTGCCGGGGTGCAGCATCCTGCTCGGCTCGCAGTACCCGATCCTTGGCCAGGACGACAGCCACCAACTTGCCGGGCTCGCCGATGACGCGGCCCTGCAGATGGTCATCGACGATCTGGGACGGCCGCTATCGGCTGACGAGATGGCCGGCGTCCGGCGGCTGATCGATGCCATCGACGGCCAGCCGCTGCATCTGCGCCAGGCCACCGCCCTGGTCCGCGAGGGCCGGCAGTCTTTCGCAGCACTGGCCAGCGCAACCGAGCGTGATCCCGAAGCTCTGGACCGGCTGGGCGTCGACGCACTGGCCCAGCGGCACCGGCGCGTGCTGGCCATCCTTGCGCTCGCCGCCGGCACGCTGCTCCCCAGCGGCCTGGTAGCGGTGATGGGCGGCATGGCGGAGATCGGTGAGTGCCTGAGCCTGCTGCACCGCCGCGGCCTGGCCGAGCAACAGCACGACCGGTACGGGCTGCCGGTGTGCAAGGCGGCGCGGTACCGGGAGATGTTGTTCAAAGACGTCCACCACTCTGCTGCGCTGCGCGAACTCACCGGCTGGCTGACCACGGCCAACCCGGCCGCTCCCGACTCGATCCGCGCCGCCTCCGCCGCCGTGGCGATCGCCGGATGGGCCGCCGAGGGTAGCGACTGGCCGGGGGTTGTCGAGGTGGTGCGCGTCGCGGAGCCGATCCTGACCCTGGCCGGCCACTGGGAGGCCAGCCGCCAGGCCCTCACCCACGGGCTGCACGCCGCCGCCGCAGCCGGCGACCACCTCGGCGAAGCGCTGTTCTCCCATCAGCAGGGAACCCTCGCGCTGTGCCTCGACGAACTCACCTCCGCGCACCAGCTCCTGACCCGGGCGCTGCTGCTGCGCGAACAGCACGGCGACCACGAGGGGGCCGCGGTCACCCGGCACAACCTGGAGATTCTCCAGCCTCCGGCGGCACCAAAGCCCGCTGAGCCGCGGCGGCCACGCTCGCTGCGCAGGCTGCTGGCCGTCGCAGGCAGCGGCACCCTCGCCGTGCTCGCGATCACGGCCGGCGTGGTCAAGACACTGCCCTCCTCGCCCACCGCGGCACACTCCACCACCAGCACGTCCTCGCCCACGCCGAGCCCCTCCCCCACCATCCGCCACCACCACCACGGCAAGCACGGAGGATCCGGGCAAGGCACCGGCGGGGCCGTCGGCGGATCCCCAGGCACCGGCGGCACGGCAACGTCGGCCCCGCCTGCGGTCACGCTCAAACCACCGGACCTGAGGCCAGTGAACTTCGGCCCCGTGGATTTCACCGGCGGGCACGGCGCCACTCTGCCTGTGGTCGTCCGCAATCCCAATACCCGGCCGCTCCGGATCACCGGCGCACAAACCGCTACCCCTTACAGCATCGCCGCGGACCCCTGCCAGGCCCAACCGATCCCGCCCCAGGGCTCGTGCACCATTACGGTGCGGTTCACACCGGCTGGCTTCGGCGGAAACGCGCAAGTCCTCGCCGTCGACAGCGCCGCAGGATCAGCCACCACCCAGCTCAGCGGCAGCGGCGACGCCGTACTCAGCGTCAGCGTTACCGGGCCAGGATCGGTCACGGTAGGAAATTTCCCGCCCTGTACGGCCCAGTGCACCGTGCCGATCGCGGCGTCCGGAACGGTCACACTCACGGCTTCGGCTAACTCTGGCTACTACTTCCACGACTGGGCGCAGAGCTGTCAGGGCGCCGGGGCGGACAGCACTTGCCAGCTGGCCGTCACCGGAGACGTCAGCGTCAGCGCAGATTTCGGGGAAGGCTGACCTGCGCATGTATCACAGCTGCCCGCAGACTCTCCAATCTAGTAACGGTCCGTCACGCAGTTCGACGGCCACGGGGCAGAACGGAACGACGGGGAGGCTGGGCGCAATGACCGCACGCGATCATGCTCGCATCGCTCTGGCCGCAATCCGGCTGGTGAACGGCACGATGGCGCTCCTGACCCCGGAGATGATGCTCCGGCGCCTCGGCGCAGACCCAGCCGCCAACCAGGTGGCCAGCTACCCGCTGCGCATGTTTGGCATCCGCACGGTGGTGCTCGGCGTGGACCTGCTGGCCGGCGGCCCGGTGCAGCAGAAAGGCAGGGTCGGCGTCGTCATCCACGCCACGGACGCGGTGTCGGCGATTACCGCGGGGCTGCGGCGGCAACTGCCCGCGCGGGTCGCCCTGGTGGCGGCCGGAATCTCCCTGGCAAACACCGCGCTGGCGGCGATCATCGCGCGGCCGGAGCAGGCCTGCGAGCCCGCGGTCAAGCCACCCGCCGACCGGGCACAGCCGGACGGCTGGCCCGTTCCCAGCACCGCTTCAGCCGACAGCGCAGCCGACGCGCGCGCCCGGTACGGGCAGTGAAACGCGGGCCTCACGGGGGAGATCGCCATGCCGCATCAACTGGGCGTCACCATCCGGGCGCCGGTCGCCGCGGGACGGGTAGCCGAACTGCGCGACTGGCTCGCGGAGATCGCGCACAAGGGCCTGGCCGAGGGACCATTCGGCTTCACTCACCTTCGCGGGCTCCACTTCGCCAAGCTCTACCTGCTGGATGAGACGGCGGGCCTGGACGGCCGGCCGATCCCGGCGACCTTGGTGTTCATGAGCGAGGTGGACGCGCCACTGCGCCGTCACCTGGCCGAGCTTGTCGACCTGGCCGGAGACGGCATCGACCAGGCCTTCGGGCACTGCACCGGGTATCCGGGACCGGGTACCCGCCGCCGGGCCCGGATCGCCTGGCTGCGCCGCCACATGATCCCCGCCAGCGCTTTCTACGTGAACACGGTGGGCCGCGGGCTCGGGCAGATCCGCCAGGAGGCGAGGCTGCGTGATGCGCTGGAGGACTACCTCGACCAGGGCGACTGGGCCGGCCAGACCGCCACCGAGGTCCGCGGGGAGTTGCGCGGGTACGTGGCCCGCTGCCCCGGCCTGGCCTGGGCAAGGAAGCCACCGCCGCCGCCATCCCTGCGGTTCCGCGCCGGTGAAGCCGTGCACATGGTGGCCGTGCCCCTGGTTCTCATGCTGCTGCTGCCGCTGCTGCTCGTGGTCCTGCCGATCTGGGCCGTGCTGCTCCGGCTGGCCGAGCGTGACGACCAGCCCTTCACCGAACGGCCGGCCCTGCGGCACCTCGAGGAGATTGCCAGGTACGAGGACTTCACCACGCAGAACCCGTTCGCGGTGGTCGGCTTCGTCCGGCCCGGCCGGCTACGGCAGCTGACCTTCCGCGCGGTGCTTTTCCTCACCGACTACGGGGTCCGGCACATCTTCAACCACGACAGCCTTGCCGGGATCAAGACGATCCATTTCGCCCGGTGGGTTCCGCTCGACGGCTGGCGGCGGATGACGTTCGCGAGCAGCTACGACGGCGCCGTCGAGGCCTACAACGACGACTTCATCAACATTGTCTGGTGGGGCCTGAACGCGACGTTCAGCAACGGCCTGGATTATCCGCCGACCCGGTGGCTGTTTTTTGGCGGCGCCAAGCTGGAAGAGCAATTCAAGAACACCATCCGCTGCCATCAGGCAGTGGTGCCCGCGTGGTACACCGCCTACCCCGAGCTCAGCGCGGACAACATCGAGAACAACGCCCAGATCCGGGCGGGCCTGCGCGGGGACATGAGCCCGGCGCAGGCTGAGCGCTGGCTCTCGCTGCTGTGAGGCAACCATGGCCGTCAAACTCGACCTCGACGACATCCAGGGCCTGATCGCCCGCGGGTACCGCACCCTCCCGCACGCCAGGTTCACGATCTTCGCCGCCCCCAGCGCGGCCGCTGGTCACGCGCTGCTGTCCTGGTTGCTGCCCCGGGTCACCCCGGCGGGCAGGTTCGCCTCCAGCAGCGCCCTGCACGTCGCGTACACGGCGGCCGGCCTGCGGCGGCTGGGCCTGCCCGAGAGCGTCATCGCCGGGTTTTCAGCACAGTTCACCGGCGGCATGACCGGCCCGGACCGGAGCCGCTTTCTCGGCGACGCCGGGGAGTCCGACCCGCGCTGCTGGGACTGGGGCGGGCCGCAGCAGCCACCCGTTGACGGCCTGATCCTGCTGTACGCCGCCTCGCCCGAGGCACTCGATGCCAGGCAGGCGGAACTGGCTGCCCGCATCGGTGCGGTGGGCATCCGGCAAGTCACCGTGCTCGACACCCGCAAGGTGGGCAGCAACGAGCCGTTCGGTTTCCACGACGGCATCTCCCAGCCGATCATCGACGGCCTGCCGAAGGCCAGCGGGGCCGCCCCGGCCGGGACGCCGGGCGGGCGGGTCATCCCCGCGGGTGAGTTCGTGCTCGGCTACCCGAACGCCTATGGTCAGCTGACGGACCGGCCGCTGCTGCCTGCCGCCAGCGATCCCAGCCGCCTGCTGCCGCGGGATCCGGCCGGGAGCGGCGCGGCCGACCTGGGCCGCAACGGCTGCTATCTGGTGATGCGCCAGCTCGAACAGGACGTCGACGGCTTCTGGGGGTACGCCGGGGAGGCGACCCGGCGACCGGATGGCGCTATGGATCCAGGGGCGCGCACCGCGCTGGCCGCGAAGATGGTGGGCCGGTGGCCGAGCGGCGCTCCCCTGGTCGAGACGCCGGACCGGGACGATCCCCGGCTCGCCGGCGACAACGGCTTCGGGTACTACCGCACCGACCCGCTGGGGCTCGCCTGCCCGCTCGGTGCGCACATCCGGCGGATGAACCCGCGCGACTCGCTCGACCCGCAGCCGGGTACCGGCGCTTCCCTCGCGGTCAACGACGGGCACCGGCTGCTGCGCCGGGCCCGCAGCTATGACTCCGGCCCCGGCGCAGCCGCGCCGGCGGCAGGTCCGGCGGCAGCAGGGAACAACAGTCATGCAATACGCCCGGCCCCCGCTGATGTGGCACCTCGGCGCGAGACTGGCCTGCATTTCATCTGCCTCGTGGCCAGCCTCTCCAGGCAGTTCGAGTTCGTGCAGCATACGTGGCTGAACAACCCGGCCTTCCACGGCCTGTACGACGACACCGACCCGCTTGCCGGAAGCCGCCACCCGCGCGGCGCGACGTTCACCATACCGGCCCGCCCGGTGCGCCGCCGTTACCGTGACCTGCCTCAGTTCGTGCGGACCCGGGGCGGCGCCTACTTCTTCCTGCCCGGCATCGCCGCCCTCCGCTACCTGGACCAGCTTCCGGCGGGGCGCGCTCCGCGCGTTCTCTCTCCTTATCCGGACGAGGTGACCTATGAATAAAAACCAGCCACAGGGCTATCAGCTATCAGCGTTGCGGACGCTCTATGACAAGGCCGCCGAGTTCGCTGACCGCAAGATCGGCTGGTACCGGCTTCCGCTGCCGCTGGGGCTCGCGGTGCTCGGCGGGCTCCGCGACGTGCTCAGGAGCCGCAACCTCTACGACACGAGCGCGCTGCCTGCGGTGAATCTGCCGCCAGTGGCGCCAGCTACTCCCGAGGTTCGCACCCACCGGACTCTCGACGGCACCTACAACGACCTCAGCCAGCCCCGGATGGGGATGGCCGGGTCGCGGTTCGGCCGGAACGTGCCACTGGAGTACGTCGAGCCGGAGCCGCTGCCGCGGATGATGCAGCCAAGCCCGCGCGAGGTGAGCCGCGCGCTGTTCACCCGCACGGAGCTCATCCCGGCGACCTCGGTCAACGCGCTCGTCGCGGCGTGGCTGCAGTTCATGATCCGTGACTGGTTCAGCCACGGGACGGGCCCCAAGGACAACCCCTGGGAGATTCCGGTCACCGATGATGACCCGTGGCCGGTCCGGCCGATGCAGGTGATGCGGACCCGCTCCGATCCCACCGCGCCGCCCGGCGGCAACCATCCGCCAACCCACGCGAACACCCAGACGCCCTGGTGGGACGCATCGCAGATCTATGGCACGACACCGGAGCAGCAGCAACTGATCCGCACCGGCAAGGACGGCAAACTGAACGTCGGCCCGGACGGGCTGCCGCCGATGCCGGACGACCCGGCCATCGATCCCCGTCTGGTGCCCGGCTTCTGGCTCGGCCTGCTGCTGATGCAGACCCTGTTCACCCTGGAGCACAACTCCATCTGCGACCGGCTGCGCGCCGAGTACCCGCAGTGGCCCGAGGAGGAGATCTACCAGCGGGCGCGGCTGATCAACGTGGCGCTGATCGCCAAGATCCACACGGTGGAGTGGACGCCCGCGGTCATCAGCCATCCCACGACGAAATTCGCCATGCGCGCGAACTGGTGGGGCCTGGCCGGCGAACGGGTGAACCGGGTGTTCGGCCGGATCAGCAAGAGCGAGGTCATCAGCGGCATCCCCGGCTCGCCGGCCGAGCAGTACGGCGTGCCGTACTCGCTCACCGAGGAGTTCGTGGCGGTGTACCGGATGCACCCGCTCGTGCCGGACGACTACGCGCTGCGGTCCATCGCGGACGACCGGACGCTCATGCAGGCGACGCTTCGCGACCTGGCCGGGCCCGGCGCGGTCACCGTGGCGCAGAAGGTCGGCATGGCGGACCTGCTGTACTCCTTCGGCACTCAGCATCCCGGGCTGGTCACCCTGCACAACTTCCCGAGGTTCCTGCAGGAGTTCCACCGCCCGGACGGCACCCTGCAGGACCTCGCCGCCACCGACATCCTGCGGTCGCGGGAACTCGGGGTGCCGCGGTACAACGAGTTCCGCCGCCTGCTGCATCTGCGCCCGGCGAAGGATTTCGACGATCTCACCGACAACCCGGACTGGGCACGGCAGATCGAGGCGGTCTACGGCGGCGACATCGAGCGGGTCGACCTGACGGTCGGCATGGCGGCAGAACGCCGGCCTGCCGGCTTCGCCTTCAGCGACACGGCGTTCCGGATCTTCATCCTCATGGCGTCCCGGCGGCTGAACAGCGACCGGTTCTTTACCACCGATTACACACCCGCGGTATACACCAAGGCGGGCATGGACTGGATCAATGACAACGGCATGCAGTCGGTGCTGTTGCGTCACTATCCGCAACTGCGGCCTGCCCTAGGGTCTGCACCGAACGCATTCACGCCCTGGGCCAGGTCAGCTGGGTAACAGCGTAAAGTCAGGAGAAGTCTCATGCAGGACGTCAGCCTTACCAGCCCGCCGTCGCTGGTCAGCGACACCAAGGGCGAGCTGGGCGAATTGTTTCGCGCCGGTACTGCCGGCGCTATTCCGAACGGCCGCGGAAAGGGAACGGTGCTGATTGGCACCGGCGGCCCGCTCGCCCGGCTGGCGGCCGCACTGGCCTACGCCCTCGCGTGGCGCGGAAAGGTCGTGAATGCTCGCGAGGGGCGGCTGAAGAACCTCGTGACGCCGTTGGCGATCCGGGCGATCGAGGCAGCGGTTTACAAACAGGACAGCTGGTATGACGGGGAACCTTGCATCGTGCTCGACTATTCAAAGACGTCATTTGTCGCGCACAAGGTTCGTGACGAAATCCGGGAGATAGCCCCGGGCATCTTCCTCGGCCTCGTCTTCTGGGGCCGTCATCACGTTCTCGATTTTTCCCTGGACTTCCGGCACCGGCGGTAGCAGGCGTGCAGCCGCCGGTGCCGGCGCCAAGAAGGTGCGTACCAGCCAAACGGCAGGCGGTGCGGCAGGAGGAGGAGTTATGCAGACTGTGCTGGCCGAGCGGGCTAACCGGCGCAGGGAGGCCGTGGGCCGCCCGCGCGGCCTGCTTACCAAGCCGCAGGGCCTGTTCACCTTCCTGGTCCTCCGGCCAGCGAGCGACCTGTTCCTCTTGCTCTGGCGGCTGGAGCGGCGGATCGAGTTCCTCTACCGGCCCCGGTTCGACAGGTGGTGCAGGCCGCCATTGTTCTCCGCCGCGCAGGCGCTGCAAAACGCGCGGCGCAAGGACGAGCACCTGCGGTTGGCCGAGGAACGCGTGCTCCCCGGTGAGGAGGAACTCACCCGCGAGATCATCGCTGAGCTCACGAAGTTCACCAGGGAGAACTGGCTGCCCGGCGGCGCACAGCGGTTCGGCAACACCAAGACCTTCGGCGTGCTCCGGGGCGAGTTCACGGTGCTGCCCGATCTGCCCGGCAGCCTCCGGCACGGCCTGTTCGCCGAGCCCCGGACATATCCCGTCTGGGCCCGCTTCTCCGGGCCTGGCCCCTATGCTCCCCCGGACCTCGAGGATTACGGCCAGTGCTCGGTAGCGATCAAGGTGATGGGCGTGCCGGGGCCCAAGCTCATGGAGGACGAGCGGTTCACCCAAGACCTGATCCTGGTCAGCCCGGCCAGCTTCGTCACCCCTGACATCCTGGAAAACGCGAAGCTGCAGCAATGGGTGCGCGCGAAGGCGCCATTGGCCTACGCGATCAACCCGGGGGACTCGCACCTGCTGCACCTGTTCATGCAGTTGCTCTATTCGCCCATGCTCGCAAATCCGCTCGAGGTGCAGTATTACAGCAATGTGCCGTTCCTGCTCGGCGCGGGCCAGGCGGTGCAGTACTCGCTGAAGCCCTGCTCCCCCGGCCGTACGAAGATCCCGCGCAGGCCCGCAGAGAACTACCTGCGGGACGCCATGATCAGGACGCTTGACGCGGGGGCGTGGACTTTCGACTTCATGGTGCAGGTGCAGACCGACTCATTCCGGATGCCGGTCGAGAACGCTTCGGTCAAGTGGCCGGAGAGCATGTCCCCCTATATCCCGGTGGCCCGGTTGCGGCTTCCCGCACAGCGTTTCGACCACGACGAGCAGCTCGCGTTTGCGGATGTGCTGCGTTATAACCCGTGGCACTGCCTGGCCGAGCACAAGCCGCTGGGAAATTCCAACCGCGCACGGCGGCGGATGTACTGGGAGCTGGCTCGGCTGCGCCAAGCGATGAACCAGGTTGAGCACAGAGAACCGACTGGCGAAGAGCAATTCCCTGCCTGAGTTTACCGGCCGGAATTCTCCGGCCGGTGTGTATCAGGGGCACGCAGTGACTGCTCTATCCAGTTGACGGGGATGGAACGGAGTTGTCATGAACATGCCCACATCGGCGCAAACGCCCGCACCGGTCAAGGAAAGACCGCCGACATCGGTGGGAGAGCCCGCACGGCGCGGCGGCGACGGGGAAGCCGCCATCCAGGCACCAGCGGCCGTGCTCCGGGAAACCACGCCATCAGCACCGCCGGCGCCCGGGCAGGAGCCGGCCGGCGACTGGGCGATCTGCTGTTCCGGCGGGGGTATCCGGTCCGCCACCTACTGTCTGGGGGGGCTGCAGAGCCTCGATGAGCGCGGCGTGCTCGGCAGGGCGAAGTGGATCGTCGGCGTCTCCGGCGGCAGTTACATCGCCGCGTCCCGCGCCCTGGTGGCGGATGGCCTGAACCGGGCCGGGGAGAAGCGCCTGGGCAAGGACACGCCCCGTGCCTATGCGCGTGGCACCGCCGAAGAGGACAACCTGCGTAACGACACCCACTACATCGCGCCCGACGCAAAGACCATGTTGGTCGCGGTTCTGTCGCTCCTGCTCGGCAGCGCAGTCACCTGCATCGCCGCCCTCGCGCCGCTGTATGCTCTCGGCCACGCCTGGGGCTGGCTGCTGCGCGCGCACGGCGTGCTGACCTGGTCTGGCAGCACGGCGTCGGCATCGGTGGCCGCGTGGGGCTGGTGGCTTGCTGCCCCTGCCCTTGCGGCACTGATCATGCTGGTGCTGTTCCTGCGCTGGTGGGCCACGCTGGCGTCGGGTGGTCCCGGGCGCGGCGCGCGCCGGGCACGGTGGGTCGGCTTCGCCGCAACGGTTACGGCCGTCCTTGGGGTGCTGATGCTCGCCGTGCCGCCGGTCATCGGCTGGCTCTACCACAGCACCGGTGCGCTGGGCACCGTGGTGCGATTCTTCGGGTTCGGCGGATCGGGGCACTGGTCGCTAGCGACACTCGGCGGCCTGATAGCGGCCATCACGGCGGTGGCGCGGTCCTGCCAGAAGCAGCTGGCGAAGGTGAGCCAGCCGGCCGCCGGGCCGTCCCCGGGCGCCAGCGGGCGCCGGCCGCCGCCTCGTCCCCGGGCGCCAGCGGGCAGCCGGCCGCCGGCTCGTCCCCGGGCATCACCGGGCAGCTGATGACGTGGGCCCGTACCAGGCTGACGCCCTGGCTGGCCAGCTTGGTGATCCTCGCGGTAGGCGCCTTCGCCACCCTGCTCTGGATAGGAACCGCGGCCAGGGTGGGGTACTCGCCCACCCAGCTCTGGCACGTTCTTGTCGCGGTCGCCATCGTTTTCGCGACGCGTGCGGTGGTAGACGTCAACCGCACCTCGCTGCACGATTTCTACCGGTGGCGGCTTGCCGACGCGTACGCGGTCACCCGGGAGGCAGCGGAGGAGACCGCACCGGCCCGCCGTCAGGAGCTGTTCGCCGCCGCTGCCGCTACCCGGCTGTCGGAGCTGGACAAGCAGGGCGACCCGGCACTGGTCATCGCCTGCACGGCCAACATCAATGTCGACCGCGAGGTCCCGGCCGGCCGCGGTGGGTTCTGCATGGCCTTCGACCAGAAGAACGTGATCCTGCGCGGCGATCCGCATTGTGGCGAGCGCGACGTCGAGGTCCGCACCACCGACTATGAGCACCTCCTCGGCCACACCCGGTTCACGCTCCTCGACATCGTCGCGATCAGCGGCGCCGCCTTCTCACCCCTGATGGGCGCGGCGACCCGCAGCGCGTACCGGATCCTGCTCACGCTGACGAACCTGCGCCTCGGTGTCTGGATGCCGCACCCCACCGTGGTGTCCCGGGCCAGGGCGTACGCGGATGCGGACAAGGAGCGCACCTGGCAGGCACACCGACTGTGGCTGCTGCTGCTCTGGTATGTGCTGCCGCACCCGTTCTGGCGCCACAATCCTGACAAGCAGCAGAACCGCGAGGATGAGCTGTGGGCGCATGTGCTCAAGCTCCGGGAAGAAAGCGCCGAAGCTGGCGGCGAAGACAGCACCGAGGGCAAGCGGCGCCCGTCGTCAGCCCTGGCCCGCCTGCAGGCGGCGGTGTGCTGGCGGGTGATGCAGCCAACGCTTGGCCTGCTCTGGGCGGAGGCGTTTGGGCACACGGGCTACCGCGCTACCTGGATCAACGTGACCGACGGCGGTCATTACGACAACCTCGGCCTGCTGGAGGCGCTGCGCCGCGACGTGAAGAACATCGTGGTGCTCGACGCCAGCGGTGACTCCCCGCACACCTGGTTCACGCTGGGCGGAGCCATGGCGCTTGCCAGGTCGGACGCCGAGGTGAATATCACCCTCGACCCCACCACGATGATTCACCCCGACGGCCATGGCGCTGTTCCCGCCTTGAGCAAGGGCCAGGTGCTGCGGCCTTGGGCGAACGGCACGTTCGCCCGGTCAAACGGCCACGCCGCTGACGGCAGTCAGACGGCGGACGGGAACCTCTGGGTCTGCAAGCTGGGCTGGTGGGAGGGCGCCCCCTGGGACGTCCGCGCCTACGCCGCGGGGCACCCGGCCTACCCCTGTGACCCCACGATGCAGCAGCTCTATGACGGTGCCGAGTTCGACGCCTATCACGAACTCGGGGTCTTCTCGATGGCTGCCGCAGTCGCCAGCTGGCGGCTTCCGCTGCTACGGAATGGCTGATCGCGATCACGCTCAGGCCGGCCCGGCTATCAGCCGGGCCGCCCTGAGCTTTCTGCCGCCGGTGACGTATCAGGGCAGTAATCGCGGGGTATCAGGCACGGAATTCCGGTCATCCTGTTTAGTAATAGCCACCTGCGATCCCGGGCGCCGGTACCAGGTGGCATGTGGGGGCAAGGGCCGCGCAGCAGCCCGCTGATCAAAGGAGTGAGCACATGTCTTCAAGCGTCGTTCCGGACTTCCGCGCGGCGTCACCCCACCCCAAGCTCGGGCCTCTGGCCAGCCTGCCGGGGAACTGGGCAGGTCATGGATTCAACCTGATCGCACGCCCAGACCTCACGGCCGAGAACGGCTTCTTCCTCGAACTGAACCCCACCGACGAGAACCTGCAGTTCTCGTCGATCGGCGGCCCCATACCAAACCGCGGATCGGTGATGGACGACATCGAACTCCATGGTGTGCACTACCTGCAGAAGATCTTTGACCACGCCAGCGGCGGCACCATTCACCTCGAACCCGGCCTCTGGCTGAGCGTGCCGGCCACGACCGAGCCCGAGGAGCCGGAGACCGTCGTGCGGCTGGCGAGCCTTCCACACGGCAGCACCATCCTCGCGCAGGGCACCTCGACGCTGCTCGGCACGCCTCCGGTCATTGGACCCGCCAACACCGTGCCCTTCCCGATCGGCTCCGCCGAACCGGGCCCGGGCACGCCCAACAACCTCCCCGAATACAATCTCGGCACCCCCAGTAACTTCCGGACCACGCCTGCGCCGGGCGCAGGGCAGGCCGCGGTGACGGCGGATGTCAGCCAGGCCGCGGTGACGGATCCCAACTCGCTGCTCACGGCAGAGATCACCGGACAGAAGATCAGTGCCACAACCGTCCTGCACGTCTCAACCGCCGATGACGCGGCTAACCACACCTTCGGCGGCGCGGAGAACATTCCGTTCCTCCAGGCCAACGCAAGCGTCGCGCAAGTCAGCGCCACCTTCTGGATCGAGACGGTACAGTTCCCGCCGCCGTACACCGACCGGTATTACCTGCAGCTTCAGTACAGCCAGACGGTGCTCTTGAACTTTCTCGGCCGCACCTGGCCGCATGTCAGCGTCGCCACCCTGAAGAAGGTCACTTGACGTTGTGAAACCGGTCCGGAATGCGTGACAAACCTGACGCCTACCGCCTACGGAGCCCAGTTGGTGCCATCGATCGATGACACTATCTTAGGCGGCCCCCACATCGTGTTCCCCGACGTAGTTGCAGAGGTAGCCTGTGTTTGCAGCACGGTGGCCCAAACCATTGATACCCGCAAGACAACGGTGACTTCTTGATCTTGCCCGAATTGACTCGGAGGGATCGGGCGGGTCGTCACAGTTACGTCCTTGTGGCCGCCGTTACCAGGGTCGGCGGGGGGACCTGCTTGGGTCGTAATAGTTGGCGAAGGCTCCATCGGCTTGCGTTGCATGCCCGGATATTTCGACAGTTTTGCCTGACTCAAAATTATCGACTTGGACGGTGAGTGCGATCTGAGTGCCTGTTGCATCCGTGGTGAGTTCGGCGCTGGTGACAAATGAATCAGAAACATGGGCGACATCCTTTCAAGCAGGTGCGGATTGGGTAAGGTGTCGGAGCGCCTCCCGGGCTCCTGGCAGGTTGCCTTTGCGCTGGTAGAGGTTAAACGCCTGAGTGGCGGCGGAGTGCGCTTCGGACACTTGGCCTGCCGCGGCGAGTACGTGAGAGAGTTCGAGAAGGATGTCGGCATGGTGGCTCAGCAGATCGGTCTGCGCGGCAAGGGCCACGGCCGAGCGCGCGAGTTCCTCGGCTTCGCGATAACGGCCCCGGTCGGCGAGGATCCTTGCCTGTAGTGCCTGGCCGAGGGCCTGGGGGGATAGGTCCCCTTCGGCTACGGCTTCCCGGCTTGTCGCGATCAGGCGGATGGCCTCGTCGTACCGGCCCACTCCTTGCGCCGCGACGGCCCTGGCCAGTTTCACCGCGGTGGTGGACAGAGTGCGCCGCTCTCCCGTCTGGTAGAGGAAGTTGTATTCAGGCCGAAGGTACCTCTCAGCGGTAGCGGGATCGCCGGCGAGCATTGCAATGAGGGCGGCGGGCTGGATGATCGCAGCGGTCATCGTGGGACCGAGGGTGCTCAAGAGATCCTTCGCGCCGCTGAGCGCTGCCCGTGCCGTAGTGAAGTCGTCCTGCATGGCGTACAGGCCCGCCATATGCAGGAGGATCTGGGCCTTTCCAGTGGGGTGGTTCCCGACCTCCTGGAGGTATTCCTGACATCGCTTTATCCCCTCTGACGCGGGTGATGGCCCCCAGAGCGCCGCCGAGGCGAGCCAGGTGAGGATATCGGCGAGTTGCCTGCGATCCTTCAGCTTGCGCGCGCATTCGGCGGCACGCTGCCAGGCATCCTCGGCAGCGCCCGATCTGGAGTGATCCCAGTGCACCGCAGCCTCAAGCTGCAGGGCTCGGCAGATTCCCAGATCGTCGTGGTCTTGATCGAACTCGCGGCGCAATTCGGGAAGTGCCCGGGCGATGTCAATCGCCGCCTCGGTCGGGTTCACCTTGAGGTTCAGCAGGAGGGCTTCAACCCGCGCATGCGCGTGCTGGCGGTCGTCATCATTGGCAGCGGTGATGCGCTGAGCGTGGTCGAGCGTGACCTTTGCCTTCTCGAATTGCCCGGCTTCGACGAGCTCCGCCCCCAGGCTTGTATAGAGCCGCCCGAGGGCCGGGTCGTCACCCGGGAGTAGCGCGGCCGCGCGGTCCAGGAGATTCACCGCGGCGACGTCGTCGCCGCGGTCGTGTGCGGCGCGCCCGGCTGTCTCGAGGTGTGCGGCCGCCTGGAGCGACAGCGCGGCGGACTGCGGGTCGGCCGGCCATAGTTCCGTGCGGTAGCGGACCGACTGTTCGAGGTGGTAGCCGACGATCTCCGAGCGCGCGGAGAACGAGTCCGACGCGGTGGCCTCGAGCCAGGCGGCGTAGCGATGGTGCAACTCGGCCCGAAGGGACTTGGGGGTCGAGCGGTAAGCCGCCTCCTGGATGAGGATGTGCCGGAAGCTGTACTCCTCATGGGGAGTTCTCCCGGGCCCGCGTTGCACCAGGCCCTTGGCGACGAGGCCCTGGAGGTTGCGGCTGAGCGGCGCGCGCGCCTCGACCGGGAGCAGTTCCCAGATTTCCCGCTCGCCGAAGTCCTTGCCGATGATGGCGGCCCGGACGAGGACGCTGCTGGCCCCCGGCCCGAGGCGCTGGAGCCGCGCCGACATCAGCGCCTGAATCGTAGGTGGCAGCGCCGGCCGGATGCCGCTTGCACTTTGCTCGCTGAGCGAGACCGCCAGTTGCTCCAGGTAGAAGGGATTGCCGCCAGCGGTGTCGATGAGCCGTGCCCGGGTGGACGGGGCGATGCGCTGACCCGCCGACACCGAGTCGAGCAGTGCCGTGGCCGCAATCTCACCGAGCGGCGCGAGGTGGATGGTCACTGCCCTGTCCGCCTCAGCCGCCCAGGCCGGACGATGGTCGAGCAGTTCCGGCCGGGCGATGCAGACTACGGTGATGGGCGAATCCCCCGGCTGCAGAGCGAGCGATTCCAGCAGGTCGAGGAAGGTCGGCTCGGCCCAGTGAAGGTCCTCGAACACGAGCAGCACGGGCCGCTGCCGCGCAAGTGTTTCCAGGAAGCGGCGAGCAGCCCAGAAGATCTCCGCGGCGGCCGTCCTGCCCTGGGTGCCGCCGCCGAGAGCGTGGTGCAGCTGCTCGGCGACCCCCGCCGCGTCCGCCTCACCGTCCATGAGGGCCCTGATCCGCTCCGGTGAGTCGTCACCGCCGCCGGCTTGGCGAAGCACTTCCCGCAGCGGCCAGAACGTGATGCCCTCCCCGTAGGACAGACACCGGCCGGTGAGAACGTGCGCGTCACCATCGAAACCTGCGGCGAACTCCTGCACGAGCCGCGTCTTGCCGAGACCTGCCTCGCCGATCACCTTGACTGTCAAGGTCGCCCGTTCACGGACGGCCCGGGTGTAGGCGGCCTCGAGGAGGCTCATCTCTTCGCCGCGTCCCACCAGCGGGACGTCGAGACGGACCGCAAGGGGACGCAGGCCGGCCTGTGCGGACCGCAGGAGGAACCGGCCAGGGCCGGCATCCCCGGTCTCGATGGCCCCGGCGGTGAGCTGCTGAGTCTGGTGGCTGATGAGGATCTGGCCAGCCTCGGCTGCCTCCGCGAGCATCACTGCCCGAGCTCCCACATCCCCTGCGAACCCGAGCGGGCCAGAACCTCCGACCAGGGCCTCGCCCGTCGCCAGGCCGAAGTGGTATACCAAGTTCGCGCGGTAATGGCGCGGCAGCGTGCCCGCCTCTGCGGTGAGCGTCTCTCGCATCTCCAAGCTGGCCCGCACTGCCCGGAGGGCGTCGTCCTCGTGCAGGGTGGTAACACCGAACACGCCTATCAGGTGCTCGCTGTCACTGGCTGCCAGCTTTCCGCCGTGCCGTTCGAGCACCGTGATCAGGCCCGAGGCCACCTGCTCGGTCACGATGCCGTGGGCTTCCGGATCCAGCTCCGAACCTGATCGGGGTGCCAGCTGCAGCGCGACGCAGAGCACCGTGACCGGCCTGCGAGCCAGCGGCACCCCGCTGGTGGTGGACCCGGGTTCTAGAACCGGGTCATGGCGCAGGATCGCCGCCTCCAGCTCGCGGAGCGCCAGCGACGGTTCCAGCCCCAGCTCTTCCCTAAGGGCGTTGCGGAATTCACGGTAGGCCTCGAGGGCCTCGGTCTGCCGACCGCTGCGGTAGAGGGCGAGCATGAGCTGGCCACGAAGACGCTCCCGGAGGGGATGGTCAGTCACCATCCGGCCTAGCTCAGCCGTGAGCGCGGCCGCCGAGCCCAGCGCCAGGTGGGCTTCGTTCCGTTCTTCCAGGCAAGCCAGCTGCAGCTCCTCCAGCCTGGCAATCTCGGCCTGGGCGAAGGGCTCGTAGCGGAAATCGGCCAGCGGCGGGCCCCGCCAGAGCGTCATCGCCTGGTCGAACAGTTGCACGGCCTCCCCTGCACCGCCCGCGGCGAGCGCATCCCGGCCCTCGAAGATGAGCTGGTCGAACTGGGCGACGTCGAACTCCGCCGGAAAGATTCGCAGCATGTAGCCGGGCGCTGTGGTGATCAGTCGGCCGGGCGGCAGCGTCCTGCGCAGCCGTGAGATCGCCGCCTGGAGGGCGTTCGCTGCGCTGGGCGGGGCGTCCTCACCCCACAGATCCACAAGAAGCTGCTCGCTGGGCACGACCTCGTTGGCGTGCAGCAACAGGTCAGCCACCACCGCACGCTGCCGGACGCCGGCGATCGTGATCCGTCGGCCGCCGTCTTCGAGATCGAACGGGCCCAGGATCCGTACCCGCATCGTCCGCCTCCCCCGGGTGTCAGCGGACTGTCAGCACCCTTTGCCCATTGTCAAACCATGCGGCAGCAAAGACAAGCGCAAAATCCGCGCCCGGCCCACCGGAGGTCGCCCGACGGCTGCGATTCCGAGGCCGGTCCCGCAATCCCTGCCGGCTCCAAAGGAGAGCCACAATGAAATGGGAGACAGCTACTAAATCCGCGCCCACGTATAGCCCGGCAGAGCTTGTTGCCCGAATCCGGGCCAGAGATGAGTTGGCGTGGCGCGCCATGACCAGGCAATACGAGCCACTGCTGAGGTGGCTCGTGCGCCAGTGCGGGCTATCAGCAGATGACGCCGATGACGCCATCCAGCTCACTTGGCTGCGTTGCCTGGAACACATCGACCAGCTCGCCGACGCCGACCGGCTAACCGGCTGGCTGGTCACCATTTGCCGTCGTGAGTGCATCCGGCTGGCCACCAGCTCTCGGCGGGAAGTACCACTCAGCGAGCCGGACATGGCACGGCTGATCGATGAGGACCGCGAGGAAGCCGACCCATGCGCCAAGGCTGCCCTCCGCGACGAGTGCAACCGTCTCTACCAGGCCATCGTGGCCCTGCCGGAGCGACAGCGGACGATACTCGTCGAGCTGCTGAGGCAAGAGGATCAAAGCTACCTGGATCTCTCCCGGCGCCTCGGCCTCCCAATCGGCAGCATCGGGCCGACCCGGCAGCGCGCGCTTTCCCGCCTGCGGCTCGATCCCCGGATCGCTGACCTGCCGTCAGAGATATCCGACGGTCACCCCCAGGCGCAGAGCGCGTGACGCTATGCAACCGAGGGGTGGGCGACCCGATCGAGGCCGGGGCAACCTGGGAGCAAGCGAACGGCGCCGCCGACTGGACCGCGGGGCTTCCTCGATCCGGGCATCGACGACGAGGCGGACATCGTTGGTGTCCGCCTCGTCGTCTCTGCGCTAGCTACCGGACGATGTCGTCGCAGTAGGTGTGCCCCGGGAAGATGCCGTCCGCCGGACACGTCGGGCTCTGCTTGAACTGGTTTGCCTCGCCGAGCCTTCCGACCGTGTTGGGGTAGGTGACGCCGTAGTTGAAGGCGTGTCCATCCCACGAGTACCACGGGTAGATGCAGAACGCGCCGCCGTACTTCGCACAGTGGGTCGGGCCGACGAACGAGTGGCCGAGCACCTCGGCCTTCCCGCCGGTGTCGGAGACCACCGCCCAGTTCCGCGGGTGCGAGCCGTCACCGAAGGTGACGTTGAGGATCCGGATCGGCTGCTGATTGTGCCAGTTGGCGTAGTTGAACGAACCGCAGAAGGTCTGGCCCGGGATGCAGAACCTGCCCGGATTGTGGCCGTACAGGTCCGAGTGGCCGATCTCATACACGAAGGCCATCGGTGTGTCCCAGACGGCGCCCCAGTCGAGCGCGTTGCCGATCTCCTGCGTGCTGAACTCGGGCGTCAGCGGGCCGTCGCCCGGACTGTTGAGCACGAGCACGCTCGACGTCTCCCCGCTGGTCTCATCCGTGATCTGCTCCCGGTAGGCAGCGGTCGGCGACGGGGCCCAAATGTGCACGTCGACGATGTCGAGGGCATGCATGACGAACGGACCCGTTCCCGCCGCGTCCCTGAGCATGCCGTTGAACGCGGCCGGCTCGATGATTTGGCCCTTCCGCTTCGCGATCGTCCAGACAGGTGAGCACGCCGTGTATACGTCGGCCTCCTGCTTGGTCTGGAAGCCGCCGCCCGGGGTGCACGCCGTAGTGAACGAGTCCGGGTAAAACTGCAGCTCCAGGAACCCCTCGCCGCCGATCTTGTTTGGGTTCGTGTCTTTGACCGTGCCGCCGAACCAGAACGTCGGCCCGACGCTCGACACCGGGAACGAGCCGTCTGCCGGCAGGGCGGCGCGCCACGTGATGTTCTGCGCCGAGCCCGGTGCGGACGAGACGGGATCGAGTTCCGGCTCGTCGTGACCGGTGCAGCCCGCCGTGTAGTAGTCATGCGAGTTGACGCCGACGACGTGCGCGAGACAGTGGGCGGCGCTGTAGGCACCCGCGCTTCCCGAGGTGACGGTTCCCGAGCTGGTGTGTGTGCCTGCCGCGCTGGCAGACACGCTCAGCCCGAGCACGGCCGCGGAGACTGCCGCAACCAAGGCAAACCTCGCTACAGTCATCTGCTCTCCTCTCGTTGGCAATGTTTTGCTTATGCTCAGCTTTGGCCGCGACCACGATCTCACATACCAGGACAAAAGCCCTCGCGACGTGCCATCTTCCGGCACGTCTGTGAGCAGGAGAAAGCAAGAAACCACGCACGGCGACACCGGCCTCACCGGATGTCCTCGAACCGCTCGCCGAGGCGAGGACGAGGTTGCGGGCCTGCCGCACTGTCCACTCGCCAGCGGGTTCACGGTGACGCCGAGGTGCATCAGGCGGGTGCCATGCTCGATGAACACCAGGACCGTACAGTCGTTTCAAATGGTTCCGCGGGTCAGGGGCCCGGCAGAGCCCACCGGCCCCGGGCCGCTCTGCGAGGCGGCCGATGCGAAAGGACGGCACCCATGCCTCACGAGCGGGCAGGCGACCCTGGCAACCGGGGAAGCACGATCGCTGACCCCGCCGGGGCCGCAGGTCCCGGCTCAGTCGATGGCCGCCACCTGCTGCTGGGGCGGGAATGAACCGGGCACCGGATCGGTTGTGTCGGCTGGCCGCATGGTTATCTTGTGTGTTCGTGTTACCTGCACGCTCGCGTAGAACGATTTGCGGGCGCGCCGCTTCAGGGATCTGGGGAAGTCGCGTCGAGAGCATCGAACCACTTGACGGCTCCCTGTGACATGCCCCTCGATCGACGGCTACGGCTTCGAAGCATCGAGGAGAACCAGCACGTGGAGTTCGAGATGACCCAAGGCCCGAGGGGCCTGCAGGCCACCCACGTCCGCGCCGCCTGAGCCAAGGCAGGCCAAGCCCGCTCAGTGACAACAGGTAGCCGTGGGCCGGGCGCAGTTGTTGGCGTCGGCCGCTGTCGTAGCGTGGCGGAGGCCGGAAGTCCATGCGGGGGAAGTCAAAAGTGCGTTGGGACCGAGGTGGTCGTTCATGATCGAGAATAACGGCGGGGCTCCGACCGGCTTCGCCGACTTGGCGCTGGCCCCGGAACTGCGCCACGCGCTCTCCGGCCTCGGTTATGAGGAGCCGACACCGATACAGCGGGCCGCCATCCCGCCATTGCTTGAGGGCCGTGATCTGGTCGGGCAGGCCGCAACTGGGACGGGGAAGACGGCCGCCTTCGCGCTTCCCGTACTCCAGCGGATCCTCCGGGAAGGCGGGCGGGTAGGACCGCGCGCCCTGGTGCTCGTTCCGACACGCGAGCTCGCAGTGCAGGTCTCGGAGGCGATGCATCGCTACGGGCGTGACATTGGTGCGCGTGTTTTGCCGATCTACGGCGGACAACCCATCGGCCGGCAACTGCGGGCGCTTGATCGTGGCGCCGACGTGGTGGTGGCGACGCCCGGGCGCGCGCTCGACCACATCACCCGGGGAACGCTGAGCTTGCGTGGCCTTGAGGTCGTCGTCCTCGACGAAGCGGACGAGATGCTCGACATGGGTTTCGCCGAGGACATCGAGGCGATCCTCGGCAACACCCCGGAGAACCGGCAGACCGCGCTGTTCTCGGCGACAATGCCGCCGCGCATCGACGGCATGGTGCGCCGCCACCTGCGCGACCCGGTGCGGGCCGAGCTTGGCCGCCAGGCGTCGGCGCCAGCCGATGGCTTGCTGGTGCAGCAGAGTGCCTACGTCGTGCCGCGCGGGCACAAGCCAGCCGCTCTCGGACGTGTTCTCGACCTGGAGGCACCCACGGCCACGATCGTCTTCTGCCGTACCAGGGACGAGGTGGACCGGCTTACCGAGACACTGAACGGCCGGGGTTATCGCGCCGAGGCGCTGCACGGCGGAATGGACCAGCAACAGCGCGACCGGGTCATGAGCCGGCTGCGCGGCGGGAGCATCGAGCTTCTCGTGGCCACCGATGTGGCCGCACGCGGCCTCGACATCGAGCAGCTCACCCACGTGGTGAACTACGACGTGCCCAGCGCGCCGGAGTTGTACGTGCATCGCATCGGGCGCGTTGGCCGGGCCGGCCGCGAAGGCACCGCCATCACCCTGGTCGAGCCGCGCGAGCACAGGATGCTCAAGGCCATCGAACGGGCGACGGGGCAGCCGATCGCGGTCGAGAAGCTGCCGACCGTCGCGGACCTGCGCACCAGGCGCCTGGAGCTGACGCGCGCTGCTCTTCGGGAGAGCCTGCTGGAGGACGACCTTGAGACCTTCCGGACTGTTGTGGAGCCGCTCGCTGAGGAGTTCGACCTCTTCGAAGTGGCGCTCGCCGCGGTCAAATTGGCGCATGAGACGAGCGGAACCGTCGGCGAGGAAGAAGAGCTCCCGGAGGTCGAATTGCGCTCGTCGGACGACCGCCGCGGCCGTCGCAACGCCACCGCACGCGACCAGCGGCGTGGTCGTCCTGCAACTGCGAGCACGACACGCCTGTTCGTGGGGACCGGGCGTGCCTCCGGAGTCCGGCCACAAGATCTTGTCGGCGCCATCACCGGCGAGTCGTACCTCTCCGGCAGAGACATCGGGGCGATCGAGATCGCCGATCGATTCTCGCTCGTCGAGGTTCCCGAGTCAGCCGCCGACGACGTGGTCGCGGCGCTCCGGCAGAGCAGCATCAAGGGCCGGCGGGCAACGGTCCGCCGCGAACGCTACCCGGCGCGGTAGTCCGCGTGCCTGCGGGCACCCCGCTGACAACTCGCACTGGCCACGTAGTCTGCGGCCACCGCGGCGTCGCGGATCACCACCGGTAGCTGGCCGGGCGGGCGCACGCAGGTCACGGACCCGAACGCCGCACCGAGTTGAGCTGCCGCGTTCTCGGCCGTGAACGCGCCGTGCGGCCGCCGCCACCAGACCCTGAATCCGCGGCCCGTCAGCCAAACTGCCCGAAGGGCCACTCGTTCCGGGCGGAGTCCCGTACGGGGCGTAGCGGTAACTTAGCAAGGTACTACTGGCTAAGCGGCAAGCAAGGGAGAACCCACGATGCGATGGGATCGCCTCCTGAATCGACTGGCCCGGCGCTATGGGTAGCACGCGGCCGCGGCGGTTCCGTGACCGAATGCGGAAGAACCAGGATCTGATTCGAAAATGGTCTTAGATCAGGTTCGCAGTAGCTTCGAGGAGCCGAACAGCTTTGTCGGCCGTGAGCGCGAACTCGGCGAGCTGCGTCAGTTCGCGCTGTCGATACGCGCCGTGACGCTGTGCGGGTCGGGCGGCATCGGGAAGACGCGGCTGGCCCTTCGGGTCCTGGCCGAGCTGACCGGCGAGTTCCCGGACGGGGTGTGGTTCATCGAGCTCGGCGACCTGCGCCAGCCCGAGCTGGTGGTGTCGCGGGTGGCGTCGGTCATCGGCGTCGAGGAGGAACCCGGGCGCCCGCTGCTCGATACGCTGGCCGACGCGCTGCGGCCGCGGCGGCTGCTGCTGGCGCTGGACAACTGCGAGCACCTGATCGATTCGTGCGCGCGCCTGTGCCACCGGCTGCTGGCCAGCTCGCCGGGGCTGCGCGTGCTGGCGACCAGCCGCGAGCCGCTGCGGGTGGCAGCTGAGACGGTCTGGCAGGTACCGCCGCTATCGCTGCCCGAGCCCGGTGTGGCCGGGGGCCCAGAGGAGCTTAGGCGCTACGAGGCGATCCGCTTGTTCCGTGACCGTGCCGCCGCGGCGGTTCCTGGTTTTGCGCTGACTCCGGCCAACTTGCCTGCGGTCGCCGCGCTCTGCCGGTCGCTGGACGGCGTGCCGCTGGCTATCGAGCTGGCGGCCGCCTGGGTCCGGGTGCTGTCCGTGGAGCAGATCGTGGCCCGCCTGGACGACAGGTTCCGGCTGTTGACCAGCGGCGACCGGACTGCGCCGCCGCGCCAACGGACGCTGCGCGCGGCGATCGACTGGAGCTATGACCTGCTGGCCGAGCGGGAGCAGGTGCTGCTGCGGCGGCTGTCGGTCTTCGCCGGCTGGTCGCTGGAGATGGCGGAGCAGCTCTGCTCCGGTGATGACCTGCCCGCAGCGGACGTGCTGGACCTGCTGGCCTCGCTGGCCGACAAGTCACTGGTCGTGGCCGATACCCAGACGCACGCCCAGACGAGGTACCGGATGCTCGACACGATCCGCGACTACGCCGCGTCCCGGCTGGCCGAGGCGGGCGAGACAGCGCTGATGCGGCAGCGGCTGCGTGATTACTCGCTGCGCGAGGTGGAGCATATGCACCGGGTGGGAATGGCGCTGATCCCGGCGCCATGGTCGGCCACGGTGGAGACGTTCCAGCGGTTTGACTTCGAGTCCGGCAACCTGCGGCAGGTGCTCAGCCACTGCCTGGCCGAGCCAGACGCCGAGACGGGCCTGCGGATCTGCGCGGCCGCTCGGCCCGTCTGGATCGTGCGCGGCTCGTTCGCTGAGGGCACTGAGTGGCTCGACGCGTTCCTCGGCCTCGACGCGCCGGGGGTTCCGGCCGCGGTCCGGGGTCCGGCTCTGGTGGGTCGGGCCCAGCTGGCCCTGGCCAGCGATCCCGCCAGCGCGGAGGCGCGGGCTGCGGAGGGACTGGAGATCTGCCGGGCGGCCGGCGAAGAGTTCTGGGTGTCGACGGCCCTCAACCTGCTGGCCGAGGCCTCGCTGCACGCGGGCCAGGCCGGCGATGCCGCGGCCCGCGCGGGCCAGGCGCTCGCGACCGCCATCCAGGCCGCCGACCGGTGGAACGAGGGATACGCCCTGGGTACCATGGCAGCCGCCGCCGGGCAGCGCGGCGACCTGCGCGAGGCGCAACGGCTCGCGGAGGCGGCGCTGGCCGTCATGCGCGATATCGATCAGCAGTGGGGCGCCGCCCGGACGCTGCTGGGCTTGGCCGACCTGGCCAGGCTCACTGGCGACCCGGGCGGCGCGCAGCGGCGGTACGCTGAGGCGCTCGCCATTCTGCGCGAGGTCAGTGCCCGGCCGGAGATCGCGCGCTGCCTGGCCGGGCTCGGCCGGATCGCGATGGATCAGGGAGAGATCAGGCTCGCCCGGCAATACCTGACGGAGAGCACCGGGATGAGCCGGTCCATGGGCAACCGCATCGGCATGATTCGCGGGCTTGAGGCCTTCGCCGCCCTCGCCGCGAAGGAGCATCGGCCGGACCGGGCCGTGCAGCTGGCCGCCGCCGCGGCCTCGCTGCGCGAGGCCGCGCACCTGCCGCCGCCGTCCGCCGCCCGGACGGAGCGCATGCTCGCCGCGGCCGCCAGCCTCGGGCCGGAGGCTATCGCGCGGCTGTGGGCGGAAGGCTCCGCCCTGGAGGCCAGCTCCGCCGTCGAGCTGGCGTTGGCCGTGCCACCTGCTGCCGCAGGTGACCGCGATGCCGCAGCCGGCGCAACCTCCCCGGGCGGGCTGACCCCCCGTGAGCGCCAGATCGTCGCCCTGATCGTCCGGGGCCTCAGCAACAAAGCCATTGCCCAGGAACTCGTGATCAGCCCGGCCACCGCGGCCCGCCACGTTGCCAACATTTTGCTGAAGCTGGATTTCAACTCCAGGGCACAGGTCGCCGCGTGGGCGGCGCGCGGGGATGACCACCGGGTCGGCCCCCCGCCCGGGTAAGCCGTGGTTCTAGGGGTGGCACGACCTGGGCCTCTCAGACCGTGCCGAGCCCCAGCGGCGGAGGCGTGCTTTCCACACGGGCCCCGCCCCAGCGCCACGCGGTTGCATCGCGGTCGGAGGCACCGGCGCGACGGGCACCCCAAGCCCCGCTGGCCGAGGCGTGGAATGGCACCGCCTGGGCGATCCAGCCCGCGCCAAGCCCGGCCGCCGTGCCGACAGCCTGCTCGCCGGGGTGTCCTGCCCGTCGGCCATCGCCCGCCGGCCCGCTCCGTTTGGGTGGCTTATGCTCGTGTGGTGCGTGGTTCGGTGACGGTCCACATCGCGGCGCCTGCTGACCGGGTCTGGGATCTGGTGAGTGATGTCACCCGGGTTGGGGAGTTCAGCCCGGAGACCTTCGAGGCGGAGTGGCTTGGCGGCGCTCGCAGCCCGGAGGCCGGGGCGCGTTTCCGCGGTCATGTCCGGCGTAACGGCCGGGGGCCGGTCTACTGGACTGCCTGCACGGTGGTGGCGAGCGATCCGGGCCGCGAGTTCGCCTTCACCGTGGCTGGGCCGGGCGGCGCCACGGTGAACACCTGGCGCTACCAACTGGTGCCCAGTGCGGGCGGCACTGACGTGACCGAGTCATTTGAGCTGGCAGACACCCCGCTGCTGCGCCTGTACTGGATGCTAGCCGGGCCTGCACGCCGGCGGACCAACCTGAACGGCATGCGCGTCACCCTGGAAAGGATCAAGGCGGCCACCGAATCCGCCGATCCTTCTCATTAGGCCCGCGCCGAAGCTTCCGGCCATCGACGGGCAACTCGCAGATGGACTGCGTCCACGGACACGCCCCCGACATCGCCGCGCGGGCCGGCCCGGTGCGGAACTGAGTTCTCAATGTCAGGATCGCGGCCGCCCCACCGTGCGGTGATCGCGTTTACATGGCAGGGCTGGCTGAAGGCCTCCGGGCCAAGGACTGCCTCCAATAACACGTGATGACCACCACCAGCGGCCACAGCGCCTGCGCCCCTGCGGCCACCCGCTCGGCCAGGCCCACCTGCAAGCCCCCCGTGCCCAACTCCACATAGAACCACCCGAGCAGGCCAAACAGTGCCGCACTGGCACCCGCGGACACCCCCGCCCGCAACCCCCACGGCAGGCCAGGCCCTCGCCTCCTGCCCACGGCGGGCCAGGCCGCCAAGGCGATGAACGCCACCGCTGCCGCGACGGTATGCGGCACTGAACGCCCCGCGCCGACCCGCACGGGAAAGGCCGCCACCAGCACGGTAGCCACACCACCTGTCACCAGCAGCACCCGCCCGGGCCGAGCCGCCGGCCGCAACGCCAGCCCCGTGAGGACATGGCAAGCCCCCAGGCCCAGCAACGCCAGGCTCATCACCTGCCGGTCAGCGGCACCATGCGCGGCCAGGGCACTAATGGTCTGCCGCACCTGGTCAAAGGAGCCCGGCTGCAGCGTGGCCGCAACCGTCCACCCGCCCACCAGCAACACCGGAGCAGCAGCGGACGAGAGCACCCCCCACCACGGCACGTCCCGCACCGGGACCACCATAAGCCAATCCCGTCACGGTCCCCACCCCAATGGGCAGACCACCCGCTGCGGAACCAGCCTCCGGAACCCCCGGGACGGTTCCCGCGCATCCGCCGGCGGCATGGCTGATATGCCCGGCCCGGGTCAATCCCAGCGCTGGGCGTTGCTGTCATTCAGAGTCGTCATTATGTGGGTGGCCTTCGGTCACCTTCGCCCTCCGGGTCACTTCACCTGACTCGATCCTGCGGCGGAGATCGTCGGCGATCTGCCTGTCCAGAGGCCCAGCCATGACCGATCCAATCCATGCATCAGCATGCGAGTGGTAAGACCTGCCGGTGAGACGCGCTAAATGTTCGAGGGAGCACCGGCGGGCCGGTGCTCCCTCGGTTGCTGCAGGTTGGGGTTAGTGCATACCAAGGCGCTGGAGCAGTTGGTGCAGCGCGGCGCTGGAGAGGGGGGTTGCCTGGCTCCCGCTGGGCGGGGGGGTGCCGACGCTGGCCAGGAACGCGTTCAGCAGGATCCTGGCATTGTCTTGCGGTTGCGGCAGCGCTGAGTCCTGCGACGCGCTGGTGGCGGCGATGTTGAAGGCACCGGTGAGCGTGAGGCTGTTGGCCCCGGACGCCGCGGGCAGGCCACTCGAGGCGTCAAGCGCTGCGTCAACCGCGATGTTCTTCACACCGCCTGGCCCGCAGCCGCTGACGCCGGGCGCCGAGAACGTGGTGTCGCTGGCCGTGGACTGGGTGGCCAGGACGAAGGTGTCCGGGTGTATTTTCGGGTGCGGGTCGGTTTCCTGCGACCCGCTGCCGAGGGTGAGCGTCGGGTTGAGCACGACCGGGTCGCCGATCGTCCCGATGGTGCAGTTGTTGCCCAGCAGTGGGTTGATCAGCTTGAACATCACCGGCTGCGTCCAGCTGAGGAGGTTGAAGTTCGTGATCGGGCCCGCTTCCTCGGCAAGCGCGTACACGTCGAGATACCGCCCGCCGAAGTTCTGCGCCTTCACGCACAGGTTCTCGACGACCTGGTTGCTGCTGGGGCAGCCCAGCGCCGTGGTCAGGCTCTCCGGGATCAGGTCCGGCTTGGTGGTCAGTATGGCCGACACCCCCGCGGGCGGCGGCACGACATCGGCGTAGTAGGTCTGGTTCACCCCATCCCAGAAGCCGAACTGAACATTCACCGGCCGCACCACCGGGGTGACGATGTTGCCGAGCGTGATCGAGCCACTGGTCGCGAGACCGGCCGTGCACGCGGTGAAGCCCACCGACTCGTGCATGAGCTGGTTATAGAGAGGGCAGTTGATGAAACTCGTGTAGATGCCCCCGGGCGGGGGGTACCCCGGCCCGATCTGGGAGGGGCCCGCGTGCGGTTTCGACTGCGCGCCCACCGCCGATGTTGTCACCCCGGCAATCGTTAGCGCTGCCGCGGCAACTACCGTCGCACTCATGAAGAACACGCGGCGGAGCGATCGGTTTGACCGTTTCATCAATCCTCCAGTATCTTCGCGCTGTGTTACCGCTGTGCCTTCTTGGCCGACGCCGAAAGGCCGCTAGCGTGATTAATCACTCGTCATGTAAGCCTGAGATGAAGTGAGCCGAAGCAGTCATTAACACCGCCCGTCATGGCGGACCTGGCCATGGGCTGCTATTACCTCGATACGTCCATTAGTGATTCCCTATGAGCCTGGCGCCCCTTTCCTTTGCCTCGGGTTGGGGAGTGCGCCCACAAGGGCGATGAGAGACACGATCGTACCTGGATTACCTGACAGTAATACTCCGCTGTTGGCCGAGTCAACAGCCAATGTCCTGCAAGCCATCACAAAGCTCGCGCATCCCCTAGTGGCGGTGTGACCAGGCTCAGCGCGCTCCCAGCTGCCATGTCCCCGGGCCGGGGCACCCGCGACGGGTGCTAGGCGAGCACCCCAGTACCGTGACCATGAGAAACGAAGCCGTATACAGTAACGCGAACTGGAACCTGCCAAGCACCCCGGCGGCCCCAAGACAGCGAGGCGGCGATGACCGACCCAGCGGGAACAAGCGGCAACCGAGCCCGGCGCCGAGATGCCTCCAGGCGCCGGCCGGACCAGCTGCCCAGCGGCCGGCACGGGCTGTTGCCCAGCGCCGTCGCCGCCAACCAGCGGGAACGCATCCTGGCCGCAGTCTTGTCGGCCGGTGCCGAGCGGGGTTACGCGGAGATGAGCGTAGAAGCAATCACCGCCCGCGCCGGGGTGTCCCGGCGCACTTTCTACGAGCACTTCAAGAACAAAGAAGACGCGTTCGTGGCCGCCTACGACGCCGTGGTGCACCAAGCCGCCGCCCAAGTGCGGCGCGCCTACCTGAACGAGACCACCGCACTGGAGCGGCTGCGCGCCGGCATCACGGCCTTCCTGCAGTTCTTGGCCGCCGACCCGCAGGCCGCCCGGACGGGCATCGTGGAGGTGCTGGCGGCCGGGCCGCGGGCCATCGCCCGGCGCAACGCCGCCGTGGCGCTGTTCGCCGAGATCATCGAGGACAACCTCCAGCACCTGGTGCCCAGCTGCCGCCAGCCCGGGCTCACCGCCCAGACCATCGTCGGCGGCATCCTCGAGGTCGTCCTCCAGCACGTCCTGGCCGGCCGCACCAGCGACCTGCCCGGCCTAGCCGACGACCTGCTGACCAGCGTCTTGATGCTCGACATCGACCCCCAGCAACTCTCCCCAGCGGCCAGCGTGAGGCTGTTGGCCCCGGACGCCGCGGGCAGGCCGCTTGAGGCGTCAAGCGCTGCGTCAACCGCGATGTTCTTCACACCGCCTGGCCCGCAGCCGCTGACGCCGGGCGCCGAGAACGTGGTGTCGCTGGCCGTGGACTGGGTGGCCAGGACGAAGGTGTCCGGGTGTATTTTCGGGTGCGGGTCGGTTTCCTGCGACCCGCTGCCGAGGGTGAGCGTCGGGTTGAGCACGACCGGGTCGCCGATCGTCCCGATGGTGCAGTTGTTGCCCAGCAGTGGGTTGATCAGCTTGAACATCACCGGCTGCGTCCAGCTGAGGAGGTTGAAGTTCGTGATCGGGCCCGCTTCCTCGGCAAGCGCGTACACGTCGAGATACCGCCCGCCGAAGTTCTGCGCCTTCACGCACAGGTTCTCGACGACCTGGTTGCTGCTGGGGCAGCCCAGCGCCGTGGTCAGGCTCTCCGGGATCAGGTCCGGCTTGGTGGTCAGTATGGCCGACACCCCCGCGGGCGGCGGCACGACATCGGCGTAGTAGGTCTGGTTCACCCCATCCCAGAAGCCGAACTGAACATTCACCGGCCGCACCACCGGGGTGACGATGTTGCCGAGCGTGATCGAGCCACTGGTCGCGAGACCGGCCGTGCACGCGGTGAAGCCCACCGACTCGTGCATGAGCTGGTTATAGAGAGGGCAGTTGATGAAACTCGTGTAGATGCCCCCGGGCGGGGGGTACCCCGGCCCGATCTGGGAGGGGCCCGCGTGCGGTTTCGACTGCGCGCCCAACGCCGATGTTGTCACCCCGGCAATCGTTAGCGCTGCCGCGGCAACTACCGTCGCACTCATGAAGAACACGCGGCGGAGCGATCGGTTTGACCGTTTCATCAATCCTCCAGTATCTTCGCGCTGTGTTACCGCTGTGCCTTCTTGGCCGACGCCGAAAGGCCGCTAGCGTGATTAATCACTCGTCATGTAAGCCTGAGATGAAGTGAGCCGAAGCAGTCATTAACACCGCCCGTCATGGCGGACCTGGCCATGGGCTGCTATTACCTCGATACGTCCATTAGTGATTCCCTATGAGCCTGGCGCCCCTTTCCTTTGCCTCGGGTTGGGGAGTGCACCCACAAGGGCGATGAGAGACACGATCGTACCTGGATTACCTGACAGTAATACTCCGCTGTTGGCCGAGTCAACAGCCAATGTCCTGCAAGCCATCACAAAGCTCGCGCATCCCCTAGTGGCGGTGTGACCAGGCTCAGCGCGCTCCCAGCTGCCATGTCCCCGGGCCGGGGCACCCGCGACGGGTGCTAGGCGAGCACCCCAGTACGTGACCATGAGAAACGAAGCCGTATACAGTAACGCGAACTGGAACCTGCCAAGCACCCCGGCGGCCCCAAGACAGCGAGGCGGCGATGACCGACCCAGCGGGAACAAGCGGCAACCGAGCCCGGCGCCGAGATGCCTCCAGGCGCCGGCCGGATCAGCTGCCCAGCGGCCGGCACGGGCTGTTGCCCAGCGCCGTCGCCGCCAACCAGCGGGAACGCATCCTGGCCGCAGTCTTGTTGGCCGGTGCCGAGCGGGGTTACGCGGAGATGAGCGTAGAAGCAATCACCGCCCGCGCCGGGGTGTCCCGGCGCACTTTCTACGAGCACTTCAAGAACAAAGAAGACGCGTTCGTGGCCGCCTACGACGCCGTGGTGCACCAAGCCGCCGCCCAAGTGCGGCGCGCCTACCTGAACGAGACCACCGCACTGGAGCGGCTGCGCGCCGGCATCACGGCCTTCCTGCAGTTCTTGGCCGCCGACCCGCAGGCCGCCCGGACGGGCATCGTGGAGGTGCTGGCGGCCGGGCCGCGGGCCATCGCCCGGCGCAACGCCGCCGTGGCGCTGTTCGCCGAGATCATCGAGGACAACCTCCAGCACCTGGTGCCCAGCTGCCGCCAGCCCGGGCTCACCGCCCAGATCATCGTCGGCGGCATCCTCGAGGTCGTCCTCCAGCACGTCCTGGCCGGCCGCACCAGCGACCTGCCCGGCCTAGCCGACGACCTGCTGACCAGCGTCTTGATGCTCGACATCGACCCCCAGCAACTCTCCCCCGGCGGCCAGCCACCCCCTGGAAA
>CAVPSA010000023.1:0-216064 GCA_963707905.1 uncultured Actinomycetes bacterium | reverse complement strand
TGAGGTGATCTCAGCGAATTTCACGTGATGTAGCCGTGCTCGAAATGGGTGAGGACGAGTGCGGCGCGTGCGATGTCGCCGATTTTGCTGGGGCTGGCGGTGATGTGCTGGAGGGTGCGCCAGCGCTGGTTGAGCAGGGCGAACCCGCGTTCGCCCAGGCAGCGCAGGGACCGCTGGATGGCGTTGCGGGTGCGCGTATTGACGTCCAGTTCCCGGCCGCCTGGGGGTTGCCTGACGGGAATCAGGATGCCGGTGCCCGCGCCCTCATATCCGGGGTCGGCCAGGGCAGGCAGCCCGGCCGCGGCAGCGGGATACAGCGCCGGGAAGGCATGGGCGCGGGCGGCGGTGAGATCATGCACCGAGCCTGGCTCCACATCCGAGACCCACAGCGGGAACCCGTCCGGGGCGCACACCGCCTGGACGTTGCCGCCGTGGGAGTGCGCCTTCCCGCAACGCCGGTAAGTTAGCCGGTGTCCAGGGTGTTTGAGCTGCGCATTGTCAGTTTGTAGGTGACTGTGGAGGGGGGGTGCTGCTGGCATGCTTTGGCGAAGGCGACGGTTCCTTTGCGCTCGCGGGGTTTGGCACGTGGGCGCCGTGTGAGCAGCGGCTGGCCCCAGATCTCGTCGAGGACGTCGCGGAGTAGCCGGCGGCTGGACGGTTCGCCGATGCTGCGGGTCAGGGCGCGCAGCACGACGGTGAAGGAGATCCTGTCGGGATCCAGCGGCTGTTGGCCGGGCCGGGTCCCGGCGGCTCTGATCCGGGCGAGTTGCACCAGCTGGTAGACGATGAGCAGGGCATATACCTCCTGGGCGACGCCGCCGGGATCCTTGGAGCGCAGGATCTGCTGGCTCCCGCGCAGGTAGGTCTTCAAGTCCGCATAACCGGTCTCTGATTCCCATCTTTCGGCGTAGATCCGGGCGATCTGCCCGGCCGGGGCCGTGGCTGGGTCGAGCAGCGTGGTGATCAGGCGGTAAGACTCGGTGCGGGCCTGGCCGATCTCCGGTACCACGGTGACGGTGTACTCCACGACCCGGATCGGCATCCCCAGCGCCTGGCGGGCCCTCAAGCCGCGGCGGGCGAGCCGCTGGCCGCGTGCCCGGTCCCGCTCGGCTTTCGAGGGCTGGTCCGAATACGGGAGCACGCTGAGATAGGAGCCGTCGGGCAGTTCGCGCAGTACCGGCAGCCGCCGGCGGTGCTGGACGCGCACGATCAGGTCCGCCCCGGTGGCGGCGATCCGGGCGACCTGCGGATGGCCGGAGAAGTACCGGTCGGCCAGCACCAGCATGCCGGCGTGGAAGACTCCGTGGTAGACGAGCTTGTCCAGCAGCAACGGCTCGCCGGTACTTACTGTCGACCAGACCGCGTCGATCAGCGCCCGGGTGCCGCAGGCGATCAAGGCCAGCAGCCGGATCTGCGGATACCGGCCCGGGCCGATCCGCCCGCGCGGCGGGCTGCCGAACGCCTTGCGGTTCGCCGGGGTGTCCGCGACATCCAGCCGGGTGCCGTCCGCCGATACCTTCAGCAAGGCCAGCTCCCGGCCGAAGGCCGTCATCCCCGGCAGGTGCCCGGCCGTCCCGGCGCCGCATAGCCGCCGGAACAGCGCTTTTACCGGCGCCCGGCTCAGGCGGCGCCGGGCCTGGACCGCGGCCGAGACCGTGGGGATCTTCCACCGGCTCCCTGCGACCTGGGATCTGAGCTGCTTGAACAGCACCCGCAGCACCTCGCTGTAGCCGGCTCCCGGACAGAACCACAGGGCCAGCACGAAGTACAGCGTCACCCGCGCGGGCAGGGCACGGCGGCGCGCTTCCCGGCAGCCGCACTCCTCGATCACTTCGTCCACCAGCTGGGGCGGCAGAATCTCCGGAACGGCGCCGAGGCCGAGCCGGTCCAACGGATGCTGAGCAGACTCAGCGCGGGTGTCCATAGCCCGTAACGCACCGGCGGTGGCAGCATAGAGACGCACGAGGCCTCCTCACACGACAGTTCTCTTGGTCGAGACAGTCGTCTCAGAGGCCTCGCTGCACGTCAAGCAGCTGCAAGCCCGGCTAACTTACCGGCGTTGCGCCTTCCCGGAGTACCACAGGTCGATGACCTCGCCCTTGACGCTGACGGCCGGCTCTTTGCACCGGTCGCAGGGGATGATCTTCCCGTCCAAGATCACATGGGAAAGGCCCTCGTCTTTGGCCCGCTCCAGCGCCTCGCGCAGCTCGGGGGCCTCATCGGCGAGCACCGCGATCACCTCGTCCAGGTAGCGGTAAGCGGTGGCCCGTGAGATGCCATGGTCACGCGCCAGGGCGTCCGGGGCGGTGCGGTCGCGGAACCAGCGCACACCCAGCACAGCCTGCCAAAAGCAGGTCAGTGCCCTGCTTCCCTTCGGCGTGCCGCGCCGCCGGCGCTCCTCGGCCAGCAGCTTCGCGACGAACTGCACCAGTTCCCTGGGGACGTCAAGCGTGGCACGATAGGCGATCACGTGGAGCCTTCCGTAGAAGGTGATCTTTGGCGAGACCTTCTTCTACTGGGGCTCCACGCCCATGTTCAGCCAGCCCGGTTTCTCCGCGTGTCTGCCCGGATGTCCCTGCCCGGGAAGATAAAGCCTGGCTGTCCGAACCTATTTCGCTGAGATCACCTCAATGGCTCCGACGCAGTGTCCGCGATCGCCGTCTGCCCTAAATGAAACGCGGTGCCCCTCCGGGGCCAAGAACCCGGTGCAGCCCGGCGTGCGCCGCCATCCCAGGCTAGGCGGGCGGATCGGGATAGGAGTCGTATTTCCCGGCCAGCGCCGTCCGGATCTCCGCGCTGGGCCTGCCCTCGGCTAGCCCGGTACCGAGTTCTTTGAAGAATCCTTCCAGGCCAGCTGGGATCGTCAGGAGCAGGGCCGTTGAGCCCGGTTCGATGGTGAAGCCATGGCGCCAGCCCCGGGGAACCAGCACGATCGCTCCCTGCGGTGCCTCGACGGTGTCCTGGCCGAGAACGAACTGGAAGGTGCCGGTCAAGATGAAGAAGACTTCGTCGTGTTCCTTGTGCACGTGAGGCGGCGGGATCGCCGGGCCGGTGTACTCAATCAGCTCGAACGCGCCGCCGGTGTCAGCTGCCGACGCCCGGAGCGTCCCGATGAAGGGAAGCTGCTCGCCATCGCCTGGCCGGAGCACCATCGGCCGCGGGCCAGTAACGTCTGTCATGCCCTCACCCCAGCCATGTTGCTGGTTGAACGTCGCCTGTGCTTCCTGCACCGGTGTTGCCGCAGCGGCATCTCTTTGCTGGGTTGCCCGGCTGTGCCAGTCAACGCCGATGCCGTGGTGCAGGTCAACGTGCAGCGCCCGCAGTGCGGGAGGCCGAACGACGTTGAAGCCCGGCAACGGGCCCAGGCGTAGCCTTGGCTGGCCCGGGAGGTCTCGGTCATGGGCCGAAGAGGGCCTCGCCGTCGCTGCCGCCGGCCGCACACCCGACGGGCGGGCAAGATCACGAAAGGCGGCGCATTTCCGCAGGTCAAAAGGCTTAACCTGGCAACTTCGGAGCGTGGGGCGGCTGGGACTCGAACCCAGGACCGGCGGATTATGAGTCCGCTGCTCTAACCGGCTGAGCTACCGCCCCGCCCGTGCACCTTACATCAGGGCCTCACGGCCTCACGGCCCGCGTGCGCCGTCAGTGCACGCTCATCTGGACCGCCATCGCGTGCTCGACCAGCGCGATGAGGGTCGCCTTGGTGGACGCCCTGCTGCGGGCGTCGCACTCCACGATGGGCACGCTCGGGCTCACCGACAGGGCCTCCTGGACGTCGGTCAGGGTGTGCGGGAACTTTCCGTGGAAGCCGTTGATGCCCACGATGAACGGCAGGCCCGCGGTCTCGAAGTAGTCGACCGCCGGGAACGAGTCGGCCAGCCGCCGGGTGTCCACGAGGACCACCGCGCCGATGGCGCCCTGGATGAGGTCATCCCACATGAACCAGAAGCGGTGCTGCCCGGGGGTGCCGAACAGGTACAGAATCAGGCCTGCATCCAGGGTGACCCGGCCGAAGTCCATCGCCACCGTCGTCGTGGTCTTGTCCGGGACATGCGACAGATCATCCACCCCGGCGCTCGCGGCGGTCATTACCGCCTCGGTGGTGAGCGGGGTGATTTCCGAGACCGACCCGACGAAAGTGGTTTTGCCCACGCCGAAGCCGCCGGCGACGACGATCTTCACAGAAGTCATCGCCGCCTCCCCCGCGTTGCCTCGGAGAGGGGGTCTAGAGCTTGCGAAGTCCACTGAGCACCCTTTCGAGCAGGTTCAGGTCCGGGCGACCCTGCGCGTGATCCAACTGATGGACCCTGACCAGTCCTTCCACCGCCATGTCGGCGATGAGCACCCTGGCCACGCCCAACGGCATCCTGAGCACGGCAGATATTTCGGCTACGGAGCGCCAGTCCCGGCAAAAGCCCAAGATCGCCTGGCACTCCGGGCTGAGGACCGAAAGGTCGCGGGCCTCATAATGTGATGCAGCCACCATCGCTTCGATTTGAAGCTGGTACCGCGGCTTAGTCCGTCCGCCGGTCACCGCATAGGGCCGGACCAGGGAACTCCCCGGGGTGTCCGTCCCGCCCGAGCGTTTCCCGTTCAGGAACCCGTGCCGTCCGCCAGCCTGCGGCCAGTCATCCCGGCCGGGCCCGGACATCAACCTCTCCAGTCGTCACTGCCTGCCATCCTCCGACCGAAACGCACCACGCATGTCCGGGGTGAGCGCGCGCCCCACCCGCTCCACAAGCAGCGTCATCTCATAGGCCACCAGACCCATGTCACAATCAGCCGAGGCGAGCACAGCCAGGCTCGACCCGTCACTGATCGCCATCACCAGTAGCAGTCCGCGCTGCATCTCCACGACCGTCTGGGTGACTGGGCCACCCTCGAACACTCGCGCAGCGCCTTGCGTCAGGCTGGTCAGCCCCGATGTCACGGCTGCCAACTGGTCAACCCGGTCTGCCGGGAACCCGTTCGAAAACGCCAGTGGCAGGCCATCGGCCGACACGACGATCGCATGGGCAACGGACGGAACCTGCTCCACGAAGTTCGTGATCAGCCAGTTCAGGTCCTGGACCGGACGAGCTAGCGGGCTCACACCCACTCCTCTCTGCGTGGTCTCAGCGTGACCACCTCCTCCAAAAACGCGGGGTCGTCATACCAAGATGACATCGCATGACGCGTCATGTTCATATAACGCGTTCCATAACGCATCGCCGCCACCACCATCGTTCGAGGCGTCATCGTCTTGCGCGGCGGCCCTCGCCTCACGGACACCTCGCTGGAAGTTGGCCAGGCGCTCCCTCGTCTGCGACGCCGACCGGGATGGCGCCGGCACGGCGGGAGCGGTTCCGCCACTCACACCGCCGGGGACCAGGTTCGCCTTGGGCACGCGCTTGGGCAGGCCCACGGCGGTCGTGCCGCCCGAGACCGGCGCGTGCGCCACTTCGGCGGCTTCCCAGCCCGCGTCCGCCGGTGAAGTCCAGTCGCTGGCCGTGGTGGTGGTACTGACCGCCCCGGTCCCAGCCCTGGCGGGGGGGTCCGTACCGTGCCGGCCACGGCGGAACCAGTCGGACTCCACGGACTCGAATATAGGCAGCCTGCTCTCCTCTCCCAGGCTCGCCGGAGGCGGCACTATCACGCCGTGCTGTGCCGTCTGGCTGACTTCGCTTCGGAACGAAGATCCTCCGAGGCCACCCAGGGGGCCTTCCTGAGCGCCGTCGCCTCCCATCGGCGTGCCGAAGGAGGAGGCGAGCGGCCCGGGCTGAAGGCTGGCCGGCTGTTCTGCCGCGGCGCTGAGGGCCGGGCCGCTGGCCGCGTAGCTGGGCGGAGCGTCATAGCTGGCCGCCGTTTCCGGCACCGGAGTATCCGCATCCAGCGCCGAGAACGACGCGGTGTCGCCGAGGTCGGGCCGCAGCGGTGTGAACCGTGGAGTCCGGGCGGCGTTGACCGCCTGCATCGCGGCCGTACGGTCCTCGGGCTGGCCGGGCTCCGGCCATTCGGCCAGCCTGGCCGCGCTGGTCGGGGCGGCCGCGGTGCCTGGTGTCGTCTCGAACCGGCGCAGGCCCGGCGGGGTGGCCGCGGATTCGTGGGCGATGGCCTCGTCGGGCAGCCAGACCAGCGCGGTCAGCCCACCCATCGACGCCGGCCGCAACCGCACCCGGATACCATGCCGCGCCGCCAGCCGCGCCACCACAAACAACCCCATCCGCCGCGACACCGCCACATCCACCACCGGCGGATTATCCAGCCGCCAGTTCGCATGAGCCATCTCCTCCGCGCCCATGCCCACACCCTGATCGGTGATATCCAGCAGCACCCCGCCACTATTCAGCAAATGCCCCGACACCGCCACCGGCGTCTCCGCCGCCGAAAACGACGTCGCATTCTCCACCAGCTCCGCCAGCAGGTGCACCACATCATTGACCGCCTGCCCGCGCACCGCGATCCCCGGCTGCACGTTCAGCGACACCCGCTCATACTGCTCAATCTCACTCACCGCCGCCCGCAGCACATCCACCAGCCCCACCGACTGGGTCCACCGCCGCGACACCTCATGCCCCGCCAACACCAGCAAGTTCTCACTATTACGCCGCATCCGCGTCGCCAGATGATCCATCTGGAACAAGTTCGCCAAACGCTCGGAATCCTGCTCCCCCTGCTCCAGATCATCAATCAGCCGGATCTGCCGCTCCACCAGCGACTGCGACCGCCGCGACAAGTTCACAAACATCGCGTTCACATTCCCGCGCAGCGCCGCCTCGTTCGACGCCAGCCGCACCGCCTCCCGGTGCACCTGATCAAACGCCCGCGCCACCTCACCGATCTCATCGGTCGAATCCACCTCAATCGGCGCCACATCCAACGGCGCCCCCGCACCCTCACCCTCACTCATCCGCCGCACCGTCTCCGGCAGCCGCATCCCGGCAACCTCCAGCGCACCCGCACGCAACCGCCGCAACGGCCGCACCATCGACCGGGCCACCACGACGGTGAAGAACAGGGCCAGGGCCAGGACGAAGAGGATGACCACGCCGGTGATGATGGCGGTGGTGACCGCCTGGTTGCGCAGCGACGCCGCGCGCGCGGTGATCTGGCTGACCAGGCTGTGCTCGACCGCACCCATCTGGAAGTTGATGATGTGCGATTCGGCGCCGTACCAGTCGTCGGCGTGGGTCTGGTCGCCGGCCAGGCTGCCGCTGTTGGTCTGCAGGTTGATCGCCTGCGACTCCTCGTTCGGCGCCTGGAAGGCGATCGGCCCGGTGCCGGTGCTGTTCCAGAGCTGGCGCTGGGCAGCGGTGGCAGTCAGGTTGAACTCGCTCAGGTTCGCGGCCTGGTCCGACTCGGCGTTGGTCAGATCGTTCTGCGCCTCGATGGTGAGGTTGTGCTGGATCAGCGCCGCGGCGAGGATCGCGCGCTGCTCGGAGGCGTCCTCTTTCATGTGTGACACCAGCCCGAGCACCCGGACACTCTGCGCGAGGGTGGCGTCACTGGCGCCCTGGCCGGTCGCGTCCTCCAGCACCAGCAGGTCGTTGATGAGTCCGGTGTACTTGCTGTTCACGTCCAGGGCAGGCAGGTGGGTATGGTTGGCCGCATAGCGCAGATCGCTGAGCGCGGCCAGCTTGGCCAGCGCGGTCGTGGCTTCCTGCTGTGTCTGTGCCGGGAACGAGCCGCCGACCTCCTCGAGCTGGGACCGGACCTGCGCCACCGCCTGGTTGGTCTGCTGCTGATAGCCCTGGACGACACTGAACCCCACGGCTTTGCCAGTGGCCGACGCTGACCGGCCGCCGAGGCCGCCGAGGGCGATGTAGTAGACCGTCTGGTCCCGCTCGTCCTCCAGCCGCTGGGCCAGCACGGTGATGTCGGAGCTGAGCGTGGTCAGCTGCAGGACCCGCTGGTAGGCCAGGGCGCTCTGCACCGAGGAGGCGATGCGGATACCGCCCAGCGCCACCGCGGTAAGGGTCGGGATGGTGATCAGCAGCAGCAACCGCGAGCGCACTCGCCAGTTCTTCAGCGCCCGCCTTGATACAGGCCGGGCCTGGGGTACCTCTGTATGCCCGGCGCCGTTGCCTTCGGCCTGCCCGTCGGGCCTGCCGAGGCCGCCACCGGGTGCCTCCGCCCCGTCCCGGCCGAATGCCGAGCCGTTCCCCGTCTGGTCGCCTACGGCCACGGGGGCAGCGGGGGAGATGTTTCTGCTACGGGACCGCACGCGATCATGACCTCTCAGCTGGATGCCATGGCGAACCCGCTGGCGGCAGGGCCAACTGCGGAACCGACATAGCAGACCCCTTCCGCGGCGACGTTTAAGGCGGGCTCAGCTCAACAGGGCGACTAGGGGCTAACCCTAACCGTCAAAACGGCTAGCTGACAGCAATTCCCGCATCACGCGTGGACCTTGATCTAACGGACGTTTACCGAGCACGCGCTGCAAGTAGGGTACTCTCTGGCGCTTCGGTCCGGGTTCCGAAGTGTCCGCAGAAGTCCCATCTGCCCGCCAAGGAGAGCCATGAGGCTTGTCTCAGCCCCTGACCAGGCCCGATTGGGCGGCCGGGTACGGCGCCCGGGGCGCAACGCCGCAGGCGTGATGGCCGCGGCGGCCGGCCTGATTCTGGTGACCGGGTGCCATGTCCCCGGGTTCTCGTCATCGGCGGCTGCCGGGCCTACCGCGTCCGGCACGGTCACTGTCGAGGCAGCCCCCGGCGTGCCAGACGCGCCCCTTTACATTGGCCTGCGGGACCACCTGTTCAGCAACGTCGGCCTGACCGTCCACGTCGTTTCCAGCTCCTCCGTGCCGCAGGAGGTGGCGGCGCTCCGCAACGGCACCGCCGATATCGCCTTTGGCGACTACGCCAACATGTTCTATGCCCAGGAGCAGCACCCCGCGCCGCATCTGCTCGCAGTCGCGGATGGCTACGACGCGGGGCCGAACGTGATGGAGGTCCTGACGCTGCCGGGCTCGAAGATCGTGACGCCGAAGGAACTGGAGAACAAGATCATCGGCACCGCCCCGGCGCAGGCGATACCAACCCACGGCGCCAAGAGCCAGCCCCAGCCCTACAGCATCGACACCCTGGCCACCTGGTCGGTGCTGGCCAGCGACAACGTACGGGTCCGGTCGATCACCTGGGTTCCCATGCCGGCCAGCGGCCTGATCCATGCGCTGGAGTCCCACCAGGTGGACGCGATCCTGGCGACCGAGCCGACCATCTACGAGGCCGAGAGCCAGCTAGGCGCGGTCCCTGTGGTCGACTCCTGCACCGGGGCGACCGCGAACCTGCCGCTGGACGGGTACTTCACCACGAACTCCTACGCCAGCAAGAACGCCCAGGTGGTGGCCGCCTTCCGCGGCGCGCTCGCCACGGCGCAGGCCCGGGCCGGCATGGCAGCACCGCTGCAGACCGCCCTGACCAAGAGCGTGGGCCTGAGGCCCCGTGATGCCGCCATGGTCACCCTTGGCACCTACCCCACCACGCTGTCGGCGCCGAACCTGCAGCGGGTCGTCGAGTTGCTGTTCAACTTCGGCTCGCTGCCCGATAACTTCGGCGTGCCGTCCATGGTGGTAAAGCCGAACGGGTCCTGATCGTGCCCTGACCGGTCCCCGGGACCGGTCAGCGGATCGCGTTGAGGCCGAGTTCGCGCGCGATGATCATCCGCTGCACCTCCGAGGTGCCTTCGCCGATCTCCAGTACCTTGGCGTCGCGGTAGAACCGGGCTACCGGATACTCGTTCATGTACCCGTAGCCGCCGAAGATCTGCGTGGCGTCCCTTGCGTTGTCCATGGCCGCGTTCGAGGCAACCAGCTTGGCGATCGCCGCCTGCTTCTTGGCGGGCTCACCGGCCGACAGCCGCGCGGCGGCGTCGTACCAGGCGAGTCGCGCCGAGTGGGCCCGCGACTCCATGTCCGCCAGCTTGAACTGGATCGCCTGGAAGTGGCCGAGGTGGTGGCCGAACGCCTCACGGTCGGCGACGTGGCGCAGGCATTCCGCCACGCACCCAGCGGCCAGGCCGGTGGCCAGCGCCGCGATGGCCACCCGCCCCTCGTCCAGGATCTGCAGGAACTGGGCGTAGCCGCGGCCGCGCTCGCCCAGCAGGTTACCGGCCGGAACCCGGCAGGAGCCGAAGGCCAGTTCCCTGGTGTCCGACGCCGACCAGCCGACCTTGGAGTACTTGCCGCCCACGGTGAAGCCCGCGGTGCCCGCCGGGACGATGATCGCCGAGATCTCACGGTGCCCCCGCTCGGCCGCCGGCGCACCGCCGGTGCGGGCGAGCACGGTTACCAGCGAGGTGATCGAGGTGCCCGCGTTGGTGATGAACGCCTTGGAGCCGTCGATGACCCACTCCCCGGCCTCCAGCCGCGCGGTGGTCCGCATCCCGCCGGGAATGTCAGAACCGCCGCCCGGCTCGGTCAGCCCGAACGCGGCCAGCCGCTCCCCCGCGCACAGGTCCGGGAGCCACTGGCGGCGCTGCTCCTCGCTGCCAAACCGGTACAGCGGCATGGCGCCGAGCGCCACGGCGGCCTCCAGCGTGATCGCCACGGAAGAGTCAACCCTGGCGAGTTCCTCCAGGGCGAGGCAGAGGGCGAAAAGGTCACCGCCCATTCCGCCGTACTCCTCCGGGAACGGCAGCCCGAACAATCCGAGCTTGCCCATCCTGGCCACGAGGTCGTAAGGAAACTCGCACCGCTCGTAGTAGTCGCCGATCACCGGGGCCACGACCTCGCGGGCGAACTCGGCGACGGTCGCGCGCAGTTCCTCGTGCTCGTCGGTGAGCTGGTAACCGATCATGGCTGGTCTCCTAGCAGGGTCTCTGCGAGCCCACCAGCCGTCGCGGAGACCTCCGGTAGGAAGCCCCCGTCACCTGGCCGGTGTGCCTGTGATGCTACTTGGCGGCCCGTCGCGCTGGCCGTGCTGGCCCGGGGGACGACCCCCGGAACCCCCGCAGGCTCAGGCCCCGTTCCTTCGTCACTGGGCCTGAGCCGGGCACTGTTGCGGCGCCTGCCGCGTTACGCTCAGGTGGACACCTGGTCCACACCACCTGCCCCCGCGGCCCCGGAGGACGCCATGGCGACACTGACCTGTCCTGGCTGCGCCGCGACCGTCAGCCACGACGATCTGATCTGCTTCACCTGCGGCACGAACCTGCCCCGGCCCGGCCCGGTGGAGGAGGAGACCACGCCGCCCACGGTGATGCAGGAGTACCTGCGCCCGGGCGCCGCGCCCGGCGGGCCCACACCGGCCACCGGCCCCATCTCACCGGTGGTCCTGCGGCTGTCCTTCCCGGCCGGCAACGTGGACGTACCGGCGGGCACGTCGCTGGTGCTCGGGCGGGATCCGGGCGAGTCCCTGGTGGCGGCGGCCTTCGCCAGCTACGAGAACGTGTCGAGGCGGCACGCCACGATCACGGTCAGTGACACCGGGCACGCGACGATACGGGACGAGTACTCCACCAACGGCACCTACGTCAACGACGACCGGGTGCTGCCCGGCACCGACGTGCACATCGGCGACGGCGACCGGGTACGGCTGGCCGCGGACGTCACCGCCGTGGTCTCCCTGCCCGGAAAGCGGGGCTTCAGCACCAACGGCCACCACAGCTCCGGCTGACCGGCTAGCGCACAAACCGCCGCATTTCGTGCCCGTCAAGGTCTGGCCCGGTCCCGGCCTGCCGTGAGAACATCCCGGCAGTGATCGTTTGGGACCGTCCAAGGAGGCGGCTGTGGCGACAACGGAGCGGACAGAGACCGGCGTGGGGCTGCGGCGGAACGCGATCGGCCTGCGCGAGGTCCTGTTCCAGAGCATCACCGACATGGCACCCGGCGCGGCCATCGCCGCGTCGATCCCCGCCGGAGTCGCGTTCGCCGGCGGGTCGCTCCCGCTCGCCGTGGTTTTCGCCCTGGTGGCGTGCCTCTTCTGTGCGTGGTCGATCGGCCTGCTAGCCAGGGAGATGCCTGCGGCGGGCTCGCTGGCCACCTACGCGGCCCGCGGCATCCACCCTTCCGTGGGCTTCCTCGTGGCCTGGGCATACGTGCTCGTCGGCTGGCTGATCCCGCCCCTGGTCCTGCTCCAGCTCGGGTTCACCGTGGACGGCACACTCCATTCGGAGTTCAGCGGTTACACCGCGAACCTGTGGTGGGTCTGGTCGATCCTCGGCGCGCTCATCATCCTCGCGGCCGGCTACTACGGCATCAGGACCTCGGCGCGGCTGGGCACCGTCCTCGGCGTGTTCGAGATCGGTGTGTTCCTGGTGCTTGCCATCTTCCTGGTGGTGCACGCGGGCAGCAACAACACCTTGTCGGTCTTCACGACCAAATACACCACGACGGGATTCCACGGCATCAGCGGGGTGATCGCCGGGTCGGTCTTCACGATCCTTGCCTTCGGCGGCTTCGAGGGCGCCGCGCCACTGGCCGAGGAGACCAGGAACCCGCGGCGCACGATCCAGCGGGCGGTGCTGCTGTCCACGGTGCTGATCGGCGCGCTGTACGTGTTCACCACCTACGCCATTGACGTTGCCTTCGGCCCCACGCAGTTCCACAACTTCACCACCGGAGCCAGCCCGACCGCCTCCTGGGTCGGTGTTGCCCGCTCGCTCTACGGCATCTTCTGGTTCTTCGTGTTCCTGGCGATCGTCAACTCGACCATCGCGAACGCCAACGCCGGGGTGAACGTGTCCAGCCGGACCGCGTACGCCATGGGCCGGATCCGGGCTTTCCCCGCGTTCCTGGCGCACATCAACGCCCGGCACCGCTCCCCCGTCTACAGCCATCCTGACCGCGTTCGTGATCACGATCGTGGTCACGCTCGCGCTGGGCCTCAAATACACGGCGCCGGTCGCGTTCGCGATGACGGGCACCGGCATCGTGATCTTGCTCGTGGCGATCTACATCCTGATGAACGTGGCCTGCATCGGATACTTCGCCCGCAGGCGCACCGGCTTCAACGTGCTGTCCCACCTGATCATCCCGCTGCTGGGCGTCGTCGTGTTCGTGCCCGCCTGGCTGAGCGCGGCCGGCATTCCGGCGTTCAGCTTCATCACCCCCCTGTCGACGCCCTACTCCTACATGGGGCCGGCCGTGGCCGTATGGATGGTGATCGGCGTGATCTACCTGATCGTCCTGTACTCACGGGACAAGCAGCGGGTCACCGAGGTCGGGCTGGTGCACCTGGACCCGCTGGAGGAGTACCCAAGTGAGTGACCCCCAGGTCATCAAGTTCCGGCCGGACCCCAGCCAGTACGCGTGGACATTCGGCGGCGCGGCACCGGTGGCCCGGGTCAAGCCGCCGGTGATCCTGGAGGTGTTCACCGAGGACTGCTTCGCGGGCAAGGTGCGCAGCGAGACCGACCTGGTCTCCGAGGTCTGCGAGTTCCCTTACCTGAACCCGCAGACCGGGCCGTTCTACATCGAGGGCGCGGAGCCCGGCGACACGCTCGCCGTGCACTTCATCTCGATCGAGCCCGCACGCGACTGGGGCGCGTCCACCACGGTCCCGTTCTTCGGCGCGCTCACCGGCACCCACGCCACCGCCCTGCTGCATGACCCGCTGCCCGAGCTGATCTGGATGTGGCATTTCGACCGCGACGCGGGCACCTGCCGGTTCACCGCCCGGCACGGCGACTTCGCGGTGGACCTGCCGCTGGACCCGATGCACGGCACCGTGGGCGTGGCGCCGGCCAACCTGGAGGTACGCAGCGCCCTGGTCCCCGACGCGTTCGGCGGCAACATGGACACCCCGGAGATGCGCGCCGGGGTGACCTGCTATCTCGGCGTCAACGTGGCGGGCGCGCTGTTCTCGCTCGGCGACGGCCACGGCCGGCAGGGCGAGGGCGAGACCTGCGGAGTGGCGGTGGAGACCGCGATGAACACCGTCCTCGCGGTGGACCTGGTCAAGGGCAGGCCGTGCGCGTGGCCGCGGCTGGAGTCGGCCTCGCACATCATGTCGGCCGGCTCGGCGCGGCCGCTGGAGGACGCGTTCCGCATCGCACAGCTCGATCTGGTGCAGTGGCTTGGGTCCGACTACGGGCTCGACCCACTGGACGCCTACCAGCTCGTCACCCAGGCCGTCGAGGCACCGCTGGCCAACGTCTGCGACCCGAACTACACCAGTGTTGCCAAGATCGCCAAGGACTACCTGCCGGCGGCCGGCCCGATGAACGGCGCCCACGCCAGGCTCACCGCGATCGCGGACGCTTACCGGGGCGGCTGACGGGTCAGGACCGCTCGCTGTCCAGGGCGGCCATCTGCGGCTCGTCGTAGCGGTCGCCAGCCACGGCGCCGGCCGGCACTGCCGCCCCGATCGCCGCGAGATCGCTGGGGCCCAGGTCCAAATCCAGCGCGGCGAGCGCCTCGGCCAGCCGGTCTCGCCGCTTGGTGCCGATCAGCGGCACGATGTCATCGCCCTGGGCACACACCCAGGCGATGGCGAGCTGGGCGGCCGTCACGCCGCGCTCGGTGGCCAGCGCATCGAGCGCGGCCACCAGCGCCAGGTTGCGCTCCAGGTTCCCGGCCCGGAACCGGGGGAACCGGCCGCGCGAGTCACCGGGCCCGGACGGCCTCGCGGTCGCCGGGTTCAGCAGGCCGCGGGACAGCACGCCGTAGGCGGTCACCCCGATGCCCAGCTCGCGCACCGTAGGCAGGATCGTGTCTTCGATGCCCCGGCTGAGCAGCGAGTACTCGATCTGCAGCCCGGCCACGGGGCGGACCGCGGCCGCCCGGCGGATGGTGTCGGCCCCCATCTCTGACAGCCCGGCGTAGCGGACGTACCCGGCGTCGATCATCTCCCCGATCGCGCCGACGGTTTCCTCGACCGGCACGTCCGGGTCCAGCCTGGCCGGCTGGTACAGATCGACATAATCGGTGCCCAGGCGGCGCAGTGAGTACGCCAGCGACGACTTCACCGCCGCGGGGCTGGCGCTGAAGCTGAGGAACGCGCCGCCCGGGTCCCGCCGGGCCCCGAACTTCACCTGGATGAACACGCTGTCCCTGGGCACGCCCTGCAGGGCCCGGCCGAGCAGCATCTCGTTATGGCCCATGCCATAGAAGTCGCCCGTGTCCAGCAGGGTCACCCCGGCGTCCAGCGCCGCCCTGATCGTGGCGATGCTCTCGGTGTCATCGGCGGGCCCGTAGACCGAGGACATCCCCATCAGTCCCAGGCCTGCCCGGGACACCACCGGCCCGCCGCGTCCCAGGGTCGTCGTCCGCACGCCGCTCACTCCCTTATTTCCACACGTTCGTGATCGGCGTGGCGTGCGCCGCCTGGCCGATCGGCCGCAGGCCGTACAGGTTCTCGATGGTGCGCAGCACGCTGTAGTGCGTGATCGGCTCGCCGTACCGGCCGGGCCTGACCATCCCGCCGTAGAAGATCGTCGGGATGAGGTTGCCCGGGCCGTAGTCGTTCTCGTCGAAATCCACGATCAGCAGGCTGTGGTGGGTCAGCGCCCAGTTCGCGTACGGGCCGATATGCGCCTGCACCCACGCGTTCCCGGTGCTCGTCGAGCAGTTGTGCATGTCGTTGCACAGGTTGGGGATCACGAAGGAGACCGTGGGCAGCGCGGCGAAGTCCCTGGCCGGGAACGCCGTGAACGGCTTGCTCAACGACGGCGGCACGTTGCTGAAGTTGGTCCACGGCACATGCCGGCGTGCATAGATGTTGCCGACGTTGCATGTTTCCGAGCCGGTGGCGGGCAGGTTTTCCGCGTAGCCGGTGAAGGTGTAGCCCGCGGCGAGCAACTCGGCGGCGAGGTTGGGCCCGGTGAAGTGCTGCGGGCAGTTGTCGCCGGGGTTGCCCTGCGTGCTGCCGGAGAACAGGGCCAGGTAGTTCGGCTGGCTGGGGTGGGTGATCGCCTGCGAATCGGTGAACAGCGCGCCCTCGCGGGCCAGTTCGTTCAGGTACGGCGCCGAGCGCCTGTCGATCACCTGGCTGTAGTTGTGGTTCTCCAGCATGACGATGAGCGTGTGGACCGGCGCTCCCGCCGGCGGCACCCGCCCGTGCGGCACAGGGGATGGCCGGGCAGCGGAGGCCGACGGCCTGGCCGCCTCGTGGTGAGCGGCCGGAGAGCTGCAGCCTGCGAGCAGCGCCGCCAGCGCGCACGCCGCCGCCGCGCTGCGGGCAGCCCTCACCGCCCGGCGGCCATCACTGGCACACCCGGCGGATCGCGGCGCCGCTGACCACATGAGTGGGGCAGCGTAGCAGCGTCAGGCCGCACACTCCCGGCAAATTGCCTGGCCGTCCCTGTCCTCCGCAAGCTGGCTGCGGTGGTGCACCAGGAAGCAGCGCGAGCAGGTGAACTCATCTGCCTGGCGAGGAATCACCCGGATGGACAACTCCTCGTTGGACAGGTCAGCACCTGGCAGTTCCAGCGACTCGGCAACATCGTCCTGATCGATGTCAATCGTGGACGACGACTTGTCAAGCCGACGGGCCTGGAGCTCCTGCAGGCTGTCCTCGGTCAGCTCATCGTCGGTCTTGCGCGGGCTGTCATAGTCCGTTGCCATGTGGGTCCTACACCCCCTCCATCAATATGCGCCTTGCGTGTAACGCTTGGCGCCCCGCAGTTGTGCCCGATTCAGGCGGGGAATTCTGTCACGTCGCGTGACCGGGTACACGTAGGTGGCGGTTCCGGGGAACCGTGTTGCGCCCGCGACGGCGTCCACGGCCGGATAACCGCTGAGGAACAGGCTCGCAACCAGCGGTCAACGGCCGGGGAACGCTGTGCGGCCGTTCACCCGACCATCAACTTCCCCTGATGGCAGGCCTTGAAGCCCGCCGAGTGCGTAGGGTACAAACCGCTAACCGCGCAAACACCCGCAAACTAGCCTCGGCCCACCGCCCCGCCCGAGACGGGAAGACGCAGGATGCCCAACGGCACCCCACTGCGGCCCGGCGATCCCCGTCGCGTCGGCCGCTACCGGCTCACCGGCCGGGTAGACGACTTCGCCGGGGAGGGCACGGCGCGGCAGGACGTCTTCCTCGCCCAGCGGGTGGACGGCGAGGCGGTACTGGCCGCCTTCCCGGGAACCGGCCGGGCGGACGACGCGGCGGCCAGGGACCGGTTCGTCGCCGAAGCCCGGGTCGCCCGCAACATTCCCCCGTTCTGCGTGGCCCGCATCCTCGATGCCGGCGTCGAGGGCAGCCAGCCCTACCTGATCACCGAGTTTGTGTCCGGGCCGTCGCTGGCGGAAGTGGTCCACGATGAGGGCCGACTGCCCACCGCAGAGGTCCGGGCCCTGGCGGTCGGCTGCGCCACCGGTATCGCCGCCATCCACCAGGCCGGGCTCGTGCATGGGCAGTTCGGCCCGGACATGGTGGTAGTCGGCCGGGACGGCCCCCGGGTGGTGCACTTCAGCATCACCCCGCCGTACGGCACCGCGACCCCTGCCGCTGACATCCTGGCCTGGGCGCAGGTGGTCGGCTTTGCGGCCGCCGGGCGCCTGCCGGCCGCCACGGGGGACCTGGCTGCGCTCCCGGACGACCTGCGCCCGGTGGTGGCCGACTGCCTGAGCCCCGATCCCGTGGCGCGCCCGCATGCCCGTGCCTTGCTGACCGAACTGCTGAGCGGGGACGATCTGTCCGCCGGGCTGCTGGCCGCGGGCGCCCGTCGCAGCCGGATGGCCGCCCGTGCCCCGGCACCGGTCCCCCCGGTCACTGGCGACGAGCAGCACCTCCGTGGCGGCCGTTCCCGCGCGGCTTTGTGGGCCGCCGCGTGCCTGGCCTGCATCGTGGCGATCGCGGCCGCGGTGTTCTTCATCATCGGCGGGCATCCGGGTACCGGTAGCCCGGCGCCGACGCTGGACACCACCGCCCGCGGCCCCTTGGCCAAGGCGGACCTGCCCATCCCGAAGCAGGTGAACGGGACCTGGTCCGGCACCATTCACCAGACCAACCCGTCGCTCAGCGTCGCCGTGCGGCTGACTCTGCCCGGCGGGAGCACGCGCGGCACCCTCGCCTACCCGCAGATCGGCTGCACCGGACGGCTTGGCCTCGTCTCGGCCGGGCGTTCGGTGCTGACCTTCCGCCTGGCCATCACCTCTGGCCAGAGCAATTGCGTGCCCGGGGTGGTCAAGCTGGCCGTCCGCAACTCCCGCACGCTGACGTTCACGTTCCTGCGCCGCGGCGGCAGCAACCCGGTCGGCAACCTGACCCGCCAGTCCTAACCGTCCCGCTCCGCATCCAGGCTCGCGAGCAGGTCGCGAAGCTGCCCGAACAGCCCGGGCTCCGCCGCGATGGTCATGCTGGAGGAGGCCGGGCGGCCTGCCAGCCCGCCGAGCACCGCACCCGCCTCGGTGGCGACGAGCCCGCCCGCCGCGTAGTCCCAGTAGTTCACCCCGCGCTCGTAGTAGGCATCCACCCGGCCGGCCGCCAGCGAGCACAGGTCCACGGCGCACGAGCCGCCGCGCCGGATGTCCCGCACCCGTGGCAGCAGGGCGCCGACCACCTGGCCCTGCACGATGCGCCGCGGTACCGCGTACCCGAACCCGGTGGACACAAGCGCCTGGTCCAGCGGCACCCCGGTGTTGCAGCGCAGCGCGACCGGCGGGCCGTCCCCCGCGTGCAGCCACGCGCCTCCGCCGAGCGTGGCGGTGAACACCTCGCCGAGGGCAGGCGCGGTCACCACGCCGGCCACCACCGTGCCGTCCAGTTCGGCCGCGATGCTGACCGACCAGTCGGCCAGGCCGTAGAGATAGTTCACGGTGCCGTCCAGCGGATCCACGACCCAGCGCACCTGGCCCGCGCCCGTTCCCCCGGTGGCGCCGCCCTCCTCGCCGAGTATCGCGTCCCCCGGGCGGGCGGCCAGGATCCGGGCCCTGATCAGTTCCTCCGCCGCCCGGTCCATCTCGGTGACCACGTCGGTGGGGCTCGACTTGGTGGCCGCTACCTCCGGGCGCCCCTTGGGCCCGGCCGGCCGCCCGGCGGCCAGCATCGCGGCCGCCGCCCCGGCGGCAGCCATCGCCAGGCCGAGCAGATCCCCCGGCTCCGGCCTGCTCACTGGTCAGCCCCGGGTCCCGCCGGGCGCCGGGCGGCGGGCAACCGGCAACAATCGTTTGGGCAGAAATCGGGCGCAACCGGCAGCGAGCCGAGCGCTGGCACCTGCGCGAGCCGGCCGCGGCGCTCTGCTTTCCCCGCCCCCGCGCTCCGCGCCCACCCCCGCTCTTTCACCAGCTCCGTGATCATGGAGACGAAACGGGGGTCGGTGCCGGGGGTGACGGCCCTTGCCGTCGGCAGGCCAAGCCCGCGCGCCAGCCCCGCCGCCTCGATATCCAGGTCGAACACGACCTCCATATGGTCGGAGACGAAACCGACCGGGATCAGCACCGCGGCCGCCGCGCCGCTCGCCGACAGCTCGGTGAGCTGGCTGCCGATGTCGGGGCCCAGCCACGGCACCGACGGCGGCCCGCTGCGGCTCTGGTAGGCCAGCCGCCAGTGCCGCTCGCGGCCCTCGGCTCGCGCCAGCTCTCCGGCGACCAGGCGCGCCGCCTCCGCCAGTTGCGCCGGGTACAGGCCGCCGGCGGGCCCGCTGGCCGCCGCCATCGCCTCGGGCACGCTGTGCGCCGTGAAGACGAGCCAGGCATCATCCGCTACGCCGGCCGGGAGCTGCCCGATTGCCGCGCGGGCAGCGCGGGCCACGGATGCGATAAAGCCCGGGTGGTTGAAGAAATGACGGATCTTGTCGATGCGCGGTGCGCCGGGGCCGGCCTGGACGCGAGCGGCCTCGATGTCGTCGAGGTACTGCCGGCAGCCGGAGTAGGACCCGTAGGCGGAGGTGACGAACGCGATCGCGTGGCGCACGCCGTCCGCGGCCATCTGTGCGACGGTGCCGGCCAGGTAGGGCTGCCAGTTACGGTTCCCCCAGTACAGCGGGAGGTCGACCCCGGCCGCCGCGAAGTCCTTGCCGATCGCGGTGAGCAGGTCGCGGCACTGCTGGTTGATCGGGCTCACCCCGCCGAACAGGTAGTAGTGCTGGGCCACCTCGGCGAGCCTGTCCCGCGGCACCCCCCGGCCCCTGGTGACGTTCTCCAGGAACGGCATCACGTCCTCCGGGCCCTCCGGGCCACCGAAGGAGACAAGCAGGAACGCGTCGTAGTCCGGCATGCCCCCATCCAACCAGGGCTGGCCGGCCGTCCCGGCCCGGCCAAGGCCTCGTGACGAAGGAACGGGGCCTTAGGCCACCGGGGGGTTCCGGGGGGCCGCTCCCCCGGGCCAGTACCGCATCAGCCGTAGGCCTGCTGGTACTCCTTGGCGAGTGCGAGGACCTCGGTGACGTACCAGTCGGCGTGGTTGTAGGCGAAGATCGCGCGGGGCAGGCCGGCCGCGGTCGCGCCGCCGGCCGCGCACAGGTAGCGGGCGGCGGAGGGCACCGCGTCGAAGGGGTTCATGATGTCCGGCGGCCCAGGCGCCCACGGGGTCGAGATGCCCCACTCGGCCCAGGTGGACGGCAGGAACTGCATCGGGCCGAGAGCGCCCGCAGTGGACGGTCCGCTGTTGGCGCCGTCGGCGCTCTCGATCTGGCCGATGGCCGCCAGGACGGTCCACGGCAGCCCGGGGCAGTACTGCGCCGCGGACTCCTGGAACAGCTGGATGTAGTTGGCGGGCGGCCCGGACGCGGCGTGGCTGGCCGTCACCGGCGGCGGCGCGTGCTGCGGGCGCAGCGTGATCAGCGCCGCGGTGCTGCCCGCCAGGGCGGTCTTGACGTCATGCCGGAGCTTTTTGATGCTCAGGCCGGGCGCGCTGATCAGCGCGGCGACATTGTGGATCAGCCCGAGCCGGGCCGAGAGCTTGTTGCTCACCACCACGTCGATGCCGGCCACACCGAGCGGTGCCGCCCCGGCGAACCGCAGGCTGACCGTGCCGGTGCCGGTGAACGAGTAGCTGTCGCCCTTGTGCAGGCCAAGCTGGTGGCGGGCGTCGGTGGAGGCAACGAAGCCGCCCGCGTCGAGCGCGGTCCACAGCCGCTGGTTGGAGGCTGTCTTCAGCGGGGTCCAGGACCGGAACTGCTGAGCGTTCACGCCGATCACGTTGACCTTGGCGCCGCCACCGCGGGTGACCGCGGCACCGTCAAGCGCGAGCGTCTGGGTGACCCCGTGGATCTTGCCGATCCGGGCGAGGCTGGCGTCACTGATCCCGCCGGCCTGGATCACGGCGAGGTCGGGCAGGATGATCCGGTGGAAAGCCGCGGCGGTCTGCGCCGGGCCGTAGCTCACGTCGCCGCGCGGCGGGCCCGGAATGTAGTGGAACAGGCCGCCGGCCATCGCGATCGCCAACGCGCCGTAGGCCGTCGCGCCCCGCCACGCGGGGCTGCGAACGGCAGCCGGGTGTGGCGTTCTGCGCCACCGGAGGCGACCCATAGCGCTGTCCACCATAACCGGGGCGCGCCCATGTATGAAGAGGGCACACCCTACTTTCCGGTAAAAGACCTGCTTGCGACGTATCCGACTAAATCAGGGGGAAACATAAGGTTACAGTCAGGGGGTCGCGGGCGGGTCAATCACTCCGGCCCGGGCGCTGGCACGTTACGCTGATCAGTCATGGGTCGGGAAACGGTGCCCGGTGCTGCACCGGGCGAGGCGAGCAAGCACGCGGGCAAGCTGCCACCACCGTCTCCCGTGGCCAAGGCTGATGCCCGGCCGGGCCGGGCGTCGCTCGGCGGCAGGCCCGCCCAGGACCGGGAACTGCGGGCACAGGGCCGTCAGACGCTGCGCAATCTGCTGGAGGCCGGCCTCGCCGAGTTCGACGAGCACGGTTTCCAGGCCGTCAGGGTCGATGACATCGTGCGCCGCGCGCAGATCTCCCACGGGACCTTCTACCTGTACTTCTCCAACAAGGAAGACCTGTTCAAGGCCCTGCTCCGGGATGCGCTGCACGACATGAGCCTGGTCACCGACGAGTTCCCCGTGGTGACCCGCAACGAGGCCGGCCGGGCCGCGCTGCAGCGCTGGGTGCACGAGTTCTGCGAGGTCTACGCCGCGCACGCGGCCGTCATCAGGACCCTCAGCCAGGCCGAGATCGTCGGCGAGGAGGTCTGGGGTGACGGGCTGAAACTGCTGTTCCGGCTCGCCGAGGCGATGACCCAGGGGATGACCGCCGCGACCGGCGCGGCCGAGCACGCCGAACTGACCGCGGTGGCCTGCCTGATGATGCTGGAACGGGTGAACTACCTGCTGACCGTGGAGGTCAGGCTGCCCCGCGAGGAGATGGAAGAGCGCATCGCCGCGATCATGTTCGCCGCGTTCAGCCCCGGATAGATTCGCGCATCTCCATCACCGTCGCGAGAGCGTCCCTCGCGGCCTGAACGTCGTGGACGCGGAAGAGGCGGGCGCCCTCCCAGGCGCACACGGCGAGCACCGCGAGGGTGCCTTCGCCGCGCTCGGTGAGGCCGAGGCCCAGCGCCTCGCCGACGAAGTCCTTGTTCGACACCGCGACAAGCACCGGCCATCCGGTGGCGGCCAGGTCGGCGGTCCGCCGGGTCAGCTCCAGCGAATGCCAGGTGTTCTTGCCGAAGTCGTGCGCCGGGTCGATGACGATCCGGTCCGGGCTTACCCCCGCGGCCACGGCCCGCTCGGCCTCCGCCGCCAGCGTGGAGATCACCGCTCCGGCCAGGTTGGGGTGGGCGGAGCGGTGCGGCCGCTGCCGCGGGGACAGCCCGCCGGCATGCGCGCAGACCAGGCCGAGGTCATGCTCGGCGGCCACGTAGGCAAGGTCGGGATCGGCCCCGCCCCAGGCGTCGTTGAGCAGGTCGGCCCCGACGGCGGCGACGGCAGCCCCGACCGGCGCGCGCCAGGTGTCGACGCTGAGGACTACCCCGGGGTGGCGCTCCCGCAGCGCGGCGACCACCGGGACCACGCGGCGGATCTCCTCGGCCACGGTGACCTCGTCCCCCGGCCCGGCCTTGACCCCGCCGACGTCCAGGATCCCGGCTCCCGCCCGGACCGCACCGTCGGCGGCCGCGATCGCCGCGCTCAGCTGGTAGGTGGCACCCTGGTCGTAGAAGGAGTCCGGGGTCCGGTTGATCACCGCCATGATGCCGAAGGAGCCCGGCGGCCACTCCCGCCGGCCGAGCCGCAATGTCCGCCTCTGCACAGGCAGTGAGCATAGGGCCGCATCGGGCAGAATCGTTAAGTGCGATTCCTGTCCGGCCAGCCGCCCGTGCACGAGGCCACCTACAGCGACGTGTTCCTGGTGCCATGCGCCTCGTCCGTGGCGTCCCGGCTCGACGTGGACCTGGCCACCAGCGACGGAAGCGGCACCACCATCCCCGTGGTGGTAGCCAACATGACCGCGGTGTCCGGCCGCCGGATGGCGGAGACCGTGGCCCGCCGCGGCGGCATGGCCGTGCTCCCACAGGACATCCCGGCGGACGTGGTGGGCGACGTGGTCGCCTGGGTGAAGTCCCGGCACCTGGTCCACGACACCCCGATCACGCTGGGCCCCTCCGACACCACCGGCCAGGCCCTGAGCCTGCTGCCCAAGCGCGCGCACGGCGCGGTGGTGGTCGTGGCGAACGGGCGCCCGGCCGGGGTGGCGACCGAGGCGGACTGCCAGGGCGTGGACCGCTTCACCCAGCTTCGCCAGGTCATGTCCACGGACCTGCTCACGCTCCCGGCCGGGATCGACCCGGAGAAGGCGTTCGGGCTGCTGCACGAGGGCAGGCACCGGCTGGCGCCGGTGGTGGACGCCGACGGCGCGCTTACCGGCATCCTGACCCGTACCGGGGCGCTGCGCGCCACGCTGTACCGGCCGGCCACCGACGCGGCGGGCAAGCTGCGTGTCGGGGCTGCCATCGGCATCAACGGCGACGTGGCCGCCAAGGCGGAGGCGCTGGTGCGGGCCGGGGTGGACGTCCTGGTCGTGGACACCGCGCACGGGCACCAGGAGCGGATGATCAGCGCGCTCCGTACGGTCCGGGCGACCGGCCTGGAGGTGCCCATCGCAGCTGGGAACGTGGTCACCGCCGACGGGGTCACCGATCTGGTGCAGGCCGGGGCCGACATCGTCAAGGTCGGCGTGGGGCCGGGGGCGATGTGCACCACCCGGATGATGACCGGGGTGGGCAGGCCGCAGTTCAGTGCCGTACTCGAGTGCGCGGCGCGGGCCAGGGAGCTGGGCGCGCACGTCTGGGCGGACGGCGGGGTCCGGCATCCACGGGACGTGGCCCTGGCGCTGGCCGCGGGCGCCGCCAACGTGATGATCGGCTCCTGGTTCGCCGGGACCTGCGAGTCGCCGGGGGACGCGTTCAGGGACGCCGACGGCCGCCTGTACAAGGAGAGCTTCGGCATGGCTTCGGCCCGGGCGGTGCGGCTGCGCTCGGCAACCGACTCACCGTTCGACCGGGCCCGCAAGGAACTGTTCGAGGAGGGCATCTCCACGGCCCGGATGTACCTGGACCCGCAGCGGCCCGGCGTGGAGGACCAGATCGACCAGATCACCGCGGGCCTGCGCAGCGCCTGCGCCTACACCGGCGCCAGCGACCTGGCCGGGCTGCACGAGCGGGCGGTGGTCGGGCTGCAGAGCGCGGCGGGCTACAGCGAGGGCATGCCGCTGCCGACGAGCTGGTAGGACCGGCCGCGGTCAGGGCGACTTGCCGGCCAGGGTGCGGCAGGCCTGGTCGAAGCTGTCGGCCGAACCGGACCTGAGCGTGCCGCGGGCGGTGCCCGCGTCCTTGGCTGAGGTCGTGGTCCTGATCGCGCCGGCCGGGGTGAAGACCTCGGTGAAGGAGTTGTCGGTGTCCGCGACCGGCAGCTCGGCCCCGTGCCAGGTGCCGTGGAAGGCGACCACCCACCCACCGGGCAGGCGTTCTGGGGTGCCGCCGGTCAGCTCGACGTTGGTCCGCGAGCCGTTGGTGGTGTACCAGCCGTGCACGGCCCCGGTCAGCTCGAAGGTGTAGTGCTGGCCGCCCTGCGTGCACAGCTGCGCGGTCCCGATCAGGCTGTTGCAACCGGTGAGGCTGCAGGTGGCGTGGCCACGGTCGTTCACGACCCCGCCGCGCAGGTGGGTGTAAAGCAGGTAGCGCCCGCCGTTGCTGGCCTGGACCGGGCCGTAGCCGTCCCACTCGCCGAGCGGGCTGAACTTGCCGCCCATGTGGAAGGCCCAGGGCGTGGGCAGGATGTAGACGCAGAGCCCCGCGATTATCAAGATCAGCAACACCCGGAGCACGAGGTGGCGCTTGCGGGGCTGGCCCTGGGACGCTGACTTCCGGTTCCACATGGCTGCCTCCCCCGCGCGGGCCCCTGATACGCTCCGCCGCACGGACCAGCCGAATCTAGCGAAGTCCGTTGCCATATTCCACGACAAAACATGGATAATCCCAGGCAAAACCACGAGGACAGGAGCCGCCCATGTCCGTGCTCAGCGCTCTTACCGACGCGCTGTCCAGCGCCACGGTGGAGGTCATCGACCTGACCGCGCCGCTGTCGTCGTCGACACCGGTGATCAAGCTGCCGCCACCGTTCAGCAACACCGTGACGTTCGCGCTGCATGAGATCAGCCGGTACGACGACCGCGGGCCCGCCTGGTACTGGAACGACATCACCACGGGCGAGCACACCGGCACCCACTTCGACGCGCCCTGTCACTGGGTGAGCGGCCGGGACGGGGAAGACGTGTCCCAGGTGCCGGCGGGCAGGCTGATCGCGCCCGCGGTCGTGCTTGACTTCAGCGCCCAGGCCGCCGCGGACCCGGACTTCCTGCTCGAAGTCGGCCACGTCAAGGAATGGGAAGGCACCCACGGGCCGCTGCCTGAGGGCGGCTGGCTGCTTTTCCGGACCGGCTGGGATGAGCGCTCCGACGACCAGCAGCGGTTCCTGAACGCCAACGAGACCGGGCCGCACACGCCCGGGCTCTCGGTGGAGTGCTCCCGGTGGCTCGCCGAGGAGTCGCCGGTCATGGGTATCGGGGTGGAGACCGTCGGCACCGACGCCGGGCGGGCGCACTCGTTCGACCCGCCGTTCCCGTGCCACTCGGCGATGCTCGGGGCGGGCAAGTACGGCCTCACCCAGTTGCAGAACCTGGCGCTGCTGCCACCGGCCGGCGTGGTGCTGATCGTCACCCCGCTGCCGATCACCGGCGGGTCTGGCAGCCCGTGCCGGGCGCTGGCCCTGGTGGACCGGGCCGGGCACTGAGCCGGTGCAGGTCAGCGAGGCGGTCGGAGCCACCCTGGCCGGGCTGGGTGTGGACACCGTGTTCGGGGTGGTGGGCAGCGGCAACTTCCGCGTGACCAACGCCCTGATCGCCAACGGGGCGCGGTTCGTGGCCGCCAGGCACGAGTGCGGCGCGGCGTGTGCCGCCGACGCCTGGGCCCGGGGCACCGGGCAGCCCGGGATCCTGTCCGTGCACCAGGGCCCGGGGCTGACCAACGCGCTGACCGGCATCACCGAGGCGGCCAAGAGCCGCACCCCGCTGCTCGTGCTGGCCGCGGACGTGGCCAGCGCCGCGGTGCGGTCCAACTTCCGCATCGACGTCGCGGCGCTCGCCGCCGCGGTCGGCGCGACGGCGGAGCGGCTGCACTCCCCCGCCACCGCCGCCGCCGACGCGGCCCGTGCCTACCGGACGGCGCAGCGGGAGCGGTGCACCGTGGTGCTGGCGATGCCACTGGACGTCCAGGGGGCGCAGTGCGGCCCGCCGGTCATTCCCCCAGTGCCGGTACTGGACCCGCCGGCCCGGCGCCGGAGGCGGCCGCCCGGCTCGCCGGGGCGCTCGCCGCGGCGCAGCGCCCGGTGTTCGTGGCGGGCCGCGGCGCACGGGCGGCCCGGGCCGCCCTGGCGGAACTGGCCGACGCCTGCGGTGCGCTGCTTGCCACGTCGGCGGTGGCCAAGGGCCTGTTCCACGGCAGCCCCTGGGACCTGGGGGTGAGCGGCGGGTTCGCCTCACCGCTCGCGGCCGAGCTGATCAGCGGTGCCGACCTGGTGGTGGGCTGGGGCAGTTCGCTGAACATGTGGACGATGCGCCACGGGAAGCTGATCGGCCCCGGAGCCCGGGTCGCGCAGGTCGACGACGACAGTTCCGCGATCGGCGCCCACCGGCCGGTGGACATCGGCGTGCACGGTGACGTGGCACAGACCGCGCGCGTGGTGCTCGCCGCGCTCGGCGGGCAATCCCGGCCCGGGTACCGGTCCGACGAGTTGCGGGCCCGGATCGCCCGCGAGATCCGGTGGCGCGACGTGCCCTACGAAGACCAGGGCCGTCCCGGCCCGGACGGCGTGATCGACCCGCGCACCCTGACGATCGCGCTGGACGACCTGCTGCCCGCCGAGCGGATGGTGGCCATCGACTCGGGCAACTTCATGGGCTACCCGAGCATGTTCCTTTCCGTGCCGGACGAGCAGGGGTTCTGCTTCACCCAGGCCTACCAGTCGGTCGGGCTCGGGCTCGCGTCGGCCATCGGCGCGGCGCTCGCCCAGCCGGACCGGCTGCCCGTCGCCGCCCTCGGTGACGGCGGCGCGCTGATGGGGATCAGCGAACTGGAGACCGTGGTGCGGCTTGGGCTGCCCATGGTCGTCGTGGTCTACGACGACGAGGCCTACGGCGCCGAGGTGCACCATTTCGGGCCGGACGGGTTCGCGCTGGACACGGTCAGGTTCCCGCCCGCCGACATCGCCGCCATCGGCCGCGGGTTCGGCTGCGCCGGGGTGACCGTGCGCGGCCCGGGCGACCTCGGGCCGGTGCGCGAGTGGCTGGCCGGGCCGCGTGACCGCCCGCTGCTCATCGACGCGAAAGTAGCCTCAGCCAGCGGCTCCTGGTGGCTGGAAGAGGCCTTCCGCGGCCACTGACCCACGGCCGGCCCAGCAGGCCCGGGATGGCACCGCCTGGGCCAGCGAGCCAGCGCCCAACCCGTCAGGCTCCCCGGAGGACTTCCTGGTGGCCGTCTCCTGCCCGGTGGCAGCACCCCGGTGGCAGCACACTGCACGGCCACCGGCTCGTTCTTCGGCGGGCCAGGCAGCGACACCCTGGCCGAAGCTCGCTGACACCCGGCAGGGGCTTGACTGCGGCGGCGCCTACGCCGCACGACTGGGCGGGCCGTGGCCAGGCGGGCCGTGGCCAGGCGGGCCGTGGCTGGGCGGGCCGTGGCTGGGCGGGCCGTGGCCAGGCGGGCCGTGGCCGGGCGGGCCGTGGCTGTGCAGGATGCGCTTGCCGTCCGGGCTGGTGGCCGTGGTGGTCCCGTCGCTGTGCAGGGTCAGGGCCCAGCCCCACCGGTGGATCACGGTCAGGTGATGGAAGGCGCACAACGGCACGAGGTTGGGCAGGCTGGTCGGCCCGCCGCGTGCCCGGGGTCTCAGATGATGGATGTCGCACACGCTGGCGGGCTGGTCGCACCCGGGGAACGCGCAGTGCGGGTGCCTGGTGGTCACCACCCGGCGCAGGTGCGCCGGGATGGTCTCGGTCGCAGTGCCAACGTCGAGGGGCAGGCTGACCGCGCTGAGCGGCCTGCCGTCCAGCGCGGCGCGCACCCGGGCGGCCAGCCCCTCAGGCCCGGACAGAGCGTCGGCGGCCAGGGCAAGCAGGGCGCGACGGAGCCGGTCACGGGTGGCGATGCTCAGTGGTGCCCGGTCATCAGGGGCGGGCCTCTCGCCCGCACCCGGGTCAGCGTGCGGGCCTGAGCCGGTGTGACGGGCGATGCCGCGACTGAGCAGAAACGCATCGGCCAGCCGGTCGAGAGCCGCCCAGTCCACGTGCCCGGTCACCACCGGCACCATGGTGGCATCACACAACGCCGCGTCCGCCTCCGGGCCGGTCAGCCAGCCCAGCTGGGAGGCACGGCCGGCGGCCCAGGCTGCCTCGGTGCCCGGCGCACCGGGCAGGCCGCGCAACTGTGCCAGGGTCAGATGCACCAGCACCTGGGTGGGCTGCCCGGCCCGGGCCGGCACCATCCCGGCCCGGATCAGCCGCCGGCACGCCTCTTCTAACGCATCATGACGGCGCTGCCAGGACGTCCGGGTGTCCTCCGGACCGGCCTTCTTCCCCAGCGCCTCCAGCACCGCCGACAGGGCAGCGGCGCACCCCGGGGTCAGGTCGCCCTCAGCACGTCCGGCTCCCCGGAACGTGATGCCCAGCCGGAACCAACGGTCCGCAAGCCCGTCATCGGGCGGGCTGGCGGTACCGTCGCGGCAGCACCGCTCGTATATCTCCTGGGCCAGGCCACCGAGGGCGGCCAGGGCAGCCCCGCCCCGCGCGGCGCCCACCAGAATCTCCTCGGCGTCGCCCTGCCGGTCTTCGGGGAGCCGGCCGGTCCATTCGCAGATCTGCTTGGCCCAGGACGGCGACAACTCCCCGGCCGCTAGCGCATCAGCGATCACCGGGTGCGCAGCCAGCCGCCGCGCCCATCCCACCGCCGATACCGCCGCGCCATGCGTCACCCGGCACTGCCATTTCAGCCAGGTCCGGGCGGTGCCGTGCCCGTCTTCTTCGAACCCGCCCTGCACGGCGAACGCGCCAAGCACCCGGGACCGCGCCGCCGTGTGCCTGGCCTCGGCACGCTCTAACGCGCGCAGCGCCTCCACCTGCACGGCCGTTGGCAAGGAAGCAGCGTCGGCGGCGGCCAGGTAGGCCAGCGACCTGTCCAGCATGCCGAGCGCCTCGGCCACGCTGGACGGCTCACCGTCACACATACCTGGTCACCTCCCGCCCGCAGAAGTCCGGTTTCTCAAGCTCAGCAGCTGAGTTCAGCTCTCGAAATCTAGTTCGATTATAGACCGTGCCGACGACAGTTCCCGCCGCATCGCCGAACCTGCCGGAGCTTTCTGAGACCGGATACGCGAGCCGTCAGAGCGTGAAGCGGGTGCCCACGCTGTTGGGCACGAACGCCTCGCCGAACCGGGCGCTCATCGCGTGCTGGGCCCGCCACCCGGTGCAGTGCGCGGGCACGATCACGCTCGGCGCCAGGGCGGCCAGGTCATCGAGAACCCGCGGAATGAGCGGCTCGAACAGCGGCCCGTTCAGATGGAAGCCGCCGAGCACCGTATACAACGGGCGGTCCCGGGTGAGCCGCCGCGCGTAGCGGCAGATGTTCACCACGCCCGCGTGACCGCACCCGGTGATCACCACGAGCCCCTTGTCCCTGACGTCGATGATCAGCGCCTGGTCGTCCAGGACCAGTGGGTCCGGCTCCCAGCGCCCGCCGAGCCAGGCCTGCTGGGGCGGGAACCCCGGCTCGTAGCCGGTGGTGCGCGGTACCTCGCCGGTCACCAGCACCGACCGGTGGAACAGGAAACTCGGGTGGCCCTCCTCGATCACGTCGAACCCGGCGCCGGTCAGCGCGCTGCGGCTGGTCGCGGGGATCTCCAGGAAGTCCCGGCCGGGGATGGCCACCCGGCGCCGGCGCCAGAAGTGCGGGTGGATCAGCACCGGCAGGTTCACCGTGCCGCCGAGCCGCCGGATCAGGCCGTCGAGGCCCGCGGTGTGGTCGAAGTGCCCATGGCTGCAGACGATCACCTCGATCGACGCCGGGTCTATCTCCAGCCGTTGCATGTTCTCCACGACGCCGTCGGGGCTGGTGCCGGCGTCGAACAGGAGGTTGTGGGCCGCGCCGTCCTTCACCACGGTCACCAGCACGGAGAAACCGTGCTCGGCCAGAAACGGGTCGGGCGCGTCGCCGCTCTCCATGGTCGCCACCGGCCGCCGGGCCCGGCCACCGGGCGTGCGCCTGGCCGGTCCCTGGTCCGGCATGAACGCGTCGGTGACGTTGTCCATCAGCGTCGTCACCGTGACGGCGTCCACAGGTTCGAGGTCGAATACCACGCCGGGATCGAAGTCGTGCAGGACCTGCGGGCCGGCTGGGTGCTGGTGCGCGGCGGGCGTCTGGTCGGTGCACATGGCAGTGCCTCCTCGCGGTGCCGGGACGGTGCCGGGCGGTGCCGGGACGGTGCCGGGCGTCAGGGCACGATCGTGACAGTCCGGGTCTCGGTATAGAAGTCCCTGGCCGCCTGTCCCTGCTCCCTGGGCCCGTAACTGGACTGCTTGGCGCCGCCGAAAGGAGCGTGGAAGTCCACCCCGGACGTGGGCGCGTTGACCCGGACCATCCCGGCGTCGAACTCGTCGGCCAGCCGCAGCGCCCGGCCCAGGTCCTGGGTGAACAGGGCGGTGACCAGCCCGTACCTGACGTCGTTGGCGATCCGCACCGCCGCTTCCGCGCTTTCCGCCCGCAGCAGCGCCGCCACCGGGGCGAAGACCTCCTCGGTGGCCAGCGGCCCTTCCGGGGCATCCAGTTCGACCAGCGTCGGCGCCAGGTAGAACCCGGGGGCGTCGAGCGCGGTGCCGCCGGCCAGCACGGTGCCGCCCGCTCCGGCGACCGCGGCCAGCGCCGAGTCCCGGGCCCGCTCGGTGATCACCGGCCCCACGAGCGTGCCGCTCTGGCCGGGGTCGAGCACGCCGAGCGCGGCGACCGCGGCGGTGAGCTGATCGCGGAACTTGGCGTAGGCCGCGTCCTCAACGATGATCCGGCTGGTGGCCGTGCACTTCTGCCCGGCATAGCCCATCGCCGCGTACGCGACCGCGGTGGCGGCCCGCTCGAAGTCGGCGTCGGCCAGCACCACCGAGGCGTTCTGCCCGCCCATCTCGGCCTGGACCCTGGCACCCCGGCCGGCCGCCCGGGCCACCACATCATGCCCGGCGGGCACGGACCCGGTGAAGGACACGGCCGCGACGCCCGGGTGGCCGGTCAGCGCGCGCCCGGTCTCCCCGGCACCGAGGATGACCTGGAACACATCCGGCGGCAGGTGCGGGGCGAGGATCTCCGCCAGCATCAGGGCCACCGCCGACGACTCCTCCGACGGCTTCAGCACGGTCGCGTTGCCGAACGCCAGGCTCGGGGCCGCCTTCCACAGCGGGATCGCCACCGGGAAGTTCCACGGCGTCACAAGGCCGGTGACGCCGAGCGGGCGGCGGCGGGCCATCAGCAGGGTGCCGGGGCTGGCCGCGGGCAGGGTGTCCCCGTCGGGCAGCAGCGCGGCCTGGGCGAAGTAGCGCAGGATCGCGACGCCGCGGGCCACCTCCCCGGCCGCCTCCGAGCGCGGCTTGCCGACCTCCCTGATGACCAGGTCGGTCATGGCAGCGGCCCGCTCCGCCAGCGCGTCGGCCACGGCGGACAGCGCTGCCGCCCGGGCCGGGGCGGGCGTGTCCGCCCAGCCGCGTGCCGCGGCAGCCGCGCGGTCGACCGCCGCCGCCACCTCGGCCTCGGTTGCGGGCTGCCATTCGCCGATGAGGTCGGCGGGGTCGTGCGGGTTGCGGCTGGTGATCGTCATAGTTCCTCCGGCGTGCCGATCGTCAGCATCACCTTGCCACGCGGGCTCGCCGAGCCGCGCAGGGCATCGACGGCGAGCGCCCAGTCCTCCAGCGCGAACCGGTGCGTGACCAGGAAGTCCAGCCGGAGCCGGCCCGAGTTGAGCAGCGCGACCACGTCCCGCCAGGCCGACGAGGTGTACCCGAAGCTGCCCCGGACGGTCAGGTCGTTGTTGACCAGGTCATCGACGGGTACCGCCGCGGTGTCCCCGTGCGGTGGCAGCCCGATCAGCACCACGGACCCGCCGCGCCGCGCCGCCGCCAGCGCGGTGAGCACGGCGTCCGTGCTGCCCGCCGCCTCGATCACCAGGTCGTAGCCGGTGCCCGCCGCCGCCGGAGAGGTCTCGAACCTGCCCGCGCCCGCGGTGGCGGCGAGCCCCGCCTGGCCCTCCCGGCGGCCGAGCATGACGATCTCGCCGGGCGACCACAGGCCGAGCAACCGGACCGCGAGCAGCGCCACGGTGCCGTCCCCGACCACAAGCGCCCGGCAGCCGGGCGCGACCGCGCTGCCGGCCAGCGCACGGTAGACCACCGAGGCGGGCTCGACCAGCGCGGCGTCCTCCGCGCTGACGGCGGGGCCGATGGCGTGCACCAGCGGTGCCGCCACGGCGACATACCCCGCGGCCGCGCCGTCGCGGGTGAAGCCGAGCTCGTCGTAGGTGGCGCACAGGTTCGTGTCCCCGGCGCGGCAGCGCGCGCAGTGCCCGCACGGCACGATCCCCTCGGCGACAACCCGGGTCCCCGGCGCGAGCGCCGAGCCGTCCGCGCTGACCACGGTGCCCGACCATTCGTGCCCGAGCACCAGCGGGTAGCGCGTGTAGGCGGGATCGACCCGGCCCGCCACGAGATCGAGGTCGGTGCCGCACAGGCCCACCACGTCCGGCTGGATGAGCACCTCTCCCGGCCCGGGTACCGGCGCGTCCCGCTCCTCCAGCACCACGTCGCCGGGCACGCGCACCACCAGCGCCGGGCTCCGATCGTCACTCATCGCTCTCCTGCCCCTCCCGCCTCAGCCACCACACCCGGTTTGCTGGCACGGTCACGTGGAAATTTCTGCATAACGGCTGCCGCCCAGTGACTCGGAGACCCGGTCCGCGCACCGCCGCACGGCCTGGCCAAGCTCCTCCACCCGCCAGGCGGGCAGGTCCCCCTTGATGCCGGTCACGCTGACCGCTCCCCCGCAACCGCCGTCGTGACCGAAGAACGCCGCCCCCACGCAGATGACGCCCTCGGCGTCCTCCTCGTCGTCCACGGCGAACCCGCGCCGCCGCACAGCGGCCAGGTTGTCAAGCAGCGTGCCGATGTCGGTGATGGTGTGCGCGGTCCTGGGCCGCAGCCCGGTGTCGGCGCACACCTGGCGCACCGCCGCCTCGTCCATGGCCGCGAGGATCGCCTTGCCCGCCGCCGAGGCGTACGGGACCTCGCGCTGGCCGAGCGGGGTGTGGAACCGTACCGTGCCCGGGCCATCCACCCGGTCGATGAACACCGGGTACCCGCCGTCGTTGACCGCGGCCCGCGCGGTCATCTTGGTCTCCCTGGACAGCTCGTCGATCAGCGGGCGGCACAGGTCGCGCAGCGGGATCTGCTGGCCGGCCATGTCCCCCAGCCGGATCAGCGCCGTGCCCAGCGCGTAACCGCGGCCGTGCGTGGCCTCCCGCAGGTACCCGAAGGCGGACAGGGTGCGGGCCAGGGCCAGCGTGGCGCTCTTCGAAGTACCTAGTTCCCTGGCCAGGTCGCTCAGCGAGCGCCCTTCGGCCGGGCCCTCCGCGACGGCCTCGACCAGCCGCAATGCGCGGGCCACGCTGCGCACCGTGTACCGGCCCGCGACCGGGTCCCCCGAGGCCGTTGCGTCATCGGAAACCAAAGGCGGCTTATCGTTCGGCATTACCAACCACGCCACCGTCCAACTCCCCGTTGATCAAGGTTGACACGGTTTGACCTGGGTGATTGCATGTCATGGTGATTCTATATCACAAAACGTCGTTCGGTACTACCGAACGAGTTGGCCGATGCTGCTTGCTGCCATTCGGCAGCTTCGCCGAGGCCCGCAGTGCTTGTCCGGGGGGGCGACCCCCCGGAGCCCCCCGGTGGCCTGCGGCCGCGCCGGCTGGCGACGGGCTGCTCGCTGGATGCTCCGGGGCCTCGGCCATGGCCGGCTGGCGAGCGGCGAGCCGAGCGAGCCCTCGGTGACGCGGAGCGTGCTCCGGGCGCGGTGCGGCGCGGGAGCGCTGCTGCGCGATGGCTGCAGCAGCAGGGGCTGCCGGGGCTGGTGCTGACCCGGCCGGGGCCGGTGTCCTGGCTGACCGGCGGGCTGCCGCCGCCCGTGGACCGGTCGGCCGCCACGGATCTGGTCTGGGCGGTCCTGTCGGGTGAGTCCGCCACGCTGATCACCACCGAGGTGGAAGCGGACCGGATCGCCGAGGAGTACCAGCCCGGCAGGCACGGTTTCGCCGAACTGGTGGCCGTGCCCTGGTACGACCCGGATGCGTTCGTGCGCGCGGCCGCGGAGGTCGCCGGCGCACCCGCGAGCGCACTGGCCTCCGACGGGCACCCGGCGTTCGGCACAGACTCCTCCGACGACCTCACCGCGCTGCGGCTCACCCTGTCCGTGGCCGAGCAGGAGGACCTGCGCGCGCTCGGCGCCGATGCCGCCGCGGCGCTGGAGGAAGCGCTGACCGCCTGGTCGCCCGGCGAGCGTGACCTGGACATCCAGGCCCGGGTGGCCGCGGCCCTGGAAGCCCGTGGGGCGGATGCCCCGGTCCTGATCGTCGGCGGGGACGACCGGGTCCGGCGGTACCGCCACCCGATGGCGGCCGGTGCGCCGGTGCGCCACCTCGCGATGGCGGTGGTGGTCGCGCGGCGCGGCGGGCTGCATGCCGCGGCCACCCGCTTCGCCAGTGCCGTACCGCTGAGCGCGGAGCTGCAGGCACTTTTCAAACAGGTGCGCCGGATCGAGGCCGCCACCCTGGCCGCGGGCCGGCCCGGCCGCAGCTACGGGGACGTGCTCGGCGCCCTGGACCACGGCTACGCCGCCGAAGGCGCGCCAGGCGGCTGGGCCGGGCACTACCAGGGCGGCCCGATCGGCTACGCGCAGCGCGAGTTCGAGATCGCCCCGGGCCAGGGCGGTTCCCGCTGGCCGGGCGTGCGCATCGAACCCGGCCACGCGGTCGCCTGGAACCCGAGCCTGCCCGGCGGCGCCAAGGCCGAGGACACCTATCTCGTACACGCCGACGGCCTGGAACGGGTCACCACGGGCCCAGGCTGGCCGGCCGGCGAAGCCGCAGCAGGCATCCCGCCCCGTCCGCTCGTTCTGGAGGTGCAGTGATGGCATTGACCGGGGCACAGGTGCTCGCCCGGCACGGGATCACGGCGGAGCCCGTGACCACGGCCAGCGGTCAAAGATTCCCCGACGGAGCACACTTCCGTATCGAGATCCCCAGCGTGGAGGGCCCCGAGGTACTCCGCGCCGTGATCGACCAGGCCAAGGCCGAGGACATCACGGTCAACCGGGTCTCCCAGGGCAGCGGCGCCATGCTGCTATCAGCGGCCGAGCTTGACGAGATGGCGCGGATCGCCGCCGACCACGGCGTCGAGGTGTCGCTGTTCGTCGGGCCACGGGAGGAATGGGACGTCGGCAGCCTCGCCCAGTCCGGCGAAGGGCCGTCCCGCGCCGGGCTGATCCGGGGCGCGCGGCAGCTCAGGTACGCCATCGATGACGTACTGCGCGGGGTAGATCACGGAATCCGGGGCTTCCTGGTCGCCGACACCGGCCTGCTCGAGGTGCTGGCGGAACTGCAGCGCGGCGGCGAGATCCCCGCGTCGGTGGTCTGGAAGGTCTCCGCGATGCTCGCACCGGCCAACCCGCTGACCGTGCGCCAGCTCGACCGGCTCGGCGCCTCCACGATCAACGTGCCGTCGGACGCCACGCTCGGCCAGCTTGCCGAGATGCGCGCGGTGACCGGCCTGCCGATCGACCTGTACGTGGAGTCACCAAGCGGCATGGGCGGTGTGGTCCGTGGGCAGGAGTCGGCCGACCTGGTCGCGGTGGCCGCGCCGATGTACACGAAGTTCGGGCTGCGGAACTCGCGCGCGCTGTACCCCAGCGGCCTGCACCTGGTCGGTGAGGCGTCCCTGATCGCACGGGAGAAGGTGCACCGGGCCGCCGTGGCCCTGGAGTGGATCAAGCGCAGCGGCCTTGACCTGGTCCAGTCCGGCCCGGCAGCGGCGGGCCTGGGCGTCCCGGAGCCGCCATCATGACAAGCGAGTGGGGGCGGGCGCCGAGTGGGGGCGGGCGCGAGGGGGGCGGGCGCGGAGCGCGGGGGCGGGACAAGCAGAGCGCGGGGGCGGGACAAGCAGAGCGCGGGGGCGGGAAAAACGCTGCGATCCGACGCGTGGTTGACCGGGGACGACGAGGTCGCGATGGCGCACCGGGTGGCGTTGCGGTCCGCCGGCCTCTCGGTGGGCCGTGGCGGCCGCCCGGTGATCGGCATCGCCAACTCCTGGAGCGACCTGAACCCGTGCAACCTGCCGTTGCGCGCGCTGGCCGGCGCGGTCCGCCAGGGCGTCGAGGACGCCGGCGGCATCCCGGCCGAGTTCGGCACGATCTCGCTCGGCGAGGACCTGATGAAGCCGGCCGCCATGCTCTACCGCAACCTGCTGGCGATCGAGATCGAAGAGACGATCCGCAGCTACCCGCTGGACGGCATCGTCATCCTGGCCAACTGCGACAAGACGGTACCCGGCGCGATCATGGGCGCGGCCAGCGCGGACATCGCCACGGTGGTTGTTACCGGAGGCGCACGTCAACCCGCCATATTTCGCGGTGAGCGGATCGGCGCCGGGACCGCGCTGTGGCGGCTGTGGGACGAGCGGCGCGCGGGCCGGGTCAGCGACACCGAATGGCGCGACCTGGAAGCCTGCCTGGACTGCGGCGCGGGTGCCTGCAACACCATGGGCACGGCGTCGACCATGGCCTTGATGGCCGAGGCGCTCGGCCTGATGATCCCCGGATCGAGCACGATCCCGTCCGGCGATCCGGCCGCGCTCGCCGCGGCACGCCAGGCGGGCCGGTGCGCCGTGACCGCGGTCACCAGCCAGCTCCGCCCCTCGGCCGTGCTGACTCCCGCCGCCTTCGGCAACGCGGTCCGGGTGCTGCATGCGGCCGCGGGTTCCACCAACGCGGTGATCCACCTGCCCGCGATCGCGGGCCGGGTGGGCGTACCGCTGCCCCTGGACGACATCGGCCGCCTCGGCGCCGGCGTGCCCGTGCTCGCCGACGTCCAGCCGTCAGGGACCGGCCTGATGCAGGACTTCCACGCGGCCGGCGGGCTGCCTGCACTGCTGGCCGAACTGGCACCGCTGCTTGACCCGTCCCCGGTCACCGTCACCGGCAGGAGCCTCGGTGAGATCGCCGCCGCCGCCCCGCCCCCGAAACAAGGCGGCGCGATCAGGCGGCGCGACGACCCGCTGCGGACCGGCGGAGCGTTCGCGGTCGTGCGCGGGTCGCTGGCCCCGGACGGCGCGGTCATCAAGGTCAGCGCCGCGACCCCGGCACTGCTGCGGCACCGCGGGCGCGCCGTGGTCTTCCACGGCTATGCGGACATGCGGCAACGGGTGGACGACCCGGATCTGCCGGTGACCCCGGACAGCGTCCTGGTCCTGGGCGGCTGCGGCCCGGTCGGCGTCCCGGGGATGCCGGAGTGGGGCATGATCCCCATCCCAGCCAAGCTGACCACGGCGGGAGTGACCGATATGGTCCGGGTCACCGACGCCCGGATGAGCGGCACCAGCTTCGGCACGGTGTTCCTGCATGCGGCCCCGGAAGCGGCCATCGGTGGCCCGCTGGCGCTGGCCCGTGACGGGGACCTGATCGCGGTGGACGCGGCCGCGGGCACGCTCGACCTGGAGGTGCCCGCGGCGGAGCTGGCCCGCAGGTCGGCGGAATGGCGGCCGCCGCACTCGCCGCACCTGCGTGGCTGGCCGGCCCTGTACCGCGATCACGTACTACAGGCGCCCGAGGGCTGTGACCTGGACTTCCTCCGGGCACCTACACCGGCACACCGCCGGTTCATCGAGCCAGTGGTCGGGAGGACCTGACCAATGGGGCAAGACAGGGAAGGGAGAGAGCCGTGAGGCGATGGACACTGGTGGCGGGCTTGGCCGCGACGGCCCTGCTCGCTGCCGCGTGTGGCAGCGGCGGAAGTAGCGGCTCGGGCTCGACGTCGAGCCCGGTCACGCTCACCATCTGGCACAACTATGGCACCGAGCAGAACGCGACCGCGTTGCAGAACCTGGCCAAGGCCTTCGAGAAGATCCACAAGAACGTCACCGTGAACGTGGTGAGCCAGCCTGCCGACAACTACTTCGCCTTGCTCCAGGCGGCGGCCGTGTCCAAGACCGGCCCCGACCTGGCGGTGATGTGGACCGGATTGTTCACCCTCCAGTACAAGGACTTCCTCACCAACCTCAAGGGGAAGATCCCGGACGCCGCCCTCGCGCGGATCGACCCGGACGCGCTGAAGTGGACGTCGGACCAGTTCAACGCCGCGAACGGCCCCTATGTGATCCCGCTGGAGAACCAGTTCTACATCGGCTTCTACAACAAGGCCGACTTCGCCAAGGCGGGCGTGGCCGCGGTGCCCACCGACTGGACCCAGTTGTTCGCCGCGTGCAAGAAGCTGAAGGCGGCCGGCTACCTGCCGTTCACCTACGGCAACGGCGGCCAGCCGCTGGGCGCGGAGTTCTACCCCTGGTACGACATGAGCTACATGATGATCGGCCAGTACCCGTTGTCCGAGTGGCAGAAGCTCTACAGCGGGCAGATCCCGTGGACCTCCGCGGCGAACGCCGCCCAGCTGTCCACCTGGTCCAAGCTGAAGAGCGAGGGCTGCACCAACTCCGACGTGCTGACCAAGACCAACAACCTGGGCGACTTCGAGTCCGGCAAGGCGGCCATGATGGTGGACGGCACCTGGGACACCCAGAAGTTCACCAACGCGCTCGGCAGCAAGGTGGCGGCGTTCGTGCCGCCGTTCTCCAACACCCCGATCAAGGGCGTGGTGGACTTCGCCGGAGACGGGCTCTCGATGACCACCTATGCGCAGCACCCGACCCAGGCGCTGCAGTTCCTTGAGTTCATGACCACCCCGCAGGCCGCCCAGATCATCAACGCGGCCGGGCTGATCCCGGCCATCAAGGGCACCTCCACCTCCAACCCGGTCAACCAGGAGATGCTCAACTTCGTGAGCCAGGACCACATGACCGCCTACCCGATGCTCGACAACGTGGTCCAGCCCAACGTGGTGAACACCGGCAGCAAGGAACTGCCCTCGGTGCTGAACGGCAGCATCTCGCCCAGTTCCGCGCTGTCCAGCCTGCAGACCACGCTGGGCCAGCTACCGTCCGAACAGCGGGGCGCCAGCTACCCGTAAGGAGACCCACCCAGGTGAGCACCCTCACCGCCCAGACGGAGGCCGCGGCCGGGCGCAAGCCCGGCCGCGGCCGCCCGCCCCGGTCGCGGTCCCGGCTGGACCGGCGCCGGCGCCGGGCGGGCATGCTGCTGTCGCTGCCGGCCGTCGCCGTGGTCGTCGCCCTGCTCGGCATCCCGATCGGGCAGGCCGTCTACTACTCGATGACCAACTGGAACGGGCTGACCGCGACCTGGATCGGCCCGAGCGCGTACACCACGGCGCTGAGCGACCCCACATTCTGGCGGGTGCTCGAGAACAACGCGCTGCTGCTGCTTTCCGTCCCGTTCGCGATCGGCATCCCGCTTGGCATCGCCGCCCTGCTGCACGAGCATGTGCGCGGGTGGCGCTTCTTCCGCTCGGTGTACTTCCTGCCCACCGCCGTGTCCTGGGTGGTCATCGGCATGGTGGCGGTGCAGTTCTTCGCCTATCAGGGCCTGATGAACCGGCTGCTGGCCGACGTGGGACTCGGGTCACTGCAGACCAACATGCTGGCCGGCCAGCGCAGCGCCCTGGTGGCGCTGGCGATCACGTTCATCTGGTCGATGCTCGGCACCAACACGATCATCTTCCTGACCGGGATGGCGACCCTGGACCCGACGCTGCTCGAGGCGGCACGGGTGGACGGGCTGAACCGGCGGCAGATCTTCTGGCGGGTCACCTTCCCGCTGCTCAAGCGCTTCGTCCAGTTCTCCTTCGTGATCACGGTGATCAGCGCGTTCTCCGCACTGTTCAGCCTGATCTTCGTGATGACCAACGGCGGCCCCGGGTTCGGCACCACCACGCTGGAGTTCTTCGTCTACCAGTCGGCGTTCTCGCTCGGCGAGTTCGGCACCGGCGCCCTGTACGGCATCATCCTGTTCGTCATCATGATCACCGTGGGCCTGGTGCAGCTCCGGCTGATCAGGTCCGAGGACGGTGAGGGCTGGTGACCGCGGCGCCCGTGACCGCGCCCAGGACCGGCCGCCCGGCCGCGAAGGCCAGGCGCCGGGTCCGCACCGGCACCCTCTTCGCGATCATGTGCGTGATCGCCGTGGTGATGCTCTACCCGTTCTTCTACATGCTGGACAACGCGTTCCGTAACCAGTCCCAGTTCGCCGCGCAGGGTGGCCACTCCTCGGTGAGCTGGGGGCAGCTGTTCACCGAGCTGCCGGTCTGGCGGGAACTGCTCAACTCCACGCTGATCTGCACGATCTCGATCCTGCTCATCCTGACGGTGTCCACCACGGCCGGGTTCGCGTTCGCCAAGCTGCGCTACCGGGGCAGCGGCCTGGTGTTCCTCGGCGTGGTCGCCGCGCTGATGGTTCCGCTGCAGTCGATCATCATCCCGGAGTACGTGAACCTCGGGAAGCTGGGCCTGATCAACACCTACCTCGGCGCCATCCTCGTGTACGTCGCGCTGGGCACCCCGTTCGCCACGTTCCTGATGGCGACCTACTACCGGGGCATCTCCGACGACCTGATCGAGGCGGCGGTGATGGACGGGCTCGGCTACGAGCGCACGTTCCTGCGGATCGCACTGCCGCTGTCCTGGCCGGCCCTGGCCACCGTGACCGTGCTGCAGTTCATCCAGATCTGGGACGACCTGCTGGTCGGGCTGCTGTTCCTGCAGAACCCGCAGCAGCGGACCATCACCGTCGGCCTGGCCGCGCTGTCGGCGGGCCGGACCACCAGCATCCCGGTGCTGATGGCGGGCTCGCTCGTCAGTGCGCTGCCCGCGATCATCGTGTACCTGATCTTCCAGCGGCACCTGGTCAAGGGCCTGACCCTGGGGATGGGCAAGTGAACGGGCCCGGCCCGGGCCACGGCCCGGTGACGGAGGAACCGGGCCGCAGGCCACCGGGGGGCTCCGGGGGGTCGCCCCCCCGGGCCAGCACGGGCTGGGAAGTCGCCGTCCCGGCAGGCGCGGAGCTGGGCGAGCGCCCCTTCTGGGACGCGGGCCAGGCCTGCCTGATGTGGGTCGACATCAACGCCGGGCGGTTGCACAGGTACCGGCCGGGCGTGGGCGACGAGATCGCGCTTGACCTGTCCGGCGTCGCGCTCGGCGCCGCGGCTCCCCGCCGCGGCGGCGGGTACGTTCTCGCCACGGCCGCCGGGTTCCGGCTGACCGGCGCCGCCGGCGAGATCGAAGAAGGTGCGCTACGCCCGCCGGGGATGCCCGCCGACGCCCATTTCAACGACGGTGCGTGCGACCCCGCGGGGCGGTTCTGGGCCGGCACGGTGACCGGGGACGTGCGGCCGGGCGCGGGGGCGCTGTACCGGCTTGACCCCGGCGGGACCGTCACCATGGCCCTCGATGGCGTCACCGAGTCGAACGGGCTGGGCTGGAGCCTGGACGGCGGCACGTTCTACTACATCGACTCGGGCGAGCCCGAGCCGCGGATCCGGGCGTTCCGCTTCGAGGCGGCCAGCGGGGAACTGGGGCGCTCCCGGGACCTGGTCCGCTTCCCCGGCGGCGGCCCGGTGCCCGACGGCCTGGTGGTGGACGCCGAGGGAACCCTGTGGGTGGCCATCTGGGGCGCCGGCCAGGTGCACCGGTACGCACCGGACGGTGAGCTGCTGGCGGTGCTGCCTGTTCCGGCGTCGCAGCCGACCTGCCCGGCGTTCGGCGGCCCCGGCCTGGACGAGCTGTACCTGACCACGGCCTGGGAAGGCATGACCGGCGAGCAGCGGGCGGCCGAGCCCCTGGCCGGCCACGTGCTGCGGGCCATCCCGGGGGCCCGGGGCGGCCCCGCCCTGGCGTTTGGCGGCTAAATGACAGCAAGTGCAGTGCTGACCCTGACCCCACCGCCCCGCCCAAGTGGCCCGGGAGCGGGCAGCGAAGCCCCGCCCGCGGGCACTGCTAGCCCCGACCCCGCCACCCCGCCCAAGCGGCGCGGCGGAGAGTGAGGAGCCCCGATGGCGGCAATCGTGCTTGACGGCATCACCAAGCAGTTCCCCGACGGGACGACGGCGGTGCGCGGGCTTGACCTGTCCATCGCCGACGGCGAGCTGATGGTGCTGGTCGGCCCGTCCGGGTGCGGTAAGACCACGGCGCTGCGCATGGTGGCCGGTCTTGAGGAGGTCACCGGGGGGACCATCCTCATCGACGGGCAGCCGGTGAACGACACCGAGCCCAGGGACCGCGACATCGCCATGGTGTTCCAGAGCTACGCGCTCTACCCGCACCTGTCGGTGTACGACAACATGGCGTTCAGCCTGAAGTACCGCAAGACCCCCAAGGCGGAGATCCGGCGGCGGGTCGAGGAGGCCGCCCGGATCCTGGAGCTTCAGCCGTTGCTGGCCCGCAAGCCGCGGCAGCTTTCCGGCGGGCAGCGCCAGCGGGTCGCGATGGGCCGGGCCATCGTGCGCCAGCCGCGCGCGTTCCTCATGGACGAGCCGCTGTCCAACCTGGACGCCAAACTGCGGGTGCAGATGCGCGCCGAGATCGCCCGGCTGCAGCGCGCGCTCGGGGTGACCACGATCTACGTCACGCACGACCAGACCGAGGCGATGACACTGGGCAACCGGGTGGCCGTGCTCCAGCACGGGGAGCTCCAGCAGGTCGCATCGCCGCAGGAGCTGTACAAGCGGCCGGCCAACCTGTTCGTGGCCGCGTTCATCGGCTCCCCGGCGATGAACCTGCTGGAAGCCACGGTCGAGCGCGGCGACGGCGGGCCGCAGGTGTGTTTCGGCACGCACCGGCTCACCGTGGCCGAGCCAGCGGTGCGCGAGCACCCGGGGCTCGGGGATTACCTGGGGCGCAAGGTCATCCTCGGCATCCGGCCGGAGAACCTGGAGGACGCCGCGCTGGTGCCGGACGCCGCGCCCGGGTCGGTCCTCGACGTACATGTGGAGCTGCGCGAAGAGCTTGGGTCAGAAGTTGATGTGCACTGCCGCTTGGGCGGGGAGAGGGGCCCGGGCTGGCAGAGCGGGTTCATCCGCTGCACCCGATGGCGGCCACCGGGCCAGAGGACCCGGCGGCGGAGGAGGAGATCGAGCCGCTGTCGGCGGCGATCGTGGCCCGGATGGATCCGCGGACCACGCTGGCCGAGAGCCAGACCGCCAAGGTGCACGTGGACCTTTCCGCGCTGCACTTCTTCGACCCGGAAACCGGGGAGAGCCTGCGCGAGGCCGCCCCGGCCTGACGCGCTCGGGCTTCAGGCGGCGCCGGCCCGTTCCGTTTCCGCTTCGCCGCCGGGCGCCCGGCCTGCCGTCGTCTGGTCGGCCCAGGCGGCGATGCGGTCCAGCAGGGCGTCGTCCGAGCCCGACTCGGCGTGCCCGAACCCGGGGACGATCCACAGTTCCTTCGGTTCGCGGGCGGCCTCGTACAGCTGGCGGGCGTGCTCGACCGGGAAGTAGGGGTCCCGGTCACCGTGCACCACCAGGAACGGGATGGGCGCGACGCGGGCAGCCGCCTCCGCGGGCGGCGTCGGCACCGGATTCCAGCGCCCGGAGCTGATCCTGGTGTTCAGCCACATGCGGGTGATAATCCGGCCGAGGCGCCGCTCCACCGCCCAGTGCACCCGGCGCATCGGGTAGGTGCCCCGGTAGTACCAGCGCCCGGGACCGCTCACCGACACCGCGGCGTCGATGCCGCCGACCAGGCCCGCGTACCGGACCACGATCGAGGCTCCCATGGAGAACCCGACAGGGACGATCCGCCGGTAGCCCAGTTCCCGCGCATAAGCGACGGCCACGGCCAGGTCCTTGGTCTCCCGGTCGCCCAGCGTGGAAAGCCCGCCCGACCTGCCGTGACCGCGGAAGTCGAACGCGATCACCCCGGCCGTCCGGTTCAGCCTCCTGGCGACCTTCCACACCGCTCCGTGCTGCCAGGACAGGGTGAAGCCGTGGGCGAGCACGATCGCCAGGTCGGTGTCCCTGGGCAGGTGCATGGCCTCGATCGGCACACCATCCTCGGTCACCAGCGTCCTGGTCTTGAGCACGGGTTGGGTCATACTCCCATTGTGCGTGACCTGGCGTCCGGGCAGGGGCCGGAGGCACCGATCACAGGCGGCTGTGAGAGTCTTCACCGGGCGGTCCCGGCCGGCCGCGGCCCGGTGGCGCGGCCCGGCAGAACCGAGAGCGGAGGCGATCACCCGTGCAGATCGGCGTGCAGATTCCCGACTTCACCTTCCCGGACGGCCCGGCCCGGCTGGGCGCCGACCTGGCCGCGGTGGGCCGGGCGGCCGACGAGGCCGGGTTCGGCTTCATCGCGGTGATGGACCACTTCTTCCAGATCGGGGTGATCGGGCCGCCGGAGCGGGAGATGCTCGAGGCTTACAGCACGCTGGCCTACCTGGCAGGCGTGACCTCGCGGGTCAAGCTGCTGACCCTGGTGACCGGCACCGTCTACCGGCACCCGGGGATCCTCGCCAAGACCGTGACCACGCTGGACGTGCTGTCGGGCGGACGGGCGTGGCTCGGCATCGGCGCCGCCTGGAACGACGAGGAGTCCCGTGGGCTCGGCATCCCGTTCCCGCCGGTGGCCGAGCGGTTCGAGCGGCTGGAGGAGACGCTGCAGATCTGCCTGCAGATGTGGCGCGGCGACCAGACCCCCTACCAGGGCAAGCACTACCAGCTCGAACGGCCGCTGAACTCGCCGCAGGCGCTGTCCAAGCCGCACCCGCCGATCCTGATCGGCGGCGGCGGCGAGCGGAAGACGCTGCGGTTCGTGGCCAGGTACGCCCAGGCGTGCAACCTGTTCCCCGGCCCCGACCTGGCGCGCAAGCTGGACGTGCTGCGGGCCCACTGTGACGCCGAGGGCCGCGACTACGACGAGATCACCAAGACCTGCTACTTCATCTTCGACCCTGGGGAGAAGGGCGAGAAGACCGCCGAGATGGTCGACCAGCTCGGCAACCTGGCCGGGATGGGCTTCCATGCGGCCATCGGTGCGGTGGCGAATGTCTGGGAGGTCACCCCGCTGGAAATCATCGGCAGCGAGGTGATCCCCCAGGTGGCCGGCCTGTAACCAGGCTCAGCCGGCGGCGAGCTGGAGCGCGCCCTTGACCGCGCTGATCAGCGTGAGAGTTGCCGAGTCCGGCGCGAGCGGCGCCGCGGGGTTCGCGGCCAGCACGCTGGCCACGTAGGTCTGGCCGGTGCGCGAGCCGATGTCGCGGGGCCCGGTCCATCCGAGCGTGCTGCCGCTGGATGGCACGAAAAACACGGCGTCGAGACGAAGCCCGCTGGCCTGTCCCATCCGCCCGGCGGCCTGCATTCGGGGCAGAAGCAGGCCGCCGGGCGGAGCCATCTCCTCCCGCTATTCGGTTTGCCGGACCTTCTCGGCGAGGGCGCCCTGCCCGCCGGACCGTGCCGCGGGAGCCGGGCCGGCGTCCGCGGCGGCGCCGACGCGCACCAGTTCCTCCGTGGGGTACGCCTCCTCGCCGTGCACCGCGACGTCACCGATCTCCAGGTCCTCGTCGGGTATCCGCAGCTTCATGAACAGCCCGATGCCCTTGAGGATGAGGAAGGTGACCAGCCCGTCCCAGACGATGATGGTCAGCGCCGCCCCGGCCTGGACGAGCAACTGGTGCGGATGCCCGTAGAACAGGCCCGACGTGGTGACGTCCGGGTTCTTGCCGATGCCCAGGTAGACGATCATGCTCGGATCGGCGAGCAGGCCGACGAGCAACCCGCCGAGCAGGCCGGCGATGCCGTGCGTGTACACCACGCCGAGCGCGTCGTCCACCTTGCTGAACGGCCGGACCTTGGACAGGTAGTTCCAGGCGAACCAGACGATCGCCGAGGTGACCGCGCCGATGATGATCGCGCCGACGCCGTTCACGTACCCGGCGGCCGGGGTGATGCCCACGAGGCCGCAGATCATGCCGTTGAGGCCGCCGAGGAACGTGGCCTTCTTCCCCGGGCCGCCGATCATGTCCATGATGATCCAGGTCATCATGGCCACCGCGGTGGCGAGGTTGGTGTTGATCAGGGCGGCGGTGGCGTCGGCGCCGGCGAAGTAGGGGTCACCGCCGTTGAAGCCGTTCCAGCCGAGCCACAGGATGCCGGCGCCCACCGCGACGAACAGCAGGTTGTTGGGCACGCCGTGCTCGCGGTCCCGCTTGAGCCTCGGCCCGACGACGGCCGCGGCCACGAAGCCGGAAACCCCCGCCGCCAGGTGGATGACGTAGCCACCGCTGAAGTCCAGCGCGCCGTGCGCCGCCCACCAGCCGCCGCCCCACAGCAGGAACGCGTTCACCGCGTAGGCGAACGTGATCCACAGCGGGACGAAGATCAGCCAGACCTTGAAGCTGATCCGCCCGATCACGCTCCCGATGAACAGGATCGGGGTGATCGCGGCGAACACGAACTGGAAGTAGACCAGCGACCCTTGCGGGAACCTGAATTTCGGCATCAACCCGTTCAGCGACGGGATGTTCGCCTGTGCCTGCTCGGCCGAGGCGCCCACCACGGTTCCCGGCTTGCCGAGGAAGGTACCGATCCACGGCGACCCGAACCCCATCTTGAAGGCCCACAGGACCCAGACGATGAGGACGAGGCAGAACGTGCTGAACACCATCAGCATGGTGTTCACCGCCCATTTGCGCTGCACCAGGCCGCCGTAGAGCACGGCAAGGGCGGGGATGCTCATGAGGCCGACCAGGGTCGCGGCCGTCATCTGCCACGCGTTGTCACCCGAGCTCAGCCACGCTGCGTAGGGATTCACTGATTCCTTCCTTCGTGGGCTAGCCCCGAGGGCTTGCCGGGGGTTTCCGGCCGCGGTGCCGGGCGCGCCACCCGTGCAGGTGGCGCCGCCGCAGACCGCGGCCGGGCCATCACGACGCCGTGATCCGGGGAGTCCCGGGTTAGCTCAGGCCGGCCGGCCACTTCGGTATTCGTCAGGAACATCTCTTGTTTCCCATGGCCGGGTTTCGGACGCGTTTCCCGGCTGTTACGCCAGGAGGAACGGACCTGCTAGCCGTCCGGCCGATGATTTCAGCGATGTTTCGGTCAGCCCTTAACCGGAAGTCGCCAGCCGACCTAAACCCGGAGTTCCCCGCCGGAGGAACCAAGAGCAGCAGGACCAAGGTCCCCGGCAGCTAGGGACACCGGACCCTCACGGCCAGGGTGGTGCCAGGACGACGATCACGCCTATGAGGTATTTAGGGCCCGGACCGGACCTACGGGGCAGACCGGCAGGAATGTCACGTTCACGTAACGGAGCCATTCAGGTCTTGAGCCGTGACCGGGGTCCGTCATACGCTCTGCGCAACTGGTTGGTAAGCGCTTACCAAGGCGGCGGAACTATCGGCACCCTCGGGAAAGCGCTCTTTTCTGGAGTGTTGTGGTAAGCGCTTACCAGCCGCAAGGCTCCTGCCTCGGCAGACACCGGCCACCCCCCTGGCCGGTCCGGAACGAAGGAGTGCGTCGGTGGATGAGGTCATCCCTCGAAGGCGCGCCGGAAGGTATCCGGCGCGACCGGGGTGATCCGCTGGCCGACGGCATCGAGCACGGCACTCCCACCATCTACGACGTGGCGCGGGCCGCGGGCGTGTCCATCGCCTCGGTGTCCCGCGTGCTCAACCGCCGCCGTAACCCGCTGCCCGACACCAAGGAACGGGTTGAGCGCGCCGTGGCCGAACTGGGTTTCATCCCTGACGGCGCGGCCCGGGCGCTGAGCGGCCACCTCAAGGAGGTCGTCGGTGTGGTGATCCGCCGGCCCGAGGTCACCGTGTCGGCCGATGGCATCTTCGAGGACGAAGAGACGAGCCTGCAGTTCCCGGACCTGATCAACCGGGGCATCGAGGTGGCCGCCCAGAAGCGGGATTTCAACCTGCTGGTCAGCTCGGTCGGGCTGGGCCACGACGACACCCGGCGGATCTTCGCGCTGGCCCGCAAGAGCGACGGGCTCATCCTGCATGACCGGGTGCTCGATCCGGGTCAGGTCGGCCACCTCGGCCATCAGGTGCCTGTGGTGACCCTGGCGGGCATGCCGACCCCGGGCACGGTGAACGTGAGCAGCGACAACCGGACCGGCATGGCCGAGCTGGCCAGGCACCTGGTCCGCGACCATGGCTACCACACGCTCGCCTATCTCGGCGGGCACGCGGACAGCCCGGACAATCTCGCCCGGCACGCCGCCTTCTCCGCAGCAGGTCATCGCCGACGGCGCGCAGTTCGTGAGCGGCCCGGTGTGGCAGGGGAACTACACGGCCGCCGGTGGTGCCCGGGTGATCGAGAACCTCCTGGCCGGCGGGGGCGCCCTCCCCCAGGCGATCGCGTGCGCGAACGACCAGACCGCGCTCGGAGTGGTCTACGCCCTGGTTCGGCACGGCATCGACGTGCCCGGCGGGGTCGCCGTCACCGGCTTCGACGACATCCCCGTGGCCCGGCACCTGCACCCGCAGCTCACCACCGTCCGCCAGCCCATCACCGACCTGGGCGCGACCGCGTTCGAGACCCTGTACTCGATGATCACCGACGCCGGCCAGCCCAGGGACGACGTCACCCTGCCCACCAGGCTGGTCCGCAGGGAGAGCTGCGGCTGCCCGCCGGCCACAACGCCGCTGCTGATGCGGCAACGGTAAGGGAGGGCCCGGCAATGCGCGTCCTTGGGCGGCGGATCGTCTTCTACATCATCACCGCGCTGGCGGCGATCACCGTGGACTTCTTCATCCCGCGGATGATGCCAGGCAACCCGGTGGAGGCGATCCTGGCCCGGCTGCAGGGCCAGATCACCCCGGGCACCATCCAGTCCCTGGAAACCCAGTTCGGCGTGGGCACCAGGCAGAGCGTGATGAGCCAGTACCTGCACTACCTGAACAACATCCTGCACGGCAACTTCGGCATCTCGACCGGGTACTACCCGTCCACGGTGGCCAGCGTGATCAAGGGTGCGCTGCCGTGGACGGTCGCGCTGGTCGGCACCGCCACCGTGATCAGCTTCATCCTCGGCACGCTGCTCGGTGCGGTGGTCGCCTGGCGGCGCGGCAGCTGGATGGACAACCTGCTGCCCGCCATGACGTTCTTCCAGGCGGCGCCCTACTTCTTCATCGCGTTCCTGGCGCTGGAGCTGTTCGCGGTCAAGCTGGGCTGGTTCCCCACCGGCCGTGCCTACAACCAGCTCGACTTCCCCGCGTGGAACCTGGCGTACGCGGGCGACGTGATCAGCCACGCGGCGCTGCCGGCGCTGACCATCGTGGTGTGCTCGGCCGCAGGCTGGATCGTCGGCATGCGGAACGTCATGGTCACCACCATGGACGAGGACTACGTCCTGGTCGCCCAGGCCAAGGGGCTGGGCAAGCGCCGGGTGGTGTGGTACGCGGCCCGGAACGCCGTCCTGCCGAGCGTGTCCGGGTTCTCCCTGGCCATCGGCTTCGTGGTCTCCGGGGCGCTGCTCACCGAGATTGTCTTCAGTTACCCGGGCGTGGGCTGGATCCTGCTGCAGGCGGTCAACAACCGCGACTATCCGCTGCTCCAGGGGATCTTCCTCATCATCACCTTCGCCGTCCTGGCCGCCAACCTGGCTCGCGGACTTCGTGTACGTGCTGCTGGACCCCCGGACCCGGCAGGAGGCATGAGCCATGGCTGCCAGTACTGAACTCGGCGCCGCGAGCGCCCCGGGCGCGGTCGGCCCACCGGAACCCGTGGCGGTCGCCAGCGGCTGGAACCGGCATCTCCGGCTCCCCAGGTCGCCGAAGGTCATCTTCGGGCTGATCTCCCTCGGGTTCTTCCTCCTCATCGCCGTGATCGGCCCGTGGATCGCCCCTTATCCCCCCGGCGCGAGCCTGTCCACCACCAACGGCGTGCCGCAGCCGCCGTCGGCGGCCCACTGGCTCGGCACCACCCAGGTCCAGCAGGACGTGCTGTCCCAGTTGCTGGTCGGCGCGCGGAGCATGGTGCTGGTCGCGTTCCTGTCCGGCGCGGTCGCCACGGTGCTGTCGGTGGTCATCGGGGTGACCGCCGGCTACCTCGGCGGCTACGCCGACGACCTGCTCTCGATGCTGGCCAACTTCTTCCTGGTGCTGCCCGCGCTGCCGCTGCTCATCGTCATCTTCGGGTTCCTGCCCCCCTCGCAGGGCAGCAACGACCTGCTGATCGGCCTGATCATCGCCATCACCGGCTGGGCCTGGGGGGCCCGGGTGCTCCGGGCGCAGACACTGTCGATGCGCAGCCGCGACTACGTCGACTCGGCGCGGCTGGCTGGCGAGCGCACCTGGCGGATCATCGGCTTCGAGATCCTGCCCAACCTGCTGCCGATCGTCGCTTCGTCGCTCCTGTTCACCGTGCTGTACGCGGTCGGCACCTACACCGCCATGGCCTTCCTGGGCCTGGTCAACCCGACGCACTGGAACTGGGGCACGATGCTCTTCTGGGCGCAGAGCGCCAACGCCGAGGTCAGCGGGTACTGGTGGTGGTGGCTGCCGCCCGGCCTCGCCGTGGCCTTCCTCGGCACCGCACTGGCCCTGCTCAACTTCGGTATCGACGAGTTCATCAACCCCCGGCTGCGGGGGGCAGGCCTGACCCGCAAGCGGGTCAAGCGGTACGCCGTCGGGGCCGTGCCGCGCCAGATCAAGCTCGGCGTCACGCCGGTGGTGCAGCTTCGCGAAGGGGGGCAGCGGCCATGATCCGCCGCCGCGCCGCGCGGGAACGTGGCGCCGCCACGCGGGGCCTCAGGCAGCCCGGTGACGTTCCCCCCGCGGACCGCGCCGGCCAGCCCCTGCTGGAGATCAACGGCCTGAACGTGTACTACGGGGTGGGCGACGCCGCCGTGCACGCGGTGATCGGCGCGGACCTGGTGCTGCACTCCAGCGAGGTGCTCGGCCTCGCCGGGGAGAGCGGCAGCGGCAAGTCCACGCTGGCGTACGCGGCGATCCGGCTGCTGCGGCCGCCCGGGCTGATCACCGGCGGCGAGGTCCGCTACCACACGGCGCCGGGGCAGAGCGTGGACCTGCTCGCCGCCGACGAGGAGCAACTGCGCCAGCTGCGCTGGGCGCACATCGCGGTGGTGCTGCAAAGCGCGATGAACGCGCTCAACCCGGTGATGCGCATCGGGATACAGCTCACCGACGTGCTGCGGGCACACCGCCCCGGCATGGGGCAGGAGGCCGAGCAGGCGCGGGCGGCCGAACTGCTTGGCATGGTGGGCATCTCCGCCGACCGGCTGAACAGTTACCCGCACGAACTGTCCGGCGGCATGCGGCAGCGGGTGATGATCGCCATGGCGCTGGCCCTGGAACCGCGCCTGGTCATCCTGGACGAGCCCACCACCGCACTCGACGTGGTCACCCAGCGGGAGATCCTGGCAGAGCTGATCGCGCTGCGGGAGCGGCTCGGCTTCGCCGTCCTGTTCATCACCCATGACCTGTCGCTGCTTGTCGAGGTGACCGACTCGATAGCCGTCATGTACGCGGGCCGGATCGTGGAGCGGGCGGCGGCGAACTCGCTGTTCCGCGCCCCGCGCCACCCCTACACCCTGGGGTTGCTCAGCTCGTTCCCGCCGCTGCACGGACCGCACCGGCAGATGATCGGAATACCCGGCTCCCCACCGGATCTGCGGGCGCTGCCGGGCGGCTGCGTCTTCCACCCGCGGTGCGGTTATGCGATGGACCGGTGCCGGACCCAGGCGCCGCCGCTGGTGCCGGTACCGGGCCAGGGTGGCAGGCTGGCCGCCTGCTGGCTGCAGGAGGCCGGCGCCAAGCCGCCAGCCGAACTCGACGTGGCCGATCCCGGCATGACCGGTTCCCCCGCACCCGCCAGGCCGGGCGCCGCCGGCCAGTATCCGCCACCGGCCGCACCCCGCCCAGCCGCCGCGGATGGCGCGGCCGCCGTGGGCGCCCTGCCACCGGCCGCCGTCGCCGCGCCCACGGCGGCCGCCACCGTCACAAAGAACCTGGGGGCCCGCGATGACTGAGTCCGGCCTGGCCACCCCGCAGCCCGCGCAGGCAGCACCCGTGCTGCTCGAAGCGCGCGAGCTCACCAAGCACTTCTGGGTCCACGGGGTGCGCCGGGCCGGGCGGGCCGGGCGGCGGGTGGTGCATGCGGTCGAGCAGGTCTCGCTGTCGCTGGCGGAGGACGGGATCACCGCCGTGGTGGGCGAGAGCGGCTCCGGCAAGTCCACGCTCGCCCGCATGCTCGCCCAGCTGATCACGCCAACGTCGGGCCAGATCCTGCTGGATGGCCGCCCGGTACCGACCTCCAGCCGGGGCAGGCGCGGCTATGCGCGCGACGTGCAGATGGTCCTGCAGGACCCGTTCTCCTCCCTCAACCCCGTCCATGACGTCCGGTACCACCTGGCCCGCCCGCTGATCCTGCACGGCACCGTGCAGCGCGGCCGTCCCCTGGACGAAGCCATCGCCGACCTGCTGACGCGGGTGGCGCTGACGCCGCCGGGCGGGTTCGTGGCCAAGTACCCGCACGAGCTTTCCGGCGGCCAGCGGCAGCGGGTCGCCATCGCCCGGGCGCTCGCCGCCCGGCCCCGGATCCTGCTCGCCGACGAGCCGATCTCGATGCTGGACGTCTCCATCCGGCTCGGCATCCTCAACCTCCTCGAGGACCTGCGGCGGGAGAACCACCTGGCGATCCTCTACATCACCCACGACATCGCCTCGGCCCGCTACCTGGCGGACTCGATCATGGTGATGTACGCGGGCCAGCGGGTCGAGTTCGGGCCGGCCGCCACGGTGACGGACGAGCCGGCCCACCCCTATACCAAACTGCTGCTCAACGCGGCCCCGGACCCCGACCGGGCCGGGCCGCCCGTCCTGGCCGCCCGCGGCGCCCCGCCGAGCCTGGTGAACCCGCCGGGCGGCTGCCGCTTCCACCCGCGGTGCCCGCACGCCATGGCGGTGTGCGCCGAACAGGTACCGCCCGCATTCGAGGTCTCCACCGGCCACGCCAGCGCCTGCTGGCTGCATGCGACTGGCCTGACCGGCGGGCAATCCCGCCCGCTGGCCGGGCGCGCGGGGAACCTCGTGTCCGCACCAGTAGCGCCCGACCAGGGAAAGGAGGCGTGATGCAGCGGAACACCGGTTAGCGGGCGCCGCTCGTAGCGCGCCAGCAACAACGCTGATGAAAGACCGGCGGCAGGCGGCAGGGGCGAGCCCCGGCCGGCTACCACCGCCTCACTGACAACGGACCCACCACGGTCGCATTCAACAAGGCCGGCGATGAGCCGGCCGGGTACATCGGAGTTTAAGCAATGAAACTAACAATCTTGAAGGGCGTGGGTGCCGCCGGCGTCCTCGCCCTCGCCCTCGGCGCCGCGGCCTGCGGCAGTTCGAGTTCATCGAGTACCCCGGGGGCCACCCAGCCCAAGACCGGCCAGCCGCTGGTCGTCGAGAGCACCCCGCTCGCGCCGATGACCGACAACTTCAACCCGCTCTCGTCCACCTCTACCGGCTTCCTCACCAATGCGGTGGCCCTGTACAACGAGCCGCTCTACATCTGGAACATCCTGAAGCCGACCCAGCCGGGGATCCCGATGCTGGCGTCCGGCCAGCCCACCTTCTCCAACGGCGGCAAGACGCTCACGATCCCGGTCCGTTCCGGCGTCAAGTGGAACGACGGCAAGCCGTTCACCGCCAGCGACGTGGCCTTCACCTTCAACTTGATCAAGGCCCACCCGGCGCTGTTCACCACCGGGGCCCCGATCGTCACCAGCGCCTCGGCGCCCTCCGCCACGTCGGTGCAGCTGAACTTCGCCACACCGCAGTACGCCAACCTGTTCCTGATCGGGCAGGTCTACATCGAGCCCCAGCACATCTGGTCCACGGTGGGCAATCCGGTCACGTTCGCTGACCCCAGCCCGGTCGGGACCGGCCCGTACATGCTGGACAAGTTCTCCCCGCAGGGCTTCACGCTCAAGATCAACCCGTTCTACCGGAACAAGAGCACCCTGCACGTGCCGGTGATCGACTTCCCGTCCTACAACACCAACGCCAACCTGGTTCCGCCGATCCAGAGCGGCTCGATCGACTGGGCGGGCAACTACGTCACCGATATCCAGGGCAACTACCTGTCCAAGAGCCCGGAGAACCACACCTGGCTGGCCGGCGCGCCGTACTTCAACGCCAACAACGTGGTGTCGCTGTTCCTCAACACCCAGAAGGCGCCGCTGAGCGACCCGGCGGTGCGGCAGGCGATCGAGTTCGGCATCAACCGGCAGCAGCTGTCCACCCAGGCCGAGACCGGCTACGAGCTGCCCGCCTCCTCCACAAGCGGCCTGATGCTGCCCGCGCAGAGCGCCTACCAGGACCCGGCGCTGGCCAACAACCTCCCGGCGGCCGGTGACGCGGCCAAGGTGGCGTCGATCCTCCAGGCCGACGGCTACGCCAAGGTCAACGGCAAGTGGAGCAAGAACGGCAAGACGATCGCGTTCAAGATCTCCGACCCGATTCCATACAGCGACTACTACACCGCCGACCAGCTCATCGCGCACCAGCTCAACACGCTGGGCTTCAACGTAACGGTGGACGGCATCGGTAACCCGACCGTGTGGGCCGGGGATGTCGCCAACGGCACCTTCGACAGCACGATCCGCTGGTCGAACCAGGGCCCCACGCCCTATGTGTTCTACAGCGGCTGGCTGGACAGCAGGCTGAGCGCCCCGATCGGCAAGCCGGCCACGGGCGACTTCGGCCGGTTCTCCGACTCGGCTGCCCAGCAGGCCCTGGTCCAGTACGAGAGCTCGGGCAGCAGCACCGAGCAGTCCGCCGCCATCACCAAGCTGCAGCAGGTCATGACCAGCCAGGCGCCGGTGGTCCCGCTGCTGTACGGCGGTGCCTGGGCCGAGTACTCGACCCGCAACTACACCGGATGGCCATCGGCGAGCGATCCCTACATGACGCCGGTGCCGAACACCCCCTATCTGGAATACACGGTTCTTCAGCTGAAGCCGAAGTCCTGACCAGATGACAACTCAGATGTCCGGGGAGCGCAGCCAGCTGGCTGCGCTCCCCCTTGATGACAAGGTCCGGCTGCTGACCGGTGCGGACAGCTGGCGGATCCCCGGCTGCGACGCCCTCGGGCTGCGCCCGATGGTCACCTCGGACGGGCCGTCCGGGGTGCGCGGGATGACCCTGGACGAGAGCAACCCCTCCAGCTGCCTGCCCTGCCCGTCGGCACTCGGCGCCACCTGGGATCCGGAACTGGTCCGCGAGCTTGCCGCGGCCCTCGGCGCGGAGGCGCGCGGCAAGGGCGTGGACATCCTGCTGGCCCCGACCATCAACCTGATGCGCACCCCGCTGGCCGGGCGGGGCTTCGAGTGCTTCTCCGAGGACCCGGAGCTGACCGCCCGGATCGCCGTCGCGTACGTGACCGGCGTCCAGTCGGCCGGCGTCGCGGCCACGGTGAAGCACTACGTCGGCAACGACTCGGAGACCGAGCGGTGGACCTACGACGCGCGCATCGCCGAGCAGGTGCTCCGTGAGCTGTACCTGGTCCCGTTCGAGGCCGCCGTGCGGGAAGGCGGCGCCGCTTTGGTCATGGCGGCGTACAACGTGGTCAACGGGACCAGGATGACCGAGCACGCCACGCTGCTGAGAGCGGTGCTCAAGGGCGGATGGGGCTTCGCCGGCCTGGTCACCTCCGACTGGGACGCCACCCGCAGCACGGTGCCGGCCGCCGTGGGCGGGCTGGACCTGGCCATGCCCGGGCCGAACAGGTACTGGGGCGAGGCGCTGGCCGACGCGGTCCGGGCCGGGCAGGTGCCCGAGGAGATGGTGGACGACAAGCTGGCCAGGCTGCTCGGTGTGGCCCGCCGGGTGGGCGCGCTCGGCGAGGCGGCCGCCATGGGTGCCACCGGCAACGGCGCCGACCAGCCCGCGCCACCGGGCCTGGTCCCTGCCGCGCTGCTGCGCAGGGCCGTGACCGGCTCGCTCGTGCTGCTGCACAACGACGGCGCGGTGCTGCCGCTCGCGCCGGACGGCAGCCACCAGGTCGCGGTGATCGGGCCGAACGCGCTGCACCCGGTGATCCAGGGCGGCGGCAGCGCCCGGGTCATCCCGGCGTCCGCCCCAGCGCCCGTCCAGGCCCTGCGGGAGGCATTCGGTGGTGCGGTCACGGTGACCTCGGCGCCCGGCTGCTGGACCTGGCAGACCGTGCCCGAGCCGCCCCGTGGCTCGGTCATCGACCCGGTCACCGGCGAGCCGGGCGTGCGGCTGGAGTTCGCCAGTCCCGGCGGCGAGGTGTTCGCCAGCGAGCATCGCACCGCGACCGCGCTGGCCTGGTGGGACGGGCTGCCGCCCGGCGTGGGCTGGGGCGAGAGCGGCGTGATCACGCTCCGTGCCGCCTTCCGCCCGGAGACCGGCGGGCCCTACCTGTTCGGTGCTGCGGGCGTGGGACGGCTCACGGTCACCGTGAACGGGGCCGTCGCCGCGCAGGGCGAGACCCAGGTCCCGGCCGACCCGGTCGAGACCATGACCCGCCCTGGCGAGATCCGCGGGCAGGTCACGCTGCCCGGCGGGCAGGACGCCATGGTCACCGTGGAGTTCCGCCCGGCGGCCGCCTGCCAGGGGCCGGTCGCGCTGCGGCTGGGCGTCACACCCGCCGCGGACGAGCGGACCCTGATGGCGGAGGCGGAGGCGGCCGCCGCGGCAGCGGACGTGGCGGTCGTGATGGTCGGCTCGGCGGAGACCTCGGAGAGCGAGGGCTACGACCGGGACACCCTGACACTCCCCGGCCAGCAGGACGAGCTTGTCCGCCGGGTCGCCGCGGCCTGCCCGCGGACGGTCGTGGTCGTCAACGCAGGCATGCCGGTGCTGATGCCGTGGGCCGGTCAGGTCGGTGCCGTGATCTATGCCTGGCTGCCCGGCCAGGCCATCGGCGAGGCGCTCGCGGACGTGCTGCTCGGCCACGCCGAGCCGGGCGGCAGGCTGCCGGTCACCCTGCCGGCCGCCGAGGCCGACTGCCCGGTACTGCACGCGCAGCCGCGGGACGGCCGTCTCGACTACGCCGAGGGGCTGCTCATCGGGTACCGCGGCTACGACGCGGCGGGCATCGCCCCGATGTTCCCGTTCGGTCATGGCCTTGGCTACACCACCTGGGACTACGAGTCGCTCAATGGCCCCGCGGGCACCCTGGCACCCGGCACCGACGCGCAGTTGCGGGTCCGCGTCCGCAATACCGGATCACGGCCTGGCCGAGAGGTCGTCCAGGCTTATGTGACCCGAGCCCCGGGCTCCGCTAGCCCCGACCCCGCCGCCCCGCCCAACGGCAGCCGGCCGGTGCGGGTGCTTGGCGCCTTCGGTGGGGTGACGACGGCGCCGGGCGAGACAGCCGAGGTGACCCTGCGGGTGCCCGCCCGGATCTTCGCCGTGTTCGACGAGGCGGCCGCGCAGTGGGCCTGGCCGCCGGGCGAGTTCACCGTGCAGGTCGGCCGCTCCTCACGGGACCTGCGGCTGTCGGTCACCGTGCGGTCTGGGTGATGCCCGGCCTGCGTGCGCACCCTTACGACGGCGCGACCAGTTCGACCTCGTAGCCGTCCCGGTCCTCCAGGTAGGCCGCGTAGTGATCAAGGCCGCCCGCGTGCGGGTGGCGGTCGCTGAACAGCAACCGCCACCCGTGCTGCGGTGCTTCCTCGGTGAGCTTGTCCACCTCTTCCCTGGAGGCGACATGGAAGGCCAGATGGTTCATCCCGGGGCGGCACCGGTCGTGGCGGCCGGCCACCCGGTCAGGTGACTGCTCAAGGACGATGTAGATGGCACCCGCCCGCCAGCTCTGCCCCTCGGGCCACTGGATGAACGGCTGGTAACCCAGCTCGACCAGTAGCCACCCCCAGCTGGCCTCAGCCCTGGTCAGGTTTGGCACCCAGAGCTCGATGTGATGGATCATCCCCGTGCCAGCATGCTCCACCGAGCCAGAATGCCAGGTTAAGCGGCCGAACGGGACCATTCAGGCGACAAGAGGAGGGCAATTAGCCGGCCAGTTCAGAAACGGCCGCCAGCAACCTGTCCACATCGGAGCGGTCGTTGTAGTGCACAAGACCGGCCCGGACCGCACCGCCGGTGTCCCTGATGCCGAGCGCGCCCGCCGGTTCCCAGGCGTAGTTGTCCCCGTCCCAGACGTTCACCTTGCGCTCCGCCAGGTGCACCGCGACCGCCCGCGGGGTCAGGCCGGCCACGTTGAAGTACACGGTGGCGGTGCGATTGCGGGCGTTCCCGTACAGCGTGACCTTGTCCATCGCGGCCAGCCCGGCCAGCAGCACGCGCAGCAGCCGCTGCTCATGATCATGGGCGGCGGCCATCGAGGTGAGCAGCCGCTGCCGCCTGGTCCCGGCCGCCGCGGCGTCAAGCCCGGCCAGGTGATCGACGGCGGCGGCCACGCCGGCGAAGTCGGCGAAGGACGGGGTGCCCCATTCGAACCGGTCGGGCACACTGCTGGGCGCGGGCGCCAGCTTGTCCTGCCGCAGCGGCTCAAGCAGCGCGGGATCGGCGATGACCGCGCCGATGTGCGGCCCGGACCACTTGTAGGCACTGGTGGCGTAGAAGTCGGCACCGAGCGCGGCGGCGTCGGTGGGGCCGTGCGGGGTGGCGTGCACCCCGTCCACGTAGCTGAGCGCACCCGCGGCGCGGGCCTTCGCGGTGATCGCGGCCACGTCGGGCCGGGTGCCGAGGATGTTGCTGGCCGCGGTCACCGCCACCAGCCGGGTCCGCTCGCTCAGCAGCGCGTCGTACTGCCCGGCGGGCAGTTCGCCCGCGGGCAGGTCCAGTTCGGCCCACCGGACCACCGCGCCGGCCCGCCCGGCCGCCTGAACCCACGGCCGGATGTTCGCGTCGTGGTCCAGCCGGGACACGATCACCTCGTCACCGGGGCGCCAGTCCTTGGCCAAGGTGGCGGCGAGCCGGTAGGTCAGCGTGGTCATGTTCGGGCCGAGAATGACGCCTGCCGGGTTCCCGCCGACCAGGTCCGCGATTGCCTGGCGGCACTCGGCCGTGATCGCGTCGGAGCGCTGGCTGGCCGGGAACGCGCCGTCGGAGTTGCCAAGCCCGGACCGGTGCGCGCCGCTGATCGCGTCGATCACCGGCGCGGGAAGCTGGGTGCCCGCCGCACCGTCGAGGTAGGCGTAACCGTCGGCCAGTGCCGGGTAGGCGGCCCGTACCGCGCTGACATCCAGGCCCATCCGTGCTCCTTCCGCAGCGGGTCAGCGGGGGTGGCGGCCGGAGGCGCGCAGCAGCGCCTGCCAGGCACCCTCGTGGCCGGTGCCCGCATGGATGCGGCCATGAGCCGGGCCCCCCGCGACCGCGACCGCCGCGCCCGCGATGGCGGCACCGCACGGTGCCACGTGCACGCGGGCATCCAGCGGCAGGTGCGGCATGCCCGCCTGCCAGCCGGCGGCCAGCAGTTCCGGGCTGGCCGGCTGGTAATCCTTGCCCAATGCGGCGGCCAGGTCCCAGGCGTGCAGGTGCCACTCGGCACAGGCGGCGCCCACCATGCCGCCAACGGTCACCACGGTGTCGCCGAACCGGTGGTGCGGCAGATCCCAGACGCCCAGGGCGCGGTCGGCGTAGGCCCGCGCGGCGGCCACGAAGGCGGCGATGTGCTCCGGACCTGTCGCGTCGGGAAGCGCCACAAGCTCGGCGGCGTTCTGCCTGGCCAGCTTGCGGGCCAGGCTCTCCGGGCTGCGCCCGCGGGCCATCAGCCGGGCCATCCGGCTGACCGGTGCGTCGTCGAGGTACTCGTGATAGTCGTCCGCGACGCAGCGCAGATGCCCGGCCAGGTCGGCGGCGCGCCACTCCGGGCAGGTGGTCGGGGCGGCGGCCCACGCCTCGTCGGTGAACTGCGCGGCCAGCTCACAGACGACGGTCACGCCGGAGTGATACGCGGCGAGCGCTGGGCCAGGTGCCCAATCAGTCATGGACTGCCCCCAACGGTCCTTCCCGGCCACGCCCCACGGGCCGGGCTAGCCAGCGTGCCAGAGTCGGGGTCGCTCCGCCACCCCCGTCGTGGGCAGGGTTTCACCGCGAATCAGCTCTTAATACCGCGATCAGGCGCTAACCGGGCAGGTACCGCCGCTCCGGGCGACCCAGCGAGCGGCAGAAAATCAGATGACATATACGCGGCCCGGCGGTTAGCGTGACGATAATGCCCCCCGAGCACGCTGCTGCCGACGCGCGTGCCCGTTCCCCGGCGACTCCGCTGGCGGCGCTGTGGCGGCTCCGCAGTTACCTGCGGCCCTACCTGTGGCGATTGATCGGAATGCTGGCGGCCGCGTGTGCCTCGGTCGCCACCGCTCTGGTGATTCCGCTGCTGACCAAGGCCCTGATCGACAGCGCGATCAGCACCGGTGACCGCAGCCTGGTGCTGCCCATCGGCCTCGCCGCGACCGGGCTCGGCATCGCGCAGGCAGCACTGAACTTCACCCGGCGCTGGGTCCAGGCCAGCGCCGTTACCGGCATGGAACAAGCCATGCGCCGCGACCTGTACGCGCACCTGCAGCGGCTGGACGTCGGGTTCCACGACGAGTGGCAGACCGGCCAGTTGCTGTCCCGTGCCACCACCGACCTGTCGGCGATCCGGCGGTTCGCCGGGTTCGGCACGGTGTTCCTGATCACCAACGTGGTCACGTTCGTCGCGGTGGTCGCGCTGCTGATCCACCTCAACTGGTGGCTGGGGCTGATCACCGGCGGGATCTTCCTGCCGGTGAGCCTGGTGAGCAGCCGGTTCGAGCGGCGCTACCGGGTGCTGTCCCGGCGTGCCCAGGACCAGCAGGGCGACCTGGCCACCTACGTCGAGGAGGCCGCTACCGGGGTCGCCGTGCTCAAGGCACTCGGCCGCCGCGCGCAGGCGCAGGACAGGCACGGCGCCCAAGCGTCGCTCGTCTTCCAGACCCAGATCGAGAAGGCACGGCTGCGCGGCTCGTTCTGGGCCACGCTCGACCTCATCCCGAACGCCGTCATCGGGCTCATCGTGCTGCTCGGCGCGATCGCGACCAGCCAGGACGCGCTGACGCTCGGCGGCCTGGTCGCGTTCATCACGCTCACCCTGGAGCTGGTCTGGCCGATCGAGGCGATGGGTTACATCCTGGCGAGCGGCCAGGAGGCCGCCACGGCGGCGCAGCGCGTGTACGAGATCCTCGACACCCCGCCCGCCGTGGTCTCCCCGCCCGCGGTGGGCGCTCCGGCCCGGGCCAGCATGGCCCGCGGCCCGGTGACGGAGGAACCGGGCCGCAGGCCAGCGGGGGGTTCCGGGGGGTCGTCCCCCCGGGCTAGCACCTTGCGCTTCGACCGGGTGGAGTTCGGCTACCCGGGAACCGGGCGTCCCGTGCTGCGCGGGGTGTCGCTGGACCTGGAGCCGGCCCAGACCCTCGCGCTGACCGGTGCCACCGGCTCCGGCAAGACCACCCTGCTGCATCTGGTGCCGCGGCTGGCCGACCCGACCGCCGGGTCGATCACGCTGAACGGCACCGACATCCGCGACCTGCCGCTGCCGGTGCTGCGCACGCTGATCGGCAGCGGGTTCGAGGATCCCACCCTGTTCTCGGTGAGCGTGCGGGAGAACGTCACGTTCGGCGCGCCGGACGCCACCGACGAGCAGATCGAGCAGGCCCTGGCGGTCGCGCACGCGGGCTTCGTGGCCCGGCTGCCCTGGGGCCTTGACACCAGGATCGGCGAGCAGGGCATGGCGCTGTCCGGCGGCCAGCGGCAGCGCCTGGCCCTGGCCCGGGCCATCCTGGCCAAGCCGCCCGTGCTCATCCTCGACGACCCACTGTCCGCGCTGGACGTGCGCACCGAGGAGAAGGTGACCGCCGCCCTGCGGGACGCGCTCGCCGGGACGACCGCGCTGCTGGTCGCGCACCGCCCGTCGACCGTGCTGCTCGCCGACCGGGTCGCGCTGCTCGCCGACGGCCGGATCGTGGCGACAGGCACCCACGCGGAACTGCTCGCCACCGAGCCCCGCTACGCCGAGCTGATGGGCGACGTGACAGCGGCCGGCGAGCACGAGGACTCGCAGCAGGCGGTGGCGCGGTGACCGCCCAGCCGTGGCGCGGGGTAGCCGCCGAGAACGCCGAGGAGGTCACCGGCAAGCTGTCGGCCCTGCTGCGCCGGCGGGCCCGGCGGCTGCTCACCGCACTGCTGCGGCCCTACCGGCGCCAGGTGGCCTGGGCGCTGGTGCTCATCGTCGTCGCGAACGTGGCGGCCCTGGCCGGGCCGTGGCTGGTCGGCGTGGCCATCGACCGCGGCATCCCGCCGCTGGTGCACGACCGCGACGTGGCCCCGCTGGCCGCCATCATGGCCGCGTTCTTCGTGGCGGTCGGGGTGCAGGCCGTCACGACCCGCGCGTTCGTCCGCCAGATCGGCCGGTTCGGTGAGGGTGTGGTCAGGGAACTGCGCCGCCGGCTGTTCGCGCATTTCCAGCGGCTGCCGGTGGCCTTCCACGAGGGATACACCTCGGGCCGGGTCATCTCCCGGCAGACCTCGGACATCGACTCGATCTCCGACCTGTTCGAGGAGGGCCTCGACTCGCTGGTGTCCGCGGTGCTCTCGCTGCTGCTCGTCGGCGTGGGCATGCTGCTGCTCGACTGGCCGCTGGCCCTGGTGGTGCTGGCCGGGTTCGGCCCGCTGGCCGCGCTCACCCTGTGGTTCCGCCGCGAGTCCGCGATCGCCTACCGGCGCAGCCGGGAGGCGATCGCCGATGTGATCGTCGCGTTCGTGGAGACTTTCGGCGGCATCCGCGCGGTGCAGGCGTTCCGCCGCGAGCGCCGCAACGAAGAGATCTTTTCAACGCTGAACGGGCGCAACGCCGCAGCCACCCTGCGTTCGATGCGGCTGATCGCGGTGTACTCACCGGGGATCACCCTGGTCGCCAACCTGGCCACGGGCGCCGTGCTGCTGTACGGGGGGCTGCGCGTGGCGGACGGCGACATCAAGGTGGGCGTGCTCGCCACGTTCCTGCTGTACCTGCAGCGCTTCTTCGACCCGCTGCAGGACCTGTCGCAGTTCTACAACAGCTTTCAGTCCGCCGGGGCGGCCCTGGAGAAGATCTCCGGGGTGCTCGACGAGCCATTGGGGGTGCCCGAGCCCGAGGTTCCCGCGGAACTGCCGCCCCGCAGGGGGGCTGGCCGGGAACTGCAGTTGAACTCGGTGCGCTTCGGGTACCGCGAGGCGATCGTATTGCCGGATATGAACCTGCGGATTCCGGCCGGCCAGACGGTGGCACTGGTCGGCGAGACCGGGGCGGGCAAGACCACCGTGGCCCGGCTGGTGGCCCGCTTCTACGACCCGGGCGAGGGCAGCGTCCTGCTCGACGGCACCGACCTGCGGGAGCTGGCGGCCGACCGGCTGCGGTCCGAGGTGGTGCTGGTCACCCAGGAGAACTTCCTGTTCACCGGGTCGATCGCGGACAACATCGAGCTGGGCAAGCCGGGCGCCAGCCGGGCGGAGATCACCGCCGCCGCGAAGGCGATCGGCGCCGACACGTTCATCACCGCCCTGCCCGGCGGCTACGACGCCGAGGTTGGCAAGCGTGGCGGCCGGCTGTCCGCGGGCCAGCGCCAGCTCATCTCGTTCGCGCGGGTGTTCCTGGCGGCGCCCGCCGTGCTCGTGCTCGACGAGGCGACCTCGCTGCTCGACCTCCCCGGCGAGCGGGCCGTGCAGTCGGCGCTGCGCACGATCCTGGCCGGGCGCACCGCGCTGATCATCGCGCACCGGCTGTCCACGGTGGCGATCGCCGACCGGGTGCTGGTGATGAGCGGCGGCGAGATCGTCGAGGACGGGCCGCCGGATCTGCTGCTGGCGGGCAGCGGCCGGTACTCTGCCCTGCATGCCAGCTGGCAGTCCAGCCTCGCGTAGGGATTCGCCTGCGGGGCAGGGATTACCGGCACGCGGCCCGGCCGCGGTGGGATCATGATGGCGGGAGATGGTATGGCGACAGACCCGGCCCCGGCCCCGAGCGACCAGGCCGGCCGCTGGCGGCAGGTGACCAGGCCGCGCCGCCCCGCTCGCCTGGCACTGCTCGCGCTGGTCCTTGCCGGGCTCGCGGTGTACGCCTGGGTCGCCGCGGCCGCGGCCCCGTTCAGCCGCGGTGCCCTGGTGGGGATGGTCATCCCCGGGGCGGCGCTTGGGCTCATCGCCTTTGGCAGGCCGCCGGAGCGCATTCCGCCGCCCGCCGAGCTGGACATGATCGGCATGTCGTACTGGTTGATCTGCCTCGCGGCGTTCTTCGAGTGGGAGGCGTCCGCCTGGCGGGACAACTCCTGGCCGTGGCATCCGTCCTTCACCAATCTCATCGACCCGCTGCTGGCCCCGCACCTGATCAAGAGCGCGGCCATCCTGGTGTGGATGCTGGCCGGCTGGGCTCTGGTAAGGCGGTGAGCATGCCCCCGATCCCCACTCGCGCCATCACCATCGCCGGGTTCGCGGTGGCGGTCGCGGCCATGATCGCGCTGGAGATCCTGGCCCGGCGGCCCGGATCCCGCATCCCCACGGTCGGCCAGTGGCTCGGCTATCTGATGCGGCCGAAGATCGGCCGGGCGCTGGTACTGGCCGGGTGGTGGTGGCTCGGCTGGCACTACTTCGCCAGGTGAATGGCTGGCTAACGCCGGGATCCCCGCGCGCCACGCGGCTGACCGCACCGGCGGGTGCTCTAAGCTGGGCGGCGTGATGGCAAAGCGCACGCCTGTCAGCCCGGAGGCGGCAGCCGAGTACGACGCGGACGTTGCCCTGGCACAGCGGTTCGACGACCTGTTCGACCAGGCGCGGGCGGCCGAGCAGGAGCTGCGTCATGCGCAGGCCAACGGTGCCGGCCTGGAGGAGCTGCACCGGGCAGGCAAGTATCTCGACAGCGCCCTGACCGACGTCATGCGGTCCGCGTTCGCCGCACAGCGGGCGGAGATCGGGCCACGCGGCTACGACGACCGGATCTACCGCCGCAAGGCCATGGCAACGGCGCCGGTCCGGGCCTGGACCATGGAGGCAGAGCGACTGCTCACCCTGCGGGAGAGCCACCGGCTGACCGGCATCGTCCGGCTGCCGAGGCAGCCAGCCGGGCTGCCGGAGTCCTCGGCTGGCCCGGCCGCCACCGATGACCGGGCTGTAGTGTACTGATTACAAGAAGTGACCTTCGGCCCGTCCGAATGGCTCTATAACCCCGCTGGTCACGCCGGCCACACTGAAGCGAAAGAGCCACCAGAGCACACTGATCAGGGGGCAGCCATGTGCCCACACATGCCTCAGTGCCCGGACCCACACGCAACCGACCGCGAGGCGGCCCGCGCCGTCGCCAGCCACCCGGAACAGGGCTGGACGCTGCTCTGCAACGGGGTCGTAATCTTCGAGGACACCGGCGAACTGCTCCCCGGCGGCGAGATCATCGAGCCGCACCGGACCGCCGCCCTCCGGTAGGCGCTTGAGCCCGTCACCGGCCCGGCCCCGGCCCGGTGACGGAGGAACCGGGCCGTAGGCCATCGGGGGGTTCGGGGCCATGGGGTCCGGGGGCTTGCCCCCGGGGAGGCGGAGTGCTCCCCCGGGCCAGCACAGCGGCCAGCCACGAGCCGACCACCCGGCGGATCGCACCGCCCTGGCCCGCCAGCGCGTGGGCCGCGCCAGGCAGCACCACCACCCGGATCGCACCGGCCGCCTCGGGAACCCCGAACGGGTCGGCAGCCCCGTTGACCACCAGCACCTCCGTGCCCGCCCCCGCCAGCTCGGCGGCCCGCGACCGATCCGGCCGGCCCGGCGGATGCAGCGGGAAGGCCAGGGCCAGCACGGCCAGGGCGCCTGCCTCCCGCGCCGTACGGCAGGCCACCCTGGCTCCGTTGCTGCGGCCGCCCTGGATCAGCGGCACCCCGGGGAACCGCCGCCGTAGCTTGCCGATGATCTCCAGCCAGGCCTCGTCCTGCCTGGGCGCGGAGCCCGGCGCCCGGGCGCCGCGCAGCCGGTAGGGCTGCACCACCCGGGCCACCGCGGCGCCCCGGTCCAGCCCGGCCTGCCGCGCCGCCAGCAGATCGGCGCTGTCCGTGCCGCCGCCCGCCCCGTGGGTCAGCACCAGCAGGAACGGCGGATCCGCGGCGGCGTCTAGTTCGGCACTGGCCGGGCCCGCCGCGGTACGGATCTTCACCTCACGCAGCGTAACCGAGGTTGAGGCCCCACGGTGCCCGGCACTAGGGTGCGGCTCATGGCCGGTTCCTGGCCCGCGTGCTCCTATGAGACCTGGCGGGCAACCTGCGACACGCTGCACGCGCACACCCAGGTGCTTGGCAAGCTCGCCGCCGGGCTCGCCCCGCCCGAGCCGCAGTTGCAGCACTCGGCGCTGCGGCTGACCGCGCGCGGCTGGGAGACCGCACCGCTGCCCGCGCCGAACGGCTCCGGCGCCGTGGCCGTGCTGCTCGACCTGCGCGCCCACGAGGCCGTGGTGGAGCACAGCGCGGGGTTCGCCGAGCGTATCCCGCTCACCCCGGACCGGGCCGTCGGGGAGGTGACCAGGGACGTGCTGGCAGCGGTCCGCGCCGTGGCCGGCGAGGTGCGGATCGACCCGGCGCCGCAAGAGGTCGGCTGGAGCGTGCCGCTGGACGCCGACTCCGAACACGCCAGCTACGACCCGGCCCAGGTGAGCGACTACTTCGCCGCGGCGACCCGGGCCGCCATGGTCCTCGCGGCTTTCCGTGCGCCGTACCGGGGCAGGTCGACACCGGTCAACGCCTGGTGGGGCTCTTTCGACCTCGCGGTGAGCCTGTTCTCCGGCAGGCCCGCCGACCCGCCTTCTGACGACTTCATCATGCGCAACGCCATGGACGCCCAGGAGGTCGCCGTCGGCTGGTGGCCCGGTGACTCGCGTTACCCGCGGGCGGCGTTCTACGCCTACGCGCACCCGGCCCAGGAGGACTTTCCCGGCAAGGCCATGTCCCCGCCCACCGCCCGCTGGGACGGGGCGCTGGGCGAATACGTTCTCGACTGGGACGACGTGCGCACCGCCGCGGACCCGCACGGGGTGGCGCTTGAGTTCGCCCGGTCGGTGTTCCGGCACGCGTGCACGGTGTGCGAATGGGATCCGGCGCTAGCGGCTAGCGCCGACTCGATCCCCCCGCCCCTCATCTGACCTGCACGGTTGCGCCTGCGGTGGGCGACGAAAAGTGTCCTGCCCACCCCATAGAGTCGGGGGAACCGACGCCCACGGGAAAGGCGGGATGCGCATGAGCACTACGCACGCTGTGACCGGTGAACGCGCCGACCTGCTGGAGTCGCTGGCGAGGACCCGCCACTTTCTGCGGCACACCACCCGTGACCTGACCGACGAGCAGGCCGCGCAGCGGACCACCGCGAGCGAGCTGTGCCTCGGCGGCCTCATCAAGCACGTGACGCTGACCGAGCGGCAGTGGATGCGCTTCATCCAGGCCGGGCCGTCGGCGATGGCGTGGGATCAGTCGAGCATGGGCGACTGGCTGTCCGCGTTCCGGATGGAACCGGGGGACACGCTGGCCGGGCTCCTGGAGGCGTACGCCAAGGCCGCCGAGGAGACCGCCGAGCTTGTGGCCGGGCTACCCGACCTCGATGCGGCCCAGCCGCTGCCCGAGGCCCCCTGGCACCCGGCCGGTGGCCGCTGGTCGGCACGCCGCGTGCTGCTGCACGTGATCGCGGAGACGGCCCAGCACGCCGGGCACGCCGACATCATCAGGGAATCCCTCGACGGCGCCAAGTCGATGGGCTGACCGGGCGGCGCCCCGGCGCGGCTAGAGCTGGCCGACGTCCGTGACCCGAAGCACCGCCGCGCCTGCCGCGTCCGAGGCCGCGAGGTCGACCTCGGCGCTGATCCCCCAGTCGTGGTCGCCCGCCGGGTCGTCGAAGATCTGCCGCACCGACCAGCGGGCGGGCTGCTCGTCGATGATCAGCAGGGCCGGGCCGCGGGCGTCGGCCCCGGTGCCGATCTCGCCGTACTCGGCGAAGTAGGGCTCGAGGGCCTCCGCCCAGGCCGCGGCGTCCCAGCCGGTCCCGGCGTCCAGCTCGCCGAGGTCCTGGTAACGCTCCAGGGCGGCCAGCTCGACGCGGCGGAACAGCGCGTTGCGGACCAGCACCCGGAAGGCCCGCCGGTTGCCGGTCACCGGCGGCGGCCGCTCGTCCAGCGGGGCTGGCTGCTCACCGGCCGGGCTGCGCAGCCGCTCCCACTCGTCGATCAGGCTGGAATCGGTCTGCCGGACCAGTTCCCCCAGCCACTCGATCAGGTCGGTGAGCTCTTCGGTCCTCGCTTCCTCGGGGACGGTCTGCCGCAGCGCCTTGAAGGCACTGGCCAGGTAACGCAGCACCAGCCCTTCGCCGCGGGCCAGCCCGTAGAAACCGATGTACTCGGTGAAGGTCATTGACCGCTCGTACATGTCCCTGGCCACGGACTTGGGTGACAGCTCATGGTCGGCGACCCAGGGATGGCCCCGCCGGTACATCTCGTAGGCGGCGCCGAGCAGGTCGGCGAGCGGCATCGGGTAGCTGACGTCTTCGAGCAGCTCCATCCGCTCCTCGTACTCGATGCCGTCCGCCTTCATCTGCGCCACGGCCTCGCCGCGGGCCTTGAACAGCTGTGCCGCCAGCAGCTCGCGCGGATTGTCCAGGGTGGCCTCGATGACCGACACCACATCCAGCGGATACCCGGGCGAGTCCCGGTCCAGCAGCCCGATGGCGGCCAGTGCCAGCGGCGACAGCGGCTGGTTCAGCGCGAAGTCCTCCTGCAGGTCCACGGTCAGCCGCCAGCGGCGGCCCTGCTCGTCCGGCTCGTCGAGCCGCTCCACCACGCCACCCGCCAGCAGCGCACGGTAGATGGCGAAGGCGCGCCTGATATGGCGGCGCTGCGCGGCAGGCGGCTCGTCGTTGCTGGTGAGCAGGTGCCGCATGGCAGCGAAGGCGTCCCCCGGCCGGCCGATGACGCCAAGAAGCATGGCGTGGCTGACCACGAAGCTGGACTGCAGCGGCTCGGGCTCGGCCGCCACCAGCCGCTCGAACGTCGGCCTGCCCCAGGAGACCAGACGGTCCGGTGGCTTCTTGCGCACGACCTTGCGGCGTTTCTTCGGGTCGTCACCGGCCTTGGCCAAGGCCCGCTCGTTCTCCACAACGTGCTCGGGAGCCTGCACGACCACGGCGCCGGCCGAGTCGAAGCCGGCCCGGCCCGCCCGGCCAGCGATCTGGTGGAACTCGCGCGCCTGCAGCAGCCGGGCCTTGGTCCCGTCGTACTTGGACAGCGCGGTGAACAGCACGGTGCGGATCGGCACGTTGATGCCGACGCCGAGGGTGTCCGTGCCGCAGATGACCTTGAGCAGGCCCGCCTGGGTGAGCGTCTCCACCAGCCGCCGGTACCGCGGCAGCATGCCCGCATGGTGCACGCCGATGCCGTGGCGGACCAGCCGCGACAGCGTCTTGCCGAAGCCCGCAGTGAACCTGAAGTCGCCGATCAGGTCGGCGATCGCGTCCTTTTCCGCGCGGGTGCACACGTTGATGCTCATCAGCGCCTGCGCCTGCTCGACCGCGGCGGCCCTGGTGAAGTGCACCACGTAGACCGGCGCTTGCTGGGTCGCCAGCAACTCCTGGAGCGTCTCGTGCAGCGGGGTGAGCACGTAGGAGAAGACCAGCGGCACCGGGCGCTCCACGGAGCTGACCACGGCGGCGGGCCGGCCGGTGCGCCGGGTCAGGTCCCGCTGGAACCGGCTCACGTCGCCAAGCGTGGCCGACATCAGCACGAACTGCGCCCGCGGCAGCTCGATCAGCGGCACCTGCCAGGCCCAGCCCCTGGCCGGGTCGGCGTAGAAGTGGAACTCGTCCATCACCACCTGGCCGACGTCGGCCGCCTCGCCGTCGCGCAGCGCGATGCTGGCCAGTACCTCGGCGGTACAGCAGATCACCGGTGCCGTGGCGTTCACGCTCGCATCGCCGGTCATCATGCCGACGCTGGCAGGCCCGAAGATGTCGCACAGGGCGAAGAACTTCTCCGACACCAGCGCCTTGATCGGCGCGGTGTAGAAGCTGCGCACGCCTTGGGCCAGGGCGGCGAAATGCGCGCCCGTGGCGATCAGGCTCTTGCCGGATCCGGTCGGGGTGCTCACGATCACATGGGCGCCGGAGACGATCTCGATAAGGGCCTCCTCCTGGTGCGGGTACAGGGTGAAGCCCTGTTCCGCCGCCCAGGCGGCGAAGGCGTCGAAGACCGAGTCGGGACCGGCTTGCGCCGGAAGCTGGTCGATGAGCGTCATGGTCCTTCCATCGTGCCCGTTGTGGGCCGGTTGCCCGCCGCCGGGTGTCGATTCCGGCGCCTGGTATTCGTGAACAACAAGGAGAGCCGGTATGGTCCCGGCCCAGACGAAGGGAGCACCACGATGAAGCAATACCTGCTCGCCGTGTACAGCGCCGAGGCAGCCGACCAGGACACTCCGCCGGCCGAGGAGATGCAGCGCGCCTACCAGGCGGTCGAGAATTTCAACAGTGACGTGCAGGCGGCCGGCGCCTGGGTGTTCGCGGGCGGGCTGCACCCGTCGGCGACGGCCACCGTCGTCCGGGCCCAGGGCGGGCAGGTCGTCACCACCGACGGGCCGTACGCGGAGACCAAGGAGCAGATCGGCGGTTTCTGGGTCATCAAGGCCGCCGATCTGGACGCGGCCCTGGACTGGGCGGCCAAGGGTTCCGCCGCCTGCGGCTGGCCAGTGGAGGTCCGCCCGTTCCAGGAGGAGCCGGAGTAGGCGTGCCCCGTGCCGTGACGGGGGAAGGGGAGGCGGGTGGGGGGGCTGCGCTGGAGGGCGCGTACCGGGAGAGCTACGGGCGCGCCGTCGCAACCTTGATCCGCGTGTTCGGCGACATCGACATCGCCGAGGACGCCGTGGCCGAGGCCTTTGCCGTGGCCGCGCAGCGATGGCCCGAGGCCGGGGTGCCACCCAACCCCGGCGGCTGGATCGTCACCACGGCCCGCAACAAGGCGCTGGACCGCCTGCGGCGGGAGTCGTCCCGTTACGGCCGCGAAGCGGAGGCCACCCGCATGCTCGCCGATACCGAGCCGCCGGAGGTGGGGCCCGTGCCCGATGACCGCTTGCGGTTGATGTTCACCTGCTGCCATCCGGCGCTCGCCGCCGAGGCACAGCTCGCCCTGACACTGCGGCTCATCGCCGGGCTGCAGACCCCGCAGATCGCCCGCGCGTTCCTTGTGCCCGAGGCGACGGTGGCACAGCGGCTCGTCCGGGCCAAGCGGAAGATCCGCGACGCGGGCATCCCGTACCGGGTCCCGGGCGACGCGGAACTGCCCGACCGGCTCCCGTTCGTGCTCGCGGTCATCTACCTCGTCTTCAACGAGGGGTACACCGCCTCGGCCGGCGATGACCTGATCCGCGGCGACCTGTGCGACGAGGCGATCCGCCTCGCCCGGCTGCTTGCCGGGCTGATGCCCGACGAGCCCGAGGCACTGGGCCTGCTGGCGCTGCTGCTGCTCACCGCCGCCCGCCGCCCGGCCCGCACCGGCCCGGACGGCACCCTCGTCCTGCTCGCCGACCAGGACCGCAGCCGGTGGGACCGGGCCATGATCGCCGAAGGCCAGGACCTGGTCCGGGCCTGCCTGCGGCGCAACCGTCCAGGGCCCTACCAGCTCCAGGCCGCGATCGGCGCGGTGCACAGCGACGCCGCCGTCGCGGCGGACACCGACTGGGGGCAGATCCTCGCGCTGTATGACCAGCTCATGGCGGTGGCTCCGACACCCGTGGTGGCCCTCAACCGGACCGTGGCGCTCGCCGAGGTGCGCGGCCCGGCCGCCGCGCTCGACGAACTCAGCCAGCTCAGCCTGGATGGTTATCACCTGTTCCACGCGACCCGCGCCGACCTGCTGCGCAGGCTCGGCAGGCGGGAGGCGGCCGCGGCCGCCTACGAGGCGGCCATCGCCGGTGCCGCCAACGGCGCGGAGCGTTCCTTTCTCCGGCACCGACGGGACAGCCTCTGAACACCGTCGCGTTCGTGCTGAACCCGGCCCGGGTCCGCGGCGCGGCCCGGGTCGCGGCCCGCTGCGCCGAGGCCGCGGCGACCGCTGGCTGGGACGGCGTGCTACTGGAAACCAGCGCCGTCGAGCCTGGCACGGAACTGGCCCGCCAGGCGGTCGGCGCTGGGGCCCGGCTGGTCTTCGCCGTCGGTGGCGACGGCACGGTCAGGGCCTGCGCGCAGGCCCTGACCGGCACCGCGGTCCCACTCGCGATCGTGCCCCGTGGCACCGCCAACCTGGCGGCCCGGGCCCTGGGCATCCCGGCCCGGCTGGATGCCGCGCTGGCCTGCGGGTTCGGCGGGCACGAACGGCGGATCGATCTCGCGACGGCGAACGGGATCACGTTCGTCGCGATGGCCGGGCTCGGCATCGACGCGACGGTGGTCGGCGCAACGCCTGCCCGGCTCAAGACCAGCGCCGGGTGGCTTGCCTACGCCGCGGTGGGCACCAGGTACGCCCCCGGCCGCCTCGCCGCCTTCAGCATCAGCCTCGACGGCAGGCCGCTGGCCACCTCGGCCCGGTCCGTCGTGGTCGGCAACGCCGGCCTGCTTCCCGGCGGCTTCAGGCTGCTGCCGGGCGCCCGGCTCGACGACGGCCTGCTCGACGTGGGTGTCCTGGCGCCGGCCTCGCTGCTGGACTGGGGCGTCGTGGCGCGCCGGGTACTGACCGCGAGCCGCCGTGACGACCGGCGGCTGGCCAGATACCGGGCCCGCCGGGTGGAGATTCACGCCGACCGGGACCTGCCGCGGCAGGTCGACGGCGAGGTGCTCGCGCCCGGGCGCGAGCTGACCGCCACCGTGCTGCCCCGGGCACTGCTGGTCCGGGTACCCGGCCCGGTGCCGGCCCGGATCGCGGGGCCCGTGCTGGCCGGGATGCCGGACCCGGCCTGAGCAGCAGCCCGCCACGCCCCATGGCCACGGGTTAGGATTCCCCGGAAAGGGACGGCGGTGGCGGAGTATGCCGATCCGGGGAGCAAGCGCGCCAGCGGGCGGCGCGCTGGGCAGGGACACCGAACTCGGCCAGATCGGGGCCTGGCTGGCGCCCGGCACCATGCCCGGGCCGGCCGGGCCACGGCTGGTGCTGGTCATCGAGGGCGAGCCGGGCATCGGGAAGACCACGCTGTGGACCGAGGCCACCGGCCGGGCCCGTGCGGCGGGCTGGCACCTGCTCTCCTGCCGCCCGGCCGCCTCCGACGCGGGGCTCCCCCATGTCGGCCTGGCCGACCTGCTCCGCAGCGTTCCCGATGACGCCTTCGCCCGGCTCCCGGCGCCGCAGCGCCGCGCACTGGGCGTGGCGCTGCTGCGCGAGGAGGCCGGCGGCATCGACCTCGATCCCCGCGCCGTCGGCACCGGCCTGACCGCCCTGCTGGAGCTGATCGCGAGCGACGGCCCGCTGATGCTCGCCGTGGACGACGCCCAGTGGCTGGACCCGGCCTCGGCCCGGGCCCTGGGCTTCGCCCTGCGGCGGCTGGACGACCGGCAACTGCGGCTGGTGACGGCCGTGCGCACCGAGGGGCCCGCTGGCGTGCGGGCCGGCGCGTTCGCCGCGGTGGAGGCGTCACTGGACCGGCAGACGGTCACCCGCATCGAGGTCGGCCCGCTGAGCGTGGCCGCGATCCACCAGATGTTCGCCCGCACGCTCGGCTCGTCGTTCGCCCGGCCGGTGCTGGTCCGGATCCACCGGGCCGCGGGCGGCAACCCGTTCTACGCCCTGGAGATCGGCCGTGAGATGCAGCGCCTTGGGGTGCCGCCGCCGAGCCAGCCGCTGCCCATCCCCGGCGACCACCGCGACCTGGCCCTGCTGCGGCTGCGCCGGCTCCCCCGGGCTACCCGCGACGTGCTGGCCGTGGTGGCCGCCATGGCCCGGCCGTCCACCGCCGACCTGGACCTGGACGCGCTTGCGCCCGCGGAACTGTCCGGCATCGTCCGGGTGCGCCGGGATGGCCGGGCCGAGTTCACCCATCCGCTGTTCGGGTCGGCCCTGTATTCCTCGCTCCCCGAGGGCCGCCGCCGCAGGCTGCATCGCGACCTCGCGGAACGGGCCGCCAGCCCGGAGGAACGGGCCCGCCATCTGGCCCTGGCGGCCGACGGCCCCGACGAGGCCACCGCGGCCGCCCTGGACGAGGCGGCCGCGGCCGCGGCGGCGCACGGAGCCGCCGACGTGGCCGTGGAACTGACCGAACTGGCCCGCAACCTCACCCCGCCGCACGACATCGCCACCCTGGTCCGCCGGGAGACCGAACTCGCCGAGCGGCGCTACTTCGCCGGCGACCCGACCGGCGCGCGGCGGGAGCTGGACCGGGCCCTGGCCTCGCTGCCGCCCGGCGAGGACCGGGCCCGGATCCTGCTCGAACTGGGCAGCCTGCTCTGGGTACAGGGCGAATCGGAGCAGGGCCTGGAACTGATGTCGCAGGCGCTCGGCGAGGCGGCCACGCCCGCGCTGCGGGCCCGCATCCACTCCAGGATCGCTTCGCAGTCCGACGACGCCGACATGGCCGTGGAACACGGCGAAGCGGCGCTGGCACTGCTCGACGAGGACGAAGATCCCCTCCTGTACTGCTTCGCGCTGCACAACCTCGCCCTGTTCAAGCTGTACTCGGGTCGCGGGGCCGACCATGCGGCGGTCGAGAAGGGCATGGCGCTGCAGCGCGACATGGCCGCCTGGGAGATGAGCACGGTTCCCGCGTTCTGGGCGCGGAACTTCGACGACTTCGCCACCGCCAGGAAACGCTTCGAGGGCATCCTCAGGGCCTTCCGCGAGCAGGGGGACGAGGCAACCGCCAGCGGCGTGCTGACCCACCTGGCCAGGATCGAGATGATGACCGGGCAGATGGACCGGGCGCAGGCGCTGGTGACAGAGGCGCTCGACCTCGCCGAGCAGACCGAGCAGGAGACCTACCTGCACATGGCGCTGTGCGCGAAGGGCCATTGGTGCGCCCAGGCAGGCGACCTGACCGGGGCCCGGGCGGCGTGCGAGGAGATCCTGGACCGGCTCGGCACGCATCCGGACGTCATCCTGGAAGGCATGGCCAGGGCCGTGCTCGGCATGGTGGAGGTATCGGCAGGAAACCTCGCCGAGGCGGACCGGCAGCTCATCAGGGCCCACGAGATCGAGGAGTGGGCGCACAACAGGGAGCCCGCGACCAACCGATTCCACGGTGACCATGCCGAGGCGGTGATCGGGCTCGGCGACCTGGACCGGGCCGAGGTGCTGGTGCAGCGCATGGAGGAGCGGGCCAGCGCGCTGCCCCGGCCCTGGATCCTGGCGGTGTCCGCCCGCTCCCGTGGGCTGCTCAACGCCGCCAGGGGCGACCTCGGCCAGGCCCTGGACGACTACCAGCGCGCGCTGATGGCACACGAGAGCCTGGACATGCCCGTCGAGCTGGGGCGGACCCTGCTCGCTCAGGGCCGCTTGTACCGGCGCCGCAACGAGCGGCAGCGGGCCCAGGACTGCATGAGCCGGGCCGCCTCGGTCTTCGACGCGGCGGGGGCGCCGCGGTGGGCGGCGGTGGCCCGCGAGGAACTGGGCCGCGCCCAGGGCCGCCGGGGCAGCGCCGACCGGCTCACCCCGACCGAACTTCAGGTCGCCGAGCTGGCCGTGGCCGGGCTGCGGAACACCGAGATAGCTGCCCGGCTGTTCCTGTCCGGCAAGACCGTCGAGGCCAACCTGTCCCGGATCTACCGCAAGCTCGGTGTCCGCTCCCGCACCGAACTGGCCACCAGGATGCCGCCGCAGGCCGCGGCAGCCCCGTAACCGTAGGGGTTTCCCTGACGCGATGGACCGGCCTTCGCGCCTAGCGTCGGGCCATGCTTCCCACCAGAAGAGGGGTCAATGACATGCCCGCAACCCGTTCCGGAGTGCCTCCACCGCAGCGCAGAAGGCGGTGGGGAAGGGCTGCCGTCGCCGCGACCGCGCTGACGCTGTTGTCTTCGGCGGCCGCGATCACGGGCACCGTGGCGCCCGCCACGCCCGCCGTGGCCCTGACGCTGCCCATCGTCGCCGGGGGCGGCGGTCATACCTGCTCTGTCATGGCGGACCAATCGGTCTGGTGCTGGGGACAGAACACCACGGGCCAGCTGGGCAACGGCACCATCGCCGACTCGACCGTCCCGGTACAGGTCGCGGGGCTGCCCCCGGCCATCGCCGTGGCCGGCGGGCACGACCACACCTGCGCGATCGACACCGGGCACAACGTCTGGTGCTGGGGGGCGAACGCGTTCGGCCAGCTCGGCAACGGCACCACCAGCGTGGACAGCACGGCACCCGTGCAGGCAGGGATGCTCCAGGGTCTTCAGGTGTCGGCCGGCGACGGGTTCACCTGCGCGGTTACCGCGATGCATACGGTGCGGTGCTGGGGCGACAACAACTTCGGTGAGCTGGGCGACGGCACCACGAACGACTCCAGCACCCCCAAGCTGGTCAAGGGGCTGACCGGGGTGACGTCGCGTCGCGGCCGGCTACTTCCACGCCTGCGCGCTGCTGTCCACGGGCCGCGTGTGGTGCTGGGGCGACAATGGCAACGGGGAGCTGGGCAACGGCACGACGACCGCCAGCGACGTGCCGGTACCGACGCCGCTGGAGGCGGCCACCGCCATCGCCGCGGGCGCTGCCGACAGCTGTGCCATCACCTCCGGCGGCGACCTCCAGTGCTGGGGCAACAACGATGTCGGCCAGCTTGGCATCGGCAACTTCACCGACGCGCACGTCCCGACCCAGGTCGCCAGCCTGAACACCGGCGTGCAGCAGGTCGGGCTCGGCGAGGACTTCGGCTGCGCGCTCGCCAACACCCCCACGCCGAGCGTGGTGTGCTGGGGCGACGCGGACGGGTACGGGCAGCTCGGCAACGGCAGCTTCAGCCAGCAAAGCCCGTTCCCCATCCTGGCCTTCGGGCTGCAGACCCCGCCGGCCGGCGGGCCCGGCGGCCCGAGCCAGATCGCGGTCGGCGGCCACCATGCCTGCGTGGTGCTGACCTCAGCGAGGGTGGAGTGCTGGGGGAAGAACCTCACCGGCGCCCTCGGCGACGGCTCCACCCTGAACCGTGCCATTCCTACTTCGGTGATCGGCCTCCCCGGCCCGCCGCACACGGCGGCGGAAGTCACCGGCGGGACCGACACGAGCTGCGCGGTGACCGCAGCCCTCAGCGCCGAGTGCTGGGGCGAGTTTGTCGGGGACGGCACCCCGGTGCTGACCGTACACACCTCGGCCGCGGCGGTCGCGCTCCCGGCCGGCAAAGTGTCGTATGTAGCGGCCGGGTATGGCGGCTGCGCGATCGTGCACGCCAATGGCCTGTCGGTGTCCCTGCGGTGCTGGGGCGACAACACCTGGGGTGAGATCGGCGACGGCACCACCACCGACCGGGTGAAGCCGGTCATGGTCCAAGGACTGTCCGGCCAGATACAGTCCGTGACCTCCGGCAGCTCGCATGTCTGCGCGCTGGTGCACAACGGCGGCGCTTGGTGCTGGGGCTTCAACGACAAAGGGCAACTCGGCGACGGCACCACGACCAACAGAAGCAAACCGGTGGTGGTGAGCGGGCTGCCGCTCAACCTGGCCCAGATCGCGGCCGCCGACGACCACACCTGCGCCCTCCTGGTGACCCAGACGGTGAAGTGCTGGGGCCTGAACAGCAAGGGACAGCTCGGCGACGGCACCACCAATGACAGCAGCACGCCGGTCAAGGTGGCCGGGCTCAACGACGTGGTGCAGATCGCGGTGGGCGACGCGTACACGTGCGCCCTGCTGGCCAGCGGTGACGTGCAGTGCTGGGGCTGGAACAACTTCGGCGAGCTGGGCAACAGCACTTTCACCGACAGCAAGTCGCCGGTGCAGGTGAGCGGGCTCACCTCCGGGGTGCAGGCGATCTCCGGCGGGGACGCCAGCGTCTGTGCCGTCCTGCCGTCCGCCCAGGTGGACTGCTGGGGCGACAACTCCTCAGGCGAGCTGGGCAACGGCTCGACCGGCGGGCAGAGCGACACCCCCGGGCTGGTGCAGGGCGGCGCCTTTGCCTCCGACGGCGCCTCGATCGGCCTCGGCAGCCTCGGCTCAACGAGCTGCGCACTCGACGCCAGCGAACTGGCCGAGTGCTGGGGCTTCAACACCGAAGGCGAGGCAGGTAACGGGACGACCACCGACACCGGCACGCCCGCGGTGGTCCAGGGGCTGTGACTAGTGGCGGCCGGCCGGGCCTGGCCCGGCCGGCCGCCACGCCTATCCCCGCCCGGCTTGGGTAGATATGGTGCCAGCACGCCTACGGTTCCTCCTTCGCCCCGGCCCCGGATGTGGTCTGTGCTCGCCATCGCCACGCTCGTCACCTGGCTCATCGCCGGCGCCGCCGGAATCTACATGTTCGGCACCTGGCTCTCGGCCGGCGGCCCCGGCCATCAGCGCGCCCGCAGCGACGGCCTGCCCCCGGCGGTGATCTTCACCCATCTCGGCTTCGGCGCCCTCGGCTTCGTGGCCTGGGTCAGCTACCTGGTGACCGGCTGGGACTGGCTGGCGTGGACCGGGGTGGGACTGCTCATGCCCGGTATCGGGCTCGGCATCTGCACCGTGACCCTCTGGGCGCCCTACCCCACCCCGCCCGCGGATGGTGCGCCGGTCACCGGCGACGCGGGCCCCGGGGGCGCCGGGCCGGTCGGCGGGATGCTCGCGGCGCCGCCCGAGAACGCGATCGGCGACAGGCTCACCGACGCGGGGCTCGCCCAGGCCCTGTCCAGCGAGGCGCAGGCCAGCAGGCTCATCAACGAGGCGCTGGCGAGCCTTCCAGCGCAGCAGGCGCCGGCCCGGAAGTCCCGGCGCCACCTGGCGCCGCTGATCCCGGCCGGCCACGGCATCGCCGCCGTGGCCACCTTCGTGCTCGCGGTGACCACCGCCATCAGCGCCCGCTAGGGCTCGGCCTCCGCCCTGGGCGTGGCCGGCTATCGTCGCCGCCGTGGAGCAGGTGGAAGTGGCGGTCGTCGGGGCCGGCCTGCTCGGGTCGGCCACCGCCCGCGCGCTGGCCGCGCGCGGGGTGCCGGTGCTGCTGTTCGAGCAGTTCGGGCTGGGCCACGCCCGCGGGTCGTCGCACGGTGCCACCCGGATCTTCCGGTACTCCTACCCCGACCCGTGTTACGTCGAGATGGCGGTGCGCGCGGGCGAGACGTGGGCCCGGCTGGCCGCCGACGCGGGCGAGGAACTGCTGGTGCGGACCGGCGGCCTGGACGCGGGCCCGGGAGCCGAGGACTGCGCGAAGGCGCTGGCCGAGTGCAACGTGGCGCATGCCTGGCTCACCGGCGCGCAGGTCAGGGACCGGTTCCCGGGCATCGGGGCACGCCCGGGCGAGCGGATGCTGTTCCAGCCGGACTCCGGCGTGTCCCTGGCCGGGCGCACGGTCGCGGCGCTGCAGCGGCTCGCCGCCCGCGACGGTGCCGTGATCCGGGCCGGGACCCCGGTGCTCGGCATCGAGGCCGGCCGTGACCAGGTGCTGCTGCGCACCGCGGCGGGCGAGGTCACCGCGCGAACAGCGGTGCTCACCGCCGGGCCCTGGGCGCAGGGCGTGCTGGCCGGGGCACTCCCCCGGGCTCCCCGGCTGACGGCCACGGTGCAGCAGGTGCGGTACTTCGCGCCGCGGGACCCGGCCGCCCCGTGGCCGACGCTGATCGAGTGGCCGCCCGAGGGCCTGTGCTGGTACGCGGTGCCCGCGGCCGGAGCCGCCCCGGGGATCAAGGTGGCCGCCCACATCCCCGGCCCAGCGGTGGACCCACGCGACGGCCCCTTCACCGAGATCGACCAGGTGCTGGAAGAGCAGGCGGCGCGATATGTGCGCGACCGTCTGCCTGGCCTGGATCCGGCCGGGCTCGCCGCGGAGACCTGCCTGTACACGATGACGGCGGATGAGGATTTCGTGCTTGACCGGGTCGGGCCGCTGGTGGTCGGCGGCGGCTGTAGCGGGCACGCGTTCAAGTTCGGGCCGCTGCTCGGCGAGTTCCTGGCCGGGCTGGCGCTCGGGCAGGACATCCCGGTGCCGCGAGACCGGTTCGCACTGCGCCGCCCGTCCCTGGCCGCATCCTCGTGAGCGTCACCGATGGCGGGCACGCCCTGGCGGCGGCCCGTACCTGGCTCAGCCGGTCAGGACCTGGTGAACACGGTCACGCCGCCTTGTTGCGGACCAGCCAGACGGTGCCCGCGAGGAGGATCAGGGACAGCACGAGCAGCCAGCCGCCCTCGATGAGCTGGAAGTGCCAGTACCTGCTCACCGGCTGGTAGAGCCACCACTGCGTGTAGTGGTGGGCAGCGAGGTAGGCCGTCCCCACGTCCGGGTTCTTCGAGTTCTGCACGGATGCCGGCGCGTGCGCCATCACGTTCTCGACCGTATGCTGGCTCACCGGCTTGCCGTTCGGGCCGGTGTACCACTGGGCCCACGACCAGTCGTTGGCGAAGCTGCCGGTATTGGCCTTGGCGCTCCCGGCGACCAGCGGCGCCTGGTAGTGCTTGCGCAAAAACATGAACGTCCCGAAGAAGAGCCCGGTCCAGGCGGCCAGCGCGGCGGCCATGGCGGGCACCGTGCGCCTGATCAGCGCCCCGGCGGCCACGCCGAGCGCGAAGGCCAGCAGCGCCCACGCCGCGAAGTCCACCCCGCGCAGGTCGAACAGCTGCGGCGCGAGCCCGCCGTCCAGGCCCTGGGCGAACCACGGCTGGAAGTACCAGGAGAACAGCAGGCTGAACCCTTCGGCCGCCACGGTGACCACGATGGCGAGCAGCGCCAGCTTGGTGATCACCCAGCGGGTCCGCCCGCACCCCTGGGTCCAGGCGAACCGGAATGTCCCGGTCTCCAGCTCCCGCGCCAGCACCGGCCCGCCGACGAACACCCCGACGAGCACAGGGACCACCTGCAAGAAGCCGGTCATGGTCTGCGCGGTGGGGTAGTAGTCGCTGGTGAACAGGCGCCTGGTCAGCCCGCAGGCCGCGGACCCGGCCGGGCGGCAGGACATCACACTGGCGTAGCCGCTGTGGATCTTCAGGCCCATGATCAGCAGGTAGAGGCCCACGCCGCCGAGCAGCAGGGCCACCCCGGCCAGCGCGATCCGGTGCTGCCGCCAGGTGACCCAGACCAGCCCGTGCCACGGCACCGGGCGCGGGCGGGTGGCCTGCGGTGTGGGCGCGGCGACGGCGGTCATGCCGTGACCCCGCTGTCGTGCACGACCCGCGCCACCGGCCCGGGCAGCGCGGCGGCGCCCGGCTCACGCAGGTAGGCCAGGACGAGTTCCTCCAGGCCCACCGGGTGGGCTTCCCAGCCGGACGGCACCGGCTCCGCCGCCCCGTTGTTCCTGACCAGCAGGTGGGCCACGGTTCCGGCACGGTGGGCGTAGACCACCGCCAGCCGTTCTGCCACATCGTCGGCTGCCGCCGCCGGGCCGGTCAGCGTGCTGTGCCCGGCCAGCAGCGCATCTACCTCTCCGGCCACCTGTACCTTGCCGCTGGACAGCACGATCAGGTAGTCGGCGACCCGCTCCAGGTCGGCGATCACGTGCGAGGACAGCACCACCGACAGCCCGTCCTCGGCCACCGCCGCCATGAGTGAGGCCATGAAGTCGTGCCGGGCCAGCGGGTCGAGACTGGACAGCGGCTCGTCGAGGACCAGCAGCCGGGGCCGCCGGGCCAGCGCCAGGGTGAGCGCGAGCTGCGCCTGCTGGCCGCCGGACAGCCTGCCGACCTTGCGGCCCAGCGGGATGCTCAGCTCCTTCAGCCGGGTCTCGGCGCGCTGCTGGTCCCAGCGCCGGTTCAGGTTCCGGGTCAGGTGCAGCATGTCGGCCACGGACAGGTTCTTGTACAGCGGCGCGTCCTGGGCCACGAACGCGATCTGGTCCAGCGCGGCCGGTGACCCGGCGGGCTCACTGCCAAGCACTGTGACCCGGCCGTCGGTCGGCCTGGTCAGGCCGACCGACATGTGCAGCAGCGTGGTCTTGCCGGCGCCGTTCGGGCCGACGAGCGCCACGACGTAGCCGGCCGGGATCGCGACCGAGGCATCCTTCAGCGCCCAGGTCCGCCCGTAGCGCTTGCCGAGCCCCGCGGTCTCGATGACGTTCATGCCACTCCCTCCGATGTGCCTGCCTGGCTGCGGCCGCCGTCACGGTCGCCAGGCACCCGGGTCTCGCCGCGACGGTCATGGCGCTGCTGTTCCGGGGGGACGCTCCCCCGATCCCCCCCGAAGTCCCGCAGCGCGCTGGTGAACAGGGCGACCATCCCCGCCTCGTCCAGCCCGGCGGCATCGGCGCTGCGCAGCCAGGTCAGCAGGGTCTTGCGCAACGCGGCCAGCTCCGGCAGCCCGACCGTGCCCGGGGTGCCCCGCACGAACGTGCCCTGCCCCGGCCGGCCCGCCGCGAGGCCCCTGTGCTCAAGTTCGCGGTAGGCCTTCAGCACCGTGTTCGGGTTGATGGCCAGCGAGCTGACCACCTCCTTGACGGTGGGCAGCCGGTCCCCCTGGCCCAGGTAACCGAGCCGTAGCGCGTGTTCGACCTGCTGCACGAGCTGCAGGTAGGTCGGCACGCCGCTCGCATGGTCCAGCCGGAACGCGATCGGCGAGGCCGATCCGCGCTCCCCCGGCCCGGCAGGCTCGATCCGTTTATCTATAGTCATAGGTAAATCATATGAGGCCGGGCATCCCTGTCAAGCGCGGCTACACTGCCGCAGGTGGCAGCCCGGTTCGACAGCATCAGTACCGAGCGCCTGCTGATGCGGCGCTGGCGGGACGCCGACCGCGGGCCGTTCGCGGCGATGAACGCCGACCCGCAGGTCATGCGCTACTTCCCGGGAACCCTCGACCGCGCGGCGAGCGACGGCTACCTGGACCGGATCGAGGCCCTGTTCCAGCGCCAGGGGTTCGGCCTGTGGGCCCTGGAGCAGGCGGCTACCGGGCGGTTCCTCGGGTTCACCGGGCTGAACCCGATGCCACCGGGCGTGCCCGGCGCCGGCGGCATGGAGGTGGGCTGGCGGCTGGCCAGTCACGCATGGCACCAGGGGTTCGCCACCGAGGCCGCCACCGCCGCACTGGACGTGGCGTTTCGCGGGGCCGGGCTGGCCGAGATCTGGTCCATGACGGCCGTGCTCAACGAGCCGTCCCAGGCCGTGATGCGCCGGCTCGGCATGACGCTGCACGGGCATTTCGAGCACCCGAGGATCGAGCCCGGCCATCCGCTGCGCGCGCACGTGGCCTACCGGATCAGCCGGCCCGCCGCAGGGGCGGAGACAGGGCCGGCGGCAAGGGCGGCAACCGCACCGATGGACGGTATGCGAACGTTTGCGGCAAATGGTGTCCCGTCCCGCCAGTATCGCAATAGTGTCGGATCATGAGCGAAACGTTGCCGTTGTTCCCGCTCGGCACGGTGCTCTTTCCAGGCCTATTGCTCCCCCTGCACATCTTCGAGGAGCGTTACCGGCAACTCGTCCGCGACCTGCAGGCCCGGCCGGAGCCGCGCCGGTTCGGCGTGATCGCGATACGCCAGGGCCGCGAGACGGGCGTGGACGGGATCCAGGCGCTGTACGAGATCGGGTGCACGGCGACCCTGCGCCAGGTCAAGGAACTCGAAGACGGCAGGTACGACATCGTCACGGTCGGCACGGACCGGTTCCGGCTGGCGGGCCTCGACGACGCCAAGCCTTACCTGCAGGGCCAGGTGGAACTGCTCGCCGAGGAGACCGGCGAGCGGGCCGCGGCGGCGCAGGCGGCACGGGTGGTCAGGGATGCGTTCCGCGCGTACCTGAGTGCCCTCGCCGAGCGCGGGGTCACCCAGATAAGCGCCCCCGAACTGCCGGACGACCCGGTCACCCTGTCCTACCTGGTCGGTGCGTCGATGATCATCGACCTCAGCGACCGGCAGACACTGCTGGCCGAGCCCGACGCCATGCACCGGCTGGCCGCCGAGCGCACGCTGCTGTCCCGGGAACTCACCATGCTGCGGACGCTCACCGCCACGCCAGCCCCCGATCTGCGGAATTCCCCGTATAGCTCCAACTGAGTGGCTCCTTTTGAGACGCACCGCCCCTGGCAAGGCCGGGGACCGCTGCGCGACGATGGGGGCCGGCCCGACCCGCAGAGGAGTCCGATGATCTTCATCACCGCCAAGTTCCAGATACTGCCCGAACACGCCGACGCCTGGCCCGAGATCTCCGCCGGGTTCACCGAGGCGACCCGCGCCGAGCCGGGCTGCCTGTGGTTCGACTGGTCCAGGAGCCTGGCGGACCCGGCCGAGTACGTGCTGGTCGAGGCGTTCCGCGACGGCGAGGCCGGGAACGCGCACGTCCAGTCCGAGCATTTCAAGAACGCCCGGCGGACCCTGCCGCCCTTCCTCGCGCAGACTCCGAAGATCGTCAACGCGGTCGTCCCGCAGGACGACTGGTCCCTGCTCGGTGAGATGGCGGTCCCCGAAGGCCGCTGACCATGATTACCTGGTCCCTGGCAACTGTGTCGAAGCGACGGCTACCGCAGCGGCGCCCGGCTGGCGAGAATGGTGCCCGTGGGAATGCGCATCCAGCAGGCCGGGGCGACCACGGCGCCAGTGGTGGTGTTGCTGCACGGTTCGGGGCGGGCGGGGCGCATGTGGGATCCGGCCCTGAGCGGCCTGTCCGGCGAGTGGCATGTCCTCGCCCCGGACCTGCCGGGTTTTGGCCGGTCAGAAGGGCCATTCACGGTCGCGGGCGCGGCGCAGGCGGTGCGCGACACGATCGCGGTGCAGACCGCGCCGGTCCACCTGTGCGGCCTGTCGCTGGGCGGGGTGATCGCAATCCGCGCCGCCGCGCAACTCGGCTCCCAGGTAGCCAGCCTGGTGGTCACCGGGACGCCGATCGTCCCTGGACGGGACCTGCCCGCGGCGCTGCGCCGGTTCCGGCAGCTGCCGGGCCCGTTGCTGCCGTTGTTCTCCGACGTCGGCGGGCGCCGGGAATGGCTGCGCATGCTCGACGAACTGGAGCGCACCGACCTGCGCGACTACCTGCCCCAGGTCACGGCGCCCGCGCTGGTTGTCTGCGGCTCCCGCGATTGGCGCGCCATGCCGGCCGCCTGCGAACTCGCGGGCGGGCTGCCCGATGGCCGGCTCTGGATCGCGCCGCACCAGGGCCACAGCTGGCCGGCCACCTCGCCCGAGCTGTTCTGCAGAGTGGTCACGGACTTCATCGGCACGGTCGCCGGCGCGGCCCCGGGCGAACTGGCGGCCGGGCACGCCTGACACGCGACAGCGGCCGGGCCGCCGCGCGGTTCACCGGCCGCCAAGTGCTCGGCCCACTCCTTCACCGACCAGGCGCTGACGACACCGTTCAGCACGAACGGGTCGCTGCGGGCAAACCGCTCCGCGGCCGCACGGGTGGTGAACACCGCCAGCGCGCCGCTCTGGTCGGAGTACGGCCCGATCAGCAGCAGGGTGCCGTCGGCCTGGAACTCCGCCCAGCGGGCCCGGTGCGCGGCGAAGTGCTGCGGCGCGGTCTGCGCGACGTCGCCCGCCGAGTCGTAGATCAGGACATACTTCATGGCCGGTCAGCCCGCCGCTCCGGGGAGAACCCGCGGCTCGATCCGCTCCTCGTGCGCCTTGCCGCCCTCGCGGGTGACCCGGTAGGTGCCCTTGCCCTTCACTTCGCTCAGCGTCTCGGTCATCTCGGTGCCGCGGTAAAGCAGGCCGGTGCCGTCGTCGGTGGCCCAGCCGTCCGGCAGCGTGCCGTCGGCGACCAGGCGCTGGTAGAGCGGCCGGCGCTGCGCCTCGGAGTCGTAGTGCACCCCGTTGGAGTACGGCAGGAGGGCCAGGCCATTGGTCACCGGGCGCAACTCGGGGCCGAAGGAATCAGTGGTGCCGCCGACGTGCCAGCAGATGGAGCCCGCGGAGACCCCGGCAAGCACCACGCCCGCCTCCCACGCCTGGCGGAAGCTCTGGTCCAGGCCGTGCAGCCGCCACAGCGCGAGCAGGTTCGCCACGCTGCCGCCGCCCACCCAGACCACGTCCTGCTCAAGCAGCATGCCCGTCATGTCGTCGGTGCTTGGCATGTAGAAGAGGTTCAGGTGCGACACGGCGATGCCTTGCGCCTGGCCCGCGGCGTCGTACCAGGCCTGGAAGTAGCGCTGGTCGCCGCCGGCGGTGCCGACGTGGCACAGCCGGGGCGCCCGGCCGGTGACGCCGGAGAGCTCTATCGCGTGCAGTACCAGGGGGCTGAACTCGACTTCGGTACGGCGACCGGGGCGCAGGCCGCCGGAGGTGGCCAGGATGGTGGGGGTATCGGCGGGCATGGCAGAAAAGCCTACGCGAGCCCGCCACAGCGCCAGATGGTCAGGGCAGTAGCCGGTCCCAGGTGACCGTCTGCGTGAGGATCTCCGGGAACTTGCGCTGTGCGTGGCGGGCATACGACTCGATGTGCTCGCGCATCCGCTGCTCCGCCCCGGCCGCGTCGTGCCGGGAGATCGCCGCGTAGATCTCCTCGTGGGCCTGGATGACGGCGGCCTGGCGGTCGCCGGGGTCGTCGATCCCGATCACGGTGCCGTCGAGGGTGCCGAGCACGGCGTCCACGATGTAGGCGAACAGGACGTTGCCGGACGACCAGGCGATCACGTCGTGGAAACGCTTGTTGCTGTCACGGAACGAATCCCGGTCATCGATGTGCTCGCGCATCCGCGCCACGCCCTCGGCCAGTTCGGCAAGGGCTTCCGTGCCGATGCGCTCGGCCGCAAGGCGGCTCAGCACCGGCTCCAGTGCCGACCGGGCCTCGATGAGCGTCCGGTACGGCGCGTGGTTGAGCTGCATCAGCAGCTGCAGGGTGCTGGCCAGGTGGGAGGCAGCCGGGTTCATCAGGATGGGGCCGCCGCCGGGCCCCGGCTTGAGCGCGATGACGCCCTGGAACTCGAGCAGCCGCAGCGCCTCGCGCAGCGTACCGCGGCCGGTTTCGTAGGTTTCGAGCATGGCCCGCTCGGGTGGGAGCAGGTCCCCCGGGCGCAGTCCCGCCCGCCCGATGTCACGCACGATCCGCTGCGCCACCAGCATCGCGGCCTTCGGCGGCCGGCTGCCAGCGATCGGGGAACCGCGGTGATCCGGCGCAGACTCTGGCCGCCGCGGAGCCGCCACCACACCTCCCTGCGACGGGATCAGGGCCAGGTGAAGATGCGCCGCTCATCGCGCCTTCAACGTTATGAAACATGATCATTGATTAAGGCACGGAAAGCAATCGGGCATAGCGCCACCGCGGCAGCCGGCGACGGGGCCGTCCGACGAAGATCCGCCGGGTGATCACGCCCAGGCCGAGATCGTGCCCGTCCCAGAGCGCGAACCGTTCTCCGGTGCCGAAATAGTCCCCTGCGTCGGCACCGACACGATGATCAAGGGCTGCGGCCGGGTCTGTCAGGTCGAAGCGGTCAGCGAGAGATGACCAGGTCGACGGGGTCGAGGCCGACCCTGATCGCCCGGCCGGCCCGGAGGGTGGCGATCCGGATAGGGGTCACGGTTCGTCCCGCAACCCTGCCGGTGCCGAAGTTGACGACGTAGGCGGTCTTCCCGTCCGGGGTGATCGCGATGTCGATCGGGCCGAGGCGCACGGGGATGGGCTGTCCGGCCTTGTTGGTGACGGTATTGACCGGGGTCACCTCCGCGTGCCCGCTGACGCCGCCGCCGCTGACGAGCAGGACCTTGCCGTCCGGGGTGATCGCCATGGCGCTCAGGGTGCCGCCGCCGGGGATGGGGATGGGGATGGGCTGTCCGGCCTGGTTGGTGGCGGTATTGACCGGGGTCACCGTGCCGAATGAGCTGGCCACGTAGGCGGTCTTCCCGTTGGGCGTGATCACGATGGCGCTGGGAACCTGCGCGACGGTGATCGGCGTGAGCGCGGTGTTGGTGGCGGTTGAGTGGCGGTTCATCGTCGGCTGGTGCGAGGAGCACGACGCGGCCATCGAGGGCGAAGTGGCCCAGGCACGAACTCCAGCGGATCGAGGCCGCGCTCGGCGCGCGCTGACCCATCTGAGCGCCCCATCGCCAGGAACACCGGGCCCCGCACTGGACCCCGTGCCAGCCCGGCACGCAGAATCGGTGCCAGTGATAGCGGACGCGCCCGGCCCGGGGAGCGGCGGCGCGCAGAGGGAAGGCGGTGGCATGGGCGGACTCAAGGCGGAGGTGGACCCGGCCGAGGTGGGCCTGGATCCCGCCCGGCTGCGGCGGATCGACCGGCATTTCGCCCGGTACGTGGACGACGGCCGCCTGCCCGGCTGGCTGGTCGCGGTGAGCCGGCAGGGCCGCCTGGCGCACGTGTCCTGCTACGGGTCGCGCGACATCGAGGCCGGGCTGCCGGTCGAAGCCGACACGCTCTGGCGCATCTACTCGATGACCAAGCCGGTCACCTCGGTCGCCGCGATGATGCTCTACGAGGAGGGCGCCTTCGAGCTGTCCGACCCGGTCAGCGCGTTCATCCCCGCCTTCGCGCAGGTCCGGGTCTACACCGGTGGCTCCGATCAGCGGCAGGTCACGGTCCCGGCCAGCGAGCCGGTGCGGATCTGGCACCTGCTCACCCACACCGCCGGCCTCACCTATGGCTTCCTCCGGGTACACCCGGTGGATGCCCTGTACCGGGCCGCCGGGTTCGAGTGGTCCGTGCCCCGCGGCATGGACCTGGCGACCGCGTGCGAGGCGTGGGCGGCCCTGCCGCTGCTGTTCCAGCCGGGGACGGAATGGAACTACTCGGTGGCAACCGACGTACTCGGCAGGGTCGTCGAGGTGGCCTCGGGGCAGCGCCTTGACGAGTTCTTCAGCACCAGGATCCTGGGCCCGCTCGGCATGACCGACACGGCCTTCTACCTCGGTGACGACGCCGCCGACCGGCTTGCCGCGCTGTACATGCCGGCCGCGGGCGGCAAGACCGCCAGGCTCGACTCCCTGGGCCGCGTGGCCCACGAGCCGGTGCGGATGAACAGCGGGGGCGGCGGGCTGCTCGCCACGGCCGCCGACTATCACCGTTTCCTGCACATGCTGCTTGATACCGCCGGCAGCCCGGCGGGCGAACTGGACGGCACCCGGCTGCTCAGCCCCCGCACGGTCGGCTACATGGCCCGCAACCACCTGCCCGGCGGCCTGGACCTGGAGACGTTCGGCCGGCCGCTGTACGCGGAGTCCCCGTTCGCCGGGGTGGGCTTCGGCCTCGGCTTCGGCGTGGTCCTCGATCCGGCGCTGAGCCGGGTGGTGTGCTCCGAGGGCGAGCTGACCTGGGGCGGCGCGGCGAGCACCACGTTCTGGATCGACCAGCGGGAGGAACTGGCCGTGTCGTTCTACACCCAGCTGCTGCCATCGAGCACCTACCGGATCCGGCCGCAGCTCCGCCAGCTCGTCTACCAGGCGCTGACCGGCTGATCCGGGAGCATGAAACGCTTGGTTACGCAGTACGACAGATCGGGGGAATGTGATGCCGAGAATCGTCGTCGTCGGCGGTGGCCTCATCGGGATGGCGGCCGCGATGATGCTGGCCCAGGACGGCGCGGAGGTCATCGTCCTTGAGCGCGATGATGACGCGGTGCCCGGCTCGCCCGGCACCGCGTGGCAGGACTGGGAACGTCGCGGCATCGCGCAGTTCCGGCAGCCCCACTTCCTGCAGCCGGCCGGGCACCACATCCTCGGCGGCCTGCTGCCCGGGGTGGCCGAGGCGGTGCAGGGCGCGGGCGCCACGACGTTCGACCCGCTGACGCTGCTGCCACCGTTCATCGAGGACCGCGCGCCGCGGCCGGGTGACGAGCGGTTCACCACGGTCACCGCCCGGCGCCCGGTCCTTGAGTACGCGTTCGCCTGCTGCGCCCGGCAGCACGTGGACGTCCGCCGCGGCGTGGCGGTCCGCGAGCTGGTCACCGGCCAGTCCGCAGCGGCAGCCGTTCCGCATGTGACAGGGGTGCGCACCTCCGGCGGCGAGCACATCGCCTGTGACCTGGTCGTCGACGCGATGGGGCGGCGCAGCGAACTGCCCCGCTGGCTGGCGGCACTCGGCGCCCGGCCGGTCACGGAGGACGCGGAGGACTCCGGGTTCACCTACTACACGCGGTACTTCCGGTCCCCGGCCGGCGAGCTCCCCGCCTTCATCACCGGGCTGCTGACGCACTTCGACAGCTTCTCCCTGCTGACGTTGCCCGGCGACGCCGGCACCTGGTCGGTGACCGTCTACATCTCCTCCAGGGACCAGGCGCTGAAGGAACTGCGGCAGCCGGGCAACTGGGCGGCGCTGGTCCGCGGCTGCCCGCTGCACGCGCACCTGCTGGACGGCGAGCCGGTCAGCGAGATCCTCCCGATGAGCGGCATCGTGGACCGGCGGCGGCGCACCGTGGTGGACGGAACCCCGGTGGCCACCGGGATCCTCCCGGTCGGCGACGCGATGTGCTGCACGAACCCATCGCTCGGCCGGGGCATGACGATGGGCCTCATGCACGCCGCCGGGACCGCAGAGGTCGTCAGGGAGCACCTGGATGACCCGCTCGCCCTCGCGGCCGGGCACGACCAGATGAGCCAGGACCGGATCCTGCCCTGGTACCGGCAGACGGTCCAGCTCGACCGGGCGCGCAAGGCGCAGATTGACGCGTCCATCGCGGGTGCCCCCGCGGCGGGCCCGCCCGGTTTCGCCGGCGACGACACGCCGGGATGGGCGGAGCTGCAGGTGGCCATGCTGTACGACGCCGGCGCGTTCCGGGCCTTCATGGAGATCATCTCGATGCTGGCGCTGCCCGGGGACATCATGGCCAGGCCCGGGTTCAGCGAGCACCTCGCCAAGACCGCGGCCGCCCACGAGCCCTTCGAAATACCTGGCCCGTCCCGCGCCGACCTGCTGAGCTCACTGGCCTGAGCCGGATGGAGACCGCGTTCGTGCTGGGCGGCGGCGGCGTGCTCGGCGCCTACGAGGTGGGCATGCTCCGTGCCCTGTCCGAGGCGGGCATCGTTCCTGATCTCGTCGTGGGCACCTCGGTGGGCGCGATCAATGGTGCGTTCGTGGCCGCCGACCCGGCGGGTGCCGCGGCGTGGCTGGCCCGCGTCTGGCAGGGCGAGGCGCTGCAGCAGGCGTTCAGCGAGACCATCATCGGGCGGGTTACCCGGCTGGCCAGGTCCGGCACGCACCTGCACTCGATCGAGCCGCTGCGCCAGATGCTCGAGGAGGCGCTGCCCGGCAGCGACTTCGCCGACCTGCAACTGCCGTTCCACTGTGTCGCGGCGAGCATCGAGCGGGCCACCGCCCACTGGTTCTCCAGCGGGCCCGTCGTGCCCGCGGTGCTGGCCTCCTGCGCCGTGCCGGGGCTGCTGCCGCCCGTGGCGGTCGACGGCGAGCACTACTTCGACGGTGGCCTGGTCGATTCCATCCCGGTGGGCAAGGCGCTGGCCCTCGGCGCCCGCACCGTCTACGTGCTGCATGTGGGCCGGATCGAGCGGCCGCTGGCCGCACCGCGCCGTCCCTGGGAAGTGGGCCTTGTGGCGTTCGAGATCGCCCGGCGGCACCGGTTCCACGAGGAGATGGCGGCGCTGCCCGGTGACGTCAGGGTGCACGTGCTGCCATCCGGGGCCGACAAGCGGCCGCCGGACCTTTCGCAGCTCCGCTACCGGGACAGGACCAGCGTCGGGGCGAGCATGGGCCGGGCGTACCAGGCGTCCGCGCGGTACCTCGCCGAACTGGCCTGATTGTGCTTATCTGACTGTGCGGTCCTGATCATCCCGGGTCGCCCGGGACCGCCCGGGACCGGCTGGCCCGATGGGCGCGGCATCGAGGACGGGAGGCGGCCATGCTCCCACCCCGCCTGATCCGCCGGCTGGTACTGGCACCGCTGGTGATCGTCATCGCGGTGGCGCTCATCGTGCTGTTTCCGCTGCTCGCGCTGCTGGCCATGACGTTCCGGGCGGTGGGACGGTCGCGCCCGCGCGCGCTGCGGCTGCTGTTCTTCGCGCTGGCCTGGCTCACCGCGGAGACCGTGGCCCTGTTCATGTGCCTGGGCCTGTGGGTCGCCAGCGGGTTCGGCGGGCGGCTGCGCACCGAGCCGTACCAGGCCCGCCATTACGGGATCATGAAGTGGTTCCTCGGCCGGCTGTACCGGTCGGCCACGAAGACCTTCCGGGTGCAGGTCATCGTGGACGAGCCGGAACTCACCCCGGCCGAACAGGCCGCGCGGCTGGCCCGCCCGGTCATCGTGCTCAGCAGGCACGCCGGGCCTGGCGACTCGTTCCTGCTGGTGCACCAGCTGCTCAGCGTGTACGGGCGCCGCCCGCGGGTGGTCATGAAGGCGTCGCTTCAGTTCGATCCCAGCCTGGACGTCATGGCCAACCGGCTGCCGAATGTGTTCGTCTCCCACCGGCAAGCCGGTGAGCGGATCTTCACCGACCAGATCGACCGGCTGGCCAGCGGGCTCGACCAGGCTGGTGCACTGGTGATCTTCCCGGAGGGCGGCAACTGGACCCCGGGCCGGTGGCACCGCGGCATCCGGCGGCTGGAACAGCTCGGCCGGGGTGACCTGGCCGACCGCGCCCGGAGCATGCCCAACCTGCTGCCGCCGCGGGCCGGCGGGGCGCTCGCGGCCATCACCGCCTGCCCGGCGGCTGACGTGATCTTCGTGGCCCACGCTGGCCTGGACCGGCTGGTCAGCGTCGCCGATATCTGGCGGAGCCTGCCGATGGACCAGGTCGTGCACGCGAAGTGGTGGCGGGTCCCGGTGGGGGAAGTACCGCGGGACGCCGATTACGAGAGCCAGGTGCAATGGCTCTTCGACTGGTGGCAGCGCATCGACGCCTGGATCACCGAGAACCGGCCGTCCGGGGTCGTCGTCGCCCAGGGGTGATCACGGCGCCGCCATGGTCGCCGCGAGCCGCCGTGGGCCGGCCGTGCCAGTGATCACCGCGGGCTGGTCCTGGGCCGCGAACAGGAGCCAGCGGTCAGCGGCTCCAGGCTCTGCGCACGACGACGCCGCCGACGACGATGGCCAGCGCTGCCGTGCCAAGCAGCACGCGCATGTCCGCCCCAAATCCGAACAGGCGGGGGTAGAACAGGCTCTGGCGAAGTCCATCGATGGCGTAACTAGTGGGCACGAACGCCGTCAGGCGGTGCAGCCACGTTGGCAGGAACTGGATCGTGGTGAATCCTCCGCCGAGGAAGAACAAATAGGTGCAGACGACCGCCGCCGCCATCGACACGGCCCGGGTGCCCCGCAAGATGGCGCCGAGTACGGCGCCCAGCCCAGCCGCGCACACCGCGGTGGCCAGGAACACCAGCCCGAGAGCCACCCAGTGTCCCGTCAGCGGTGCGATCAGTCCGGTCAAGGCCGCGATGGCCAGCGTGGGCACGATGACCACGAGCGAGACCAGCACCCCGCCGAGCAGGCGGCCGGCGACGAGTACCACGGAGGAGACCGGCGCCAGCGCAAGGTGCCGGGCGGTACCGCGTTCGATGTCCCGCGCGCACAACAGGGCGGTGCCCGTCACCCCGACGCTCAAGATGAGCAGCACGAGGCAGGGGATCACGGCGTAATGGATGTAGTCGACCGTGCTGGCGCGCGTCAGGGCGGTCATCACGTTGACCCGGTACGGGTTGAGGTCGCTCATATCGAGCTGGGTCTCCGAGACCGGCGTGATGACGTCGGGAGCGTCGAAAAACGACACCGTCTCGGACAGTGCGCGGCGGATTTCGTCGGCGAAGTTGTTATTGGCGTTGTCGAGCGTCACCTGTAGCTTGGCCGCGGGACATCCCGACCGGGCGTAGGTGTAGTCGCGAATGATCTGGTCCGGTTGGAGGGCCGGACAGCGCGAGATGCCAGCGTCGAAGTTCGGGGGTATCACGACCACGGCCGCCACCTGCTGGCTGTCCAGCAGGCGCATGGCGTTGGCCCGGTCGGTGGTGACGAGCGAGTATATGTCGCCGGCTTGGGCCTGGAAGATGCCCGCGATGTGGTCGGAGTAGCGACCGTGGGCCTCCTGGCACCAGGGCGATGGGCTGGTGGCCAAGATTGAAGGTCAGGACGTACAACAGCAGGCCCAGCGCCACCGGCGGGATGAGGGCAGCGGCGATGGCCCATGGTGCTCGCCGCCACAGCCCGACGTCGTGTGCCGCCAGCGTCCACGTGTGCCGCAGCGCCCTGGCCGCCCGCGTGATCATGCGACCACCGCCCGGCGCAGCCCGAGCCACGCCGCGCCGGCGGCCAGCAGCGCCCAGCCGATCAGCGCGGCGAAGTTGACTGGGACGGTCTCCGGGGTGACCCGCAGGCCATGGACGGCGTACTGGAGGATCCCGACCGCGTAGTACACCGGCGAGGTGTGCGCGATGACCCAGAGGCGGTTGCCGTAGAAGCGGGCCGGCTCCAGGGACCCGCTGTCGAGATACAGGGCCAGGGCCAGCCCGAAGATCAGGGCCGACAGCGGCAGGGTGCGCCGACCAGGGTGCCGATGCCAGCGCCGATGCAGGAGAAAATGACCACGCACAGCAACAGCCCGGCGGCCAGCTCGGCCGGATGGGCGGGCACCACCCGTAGCCGGCGACGACCAGCAGGGCGGCGACGGCGACCGCGACGGCCGACACCGCCCCGGTGGCGAGCAGGCGCCCGGCGAGGGGGACCAGCGGGTGGGTCGGTGACAGCTTGAGATAGGCCAGCGTGCGGCGCCTCGAACTCCCGGGCCACCGCGCTGGCGGCCAGGGTCCCCGCCACCACGAACGCGGCCAGCGCCAGCGCGCTGACCACCAGATACGGGATGAAACCGACCTCGTGTCTCACAGATCCTTCTCCGCGCTGACCACCCGTATCCCGGGAAAGCGGTTCGCGACGCCGAAGGCCCTCGCGGCCGGCGGAATCCCCAGTTCGACCTCGTTGGTGAGATCGGCATTGACGTTGTCCACCACGAAATGAATCCGGATCATGCTGTGATGGGCCATGTGCTGCGAGAAGCCGGCGGGGATGTAAAGGATCGCCGCCACGTCACCCCGGCCCAATGCCTCCTGGGCGGCGCGGGCATCCATGTAACGCACCCCGTAGGTGTGGTAGCTCGCCGACATCTCCTGGGCCCATTGATGCGCCAGCTTCCCGCCGTCACGATCGACGACCGCGGTCGGGACGTGGTTGCCGGTGAGGCCGAAGATGCTCACCAGCATCAGGAACGTCACCGCCTCGACGATCGGTGAGCACGATGAGCAGCCGGGACCGCCGAAGCTGCTGGATCTCGGCGCGGAACCCGCCGCCCAGGGCGGTCAGCGTCGGCGTCATCCTCCGCCGTTCCCTTCCCCGCCGGGTCCAGCGACCCGGAACACCTCGGCCAGGTCCGCCGCGCGCACCCGGAAGCCGCCTATATGTGCCTGCTGCAGCACCTCCCGGACGATGTCCTCGGGGTCGGCGTCCCCGCGCAGGAACACGGTCAGCCCGCTGGCGGACGCGCTCCGCGCGGCTCACCCCGGGCATGGCCAAGACCAGGCCGGTGATCTTCACGGCGGCATCGGCCGCGCAATCCAGGTCCAGGCACTGGCCCGCCTGGGCCACCAGGGATTCCGGGGCTTCATGGCGACCAGCCGGCCCTCGCGCAGGATGGCTGCAATGTCGCACAGCGCCTGCACCTCGTCGAGATAGTTCGACGCCACGATGACGGTGGTGCCACGGGCCCGCAGCAGCCGGATGTGCTCCCAGATGGCGTGCCGCGCCTCGGCGTCGATGCCGAGCGTCGGCTCGTCGATGATCAGCAGCTCCGGCTGATGCAGCAGCGCCCGGGCCAGGGTCACCCGGCGGCGCATGCCGCCGGACAGGCTGGCCACCAGATCGCCTGCCCGGTCCGCGAGGTCGATCAGCTCGAGAACCTCCGTGATGCGCTGCGCGGGCCGGGCCAGCGAGTACAGCGCCGCGGTGAGCCGCAGGTTCTCGGTGACGGTCAGCTCCTCATAGAGCGCGGTCTCCTGCAGCACCACCCCGATGCGGCGCCGCAGCCCGGCGCCCCGGGCCGGCAGGTGCTCCCCGAGCACCCAGGCGGTTCCCTCGAAGGGGCGGTACAGCCCGGCCACCACACCGAGCAACGTGCTCTTCCCCGCGCCGTTGGGGCCCAGCACCCCGGTCACCCGGGCTGGCTGGACCTCCAGGCTGACCCGGTGCAGCGCCTGCCGCCGTCCGCGGCGGCACGAAACGCCGTGCCAGCCGGACCACGGAGGAGGCCGCTCGGCAGACGGGCTTGCCCATCGCCGTCCAGCTCAGCGGTCCCGGTGCTCAGGCACCTGGGCTGGCGCGGGACCGCCCGCCAGGTGCCGCATCGCGCTGGCGTTCCGCCTTCTCGGTCACGAGTTCCTCCCTCCGTGCCGAGGCTCCAGGCCACTTGAACGAGATCAGCCGATACGAGTAGGGGTCACCGGACAGCGTGTCCTCCCCGATCAGGCCCACGCCCGGCGCGTAGTACTTGGCGGACAGCACCCCCGGGCTGAGCACGGTCGTCTCGTTCGCCTGCACCACGTGGCCGTAGCAGCGCAGTGGCTCGCAGACCGACCTCGAAATGCTTGCGATGTGCTCCACGTCGGCCGCCACGTTGGGGGCGTACTCCTGCTGGAACCGCGGCTCTCCCAGGCGGGGTGGGCTGGCATGAAGATGCCCGGCAAGGCGCCGTCCTTGCCCGCGATCCACGAATCGGCGTGATCGGTCAGCTTTCCATTGACGTAATGTTCCGTGGCCTCCCCCAGGTACCACACGTTGCCCTGGTCATCCTGGGCGTAGTAGTCGATGGATCCCGCGATTATCTGGCCCTTCACGAAGTCCCTGTCAACCACTGGCCGGGTGACCACGCCGTCGATCCGCCGGGTGGAGTCCAATACCAGGTCCGCCTGTTCGTACGGCTGGTTCCGGAACTCGCCCTTCCACCGCCAGGTAGCCCCCACCGCCAGGGGGTAGTACGGGTTGGTGATCACCGTGGGGTGGTGGAAATCCGCAGGATGAAGCGGCGCCAGGTACGCATGGTGCCCCACGTTGGTGAAGAAATCCTGGCCCAGCCCGGGTTTCTGCGAGCATCCGGTTGTGAGCAAGGCGAACCCGACGAGTAACGCGGCGGTGGCCCACCACCTCCGCTGACCGAGGGGCCTATTCCGTATCGCGTTCAAGGCAAGTGCCGCCCCTACAGTTGTACCCGGCATAAGCCGGGCAGGCCGACAGTTTCAGAGCCGCCAATGTCCGCGATTGGCAGCAGGGGCACGAATGCCACAAGAGTCGGTGAGCGGCTTGCCTTGAGAGCCGGATTATTGGCGCACCGCCAATAATCAATGAAGTGCCCCGCGCGAAGACCCACGCCGTTCACCCCCTGGCTTGCGGGGCAGGTCTCTACCAGAAGTAAGCACGACGTTCCGCCTGCATATGACAAGTGTCAAGAGGGAGTAAAGTAACAAAACGGTAACGCCCCGCTGGATGGCCGTTCCGGCGCGCCGATGGCAGCCGCCGAGCTGACTGCCACCGGGCCACCGGCGACCGCGGCGCCAGCCGCGGCGGCCCCCGCCAGCCAGGCTCCGATCATGATCACGGCGAGCCGCTGCTGGGTGGTGTGTGCTGAGCAGGTAGTGGCACCGGCCCGCCAGCGAGGCCCCAAGGCCGCACAGACGGCATCTAGCCCTGCTTGCCCCCGTCGGCAGCCACGACTACCGAGCCCCGCCCGTGGAGCGTGCGGATCATGCCTCGCTCGCGCAGGACTTCTAGCGCTCGGCGCACGGTCATCTTGGCCACGCCGTACGACTCGGCCAACTCTGCCTCGCTGGGCAGCCGGCTCCCGCGCGGGTAGTCGCCTCGCCCGATGCGCATGGCAAGGTCATCGGCAAGCTGCACGTAGACAAACTCCGCAGCATCCCACTCTGGCACATGATCAACGGTAGATCACCGCTGACGTGCGATAACGCCCGGCTACTTCCCTAGATTTTACTAGTCGTCTATAGTCTTCTGTATGGTTGACGACCCTCCTCCCATGCAGTCGATGCGGCGCGTGCGCTATTACCTAGGCCGCTGTGAGGATGCGCTCGACAGCGCGACCAGTGCGCTCCATCAGACGCCGGCCGTCGATGCCGACTGGAAGGACGAGTTCCGGCAAGACCTCGCGGTGCTCGTGAGCAAACTCGACATACTCCGCACGCTGATGAACGGGGCGGGGCTCGGCCAGGCGAGGCGGGCGGCCGCGGCGGCGTAGCGGGCCTCGATCAGCTAAAAGGCCGCTGTGGCAGGCTCTGTGCTACTGAATGTGCGGATGTTTGCCGGAAAGGCGCGTTGGATGAGTGAAGACGCACCGGAGCTAACCGCGGAGCTGGTGGTGGACGGGGCCGTGCCGTCGCAGCCCGCGGTCTCGCCAGATGGGTGCTGGGTTGCGTATGTCGTCGCTCCGGTCGGCCGCGGGGGAGAGCGTTGTATGTGCGCGCTCTGGCTGGCCGCTGCTGACGGCAGCTCACCGCCGTGGAAGCTGACCGCGGGTACGGCGGCAGATTCTGATCCGCGCTGGGCGCCGGATTCGGCGTCGGTGTTTTTCTTGTCAGATCGCACCGGCTCCCGTCAGCTGTACCGGGTCCGGGTCGGTGGCGGGGAGGCCGAGGTCCTGACGGACTGGCGCGGCGAAATCTCCGATGCCTGGCCGCTTGCGGATGCCCGGCTGGTCGCCGTGGTGGCCACGGACGAGCCGACCGAGGAGGACAAGCGCAGGCGCGCCGAGCGCGACGACGCGTTCGTCTGGGGACAGCAGCTGCGCTGCGGCAGGCTGCGGGTGCTTGACCTAGCCACAGGCGAGCTGCGTACGGTGGACGGCCTCGGCAACCGCCACGTCGTGGAACTGGCGGCGCGGCCGGACGGGGGTGCGCTGGCGGCGATCAGCTGGGCGGGCCCGGAGAAGGATCAGGGCGCGACCACCAGCGAGTTGCATGTGGTCAACCTGGAGACAGGGACGGCCCGTGATCTGGGCCGGATCGGGACCGAGGCGCGGTCGCCGGTCTGGTGGCAGGCCGACGGCTGCTGGCACCTGGCCTACCTGGCAATGCCAGAACCGTTCGGCGGCGACGCCGTCTACGATGTCGCCGTCTCCGCGGCTGCCGCTGTGCATCGTGACCTGACCGCGGGCATGGCTGTCTGCCCGACGGAGCTGGCGCAGGTCGCGGACGGCCCGCCGCTGGCCTTGTTCGCGGACGGGCTCGACACCGCGATCTACCGGCTCGACCCTGACCTGCTGCGGTTCGGGTGCGTGTCCGCCCGGGACGGCCTGGCCGACTCGCTCACCGCGTGTCGTTCCGGCGCGGTGATCGCGGCGCTGGCCAGCACCTCCTATGAGCCGGTGAACGTCCATGCCGGACCGCCCGGAGGCCAGCTCATCCGGCTCAGTGACACCCGGCCTGCCCTGCGCGCGATCAGATGGGGAAGTCAAGAACGCCTGTCCTATCGGGCATCGGACGGCCTCGGCCTCGACGGCCTGCTCGTATTGCCGCCCGGCCGCAACCGCGCGGACGGCCCGTTCCCGCTCATCACATTGGTGCACGGCGGCCCTGATGCCCGGTATGCCGACGAGTTCATGCTCGCCCCGCATCCTACGGGACAGTGGCTCGCGACCGCGGGATACGCCGTGTTCCTGCCTAACCCGCGGGGCGGGGTGGGTCATGGCCGTGATTTCGCGGCGACGGTCGCGCGCTCGGTCGGCGGCAGCGAATGGAGCGACATCATCAGCGGGATCGACCTGCTGATTGCCGAGGGGGTCGCGGACCCGGACCGGCTTGGAATCGGCGGTGCCAGCCATGGCGGGTTCATGGCCGCCTGGGCGATCGGGCAGACCGACCGGTTCAAGGCCGCCATGATGGCCGCCGGGATCAGTGACTGGGGGATGCTCGTCGCGACCGGCGAAGGGGGAACCCTAGAAGCTGAGCTCAGCGGCAGTTGCGGCTGGGAGGGCACCGGCCCGCACCCCCACGACCAAGTCAGCCCGATCTCGTTTGCGTCGAAGATCCGCACCCCGGTGCTGATCGTGCACGGCGAGGACGACACCAACGTGCCGGTCAGCCAGGCGATCTACTTCCACCGTGCGCTCAGCTGGTACGGGGCCGAGCACGAACTCGTCATCTACCCGCGTGAGGGACACGGGTTCGCGGAGCGCAATCACCAGCTCGACCTGCTCCGGCGCACGCGTGCATGGTTCGACCGGTGGCTTCGCGATGAATCGTCCGATGGCCGAGGATCACCGGCTTGACCAGCGGGCGGGCTGCTGGTCACCGCCGGAGCCGCGTAGGGTCTTGCCGTCCACCGCGATCACCCTGCAGCAGGTGCCGCTCACTGGCCAGGCGCTGGCGATGACTTCGAGCCTGGCGGATCGTCCTCACTGGGGCGGGCGCGGCAACGGCCCGCTCGCGGTCAGCCAACGTGTCAGGAGGTCACTGTGTCGCAGGTCCGGGTGCACAACTTCTCAGTGTCGCTGGATGGGTTCGGCACCGGCGAGGGTCAGAGCCTGGACGCCCCGTTCGGGCACGCGGGAACCCGGCTGCACGAGTGGTTCTTCCCGACCCGCACGTTCTGCGCCATGCAAGGCCAGCCCGGCGGCAGCACCGGCATCGACGACGCTTTCGCCAGCGCCTGGGGGCCGGGCATCGGCGCCGAGATCATGGGGCGGGGCAAGTTCGGCCCCCAGCACGGCCCCTGGCCGGACCAGGAGTGGAACGGGTGGTGGGGGGACAACCCGCCGTTCCACACCCCGGTCTTTGTCCTCACCCACCATCCCCGGCCCCCCGTCCAGCTGAACGGCGGCACCACGTTTCACTTCCTCGGCGCCAGCCCCGCCGAGGCGCTTGCGCAGGCGCGCCAGGCCGCCGCTGGCCGGGACATCCGCATCGGCGGCGGCCCATCCACCATCCGCGAGTTCCTGGCCGCCGGCCTGATCGACTACGCGCACATCGTCGTGGTGCCGATCGTGCTGGGCCGCGGGGAACGGCTGTGGGATGGGCTGGAGGCGCTCGAAGACCGCTTCCAGATCGAGGCCGTGAACAGCCCCAGCGGCGTCACCCACCTCACCCTCAGCCGCCGGTAACAGGCGGCAGCACGTCGCTGAATCACCAGGTCCGGCCAGGATCTGGTCAGCCGGGCAGGCGGCGGGCGGCGGCCTGCCAGGGCGCGGGGTCGCCGGGCTGGTAACGGCGCAGCGGCTGGGTGGCGCGGATCAGCGCACGCATGCCCGGCAGGTCATCCGGGCCCCGGTGCAGCGCCCTGGCCTGCACGAGCACGTTGCCCAGCGCCGCCGCCTCGGCCGGTCCGGCGATCACGGGCAGGCCGCAGGCGTCCGCGGTGAGCTGGCAAAGCAGCGCGTTGCGCGCTCCCCCGCCGACGATGTGCACGGTGTCCACATGCTGCCCGGACAGCTCCTGCACGGCCAGGATCGCCCGCCGGTGGGCGAGCGCCAGGCTGTCCAGGATGCACCGGGCGAGGCCAGCCCGGGTATCCGGAACGGGCTGGCCGGTTCGCCGGCAGGCGCCGGCGATGCGGGCGGGCATGTCGCCGGGCGGCAGGAACGCGGCGTCGCCGGTGTCCACGACCGCCCGCAGCGGCGGTTCCGCGGCCGCGGCGGTGAGCAGCGCCGCCAGGTCCGGGGCCTGGCCCCTGGCGGCCCAGACCCGGACCGACTCCTGCAGCAGCCACAGCCCCATCACGTTGCGCAGGAAGCGGATCGTGCCGTCCACCCCGGCCTCGTTGGTGAACCCGGCCTCGCGGCTGGCCTCGGTCAGCACCGGGCCGTCAAGCTCGACCCCGGCCAGGGACCAGGTGCCGCAGGAGATATAGCCGAACGACCTGCCATCGGCGGGCACGCCGGCCACGGCGGAGGCGGTGTCGTGGGAGCCGACGGCGATCACCGGCAGCGGCCGGGCCGGGTCCGCCGCAGCGCCGCCCAGGATGTCATCGCGGACATCACCGCGCAGCTCGCCGATCTGATCCCCCGGCCGGCGTAGCGCAGGAAACAGGCCCGGCGGGATGCCAGCGCGAGTCATGAGCGCCGTTGCCCAGGCCCGGGCCCGCCCGTCGAGCAGCCCGGTGGTGGACGCGTTGGTGATCTCCGCGCCCGCCTCGCCGGTGAGCCAGTACCCGATCAGGTCGGGGATGAGCAGCAGCGTCCGCGCGGCGGTGAACTGCGGCGTGTCCCGCGCGGCCACGAGCTGGTAGATGGTGTTGATCGGTAGCTGGGCGGTGCCCGTGACCTGGTAGGCCTCCCGCCTGCTTACGGATGCGTGCACCCGCTCGGCGATGCCCGCGGTGCGGGCGTCCCGGTAGTGCACCGGGTTACCGAGCAGTGCGCCGCCGGAGTCGAGCAGGCCGTAGTCCACGCCCCAGGAGTCGATGCCCACGCTGGCCAGCTCGAACTTCCCCGCGGCGGCCCGCAGCCCGGCCAGGATGTCGGTGTACAGCCGCAGGATGTCCCAGTGCAGGGTGCCGAGCGCGGCGACCGGGCCGTTGCCGAACCGGTGCGCCTCGTGCAGCACAAGCTCGCCCGGGCCGACGGTGCCGGCCATCACCCTGCCCCCGGAGGCACCCAGGTCGACCGCGGCGACGGCCGGGCCGGCGCTCACCTGAGGAACGCGGCCGCCACCCCGGCGTCGACCGGGATGTGCAGTCCGGTGGTCAGGGACAGCTCCCCGGCGGTGAGCACGAACACCGCGGCCGCCACATGCTCGGGCAGGACCTCGCGCTTGAGCAGCGTGCGCTGCGCGTAGAAGGTGCCAAGCTCGGATTCGGGCACGCCGTAGACCGCGGCCCGCTGCGCGCCCCAGCCACCGGCGAAGATCCCCGAGCCGCGGACCACGGCGTCGGGGTTGATGCCGTTCACCCGGATGCCGAACTCCCCCAGTTCGGCGGCGAGCAGCCGCACCTGGTGCGCCTGGTCGGCCTTGGCCGCGCCGTAGGCCACGTTGCTCGGCCCGGCGAACACCGCGTTCTTGCTGCAGATATAGACGATGTCGCCGCCCATGCCCTGCGCCCGCATCACCCGGGCGGCCTCACGGGACACCAGGAAAGAGCCCCGCGCCATCACCGCGTGCTGGAGGTCCCAGTCGGCCGCGGTGGTGTCGGCCAGCGGCTTGGACACCGACAGCCCGGCGTTGTTGACCACCAGGTCCACCCCGCCGAACGCGAGCGCCGCCACGGCGAACGCCCCGGCGATGCTGGCCTCGTCGGTGACGTCGGCGGCGACGTCCACAGCGACGTCGGCGGTCCCGATGCCGGCGGCCGCCTGTCTGGCGGCGGCGCCGTCCCGGTCGGCGAGCACCACGCACGCTCCCTCGGCGGCCAGCCGCTGCGCGGTGGCCCGCCCGATGCCGGAACCGGCGCCGGTGACCAGGGCGACCCGGGCCGCCAGCGCCTTCGGCTTGGGCCGCCGCCGCAGCTTGGCCTCTTCCAGCTCCCAGTACTCGATGCGGAACTTCTCGCTCTCGCCGATCGGCGCATAGGCCGAGACCGACTCGGCGCCGCGCATCACGTTGATGGCGTTGATGTAGAACTCACCGGCCACCCGCGCGGTCTGCTTGTCGGCGCCGAAGCTGAACATGCCGACGCCGGGCACCAGCACGATGGCCGGGTCGGCGCCGCGCATCGGCGGGGAGCCCGCCGTGGCGTGCCGCTCGTAGTACCCGCGGTAAGCCTCCCGGTAGGCGGCGTGCAGCTCGCGCAGCCGGTCCGCCACCTCGGCCAGCGGCGCGGCCGGCGGCAGGTCAAGGACCAGCGGCGCGACCTTGGTCCGCAGGAAGTGGTCCGGGCACGAGGTGCCCAGGGCGGCCAGCCGCGGGTGCTCGCTTCCGGCGAGGAAGTCCAGCACCACGCCGTCGCCGGTGTAGTGGCCGACCTGCGGCCGGTCGGTGCTGGCCAGCCCGCGCAGCAGCGGCGCCAGCGCCACGGCGCGGGCCCGGCGCTGCGGCGCGGGCAACGGCCCGAAGCCAGCTATTTCACTGCCGAACGGCTCCCCGGTGCCATGTTCGTCCAGATACCGCTGTGCGCCCCGGATGATCTCCAGCGAGTTCGCCTCGCACTCCTCGCTGGTCGCGCCCCACGCGGTGATCCCGTGGCCGCCCAGGACACGCCGATCATGCCCGGGCTGGCCCGGTGCAGCTCGGCGATGTCCAGGCCGAGCTGGAACCCGGGGCGGCGCCAGGGCACCCAGCCGACCCGGCCGCCGAAGCACGCCGCGGTCAGCGCCTCGCCGTCGGCGGCGGTGGCGAACGCGATCCCCGAGTCCGGGTGCAGGTGGTCCACGTGCGCGGCGTCCACCAGCCCGTGCATCGCGGTGTCGATCGACGGCGCCGCGCCGCCCAGGCCGTGCAGGCAGTAGTCGAACGCGGCGACCATCTCGTCCTCGCGCTCGACCCCCGGGTACACGCCGGTCAGCGCGCGGAGCCGGTCCAGCCGCAGCACCGCCAGGCCCGCCGGGGTCAGCGTGCCCAGGTCACCGCCGGACCCCTTGACCCAGAGCAGTTCCACCGGCTCCCCGGTCACCGGGTCGGTCACGGTGCCCTTGGCCGAGGTGTTGCCGCCGGCGTAGTTGGTGTTGCGCCGGTCCGAGCCGAGCCGGTTGCTCCGCGCGATCAGCTCAGCAACCTCAGACGGCTCCTGCTGCCCACTGCTAACCTCCACTGCGCCAGCTCTGATGATCATGGGGATGTGGCCCCTGATGGCACGGGTCACATCCCCATGATCACGAATCCGGGGCCGGGACGCGGCTAGCTGCCCAGCCGGCTGGGTGCCGCCGATGCGCTCGGCGACGATCTTCTCGGCGTACCCGGAGCGGTGGTAGGCCGCCATCGGGTCGGGGTCCAGGCCCATGTCGTCGCGCAGTTCCGCCAGCAGCGGGCGGACGTCGGTGTTGTAGGCGTCCATCAGCACCGCGTTCGCGCCGAGCACGTCCCCGGCCTGCTGGGCCGCGGCCAGCGCGGGCGGGTCGACCAGCAGCGCCTTGGCCGTGGCCTCCTGCACGTTCATCACCGACCGGATCTGCGCCGGGATCTTCGGCTCGATGTTGTGGCACTGGTCCAGCATGAACGCCACGCCCGCCGCCGGGCCGAGCGCGCCGCCCTGCACCACCTCGTGCAGGATGCGGAACAGCTGGAACGGGTCCGCCGCGCCGACCATCAGGTCGTCGTCGGCGTAGAACCGGGAGTTGAAGTCGAACCCGCCCAGCCGCCCGGCGCGCAGCAGCAGGGCGACGATGAACTCGATGTTGGTACCCGGCGCGTGGTGCCCGGTGTCCACCACCACGGCGGCCTGCGGCCCCAGGGCCTGGCAGTGCAGCAGCGAGGTGCCCCAGTCCGGCACGTCGGTGGTGTAGAACGACGGCTCGAACAGCTTGTACTCCAGCAGCATCCGCTGGCCGCGGCCCGAGCCGCGCGTACACCTCCGCCAGCGCCTCGGCCAGCCGGTCCTGCCGGGCGGCGATGTCGTCCTGGCCGGGGTAGTTGGTGCCGTCGGCGAACCACAGCTTCAGGTCGCGCCGACCCGGTGGCGTCCATGATGTCCACGCACTCCAGCAGGTGTGCCACCGCCTTGCGGCGCACCGCCGGATCGGGGTTGGCGACGCTGCCCAGCCGGTAGTCGTCGTCCTGGAACACGTTCGCGTTGACGGTGCCGATCGCGACGCCCTGGTCCCTGGCGTAGCGCGGCCAGCGCGGCGTAGTCGTCGACCGCATCCCACGGGATGTGCACCGCGACGCTCGGCGCCACCCCGGTGAACCGGTGCACCTGCGCCGCGTCGTCGATCTTCTCGGTGACCGTTCGCGGCACCCCCGGCTGGGCGAACACCTTGAACCGGGTCCCGGTGTTGCCAAACGCCCACGACGGGACCTCGATCCGCTGCGCCCGCGAGGGCGGTCTTCACGGCGGTCAGGTCAGGCATCACAGCTCATCTCCAGGCGGCAGAACCAGGCGGCTCAGTCGAGGTGGAAGATCTCGGTGATCCGGCGGAATCCCTCGTCCGGGCGCTGGGCACCGATGTCGGCGAAGAACGGGGCCATCTCGGCCTGCCAGCGCGCGTTCACGCCGGCCTGCTCCATCCGCTGCCGTGCCGCGTCGAAGTCGTCGGTCTCCAGGTAGCCGATCAGCAGGCCGTCGTCGTCGAGGAAGAGGCTGTAGTTGGCCCAGCCTGCCTCCCGCAGCGCAGCGGTCATCTCCGGCCAGACCTCCCGGTGGGCGGCCCGGTACTCCTCGAGCCTGTCCGGCCGGACCCGGGCGAGGAAACAGACGCGCTGCATCGGGCACCTCCTTGGTATTGGGGTTGCGCCGGGGGGGCGCCGGCGGCTGCGCAGACCGGCGCCGCAGCCCGGAACCCGGCTGGCGCCGGACCAGGGTCGTCGCGCCAGCCGTCCGGCACAAGAAGTTGAAGCTGTTGATGTTGGCCTTGGTGAACACGAACGGCGGGCCGAGCAGGATGGCGTGGCCCGCGCCGACGGTGTACTTGCCGAGCTTGCCCGCGGTGAACGACTGCCCGGCGGCGTTGGTGATCTTCTTCGAGGCGAAGTTGACCGCCGCGTAGGCGGCGAGATACCCAAGGTTGGCCGGGTTCCACAGCTCAAAGCCCTGGACGGTGCCGTCCGCGACGTACTTCTTCAGCGAGTTGGGGGTGCCCAGGCCGGTCACCGCGACCTTGCCCTTGTACTTGGGCGAGTCAACCACCTGGGCCGCGGCCAGGATGCCGACGGTCGTCGGGGAGATGATGCCCTTGAGGTTCGGGTGCTGCTGCAGCGCCCCCCCTGCAGACCGGCCAGGGCCAGCACGGCGAGCACCACCCCGCCGATCGAGCCCTTGCCGCCAAAGATGGAGACCCCGCCGAGCAGCACGATCGCGACCACGTTGAGTTCCGCGCCGATGCCGTTGTTCTGCACCGCCGTGGCGAGGCGGAACGTCCACAGCACCCCGGCCAGCGCGCAGACCATGCCGGAGGTCATGAACAGCATGGTCTTGATCCGCTTGACCCGGATTCCGGCGAACAGCGCCGCCTCCGTGCTGGCCCCCATCGCGTAGATCGACCGGCCGGTCGCCGTGGCGTGCAGCACCACACCGAAGAGCACCGCGAGCACCACGAAGATCGCGACGGACCACGGGATGTCGTGTGCGGGACCGCGGTCACGCCGATCGTGGTGTAGGCGGCCGGGAAATCGGAGATCGTGTTCGAGCCGAGCAGGATGATCAGCGCGATGCCCCGGTAGAGCGCCAGCGTCCCGATGGTCACCGCCAGCGAGGGCAGCCCGAGCCTGGTCACCAGCAGGCCGTTGAACAGCGCCGGCGGCCAGGCCGAGCAGCACCAGCGACGGCGAAGATGGCCAGCATCGGCCAGCCTGGCCCACAGGACGCCGAGCAGCGCGCTCGACATGCCCAGCATCGATGCGACCGACAGGTCGATCTCGCCGCTGATGATGATCAGCGTCATGCGGCAGTGCCATGATCGCTATCTCCCCCGATGTCACCTCATGTTGAAGATGTTTCCGCTCGGTCAGGAACTGCGCCGAGGTCGCTGGCCCCGAAGATGACTATGGCGACGACCACCACCACCAGGCCGCTCTCCCAGCGCATCGCCCGATGCATGAGCTAGCTGCCACATGGCCAGGCGCGGGCCTGCCCCGGTCAGGTTGCCGATGCACCGGAACTCCTCCGTACGCAGCGCGGCTGGCCAGCCGCACCGAGATCGGCCTTGTCCAGCGCGATGGCCACAAGCAGCAGGAAGCCCGCGATCGCCTGGTCCCAGAACGGCGAGATGCCGAGCACGTACAGCGCCGAGTTGATCGTGTTGCAGCAGCAGCGCGCCGATGCGCCGCACCCACCGACGCTGCCGCTGCCACCGAAGATCGCCACCCCGCCGACCACGACCGCGGCGATCACCTGCAGCTCGTAGCCGGTCCCCGCGGTGGAGTCGATGGTCTGGTACTGCGCGGCCCAGAGCACGCCCGGCCACGCCCGGCGATCGCCCCGCTGACCGCGAACGCGGTGAACACCCGCCTGCCGACCCGGATGCCCGGCCAGCCGGGCCGCCTCCGGGTTGGACCCGATCGCGTACAGTTCCCGGCCCGACCGGAACGAGCGCAGGTAGTACGCTCCCGTCCCCGATCACCGCGGCGATCGCGATAGCCAGGTAAGGGACCCCGAGCACGTTGGCCTTGGGGATGCTGGATGAAGGCGTTCGGCAGCGGTCTGCGCGATCGACCTCGTTCCCGCCGACGATGAGGATGTCGATACCGCGGATGATGTACAGCGTGGCGAGCGTGACGACCAGGCTCGGCACCCTCCCGAGCGACGACCATGAGCCCGTTGGCCACGCCGCAGGCCAGGCCGATGCCGAGGCCGGCCAGGAAGACCACCGGTATCGGGATGCCTGGGTGGCTGGCCGAACAGCCTGGCCGACAGGTAGGCGGACAGGCCAAGCACCGAGCCGATCGACAGGTCCACGTTCCTGGCTGATCACCACCATCGTCTCGCCGAGCGCGAGCAGCGCGAACACCGTGGTGTTGGCCAGCACGAAGCCGATCTCCTGCCTGCCGAGGAACCTGGGCTGGATGGCCGTGGTGACCGCCACGAACACGCACCAGCACGACGATGATGCCGGACTCCCGGATCCGGAACACCCGCTCGGTCGAGCCGCCGCGAGCTGACTCGCCGGCGCTGCGGCGCCCGGCGGCTCGCCGGCGCTCGGTCGACGGCGGCGCTCATGATGGCCTGCGCCTGCGGCTGGCCGGTGGCCGCGGCCATGATCTTCTCCTCGGTGGCCTCCGGCGTGGCCGTACTCGGCGGTCAGCCGCCCCTCGCGCATGACCAGGATCCGGTCACCGTTGCCGCAGCACCTCGGGCAGCTCCGAGGAGATCATCAAGATCGCCACGCCGCTCGCCGGCCAGCTCGGCCAGCAGCCCGTGCACCTCGGCCTTGGTGCCGATGTCGATGCCCGCGCGTCGGCTCGTCCACGATCAGCAGCGTCGGGCTGGCGGCCGAGCCACTTGGCGAGCACGACCTTCTGCTGGTTGCCGCCGGACAGCCTGGACACCGGGTCGGTGAGCCTGCCGTACTTCAGCCGCAGCCGGCTGCGCCCAGTCGGCGGCGAACGCCGCGCTCGGCGGCCGCGCGAGATCAACCCGGCCCGTGCGCAGCCTGCCCAGCGAGGCCAGCGCCATGTTCTGCTGCACCGACATTTCCATGACCAGGCCCTGCTGGCGCCGGTCCTCGGGGACGTAGCCGATGCCCGGCCGCCATCGCGGCGGCCGGCGAGGCCTTCGCGCAGCGGCTGCCCGTCGAGCGTCACCGCGCCCGCGTCGTACCGGTCGATGCCGAAGATGGCCCGCGCCACCTCGCTGCGGCCCGGAGCCGACCAGGCCGGCCAGCACGACGATCTCGCCCGGCCCGCACCTCGAAGCGAGACGTCGGTGAACACGCCTTCCCGGGTCGAGGCGCTCGACCTCGCAGGACCGCCTCGCCCGGCGTGCCGCCGGTCGGCCTGCGGGCGCGTCGGCCACGTCCCGGCCGACCATCGCCCGCACCAGGTCGTCCGCGGTCAGCCCGGCGAGGTCGCTGGTGAGCACGTGCCTGCCGTCGCGCATCACGGTGACCCGCTGGCAGATCTCGAAGACCTCCTCCAGCCGGTGGGAGATGAACAGCACCGCCGCGCCGCGCGTCGCGCAGGGCGCGCGACCACCTCGAACAGCCGGGCGACCTCGGCCGCGGACAGGGCGGCCGTCGGCTCGTCCATCACGATCACCCGCGCGTCCAGCGACAGCGCCTTGGCGATCTCCACGATCTGCTGGTCGGCGATCGACAGGCCGCGGCAGATCCGGCCAGGGTCGAGCCGGACGCCCAGCCGCTCGAACAGCGCGGCCGCCTGCGTCCCGCATCAGCTTGCCGGTCGATCCGCCGGCCCGGCCGCAGCGGCTGGCGGCCCATGAAGATGTTCTCCGCGACCGTCAGGTCGGGGAAGAGGGTCGGCTCCTGGTAGATGACCGCGATGCCCGGCGTCCCTGCGCGGCCGCCGGGCCGTGCAGGGTGACCGGGCTGCGCCGCCGATCGAGCAGCTCGCCCGACGTCCGGCTGGTGCACCCCGGCCAGCATCTTCACCATCGGTGGACTTGCCCGCGCCGTTCTCGCCCAGCAGCGCATGCGCCTCGCCCGGCGTACAGCTCGGCCGACCCGTCCACCACGGCCTGTACCGCGCCGAACGACTTCGCGGCATGCCGCAGCGACAGCACCGGCCCGGCCGGCCCGGCTGGCCAGCTCGCAGGCCGGGCGTCCTCGGGGTTGCCCGGCACCCAGCCTACCTTGACCCGGATGTAACGTTTCAAAGATGTGCAGAAGTGTCAGCTCCCGTATCACCTGCGTGTCAAGGGCTGCCCCTCGCGTAGGTTTGAATCGTTCCAAGTTGACATCGGCACTTGGGCCACGCCGCGAGCTTCGAACAGGCGCGGCGTTGTTTGACTACGTTCCAAATGAGCACCGCACACGTTGGCACCGAATTGCGGTGCCAGGGCGCCGTGGCGAGAGGCGCTTGCCGGCAGCATCAGGGAGGTCGCCGCCCACGCCGGGCGTCTCCGTGGGCACCGTCTCCAACGTGCTGAACCGGCCCGAGATCGTCGCCGAGCCCACCCGCGAGCCGGGTCAGGCCGCCATCAAGCAGCTCGGCTTCGTCAGCAACGAGTCGGCCCGCCAGCTCCGCGCCGGGCGCAGCCGCACCATCGGCCTGGTCGTGCTCGACGTGGCCAACCCGTTCTTCACCGACGTCGCCCGAGGCGTCGAGGACGAGGCCAGCGAGTCCGGCCTCGCGGTGATCTTGTGCAACTCCGACGACCAGCTCGCGAAGGAACGCCGCTACCTCGAGCTGCTCGAAGAGCACCGGGTGCAGGGCATCCTGATCACCCCGGTCGTCCGCCGCCGACGAGCGCGCTCGCCCGGCTGCAGCGGCGCGGGCACGCCCGGTCGTCCTGGTCGACAGCCGGTCGCCGACCCGGGGCCAGTGCTCGGTCTCGGTGGACGACGTGCTCGGCGGCGAGCTGGCCATCGCCCACCTGCTCGAGGCCGGGCACGCGCCAGATCGCCTTCGTCGGCGGCCCGCTGAGCCTCCGGCAGGTGGCCGACCGCCGTGACGGTGCGGTCCGGGCGCTGGAGCCGGGCCGGGCGCACCGCCGCCGACCTGCACGTGATCGAGACCGCCGGCGCTGCACGTCGCGGCCGGGCAGCGCGCCGGTGCCACGCTCGCCGAGCTGCCGCGGCCGCAGCGGCCCACCGCGATCTTCTGCGCGAACGACCTGCTCGCGCTCGGCGCTGTTGCAGGAGATGACCGCGCAGCCGGATCCGGGTGCCCGACAGACATCTCGCGATCGTGGGCTACGACGACATCGACTTCGCCGCCGCCGCCGCGGTCCCGCTGACCTCGGTCCGCCAGCCCCGCCATCTGCTCGGCCGTACCGCCGCGCAGCTTCTGCTTGAGAGGCGCTCGGCGACGGCAGGCGCACCAGCACCGCCAGGTCGTTTTCGAGCCAGAGCTGGTGGTCCGGCCGTTCCAGCCAAGCCCGCCGCACTAGCCGCCGGGGCTAGCCGATGCGGATCGCGCTGTTCGTGACCTGCCTGGCCGACACGCTGTTCCCGCAGGCGGGCCGCGCCACGGTCGGGCTGCTCGAGCGGCTCGGCCACGAGGTGGACGTTCCCGCGGCCCAGACCTGCTGCGGGCAGATGCACGTGAACACCGGTTACCAGCGCGAGGCGCTGCCGCTGATCCGCAGGTACGTGGAGACGTTCGAGCGATTGCGAGGCGATCGTGGTCGTCCCTTCCGGGTCGTGCGCCGGCTCGGTCAGGCACCAGCACGCGATGGTGGCGCAGGCGGCTCGGCGACGAGGGGCTGGCGCGGCGGGCGGAGGAGGTGGCCGCGCGGACCTACGAGCTGTCCGAGCTGCTGATCGACGTGCTCGGCATCGAGGACGTCGGCGCCTACTACCCGCACCGGGTCACCTACCACCCGACCTGCCACTCGCTGCGGATGCTGAGGGTCGGCGACCGGCCGCTGCGGCTGCTGCGCAACGTGGCGGGGATCGACCTGGTCGAGCTGCCCGACGCCGAGGCGTGCTGCGGCTTCGGCGGCACGTTCGCGGTCAAGAACGCCGACGTGTCCACCGCCATGCTGGCCGACAAGATGCGCAACGTGCTCGCCACCGGCGCCGAGGTATGCACCGCGGGCGACAGCTCGTGCCTGATGCACATCGGCGGCGGCCTGTCCCGGCTGCGGCGCCGGCGAACCGGGACGGTCCACCTCGCCGAGATCCTCGCTGCGCACCCGGGACGACACCGGTGACGCACGTTTCTGGGCATGATCCCGACACGCGCCGCGCGGGGTCGGTCACCTGCGCGGCGACGAGCCGTTCCCCGCGGCGGCGCGCGCGGCGCTGGCCGACGCCCAGCTGCGGCGCAACCTCGGCAAGGCCACCACGACGATCCGGGCCAAGCGGGCCGGGGTCGTCGGCCGAGCTGCCCGACTGGGAGGAGCTGCGGGAGGCCGGGCAGGCGATCAAGGCAGCACACGCTGGCGCACCTGGACCGCTACCTGGAGCAGCTCGAGAGCCGAGGTCACCGCGCGCGGCGGCACGGTGCACTGGGCGCGGGACGCCGCCGAGGCCAACCGCGATCGTCACCGGGCTGGTCCGCGGCACCGGGCGCGGCCGAGGTGGTCAAGGTCAAGTCGATCGTCACCGACGAGATCGGGCTGAACGAGGCGCTCGCCGCGGCCGGGATCACCGCCGACGAGACCGACCTGGCCGAGCTGATCGTGCAGCTCGGGCACGACCGGCCGTCGCACATCCTGGTGCCGGCGATCCACCGGAACCGGGCCGAGATCAGGGAGATCTTCCTGCGCGAGATGGTCGGCGTGGACCCCGGGCTGACCGACGACCCGGCCGCGCTGGCCGAGGCGGCCCGGCTGCACCTGCGGCGCAAGTTCCTGTCCGCGCGAGGTCGGCGATCAGCGGCGCCAACTTCGCCGTCGCGGAGACCGGCACGCTGTGCGTGGTCGAGTCCGAGGGCAACGGCCGGATGTGCCTGACCCTGCCCGAGACGCTGATCACCGTCATGGGCATCGAGAAGGTGGTGCCGGCCTGGCGCGACCTCGGGGTGTTCCTGCAGTTGCTGCCGCGGTCGGCCACCGGCGAGCGGATGAACCCGTACACCTCGATGTGGACCGGGGTGACGCCCGGGGACGGCCCGCAGCAGTTCCACCTGGTGCTGCTGGACAACGGGCGGACCGCGGCCCTGGCGGACGAGGTCGGCCGCGCCGGCGCTGCACTGCATCCGGTGCTCGGCGTGCCTGAACGTCTGCCCGGTCTACGAGCGGGTCCGGCGGCCACGCGTACGGCTCGGTGTACCCCGGCCCGATCGGCGCGGTGCTTTCGCCGCAGCTCACCGGCGTGGAGGACAACGCGTCGCTGCCGTACGCCTCGTCGCTGTGCGGCGCCTGCTACGACGTGTGCCCGGTGAAGATCGACATCCCGTCGATCCTGGTGCACCTGCGCGCCCGGCACGTCGAGGAGGCCGCGCGAGGAGCGGCGGGTGCCCAGCGCCGAGGCGGTCACCATGGCGGCGGCGGCCTGGGTCATGGCCAGCCCGGCCCGGTACGCGGCGGCGCAGCGGGGCGGCAGGGCCGGGCGGGCTGCTCGCGCCGCGACGGCAGGATCAGGCGGCTGCCGCCGCCGCTGTCCGGGTGGACCGGCGCACGCGACGCGCCGGCTCCCGCCCGCCCAGACCTTCCGGCAGTGGTGGCGGCGCGAGCACGGAGACCCCGATGCGCGGGGATGAGGGAGCCCGGGCGGAGGTCCTTGCCCGCATCCGCACCGCGCTGAGCACCGGAGCCGGCGCCCCGGCCGGGATACCGCGCGGTTACCGTACCGGCGGCCCGGCCAGCCCGGCACTGATCGAACTGCTCACCGAGCGGCTGCACGACTACGGGACCAGCGTCCGCCGTTGCCCGGCCGGCCGGGTGGCAGCGGCGGTGCGCGAGGCGCTGGCCGAGCGTGGCGCACGCCGGGTCGTGCTGCCACCTGGCCTCACCCTGGACGGCACGGACCTGGATGGGGCCGGGCTGGACGGCGTCACGTTCCTCGCCGACGACGGGCTGTCCCCCGAGGCGCTCGACGCCGCCGACGGCGTGATCACCACCGCCGCCCTGGCCATCGCGGAGACCGGGACGATCGTCCTGGACGGCGGCCCGGGCCAGGGCCGCCGCGCGCTGAGCCTGGTCCCCGACTACCACCTGTGCATTCTGCACGCCAGCCAGGTCGTCGGGATCGTCCCGCAGGCCCTGGACCGCCTGGAACCCGGCCGCCCCTGCACCTGGATCAGCGGCCCCTCGGCCACCAGCGACATCGAACTCGACCGTGTCCAGGGCGTGCACGGCCCGCGGACGCTGGAGGTCATCCTCGTCGGGTCCTGATCCGCGCGGGCCCGAGCCCGGGGAGCCGCGCAGCCGCGTGCGTGTTTGGAATCCGGTCTCAGGGTGAGGACAGCACGACGGCTGCGGAAGGCGCGGCCAGCCTGACGGAGGGCCTGAACACGATGACCGTACCAATGGAACCCAATACCCCGGAAAGACGCCCATACCCCCCGGGACAGTCGGCGTATCCCCCGCCACGGCGTGCCCGGCCCAGGGTGGATGCCCGGATGTTGTGGTCCGGCGGAGTGGCGACCGCGGTCGTCGCCGGGCTGATAGCACTGGTCGGCGTGCTGGTCTGCCGCTGGCTGTTCAACATCCCGATACTCGCGCCGAAGCGCTACGGCGCCTACGGTGACGCGCACACCACCACGCTGGTGCTCATCGCCGCGGCCGCGGCACTGGCCGCGACACTCCTGGCGTACCTGCTGCTGCTCAGCACGCCGCGGCCAATGGTCTTCTTCGGCTGGATCGTCGGCCTGATCACGGTGATCGTGGTGATCTTCCCGTTCCGTACCGATGCGGCGCTCTCGCACAAGATCGCTACGGCGGCGCTCTACCTGATCATCGGCATTGCCATCGGCACCCTGGTCGCCGGGGTCGGCGAGCGGGCGACGCGGATCCGCACCGTGCCCGCCGAACCGGCCGGCCAGGGCTACCCGGGCCAGGGCTACCAGGGGCAGAACTACCCCGGCCAGACCTACCAGGGCCGCGACTACTGAGCCCGGGGCCGGTAAGCACTGACCGGCGGCCCGGGTGGGCCGCCGGTCAGCAGCGGACTGGCCGCCGGCCAGGGCGGGCCGGCCGGCGGTCAGCGAGGTGGTCAGCGGCGCTGCCGCCCTGACCACGTCCAGCCGGGCTCCCACCCGGCCCGGGGATAGCTCACTGGCTCGGCTGCGGGAGGTGACACGAGACCTTCGGGTTCACGCCAACGTAGTTCAGTGGGCCCGCAAGAATGGTCACAGCCACGGTTCCGGCGTGGGCGCAGTTCTCATGCGAATCGCTGTAGTAGTTCCGCTGACCGGCGGCAATCGCGCCAATGACCAGCCATATCACAAGAAGGATCGCTCCGATGCGCATCGGTGCCTCCAGTGTCCGCAGTGTCTTAGATGCGAGGCTTGCGAGGTCTCGCGCGTGGCCACCAAGTACCGCGTTCGCCGCCCTTCAAACAAACCGCAGCTAAACAACGCACCTGACGTTCCTGACCGCCCCGGACCACCGTCGCGTGCCGGAATCCCGGCCGCCGGGCGCGGATTCCCACCTGCGCACAGCGTTCCCCGGAAATGAATATTCAGCGGCAAGACAGCCCGTTGACCTCGGTAAACGAACCCTGCAGCGGTCCGGGGGCGGCAAGCCATGTTTAGCGCCCTCACCACGGGCACGAACGGGACGTGCAGACCAGAAAAGCAGCAGGTGATCGCCAATGACCACCGTTCTTTCGCACCCGCAGGCCCCCGCCGGCCAAGCCGCCGACCTCAGCGACCCGGAACTGGTGAAGCTCGTCCAGTCGTTGCCGCGAGGCAGCGCAGAGCGCAATGCTGCCTGCGAAAGACTCATCAAGCGTTACGAGTCGCTCGTCCGGGCATGCGCCCAGCGGTACCGGCACAGCCCGGAGTCGCCCGAGGAACTGATGCAGGTCGGGTACGTCGGCCTGCTGAAGGCCATCAACAACTTCGACCCGTCCTTCGGCAGCAACCTGGCCTCCTACGCGCAGCCGTGCATCGCCGGGGAGATCAAGCGGCACTTCCGGGACAAGCGGTGGCACGTGCACGTCAAGCGCTCCACTCAGGAGCTGCGGCTGGAGCTGTGCCGGGCCCGCGCCGACCTGACCCAGCAGCTCTCCCGGGCGCCCAAGGACGACGAACTGGCGGCGCACCTGGGCATCAGCCATGAAGACCTGCGTGACGCGCAGCGCGCCGACCTCGCCTTCCAGGCCTCCTCACTGGACGCGCCCCGGTCTGCCGGGCCGGACCCGGGGAACCTGGCCGACATCCTCGGCGAGGACGACCCGCAACTCGAGCACACCCTGGACATGGAGTCCGTGTGGGCACACTGGGGCGACCTCCCGGTGCGCGAGCAGCGCCTGCTGATGATGCGCTTCTACGGCAACATGACCCAGGCCGAAATCGGGGAACGGCTTGGCATCTCGCAGATGCACGTGTCCCGCCTGCTCGCAGGCGCGCTCAGCTACCTGCGGGAGCACGTGCTCGGCCAGGACTCAGGCAGCGAGTGACGCTGACCATCGCCTGGCCGGAAGGGTACGTGCCGACGAATAGGAAAGGACGGCGATGAGGACCGCGACTGGACTGTTCTTGATAGCGCTTGGCGCGATTCTCGCCTTCGCGGTGCAGGGCCATCCGTCATGGCTGAACATCCAGGTGGTCGGTTGGGTCATCATGCTGACCGGTGTCGCCGGTATGGCCATACCGCGCCGCGGCTACGGATGGCTGCGCCGCCGGATGGTGCTGCGGCGGGGTCCCGGCGGGCGGCCGGTCGTGGACCGGGTGGAAGAGAAGCGCTACCCGCCGTACATCATGCTCAACCCCGGCGCCAACGGGATCGCGGAAGAGGTTCCCGAGGCGAAGCCGGACGTTCCGACCGTTGTCGAGCCGCTGGCGGACCCGGACCCCGAAGGGCTTGCCGCGGACCCCGGGCCCGACCCGGAGCGGCTGGCCGCCGAGCGGGAAGCGCTGGTGGAACGCACCCAGGCCGAGTGGGAGGCCGCGGAGAACGCGGCGCGCCCGGGCGACCCGATCCCGGCCGAGGAGGTCGTGGAACAGTACGTCGAGGAATAGGGCCGCCCGTACGGCGCCGGCCAGCCGGCGCCCGCCCCCGGTCGGCGCGGCCTTACCTCCGGTGGTTCAGCCCGGCGGTTTCCGCCGGGCTGAACCATTTCCGCCATTGTCCCGTGCCCCCCGCGCGCCGCGGGAGTCGATGATCGTCCTGGCCACGTCGGTGACCCGCAGATTGCGCTCCTGGGAGATCTGCCGCAGCCGGTCCAGCGCGTCGTCGGCGCTGCAGCCGAGCGCCTGCATCAGCATCCCCTTGGCCTGGTCCACCAGCGCACGTGACTCCGCAGACGCGCGCAGTTGCAGCGCGGTGCGCTTGGCGTCGCCGTACTCGGCGGCATTGCCCATGACCGCGCCGCCGAAGGCGGTGAGCAGCTCGGCCAGCTGCCCGGGTTCCAGGGAGCGCGGGCGCGCGCCGACCAGGGACAGGGTGACCGCGTCTGGACCCGATCGGTAAGCGAGCGTCACGCAGCAGCGCACGCCCCGGCGCAGGGCCACGCTGGCATACTCCGGCCACCGGGTCTCCGCCAGCGTGTCCGGGCAACTCACCGGCCCGCTGCCGGACAGGGCGTCCAGCACCGGTCCGCGCCCGCTCGACACCTGCACGTCGTCGAGCTCCGGCAGGTCGGGATGGCTGGCGGCGCGCACCGTGGGCTCGTTCCCGCGCCATAGCACGGCCGTGGCACCCGAGCACGCCGGCACCTGACGTGAGGCAAGAACCACCAGCTGGTTGAGTGACCGCGGCTCGGAGGTGTTCGCGATGCTCAGCAGTTCAGCCGCCTCTTGGGCGAGGTCGGGGCGGGGCACGGCACCTCCGTTCACTGTCAGCCTGCCGGGCCAGGATAAGGACTGCGCTGCTGCCAGCGTGTCACGATCCCTGGCCCGCCGGTAGCGGCGGGAAAAGCAAAGGCCGGGCGGGACGGTATGGCACCGTCCCGCCCGGCGTGGGTGCCCGAAGGCCGGCCGGGGCGAGTCAGCCGGACCTGGCACCGGCCAGGCTCGCGGCGGCGGACCGCAAGCAGTGCTCGTAGGCGGTCAGCGTCTCCCGGCTGATGCGCTCCCAGGAGTACCGCGCGGCGGCCCGGTCGGCGGCGGCGATCCCGTAAGCCTCCAGCCGCAGCGGGCTGGACAGCAGGTCGCGCACTCGCCGCGCGAACAGGTCTGCCCGCCCCGGCGGAATCAGTGCGCCGGTGGTCCCGTCGAGCACGGCATCGGCGCAGGCACCCGCGGCCGGTGCGGCGACCGGGACGCCGCAGGCCATGGCGGCCAGGGCGACCGCACCGGACGGTTCGTAAGGCGCGCCACTCACCAGCAGATCCGCCGAGCGGAGCAGGGCGGGCAGGCCGCCCGCCGCGATCTTGCCGGTGAAGGACACCCGGTCCGTCACGCCGAGCCGCTCGGCCAGGCCGGTCAGTTGCTGGTAAGCCTCGTCCTTGCGGAGCTGGGACCGGGCCGGGCCGCCGGCGATCACCAGCTCGGCACCGGGTACCCGGGTGAGCATCCGCAACAGCGTGCCGAGGCCCTGCTGCCCGTCCAGCCGCGGCACCACCGCGAGCAGGCGGGGGCGGCTGCCGCGCTTGGCTGCCGGGCCCTCGGGAGTGAACTCCGCGGTGTCCACCCCGCACGGCACGACGGTCACCGACGCCCGGGGCACGCCCATGCTCACCAGGTCGGCCGCTTCGGCGCCCGTGCTGGCCAGTACCGCGTCGGCGTTTCGTGCCAGGCCGGCCTCCAGCCGGATGCGCACGTCGTTGCCGTCCACGGCACTGCCGTGGCGCCGTTCGGCAACGCCGAGCGTGCCGAACGTCTGCACCAGCGGGATGTCGCGGTCCCGGGCGGCGGCCAGGGCGGCGAGGCCGCTCGTCCAGAAGTAGGAGTGCACCACGTCGGGCTGGTTCCGGCGCCACCGCTGGGCGAGCTGCTCGCTGAACTCAGCGACGGTGGCGGCCAGCTCGGCACCGCCGAGCGGAGCCGGTGGCCCCGCGGTGACATGCTCGACGGTCACCCGCGGGGCGAGGATCGCGCTGCCGGGCAGCGCGCGCGAGTCCCGCCTGGCATAGATGGTGACCCGGTGCCCGAGCTTGGCCAGCTCCCGCGCATGTGCGGCGACGCCGGCGGCCTGGGACATCGACTCCTGGCCGGTGGCCGGAGTGAGCGGACTGCCATGGTGAGCGACGAGGGCGATCCTCATCACGATGCCTCCTGGGGGTTACCGCAGCCCTGGCATCGCGAGGGACCTTGCCGTCGAGCGCAAAAAAGGCACACCCCAGTTCACGCCAGGACGGCGTGAGGGTGTGCCTGCGTCGTAAGCACTGTTCTCGGGAGAGAGTATCCCCTCCCCCCTGGCCAGTCAAACACCCCTGGCGGGCGGCGGCACCGCAGGAGTAGCGCCGGGGCCCGGCGACGGTCTTGCCGTCGCCGGGCCCCGGCGCTGAGTTACTGGCTAACGCTGCAGGTACGGCCTAGTAGCTGTTCTTCCAGGTCGTGCTGAAGGCGTTGCCCCCGGTGAGGCCGGAGACCGTGTTGAGGTTGTAGGTCTGCGTGGCGTCGATCATGGTGATCGCGTTGACGCCCGGGCCGGAACCGATCGTGGTCGTCTTGCCGTTGGCGGTCACGGAACCGCTGGTGAGCTTGAAGGCGTTGTAATGCGCCTGCGGGACGATGCCGATCGAGAACGATGGCCGCTCGGAGATCCACTCGGCGCTGGTGTCCACGCAGGTGGCCAGCGCGCAGGTCTTCGTCACGGAGATGTTGTTGCCGGAGGTCGTGGAGTCGGTCAGCTTGAGCGCGTAGCTCGTGCCGGTGCGCGTCACCGACGCGCTGATCTTGTCACCGGGCTTGAGCGTCGTGCCCACCTCGGTGGTGCCGGCCGGGAACATCTCGTACCAGGTGAAGTAGGTGGGTGTGCCCTGGAAGCACCAGCTGATCGTGCCGAGCTGCTCGACCGTGGAGCTGTTGAAGCCGTCCAGGCCGACCCAGTCCGAGGTGATCTGGTCTTCGGCGCTGCAGGTCACGCTTGGCGTCGTCCAAGCGCCGCTGACCTTGGTGAACGTCTGGGCCTTGGTGGCCGTGTCGGCGTAGCCGGACCAGTTGAAGCTGCCGGTGGCGGTCACGTTCTTGACGGCATGCGCGTGGCGCGTGTGCACCAGCATGGCCTGCGGATGGTGGTGGCGGAGATACTTGACCAGCGCGGTTCTGGCCTCGGAGATGAACCGGGCCGACGGCGCCGCGTGGTGCACTCGTGCGGGGGCGGCGACGGTAGTGGCGGTAGCGCCGGTGAGTGTCACAGCCCCGGCCATCGCGGCAGCCGAGCCAGACACGATCAGGTAGCGCAACAGGCGCATGCAAAACCCCCTACCTTGTGGGCAAAAAGAACATTCCGCCCGCACGATAACCGGCGTCGTTACCGGTCTGCAACCCTCCCGGCTCCCCTTTGTGACCCCGCAAGGCGAATCAAGAAAACGCAACCGATTTTCTGTTGGCCCGCGGGCCAGTGCCGGCTCTTACCAGCATCCACCCCCGGTTGAAGGGAACCTGCGATGAAGAGCCTGCTGATCGCCGCGCTGGCCGCCACCGGCCTCGCCACCTGTGCCTGCAGCAGCCCGGGCGGCGCTGCCGCGGCACAGGTCACCGGGCCCGCTCCGGCCGCCCATACCGTTACCGTGCACCACCACCGCCACCATCACCAGCACGCCACGACCGTCACGGCCGCCGGCCAGGGGCCCGCGGCCGGCCCGGCTGGCTCCCCGGCGGCCACCGCACCCGCCGCCCCGGCCCGCGCCGCCGCCAGCCCCATGCCTGTCCCGCTACCTGGGCGCCTCGGCAGGGATCGGGCAGGGCACCCCGGGCAGCAGCTATGTGGCGATCGACTTCAAGAACCTGAACAACTACCCGTGCACCCTGTACGGCTACCCAGGTATCTCGCTCGCGGGCGGCAAGCCCGTCACCCAGATCGGCCAAGCGGCCACCGAGAACCCGGCCACGCCGCGGCAACTGGTCACCCTGCCCCCCGGCGGCGTCGCGAACGCCCTGCTCCGAATCGTGCACGCGGCCGGTTATCCGGCCGCCAAGTGCGCCCCGGTCACCGCGCACTGGCTGCAGATCTTCCCGCCCAACCAGACCGTGCCTATCTACCTGCACTACACCTCGACGGCCTGCGCGAAGCCGGTCAAGCTGCTGATGGTCAACGTCGTGGTGCCCGGCTCGGGCGGCTGAGCCCCCGCGGCGCCTGCTCAACGGCACTTCCCGCGAGCGTGCCGCCGGTCACCTCGAAACCCCCCCAGGTGACCGGCGGCACGCCGCCCGGGCCGCCCGTCGATCCGGCCCTGCAAGGCCAGGAAACGGTGCCAGCGACGGTCACCCCGGCCTTCCGCACCGGTAAGCCGAGGTGGCCTGTGCTGCCGCTCCAGCCTTCCCCTCCGCAAGCCAGGGACGGCTCATCCGGCAACTTTCCGTATAGGCCGTCACATGAGCGTCACACGCCGGGTATTTTCGGCGCATAGCGCTTTACACTCTGGCAGCAGCCGCCGGGCGGGCCCGGCGGCTGGTGGTTGAAAGAGGCTCCGAATTGGGCCGTCTGCCTCCGCACCACATCCGCCGCCCACGGCTGACCGCACGATGCCGGGAAAGCCCCGTCGTGGTCGTGGAGGCCGCTGCCGGGTACGGCAAGACCGTCCTGGGCACGGAACTGGCCGACATGTGGCGCTCGGTGGCCATCGAGGTGGTACTGCACGAGGGCGGCATGCCCGCCCAGCTGTTCGCCGCCCGGCTGCGCACGGCGGCGGCGCATGCGGGCTTTTCCGAGGCCGCGGCCACCATGGCGGAGGCCGGTGAGGATGCCACGGGCGCGGTCGACGCCCTGCTCGGCGCGCTGGCCGAGGAGCGCTGCACGTTCATCGTGGACGACGCCCACCACGCCGGCCGCAGCGCGGGCCTGCTGATCGAGCGCCTCGCCGAGCAGCTGCAGCCCGACCAGCACCTCGTCGTGCTCGCCAGGCGCCTGCCGGAGGGGACCGCGCGGCTGCGCCGGGCGGACTGCGCCCAGCTCACCGCGGCCGAGCTGGCGCTGCGGCCGGAGGAGACGCTGCAGCTGTGCCGGGCAGGCTTCGGGCTGGACATCGGGCCGGCCGAGGTTGCCCGGCTGGAACGGTCGACCGGCGGGTGGACCGCGGCGACGGCACTTGCCGCGGCCCGCGCCCAGCGCACCGGTGAGGACGTCAGCGCGCTGCCCGCGGCGAGCGACCCGGACCAGCCGTTCAGCGCGGTCGCGGCGATCCTGCACGAGGCCCTCGACACGCTCCAGCCGTCCGAGCGCCAGGCGCTCGCCCAGGTCGGCAGGCTGCCGTTGCTCGATGCGCCGACGGTCGACACCGCCATACAGATCGACGGCTACTTCGCCCGCGCCCTGGCCGCCGGGATCCCCTTCACCCCGGGCCAGGAGGACTGGTGGGACCTGCCCGGCCCGGTACGCGACTACCTCGCCACGCTCCGCGCCCCGGATCCCGCGGTGCTGCGCCGGGCCGCAGGAGAGTACGCACGGCGTGGGCATCTGGGTGCGGCGCTCCAGCTCATGCTGGCCTTCGGCGACGCGCGGTCGGCCGCCGCGCTGCTGTCAGAAGGGTCCCCCGCCACGATCGAGGCCCTCGACGTGCGTGAGTTCCAGGCGGTCATCGACCGGCTGCCCGCGGCGGCGATCGCCGAGCACCCGGCCCTGCTGCTGTACTTCGCGCTGAGCTGTGAGACCGCGGCAATGATCGACCAGCGCAGCGAGGCCCTGGAGCGGGCCACCGCGATCGCCTGGCGAACGGGTGATCACCCGCTGATCCGCGCGATCGCGGCCGAGCGGGCCAGCGACCTGGTCAGGGACATCCAGTACGAGAAGGCCGAGGACGCGGCACGGCGCGTGCTCGCTGCCTGCCAGCGCGACGAATGGCTCACCCGGGCCCGCGCGTTCTCCGTCCTGGGCCGTGCGAACTGCTGGAAGCTCGACGCCGGGGGCCGCCGGGACCTGGCCGGGCTGCAGGACGCGGAAAGGTACTTCGACCGGGCAGCCCGGCTGTACGACCAGCTCGGCATGCGGACTGCCCGCGCCGGGCTGGTTCCGTACCAGTCGATGTGGATCGACTTCCCGCGCGGCGAGGCGAACGCCGCGCTCGAGCATCTCGAAGCCGGGCTCAGCCTGGTCGTGGGCCGCCCCCGCAAGTGGGCCTACCTGCTGGTGTTCCACGCCGAGGTGTCCATCGAGCTTGGCCGGCACGACCAGTGCGAGGCGGACGTGCGGGAGATCCTGCGGGTTGCCGCCGACCTGCCACACGCGGAGATCCTGCACGGCTACAGCCACTGGCTGCTGGCTGTCTCGGCATCCCAGCGCCGGGACGCCGCGGAGACGCTGAAGCAGGTCCGGCTGGCCGAGGTGCACAAGGGCGTCTGGTGGGCCAGGGCGGGCGCCGAATTCCTCGCCGAGGCAGCCGACTGCCTGGACCGGGTCGGGCACAGCGCACTGGCCATCGACTTCCTCCGCCGGGCCCAGGCCGATCCTCAGGATGCCGAGCCGATGATCGCCATGGCCGAGGCCGCGCTGCTGGCCCGGCACGGCGACGCGCACCTCGCGGAGGAGAAGCTGCTGTCCGCGCCGGGTCACCAGGTCGCCCCCCGGGAATACTGGCGGCTCACCCTGCTGCGCGCCTACGCCGCGTTCCGCCGCGGGGACCCCGGCGCAGGTGCCCTCGCGGCGCGCGCCTTCGAGGAGGCGGCCCGGCTGGGGCTGGCCCACCTGCCCTACACCAAGGAAGGCGCGATCACCGAGCAACTGCTCGGCCTGGCCGTGGAGACCGGCCAGCCCGCCGCCCTTGCCCTCGAAGCGGCCGCCCTGCCGGTGTGGATCTCGGTGCTCGGCCGCTTCACGCTGACCCGCGGCGGCCGGCCGGTCCCGCTGAGCCCGGGCCAGGCGACCCAGCTGCTGAAGCTGGTCGCGGTGTCGGGCGGCCGGGTGCCGGCCGAGGTAGCCATCGACGCGCTGTGGCCGGAAGCCGGCCGGGAGGCGGGCCGCAACCGCCTGCGAACCGTGCTCAACCGCCAGCGCGCCGAGGCCGGTGAGGTGATCGTCCGGGCCGGCGACATGTTGATGCTGGCCCCCGAGGTGCAGGTGGACCTGGAACTGTTCCAGGCCGAGGGCCGCCGGGCGCTGGCGCTTGGGCTGGCCGAGCCGGCCCTCGCGGTGGCCGTGGCCCGGACCGCCGTCGCCCGGTACCGCGGTGACGTGCTGCCAGACGACCTGTATGAGGAGTGGGCCCGCGGGCCGCGCGAACTGGCCCGCCGGACCATGCTCCAGCTGCTTGACCTGTGTGCCGACGCGGCCACCGCACGCGGCGACCTCGACGAGACCCGGCGGGTCATCGAGCTGACCATCGACCTGGCGCCCTACGACGACGCCAGGTACCTGCGGGCCGCGACGGCGCTGCTGGAGCAGGGCCGCCGCGGGGCGGCGCTGACGGTGGTGCGCCGGGCCCGCGCCGCACTGGCCGAACTGGGCCTGCAGCCGCCGCCGAACCTGATCACCCTGGAGGAGACAATCGTCGCCTGAGGCGCCGCGGAAGCCGGGGCCGGACCGGAGCGATCACCTCGCTGAACCGGGACCGGCGCCCCGGCCCCGGCCCGGACAAGTCCGGCCTGGTGTAACCGGGCCACTGCCGGGTAGCGGGCCCCGGATGCGGCGGCGCGGCAACGGGCCGGCGGCTGCTGTCAAGTCCGGCGAGTTCGCCGGCCGCCGCCAGCCAGGGGAAGAGCAGATGAGCAATACGAACGGCCGGGGGACCCGGCATCCCGCGGGACGCCGGCCGGTGGCCCGGCCATGACCGGAGCGAAGCTGAAGGCCGGCCGCATCACCGTCGAGCTGTCCAACACCACCAAGGTGCTGTTCCCCGGGGACGGAGTCACCAAGGGCGACCTGGTGGCGTACTACCAGGCCGTGGCCGGCGAGATGCTGCCGCTGGGCGGGAATGGCAAGGCGGCGGCCGGGGCTCGCCCGGGCGCACGAGTCCCTGCGGCGGCTCGCAGCATAACCACCAGGCGGTGACCCCACGCGGGACGCGGCCGACTTCAGAAAGGACATCGGGGATGACAGTGCTGGATAACCAGGCGCCCTCGGGCGGTGAACCGGACGCATCGACCGGCCAGCTGGTCAAGCAGCTGTCCGAGGAGATCTCCCAGCTGGTGCGGGATGAGGTGCGGCTGGCCACGCTGGAGATGACCGGCAAGGCCAAGACAGCCGCGCGCGGCGCGGGCCTGTTCGGCGGCAGCGGCGTCATGGCCTGCTACGGGACCGGGTGCCTGCTGGCCGCGGCGGTCATCGCCCTGGCCGGGGCACTGCGCCCGTGGCTGGCCGCGCTGATCGTCGGCGTGGCGCTGTTCGCCGCCGCGGGCATCGCCGCACTGGCCGGAAAAGGCCAGCTCAAAAGGGCGACGCCGGCGATACCCAGCCAGGCCGCCGAGAGCGTCAAGGCCGATGTTGAGCAGATCAAGGAGAGTGCGCACCGATGAGCGACGCTGCGGGCAGCCGCACACCCGAGGAAGAAGCCCTCGCCGCGGAGATCGAGCACACCCGGGAGCAGCTCGGCGAGACCGTCGAGGCCCTGGCCGCGAAGGCCGACGTGAAGGGCCGGGCGCAGCGCCGGGCCGCGGAGGTCAGCGACAACCTGGGCGGCAAGGCCCGGGCAGCCAAGGACAAGGTGGCCGAACAGGCCGGGGAACTGCGCAATGACGCCGCCGCCAAGGCGGCCCGGGCCAAGGACGCGGCCCAAAGCGCCGGTGCCCCGGTGGCCGGGCGGGCCGCCGCCGCGGGTCGCGCCGTCCGCGGTATCACGCCCGCGCCGGTGCAGCGGTCCGCTGGCCAGGCGGTGGTTATCGTGCGCGGGAATCGCGGCAAGGCGGCGGCAACCGCAACAGCGACGGCAGCCCTCATCCTCGCCTGGCTCGTGGTACGCCGCAGCCGACGCTGACCGCGGCTCGTGCGCCGGGCGGCGCGGCCACGCGCACGATCAGCGCGGTCGCGCTCGGTTCGGCCGGCCGTCGCTCATCCGCGGCACACGGCCACGTAACCCCCTGGCTATACCTGCCGTCCATCCCAGAAGAGTTGCTAAATGTAATCGCCTGCCTACGCTACGCTCGCTGGATGCTAAGGAAACGCGGAATACGCAGCCTGGACACGGCCTGGATCCGCGCCCTAGCCGGCGGGGGCGTTCTCGCCTGTGTCGTGGCCGTCGCCGTGGCGGGGTGGCTGAACTTCACTGGGTCCGGGACTGCCGGGAACCGGCCGCGGGCCGCCGCGGTCGCGGCGGGCCGGGCGGCGGGCGCCCAGGCAGCCGTGTGGCGCGAATGGCGGGCATTCCCCAGCTACCGCGATGTGGTGCCGGTGATCATGTATCACAGCATCGGCGGGCGCCCGAGTTACCTCACCACCCCCCGCGCGCTATTCGCCGCCCAGATGCACGCGCTCAAGGCCGGCGGGTTCCACACGCTGACGATTCGGCAGTACTCCGCCTACGTGCACGGCGACCTGCGCGGCCTGCCGGAACGGCCGATCCTGATCACTTTCGACGACGGGCGGCAGGACGCCTACCTGGCCGCGAACGGGATTCTGCGCAGCTACGGGTTCCATGCGACGGAGTTCGCCGTCCCCGGCTGGGTCGTCCACAACCCAGGGTTCAGCGTGTCCTGGGCCGAGCTTGAGCAGATGCACCGCGGCACCACCTGGGATGTCGAATCCCATTTCGGCTACGGACCGGAGAAGGTCCCGGTCAGCAGCACGGGCGCCACCGGGGCGAGGTTCGCCTATCTGCAGTACCTCCCGGCGGCGCCCAGCCGCCCTGGCCACCCCGGTCACCTGGAGACCTTCGCCGAGTTCCAGAAGGCCTTCACCGGCAACGAACTGTACGGCATCCAGCAGTTCCGTGATCATCTGCCCGGCTTCCGGCCGCTCGCCACGGCCATCCCCGGCTCCGATTACGGTCAGGACGGCACGAACGACCCGCTGATCACGCCGTACGTGCTGTCGTGGCTGGACCGACACTTCTCCGTGGTGTTCGGTGGGGACTACCTCAACCAGGGCAAGGGGCGCCTGCTCCAGATTCCCGGCCGGTTCTCGGCACGGCTCTCCTACCGCATGTCCCTGGGCCCGAAGGACACCCTGCGGGTGTTCCACTGCCGCCTGTTCGACTTCGTCAACCGCGTGCCGATCGCCGGCGAGCGCCGCTGCTAGCCGCGCTAGCGCGGCTAGCAGGACCGGCGGGACGCCTGCTTCCAGATGCGGCGGGCCCGGGCCTGGAGCCGCTCGCCTTCGCACGCGTCCAGCTCGTAGAGCAGGCCATAGCTGAACGCGTTCTCACCGGCCTGGTGCGCGCCGATGCCCAGGTCGCGTGCTACCGCGCGGGCGATGACCGAGTCCTGGTGCTCGCCGAGCACCGACTGGACCTGCTTCATCCGGCTGACGAACCGGCGGGCCTTCCGGCCGGCCGCCGGGGCCATCGCCTCGGCCGCGTAGCGGGCCCGCCGGGCCGACTTGCGCGCCTGGTGCAGCGCCTCGTTGCGCGCCTGGCCGGGGGGCGCATGCCAGGCACGGCGCATCCGCCGGCCCGCCTGCCGGCCAGCGCGCCGAGCCGCGACGGGGAGCACATCGGCGGCCGGCCTGGCCGCTTCGGCGGTGAGCGGCGGCTCGGCCAGCAGCCGGTCGAGATCGTCGAGCAGCGAGAAGTACCGGTCCGAGTCGAGCGCGGCCAGCAGTTCGGTGCGCGCGGCCGCCCGCACCGAAGCGAAATGACCCTGAATCCGCGCTTCGACCGGGCCGATGCGCAGTTCCACCGGGGCCTGGCGCAGCCTGCTCCGCAGGTGAGCGGCCAGCACCTCGCCGTCGCGCGCCGCGCCGAGCACGCCACCGAGCCACTTGAGGTCGGCGGCCAGCCCCGAGGTGGCGTCACGGGGCAGGATATGCCCGAACGAGCGGAGCGTGCTGCGCAGGCGCCGGCCGGCCACCCGCATCTGGTGCACGGCATCGGGCTCGTCCAAGCGCACCAGCGGATCCAGGTGCATCAGCGTGCCAGCCTGAGCGCGCAGGTAGGCCAGCACCACCTCGCCAGCGGGCGAGGACGCGGTGGGCCGGGGCGGATCTTCCGGTTTGGGGAGCCGGTCACCGAGGGCACGAGCCAGCTTGGCGGCCCTGGCCGCCGGGCGCAGGCCGTCGTGGTGGCGGAGCAGGCCGTCGGCTGCCTTGAGCAGCCGCCGGTCACCGCCGGTCAGCTCCACCTCGACCTCCTGCCACCGGGACACCGCGCTGACCTCGCCCAGCGTCCGCGCGGACACATCGTCGGCCGCGACCTCGGCGAGCGACTTCCCGGCATCGTCGAGCAGGACCACGCGCTGCCGGGTCGTGGTCATCCGGGCAACCGGCCGCAGCGGTGCATCCCTGGTGTGCACCCGCACCAGGCCGGCCAGGTCACCGGGCACGCCGCGGGCCGCGGCCCCGAGCGGCCGCCGGATCTCCCGGCGGGTGCCGTGACCGAGTGGCAGCTTGAGGTGCCAGCCGGCGTCATCGCCGCCGGACCGCTGCCGCAGGGTGATTCCGGCGCGGAGCAGCCGCAGGTCATCGGTGTCGTAGTAGTCAGCCTCCAGCCGCTGTTGCTCGGGCCCGGAGGCGGCTGCCACCCGCGGCAACCGGTCCAGGCGCGGCAGGCCCGCCCCGGCCGGTGCGTCGTACTTGGTCTCGGTCTCGTTCACTGCCATCGGCGTCCGCTACCCCGCTTCAGCTGGTCGATTCGCTGCTCAGCGAGGGAACCGAGTGCGGCGGCGGGACAGCGGCAGCACGAACCACAACACCGCGAACAGGCACACCACGAACAACGTGACAAGCGCCACCGTCGCGCCCCGGTCCACGAAGCTGACCACGAGCAGCACGGCGGCCGACACGGCCAGGCCCACCGTGGCCAGCCCGAGGATCGCCAGGATGTTGGCGTCCCTGACGAGTTGCTCCTTGCGGTGGCGGCGGAACACCAGCCGGTGGTAGGCGACCGGCGCGAGCAGCAGCGCCGTGGCGGTCGCGGCGAGCAGCAGGGCGGCCACGTACAGCCCGTGCTGTGCATGACTGAGCCTGACGAACCTGGTGGTGAAGGGAATCGAAAGCAGGAACCCGAACAGCACCTGGATGCCCAGGCCCGCTACCCGCAGTTCCTGGAGTAGTTCGATCAGGTTGCGGTCGTCGCGTTCCGCCTCGGTCTCACCGGGACGGATCGCCTCGGCCTCCCCCGCGCGGTTCACCGCGCCCCGGCTGCTTCCGGCATGCGGACCGGTACACCGGCGCCGGATAGCGCGGGGACGCCGGCCCTGCGCTGCTGCCGCAGCAGCCGCCTGCGTTCTTCCTCGGTCAGCCCGCCCCACACCCCCTGGATCGAACCGGCGCCGAGGGCGTAGCGGAGGCACTCCCGCTGGATGTCACAGCGGGCGCAGACCGCCTTGGCCCTCATGACCTGCCGCATCGCGGGGCCCGAGTGAGAGATCGGGAAGAAGAGCTCTGGGTCGGCGGTCGCGCATGCAGCACGTGACCACCAGCCAGCACGGTTGTCCATCTCAGTCATCCGGACCTCGGATTTCTTGTCCTATATGGCCTGGCACAGCCGAACCAGCGGGGACCGGTCCAGCCACAACCGCTCCGACTGCCCGCCCAAACGCGGTCTAATCGCGGCCGGCGCACAAATCCGGGGTGTCCCCCGGGGCCAGGTGCCGGCGATGTTTGCCCTGCTGCCCGGGGGCAGGAACCCCCAGGCGCCCGAACGGCGTGCCGGGCAGCGCAGGAGAGGAAGGGCAGGCATGGCGGAACAGTCAGCCACGGGCCGCACCGTGCTGATCGCGGGAGCCGCGAACATCTTCGTCGGGGCGATCAAGCTCGTGGCGGGGATCCTGGTGGGCTCAAGCGCCATGCTCGCCGAGGCCGCCCATTCCGCCGCGGACACGCTGAACCAGGTGTTCCTGTGGACGTCGCTGCGCCGGGGCGCGCGGCCCGCGGATGCCCGCCACCCGTTCGGGTACGGCCAGGAGCGGTATTTCTGGTCGCTGCTCGCGGCGTTCGGCATCTTCATCGCCGGCGCCGGATTTTCGATCTTCGAAGGACTGCTCGCGCTCCGGCACGAAAACAGCGGCAGCCCGCTGCTGGCCTATCTGGTCCTCGCGGTGGCCGGTGCTGCCGAGGGGACATCCCTGGTCCGGGTGCTGGTGCAGTACCGGAGCGAAGCCCGCCGCAACAACACCGAACTGCTCGACCAGGTGCGCAGCAGCCCGGACACCACGGTCAGGACCACCCTGTTCGAGGACTCGGCGGCGATGATCGGCCTGGTGCTGGCCGCACTGGGCCTGGCCCTGCGGCAGGTGACCGGGTCGCCGGTCTGGGACGGCGCGGCCTCGATCGCCATCGGCTGCCTGCTCATCGTGATCGCGATCCGGCTCGGCATGGACAGCAGGGAGTTCCTCATCGGCCGGGCGGCCGACCCCAGGGAACTCGGCGCCATCCGGGAGGAGATCGAGCAGACGCCTGGCGTGCACCGGCTGCTCGACCTGCTCACCATGTATATGGGCCCGGAGCACCTGATCGTGGCGGCCAAGGTGGACTTCAGCGAGGACATCAGTGCCGACCGGGCCGAAGCAGCTGGCCGACGACATCGACCAGCGGCTCGCCGACCGGCTGCCACTGGTCCCGCACGTGTTTCTCGACCCCACCCGGACCCCGTCCAGGTCGCGCCAGGCCCGCTAGGCGGCACTGGGCGGAGCTAGAACAGCGCGCCCGCCTAGGCCCGCCCGGAAAGCCGGACCGCCGTCTCCAGCATCCCCGCGTGCACGAAGGCCTGCGGCAGGTTGCCCCGCAGCTGGCGCTGGTGCACGTCATACTCCTCGGTGTACAGGCCGGCCGGGCCGCAGGCCGCGCGGTTGCGCTCGAACCAGTGCGCGGCCTCGGCGTCCTGCCCGCACGCCTGCGCGACCTGCGCCAGCCAGAACCCACAGAGCAGGAACGCGCCCTCGGCCTTGTGCAAGGGCCGGGCATCGTGGCGGAACCGGTACACGTACCCGTCCTCGGCCAGTTCCTCGCGTACCGCGGCGACCGTAGCCCGGGCGCGTGGATCATCCGGCGGCAGCGCGCCGCGGATCACCGGCAGCAGCAGCGCGGCGTCGACCCGCGGGTCGGCGGGCGAGCGCTGCCAGCGGCCCGTCGGGTGCACGCAATCGCCGAGGCTGGCCTGGATCATGTCGGCCAGCGCGCTCCACTTGGCGGCCTGCCGGTGCCCGTGCCCGCCCGGCGGCCCTTCCGCCGCCCCGGCCAGCGAGCGCAGTCCCGACACGCAGGTGAGCCGGGAATGCGCCCAGTGCTGCTCGTCGAGTTCCCAGATGCCTGCGTCGGCCTCGGTCCAGCGCTGGCCAATCGCGTCGGCCACCACAGCCGCGGCCCGCCAGTTCTCCTCGGCCAGCATGTCCAGCCGCGCGGCGGCAGCCAGCAGTTCCAGCGACTCCCCCAGCCCGTCCAGCTGGAACTGGCCGATGACCCGGTTCCCGGCCCGGGCCGTGCCGCCGGGGTACCCGCGCAGCCGCAGGTTCCGCTCGCCCGGTATGCGCTCGCCGCCGACCGTATAGGCGGGCATCAGCCCGGGCCCGTCGTCGAGGATCCGCTCGGTGAGGAACCGGACGGTCCCCTCCAGGAGCGGGTGTGGGCCGTGCGCGGCGACCGCCAGGCCCGCGTAGCACTGGTCGCGGATCCAGGCATACCTGTAGTCGTAGTTCCGCCCGCCCTCCAGGCGTTCGGGCAGCGAGGTGGTCGCGGCGGCGACCATCGCGCCGCTGCCCGAGGTGAGCCCCTGCAGGACCGCGTAGGCGTGCCGGGCGTCCCGAACGGCGATCAGGTCCGCGCACTCTGGCACCACGGCGGACCAGGATTCCTCGGTGGCCGCCCAAGCTTCGCCCGGCTCGGGCGGCGGCCCATCCAACGGCCGGTCCGACAGCTCAAGGACGAGGTCGTGGTGACCGCCGGCGGGCAGCGACAAGGTGCAGGCGAGACCGTCTGCGCTGCGCCGGGCCCGGGCAGCGCCGGACCAGCGGAACCTGATCGCGCCGCTGCGCCCGGTCCAGTAGCCGCCGGCCCGGGCCAGGCCGGTCATCCGGCTGCGCCCGAACCCGGCCCGGACATCCAGCAGCACGTCCACCCGGGCCGGCCCGTCGACCGCCTCGATCCGCCGCAGGATCACCGCCTTGTGCGGGTCGGCCGGCCTGGCCAGCGCCTCCCGGCACTCGGTGTGCGAGGAGCCACCGCCCCACCGGCTCCGCCAGATGAGACTGCCGGTCTCGTAATAACCGCCCCAGACATGCCACGGATCCGACGGGGTGACCGCATACCTGCCATGGCCACCGAGCAGCCCGCTGAAGGCGGCGGGGCTGTCCCAGCGCGGTGCGCACAGCCAGGCGATCACCCCGTCCGGGCCGATCAGGGCACCACGCTGGCCGTCGGCGATCAGCGCGTACTCGCGCAGCACATGCGGCCGGATGAAGCTCGTCACGCCGGTGCTCCTGTCCCGAAGATCTCCGGCGAAACACGGCCACCGGCCCACCGCCGGGCGGGATGGCCGCGTTTGGCCCCGGCCATCCCGGGCAGTCGAGCCCCTTGTCATCTCGCAGGAGGGAGCTGACCGTGCGTGCCGCCCGGGAGGGAGGAATCATGACGACCGAACCGGAATGCTGCACCGTCGTGGTGGGGGTCCAGGAGGGCCGCGGCTCCCGCAGGGCCATCATGATGGCCGCGAAGGAAGCCCGTTACCGGGACGTGCCGCTGATCGCGGTCATGGCCTACAGCGGTGACCGCGCCATGGCCCCGGCGGGCCGGCCGGCGGCCGGTTTGCGGGCAGCGGGCGAGGAGCGCCTGGTCGCGGAGTCGGCGCTGCGGGACGCGGTGGTCGACGCCTTGGGCGAGGAGGCGGACCGGGTCGAGTTGCGCACCGCCCTCGGACTGGCAGGACGCAACCTGGTCGATACGGCTCGCCGGGTCAACGCACAGCTCATCGTGCTGGCCGGGCGGGGCAGCACGTCCATGCTGCTCGGCACGGTGAGCCAGTACGTGCTGCGCAAGGCACCCTGCCCGGTCCTGGTGGTACCGGAAGCCGGCTAGGCACCGGAGTGAGCCGTCGCGGCGCGGCTGGCCGGAACGACCGCCGGGGCACGCGCTGGCCGGCCATAGCTGGTCTGGTCGCCAGCCTCGGCGGGGCGCATCTGCCCGGGCACGGACCGGTGGCGGCCCGCCTGCGGCGGCGGCGCGGGCAGCGGCGGCGCGGCCGGCCTGGCGCCGGACCAGGCGACGTCGGCCCAGACCAGCCGGCCGCGGTGATCCCCGGACACCCCCGTGCTGCCCGTCAGCGCGCGCACCAGGTGCAGCCCGCGGCCACACTCGGCCAGCCCGCCGGCACCGGCCGCCAGCCGCGGCCCGCCGGCCGCGCCGTCGTCGGCGACCGCCACCCGCAGCACCGGCCCGCACCAGGTGATCTCCACCATGACCAGGCCGCCGCGCCCGCTGGCGGTATGCCGGATCGCGTTGGTCACCAGTTCCACGGCCACCACGACCACGTCGTCGCGCTCCGGTGCGCCGGGCAGCAGCCCGGCCAGCCAGCGCCGCACCTCCCGCACCTGATCGTCCCGGCCGGGGAAGACCCGCCGCCAGCGCGGGAAGGGGTCCCGCACGCTGGCACCGGTGCCGAGGTCACTTCCCTGGCTCGCTGCGAGCGAGGTCATCGCGGCTCCTGCCGTTATGGATCTGAATGACCGCCAGGTGGCTATTGCCTGGCGGCCCTTGGCCTACCTTGCTGAAATACCCAGGCTTAAACAAGCAGATCAGCCACAACAAAAAGGCACAAAGGCAAGCACCCGGCATGTCGCCTATAGCCGGGCCCCGGGGCACCGTGGCCCGCCGGGGCAAGCGCAACCAGAAATAAAGTGCGCAAAATGAAAATTCATAACGATGGCCCGTGGCTGGAATATGCCGGAAATGGCCCGGCAGCCCGGGAGGCTGCCAAAGCATGTGGTGCCAAGTGAATACCAGGAAAAGGGCCCTCTGTACCTACGTCCGCCGCTGGGAGCGTGGGGGTTTCCGGCCCCAGACCGCGACCAGCAGGTGCGGCATCATCAGCGTGTCCGGGTCATCAAGATGACGGCGGACCGCCCGGTCCACCTGGTCCAGTTCGGCGTCGCTGGCCACGCCGAGTTCAGCGATCACCGGGCGCAGGCTGCGCACCAGGTCGGGAATGACCGTGCGGCGGGAGTGGCCCGCGGGGTAGGTGCCGGCGTGCACCTGCACCTGAACGTCCTCCAGGCCGGCCTGCCGGTACATCTCGATCAGCCGGCGGCCGAGGCACAGGTCGGCGCCGGCCCGGGTGAAGGCGGCACCGAAGATCTCCCAGAGCCGGTCCCAGGCAGGCAGCGGCGGGTAGCAGAGGGAGTGTTCGACATCGGGTTCCTGGCTGGCCACCCAGCCACCGGGCCGGGCCAGCCGGACCATCTCGGCGAGCACCTCGGCGGGCTCGGGGATCGTCACCAGCAGGGTGCGGGCATGCACCAGGTCGAAGCTGCCCGGGGGCAGGCCGGTGTGCCGGGCATCGCCCCGGATCACCTGGACGTTGCCCGGCCCGGATCGCGCGAAGCCCGCCGCCGCCGCGACGTGGCCGGGGTCGGCGTCCAGCCCCATCACCCGCCCGCCCGGCGACACCGCGGCGGCCAGCAGGCCGAGGATTCCGCGCGGCCCGCAGCCAAGGTCGAGCGCGGCGTCCCCAGGTCCCAGGCCGATCCTGGCGAGCAGCGCTTCGGCCTCGGGCCGCAGCTCATCGGACTGACGGATCAGCCGGGCGCGCTCGCCGGTGTCGGCGCCAAGCGCGTAGACCTGCGCCGGGTCCAGGCCGGGGCCGTCCGGGCGTTCGGATATGGTCAGCTCTTCATCGGCGCGGGCCGGCGGCCCGGCCGGCGTGACTGCGGTCATGCTGGTCTCCTTGTCTGGTGCGCGACCAGCGTGACCGGTCCCGATTCCGGCCGGCCCACGGCTGGCTTACCGTTGGCTTACGGGCGGTCGTTCGCCTTGCCGGGACACCGCTCGGGTACCGCGCATACTGGGGAGAGCCGGATTGGAGTTCAGCGTCCTTGGTCCCGTCGAGGTGACCGCCGGCGGGCGGTCGCTGGCGCTCGGCGGTGCCCGCGCCCGGGCCGTGCTGGCGATGCTGGCCGCACAGCCCGGCCAGGTCGTCTCGGCCGACCGGCTCGCCGACGAACTGTGGCCCGGCCACCCTGGGGCAGGGCGGCGGCCAGCCTCCAGGTGCGGCTCTCCGAGCTGCGCAAGGCGTTCCGCTCCGCCGGGGAGGACGACCGCCTGGTCACCCGCCCGCCGGGTTACCTGCTGACCGTGGCGCCCGGTGAACTGGACTCGCTGCGGTTCGCGCGGCTGGCCGGCGAGGGCAGCGCCGCGCTGGAAGCCGGCGACGCGGCCGCGGCGGTACAGCGGCTCACCGAGGCACTGGCCCTGTGGCGCGGCCCCGCCTTCGCCGGCCTCGACGTGCCCTCGGTGCGCGCCGAGGCCGGCCGCCTGGAGGAGATGCGGCTGGCGGCGCTGGAGTCACGGGCGGAGGCGCTGGTGGCAGCCGGGCGGCACGGCGAGGTCATCGCGGAACTGGACACGCTCACCGCGGCGCACCCGCTGCGGGAACGGCTCTGGTCGCTGCGGATGCTGGCGTTGTACCTGGCTGGCCGCCAGGCCGACGCGCTGCGTGCCTACGGCGAGCTGCGCACGATCCTGGCCAGCGAAATGGGCATCGACCCGGGGCCGGCGCTGCGCGAACTGCACGCACGCATCGTCCGCCAGGATCCGGCGCTGGACCAGCGGGCGCCGCGCCGGACCGCCGGTGCGCCGGCCATGCCGCCGCAGACCCGCTACGTCCAGGCCGCCGACGGCGTCCGCATCGCCTACCAGGTCCTCGGGTCAGGCGACCGCGACATCGTCTTCGTGCCAGGCCTGATGAGCCACCTGGAACTGCTCTGGGAGAGCCCAGAGACCGGCGAGTTCTTCGAGCGCCTGGCCACGCTGGGGCGGCTGATCCTGTTCGACAAGCGGGACACCGGGCTGTCGGACCGCGCTCCCGGTGCCGCGACGCTGGAGGAGCGCATCGACGACGTGCGGGCGGTGATGCGCGCGGCTGGGTCGGCGCGGGCCGTGCTGTTCGGCTACTCCGAGGGCGCCCCGATGAGCATCCTGTTCGCCGCCACCTACCCCGAGCGGGTCAGCTCGCTGATCCTCGGCTCGGCGGCGGCCCGCTTGTTCCCGGCCCCGGACTACCCGTGCGGGCCGGGTCCTGAGGAGATGTGGCGCGCCCTGCACGACATCGCCGAGAACCGCTGGGGGCAGGGCGACACGATCGACTGGTACCTGCCCAGCCGCGCGGGCTCGCCGCAGGCCCGCCAGCTCATCGCACGGTTCGAGCGGATGGCGATCAGCCCGAGCGCGTTCCTGCAGATGATCGAGATGATCCGGGAGATCGACGTCCGCGACGTGCTGCCCGCGATCCACGTGCCGACGCTGGTCATCCAGCATCTCGGCGACCGCATCACCAGCCCGTTCCATGGCCGGTACATGGCGTCGCACATCGCCGGCGCCCGGTACTTCGAGCAGCCTGGTGACCATTCCCTGCGGTTCGCCGGCAGCGGGGCGAGCGACGCGCTGTTCCACGAGATCGCGGACTTCCTGGACGGCGCGGCGCAGGAGCCCAGGGAGCCGGATCGCGTGCTGGCCACGATCCTGCTTGCCCACGTACCGGGCGGTGCCGCGGCCGGGAGGACCGCCGGCCCGGGCGTACTGACCGGCAGGGAGGCGGCCACCAGAAAGCTCGTTCAGGCCTATCGTGGCCGCCTGGTCGACGGCACCGGCCAGGCGATCCTCGCCACCTTCGACGCGCCCGGCCAGGCGATCCGGTGCGCGGCGGCCATCCGCGACGACGCCGCCGCACTCGGCATCCAGCTGGCGTCAGGGATCCACAGCGGGGAGATCGATCTCGCCGGTGACAAGATCGCCGGGGCGTCCGTGGACATCGCGGCCAGCGTCGCCGCGCTGGCCGAGCCCGCCGAGATCCTCGTCTCACGTACGGTCAAGGATCTCCTCACCGGATCCGGGATCGGTTTCGCCTCCCGGGGCAGCCACCAGCTCACTGGCGCCGCGGGCAAGTGGCCGCTGTTCGCCGTGGCCTCGCCGGCGCCGCGGTGACCCCGCCGGATTCGGGCGTCAGCCGCAACGGGCCACCGGCTGGCGCGGCGGATACTTAACGGAGGTACTGGATCTTCGTGATCTCGTCGTGGCGGACGAGCGATGGGTTGGCCCAGCCCTGCGCGGGCTCCTGGGACCAGATCTCGACCAGCCGGTCGGTGACCACGATCGCGATGACCGTGCTGCCGCTCTCCTCGCCCTCGGCGCGGCCGGCCTTCGCGGCTGCCGCGCCGGGCAGCGGTGGGCGCGCGTACCGCTTGCGCGGCCGGCCGATCGTGGCCTTGTAGGTTTCGCCGCTGTGGGTGTAGGTCAGCGAGCGCGCGGGCCTGGACCCAGGCGGCCCAGGGAACACGCGCGCCTGGCGTACCCAGTCGGAGTAGCCCTTGGGCACTGCATCCGCCGTTCTCCCCGGCGCCGGGGCTGCGTCGCGGCAAGTCCTCCTCGCGTTCAGGTTAAGCCCGGCGGGCCGTCCTGCCCAGGCCCCACTCGCGATCGATTGTGCCCGGTCACGGACCGCCCCGGCCCGGAGTTTGGGGCCGGCTTTGCCGGGCAGCAAAGTGCGCATGAACCCGGTCGAGCGGGCGATCCGCCGGGCGGACACCGCGCAGCAGCGGCACCGGGGCTCCGCGTTCGTCTTCGGCGTGATCAAGAAGTACGGGGACGACAACGGCGGTGTGCTCGCTTCGAACCTGGCCCACTCCGCGTTCGTGTCGGTGTTCCCGCTGCTGCTCATCCTGGTGACCGTGCTCGTCCAGATCGCGTCCGGTTCCCCGGCGCTGCAGGCTCAGGTGCTCGGCGCGGTCAGCAGCCAGTTCCCGGCCATCGGCAGCACTCTCGTCGGCCAGATCACCGCAATGCACCGGGCCAGCGTCATCAGCCTGGTCGTCGGCCTGCTGGTGCTGGTGTGGGGCGCGACCGGCCTGGCCCAGGCCGGCCTGTTCACCATGGAGCAGGTGTGGAACCTGCCCGGCCCGGCCCGCCCCGGCTACGTGCAGAGGCTGGGCCGCTGTGTCCTGTTCCTGTGCGTGCTTGCGGTGGGCCTGGCCGTCAGCACCGTGCTCGCCGGGCTGGTCACTTACGGCCAGCACACGCTGGCCTTCCGGGTGCTCGCCCAGGCGCTGGCCGTGCTGGCCAATATCGGCCTGTACCTGGCCAGCTTCCGGGTGCTCACACCCAAGGGGGTGCCGACCAGGGATCTGGTGACCGGGGCCGCCGCCGGGGGCATCGCCTGGACCGTGCTGCTCGCGGTGGGCGCCTACATCGTCCACCGCGACCTGCACACCGCCTCGGCGTACGGGATCTTCGCCACCGTGCTGGTCCTGGTGGCCTGGATCTACCTCGGCGTTCAGGTCACCGTGTACGCCGCCGAGGTGAACGTGGTGCTGACCCGCCGTCTGTGGCCGCGTACTATCGTGCAGCCGCCACTGGCCGAGGCGGACCGTGCGTCGCTGGCGCTCCAGGCCCTGCAGAACCAGCGGCGCGAGGAGCAGGACGTGGCGGTGTCCTTCAGCGACCGCCCGCCGGGCACGCCGGCACCGGTGCGGACACCACGGACGCCGGACGAGGTCGCCCCGCCAGCGCAGATCGGCCAGCATGAGAACAAGCCCGGGTAAGGCCGCGGAGCGAGAGGGACGGGGAGGGCATGGCGGATCCGGAACTGGCCGCATGGCCGGGCGGTGCCTATCCACTGGGGGCGACCTACGACGGTGTCGGGACCAACTTCGCCCTGTTCTCCAGCGTCGCCGAACGGGTCGAACTGTGCCTGCTCGACGCCGGCGGCCGGGAGGACCGGGTCACCCTCCAGGAGATGGAAGGCTTCGTCTGGCACGGTTACCTGCCGGGCGTCGGCCCGGGCCAGCGCTACGGGTACCGGGTGCACGGGCCGTACGAGCCGGCCGCTGGGCACCGCTGCAACCCGGCCAAGCTGCTGCTCGACCCGTACGCCAAGGCGATCGAGGGGCAGGTGGACTGGGACCCCGCGGTGTTCAGCTACCAGTTCGCCGACCACGGCGAGCGCAACGACGAGGACTCGGCGCCGCACGTGCCGCGCTCGGTGGTGGTGAACCCGTACTTCGACTGGGCCGCCGACCGCCCGCCGGGGACGCCGTACCACGAGAGCGTCATCTATGAGGCGCACGTGCGCGGCCTGACCGGGATGCACCCCGAGGTGCCAGCAGCCGAGCGGGGGACCTACCTGGGCATGTCCCATCCCGCGGTGATCGAGCACCTGCAGGGCCTTGGTGTCACAGCGGTGGAACTGATGCCGGTGCACCAGTTCGTCACCGACGCCTTCCTCGCCGAGCGCGGGCTGGCGAACTACTGGGGTTACAACACCATCGGTTTCTTCGCGCCGCACAACGCCTACGCCTTCGCGCGAGGCCGCGGCGAGCAGGTGCAGGAATTCAGGTCGATGGTACGGGCCCTGCATCAAGCAGGGATCGAGGTGATACTCGACGTGGTCTACAACCACACCGCCGAGGGCAACCATCTGGGGCCGACGCTGTCGTTCCGCGGCATCGACAACGCCGCCTACTACCGCCTGGTCGACGAGGATCCCCAGTACTACTACGACACCACGGGAACCGGCAACAGCCTGCTCATGCGGCACCCGCACGTGCTGCAACTGATCATGGACTCGCTCCGGTACTGGGTGACCGAGATGCACGTGGACGGGTTCCGGTTCGACCTCGCCGCAGCGCTCGCCCGGCAGTTCCACGAGGTGGACCGGCTGTCGGCGTTCTTCGACCTGGTCCAGCAGGACCCGGTGGTGTCCCAGGTGAAGCTCATCGCCGAGCCCTGGGACGTGGGTGAGGGCGGCTACCAGGTGGGCAACTTCCCGCCGCTGTGGAGCGAGTGGAACGGCAAGTACCGGGACACCGTGCGCGACTTCTGGCGCGGCGAGCACGCGACCCTGCCCGAGTTCGCCGCCCGCTTCACCGGCTCCGGCGACCTGTACGCCAGCGACGGCAGGCACCCGGTGGCCTCGGTCAACTTCGTCACCTGCCACGACGGCTTCACCCTGGCCGACCTGGTGTCCTACAACGCCAAGCACAACGAGGCCAACGGCGAGGGCGGCCGGGACGGCACCGACGACAACCGGTCGTGGAACTGCGGTGCCGAGGGCCCGGCGGACGACCCCGGGATCCTTGCCCTGCGCGAGCGGCAGGCCTGCAACTTCCTGGCCACGCTGCTGTTGTCCCAGGGGGTGCCGATGCTGACCGCGGGTGACGAAATGGGACGTAGCCAGCGGGGCAACAACAACGCCTACTGCCAGGACAACGAGATCTCCTGGGTGCACTGGCCACCGGCCGCGCTCGGCCAGGGCAGCACGCGGGACGCGAGTGCCGAGGGTGTGCTCATGCCGGGCACGCCCGGGGTGCTGCTGGACTTCACTGAGCGGCTGATCCGGCTGCGCCGCGACCACCCGGCCCTCCGCCGCCGCCGCTACCTGCGGGGCAGGCCGGTGCGCGGGGCGGACGACCAGCTCGGCGACATCGTGTGGTTCACCCCGGGCGGGGAGGAGATGACCGAACAGGACTGGGACGCGGGCTTTGCCCAGTCGCTCACGGTCTTCCTGAACGGCGGCGCGATCACCGAGGCGGACCGGCGCGGGCAGCCCATCCGCGACGGCAGTTTCCTGCTGTTGTTCAACGCCAGCCCGCATGAGCTGGAGTTCGCCGTGCCGCCGGCCCGGTACGGCGACATGTGGGAGACGGTGCTTGACACGGCTCGGCCGGCCGAGGGGTTCGACGACGCGCCCGCGGTCAAGGCGGCCGGCCTAGTCCCGGTGCGCGACCGTTCCGTGCAGGTCCTCCGCCGCCGGTGAGCCGCCGAGCCGGCGCGCCGGCGGCACGGTCCGGCCGGGCCAGCTGCCCACCCGGCCGAAAAGCACCACGAGGGCGGGCACCAGGAGCGACCGGACCACGAACGTGTCCAGGACGATGCCCAGGGCCATGGCCAGGGCGATCTCCCGGAACTGGGCCAGCGGAACCAGCGCCAGCATGCCGAACCCCGCGGCCAGCGCCAGGCCCGCTGTGGTGATCGCGCGCGACGCCCGGGGCGAGGCGACGGCCACCGCCTCGCGGATCGGGCGGCGGCGCGCTTCCTCCCAGATCCGGCCGACCACGAACACGTTGTAGTCCGAGCCGAGGGAGATCAGCAGGACGGCGACGACGAACGGGACGTAGTAGACCAGGCTGTTGTCATGCAGCAGGCCCTGGAAGATCCACACGGTCAGGCCCAGGGCCGCGAGCAGGGCGAGCACGCTCGCCGCGAGCAGGTAGAACGGCGCCACCACGGCACGCAGCAGCAGCGCCAGCAGGACCACGATCACCAGCGCTATCACAACGGCGACCCGGGTGAGGTCGGACACCGCCGCGTCGATCGCCTCGCCCACCAGCGCGGTCTCACCGCCCACCTCGACCCGGACACCGGTCAGCCCGGCCGCCCTGGCCAGGGCCGGCAGATCGCGGCGCAGTGCGGCGACCCGTTCGATCGCGGCCGGCCCCAGCGGGTCGGTCCGCTCGACCACGCCGTACCTGGCCGCGTCACCGGAGCGGGACACCATCAGGTGCACACCGCGCTGCGCCAGGCCGCGCTGCACGACCGGCAGCGTCGCCGGGCCCAGCACCCCGGCGACGCCGGGCTGGCGGGTCAGCGCGTGCTGCAGCCGGGCCAGCGCGGCGGGACGCCCCGCCACGCCCGGCCCCAGCACCAGTACCTCGGTGGGCGACAGGATCCCCGGCACGAATCCCTTGGCCGCGGCTTGCTCCGCCCGCACCTCCTGCGACGTGGCGGGCAGCGCCCGGATCAGCGGGAACCCGAGCCGGAGGTGCTTGAGGCCCAGGCCCGCGAGCACCAGCCCGGCCACGCACGCCGCCGCGACGGCCAGCGCCACGGGCCGGGCGGTGGCCAGCCGGGCGAGCCAGCCCTGCCAGGCGGTGACCCCTGGCCCCGCCCGCATCGCGGCGCTCCCGGGCCGGCGCGGGCGTACCCGCGCGGGGCCGGGGCGGAACAGCAGGCTGCCGAAGATGGCGATCAGCGCCGGTGTCAGGGTGAGCGCCACCGCCATCGCGGTCACCACGGTGAGCGCGAGCGCCGGGCCGAACGCGGCCAGCGTGCCCACGCTGGCTACCGTCAGCGCGGCGATGCCGCCGGCGACCACCAGGCCAGCGGTCACGATGATCGGCAGGTATTCCGCCGTGGTCCGCCGGGCCGCCTGGAGGCGGGGCAGTCCCTCGGCGAGACGGCTGCGCATGCCCGCCAGGAAGAACACCGAATAGTCGGTGGTCACACCGAGCAGCAGCACCACCAGCACCGGCTCCAGGTCCGGCGGCAGCGTGGCGCCGGTGCGCCGGGCTGCCAGCGCGACCACGCGAACCGCCACCAGGTAGGCGACCGCGACGCACAGCAACGTCGCCAGCGGTGCGCCGAACGAGCGGAAATGCCAGCCGACGATGAGCGCTATCGCCGCCAGCGTGCCGAGTTCCACCCAGGGCAGGTAGCGGAGGATGAGATTGCCCTGGGCGTCCTGGGCCGGCGCCGGCCCGGTCACCCCGGCGAGGTGGCCGGCGGGCGGCCGGCGTACCTGCGGGCGAACGCCTCTCCCCCGGCGGCCTGCGCTCCAATGGACGTGCCCGGCCGGAAGTACAGGAACGTGATGATCGTGGTCGAGCGCTCCCGGGAACCGGGGAACGCGCCCGCGGTGTTCGCCACCGGTACCGCGGCACCCAGCCCGGAGATCGGCGCGGTGTGGCCGGTGTCCATCGCGGCGGCCTGCCGGGCGGTGTGCTCCGCCGTCGCCAGCGGGAATCCCCGGGGATCCCGCTGGACCACCGCGACCTGGGCGGTCAGCGGCAGGCCGAAAATCCTGGCGGCGTCGTACTCCGCGCGCACCGCGGGCGCTCCGGACGGGATCAGGCCGCCGACGCCGCTGGCGGCGGCCAGCGGTGGCAGGTAGCGGGTGACGGCGACCGCGGCGGCGATCCAGGCCAGCAGGATCAGGTAGCGGCCGGCGACGATGACCGCAGCCAGGGCGCGCCACAGCCAGCCCACGGCCGCACGGTCAGGGCGCGGCGCCGCGCCGCCGCCGTGTCGCGCCTGGCCTGCCACGGACCACCCTCTTGCCCGCGATCACCGGGGTAAACGTGGCAGCGGGGGGTTTGGTGGCCCGCCGGCCAGGGCAGCCCTCAGCAGTGCCCGCCGCGCCCGCCCCGCAGTCCAGCTACCGGCTCCAGCTTCAGCCCGGATTCGGGTTCGCCGACGCCGCAGGGATCGCCTCCTACCTGGCATCCCTCGGCGTCACCCACGCCTACCTCTCGCCGATCCTCCAGGCCGTGCCCGGGTCCGTGCACGGCTACGACGTGGTGGACCACTCGCGGGTGTCCGCCGGCCTCGGCGGCGAGGGCGCGTTCCGCGACATGGTGGCGCAGTTCCGCCGGCACGGGCTCGGCGTGATCGCCGACATCGTCCCCAACCACATGTCGATCGCCGCCCCCGAGTCGCTGAACCGCCAGTTCTGGTCGGTGCTGCGGGACGGGGCCGGGTCGCGGTTCGCGCACTGGTTCGACATCGACTGGGCGGCGCAGGGTGGCCGGCTGCTGCTGCCGATCCTGGCCGGGCCGCTCGCCGGCTGCCTCGGTGACCTCGCGGTGGACGCCGGCGGGCCGGACGGGCCGGTGCTGCGCTACCAGGAGCACGTGCTGCCGGTGCGCCCGGGCACCGAGGACTGGCCGCTGCCGGACCTGGCCGATGCCCAGCACTACCGGCTCGCGGACTGGCGGGCCGCCGCCACCGAACTGAACTGGCGGCGGTTCTTCGACATCACCTCGCTCATCGCCGTCCGGGTGGAGGACGAGGACGTGTTCGCCGCGACCCACGGCCTGCTGCTGCACCTGATGGCCGAGGGGCTGATCGACGGCCTGCGGGTGGACCACCCCGACGGGCTCGCCGACCCGCGCGGTTACCTGGACCGGCTGGCCGGGGCCACCGGTGGCGCCTGGGTTGTCACCGAGAAGATCCTCACCGGGACCGAGGAACTCCCGCCGGACTGGAACTGCGCGGGCACCACGGGCTATGACGCGCTCGGCATGGCGGGCGGCCTGTTCCTGGATCCGGCCGGGGCGGCCCCGCTGAACGCGGTGTATACAGCATTCACAGGGGATCCAAGGGTATTCGCCGAGGTGGCGGAGGCCGCCAAGCGGGAGGCGGCCACGGGCGGCCTCGCCGCCGAGGTGCGGCGGCTGGCCCGGCTGCTGGCCCGGCCCGCGCGGACGGCCCCGCGCTGGCCGGCCTGGGCGACGGCGACCTGATCACCGTGCTGACCGAACTGCTCACCGCGTTCGGCGTGTACCGGGCGTACGTGGTGCCCGGCGAGCCGCCGCCGGCCACGTCCGCGGCGATCGTGGCCGCTGCCGCGGCCGCCGCGGCGGACCGGCTGCCCCAGCGGCTGCACCCCGCCCTCGCCGCCGTGGCCGCGCTCGCCTTGGGCGAGGCGGGCCGGGGCCCGTGCCAGGACGAGTTCGCCGTGCGGTTCGGCCAGACCTGCGGCCCGGTGATGGCCAAGGGCGTGGAGGACACCGCGTTCTACCGCTGGCCCCGGCTGGCCGCGCTGAACGAGGTCGGCGGCGAACCGGACCGGCTCGGCATCGAGCCCGCGGAGTTCCACGCGTTCGCGGCCCGGCTCGCCAGGGACTGGCCGGCCACCATGACCACCCTGTCCACCCACGACACCAAGCGCCAGGAGGATGTCCGGGCCCGGCTGGCCGTGCTCACCGAGATCCCCGGCGAATGGGCGGCCGAGGCGGCCCGCTGGCATGACCGGGCGATCGCGCTGGCCAGCGGCCGCCATCCCGAACCCAGCACCGAGTACCTGCTCTGGCAGACCCTGGCGGGCGCCTGGCCGATCGGCTACGAGCGGGCCGCCGGCTACCTGACCAAGGCGATGCGCGAGGCGAAGACCGCCACGTCGTGGCGGCAGCCGGATCCGCAGTACGAGGCCGGTGTGCTCGCGTTCGCCGCTGCCGCGCTGGCCGACCCACCGCTCACCGGGCAGATCGCGGCCTTCGCCGGCCGCATCGCCGCCGCGGCCCGGGTGAACTCGCTCGGCGCCAAGCTGGTGCAGCTCACCATGCCCGGAGCGGCCGACATGTACCAGGGCTGTGAACTGGCCGCGTTCGCCCTGGTGGACCCGGACAACCGGGGCCCGGTGGACTACGGGCGGCGGCGCGCCCTGCTCGCCGCGCAGGACGCGGGCGCGGCCGCCACCGATCTGGATACCGAGAAGCTGCTGGTGACCTCGCGCGCGCTGCGGCTGCGGCGCGACCACCCGGACTGGTTTACCAGCGGTTACGCCCCGGTGCCCGCCGACGGCCCGGCGGCCGGCCATGTGGTCGCGTTCCGGCGCGGCGACGCGATCACCGTCGCCACCCGGCTCCCCGAGGGCCTGCGCCGCCGCGGTGGCTGGTCCACGACCGCGCTTGCGGTCCAGGAAGGGCGCTGGCTCGATGTGCTGACCGGCGCAACGCACACCGGCCCGCGCCCGCTGCTGTCCGGCATTGCGCTACGCCTGCCCGTGGCGATCCTGATCCCCGCCGATGCATAGGGTTGCCCGGTGACGGCGTTCCGGGTGTGGGCCCCCGAGGCTGCACGCGTCGAAGTGGACATCTCCGGGCATCGGCACCCGATGGCGCCCGGCGGCGCCCCCGGCTGGTGGCAGGCCGAGGTGGCGGCGGCCTGCCACGGCACCGACTACGCATTCCGGCTGGATGGCGGGGATCCGCTGCCGGATCCGCGGTCGCCGTGGCAGCCGTATGGCATCAATGGCGTGAGCCGTACGTACGGCCATTCCGCGTTCGCCTGGACCGACCGTGGCTGGCGGGGCGGCCCGCTGCACGGCTCGGTGATCTATGAGCTGCACCTCGGCACGTTCACCCCCGAGGGCACGCTGGACGCCGCGATCGGCCGCCTCGGGCACCTGGCCGACCTCGGCGTGGACACCGTGGAGCTGATGCCGGTCGCCGCGTTCCCCGGTGCGCATGGGTGGGGTTACGACGGGATTCACCTGTGGGCGGTGCACGAGCCCTACGGCGGGCCTGACGCGCTGAAGCGGTTCGTGGACGCCTGCCACGCCCGGCGCCTGGCCGTGCTGCTCGATGTGGTGTACAACCACGTCGGCATCGGGAACCGGCTCGGCGCGTTCGGGCCTTACTTCACCGAGGCGCACGTGACGCCGTGGGGCCCGGCGGTGAACCTGGACCAGCCGGGGTCCGACGAGGTGCGCGCGTTCCTGATCGAGAACGCGCTGATGTGGCTGCGCGACTACCACCTCGACGGGCTGCGCCTGGACGCGGTGCACGCGTTCGAGGACCACCGCGCGATGCATTTCCTCGAACAGCTCGCTTCCGAGGTGCAGGCGCTGGCCGCACTGCTGAACCGGGACCTGGTGCTGATCGCCGAGTCCGACCTCAACGATCCCCGGCTGGTCACCTCCCGGGAGGCGGGCGGGTACGGGCTGGCCGCGCAGTGGAGCGACGACTTCCACCACGCGGTCCACGCGGCGATCACCGGGGAGCGCCAGGGGTACTACCGCGACTTCGGCTCGATGGGCGTGCTGGCGCACACGATGACCCGGGTGTTCTTCCACGACGGGCGCTGGTCGGCGTTCCGCGGCCGGACCCACGGGCGGCAGGTGGACATCTTCCGGGTGCCCGCCCACCGGTTCCTGTGCTACCTGCAGAACCACGACCAGGTCGGCAACCGGGCCACCGGGGACCGTATCGCCGCCGGCCTGGATGCGGGCCTGGTCAAGGCCGGGGCGGGCCTGGTGCTCACCGCCCCGTACACGCCGATGCTGTTCATGGGCGAGGAGTGGGGCGCGGACACCCCCTGGCAGTACTTCACCGACCACGTGGATCCGGGGCTGGCCGCCGCGGTGGGGCAGGGCCGCCGGGAGGAGTTCGCCCGGCACGGCTGGGCGGCCGCCGACGTGCCCGACCCGCAGGACGCCGCGACGTTCACCCGCTCCAAGCTGGACTGGTCGCAGCCCGGCCGGGAGCCCTACCGCGACATGCTCGCCTGGTACCGCACGCTGATCGCGCTGCGCCGGGCGCGGCCGGAGCTGACCGACCCCCGGCTTGACCGGGTCCGCGCCGAGCACGACGACCAGGACCGCTGGCTCGTGGTGCACCGTGGCCGCCTGCGCATCGCCGCCAACCTGAGCCGGTCCCCGCAGCGCCTGCCGCTCGGCGCACCGGCCACCGGGGTACTCGCCGCCTCCTCCCCCCACGTCAAGCTGGACGGCGACACCGCGGCCATGCCCCCCGCCACCTTCGCCGTCATCGAGGTCTGAGCGAGGTCACTCTGCCGCCAGCAGGCTGACCTCCCGGTTAGCCCGGGCTGGACACCTCGCGGTCGCATCCCGATCGGACGCATACCCTTTGCTCACCGGGTAGTCCCAGTGCGGAGCGCCCGAGGTGATCAGCCCCAGCAACGAGCCCAGGCGCGGTGAGTGAGGATTGTCATGAGCCTGCCCGTCAGCCAGCAGCGCATTCTCGATCGGATCGAGGAAGTGCTGAAGAGACGTGAACCACGGCTGGCGTCGATGTTCGCGATTTTCAACCGGCTGAACATCCACGAAAGGCTGCCGTGGATCGAGGCGCTGAAACCTGTGCCGTGGTGGTCTTTGAAGCGCTACCACCCCTCGGCCCGGATTCGCGCAGTCGTGCTGCTCACGCTGGCCGCCGCCCTGGTGGTGTCGGCAATCTTCGTCGGCATGAGCCAGTCACAGAGTGGCTGCAACGCGCCGATCATGCTCCGCGGGCCGCTGATCGGCACGAGCCATGTGCGGAACTGCCCCGCGGTGCCGGAGGCCAAAGGTTACGGGCACGGCCCGTAAGCCCGCCCGTCAGCCTGCTTCCGCAGCCGGCCGCGCAAGAGGGGCACACCGGCTTGCGATGTGCCCCTCCGGGTGCTGGTGCGTGTTACACCTTGCGCCAGCGGGATTCCGCCCACGAATAGCAGCCGAACAGCACCAGCCCGATGGCCAGCAGGACCAGCAGCCAGGGACCGGCCGGGGTCTTGGTGAACGCCCGCAGCGTGGCGTCGATGCCCTTGGCCTTGTGCGCGTTGGCGGTGAACGCGGCGATCAGCAGGAACACCCCGGCGGCGGCGAACACGATGCCGCGCGCGATGCCGCCGAACCGGCCGAGGAAGGTGACGACCTTCCGCGTCTGCGGGCTCATCTCACCGGTCCTGAGCTCGGCGAGGAACTTGCGCTCGAACGCCCGCCAGGCCAGCCAGGCCCCGGCCCCGATGAGCACCACGCCCACGATGCCGACCAGGATCCGGCCGCCCGGCTGGCGCATGGCGGTGGCGGTGAGGTCGACCGACTGCTTGTTGGACGACTTGGGCGCACCCAGGCCGAGCGCGTACTTGGTGATGCCGTAGGCGATAAAGGCGTACAGCACCGCCTTGAATCCGGCGATCAGCCGGTTGCTGGCTTTCCTGCCGTCCGCGCCGGGCCCGCCGTACAGCGCCTCGGACAGCCGCCACAGCGTCATCCCGGCGAAGCCGATAACAAGCAGCCACAGCAAGAAGGCACCGAACGGCGTGTTCCCCACCACCCGGACGGCGCCGCTCTGGTCGGCCTTGTGACCGCCGTTCCCGAACGCGATCTGGATGGCCAGGATTCCGATAATCACGTACATGACGCCCCGGGCAGCGAACCCGGCCCGCGCCAGCCAATCCACATACTTGCTGTTGCCGGCCCGGCGGGCGGCGTATCTGGCATCCCGGGTGCGGCGCCGGGCAGTTGGTGTGACCACTGTTGTCGCCTCCTTGAAGACGAACCCCCACTGCCCGCGCCCGGTGGCCCTAAACAGCAAGGTTTGCCGCCGGGGACCGGGGTAGCGAGAACGCTGACCTGCAAGCAGCGGAGGCGGACATTCATGGAAACCCAGACAGTGGTGGTCACCGGGGCGAGCGCGGGAATAGGCCGGGCCACGGCCCGGCTGTTCGGCGAGCGCGGCGACCGCGTCGGCCTGATCGCCCGCGGCCAGGCCGGCCTGGACGGGGCGGCCAAGGAGGTTGAGCAGGCCGGCGGCACAGCGCTGGCGGTCAGCGCCGATGTTGCCGACTACGAGCAGGTAGCCGACGCGGCCCGGCTGATCGAGGAGCGTCTCGGGCCGATCGACGTCTGGGTCAACGTGGCGTTCACCTCGGTGTTCGCACCGTTCGCTGAGATCACGGCGGAGGAGTTCCGGCGGGTGACCGAGGTCAGCTACCTGGGTTTCGTGTACGGGACGATGGCGGCGCTGAGCCGGATGCGGCCACGGGACCGGGGCACGATCGTGCAGGTCGGTTCCGCGCTCGGGGACCGCAGCATCCCGCTGCAGTCCGCCTACTGCGGCGCCAAGCATGCGATCAACGGCTTCACCTCGTCGCTGCGCTGCGAGTTGCTGCACGAGCACTCCGGCGTGCGCGTGACCGTGGTGCAGATGCCGGCCGTCAACACCCCGCAGTTCTCCTGGGTGCGGTCCCGGCTGCCCAGGCACCCGCAGCCGGTTCCGCCCATCTACCAGCCCGAGGTGGCCGCACGCGGCGTCGTCTACGCCGCCGACCACCCCCACCGCAGGCAGTACTGGGTGGGAGCGAGCACGGCGGCCACCATCGTCGCCAACCGGCTGGCACCGGCCCTGCTGGACAGGTATCTCGCGCGCACCGGCTACGACTCACAGCAGACCGCCGAGCCCGCCGATCCTGACCGGCCGGACAACCTGCTCCAGCCGGTCGACGGGGTCGGTGGCCACGATTTCGGCCCGCACGGCGAGTTCGACGGCCGTTCCCATGACCACAGTTCGCAGGCCTGGCTGTCCCGGCACGCCGGCCTGTCGTCGGCGTTCCTCGGCGGTGCGGCGGTGCTCGGCGGGTTCCTCGCCGCAAGGCTGGGGCAGCGCAGGTGACAACCACGAGCCTGCCACCGGCCGCTCCGGTGCCGGAAGCGGTGCCCGCGCCGCTGCTGAACCCGGCCCCGGTACTCCGCGTGCTGTTCCCGGCGGCCCGGGCCTGCTACGGGGCAGCGCTGCTGTGTGCACCCGGCCTGGCGCTGGGCCTGGCCACCGGCCAGGCCCCCAGCCAGCGGGCCCGCACGGTGGCCCGGATTCTCGGAGCGCGCCACCTGGCCCAGGCAGTGCTGACGCTCTGGCGCCCCCGCCCGGCGGTGTTCCTGGCCGGAGCGGGCATCGACGCTTGCCACGCTGCGTCGATGCTCGCCCTCGCCGTGGCCGATCCGGGGATGCGCCGCGCCGGGATCGCCGACGCGGCCACCGCCGCAGCCTTCACGGCCACGGGCTTCACGGCCACGGGCGCGCTGACGGGCGCCGGGCTGGCGCCGTAAGCGCGGCTCAGCTCCGGTCCATCCGCCGGAACGTCACCTCGTGCAGCAACAGCCGCAGCGCAGCGGCCGCCGGGATCGCCACCAGCGCGCCGACGATGCCCAGGAGCGTGCCACCGACCAGGACCGCCACCAGCGAAACCACCGCTGGCACCTTGACCGTGCTGCCCATGATCCGCGGTACGAGCAGGTAGTCCTCGGCGAGCCGGTAGGCGATGTAGAAGGCGAGCGTGGCGATCGCGACCGGCAGGGACACGGTCAGCGCCACCAGGGACACCACGGCGCCGCCGATCGTGGAGCCGATCACCGGGATCAGGTCCAGGATGGCCACGAACAGCCCGAGCAGGATCGGGTAGGGGATGCCGAACGCGAGCATCCACAGGTAGGTGCCCAGCCCGGCGATCGCCGAGGTGACCACGTTGCCCAGCACGAACCCGCCCACCTTGGTGAAGATCTCGTCCCCGATCAGGATCACCCGGGCCCGGCGGGAGTGCGGCGCCAGCCGGTAGGCGAACAGCTTGATGCGGGGCATCCCGGCCAGGAAGTAGACGACCAGGACGATCACCGCAAGCGTCGAGGCGAGGGCACCAAGCACCAGCGCTCCGGCGCCAAGCACTCCCCCGACCAGTGAGCTGCCCCGGGTGGCGAGCAGGTGCGACAGCCGCTGCTCGATGTGGTACTTCATGTTCAGCCGGCCGAGCTGCGAGTTGTGATCCTGCAGCGTGTGCGCGTAGTGCGGCAGCTCGGCGATCAGCTTGGAGGTCTGCGCGGCGAGCGGCGGTATCGCCGCGGCCAGGAACCCGCCGATCACCACGAGCACGCCAAGCAGCACGGTGACGACCGCCGCCCACCTGGGCATCCGGTGCTTGGTCAGCCAGGTCACCACGGGATCCAGGCCAGCCGCGATGAACAGGGCGAGCCCGATGAGCACCAGCACGGAGCGTGCCTTGATGACCAGTTCCACCAGGGCGATCGTGACCACCACGCCAGCAGCGCCGGCCATCCCGATGAAGAACGGTGAGCGCCGGTCGATCGGCCGCCCCAGCCGCCCCAGGCCGCCGGTCTCCTCGGCCTGCGCGGCGGCCACCCGGGCCGCCTCGCGCATCGGCTCCATGCCCGGCTCGGGCCCGCCGTCGCCGCCTTCCCCCGCGGCTTCCAGCAGTTCGCTGACCACCTGGCTCCCCCCTGGTGCTTCAGGCCCAAAAGCCGGATGGCTGGCGCGGGGGTGGCCGCGGTCGCGGGCTGCCTCGCTCACCTGCCCGGGCCTATCCACGGTCACGTCTGCCCGCCCGCCGGGACGGCGCCCGCGGTGAAGGCCGGGCCTGCCCGTCGCCCCGCGCATGCTCCTCGTTGCGGACGATCGCCTCCTGGCGGAGGTCGTCATGGCGGCTGGCTGGCATCGGCTCGTGCCGGCGCTGGTTGACGCTCGGCCGGTACCCCGTCTGGTCGGCGTGGTCCCGTGCCTCGCGCTCGGCCGCGGCAAGGCGCTCGTCCTGCGCGCCGCCATCGTCGGCTTCCGTGCCGTGACGCTGGCCGTCTTCCCGTCCGTGCGTCCGGTTCATTTTCCGACACCCTTTCACTGCGCTGGCGGCGTGCCCCCACGACGCGCCGCCAGCGGATCGCTGGCAATGGGTGTTAGCACTACCCGCGGCTTCGCCATGTTCACATCCCGGGGCGCTCAGATCCCGCGGCAAGGGGCCCGTGACGCTCGCCCCTCCAGCGTCACGGGCCCGGTGGGAGCGTCGGCCTGGTGAGTGCTGCCAGGCCGACGCCGATCTGGGCGGCTTAGCTGGCCAGCCTGGACCGCACTATCTGCACGCCGGGTTCGGCCCCGCCTGCGGTCAGGCCCGTCCCCGGCCGGTCGCGGCGTCCCTGGCCCGGTCGGCCGCGGCGGCGGCCGGGCCGGCCGTTTTCAGCACGCCCGGCGACGGCGGAGTGTGCGGGTGCGGCCGGGTCGGCGCGGTCTTGCGGGCCTGCTCCAGGCTGTCGCCGAGCTCGAAGGACTCCGTCTCGGTCATGGCGGCCCGCAGGGCCGGCCAGACCTGGGTCTCCTCGAACGCGATGTGCTCCCGGCCGGCCCTGATGAACTCGCCGAGCAACCGGTCGAACTCAGGGTTGTCGGCGTCGAGCTTGTCCAGCTTGGCGAGCAGTTCCTTGCCCTCCTGCTCCTGGCTGATGGCCTGGTCGGCGAGCCTGTCGCCGTCCGGGAGAAGCTTGCGCACGGCCGGCCAGAAGTACATCTCCTCGATGGCCTCGTGCTTGGACTCCTCGATGACGAGCGTCTCGGCCATCTGCTTTCGGGCCGCAAGGAGGCTGTCGTTGGTGCCTGACGCCGCAGGCGCCATCTCGAATCTGGAGAGCAGTTGCTTGACCTGCTCGTGGTCACTGGCTAGCACGTCGAATGCGCTTGGCATGCTTTCCTCCCCGTCTGTTGGCTGTCCGGTGTTCCCGTGCGGCTTCCCAGCCCTGGAGGGATAAACCTCGATCGGCGATATGCCGCCGGCCGGTCAGCCATGACGGGTGAGCATGCGCACGACGGCGCGCTCGGCCGCCCCCCGGGTGGCCAGGTCCCCGAACTCCGAGTTCCGGCCGAGATCACGCAGCGCCGGGCCGATCGTTATGCCTGATTCGTACAGTTCGATCACCCGCGGGTCTATATAGGAGGCGCGCGCCACCGCCGGCGTGTTGCCCAGATAGCCCGCGACCTCGGCGACGGCGCGGGCGATGGCCCGCTTGCGGGCCGCCGCGGTGCCCGCGGCGTGCTCGGACACGGCCAGGCCCACCGCCGCCAGCACCGTGGCGTGCCAGGTACGGAAGTCCTTGGCGGTGAACTCGCCACCGGAGATCTCACCCAGGTAGGCGTTGATGTCCGCGGCGGTGACGTCGTGCCAGGTCCGGCCGGAGCGGTAGGCGAACAGCCCTTCCCCGCCGCCGTTGCGCCGCCGCAGGCTGACCACCACCGCCTGGACACCGGCATCCACGACGGCCTGCTCCCGGTGCTTGGCGCCCTTGGCGAGGTAGTCGAAGACCAGTGCGCCGCGGCGGCAGCTCACGTGGTCACGCCGGATCGTGGCGATGCCGAAGGTGCCGTTCTCCGCCGCGTACTCCTCGCCGCCGGGCCGGAAGAAGCCGAGGTCGACAAGGCGCACCGCCGCGGCCAGGACCCGCTCCCGCCGCAGACCGCGGCCGGCCAGGTGGCCGGTGACCTTCTCGCGCAGGCGCGGGAGCACGCGGCCGAAGTCCAGCACCCGGTCGTGCTTGTCCCGGTCCCGCCGCTCGCGCCACAGGTCGTGATACCGGTACTGGCGCCGCCCGGCGGCGTCGGTGCCCACCGCCTGGATGTGCCCGCCTGGCTCGGCGCAGATCCAGACGTCCTCCCAGGCCGGGGGGATCACCAGGGCCTTGATGCGGGCCAGGGTCTCCGGGTCACGAACCGGCTCTGCGCCGGGGCCGAGATAGCGGAACCCGCGCCCGCAGCGCCTGCGCCGGATCCCCGGCCCGGCCGGGTCGCTGCGCCGCAGCCGGATCGCCGGGTCAGCGGAGCCCATGCCTCGCCGCCTTCATCGGGCACCTCACCATCGCCATGTCCGGCCCGCTGCCGGACAGCGTTTGTTTTCCGCAGCAGGGGCAGAAGAAACACGCCAATCGAAAGGAGCTTGCCGTGCTGCTCATCATCGCGGTCCTGCTGCTAGCCCTGATCCTGTTCGGTGCCGGGTTCGCGGTCCACGTGCTGTGGTGGATCGCGCTCATCGTGCTAGCCCTGTGGCTGCTCGGATTCCTGTTCCGTACGGCCGAAGGCGCCGGGTCACGACGCCGCTGGTACAGGTGGTAGCGGCTCACTGGGGACTCGACGGGCTGCCGGCGCTCTGTCGCGCCGGCAGCCCGTCGCCATCTGCGGAACCGACCGGCGTGTTTGCCCAGGGCTCGGGTTAGATCACCCGTTCTCGATTGCGGTCGTTGAACGCGGGTAGCCGCAGTGGATGCAACCCTGAGCCCAGCGGAGGCGTGATGGCTACAGACCGGCAGAAGCAAGCCGCCCGGCGGAACATCGCCAAGGCACGGCAGGCGCAAAGCGCCAGGGCGCACGGCGCGAAGGTCCGCCGGCGCGGCGAGGGCATGAGCACCGCGGAAGAGAACAGGCTGCCCGGCAAGCAGTTCGCCTTCCCCGCCGAACGCAAGGAACCGCTGACGGACGCGCGCCATGTGCGCAACGCCATCGCCCGCTTCGACCAGGTCGAAGGCGTCAGCGATGCCGAGCGGGACCAGGCATGGGAGCGAATCCTCGCCGCCGCCAAGCGCTATGACGTCGAGGTCTCCGAGTCGAACTGGCGGGACCTGGCAAAGGGCGGCAAGGATCGCCCCCGATAAGGACTGGCTGAACCAAGCCGTCACGGGGCAAAGACACCGCCGACGATCCGGGGCGAGTACCTCTGAGGTGGTTCGGCGGGAGCCCCGGCCGGGCCCCGCCGCCCGCTATGGGTGCAGCAGGACCTAGCCGTCGGCCGCTTGTCGAACTTGTCGTAGGCATCGGACGCCTCGGCCAGGGAAGCTCGTGCGAGACGAGCAGCGACGGCGCCGCCTTGCCTGCGATGATCGGATCGCGCAGCGCGGCGTTGTACCGCTTGACCGGGCACTGACCGGTGCTCAGCCGCTGCCCCTTCTGGAACAGCGTGCCGAAGTCGAAGCCGATCCTGCCCTGCTCGCAGATCCGCTGCACCGCGTCCGCATCGGCGGTGCTGACCGGAGTGGCGCCGAACCGCTCCGCGAGCGCGAGCCGGTCGGGCTGGTAGTCGACTACGAACACGCGGGCGGCTTCGAAGACCGTTGCTCAGCGGCCGAGCGCGCGGGCCAGCTGCGCCTTGCTCATCGATGAGCGGCCTTTCACGCCACGGCGGCGTGCCTCCGCGTAGAGCTGGGCCTTGGTGGGGCCGCCTGCGCCGCGATGCGATCGCAGCCCGCCGCGGCGCCCCGAGGACATGTCCTGGGTGGATGACCGGCTGGCGGTCTTGGCCTCTCCGGTGCGGGCTCGTTCCTTGTTGACGGTGCGCGCCGCGATCTCCTTGGCGCGGCCGGTATTCGCGCCCCGCTTCTTGGCGCTTTCCCTGATGTGCTCGTACTGCCGCTCACGCTTGGGACTCGATCCTTGTGGCATGGTGCACCTCCTGACTGTCCGGGCAGGGCGCTTGCGGGCCCGGATGGCGGGCCACTACCCAGGGGGCCGCTGTCCAATCCGGCGCCGTTCCGCATCCTCGGCGGCCGCGGCTGAGCTGTCCTGGCGGGCCTGGCCAGGTCGTCCGCCAAGCAGGCAGCGTCCGACCACCAGCGAGGGCGGCATGTGGGCGACGGCCACCCGGATGAGCAGGAACGAACTACCCCAGATGACCGATGTGGCGGCGAACAGAACCCACGCTTTGCGGTGCACGATCCCAGTCCTCCCTTGTTAACTTCTGCCTCGCGTGGGAAGTGGCATGCGATCCGACCGAACCCGGCCTAGGGAGGGAAACGACAATGAGTATCTTCTGGGCATCCATACCTATCGGCCTGGCGCTTGTCGCCGCGGCCGTGGGCATTCCGTACTGGCTCACCCACCGGGGCATGCGGCCGAACGATCCGGTCGAGGCACATGCCTATCTCGACGCCAAGGATGAGATGGCACAGACCGCGGATACCGGCCAGCGCCGGGAGGCTGTCCGGGCAGCGAGAGCCCGCCGAAGGGGCGGCTCTGGCCGTGCGGGCCAGCCAGGAGACACACAGGCGCGGTCCTCCTGACCTAACTGGCGCCGGGCTCGCTCGTGGCAGGCTCCCCCACCGGGGCCGCACGGGCGATACGGCGCGGGCCGGGCTTGCGGGGCGGGGCGGCGCCTCCGCTGAGCCGGTCACGGAGGCAGCTGAGCGCGGCATCGAGCAGCCGGGAGACGTGCATCTGGGAGATGCCAAGCCGGTCCCCTATCTCGGCTTGGGTCATGTTGCCGTAGAAGCGCATGGCCAGGATGCGTTGCTGCCGTTGCGGCAGGGTGGACCAATGTGTCCACAGGGCGTCGCTGTCGACAGCGTGCTCGATGGCCGGGTCGTCGCCCCCCAGTAGCTCGCCGAATGTCGTCGCTTCCTCGTCGGCAGACACCGGCGCGTCCAGGTAGTAAGGACGGAAGGCCACTTCGGCTTGCCCGGCTTCGCGTAGCTCCTCGATGCTGAGGCCGGCCGCCTCGGCGAGTTCCTGGTCGCTGGGCAACCGGCCCAGCTGCTGCGTGAGCGCGGCCCGGACGTCGCGCACCGCGAGCATGTGTTCCTGGCTGGTGCGATGGACCCTGACCTGCCACCGCTTGTCCCGGAAGTGGCGCTTCAGCTCCCCGCTGACGCACGGGTGAGCATAGGCGGTCAGGTTCGTCCCCAGCTCCGGGTTGAAGTTGCTGATCGCCTTCAGCAGGCCCAGGTATCCCACCTGCGTCAGGTCTTCCGGGGATTCCGGACTGTCGCGGTAGCGGCGCACGCACGCCTTCACCACGAAGTCATACCGGCGGACCAGCTCCTCATAGGCAGCCGCCCGCCGGGGGGAGTCGTAAGGCAGCGACTGCACCAGCCCTATCAGAGTCTCGTCGCTCGCGCTGTCCGGCAGCCTGGCCGCCGATCGCCCAGACTTGCTGTTGCGGGGGCGTGAATCACCCACGGCTGCCCACCCTTCGCCTCTTGTGCCGCGATCCGCGAGCCGGCCCAACCGGACAGCAAGAGCCAGCACGCTGTGACGCGGCTGGTTTCTCAACCGTCGGCACCGCTCATACCCGCTGGAAGCGTTTCAATCATCAGCTCGGCATCGGGCCAGGTGGGCGTGGGAGCGGCCGAGCACAGACCGCGCCGACCAAGCGGCCCCGCCCACGCCTCCCTGCTCACAGCCCAGGGCATATTCGGGGTACGCGGGGTAGCAGGTAAGTGATCAGCTACCTGCGCAACGGTAACCAGGCCGGAGCACCCATGAACATCGCCATCACTCTGATCGCGGCAATGCTGGCGGGTACCGGCTTCGTACTGCAACAGCATGCGGCGGAGCAGGCGCCGGAGTCCTATTTCCTGCGCCTGCGGCTGATCACCACACTGCTGCACCGGCCGCGGTGGCTTGCTGGCGTGGCGGTGATGGCAGCGGGACAGGTCCTCTCGGCCTGGGCCGTCAGCCATGTCGCGCTCTCGCTCGCTGAGCCGCTGCTGACCAGCAGCCTGATCTTCGCGCTGGCGCTGGCCGTCCCGCTGTCCGGGCAGCGGCTGCAGGCGGCTGAGGTGTTCGGTGCCGTGCTGTTGAGCGCTGGCGTGGCCGCGCTGTCGGTGGCCCGCTCGGCCGGGCCCCCGTCCGAATCGTTCGGCTCTTTCGCCGCCTGGCCCGCCGCCGCAGGGATCGCCGCGGTCGCCGCCGGATTCCTGGTCGCGGGGCTGCGCCGCGGCGGGCAGCAGCGAGCCACGCTGACCGGGACCGCCGCAGGCCTGATATTCGGCATCTCCGATGCGCTGACCAGGCGAGCCGTGGAACTCCTGGACAACCACTCGGTTCTTGTGCTGCTGACCGGCTGGCCGGGCTACACCCTCGCGGTGGCGAGCCTGGCGGGTTTCTGGCTGATGGAAAGCGCGTTCAACGCAGCGCCCCTGCACGCATCTCTCCCCGCGATCACAGCGGCCGAGCCGGCCGCAGGGATGCTGCTCGGGGTGGTGGTGTTCGGTGATGTCATCCATGTCTCACCGGGGATGCTCGCCCTGCAAGCAGCCGGTCTGACCGCGATGGTCCTCGGCGTGATCCTGGTGGCCCGCGCTCCAGTCCTCAGCCGGCTCGGCCGGCCGGCACCGCTGCTGCGGCCGCGCCCAGGTCGCTGACCAGGCTGGCTACGCCGCCTCCCGGTTCTCGGCACACAGGACCGCCGTTGCCGGATGCCACTCCCCCGCTGTGCCCGGTGAACCGGCCGGGGATCGTTTAGCGGGAATGCGGCGGGTAGGGGCGGAGGCAAGAACCTGGCCCCACGGGAGAGAAGCCGATGCACCTCGGATACACGATGCTCTGCGAGCAGACACCGCCGAAACAACTGGTCAGTGACCTGGTAACGGGCCGAGGAGACCGGGTTCGACTTCTCGGTCATCTCCGACCACTACTTCCCCTGGCTTGAGGACCAGGGCCACTCACCCTACGCCTGGTCGGTGCTCGGCGCGGCGGCGCAGGCGAGCAGCCGGATCGGGCTGATGACGTTCGTCACCTGCCCGACGATGCGCTACCACCCGGCCGTGGTGGCGCAGAAGGCGGCGACCATGGGACTGCTTTCCGACGGGCGGTTCACGCTGGGCCTGGGGGCGGGCGAGAACCTGAACGAACATGTGATCGGCCGTGGCTGGCCCTCGGCGGACGTCCGCCATGCAATGCTCGCCGAGGCGGCGGAGGTGATCAGCCTGCTGTTCGACGGTGGCTACGTCAACTACACAGGCACGCATATCAGCTGCGACTCGGCTAAGCTCTATGACCGACCGGCGCAGCGGGTCCCGGTCGCGATCGCCGCTTCCGGTAAGCGCTCCGCTGGCCTTGCTGCCGAGCACGGCGACGCCATGATCGCGGTCGAGCCTGATGCGGGCGTGGTCAGCGCGTTCGAGGCGGCGGGCGGCTCGGGCAAGCCCAAGTACGGGCAGATCCCGGTCTGCTACGGCCCGGACACCGGCGAAGCAGGCGAGTATGCGGCCAGGTTGTGGGGCTGGGCGGCACCGGGCTGGAAGGTGATGTCCGAACTGCCCGGCCCGGCGTCCTTCCAGGCCTACGCCGAGCTGGTGCGGCCCGGACGAGATCACCGCCCAGGTGCCGTGCGGCCCCGAGCTGGAGCCCTACCTGAAGGCGGCCCGCGCTTATGCCGACGCCGGCTTCACCCACGTCGCCTTCGTCCAGATCGGCGCAGAACGGCAAGCGCAGTTCTTCCAGTTCGCTGAGGCGGAGCTGCTGCCGGCGCTGCGCGGGCATTGAGGCGCGGATGGTGAGGACAGCCCCGACGATGCGGGCGGCACCGCGAGCCAGGTGAAAGCGTCGGCCAGGGTCAGGGATGTGGGAGGGTCGGGGACTGGCGCGGTTTCCGCAGGTCGCGGCTCCGTTTCCAGTCCCCGCCGTCAAACCGTGCATGCGGTTCTCCCGCACACGGCTTACCGACGTTCTTCACCGGGTGCATTCAGCGTTTTCCCCGCCAGGGCCGGAAGGGCCTGGGCGGGATGACGGTTCTGTCGAGGATGATCAGGCCCAGGTGGTCTGGGGACAGCAGCACCTGTTTGATGCCCATCCCCAGGCGTGGCGCCGGTTGCCTCCCTTGGACATCCATATCGCCAGCCGCAAAAGGCGTGGTTCCTGATCTGGCCGAGGGCGCGGGCCGACCTCCGCCCCTGCCAGGACTCATCGATGAGCACCTGCAGGGCATCGTGCGCCGACCGCTTCGGGCGGAACCCGAAACTGCACGACAGGAAGTCCGCTTCGAAGACCGGCTCGAGCACGATCTTCATCGCGGCCTGCACGACGCGGCCACGCACCGCGGCGATCGCCAGCGGCCTGCGCCCGGCGCTGCCCGGCTTGGGGATCAGCACCTTCCGCGCTGGCAGCGGGCACCACGTGCCTTCCCGCAACTGGATGGCCAACTCGCCAAGCAGCCGGGTCACCCCCGTACACCTCGACATCTGCCAAGGTGGTCTTGTCGATGCCCGGTGCACCGTTGTTGCGGCGCAGCGCGACCCACGCCCGCCACAAGACGTCCTCGCGGTAGACCTCCGACTCCCTCCCGGCACCCCGCTCACTTCCCGGCTCCTCACCGGTTATAGAACGGCGCTGGCCGGCGGGCACCGGAGCCCGCTTCGGCCGGACCCCCTCAGTTCCCGCCGCCACCTTCTGAACGTTCCACGCCCTCTACGCCGGGGAGTCCCTCGCGGCTGCATCTCCAGGATCTTCACCGCTTCCATGGCCTTCACCGTGAACCGCCCGGATCGGCTCTCCCACAATGTCTACCGACGCGGCAGGCTTCGCTTACGCTGCGGACCGCTCAGTTGCTCCCACCATGTGGCTTTCGACGCTGGGCTCCGGCCCGGCCCGTTTCCAGACCAGACCGCCAGCCTGCTACCGGGCTCCCTGGCGACTACCCGGACCGGACTTTCACCGGCTGGCGACGACGAGCTTCCGATCAGGTCATAACCGCTGGACGATCACCTCCTGATCTCTGGGCGCATACGCTGGAGCACTAACCGGCCCGGTCAGCACGTGCCTGGCACGAACGGCGGCAAGCACCGCAACGCGACCAGCGCGATGTCGTCGCGGGCGGACACGCTGCCGACCAGGGCACCCATGACCGAGGCGCAAACTATCTCTGGTGCCGTCGCCTCCACCGCGCCACACAGCCTGGTGAGGCCCTCATCGAGCGGGTACTCCCGCCGCTCTACCAGCCCATCGGTGTACAGGCACATGACCGCGCCCGGTGCGATCTTCACCGTGGTGACCACCCGCCGCGCCCGGGTATCCACACCGATCATGAGGCCGGGCGTGATGTCGACCATTTCGCCCGCCTCCCCCGGCACGGCCGCTACCGGGGCGAGGTGGCCCGCCGAGGAGAGACGCACCCGGTCCAGCGCGGGATCGAGCACCGCATACAACACGGTGGCCAGGCACCCGGCTCGAAATGCTGCACCTTGCGATCCAGGCGGTCCAGGACCTCCGCAGGGTCTGTGGTGTCCAGGGCGTAGGCACGCAGCGCACTGCGCATCCGCCCCATGACGACGGCCGCCGGCAGGCCTGAGCCAGCTACGTCGCCGATGACCATACCCAGTTCCCCGGACGGCAGGATGAATACGTCATACCAGTCGCCGCCGACGACGCCACTGCCTGGTACGTACCGCGCTGCGATCTGCGCGCCAGGCACTGTCGGCAGCGCAGACGGCAGCAAGCTTCGCTGCAGCGCCTCCGCCGCGATCCGATCGTCGGCGGACCGCAGCGATTGCAGCGCCAGAGCCGCCCGGTCCGCGGCAAGCTGGAGCAGGCTGGCATCGTCGCTGGTGAACCTGCGAGGCGTCAGTGACCCGACGTGCAGTACCCCGGTCACCTTCCCGTCGACGATCAGCGGGACGCCCAGCATCGACCGGATGCCCTTCGCCATCAGGATCGGGTTCAGCACCGTGGTGTGGTCAACGTGATCGAGGATCACCGGCCTGCCGGTGGCGGCGACACGGCCCGCGAAACCGCGGCCTACCGGGATCCGCACCCCTTGGCGTACCTCTTCCTCCAGCCCAGCCGCCGCAGCTGCCACCAATTGCCCCGATGGCGAGTCCAGCAATAGCACCGCAGCCGTATCACCGTGCAAGATGTCCTTCGCGCGGTCGAGCAGCACAGGCAGGAAATCGCGATTGTCGAGCCGGGACAGCGCGGCATCGGTGATCGACTGGATGTCGCGGAGCCTTGCTTCCGCCTCGGCCCCGGTGACCTGCCCCGTCACTTCAATGCCACCACCTGACTGCGCCATTCGCGGCATATCCCGGGACGACTCGTGACAGACGAAAACGGCCGCGGAAACCCTCGCGGCCAGCTAACAGCCACTGACCATTTTACCTGGGCCGCGACCGCTGCGGGATGCCCAGGCGGACCGGGACGCCCGGCGAGTAGAGAACACTGACCGGCCCGCCCGCCGGCGGCGGCAGGCCCGCCGCTGCGATGAGGCCCTCCGCCAGGCGCAGCAGCACCGCCCGGTGCAGCGGCCACGGCGGATGCTGGTTGGGCAGATAGCAGAGGCGGCCGCCGTACCAGGCGGCGTGCAGCCCCCAGCGGGCGGTCAGGAACCGTTCCAGATCCGAAGGGCGGCCGATCCGCTCGCCAACGCGGATGGCCATGCTCAGCCGGGCCGGTGCGCCGGGCCAGCGGCGACGGCTGGCATAGCTGACTACGTCACCGTCCCGCCGGACCCGCATCGCGGACCACTGGTACGGGAGCCGGAAGGCCGCCCGGCCTGCCAGCACCGGCAACAACCGGGCCGCGTCCAGCGACAGGAACACCACGCCGCGCCTGCCGTCCGGACCCACCGAGTACAGCCGGACATTGGTCTCCGGGAACGAACCCAGGTAGGGCAGCCCGGGCAGGCCGAGCCAGCCGACCCGGTGCATACGGAACGCAATAAGCCCCACATAGCTGATGCCCTCGAACAGATCGGGGCGGGTGCCAGGGGGCAGCAGCCGGCCCGCCACGTCAGCGTCCACCGGCCAGTGCAGGAACGCCAGGTCACGCCATTGCTGGGTGAGCAGCGGCCAGCCGACCGGCCGGGGCGCGCTGGCGGTTACCGGCTCCGGTGCTGGCCCGGGCGCCGGCTGGAAGCGCCGGGCGTCCCCGGTGATCTCCGTCGTGGCCGGCCCCTTCCCGCGCGCCCGGCTCCCCTGGATGACTCGTTTCCCGCGTCCGCATCTCCATCTTCCCCCGGCCGGGCCGCCCATTCGGGGCGGCACCTGGCCCGGCGCCGCGTTAGCAGCCGGGTAATCGGGGTAAGCGCAGCGGAAACGGAAAGGCACCGGCGGCAACGGGTGAGGCGGCCGTCATAGGCGAGAGGCGAGTGGATGGCCAAGCTTGTGTACCGGCTGCTCAGCATGCTGGTCAGCATCGGAGGAGGCGTGCTGGCCAGCGCGATCTTCAAGAAGGTCTGGAAGGTTGCCGCCGGCGAGGACGAGGCACCCAAGGCGACCGACGCTGGCAAGGGCTGGCCGGAGATCCTGGCCGCCGCCGCGCTCCAGGGCGCGATCTTCGCCGTGGTCACGGCATCGGTGGAGCGCCTCGCCGCGGCGAGCACCCGCTCGCTGACCGGCACCTGGCCCGGCGAGGACAGCGACGGAAAAAAGGGAAAGAAGGCCTGATCGTGGCCGAACCACCAACTGTGCGCGACGCCGCCGGGCCGACCGGGCCCGGGGCTGACAGCACGGAAAAAACGAACCCTCCGGACGAGGCAGGTCTGCCGGGCAAACCGGCCGACCTGGGCCACGGGTCGTGGCGGGCCGCGGGCCGCCGGACCATGGCGGAGTTCAAGGACGACTTCTTGCAGGACCGGGCGGCGGCGCTGACCTACTACAGCGTCCAGGCCATCTTCCCCGGAATCCTGGTGCTGGTGTCGCTGCTGGGCCTGTTCGGCAAGTCGGCCACCCAGTCCCTGGTCACCAATCTGGCCAGCACGGTGCCGAGTACCGCCCGGACGATACTGCTCGACGCGGTGTTCCGGCTGCAGCGTGGGCACTCCGCCGCGGGCGTGCTCGTGATCGTGGGGATCATTCTCGCGCTGTGGTCGACGTCCAGTTACGTGGCGGCGTTCATGCGGGCCGCCAACGCCATCTACGACGTGCCAGAAGGCAGGCCGGCCTGGAAGACGCTGCCGCTGCGCCTCGGTGTGACCGCTGCTGCTCATGGTGCTGCTGGTCGCCTCCGCCGCGATCGTGGTAGTCACCGGCTCGCTGGCCCGGCACGTCGGGCAGGTGCTCGGCATCGGCTCGGCGGCGGTCACCACGTGGGACATCGCCAAATGGCCGGTGCTGGTGATCCTGGTCTGCCTCATGGTCGCCGTGCTGTACTGGGCCAGCCCGAACGCCAAGCAGGGGCTGCGCTGGATCATCCCCGGCGCGGTGATCGCCATCGGTGTCTGGCTGGCCGCCTCGGGGCTGTTCGCCGTGTACGTGGCCAACTTCAGCCACTACAACAAGGTGTACGGCAGCATCGCCGGCATGATCATCTTCCTGATCTGGCTGTGGCTGACCAACACCGCGATCCTGCTCGGCGCCGAGTTCAACGCGGAACTGGAACGCGGCAGGGCCATCGCGGCGGGCACGCCGCCCGGCACCGAGCCGTTCGTGGAGATGCGGGACACCAGGAAGCTGCGCGGTCGCAGGCGGGCCAGGAAAACGGCCACCTGATACTCCGATCGGCCCACCCCCGGCCACATGACCGAGCAGAGCCCCCCGGGCATTCCGGGGGGCTCTGCTCGTCGTGGCTGTGCCGGGATCAGCTCTTGAACTGCTCGATCTTGTCCCGGAACAGGGTCGTGGCGATGGTGGCCTTGCGCGGCTGGCCACGCATGAACGCCTCGGCGAACTTCTTGGCCTGCTGGTATTCCACCTTGCCGGGCAGCGGCGGCTCGTCCGGGTTGACGTTCACGTCGATCAGTGCCGGGCCGTGGTGGGCCAGGCCCTGCTCGATCGCGCTGCGCACGTCTGCGGCCTTCGCCACCTTGAGGCCGAGCGCGCCGTTGGCGGTCGCCAGGGCCGCGTAGTCCACGAACGGCTCCGGGTACCGCACGCCGTGCTCGGGGTAGCCGAGCACCATCTGCTCCCAGAGGATCTGGCCGAGCGAGTTGTTGTTGTTGATCACGATCTTGACCGGCAGTTCGTGCTTGATGGCGGTGATGAACTCGGCCATCAGCATCGCGAACCCACCGTCGCCGACGTAGCCGATCACCTGCCGCCCGGGGAACGCGTGCTGGATACCGATCGCGTACGGCATCCCCGGTGCCATCGTGGCCAGGTTGCCGGACAGGAAGAACTCGCGGCCACCGCGGATCTGCCAGTGCCGCGCCGCCCACGTCGCGATCGTCCCGCTGTCACAGGTGAGCACGGCGTCGTCGGCGGCCAGTTCGTCCAGCACGCCCACCACGTACTGCGGGGCGATGGGGTCCCTGCCCGCATCCTGCTGCGCGGCCATGTGCTCGCGCCAGCGCTGCATCCGCTTCTGGTACTTCTCCAGGAACGAGGTGTCGCTGCGCTGCTTCAGCAGCGGCAGCAGCGCCTGCAGTCCCTCCTTCGCGTCGCCGACGACCGGCACCTCGGTGGCGATCCTGCCGCCGGCCCGGGCCGGGTCCGCCTCGATCTGGGCGGCCCGGACCTTGCCCGGGGCGGGCAGGTGCTTGGTGTAGGGGAAGTTCGTGCCGACCAGGAAGAGGGTGTCGATCTCTTCCATCAGTTCCTCTGACGGCCGGGTGCCGAGCAGCCCGATCCCGCCGGTGGTGTACGGCGAGTCGTCGGGCACGCAGGCCTTCCCGGACAGCGTCTTGACGATCGGGGCGCCGAGCTTCTCCGCCACGGCCAGCAGTTCGTCCCGGGCGTGCCGGGCACCGGCGCCGGCCAGGATGGCCACCTTCTCCCCGCTGCCGAGCAGGTCCGCGACCTTTTGCAGGTCCTCGTCCCGCGGGCGGCCCGGCGCCTGGAGCATCACCGGAGCGGTGTGCGGCGGCCGGGCCGGGGCTACGTGCTGCCACGGGTCCGCATCCGCGTCGGCCACCTGGATGTCGTTGGGCACCGTGATGTGCGCGACCCCGCGCCGGGCGTAGGCCGTCCGGATCGCGTTGTCCACCACCGACGGCAGCTGCGCCGGGTTGTAGATCATCTGGTCGTACTCGGCCACGTCGGCGTAGAGCTTGTCCAGGTTGACCTCCTGCTGGTAGCCGGTCCCCAGCAGTGCGGTCTCCTGCATGCCGGTGATGGCGAGCACCGGCATGTGGTCGAGCTTGGCGTCATACAGGCCGTTCAGCAGGTGGATGCCACCCGGCCCGGAGGTTGCCAGGCACACGCCGATCTTGCCGGTCGCCTTGGCATGTGCGGTCGCCATGAACGCCGCCGCTTCCTCGTGGTGCACCAGCACGAACCGGATCCGGTCCTGATGCCGCCGCAGGCCCTCCATGAGCCCGTTGATGCCATCTCCCGGCAGCCCGAACACGGTGTCCACGCCCCAGTCCACGAGGCGCTCGATCAATGCCTCCGATGCGATCTGACCCACAACGGGCCTCCCGTCACTGTCTCCGTAGTTCCGCTCGCGCCGTACGGCGCACGTTAACCGCCACTGTCCAGCAGGGATCAGCACAAACATGCCACCAGGGGAACCGGGGACGGTGCCGCCGGTGAGCCGTTTGGGAGCGGAGGAGGGGGAAGAGCAGGAGCATGCCGGCCAAGCCAACGAGCAAGGGCATGCCTGCCCGGCGGATAGCCCTGCGCCTGATCGGGCTGTGGTGCTGGGCCTATCTGGTGTGGGCGCTGCTGACCTGGACCCGCACCGTCGAACAGGTACTTTTCGGGGTGGTCATCGCGGCTGCCGTCGCCGTGGCACTGGCTCCCCTGGGTGAAGTGGCGGGCCCGTGGCGGCTGCTGCGGCCGCGCGCGCTGGCCGGCGGGGCCTGGCTGCTGGCCGCGGCCGCCGGCCGGGTGCTGCTGGCCAACCTCCGGCTGGCCCGCCGCATCTGGGATCCGCGCCGCCCGCTGTCCAGCGGCATGGTGATCACGCCAACCAGGGAGCGGCAGGACTGGGGCCTCGCCGCGGTCGGCGTGATCTCCTCGCTGATCGTGGACAACCAGCTCACCGATCTCGACGCCCGGGCCCATGAGCTGCAGTACCACGCGGTCGCGGTGCCGGAGGGCGGCGCGGAGCAAGCACGCGCGCAGATCAACGGGCCGGTGGAGGACCTGCTCGAGCCGTTCCACCCCCGGAAGCGGCCATGAAAGGCGTGTACCTGGCGGTCGTGATCGCCGAGGTCGCGGTCATGGCACTGCTGCTCGTCCGGGTGGCCGCCGGGCCAACGATCTGTGACCGGATCGTGGCGCTGAACGCGATGTCCACCCAGGCAGCGATCGCCGTGCTGTTCTTCGCCGCGTACGCCGGCCGGACCATTTACTGCGATGTCGCGCTCTGGCTCGGCTCGTTCAGCTATCTCGGCGCCATCGTCTGGTCCCGCTACCTGGAACGGGAGCTGCTGTGATCGAGATCGTGGTGATCGTCCTGGCCGCCGTCGGGTGGGCCTTCTCGCTGTCCGGCGCGGTCGGCATCCTGCGGATGCCCGACGTCTACACCCGGATCCAGTGCTCCAGCAAGATGATCACGATGGGGGCGCTCCCGGTGCTGATCGCACTGGTCGTAGGCGAGGGAGCGATCAGCGTGTTCGGCAGCCGGGCGCTGCTGGTCGCCGTGCTGCTGCTGGTGATCAACCCGGTCGCCTCGCATGCCCTGGCACGGGCCGCCTACAAGACCCGGGTGCCGATGTGGCCCGGGGCTGTGGCAGACCAGGTAGCCGACCGGATGCGCCACGGGAGCGGGCAGTGAGCGGCTTCTGGGTTCTGGACTACCTGCTCATCGCACTGATGCTGGCGTCGGCCGTCCTCGTGGTCCGGCTGCGGAACCTCAACGGCGCGGTCATGGCCCTGTCCGGGGTGGGCACCATGCTGTCGGTGCTGTTCGTCGTGCTCGGTGCCCCGGACGTGGCCCACTCCGAGGTCGTGGTCGGGGCGATCGCGCTGCCAGTGCTTTACCTGGTCGCGATCGGCAAGGCGCGCACGGTCACCGACGAGCCGGGCCTCGGCGAGACCGAGGGCCAGGACGAGGGCCGGCCGTGACCGGCGCCGGCCTGCGCGAACGCACCGCTGTCGCGCACGCCGCGGCACGCGAGGCCACCGAACGCGAGCCACGGCACCGGCCCTGGCTCGGCGCGCTGCTGGTGGCCGGGGTGGCCGTGGTCCTGGGAGCCGCGATGGCAGGGCTGCCGCGTGAGCATGCGCCGCTACCCACGATCGCCCGGTACGCGCTCGAGATCGCGATACCCCGGTGGAAGCTGACCGAGCCGGTGAACGAGATCGTCTACGGCACCCGCGGGTTCGACACGTTCGGCGAGACGTTCCTGCTGCTTGCCGCCGTGGTCAGCGTGGTGGTCATCACCCGGTCGCGCGAGCCCCGGCGGGGTTACTTCGGCGAGTCCGCCGCGGGGGCGCGCGAGCAGCGGCAGGACGACCCGGATGTGGGCACCGACGCCGCCGAGCAGGAGGCCAGGTCCGCCGAGGGCCGGGAGCAGGACGACCAGGCGCCGCGCGGAGGCGAGCGGGCCGAGACGCCGGACGCGACCCCGCTGGGCACCCCCGCACCGGAGACCGCCGAGGCGATGACCGTCGTGGTCCGCAACGCGATCAGGGTGGTACTGCCGATCCTCGCGGTAGCCGGGCTCTACCTGGTCTCCTGGGGATATTCGCCCGGCGGCGGCTTCCCCGGCGGGGCGGTCGTCCTGGGCGTCCTCCTGCTGATCTACGCCAGTTACGGCCGCCGGAAGATCAGCAAGGTGGTCCGGCCCGAGCTGGTCGAGACCGTGGAGATGGCGGGCGCGGGACTGATCGTCATGACCGAGTTCCTCGGGCTGGTGTTCCGGGGCTCGTTCAGCGCGAACTGGCTGCCCCTGGCGCCCATGCTTACCCCGCTGTCGGGCGGCGTCGCGCAGTTGTTCTCGGCGGCCGAGTTGATCGAGGTCGGCACCGGCCTGACCATCGCCGTCTTCGCGCTGCTCGGCATGACCCACGACTGGGTGCGGGATGAGCGCAAGCCCGGCGGCGCTGGGCGGAAGCGATGATCCTGGGCAACTACCTCGCCGCCGCCGCACTGTTCTGCATCGGCCTGTATGTGCTGCTGACCAGGCGGAACCTCATCAAGATCGTGATGGGCCTGTCGCTGATGGAGGCGTCGACCTACCTGTTCATGGTGTCGCTCGCCTACCGGGCCGGGTCCACCGCACCGATACTGCTCGGCCCGCCCGCCGGTAAGACCGCCAAACAGCTCGCGCACGGGAACGTGGCCGACCCGGTGCTGCAGAACTTCTGCCTCACCGCCGTCGTCATCGGCGTCGCTGTGACCGCGGTGTTCCTCAGCGTCGTGGTGCGGATCGCGCAGCACTACCGCACGCTGGACGCCGACCGGGTCCGGGCGATGCGGGGATGACAAGCGGCATGCCCGCATGGGTGGACCGGATATGAGCGGCCCGGCGCTTGCCTCGCTGCTGCCGCTTCCGGTGGCGCTGCCGCTCGCCGGTGCGGTGGCGGCGCCGCTGCTGGCCCGGCTGCACCGGCAACTTGCCGTCATCGTTGGCCTGGTCGCGCTCGGCGGCTCCACCGTCATCCTGCTGCTGCAGGCGCCCAGCGTGTTCGGGGGGCTGGTGCGCGCCCACTACCTGGGGTTGTGGACCCCGGTGCACGGCCAGGTTCTGGGGATCGCGCTGGCCGCCGATCCGTTCGGCCTGATCTTCGCCTTGACCTCGGCGGTCATCGGCGCGGTACTGCTGCTGTACACGCTGTCGGAACTGGGCGGCCTGGGGCCGCGCGAACTGGGCGGTTATGCCTGCCTGTTCCAGTTGGTGGTCGCCGCCCTGATCGGGGCGGCGCTCACGGCCGACCTGATCAACCTGTTCGTCTGGTTCGAGGTCGCCGCGCTGGCCAGCTACGGGCTCACCGCATTCCTGCTGGAACGCCCGATCGCCCTGGAAGCCGCCTTCAAGATCCTGGCCCTGACCACGCTGGCCAGCTTCGCCGTGTTCATCGGCGCCGGGCTGCTGTACGCCGTCAACGGCGCACTCAACTACGCGCAGCTCCACGGCGCCCTGGCCCGGCATCTGTCCACACCCGACCTGATCGCGCTCGGCCTGCTGGTGGCCGGGTTCGCGACGAAGGCGGGGCTTGTCCCGTTCCACGGCTGGCTCGCCGACGTGCACACCGCCACGTCGGGTCCGGTATCGGCGCTGTTCTCCGGCCTGATGTACAGCTTCGGCATTGTCGCGATAGCCCGGCTGGCACTTCAGGTCTTCGGCACGGGCAGCACCCCTATCCTGGGGCTGCTGCTGACCATGGGCATCATCTCCGCGCTGCTCGGCGCGGTCATGGCGCTGGCCCAGGACGATCTCAAGCGGCTGCTGGCCTACGACACGATCTCGCAGATGGGCATCCTGGCCATCGGGCTGGGCACGGGCACCGCACCCGGGACCGCGGGCGCCGTCTACCACCTGGTCAACCATGCCCTGTTCAAGTCGCTGCTGTTCCTGTGCGCCGGGGCGATCCTGCACCGCACCGGGCTGACGAAGCTGTCGGAGATGGGCGGCCTGGCGCGGCGCATGCCGGTCGTGGCTGTCGCGTTCGTGATCGGCGCCGCATCCATCGCCGGCCTTCCGCCGCTCAACGGGTACGTCTCGCTCAGCCTGATCCACACCGGCCTGCTCGATGGCCACCAGTACCTGCCCTATGCCCTCATGCTGATCGCCCAGGTGATCACGATCGCGGCGCTCGGCAAGGCGGCATGGCTCGCCTTCTTCCGCCCGCGAGCGCAGCGCTACGCAGAGCTTGAGCCGTTGCGGCCGGGCATGGTGGCCGGGCTGGCCAGCCTGGCGGGGTGCTGTGTGGTGTTCGGCGTCCTCCCCCGGTTCTTCCTCGACTCGGTGATGGCGCCGGCCGCCGCCAGCCTGCGGCATCCGGCCCAGTACGCCAGCGGGGTGCTCACCGGCCTGGCCCGGCTGCCCCTGCTGCACCTGCCCTTCGACTACGTCTCACCGGGCGAGCTGGCCTCGGTGGCGGGCTGCGCCGTGGCCGGCGCCGGGCTCGCCTGGGCGTACCTGAGGGCGCGTGAGCCGCGGCCGGTCCGCCTGCTGCGCGCCGCGCACACCGGCTCGGTGAACGACTATGCCGCCTATGCGGTGGCCGGGATGCTCGCCGTGATAGCCGTGCTGACCCTGACCTGACCCGCCGCCCTTGGCCTCGGCCGGGCGGTCGGCGGCGCCGGCTGGCCGCACGCCTGTTAAGCCCGGCCGCGCAGTAGCTTGGGGTCGATCTCGCCCCGGACCAGCTGGGCCGCGATCATGCGCACCTTCTGGTTGGTGTTCTGTGAGTACCGTCTGATCATCTCGAACGCCTCATCCGGCGACACCGCCAGTTTGGCGTGCAGCACCCCCTTGGCCTGTTCGATGATGGCCCGGCCCTCCAGTGCCGCCTGGAGATTATCGGTCAACTGGCGGCACGCTCCGTAAATCCCGGCATTGTGCACCGCCGTGCCGCCCTGCGCGGCAAACAGCAACGCGATGTCATGCGCCGCACCGCTGAACGCGCCGGGGCAATCGGCATACAGCGCCACTGCCCCCGCCTGCCGCTGGGCAGTGTGCAAGGGCAGCGAAACAAGACTGTACAAGCCGGCTTCGGTGGCGGCGCAGCAGAACGCTTGCCAGCGCCCTTCAACGCTGGTATCCGGGACGTGCCTGGCCTCGTTGTACCGCAACGTTTCGACCACCGGCCCCTCCCCCGACGCGAATTGCAGGCTGTGCAACTCGCCGAGCCGTGCATCAGAGGCGGCGAAGGTGTACGTCTGGGCTCCCGCCATGATGGTCACTGCCGCAGCAGTGGCCCCTGGCACCAACTCGACGCCAAGATCTGCCAGCCGGTGCAGGGGCGCATCGCCTTCGTCGTCGTTCTCCAGTAGCCGTGCGACCTCGGAGATACGCCCGGCGAGTTCCTGCGTCACCTCCAGCATGGCGCGACTGCTACCCCGCCCGGAGCGGCGTAACTCAAGTTTGCGTGCGGGCAGGCCGGGTAGACGGCAGCACCGGCATGGTGGCCCAGGTTGGCGACCCTCGAAAAGAGCGGGGTCCCCGAGCGCCTTGTGCGCACCAACGTCACCGTGCCTGACCATCCCAATGGCACGGCCCTCGAAGAGCGCGGGACCGCTAGCAACGGTGTGCTGCCGCACGTGGCGAGGCCGGCCGGAACGGACGACCCATGGCGCTACAGCCGCCGAGGAGGCCTGTCCGTGGAATCAGTCACTCCCAACCGCACCGCAACTTCGCTGGTCAAGACGGCCCCGGCCGCCTCTGATGCGGGTATCAGCGAGATCGGCGAGCTGATCTTTTCCGAACATGCACGCATCCTCCGGCTCTTCCGTGCGCTCGATGGCGTGGTACGGCGCGGGGAACCCGCGGTTTCGCGGCTGGCACTGAACCAGATCTGGACGAGGCTGGCAAACCTGCTGGAAGTTCATACCCGGGCGGAGGAGGAGATCTGCTTCCCTCTGGTGTCCGGCGCCGGTGCGTTCGCGCCGAGCTTCGTGGAGGTGGCAACCGCCGACCATATCGACCTGCGCGAAACGGTTGAAGAGGCACGGCTGCTCGATGTCGGCTCGCCCCGGTGGTGGCAGGTGATCACGGCCGCCTGCGCGGCATGTACCAGGCACTTTGCCAGCGAAGAACGGGGACCGCTGGCTCAGGTTTGCGGCTCCGTGCCACCGGAAACAAGCAAGATCCTGGTTCGCCGCTGGACCGCATTCGCTGCTGCCCGCGCATATGACACCCGGTGAGGTGATCCAGCCCCTGTGCTGAGCACTACATGCCACCCGGCGGCTCAACGCGCAGATGCTCGTGAGTGGGACCACTAATTGAGGGTGGGCGGGGAAGGGTTCCCGCCGACGCGTTACGGCGAGTGAAGGAGCAGCGATGCCCGAACAGAGGCGGCCGGAATCGGCTGACCTGACGGACTATGAGGTTCTGGATGCGTCCGACACGCTGGATGGCGACCCCGGAGACGACCCGCTCGACCGGGGGGTCGCTGCGCCGCAACGATGGTCCGCCGCCATCCGGCACGGCTCAACGGCCGCAGAACAGCAGGCCGGTGAGTCTCTCGATCAACTGCTCGCCGAGGAAGAGCCGGACGTGACGGGCGAGATAGACGATGAGCCGGTCGGGGATATCGCCGGGGATGAGGACGTCGACGGGCTGCTGCTCGACGACGGCCCGGATCCCCGGGCGGGCCGGCTGGTGGCCGAGGACGAGGGCGCGCATCCGGACGAGGAGGCGGATCTCGTCGCGCGGGACGCCGGGATCGATGGTGGCGCCGCAACCGCGGAAGAGGCAGCGATGCACGTCGTGGATGACGACGACACCGACATCCGCTCCGACGGTTAACCATCACCTGCGCGTCACCCGGCGGGTACCGCCCGCGTCGCTACGGTCATCGCGGCCGGAATCAGCTTCGCGGCCCCACTCCCGCTCGGGCGGGGTAGCTGGGGGGTGATCGCCAAGGAGGTGTGATGGCACGGCCTATCTGGACTGGTTCGGTGGCGTTTGTATCAGCGGGATCCGCTATGGCGATCTTCCCGACCCCGCGCCTGGCCCCGGGCAGGTGCTGGTGGAGGTGGAGGCAGTCGCAGTCAACAAGGTGGACACCTTCGTGCGCTCGGGTGCCTGGCCAACACCGGCCGCCTTCCCGCTCGCGGTCGGCCGCGACCTTGCGGGCACCGTCGCCGCTTGCGGTGCTGGTGCGGATGATGTGCGTCCGGGCGACCGGGTCTGGGCCAACTCGGCCGGCTACGGCGGCCGGCCGGGCAGCCACGGCCGAACTGGTCCTGGTCAACCGGGAGCGGCCATATCTGCTGCCGCCAGGTGCCAGCCAGGTCGCCTTCGTTGCCGCGGTTCACCTCGGCGCCACGGCCTACGGTGCGCTGATCGGCCGGGCACGCCCACTCGATCCTCGAGAACGGCCAGCTCCAGCACCTGCGCGACCACACCATCGGCCGGATAACCCTGCAGCCATGACCGGCGCTCACTAACTGCCTTCCGCCTGCACCTGAGCGGGAAGGCAGAGCTTGACCGAGCCGGGATGAACCTTGATCCGCAGTTCCTTGACCGTGCGGCGCGCACCGCCGTCAAGTTCGTAGGGCATGGGCCGGTTGAACCGGATCCGGAATCGCTCACCACGGGTGACCTCAATGAACGGCGACTCCCCGGCCCGGCCCTGGATGACCCGGCCAAGCGCCCGCGCCCATTCAGCCGGATTCTTGGCGGTGACCAGGCCGATCTCAAGGAGCCCGTCGTCAGGTCGCGCCCCGCGGAAGACCTCGATCCCGCCGAGAACCTTGGCCACGTTTCCCACCAGCACGCAGGAGACCCGGCCCTTGTAGAAGCGCTTGCCGTCCACCTCAATGATCGCCCGGGCCCGGCGCGCGCTGAGGTTCCTGGCTCCTGCGTAGAGGTACGCTGCGCGGCCGAAGCGCCCTTTCCGTCCCTGACCGGCTTCTTTGATCATCCGAGCATCGAACCCGGCGCCGGCCATCACCGCGAAGTGCTCGCCGTTCACCGACCCGGTATCGAACCGGCGGCACTCCCCGTTCAGCCCGGCCCGCACCGCTTCGGCCACGTCGGCAGGGATCTGCAGGTTGCTCGCCAGCAGATTGGCCGTGCCGGCCGGCAGGATCGCCAGGACAGCCTCCGTCCCGGCCACGGCATCGATGCATCGCTGTACTGTCCCGTCGCCACCCCAGACGAAGATCACCTCAGCACCTTGCGCCAGTGCCCTGCGCGCACATTTCGGTGCCTTGCGGCTCTTTCGCACCTCATACCACAGCGGATCGGCAATGCCCTCCCGTGCCAGCACCTCGCGAAGCTCCCCCAAGCCACCGCCGAGACTCTTGCCTGCGTGGGCCACTACCGCGATCCTCGACACGCCATGCCCTCCGTGTTCTCCGCCTGAAACTGCACGCGCGTTAGCCGCGCCCGAGGCGCCCGATCGGGCTGGCGTGGATGTCACCGAGCAGTGCGGCTGGGTCGCGGTACACCTGCACCGCGCCAGCGCTGCGCAGTTCCGCTTCGGCGGTCCCGCCGCAGAGCAGGCCGATGCACCGGATGCCGGCCCGTTCGGCGGCGAGCACATCCCAGACCGCGTCGCCGACCATGACGGCGCGGCCGGGGTCGATGCCCGACTCATCCAGCGCCTTGCGGACGATGCCAGGGTCGGGCTTTGCCCGTTCGACGTCACCGGAGCTGACCACGGCGGAGACCGCGGAACCGGCACCGAGCGCGTCCGTCATGAGGTCCACCTCGTCGTCCTTGGCGCTGGTGGCGAGCACCACATCCAGCCCGAGCCGGGCGGTCGCGCGGAGCAGATCGGCGGCCCCGGGCAACGGCCGGATCCGGCCGAGGTAAGGGGCGTAGTGACGGCTGTGCGCAGCGCTCACCGAGGGATCCGGCCGGCCCAGGACCCGTTCCACGAGCTCGGCGGAGCCCATCCCGAGGGCCCGGTGCACGTCGGCACAGCGGATTTCGTGGCCGCGTTCCCTGAACGCCTCCCACCACGCCGCGACTTGCAGGTAGTTGGTGTCCAGCAGGGTGCCGTCCACGTCGAAGATGACGCCGCCGCGGCGCTTGTCAGGCACCGGCCGGTCCCTGGCCGAGGGCCAGCCGGGCGGCGCGCACCCGCAGGTCCTCGAGCAACTCCAGTTGACTGTCAGCCCTGGCGATGAGCTCATCGAGCCGACCGCAGTCGAGTCGCACGTCCGTGTCTGCCAGGAGCCGCAGCGTGCGCCACCCGGCCGCCTTGCCCGTCACTCCCAGGCGCATCATTTCCAGCTCTTCCAGGCCGCTCAGCGGCGACCGGCTCAGCAGCCGGCCGTTGAGCTTGAGCCGACCGGCCTTCTCGCCGACCCACCCGGCGCACACCTTGTAGGCCCGCACGGGGACACCTAGGACGCCCATGATCTCCAGCAGCGCCGCGCGGTCCGCGGCAACCTCGGCCGCGAAGCGCCACAGCGCGTCACCGGCCTCCTCCGGCCGGCGAACTGCCGCCACCCTGCGGGCCAGCTCGACACCGCCGGTCGCCCCGGCGAGATGATCATTGAGATAGATGCCCAGCAACCCCTGCCCCGTCTGTCTGGTGCTTCCCGTGGCCTGTGTCGATGTCATGATTCCTCCGCGGTGCTGCCGTTACTCAGGTGCGCCGGCGACCGGCTTTCGCGGCCGCCGTGATCACGCCCCACTTCCCCCCAGGGCTCCGGGCTAACGCGGCCACGCCCCGGACGAGGACCGGACCGGCCGTTCGGGCGGGCAGATCGTGGGCAGTACTCCGGCGTGGCAGCAGCGACATCGGGCGACCGTGGTGAACATCAACCAGCTTCCCGCACAGGCGTAGCCAGGACAGCTGCCGATCGCCCTCATCTCCCCCGGATCGCGGGCCCGGGCACGCAGGGAGGCGCATGCGGATGCCCGTGCTGATCGGGACCTCCGGCTGGCAGTACCGGGACTGGCGTGGCGGGCTGTACCCGGCAGGGGTGGCCCAGCGCCGCTGGCTGGAGCACTATGCCAGCCACTATCTGACGGTCGAGAACAACAACAGCTTCTACCGGTTGCCCGCTGCGGAGACATTCGCGGGCTGGCGTGCCCGTACGCCCGCAGATTTTGTCATGGCGGTGAAGGCGAGCCGGTACCTCTCCCATGTCAGAAGGCTGCGCGACCCGGCAGAACCCGTCACCCGGCTGCTCGGCGCCGCGACGGCACTCGGTCCCAAGCTCGGTCCTGTGCTGCTTCAGTTGCCACCGACACTCAAGGCGGCACCGGCGCTGCTTGACGCCTGCCTGACCGAGTTCCAGCGCGCCCGGCTTCCTCCCGGCCATGAGCGAGTGCGAGTCGTCGTGGAACCACGGCACGACTCGTGGTGGACCGAAGAGGTCCGGCAGGTCCTGGCCGCGCACGACGCGGCGCTGTGCTGGGCGGACCGGCTCGGCCGCCCGGCCACGCCACTCTGGGTCACCGCCGGATGGGGATACCTGCGGTTTCATGAGGGCACGGCCGATCCGTGGCCCAGCTACGCCGAGCGGGACCTGCAGACCTGGGCCGAGCGGGTGAGCCAGGCATGGCCCGCGGGCGCGGATGTGTATGTCTACTTCAACAACGACCCGGGTGGCGCCGCCGTGGTCAACTCGGTCACGTTCGCGGCGCTGGCCCGCGACGTCGGCCTTACCGTGACCAGAACGCCACCGGCGGGCAGCGTTCCGCTCACCACGGCCATCCCGACCTGGTGACCGCCGGTGTTCACCCCGGCGCCGCTTAAACGCCGCGGCTCCGGGTAGCTGTAGCGCTCCGGCGTGCCGAGGGGGACAGGCAGGCGAGCAATGAGGGGGCAAGCACCCGTGACCGACAACAGTTTCAGCATCGACGTGGCCGCGATGCGGGCAGTTCCTGACGCGGCCGCCGGCGAGGCTGAGCCGACCGCCTGGCACGCCGTCGGCGCGGCGTTCCGTGCGGCGGTGGAGTCGGGACGGCTGGACCTGCCGCTGCCCGGGTCGGGCCGGACCGGGGAACGCTGGGCCAGGCTCGCGGAACTGGCGGAAGAAGAGCTCTCGATGGCAAGGCTGGGTGAGGGCCACGCGGACGCGGTAGCGATCCTGGCCGAACTGGACGGCCCGGCGCCGCGGCCGGGCAGCCGCTGGGGCGTGTGGGCCGCCCATCCGCCCGGCCCGAAGCTGGAAGCTCACCATAACGGGGGCCGATGGCACCTGCGCGGCACGAAGCGATACTGCTCCGGAGCCCGCGCTTGTACTCATGCCCTGGTCACGGCGGACGCGCAAGACGGCAGGCGGCTGTTCGCGGTGGCGGCCGGCACCCTGGCGCCGGTCCTGGGCAGCTGGCCGGCCACCGGCATGGCGGGCAGTGACACGCTGGACGTGGACTTCGGCGACGTGCCTGCCCACCCGGTCGGGACGCCCGGAGCATACATCGAGCGGCCAGGATTCGCGCACGGTGGCGTGGGGGTGGCGGCGTGCTGGTACGGCGGCGCCCGCGCGGTAGGGCGCACCCTGCTGGCCGCCGCGGAACGGCGCGATGTGGGGCCACACGCGCTCGCCCACCTCGGTGCGGTCGACATTGCGCTGCGGACGATGCACGCGGCCTTGGACGGCGCCGCGGATGAGATCGATGCTGACCCCGCCGACCTCAAGGGTGCGGGCCGGCTCCGGGCGCTGCGGGTGCGCGCGCTCGCCGACGCCGTGGCGGCCGAGGTGATGGACCGGGTCGGCCGGGCTCTCGGCGCCGGGCCGCTGTGCCTGGACGAGGCGCACTCGCGCCGGGTGGCGGACCTGACCGTCTACATCCGCCAGCACCACGCCGAGCGCAGCCTGGCCGAACTCGGCGGCCTGGTCGCCGAGCGGGGCGGGCCGCAATGGTGAGCGCGGCCCGGCAGAACGTTATCGACGCATGACCACGACATCACGGCACGGGCTACGGAAGCTGGTTTCCGGCTTTGCTGCCTGCCTCGCGCACCATGGAGGGCTTTTCCGGTGAGCCGCCGATGACCCTGGGACCTGGCTACTTCGACGCGATGTACGCGGCCGCACCGGACCCGTGGAGCCTGCGCACCCGGTGGTATGAGGCGCGGAAGTACGCGATCAGCATCGCCATGCTGCCACGGCAGCGCTACCGCGACGCGTTCGAGCCGGGCTGCTCGGTGGGCGTGCTCACCGCGATGCTCGCTTCGAGGTGTGACCGGCTGTTGTCGTGTGACATGGCGCCGGCCGCGGTCAAGGCCGCGGCCGAGCACACTGCCCGCTTTCCGAACGTCATGGTCGAGCACCGGGCCATTCCCGGTGACTGGCCCCCTGGCCGATTCGACCTCATCGTGCTCTCGGAGTTCCTGTACTACTTCGCCGGCGCGGACCTGGACCGCGTGCTCGACCTCGCCCTGGCGGCACTCCGGCCGGCCGGCACCCTCCTCGCGGTGCACTGGCGCCACGCGGTCGCCGAATATCCGCGCACGGGCGACGACGTGCACGCGGCGCTTGGCTGCCGCACCGGGCTCGCCAGGCTCGCCGATCACGCCGAACCTGACTTCCTCGCCCAGGTCTACCTCCGCGGAGATGGCGATCCGGTCTCGGTGGCGCAAGCCGAAGGACTGGTGTGATCAAGGCGGCGGGGGTCATCATCCCCGCGCACAACGAGCAGGACCTGCTGCCGTCGTGCCTCACCGCTATCCGCCGGTCGGCCAGCCAGCTCGATGTCCCCGTGCACCTGGTGGTGGCGGCGGACGCCTGCACCGACCGGACCGCGGCGATGGCCCGCGGGCATAATGCGGATGTCGTCGAAGTGGATGCCCGCTGCGTCGGCGCGGCCAGGCGGGCGGGGGTCAGGCGGGTGCTCCAGGCGACGCGTCACCTGGACCCGGCTACGGTGTGGATCGCCACCACCGACGCCGATACCCGTGTGCCCGCCGGGTGGCTCCGCCGCCAGATCCGTTTCGCCAGCCAGGGGTGGAAGGGCGTGCTGGGCACCGTGACGGTCGACGACTGGGCCGATCATCCTGCCCGGGTGCAACGGCTGTTCGGCCAGCGTTACCGGGCCTGGCAGGTGCACCACCCGCACGTTCATGGCGCCAACCTGGGATTTGCTGCGGACGCCTACCTCGCGGTCGGCGGTTTCCGGCCGCTGCCGACGGCCGAGGACCACGCCCTGGTCGATGACCTGCTGGCTGCGGAGATTCCGCTGTTGCGGACGACCCAGATCCCCGTGGTCACCTCCGCCCGTCCCGGCGGCCGGGCACCTCGCGGCTTCGCCTGGCTGCTGACCACGCTCGCCGCAGTGCAGGAGGCCATCCCCGAGCCGCGGGAAGAGCCGGCCTGAGCGGCCGCGAAGACCGTCACTCGCCGGCCGCAGCCTTGTCATCGAGGGCGGCCCGGCGGATCCGGCGGTGTTCGTGCCCGGTGGCGTGCAGTTCCTCGTCGGAAGCATGTTCAAGGGTCATCAGGGAGTTGTCCGCGCCGGGCAGCGCGCGCAGGATCTCGTCGAGCTTGCGCTGCGTCGCCCGCTGATGCCGCGCCTGGGTGTGCTGGATGACGAAGACCATGGCAAGGGTCAGGGCAGCCACCAGGGTCTGGAAGACGGTCTCCCATCGTGCGGGAAACCCGGCGGCGATGCTCACGGCGACCCATGAAACGGCCACGGCGAGAACCAGCAGCGCCGCGAGCGGCCGGGAGGCATACCGGTCAACGTGGGACAGCCACCGGCTGACCAGGGGCCTGGACGGTTCGCCGGACGGCTCCGGCTCAGTCACGGTAGCTGGCGGCCATCGGGTTACTTTTCGCCAAGTTTCCTGGCGAGTTCATCCCGGCCCATCTTTGACCGGCCGGGCAGGTCACGTTTCCGCGCGATCTCGTACAGTTCCGCGCGGGTCTTGGGTGACGCGCCCCCGGTGCGCTTGCGCTTGGCGACCGCCGCGCCTTGCTTGCCCAGCGCGGTGCGGGTCTTGGCGGGCAGATGCGCAATCGTCTGCTTGCTCGTGGCGGCCTGCTGAGCCTTCTTCACGTTGCGCTTGGCCGCCTGCGACTGCTTGCTCGTCGCCATCGCCATCGCCTCCCCATCCAGGATTGTCGGCAGACGACCTCCCTACCCGGCAACCACCGTGACTAACGGCCCGGCAAAGCCCACCCGGCCCGCAGGTTTGCGGCGGTGCCCTTGGGTAGCGGCTGCCACGAGCCGCCCGCGGGCAGACGGTGCCGACGGGCACAGGACGGCGCAATAACCGCCACGAGAGAGGAGCCATGTCATGGCGAACGAGCTTCACGGCCGCCGGATCGCTTTCATGATCGCCAATGAGGGCGTGGAGCAGATCGAGCTCACCAAGCCCTGGCAGGCGGTACGGGGCGCCGGCGCGGCACCCGAGCTTCTCGCGCCCAAGCCGGGCATGGCCCAGGCGTTCAATCACCTCGACAAGGCAGACACGTTTCCGGTGGACCGGGCCATCGGCGATGCCGATCCGGCCGACTACGACGGCATAGTGCTGCCCGGAGGGGTGGCCAACCCGGACCAGCTGCGGACCGTCCCTGAGGCGGTGGAGTTCGTCCGCTCGCTGTTCGGCGCCGGTAAGCCCGCCGCGGTGATCTGCCACGGCCCCTGGACCCTGGTGGAGGCGGACCTGGTCCGGGACCGTACCCTGACCTCCTGGCCGAGCCTGCAAACCGATATCCGCAACGCGGGCGGGAACTGGGTGGACACCGAGGTGCAGGTGTGCACGGGCGGTCCCAACGTGCTCGTGACCAGCCGCAATCCCGGCGACCTGCCCGCCTTTTGCCAGCAGCTGGTCGAGGAGTTCCAGCGGGCCGGCTGAGCCGTTATTCGCGCAGGTCGGCGACGACGGCGAAATGGTCCGAGGGCCAGACTCCGTCCACCGGAGCGTTGCCGGCCAGGCGCACCGACTCCACCCGGCCACGGCCCTGCCAGGGCAGGCCGGTAAGGACGTAGTCGATACGTGAAGACGGGATCAGGCTGTCGTCCTGATAGGAGTTCCGCAGATCCCAGGTGAAGCCGGGGTCGGCCGGATCCGCATAACGCCAGGAGTCGAGGAGCACCAGGCCGGGGACGGCAGGGTCGGCGAGCAGGCCGCCGAGCAGCCGCAGTTCGTCGGAGCCGGGTTCGGCGTTGAGGTCCCCGGTGACCACCGGCGGGTAGACACAGCCGGTGGAGTGCTCCTCGATGAACCTGGCCAGCGCGCGGACCTGCGCCACGCGCAGCGCTGAGCGGCCCAGCCCCCAGGTCAGGTGGGTGGTGAACATCGGCAGGGCACCGCCCGGGGTGTCGATCCGGGCGTGCACCGCCACCCTGGCCTCGTCCGAGGCGCTCACCGGCAGGCCGTCGGCCGCCTGCGCGGCGATCGGCCAGCGGCTGAGGATCGCGTTGCCGATGAACAACTGGGTGCCGTCGGCATCGCGAACCTTCCCCGCTTCCGCCCAGCACCAGTGCATGCCCAGCCGCCCCGCCAGGTCAATGGCCAGGTTCTCCCCCGGGCCGCTCTCCCCCGGGCCGCCCCAGACCTCCTGGAAACCGCACAGATCCGGCTGGACCTCGGCCAATGTCGCCGCGATCGCCTCCTGGCGTTGTTCCCAGGGCCCGTGACGCCACCACAGATTCCAGCTCATCACCCGCACGCGCCGGGCGTACCCCGGAAGCTTGCACCTTAACCGTGGTGCCGGCAGACGGGCGGCTTGGTGGTCCGGTGCGGGCTCAGTCCGTGCCCAGCCAGACCTCCATGACGCTGAGCAGGTCCTCGGTGTCCACCGGCTTGGTGACGTAGTCGGTGGCGCCGGCGGCGATGCTCTTGTCCCTGTCGCCGTGCATGGCCCGGGCGGTCACCGCGATCACCGGCAACTGGGCCAGGCCCGGGATCTGCCGGATCGCCGCCGTGGTCGCGTACCCGTCCATCTCCGGCATCATCACGTCCATCAGGACAATGTCGATGTCCGGGTCGTCCTGCAGCAGCTCGATACCGGTCTGGCCGTCGGACGCGTGCACCACGGTCAGCCCGTACAGCTCCAGGATGCTGGTGATCGCGAAGACGTTCCGCAGGTCGTCGTCGACGATGAGCACCTTCCGGCCGCGCAGGCTGTCGTGCCGCGCGGCGACGGGCTCGGCCGGTGCAGGCCCGGCCGGGACAGGACCGGCGGCCTGCGCGGCCAGGGCATCAGCCTGCGGAGCCGAGGCCGCCGCCACGGTGTCCCCGCCCGGGCCATCGGCCGCGGCCTCCTGCTCCGGGGGGTAGCTGACCGGCAGGCGCAGGGTGAACGTGCTGCCCTGGCCGACCACACTCTGCACCGAGATATCCCCGCCGAGCTGCGCCGCCAGCTCGCGGCAGATGGTCAGGCCCAGCCCGGTGCCGCCGTAGCGGCGGCTGGTCGTGCCGTCGGCCTGCTGGAACGCGCCGAAGATGGCGTCGGTGTTCTGGTCGCTGATGCCGATGCCGGTGTCGGTCACCGAGAACGCCAGCACCAGGCCACCCGCGCCGTCCAGCGGTGGATTCGCGGTGATCCGCAGCTCGACCAGCCCTTCCTCGGTGAACTTGACCGCGTTGGACAGCAGGTTGTGCAGGATCTGCCGGATCCGCTGCCGGTCGGTGTAAAGCTCCGCCGGCACGCCGTCGGCCGGTGGCCCGGCGGCGAAGGTCAGGCCTTTCTCCGTGGTCAGCGGCTGGAAAACGGCCTGCAGGTCGTCCAGGAGGGGGCGCAGGCCGAAGCGCTCGGGGTGCAGCTCCATCTTCCCGGCCTCCACCCGGGACAGGTCGAGGATGTCGTTGATGAGCTGCAGCAGGTCGGTGCCGGAGGAGTGGATCACGTTGGCGTACTCGACCTGCTTGGGCGAGAGGTTCTGGTTCGGGTTGTCGGCAAGCAGCCGGGCCAGGATGAGCAGGCTGTTCAACGGGGTGCGCAGCTCGTGCGACATGTTGGCCAGGAACTGCGACTTGTACCTGGACGCCAGGTCGAGCTGGCGGGCGCGCTCCTCCAGCTCCTGCCGCGCCTGCTCGATCTCCACGTTCTTGATCTCGATGTCCCGCTTCTGGCTGGCCAGTTGCTCGGCCTTGTCCTCCAGTTCGGCGTTCGAGCTCTGCAGATCTTCCTGGCGCGACTGCAGTTCGCCGGTGCGCGACTGCAGTTCGGCCGCGAGCCGCTGTGACTCGGCGAGCAGCGCATCGGTGCGCGAGTTCGCGATGATCGTGTTGACGCTGATCCCGATCGTCTCCATGAGCTGTTCCAGGAAGTCATGGTGCACCCGGGTGAACCGGCTGAACGAGCCGGCCTCGATGATGCCAAGCACCCGGTCCTCGAACACGATCGGGAGGATTATCAGGTTGACCGGGGCGGCCTCGCCCAGGCCGGAGGAGATCTTCACGTAGTCGGCGGGGAGGTCGGTCACCACCAGGGGGCGCCGGGACTTGGCGACCTGGCCGATCAGCGACTGGCCGAACCGGAACTGGCTGGGTGCCTCGATGTCCGTACGCAGGCCGTAGCCGGCGAGCAGCCGCAGGCGTGTCTCGCCGCCGGAGTCCTCAGCCAGGAAGAACGTGCCGTGCTGCCCGCCCACCAGCGGTATCAGCTCGTTCATGACGAGGTCGGCCACCACGCCCAGGTCACGCTGGCCCTGCATCAGCCCGGCCATCCTGGCCAGGTTGGTCTGCAGCCAGTCCTGTTCCTCGTTGGCAATGGTGGTCTCCCGCAGCGACCGGACCATCGCGTTGATGTTGTCCTTGAGATCGGCGACCTCGCCCTGCGCCTCGACCGAGATCGAGCGGGTCAGGTCCCCGGTGGCCACCGCGCTGGTCACCTCGGCGATCGCGCGTACCTGGCGGGTGAGGTTGCCGGCCAGCTCGTTGACGTTCTCCGTCAGCCGCTTCCAGGTGCCGGACACGCCCTCGACCTCGGCCTGGCCGCCGAGCCGGCCCTCGCTGCCCACCTCCTTGGCGACCCTGGTCACCTCGGCGGCGAACGACGAGAGCTGGTCGACCATGGTGTTGATGGTGGTCTTCAGTTCCAGGATCTCGCCGCGGGCGTCCACGTCGATCTTCTTCGACAGGTCGCCCTGGGCCACGGCCGTGGTGACCTGGGCGATGTTACGGACCTGGCTGGTCAGGTTGTTCGCCATCGAGTTGACGTTTTCGGTCAGGTCCTTCCAGGTGCCTGCCACGTTCGGCACGGTGGCCTGGCCACCGAGCATGCCCTCGGTGCCCACCTCCCTGGCCACCCGGGTCACCTCGCCGGCGAACGCGCTCAGCGTGTCGACCATGCTGTTGATCGACTCGGCGAGCGCCGCCACCTCGCCCTTGGCCTCGACGGTGATCTTCTGGCTCAGGTCGCCGCGGGCGACCGCGGTGGCCACCTGGGAGATCGAGCGGACCTGGGCGGTGAGGTTGGAGGCCATCACGTTGACGTTGTTGGTGAGGTCCTTCCAGGTGCCGGACACCCCGCGGACCCTGGCCTGGCCGCCCAGGTTGCCCTCGGTGCCGACCTCACCGGCCACCCGGGTCACCTCGTCGGCGAACAGCGACAGCTGGTCGACCATCGTGTTGATGGTCTCCTTCAGTTCCAGGATCTCGCCGCGCGCGTCGACGGTCACCTTCTGGGTCAGGTCGCCCTCCGCGACGGCGGTCGCGACCTGGGCGATCGCCCGCACCTGGCTGGTCAGGTTGCCGGCCATGAAGTTCACCGAGTCGGTCAGGTCGCGCCAGGTGCCGCCCACGCCCGGCGCCCGGGCCTGGCCGCCGAGCCGGCCCTCGGTGCCCACCTCCCGGGCCACCCGGGTCACCTCATCGGCGAACGCCGACAGCTCGTCCACCATCGTGTTGACGGTGTTCTTCAGTTCCAGGATCTCGCCGCGCGCGTCGACGGTGATCTTCTGGCTGAGGTCGCCCTTGGCCACCGCGGTGGTCACCTGAGCGATGTTGCGCACCTGGCCGGTCAGGTTGCCGGCCATCGAGTTCACCGAGTCGGTCAGGTCGCGCCAGGTGCCGCCCACGCCGGGCACCCGCGCCTGGCCGCCGAGCCGGCCCTCGGTGCCCACCTCCCGGGCCACCCGGGTCACCTCATCGGCGAACGCCGACAGCTCGTCCACCATCGTGTTGAGGGTGTCTTTGAGCTCCGCCATCTCGCCCTTGACGTCCACCGAGATCGTCTGGCTGAGGTCGCCTCTGGCCACCGCGGTGGCCACCCGCGCGACGTCGCGCACCTGGCCGGTCAGGTTGCCGGCCATCGAGTTCACCGAGTCGGTGAGGTCCTTCCAGGTGCCGGCCAGCCCAGGTACCTCGGCCTGGCCGCCCAGCCGGCCCTCGGTACCGACCTCGCGTGCCACCCGGGTCACCTCGGAGGTGAACAGGGCGAGCTGGTCGTTCATCCCGTTGAACACCGAGGCGATCTCGTCCATGAGCGGATCGCCGTCCGCAGGCAGCCGCGTGCTGAAGTCTCCGCTGCGCACCGCCGACAGGCCGGCCAGCAGTTGCTGCAGGCCACCGTCGGCGGGCTGCACCGCCCGCTGCTGGATCGTCGTCATCTCCGGAACCCCTCCATGGCCAGCCAAATACCGCGCGGGGTGCGGTATGCCAGGCGAGCCCGCTTGAAAGGATCCTGTCACGTCTCGTGATGGCCGAGAATGGAACTGAGACGAAGCAGGCGTGGCCTGGGCACTTGCCCCGGGCGAAGGTGCCCTGGTGCGAAGGCTGGTGGCCGTGACCGAACCGAGCGGAGCCGACATGGTGCGGCTGAACGCCCTGGTCGAACGGCAACGGGGGGAGCTGGACAAGCTGCGCTCGGCGGCCGCGGCCCGCTCGGTCGTGGACCTGGCCAGGGGCATGCTGATGGAGCAGCTTGGCTGCACGCCCGCCGAGGCCCAGCGCCAGCTCGTCCACCTGGCCGCCGAATCCGGCGTCACGCCGACCGAGTTCGCCGCCCAGATCACCCACCAGGACCCGCCCGGCGAGCCGCCAGACCCCGGGATGCCCCAGGTCAGCCTGGCCCGGGCGGCGATCGAGACCGCTGCCTCGGGCAACGCCGTGGCCGGCGCCCTGCTCGGGGAGGCGCTGGGCAGCCTCGGCGCGGTGGCGGTGGCGATCTGGCTGACCGAGCCGGACGGCGGCCTGGAACTGGCCGGCGAGGCCGGTTTCGGCAGCCACGAGGCCAGCCGCTGGCGACGGCTGCACCCGGACATGCCCTCGCTGCCCCAGCAGGTGGCGCGCGACGGCCTGGAGACCTGGTGGCCCACGGGGCCGCCGCCCGGCGACGAGCGGCCGCTGCCGGGCCGCTGGCGAGACGGCGCCTGGGCCGGGCTCCCGCTGCACGACGCCGGGGCCGCCCTGGGCGTCATGGTGGTCTGCTGGCCGGAGCCGGCCACCGGGTTCCCCGCCCCGATGCGGCGCCAGCTCACCTCCATCGCCGACGTCGCCGCCCAGGCGCTGGGGATCCGGCTGTCCCAGGGGGGCCTGCCCGCCGACCACGAGGCCGCCGGGGTGCTTGCACTGCTGGACAGCCTGCTCGACGGGTACGTGTTCGCCCGCGCCGTGCGCGATCCCGGCGGCGCGGTGACCGACTTCCGGGCCGACCACGTCAGCGACGGGTTCAGGGACGCGGCCGGGCGCGGCGCGACCGACCTGACCGGCAGGCACCTGCTGGAGCTGTACCCGGAGGCACTCACCGCGGGCGGGCTCTTCGACCGGTGCCTGGCGGCGCTGGAATGCGGCGAGCCGCAGCGGCTCCCCGAGGTGGTGACGGCCCAGGCTCCCTCGGGTACGCCCACCTCCGGAATCCGGATCGCGCGGCTGTACGACGGGGTCGTGCTCGCCTGGCAAGGAACCGGCGACGCCGGCCGGCTCGCGGCACTGCTGCAGCACGCGCTGCGGCTGGGCCGGGCCGGCGGCTGGGAGGAGGACGTCCGCAGCGGCGAGGTGAACTGGACCGAACCGACGTTCGCCCTGTTCGGGTTGCCGCCCGGAGACCCGGTGCCGGTCGCGGACCTGCCATCGCACGTGGTTGCCGACGACGTTCCCGCGGTCCGGGGCTTCCGGGAGGCCCTGCTGCACGGCCGGATGGAAAGCGCCGCCGCGTTCCGGGTGGTGCGCGCCGACGACGGCAGCGTCCGGCAGATCCGCGCCTACGCCGAGCCGGTCACAGACCCGGGCGGCACGGTGATCGCCATGCGCGGCGTGTACCAGGATGTGTCGGCGGACTACCACACCCGGCTGGCGTTCGCGGCAACCCGCGAGCAGCTTGCCGACACCGAGGAGCGCGCCGCGGAAGAGCACCGCCTGGCCATCAGGCTGCAGGAGGCCATCACCCCGCGGTCCGCGGCGCCGGACGAACTCGTGGCGGCGGCCGGGCTGGACGTGGCGGCCAGGTACCGGCCGTCCGGTGCGGGCAACCTGGTCAGCGGCGACTGGTACGACACGGTGCTGCTGCCAAGCAAGAAGGTGCTGCTTGTGGTCGGGGACATCGCCGGGCATGGGCTCGACGCGGTCACCGGCATGGTCGCGGTGCGCAACAGCCTGCGCGGCCTGGCGATCACCGGGGCCGGCCCGGGAACCCTGCTCGACTGGCTGAACAGCGCGGCCGCCCATTTCACCGACGGCGTCCTCGGCACGGCGATCTGCGGCCTCTACGACCCGGCCGACCGGACGCTGCTCTGGGCCAGGGCCGGTCACCTGCCGCCGGTTCTGGTCCGCGACGGCAGGGCGGAACAGCTTCCGCTCCCCGAGGGGCTGCTGCTCGGCGCGGACCCGGATGCCAGCTACGCCGAGAAGGTGACCAGGCTGCGCCTCGGCGACACGCTGCTGCTGTTCACCGACGGCCTGATCGAACGGCGGGACGAGCCGATCGACGAAGCGATCGCCGGCCTGCTCCGGGCCGCCAGCCGTCCGGTGGGCGACATCGGCGGGTACGCCGACCACCTGCTCGGCCAGGCCGCCTCGAATACCGGTGACGACGCGTGCCTGGTCGCGGTCCGGGTGCGGTGAGCGGGCACCGGAACCGCACCACGACACGGGGAATGACGCCCGCATCCTCGGGTATCGGCTGCCTCATGGGACAATGCGGTATCTGAAGGTTGCCGGAGAACATGTCATGGATGAGCCTGTCGGGGGCGTGCTGAGCCACGCGGCGCTCTTCTATCGCAACCAGCACGAGTACGCCGACCGGATCACCGCCTTCGTCCAGGCCGGCCTGGACCGGGGCGAGCCCGCGCTGATCGCGCTGCCCGCCGGCCGGGCCGCCGCGATCGGCGCCAGCCTGGATGGCGCGCCCGGCGAACTGGCCTTCGCGAACATGACCGAGCTTGGCCGCAACCCGGCGCGGATCATCCCCGAGGTGCGCTCGTTCACCGACAAGCACCCCGGCCAGCACGTGCGTTACGTCGGCGAACCGATCTGGCCCGGGCGCAGCCCAGCGGAGATGCGCGAGGCGGCCCGGCACGAGGCCCTGCTCAACCTGGCGTTCCGCCGGGCAGAGGCGACAATTTTGTGCCCATACGATGCCTCGGGGCTGGCGGATTCCGTCCTGGTCAGCGCCCGCTGCACGCACCAGGAGCCGGCCGCGTCCGGGGCGACCGCGGTGACCTGGCGGGACAACCTCCCCCCGGAATGCGACCGCCCGCTCGGACCGCCGCCCGCGGACGCGGCGGAGTTTGCCTACGAGACCGACCTGGCGCCGGTGCGGCGGCTGGCCGGGCGGCACGCCCGGTGCGCCGGGCTCGGCGAGGAGCGGACGGTCGACCTGGTCCTGGCCGTGAACGAGGTCGCCGCGAACACCATCAGGCACACCGACAGCGGCGGGGTGGTCCACGTCTGGCACACCGCTGCGGAGGTCGTCTGCCAGGTCCACGACACCGGGCGGATCACTGATCCGCTGGCCGGCCGGATCCGGTACGGCCCCGACGACCGCGGCCATGGCCTGTGGCTGGTCAACCAGGTGTGTGACCTGGTCGAACTGCGCTCCGGCGCGGACGGTACCACGGTCCGGATGCACATGCGCCGGGCAGGCTAGCGGCGCGGGCCGGGCCGGCTCAGGCGCCGGTATTCCCGCCCAGGTCCAGTTGCTGCACCCGCTGACCGAGCATGCGGTAGTCCCGCAGCGCGGTGCGGAGCTGCTCGGTGCCGGCGTCGGCGCTTTGCCAGGTGGACGCCAGCGCCCGCTGCCGGGCCCGGACCGAGTTCACGAACTCGTCGATGGCCTCGTCCACGGCGTCCGCGGCCATCTTGACCGAGCCGCGCGGGTCGTCCACGAAGGCCACCAGGATCTCGCTCCAGCGCTGCGCCGGGATACCGCCGGGGAAGCCGGCGCGGCAGCGGCATCGGGGAAAGCGGCCGCCGCGGCTGGCTCCTGAACCTCGCCCGCCGTCGGCTCCTGAGCCTCAGTCGCCGGCTCGAATGCCCCGGCCACCGGCTCCTGCGGCTCGGCCACGGGCACCTGCGCCTCGCTCGCCGACTCCTGGGCATCGATCACCGGCTCGTGCGCCCCGGCCATCGACGGGTCCCGGATCTCCGTCATGTCCGGGCCCACGGCATCCGCGTCGTGCACCCCGGCCTGGTTCTCGGCCGGGCCGGTCAGGACCGGATCCTTGACCGCGGTCTGTCCGTCGAGCACCACGACCTCGCCGGTCAGCACCGGGACCGGCGCGTCGGTGCCGGCCGCGGACTCGCTCACTGCCGGGGCCGGGGCGTCGCCGGACCCCTGCTGCCCGTAGGCCGCCAGCGGCGGTGCATCGGCGGGTTCCCGCCCGGGCACCCCCGGGGTCTCACCCTGCGCCCGCCAGAAGGCGGGCGCCGCTTCCCCGGCCTGGTGTTCACCGGCCTGGTATTCCCCGGCCTGGTGTGCCGCGGCCGGTTCCTGCGCGTTGTGCGCCGCGGCCGGGCTCTCGTGTGCCTCCCCGGCCTGTGGTTCGCTGTCGCGGTGTCCCCAGATCGACATTGGATCCTCCTCAGTTGGACTGGTTTGTGGTCAGCTCGGCGAGCAGTTGGGCCAGGTGGATGCCCTGCCGGCCGAGATGGCCGGCCTGGATCTGGGTACGGCAGGAGAACCCGTCGGCCAGCACGGCGGTGTCCGGGCGCGCATCCCTGACGGCCGGCCACAGCCCGTGCTCGGCGCAGGCGACGGACACCTCGTAGTGGCCGGCCTCGAAGCCGAAGTTGCCGGCCAGCCCGCAGCACCCGCTGTTCAGCACGTCGACGTCGACGCCGCAGGCCTTCAGCAGCTCGGTGTCGGCGTCGAAGCCCATGATGGCGTGCTGGTGGCAGTGCACCTGTGCGATGGCCGCGCGGCGGCCGAGGACGGGGCGCGCGGGCGGCCGCCAGCCTGCCTCGGTGAGCACTTCGGCCAGCGTCCTGGTCCGTTTGGCCAGCAGCCGGGCGTCATCGGAGCCGAGCAGATCGGCGGCGTCCGACCGGAACACCGCGGCGCAACTCGGCTCCAGCACCACCACGCGGGTGCCCGCCCGCAGCTCGGGACGCAGCGTCCGGATGGCCCGTTTCAGCATCGCGGCGGCCACGCCGAGCTGGCCGGTGGAGATCCAGGTGAGGCCGCAGCAGACCGGCCGGGCCGGCACCGCCACGGTGAACCCGGCGTCCTCGAGCACGGCCACTGCCGCCTTGCCGACCTCGGGGTGGAAGCTGTTGGTGAAGGTGTCCGGCCACAGGATGACTCTCTTGTCAGCCTGTCGGCCACGCTCGCCCGCCCGTGGGGCATCCTCGCCAGCCTGCCTGGCGCCGCGCCGGGCGTGCCACCGGGTGAACCGCTCCCCGGCGAAGGCCGGCAGGTCCCGATGCTGGTCGATACCGCCGGCGGCCTTGATCAGGCGGCTCAGCAGCGGCGCCCGCCCGGCCGCGTTGACCAGCCCGGGAGCCCGCGCGGCGAGCAGCGCCGCGACCGGCAGCCAGCCCATCGAGTAGTGCGATGCCGGCCGCAGCCTGCCCTTGTAGTGGTGGGCGAGGAACTCGGCCTTGTAGGTGGCCATGTCCACCTCGACCGGGCAGTCCTTGCGGCAGCCCTTGCAGGCCAGGCACAGGTCGAGCGCGTCCCGCACCTCGGTGGAGTGCCAGCCGTCGCGGATCACCTCACCGCGAACCATCTCCATGAGCAGCCGGGACCGGCCGCGGGTGGAATGCTCCTCTTCCCGGGTGGCCCGGTAGCTGGGGCACATCACCCCGCCCTCGTCGCCGCGGCACTTGCCCACCCCGACGCACCGCGACGCCGCCCGGGAGAACCTGCCCCCGTCGCTGGCGTAATGAAAAAGCGTCAGTGGCTCCTTCGGGAACCAGCCACGCCTGGTGAGATGCGAGTCCAGCGGGTTGGGCTCGACGATCTTGCCCGGGTTCATCCGGTTGCCCGGGTCGAAGGCGGCCTTCAGCTCGCCGAAGGCGCGGATCAGGTCCGGGCCGAACATCCTGGCCAGCAGCTCGCCGCGGGACTGGCCGTCGCCGTGCTCGCCGGACAGTGAGCCGCCGTAGCTGACCACCAGATCGGCGGCGTCCTGGACGAACGACCGGTAGTGCGCGATGCCCTCGGCGGTGCGCAGCTCGAACGGGATCCGGGTGTGCACGCAGCCCTGGCCGAAGTGCCCGTACAGCGAGGCGCCCCGGTAGTCGTAGCGCTCCAGCAGCTTGCGGAAATCGCGCAGGTAATCGCCGAGCCGGTCCGGCGGGACCGCGGCGTCCTCCCAGCCCTCGTGCGTCTCGTGCTTGCCCGGCGGGTAGGCGGTGGCGCCCAGGCCCGCCTCGCGCACGTCGTTGAGCTTGTCCTCCACCGCCGGGTCGTCCACGTACGCGGCATGCGGTTTCGGGTGGTCGCCGTCGCCTTGCACGTCCTCGATCAGCGCGTGCGCCCTGGCCTGCGCCTCCGCCTTGCTGTCCGCACCGAACTGGATCATCAGCCAGCCGGATCCTTCCGGCAGCTTGTCCAGCGCGTCGCCGGCCAGGTGCTCCTCCCGCTCCAGCGAGATCAGCGTGTCGTCCAGCCCTTCACAGGCCAGCGGCTTGTGTTCGACCACCTTCGGCACGACGTCGGCGGCCTGGGCGATGTCGGGATAGCCGAGCACGACCAGGGACCGGAACCGCGGCACCTCGAACAGGTCTATTTCCGCGTGCAGCACGGTGACCAGCGTGCTCTCGCTGCCGACCAGCGCCCTGGCCACGTTGAACCCGTTCTCGGGGAGCAACTGGTCGAGGTTGTAGCCGGACACCCGGCGCGGGATCTTCGGGTAGCCGGTGCGGATCTCGCCCAGGTAGCCGTCGCGGATCTCGCGCAGCCGCCGGTACAGCTCCGCCTTGCCGCCACCGGCCGCGACGATCCGCTCGTATTCCTCGTCGCTGGTCTCGCCGACCCAGGTGCGCAGCCCGCCGTAGCAGAGCACCTCGAGCCGCCGTACCGAGTCGGCCATCTTGCCGTACGCCTGCGCGGTGGAGCCACACGAGTTGTTCCCGATCATGCCGCCGATGGTGCAGCTCACGTGCGTGGACGGCTTGGGCCCGACCATCAGCCCGTGCGGCGCAAGCGCGTCGTTGACCTTGTCAAGCGCCATGCCGGGCTGCACGACAGCGGTCCTCGCGCCGGCGTCGAACGAGACCAGCTGGTGGCAGTACTTGGTCCAGTCGATGACGACCGCGGTGTTCACGCACTGGCCGGCCAGGCTGGTCCCGCCGCCGCGGGACAGCACCGGCGCCCCGGCCTCCCGGCACACCCTGACCGCTTCCGCGCCCGCGTCCACGGTGCGCGGGACCACCACGCCGATCGGCACCTGCCGGTAGTTGGAGGCGTCTTGGGCGTAGGCGCTCAGGGTGCCCGGATCGAACCTGACCTCGCCGTCCACCCGCTCGTCCAGCGCGGCGTGCAGCTGCGCGACGTCCACGTCGGCTGCCGGGACCATGACCTGCGTCACTGATCGGCCTTCCTTCCACCGGGCCGCCCGGCGACCGGCTAGTCCTCCCGTAGCCGCGGCGGCACCGTGTTCGCGTAGAAATCGAAGAATCCGTCATGCTCTCCCCCGGCCTGGCCGATGTACACCTCGTCGAAGCCCGCCTCGACGTAGGCGCGATGCCGGCCAGATGCACCTGCGGGTCCGGCCCGGCTGGCGCACTCATCGAGTCCTCGGGGACGAGCTGCGCCAGCTCACCGAAGTGCCGTGGCAGCGGGAGGAGCTGGGCGGCCTCGCCCGGGATCTCCTCGTTGGGCCAGAGGCGGTGCAGCGCCTTGCGCGCCTGCCCGGCGTCGGGGCCCCAGCAGACCTTCATGCCGCCCTGCACCGGCCGGTCGCCGCCACCGGACTCCCGGTAGAGCCGGACGAGATCAGCATTGGGCTGCACGCACACGTACCCGTCGGCGAGCCTCGCGGCGAGCTTGACCGACTTCTCGCCGAAGCCAGACATGAAGATCGGCAGCGGGCCTTCCGGCACCGAGTACAGCCTGGCCGTGTCGACCTGGTAATGCCTGCCCTGGTGGGTGATGAGCTTTCCGGTCAGCAGCTCCCTGATGACACCGACGGACTCTTCGAGCATCTCCAGGCGCTCTTCGGCCGATGGCCACCGGTCACCGAGGATGTGCTCGTTCAGCGCCTCCCCCGTGCCCACCCCGAGAGTGAACGAGCCGCTGGTGAGCAGCGCGGATGTGGCTGCGGCCTGCGCCACGATCGCTGGGTGCTGACGGATCAGCGGGCAGGTCACCGCGGTCGTGATCGGCAGCGACGTGACCTGTGAGATGGCGCCGATCAGCGACCAGACGAACGGGCTCTGGCCCTGCTCGTCTAGCCAGGGATGGAAATGGTCGGAGATCCACAGTGCGCCGAACCCGGCCTCCTCGGCGAGCCGTGCCTGGCGGATCAGCTCGGCCGGCCCGTACTCCTCGCAGGACAGGAAGTAACCGAAGCGGGTCATCTGTCAACCTCCGTTTGAACGTCCGCGTTTCCCGTCTTGTCATCGCCAGCTGCGGCTACCCATGCCCCGGCCCGATACACGGCCGCGCGGAGATTTCGGCCACGGCGGGAATCGTTGCCTAACCGCGTCGTGCCAGCCGCTTGCGTCATGGCTGGCCCGACGCAAGAATGCCCTGTGCGGTTGCCCCGGCCAGGGGCGGCCGCTTCTGGGTCCAGAGACGCGGCCTGCCCTCTCTTCTCGCTTGGACGGGTGGTGATGGCCTGTGTCCGGTGACCGGCCGGTGGTCTGGGTTGGCCGCGTCGCGGTCGTGAATCTCCCGGTCGAGGTCGACATATCCAACGCCGGCCAGGTCCGCCAGGATCTGCTCATGGCCGTCGCGCAAGGCGCCTGGATGGTGATCGCGGACATGAGCGCGACGACGTTCTGCGACTCCGCGGGAGTGACTGCCCTGGTCCATGCGGTACAGAAGGCGAACGCGAGCGGCGCGGGGCTGCGGGTAGCGGCGAGCGCGGCCGGCGTGACCCGCGTGCTGGCCATCACCGGGGTGGACCGGCTGATCGAGATCTACCCGAGCGTCGCGGCCGCGATGGCCGGCCCCGGGAGCGGAACGGCACACCAGGGCCATGCCGCACCCTCCGGCCCCGCCGGGCAGGCCGGCCAGGACGGGCGGGCGCCGCAGCCGGGGTGAGCCTGCCGCCGCACCTAGTGCTCTTCGAACGCGTGTGGCTGCGGCGGCTCGCCGCTGACGCTGGTGACGATCGCGCTGGCGATGTCGCGAAGCTTGACGTTGCTGTTCTGGGACGCGGCACGCAGCATCTCGAACGCCCTGGCCTGGGTGCACCGCTCCTGAGCCATGATCACCCCGAGAGCCTGGTAGATCACCGCACGCGAGGTCAGCGAGGAGCGGAGCTGCTCGGTCAGCTCGGAGTACGAGGCCAGCCGCAGCATCATGGACAGCGCGCCTGATGCGTTCTCCGCGAGGTTCTCCGCACGGCGGATCTGCGCAGGGCCGAACGCGGCCACGCCGCGCGCGTAGAGGTTGAGCGCGCCCACCGGCTTGCCGTCCGCGATCAGCGGCAGCGCCAGGCAGGACCTGATCCCCCGGGCGTGGGCTGCGGCCTCGAAGCGTGGCCACCGGGCCCGGTCGCCGGTGTCGTCGATGCTCACCCGGTCGCCGGACCGCATCGCGTGCAGGCACGGTCCGTCATCGAGGCGGTACTGCACCTCGTCGGTCTCCGAAGCCAGCGGGTCGCTGCACGCCACCGTGGCGGGCCGCCCATTGGGCCGCATGGTCATGCCACACGACACCCCATCGGTCACCAGGCGGGCGGCAAGCGTTGCCAGTTCCTGCAGAAACTGCTCCAGGGTCTCCGTGCCGAGCAGCGCCTTCTGCAGCTCGGTCAGGTTGTCCGTCACATCGCCGCCTGGCTCGCCCATCGTCTCCATCTGCCTTTCGCTCCTGCCCCCACGGTGCCAAGATCCCTACCCGGGGCGCGGGATTGAAACAGCCGCACCGTGGTAGTGCCGTTTGCCATGGATGCCAAACAGCTTCACGACCTGGGACAGCAACTCCGGGTGGACGCGGTGCACGCCGCGGCGGCCGCCGGATCCGGTCACCCGACATCCTCGATGTCGGCGGCCGACCTGATGGCCGTGCTGCTGGCTGAGCACCTGCGATATGACTTCACCGCGCCCGCCCACCCGGGCAACGACCGGCTGATCTTCGCCAAGGGCCACGCGTCACCGCTGCTGTACGCGATGTACCGGGCGGCAGGCGTGCTCGACGACGACGAACTGCTCAGTTTCCGGGCGCTGGGCAGCAGGCTGGAAGGCCACCCGACGCCCCGGCTGCCGTGGGTGGACGTGGCCACCGGCTCACTCGGCCTCGGCCTGCCGGCCGGTGTCGGCATGGCGCTGGCCGCCGCCCGGCTGGAACACAGCCCCTACCAGGTGTGGGTGCTGTGCGGGGACAGCGAACTGGCCGAGGGCTCGATGTGGGAAGCGTTCGAGCACGGCGGATATGAACGCCTGGACAACCTCACCGCCATCGTCGACGTGAACCGGCTCGGCCAGCGGGGCGAAACCCGGCACGGCTGGGACACCGCCGCCTACGCCCGGCGGATCGGCGCGTTCGGCTGGCACACGATCGAGATCGACGGGCACGACATCGAGGCCATCGACGCCGCCTACACCGAAGCGCTGGAGACCCGGGGAGCGCCCACCGCGATCCTCGCCCGCACCATGAAGGGCCGCGGTGTGGCCGCGGTGCAGGATGCCGAGGGCGCCCACGGCAAGCCGCTGCCCGATACCGAGGAGGCCATCGCCGAACTCGGCGGGATCCGCAACATCCAGGTGCCGGCGCACCCGCCGCATGCGGCCGCCGGACGGCACTCGGCGGCCGGCTCGGTGAACGGCAGCCGGCTCGTCCTGCCGGAATACGAATGTGGCCAGCAGGCCGCGACCCGGACCGCCTTCGGCGCCGCCCTGGCCGCCATCGGCACCGCCCGGCCGGATGTGGTCGTGCTGGACGGTGAGGTGAGCGACTCGACCCGGACGGAGGAGTTCGCCCGCCAGCACCCGGACCGGTTCTTCGAGATGTTCATAGCGGAGCAGCAGATGGCGGCCGCGGCCCTGGGCATGCAGGCGCGCGGCTGGCTGCCGTTCGCGGCCACGTTCGCCGCGTTCTGGGCCCGCGCGTACGACTTCATCAGGATGGCCGCGGTCAGCCAGGCGAACCTCAAGTTCGCCGGCTCACACGCAGGGGTCTCCATCGGCCAGGACGGCCCGTCCCAGATGGGGCTTGAAGACCTCGCCATGTTCCGCGCGGTCCACGGCAGTGTCGTGCTGTACCCGTGCGACGCGAACCAGGCCGCGGCGGCGACCGCCGCCCTGCTGGGGCACCGCGGGATCGGCTACCTGCGGCTCACCAGGGGTGACACGCCGGTGATCTACCAGCCGGGCGAGGAGTTCCCGATCGGTGGCAGCAGGGTGCTCCGGTCCGGCGACGCCGACCAGGTCACGATCATCGCCGCGGGCATCACCGTGCACGAGGCACTGCGCGCCGCCGACAGCATGGCGGCCGGCGGCCTGTCCGCCCGGGTGATCGACCTTTACTCGGTCAAACCGGTGGATACCCAGGTGCTGCGCGCCGCCGCGGCGGACACCGGCTGCTTCGTGACGGTCGAGGACCACTGGGCAGAAGGCGGGCTGGGCGACGCGGTCCTCGCGGCGTTCGCCAACGGCCATCAGGCGCCGCGGATCACCAAGCTTGCCGTGCACGCCATGCCGGGCTCGGCCACCCCCAGCGAGCAGTTGCACGCGGCCGGGATCGACGCGAAGGCTATCGAGGCGGCCGCCCGCGCGCTCGCCGGTGACCGGGTGGCGCACTGATGACGGACGATGCCGCCACCGGCGGGCCGGCCGTGACCGAGGTCGCCGCGGCGGCCTACGTCATCCCCACCGATGCGCCCGAGGCGGACGGCACGCTTGCCTGGGACGCGACCACGATGGTGCTCGCCACCGCCCGGGCAGGCGAGGTGGCGGGCATCGGCTGGAGCTATGCGGCCGCGGCGGCCCGGCAGGTCATCACCGACGTGCTCGCCGGTGCGGTCACCGGCCGGAGCGCGCTTGACGTGCCCGGCTCCTGCGAGGCGATGATTCGTGCGGTACGCAACATCGGGCGGCCCGGGATCGCGGCGACGGCGATCTCCGCCGTGGATATCGCGCTGTGGGACCTCAAGGCACGGTTGCTCGGCTGCCCGCTGGCGCGGTTGCTCGGCCAGGCACGGCCCAGCGTGCCCATCTACGGCAGTGGCGGGTTCACCTGCTATGACGCCAGGCAGACCCGCGACCAGCTCGCCGGATGGGTGGAGCGGGACCATATCCCGCGCGTGAAGATCAAGATCGGCGAGAGCTGGGGCAGCAACGAGCACAGGGACACCGAGCGGGTGGCGCTCGCCCGCGAGGTGATCGGCGAGGGCACCGAACTGTACGTGGACGCCAACGGCGGCTATACCGTCGGCCAGGCCGTCAGGGTCGCGCACCGGCTGGCCGGCTATGGCGTGACCTGGTTCGAGGAGCCGGTGTCCAGCCAGGATCTGGCCGGGCTGGCCACGGTCCGCCGCCAGGTGCTCCCCGATGTGGCCGCCGGGGAGTACAGCTGGTCGCTCGCGGACTCGGCACAGCTCATCGGCGCGGGCGCGGTGGACTGCCTGCAGCTCGACGCGACCCGGTGCGGCGGCTTCACCGAGTTCCTTCGCGGCGCCGCCCTGGCCGCCGCGCACAACCTGCAGGTCTCCGCGCATTGCGCACCGAACCTGCACGCGCACGCCGGCGTGGCGGTGCCCAACCTGCGCCACGTCGAGTACTTCCACGACCACCAGCGGATCGAGCGGATGCTTTTCGACGGAGCCCTCGACCCCGACGGCGGGATCCTGACCCCGGCACCGGACCGGCCCGGGCTCGGCATGTGCCTGAAAGAGGCCGACGCGGCCAGGTACCGGCATAGCTAGCGCATTGCCCCCGGGCCGATCCCGTGCGGACCGGGACCGGGCTGTCCTGGTATCGGTTAGCCCGGTGGTTCGCCTACCCGGAGCGCGAGCATCGTCACGTCGTCGCGCAACTCGCCCCGGCACAGCTCAAGAACCACGTCACGGACCCGGGACACCAGCACCGCGGGCGGTTCGCCGGCCAGTGCCGCCAGCTCGTCGGTGAGCCGCTCCTCGAACTGGACCAGGTCAGGGCCGCACGCGCTGGTCAGCCCGTCGGTGTAAAAGAAGACCAGGTCACCGGTCTCCAGATCGACCTCCTGGGAGGCCGGCTCGGCGTCAGGGAAGATGCCGAGCGGCAAGCCTCCCCCGTTCAGCACCTGGGTGCGGCCGTCGGGCCGCAGCAGCACGGGGCCGGGGTGGCCGGCACTGGACAGGGACAGGTGCAGGCGCCCCTCCCGCCAGCTCAGCTGCCCGGCGTCGGCGGTGACGAACCGGCCACCGAAATCCTCGGTCAGCATGATGTCGTTGATGCTGCGCAGCACCACCGTCGGATCGGAGTCCAGGTGCGCCAGCGCCCGGATCGCGTGCCGCGCCGCGGCGGTCACCGCGGCGGTGTCCGGGCCCGTGCCGCACACGTCGCCGATCGCCACGCCCCATCCGTCCCGGGACGGGTACACGTCGTAGAAGTCACCGCCAGCCTCGGCGGCCATCGTGGCGGCCACGTACGCGCCCGCGATCTCGGTGCCGGGGATCTGCCGCACCTGCCTGGGCCGCAGGCTGGTCTGCAGCGCGTCCGCGATGTCGACCCGGTGCCGGAACATGCGGTCCACCCTGATCGCCAGGGCGAGTTGCTCCCCCAGTTCCTCCACCAGGCCCACGTCGGCGATCTCGAAGTGCGGGTGGCCGGCCCAGCGGGCCAGGGTCAGCACCCCGTAGGCATGTTCGCCGTCGCTCAGCGGGACCGAGAGCACCGAGGTGGCACCGAGCAGCATGAGCAGCGGGATGCCGTCCGGCCCGTCGCCGAGCGCGCTCGTGTCCTCGGCATGCGCGATGAGCAGCGTGCTGCCCGACTCGTGCACCTGGCACGGGCCGGACTCCGGTGTGGGATCCACCGCCGCCACGGCGTTGGCCAGCTTCTCGGACCGCTGGTCCTCGGGCCCGCTCACGTGCTGCCGCCGCAGCCGCTGGCCGCCCTCGACATCCACGATGACCCAGGCGGCCAGTTCCCGGGCAAGCAGCCGGGCGTACCGCTGCATCGCCACCGGCTCGCTGTAGGTGATGTTCTCCAGCAGGATCCGGGTAGCGGCCATCACCAGGTCCAGGCGGCGGGCCATCGCCTGGACGGCCTCCGCGGCGGGCTCGCCTCGCGGTTTTCCGCGGCGGCCGGCCGGGGCGGGCTCGGCGCTGGTCACCGCCACCACGAGATGGGCCGCGGTTCCCTGGGCGCTGACCGGATGCACGGCCAGTGCGTGGTCCACGGCCCCCGTGGCGGTGAGCAGCCCGCAGCGGAACCGCCTGGTCTCGCCCTTGCGGGCCGCGGCGGCGAAGTGCGTCGCGGCGGCGGCACGGGACGGCAGGCCGATGAAGGCCGTGAAGGCCTTGCCGGTCGCGTACCCGGGGCCCGAGCCGAGCAGGTCGCCCGCTGCCGCGTTGACCCGCCGGATCATGCCGTCGCCGCCGAGCAGGAACAACGGCACCGGCGCCTGCTGGAAGACGGCGTGCAGCAGCCTGCGTTCCGCGTGCGAGGCGGCCGATGAGCCCTGGCCGCCGTCGCCGTGCTCGTCCGTGTCGCCGTCCGGGGTCAGCGCGGCGACCGCGGCGTCCAGTTCGGCAAGCGCGGCCTCCAGCAGGGTCGCTGGGTCAGCCCCGGGCAGCGCGGCGGCCTGCCGGAGCGCGCCGTACCGGGCCTTGAGGCCGGCGACCTCACTGCCAGCGCCCTGACGGCGCAGCGACTGCTGCATTGCCCCAAATCTCCGCATCCCTGGCTTTCCGGTCCAGGGACTCAGCCTAACCGGCCGGTAGGCCGGAGATACCCGTCAGACAGCGTTGGCGACCTTGTTGAACACGCTGGTCAGGTTCGTCCCCCGATCAGGACTGGCTGGCCGCGGCCGTCCCGCCGGTCCCGGCCCGGCCCGCGGCGACCGCGGCATCCACGGTTTCGTAGAGCGGCAGCCGGTCGGCGAGCCCGGTGATCCAGAGGGTCTTGGTGTAGCGGTACCGCGCGCCCGCGAGCGCCAGCGTCCCGCCGGCCGCCGTCACCTGCTTCCAGTGACCGACGATCACCGCCAGCGAGCCGGTGTCCATGAAGTCCACGGCGCTCAGGTCGAGGATGATGTGGTCGTCGTCCCGGCGCACCTCCGCCAGGAACTCGTCGAACCGGCGGCTCGTCACGATGTCGAGTTCGCCGCTGACCGCGACGACCGCGAACCCGTCCCGCCGCTGTGACGAGATCCGGATCCCTTCCACCCACACCCCCGGGAAGAACAGCTCACGACAGGTGACGACGGCCTCATCGTAATCTCATTCAGGTCCCGCCGTGGAAGCTGATTGCATGATCGGCGAGTGCGGGGGAAGCAGCGTAGGGCAAAGGCGTACCGCTGTGCGCCGTGAGGAGGCAGTTTTGTCTGTCGGGGGTTGCCCGGCCGTGCGCGCTGACCTGCGCTCAGACACCTGGGAGGTGCGGAGCCGGGCATGACGCTGTTCGGGCACGCGAGAGGCATGGCCAACCAGGGCGCGCCTGGCGGTGCGACAGCGGGCCCGGCCGTGAGCAACGACGGCCTGAGTCATCTTGCGTATCTCTATAACGACGAGTCCGACTACCTGTCCTGTCTGTCCACCTTTGCCCAGGCCGGCCTCCGCAATGCCGAACCGGTGTTCGTGGCGGTTCCGGGCCGCCAGGCCGCGCTCCTGCGCGAGCGCCTCGGCGCCGAGTCACCGCTGCTGCGCTACGGCGCCATGGCGGAGACGGGCCGCAACCCGGCCCGGCTGATCCCGGAACTGTACGCCTTCCTCGAGGACCATCCCGGGCAGCGGGTCCGCTACATCGGCGAGTCGATCTGGCCGGGACGATCGGCCGCGGAACTGTGCGAGGCCATCAGGCACGAGGCACTACTCAACCTGGCCTTCGCCACGGCGGCGGTCAGCATCATGTGCCCCTACGACGTCCGCGGCCTCGGCACATCGGTGGTCGGCGGGGTGCAGCGCACCCACCCGGCGATCATGCAGGGCAACCGGACCCAGCCCGCCACCAGCTATACCGGGCGGGGCGTGGTGCCCGCCGAGTGCGACGACCCGCTGCCATCGCCGCCCGCGGACGCCCGGACCCTCAGCTACGAAACCAGCCTGCGGCAGGTTCGCGACCTGGTGGCCAGCCACGGTGCCGCGCTCGGCATGGCCGCCGACCAGATCACCAACCTGGTGATCGCGGTCGGCGAGATCACCGCGAACACCCTGCGCCACACCAGCGCGGGCGGCACGTTCTGGGTCTGGCACACCGGTGACGAGATCATCTGTCAGGTGCAGGACCAGGGCTGGATCGCCGACCCGCTCGCCGGGCGGCAGCGCCACTCTCCCGAGGACTCCGGCCACGGCCTGTGGGTGGTCAACCAGGTTTGCGACCTCGTGGAGATCAGGACCAGCCAGGCCGGGGGGACCGTCATCCGCCTGCACATGCGCCGCGAGGGTGACTGAGCCCACGAGGCCCGGGAGGCCCGCCGGGCGGTCGGGGGCCCGGCGGGCGGCTGGTGGGCTGGTGGGCTGGTGGGGCTCCCGCTTAGCGGGGCGGCCCGGTCCGGGGCGCAGGCACGACGGGCCCGGCGTCTGCGACGGCAGCTGAATCAGTGCCAGGCCCGGGTGCGGCCCCGGCTTCCGCCGCCGGGACGGCCGGGTGCACCGGGGGCTGATTCCCGCCCTCAGGCGCGGCCGGCGTCGCGGGCGCGGTCCCTGCTGCGGCCGGCTGGCCGAGCAGGTCACCGAACAGCGCCCGGTAATGCAGCATGGCCAGGCGCAGGTCCTCGGTGGCGGCGGTGCCCTCCTCGGCCTGCAGGCTGACCTGGTGCGCCTGACGGTAGTGGTCCAGCGTGTTCGCGTGCTCCACCGAAAGGTCCGCGAGGATCTGCTCGTAGTCCTCGGTCGGGTAGCCCCGGTCCTTCATCACGGAAGTGACGAGCATCCCGGCCTGGGCGACCGCCTGTTCCGGCTGGTCCACGAACCGCTCCTGGATGGCCGTCCACTCCCCCGCGTACTTGACCCGGGCCGTCTCGTCCAGGGGATGGATGTCGAGACTGCGGACCCGCCGTTCGCGCTCGGCGAGTTCGGCATTGGCCTTGCGGTGGCTCTGCGTCTCGCCGACCACGCGGTCGTACTCCGGGCCGAAACGCTGCTGGAGCTTGCGGCGGCGCGCGGCAGACATCGCTCCGATGACCAGGAGCACCACGACAACGACCACGATAATGGCCACGATCGCTCCGGCTGACATGGGAACCCTCCTGTTGACGGGGTTGGTAACGCAACCGACTGCCCCCAGCCAGCGCATCCAAACGCGGGCGGGGCCATCACCACCGCGCTGGCCCGGCGCCGACCAGGGCCGCGTGGCCGGGCCTCGCCCCGCTCAGAACCTGCCCGCGCGGCGCCAGGACAGCGGCCGCCCGTCGGGGTCGTAGATCAGCCGATACGGTACGGACGCCCAGGCCCGGGTCCAGGCCGACAGCTGTGGGGCCGGGTAGCTGCGCAGCTGCCCCGGGGGCCGTGGCCCGCGCCGCCCGGCTGCGTGCCAGGCGTCGAGGGCCTGCGCGGCCCGCCGGAATGCGGCGAAGATATCTTCCCCGGTGTCCGCCGCGCCCCCGGCCGCGGCACCGAGATGCTCGCGGGCCAGCGCGGCGCGCAGCGCCCGCGGGTACGGCCCGGCCGCGACGGGCGTCGCCGCGGCGGGCGTCGCCGCGCCGCCCGGTGCCCCCGCCTCGTCGATGACCGCACAGCTCAGCTCGGAGTCGTGGGTCCACGAACGCCGGTTGAAGTTGTCCGACCCGACGATGGCCCAGGTGTCGTCGACCACGCACACCTTGGCGTGCACGTAGATCGGAACGCCCGCTTCGTTCTCCGGGCTGTACACGGCCACCCGGTCCCCCCCGGCCGCGCGCAGCGTCGCAAGCGCGGCAGCCCGGCCGAGCAGGTTCGGCGGCATCGACAGCTTGCCGTCCTGGTCAGGGAAGGCGGGCAGGACAGCGATGAGGTGCAGCGCCGGGTTGCCGGCCAGGGCCCGGGCCAGCACGTCCGCGACCATGGTGGACCACAGGTACTGGTCTTCCAGGTAGATCAGGGACCGGGCGCGCGGCAGCACCTTGAGATAGGCGCGGGCGATGCTGCGCTCCCCGTGCGGCGCGAAGCTGTAGCCGCGCCGCCGGCAGGGGTAGGTGCGCAGCACCTGGACCGCGTGATGGCCACACCTGGGCGGATCAGGCTGCTGCTGCGGGAGCCGCCGGGCACTGTCATCGACGTGGTCGAACAAGTCGTGGATCCGGGCCAGCGGGTTGCGGGTGAGCGGGGCCGGGTCCTCCCAGCGTTCCCTGAACACGGTCTCCAGGTCACCGACCGCGGGTCCGGAGATCATCAACTGGACGTCGTGCCACGGCGGACGGTCACCGTACACCGCGGCCATCGGCTGGCGCTGCGGGTCACCGTGGTGCGCCGCGTCGTCGCGCCGGCCGTGGCACAGGTCGATGCCGCCGGCGAAGGCCACGTCCCGGTCCGGGCGGCCGGCGTGCCGCAGCACCACGAGCTTCATGTGGTGCGAGCCGCCCGGGCGCACCCGCATGTCCAGCAGGCACTGGCCGCCGGCGTCGTCGACCTCCTCGCCCAGGTGCCTGTTCTCCTGCCCGCTGAACTGGAGTTTGTCCAGGTGAGAGCGCCAGACCAGGCCACGGACCGTCGCGCCGCGCCGGGCCGCCGCGCAGAACGCGGCCGACACCTCCGGGCCCGCGTCCGCCAGCCATTCGTCGGGGTCCCCGCGCCAGTCGGTGAACAGCAGCAGGTCACCGGCCCGCAGCTCGTGGACCCGGGACAGCAGTTCGGCGAAGTAGGGCTTGCCGTGGATCAGCGGGCGCACCTCGTTGCCCGTGGTCCAGGCCGCCCCGTCCGGGTGCCTGCTGTCCAGCCGCGTCGCCGGGTTGCCCCGCTCCGCCGCGGTCAGGAACCAGTCATCGAGATGCATGTCCGGGCGCTACCCCCAAACGCTCCGGGCATCCACCGCCCTGCTGGCCAGCCACGGAACCCGGGCTGGTCAGCGGGGCAGTTCCACCACGGTGATGAAGAAGTTGTCGATCTGCCTGATCACGTCCATGAACCGCTCGAAGTCCACCGGCTTGCTGACATACGCGTTGGCGTGCAGGGCGTAGCTGCGCAGGATGTCCTCTTCGGCCTGGGACGTGGTCAGGATCACCACCGGGATGACCCGCAGCCTCGGGTCTTCCTTCAGTTCGGCGAGCACTTCAAGGCCGTCCCTGCGGGGCAGGTTGAGGTCGAGCAGGATGAGACCCGGCCGCGGCGCGCTGGCGTACTCCCCGGTCTGGTGCAGGAACTGCAATGCCTGCTCGCCGTCGTTGACCACGTGCAACTGGTTGCGAATCTTGTGGTGCTCGAACGCCTCCCTGGTCATCAGCACATCGCCAGGATCGTCCTCGACCAGCAGCACATCGACCGCCCTGGTGCTGCCGCCGTCAGTCACTGGCATGTTCGTCCTCCGGGAAGGCTGGCAGGGTGAACCAGAAGCGGGCCCCGGCCGTGGCAGTCGTGTCGAGCCAGATCCGGCCGCCGTGGTACTCGATGATCTTCCTTACCATGGCCAGGCCTATTCCGGTGCCCGGATAGGTCGCTTTGTCGTGCAGTCGCTGGAAGATTACGAATATCCGTTCGGCGTATTCCGGCTCGATTCCGATTCCATTGTCGCTGAACGAGAACAGCCAGAAGTCCCCATCCCTGCGGGCCGAGACGGTGACCCGGGGCGGCTCGGCCGCGTGGAATTTCAGCGCGTTGTTGATGAGGTTCTGGAACACGGCGGTCAGCAGCGAGACCTCGCCGAGCACCACCGGCAGTTCACCGACCTCGATGGTCGCGTGCGTGCGCCGCACGTCGGCCGTGAGGTTCGCCCACGCCTGGGCGACCAGCACCGCGCAGGACACCTGCTCACGGCGCTGCACGGTCCGGCCCACCCGGCTGAACGCGAGCAGGTCGTTGATCAGCGCCTGCATCCGCTTGGCGCCGTCCACCGCATGCTCGATGTACTCGTCGGCCTTGGCGTCCAGGCGGCCCGCGTAGCGGCGCTGCAGCAACTGGCAGAAGCTGGCCACCTTGCGCAGCGGTTCCTGGAGGTCGTGCGAGGCGACGTAGGCGAACTGCTCCAGTTCGGAGTTGGACCGCTGCAGATCCTCCGTCCTGGCCTCCAGCGTCGCGTGCGCGGCCTGCACCGCCGACAGTTCCGCCAGAATGCGCTCCCGCATCCGGTTCACGTCAAGCCCCACGGCCCGCATTTCAGCAGGTCCGCCCGGTTCCAGCTGGTGCTCGAAGTCGCCCCCGGCCACCTGCCGGGCGTCCGCGGCGAGCCGGCGCAGCGGCAGGATCGCCGACCGCCACAGGCCGAACCCCAGCACAAGCACGGTGGCCAGCAGCACGACCGCGATGACGATGAGGGTCGCGTCCAGCACCGAGGCGGCGTCGTGCAGCGTCGCGACGGCTTGCCTCCGCTGCGCGGCGAGGTTGTTCTGCAGGCCGGCCAGCGCGGCCCGGGTCCGGTCGAAGGCCGCCTTGCCCTGGTCGACAGAAGGGCCCGCCTGCGGTTTCCCCGACACGGTCACCTTGCTGATCGTGGGCACGGCGTAGCTGGCCCGCCAGGCGGCGGCCCGCTGCAGCACCTGGCTGAGATCGGCCTCGGCGGCGGGCATGCCCGCCAGCAGTTGCCGCAGCCTGGTGACCTCCTGCTGCTGCCCGGCCAGCCCGTCGTGGTACGGCTTCAGGAACGGTAGCTGCGCGCTGAGCGCGTAGCCGCGCACCCCGGTCTCCTGGTTCAGCAGTTCGACTTCCAGCTGCGAGCCGTGAAACGCGGCAGGGTCGAGCGTGTTCACCACCCGGTCGCGGGCGGTCGTCAGGTCGGCCAGCGCGGTGCCGCCCACCCCGATCGCGAGCAGCGAGAACAGCCCGACGATGAGAACGCCAAGGCCGATGATCCGGCCGAACGGCCAGCCGCCGGAGAACCTGGCCGCCGTGGCGCTGGCCCGCTCCGACGTGGTGAGCCGGCTCAGGCCGTCGAGCCGGGCCATGCCGCCGGGCTCGGGCCTGCCGCCGGGCTCGGGCCTGCCGCCGGGCTCGGGCCTGCCGCCGGGCTGGGCTATGCCGCCGGGCTGTCTCGGGGACCGCGGCCGGCCGCCGGGCGGTTCCGGCGCTGCGGGCCCGGTGATCGGCCCCGCTCCGGGCAGCGCCTGCATCGCTCCTGGCGTCCCGGCCTGCCCCGGCTCTGGCTCCGACTCCGGGGCGGGCGGCATGGTCCCCGGGCCCGGTACCGCGCCGGTTAGCCACGGATTACGGCCGGGTGCGGGCGGCACGGGTTCGCTGGCCGGCGCACCGCCTGGCCCCGGATCGGGTTCCTGGCCGGGCGCGGCGGTTCGCGGGGCGGGCGCCGTTGTGTCCGGCCCCGGATCGCGGTCCGGCGCGGTTGAGGAGGGTTCGGCGGCCGGCGCTGCCGCGGGCTGCCCGCGGTCATGGTCCGCTTCGGGTACCGCTGCTTCCACCGCAGGTGCCCCGGCGTCTCGCGCGGCGCCGGCCTGCCCCCGGCGCGTGAGCCGGGCCGCCACGGCACGCAGCCGGGTCAGACCGGCCCCGGCGCCGCCAGGCGGGCTGCCGCCCGCGGGGTTGCCGGGTTCGGGTTCCTCGCCTCGGGCGGCGGCGGGCACCGGGGAGCGTATTGCATCAAAATCTGGTGCGGCCCCTCCGGTGTCAGGCGGCAGGTCGGTCATGCGCCAACCACGGCAGGAAATCCGAGCGTAAGCACGGCCAGATCGTCGTCCAGGTCCCCGCCGTTGAGTTCGCGCACCCGGTCGATCAGCCCGTCAAGCAGCCGCTCGTCCCGCGATTCGCGTTCCCACTGACCCGTGGGGAGCGCGGCGCGCAGGTATGCCTCGATGATCTCGGTCAGCCCGTCGCTGCCCAGCCGCTCCGGGCCGGTGCCGATCCGCCCCTCGATCAGGCCGTCGGTGTACATCAGCAGGGTCCAGTTGTCCCCCAGGGCGACCTCGCTGACCGGCCAGTCCTCCATGTGCGCGATGCCGGGAGGCGTGCTGACGGGGGCTCTCAGTTCGCGCACCCCGTCCGGGGTGAGCAGCAGCGGCGGCGGGTGCCCGGCCAGGTGCAGCCGCGCGTGCGCCCGGTCCGGTGCGACCGACATCATGCACAACGTGGTGAACAGCCGCTCTTCGTGCCGCTCATGCTCCAGCACCTGCTGGATGGCGGACAGCACCTCGGCCATCGGGCGGCCGGCCAGCACCATGGTGCGCCACGCGACGCGCAGGCATACGCCGAGCGCGGCCTCTTCCGGCCCGCGGCCGCAGACGTCGCCGATCACCACGTGCACCCAGCCGTCCGCGGCCTCGACCAGGTCGAAGAAGTCCCCGCCGAGCAGCATCTGGCCACCGCCGGGGCGGTAGCGGGTGGCGACGGTCAGCCGTGAGTCGGACAGCAGTGGGGATGGCAGCAGGCCGCGCTCCAGCCGGGCGTTCTCCCGGGCGTAGATCTGCGCCTCGCGCAACTGCTGCTGGATCTCCTCGAACCGGCGCCGTTCCACCGCATAACGGATGACCCGGTTCAGCAACTCCCCGTCTACCTGGCCCTTGACCAGGTAGTCCTGCGCGCCCGCACGGACCGCCTCGGCACCGAGGTGCTCGTCGGCCAGGCCGGTCAGCACGACCACGGCGACCTGGGGCACGTTCTCCTGAAGCCAGTGCACGCCCTGCAACTGATGCGCATCGGGGAGGTCAAGGTCGAGCAGAACGCAGGCCGCCGCGGGCAGCAGCGGTTGCGCCTCGGTGATCGACCGCACCCGGTCAAGCGCAACCGGGGCACCCGCTTCCACCAGGTATTCCTGGACGAGAAGGGCATCCCCATCATCGTCCTCGATGAGCAGCACCTGTACCTGGCCAGGGACGGCCGCGGGGGCCGGGGCCCTGGCCTGTGCGGCGTCCCGAGTCACCGTCCGGCCCTGTTCATGGCTTTCGTAGACGTTCCATCCCTAACTGGCAAGCTGTGCGGTTGAGTAAGCATAGTTGGCCCCATGCCTTAGCAACCGAGCACCTGGATAACGGTGTTACGACGTTCTGCCTTCGGCTGGCCTGCGCAGCTGAGCCGGGCCCGGGTGGCCTGGCCGTCTTCCCCCATTCTGCCTGCTCATGGCCTGTTCATCGGCCCACCGATGAGCTTTGCCCGCGGGCTGCGTTACACCGGTAAACCGACGGGCAGATGCCGCCGCCGTGCCCCGCGCGGCCCGGCAGGCCCCGGGCACGAGGAGGGTTCGCCATGGAGTTCAAGCTTGAACTGGTCCTGATCCCGGTCACGGACGTGGACCGCGCCAAGTCGTTTTATGTGGAGCAGGCCGGTTTCGGCTTGGAAGTCGACACCCCGGTGGGCACGGATATGCGGGTGGTCCAGGTGACGCCGCCCGGTTCTGCCTGTTCGGTGGGTTTCGGCGTGGGTATCACGGCCGCTCCGCCTGGCTCGGCACAAGGGCTGCACCTTGTCGTCTCCGACATCGTGGCCGGGCGCGCCGATCTGGTGAAGCGCGGGGTGGAGGTCAGCGAGATCCGGCACCTGGAGTCGGGTATCTGGGTGCCCGGACCGGACCCGCAGCGCGCGAACTACGAGTCGTTCGCCGACTTCGCCGACCCGGATGGCAACGTGTGGGTGCTGCAAGAGGTGAACCGGGCCGAGCCGCCCGGGTCGGGAGGCTGATCGCGTGGCAGGCCAGGGACCCTCGGAGCAGAGCCGGCCGCCGATGCCGGCCGGCGCGACCGTGGAACTGGCCGCGAGCCGAGGCAGCCGGCGGCCAGGCAGCCAATGGCCGGGGAGCCAGGGGCCGGGAGCCAGGGGCCGTCGAGCAGGTGGCCGGGGAGCCGGTGGCCGGGGAGCTGGTGGCGGGGGAACTGGTTGCGGCGGCGGTCGCGGGTGACCAGTCCGCGTTCGCCGGCCTCACCCAGCGATACCAGCGCGAACTGCACGTGCACTGCTACCGCATGCTCGCGTCGTTCGACGATGCCGAGGACGCGGTGCAGGAGACCTTCCTGCGCGCCTGGCGCGGCCGGGACGGCTTCGATGGCGGCACGATGTTCCGCGCCTGGCTGTACCGCATCGCGACCAACGTGTGCCTGGACATGCTCCGCCGCCGCGCGCACAGAGCCAGCGCGCTGCGGTCGTTCGCCGAGGTGCCCTGGCTCCAGCCGTACCCGGACCGGCTGCTTGACGAGGCGACTGCACCCGGCGAGCAGCCCGACGCGGCCGTGATCGAGCGGGAGACCATCGAACTGGCATTCGTGGCCGCGCTCCAGGTCCTGCCGCCGCGCCAGCGTGCCACGCTGATCGCCCGCGACGTGCTCGGCTGGCCCGCCAGCCAGACAGCCGTACTGCTGGAAATGAGCGTGGCGGCAGCGAACAGCGCCCTCCAGCGGGCCCGTGCGACGATGCGCCAGCACCTCCCGGCTCACCGTTCTGACTGGTCGGGCCGGTCTGCCGGGCTGCTCAGCGACGCCGAGCGGGACCTGCTGGAGGCGTTCATCGACGCACACCAGCGCTGCGACGCGGCGGCTGCCGTGGCGATCGCTGCCCGGGACATCCGCGTCACGATGCCCCCGTACCCGGTGTGTTACGACGGGGTCGGCGCGATCGGGCCGCTCTTGGAACGCGCACTCGGGCCGAACCGGGACGGCGACTGGCGGCTCCTGCCGACGGCGGCCAACCGGATGCCAGCCGCGGCCAGCTACCTGCGGCGGGCGGGCGACTCGGAGTTCCGTGCCTTCAAGCTCGACGTGCTGCGTACGGGCGATGGGGTGATCGCCGAGATCACGACGTTCGGGGCCAGCCTGTTCCCAGCATTCGGCCTCCCCGGCACGCTCGACCCGGGCACACCCTGACTCGCCGACCCCTCGGCCGCGGGCACACCTGATTCCCGGCCCCAGCCCCTGCCCTCCCCGACCCCCAACCCCCGACCCCGGCACGCCTGACCCGTCGACTCTCAGCCCCTGCACACGCCCGCCCCTGGCACACGCCTGACCCGTCGACCCCTCAGCCCCGGCACACCTGACCCCCGACCCTCAGCCCCTGCACACCCCCCGACCCCCGCACACGCCTCGGCCCTGGCACACCCCTCAGCCCTGGCACGCCTGACCCGTCGATCTCACCCCTGCCCCCCGCACCCCCGACCCTCGACCCTGGCACACCCTGACCCTTGACAACTGTCGCACATTTTTTCGAAGTTCCGTGTTCTAGTGTTTATTGTCAGACTTGCTCGATAGCGTGGATTCCGACAGGCTGGCTCCGTTGCTGGGGAGGTGAGGCAGGTGCTCGCAGCAGGCACGACCGCGAGGCTGCCCTCTTCCCTGGATCGCGCAGAGCTGCTGTCACCTTCGGGTCGCTGCAAGCCGCCTGCGCTCTCAGATCGCGGCGAGTCATCCGCACCCAACGATCGCGCAGCAATGCCCCCTCCCCTGGAGGGCGATCGGTTCCGGGATGCGCTGTTGCGCCGGGTGGAGCCGGTGGCGGCGGCGTGGGCGGCTCAGGATGCGGAGCTCGACGCTGAGATCGCCGCCTTAGAGGCGGCTGGCGCGTTCACGGTGCCTGCCGGGGAGCAGTGGCCGGGCCCGGCTTTCGGCCCGCAGAGCGCCCCGCCGGATGGGCCGTATGCGTGGCTGGCTGATCTGCCCGGGCCGTTGCTGGATGAGTACTTCGCGGACACGGCGGCGGCTGCGGGCCCGGAGGTGCTGCGGACGGGGCCCGGCCGCCGCGCGGTGTGCGGGTGAGGTGCCCCAACTTTCCACATCCATCCATTAGATGTTCTAAAAATGAATATTTTGCCCACCTAAAAAGCTTCTCGCCTAATTCAGATAACGTAAGATGGTGATCGAACGTCGCTCCGATCGCCAGAGTGGCAAAGGAGCTCGGAATCAACGAAGCACCCTCGGTAATTGGGTTGCCTCCTACCGCCGTGAGCATGCCGGTGAGGAGCCGCCTGACCGTGAATGAGCGCGCGCGGCTGCGCAGCTCGAGCGGGAAACCCGGGAACTGAAGATGGAGAACGAGTTCCTGAAAAAAGCCGCAGCATACTTCGCCCGCGACCATCGGTGACCGAGAAATTCGAGTTCATCGACGCGGAGTATGCGGTTCCCAGGAATCGGATGAGCGGCATGTGCCGTCGGTCGTCGAGATGTGCCGGTGGATGGAGGTATCCCGTTCCGGGTTCTACGAATGGCGGAGCGCGCCGGAATCGCGACCGCGAAAAGGCGGGGAACCCTCGCTTTGTATGTGAGAATCATTCGATGACTCCGAGAGACGTACGGGTCCGGCGGTCCATGCGGACCTCGCGGCCTGGGGCGCCCCGCCGGGCCGGAGCTGGTCCGCTCCCTCATGCATGACCTGGCCTGGTGCCCTGCCAGCCGCCCTGCGGCCAGCCTCACCGAGCGACGGCAAGAGCACGCATCCCACCTGGCGCACCGTGATTTCACCGCGGCTGCGCCCGGTGAGAAGATGGTCGGCGACATTACGTATATCCCGACGTGGGAGGCTGGCTTTACCTGCGACGTCATCCACTGCCATACGAAGAGGTCATCGGCTGCGCAGATGATAATACAAACGCCGCTCATCGAGAAGCGATGAGATGCCGCCCGCATCACCGCTCGCGCGGCTATCTTCACTCCCATCGCGCAGCAACTACACCTCCCAGCAGTTCGCCTCGCGCTGTACATATCTCCGCATCCTCCCGCACCGATCTGTACGATAAGCGATGCTGATCGTTCTTCGCTCCCTCGTCCACCACCCATATCCACCCTCACCCCCACTCCACATCACTACACCCCACCCCCCCCCCCCCCCCCCCAAGCCGGGCAGTCGTGCTGAGGATCGGGGTTCGCGGCGGGCGGGGTGGCTGATCTTTTGCCGCCGGGGCCGGTGCTGGCCGGCTGGGCTGAAGGGGCGCGGGCTGGGGGGCTGGGCCGGCTGGCCGATGATGAGCTGGCCGGGGTGATCCGGGCTGGGCGCCGGCTGGCGTCGTGGGCCAGCGCGCTGGAACTGGCCGCGGTGGGTGAGCTGATGCGCCGGCGGGAGGCTCAGGAGGCGGCTGGGCAGCCGCGGGCCGCTGAGCATGCCGATGCGGAGATCGCCGCGTTGTTGACGCTGACCGGCCGGGGCGCGGGGCGGGTGCTGGATCTGGCGGTGTCGTTGCGGCGGCTGCCGCTGACCGCCCAGGCGCTGGCCGCCGGGGTGATCGATGTGCCCCGGGCGGGCGCCATTGCCGAGGAGACGACCGGGCTCGGCGATGACCACGCGGCCGCTGTCGAAGAGCGCATTTTGGTCCGGGCGGCGGGGCAGACCAGCGCGCAGGTGCGTGCGGCGGCCCGCCGGGCGGTGCTGGCCGCCGATCCGCGGGCCGCCCGCACCCGGCGTGAGCAGGCGCAGCGGGAAGCCCGCGTCGAACGCTGGGACGAGCACGCCGGCACCGCCGCGCTGGCCGGCCGGGACCTGCCCCCGGCCGCGGTGATCGCCGCGGACCAGCACATCGCCGCCCTGGCCCGGAGCCTGCGCGCCGCCGGGCTGGCCGGCACCGCCGGCCAGCTCCGCGCCCAGGTCTTCCTCGCCCTGCTCAGCGGCATCCCGGCCGCCGCACTGCTGCCGGCCGCCCAGCACCGCCCGCACCCAGCCGCCGGCAACCCAGGCACCGGCCCGGCCACACCCGGCACACCCGGCCACCCCGGCACACCCGGCCACCCCGGCACACCCGGCCACCCCGGCCACCCGGCCACCCGGCACACCCGGCCTCCGCGGCACCCGGCCTCCCCGGCACCCGGCACCCCGGCCTGGGGCCGGCGGCTCGCCGGGCACCGGTGACGGACTGGGAGCCGCCCGCCGCCACGCCGGCTGCCGCCGGCTGGCCGGGTATCCCGGCGGTGGCGGGGATGGTCAACCTGACCATGCCGTTGCGCACCTGGCTCGGCCTCGCGGACGCACCGGGCGAGGTCACCGGGTTCGGCCCGCTGACCGCCGCCGACAGCCGCCACCTCGCCACGGCCATCACCGCACACCCGCAAAGCCGCTGCTGCGTCACCCTGACCGGCCAAGACGGCCGCCCCGTCGGCCACGGCTGCGCCCGCCCAGGACACGGCCTGCCCGGGCCACCTCCCAGCCCCTGGCCACCACCCCCGCAGCAAGGCCCGGCGCCACCCGGGCAGACACCTGCACCACCGCAGCAGGCACCCGCGCCACCCGGCCAGGCACCCGCACCACCAGCACAAGGACCCGCACCACCGGCACAGGGACCTGCACCACCAGCACAGGGACCTGCACCACCGGCACAGGCACCCGCACCACCGGCACAGGGACCTGCGCCATCCGCGCAGGGACCCAGACCACCGGGAAACGAACCTGCGCCACCGGCGCCCGCCCCGATGCCACCAGCGGAACGGGACGCGCACATCGCCGCCTGGCTGGCGGGAATGCACCTGCAATGGTTCGAGTCCGCCGGGTGCACCCACCCGCGGCACTCCACCGCCTACCGGCCACCAGCAGGACTGCAGCACCTGATCAAAGTCAGGCAGCAGGCCTGCGCCTTCCCCGGATGCCGCCGCCCCGCCAGCCAATGCGACCTCGACCACACCACCCCACACCACCGCGGCGGCCTGACCTGCGAATGCAACCTAATGGGCATGTGAGCAGGTCACCGCCATAGCGATCCAGGGCCTGGAGCCCTCGACCAAGACAGCGGGGCCTGCCTGCCGGATCGATGCCCTATAGGGGACACAGCGGTGTGGATGCTCAAGCGCAGACTGGCAGGTTCCGGTGAGCGTGGTGGCGGCTGGTGCTGGGTGATCCGCCGAATGCAACCTGGACTGGGATCCTTCGGGCGAGATCCGGGCCCCGGGACTTGCCGCCGCCATCAGGTCCGCGACACGCCGGGGTCAGCTGCTGGCAGACAGTGACCCCGGCCGGCAGGGTGGTCGGTGGCCTGAGCCACCCGCAGGATGGACCCCTCACACTGACGGGAGCCACCGAGCTCCAGCCAGGACCGGGGCCCTGCGGGCTGCTGAGGTCACGAACGGCTAATCGGATGGCGGTGCCTTGGAGCCCTTCCATTAGGGAGCGTGCGTGACCCGCGCGGCGTAACGGCCGATCACACCGGATATCAGACGGGGGGAGAA
>CAVPSA010000022.1:0-168113 GCA_963707905.1 uncultured Actinomycetes bacterium | reverse complement strand
TCATCTTGGTCGAGCCCGCTGAGTTTCTGCCGAGCCTGAGCGGGGCACTGGCGAAGTCCCTCCACCATTATCGGATCTACTTCGATGAAGCCGGCTGCCTCGACGTGATCGCCGAAGAGTTCGTGCCGTAAACAAGCGCGGAACACGCCCGCCCAGTACCCCGATAGCTGCCAGGGTGTGGGTAGGCGAGCGCCGTGCCGGGTCCACGGCGCCCGCCAGCCCGGCGCGGCAGGAAGGAGCCCGATGCCAGGTCAGGATCGGGAGGTCGTGGTTGGCCTCGACAACGGCGGGACAGCGATCAACGCGACCGTGCTCGACTGCACCGGGCGGTTCCTGGTGGACCGGCTGGTGGAGACGCCCAGCCGGGTCGGGGAAGGCCCGGCCGTGGCCATCGAGGCACTCAACCACGCGCTGGCCGGCGTGCTCAGCCTGACCGGGTTCGAGCGGGCGGCGGTGCGCGCGGTGGGCCTCGACACCCCGGGCCCGGCCAGCGCAGATGGCGTGATCTCGACCCGTGGGGCGGTGAACTTCGCCGATCCCGCCTGGCGTGGCTTCGACGTCCGCGGCGCCCTGGAAGCCCGGCTCGGCCTGCCGGTCATCTACAACAACGACGCGAACGCCGCGTCGTTGTACGCCCACCACATGCACTTCGGCGCGGAGGCCCCACGGCGCTCCTCGGTCGCACTGATCGTGGGAACCGGGCTCGGCGGCGGTGTGGTCGAGAGCGGGCGGGTGGTGCGGGGCGCGGCCGGGATGGCCGGCGAGTTCGGGCACATCCAGATCCCGATGGACGGGCTGCTGGCGCCGGGGCAGCCGACGCCGGTGTGCAACTGCGGGCTGGCCGGGGACGGGGAGAGCGTCGCGTCGCTGACCGGCATCGAGAAGAACCTGCTGCCCTACTGGCTGACCCGCTTCCCTGAGCACCCGTTGCACGCAGCGGCCACCGCCCGGCAGGCGGCGATCCAGGTGCGCGGCCACGCCGCGGCGGGGGACCAGATGGCACTGGAGATCTTCCGGCAGCAGGCGATCGCGCTCGGCCGGCTGTTCACCATCGCGGCGAACTTCACCGACCCGGACGCCTACTTCCTCGGCGGCGGCGTGGTCGAGACCACGCCGAGCTTCTGCAACTGGTTCCTTGCCACCGTCAGGGAGCACACCGACCTGCGGGCCGAGCAGCGCCCCCTGGTGACATTCGCGCTGGTGCCGGACCTGGACATGGCCGGCGCCCGCGGGGCCGCCCTGGCCGTCGCCGTCGCGCTCGGCTGGCCGTCCCCCGAGCTGCCCGGGCCGTAGCAGTACGCAGCCCAGCCATAGCGCCGCCCGGCTATCAGCTGCGTCCAACCAGGGACGGCCATCGTTCGGCGGGTCGCAGGAAGTGCTGTAGTTCCTTCCAGGACTCTCTGGTGTCCGCCGTGTCTTCGTGCGGAGCCCGGAACCGGCCCAGGTAGCCGCCCACTTCGGCGAGGTCGAACCAGAGCCGGTACAGCGACAGGGCCGCGTCATCGATCTCGGTTCCTGTGGTGGCGGCATAGTGGTCAAGCAGCGAGGCATCGTCGCCGCCGAGGTCCCAGAGGTCACGTTCTGGCGGGGCAGCCAAGGTCGTGTCCCAGTCGACGAGGACCAGGCCGTCCGCCGTCACGATGACGTTGCCCGCATGCGGCTCGCCATGGGTGATGACCATCCGCTCCGGCTGTGCGGCGACCCTCCTGGCAAGGCCGTGGTATGCCGCGATCAGCGCGTGCAGGTCGCTGGCATGGGTCCGCAGCAGGTCCTGGGCGCGCTGGGCGTATGGCCCGCCGCACCATGCGCCGCTGGTGTGACGGATCATCGCCTGGAGCGTATCGAGATGCGGCACCACGAAGTCGTCAACGTTCGGCTGGCCGGCCTGGGCGCCGTGGAGCTGGATCAGCATGTCCACGACGGCCTGCCGGTCACCGGCATTGGTGAACTCGCCGTCCTCGCCTGCCTTGGTGCCAATGACATAGGGATGGATCACGAGCGAGTACCGCTCAGACAGCCGCGCCGCTACCCGCCCGGTCGCGGTAAGCAGCGGGGCGATCACGAAGTTCAGGCCGGCCTCGCCGCGCAGTGCCAACGCGGTCCCGAGGGCATGACAGAGGCGGTCGAAGGCATCGTCACTCGTCTCATGTGCGGTGCGCCGCTTGGCGGCCAGGTCGTCCGCGGTGGCGAACAGCCGCCTGCCGGTTCTGTCCGTGGCCAGCCAATGGTGGCTACCGAAGCCCACGGGCTGGTACTCCAGCGAAACGGCCGTGAATCCCCACCCGTGCTGCAGCGCGCTGGCCACGGCGGTGTCTGGCAGGTCATCAGGCTCGGTGAACACGGGGCCAGGTTATTTCGCCCGTCAAGCGAGGCTCCGGCATGTCCGTCCATGGACGGTGCGGGACGCAGGTGAACTGCAACATAACTGCAACTGACGTCAAGGCAAAACACATACTTTGCTGGACGCACTGGAAGTTACAGATGAGGTGTTTGAGTCACCGGCCTCGGTGGTGTTCGCCGCGACGGCGCCGCATGGCGCCGGGTGGTGCCCTCTCCCGAGCCCCTTGAGCTGGTGGAGCTGCCGCTTTATCCGTGCCCGGATAAATAGGCCGATAACCCGGGCTGGGCAGCACGTACTGGGCGGTCTTCGCCGTGGACGTTTGTCAGCTGGACGATCGTCAAGTCAACAGCGATTCGTGGAGCTGATCTGCGAATGCCTCGCCGGGCATGCGGTCCGGGCCATGCCAGATCGCGCCCAGGGCCATTCGAAAGTTCTCTTGACCGGAGGCTGCGTAGTATCGATCGCGTCGAGCGCGGCCGGCGTCGGTAAAGGTTGTCATCAATGCGGCAAAGGTCTTGGACACTCTCCGCATTCGGCGAAGCCGTTCGGCGCGCTGCTCCCCATATTGGTGCAGCGTCGCCACATTCCAATCGCCTGACGCCAGCAGTAGTTCGGAAAGCTGACGCACGTCGCGCATCGCTAGCGAGAGGCCTTGCCCATCTACTGGGTCATCGTATCCGCCTGCGTCGCCGAGCAGAACTACGCCATCTGCGTAGGGTGCGTCGCACCATGTTTGCTCGCCGCTGAACGTTCCACATGGCCCTGCGGGCCGAACATCGCCCAGGCCCAGTGATTCCGGGATCGACCGTAGGCCCGCGAATGCCTCGACGAAGCGCTGCGCCCCCGCAGGTCCGGCCCACCGGGCCGCTTGCTCGTTCGCGTGGCACGTGTAGAGGCGGAGGCGACCGTCTCCTGGCTCCTGCCGAGTCGGCGGCCGGAAACGGCCGCCGACTCGGTCAGGCTTCGCACCGTGACGGGCACAGCATCGGTTCCCCGGGGGAATCCCGGTCATGCAGATGGCGAGTTTCCTGGGTGCTGCATGGCGGCGGTCAGACGGGCAGCGACACCTCGCCACGGGCCAGGGCGTGAACGGCCTCGGTCGTCACCGGCTGACCACCGATGGCCCAGTCACCGCTCTTGACCTCCTCGATGACGCACCACGTGACGCCGCGCATACGCTCGCCTTCGATGGCGACCATCGCCTCGGTCAAGTCCCGCGCGATTTGCTGCTTCTGCTCGGTGCTGAAGACGTTCTCGATGAGCCGGACGTTGATAAAGGGCATCGGAGCCTCCCGGAAGTCGGTTGGTGTGCAGGTCAAGTCCACCAACCGCGCCACCCGCGCGGCATCGATCAAATGAGCCATCTTGCGATGGCCCGATCGGGCCATCGCGGCGCTATGGCCCGAGGAGGCCAGCGCGCGCAGCGACTGCGGCGGCCGCGGCGCGCGTGGGCAGCCGCATTTTCGCCAGAATGTTCGCCATGTGGCGATGCGCTGTATGCGGGCTAATAACAAGACGTTCAGCGATCTCAGCGTCACTGAGACCCTGCGCGACGAGCGTGAGCACCTCTCGTTCCCGTGCACTGAGCTCGCCCAGTGCGCCGGCGTCGGCCCCGCTCACCGGCGCAGGCGGTCCCTCGATCCCCAGAAACGCTGCGACGGCACGCAGGACGGCGTCCCCGTCACCGTGCCACGGCAGATGGGCATCACCGGGCAGCGTCACCAGGTCGGCGTGCGGGAGCAGCGCGGCGACCTCGCGTGCCCCCCTCAGCCGCATCGCGCGGTCGTGCTCACGGTGCACGACGAGCGCCGGCGCTCGAATCCTCGGCAGCTCGTCGCGAATGTCAGTCTCGTAGATCAGTGTCAGCAGATCTGCAGCGACTTCGGCGCTGGCGGCCGCGCGCTGGGCCGCGGTGAAGGCAGCCCGGTCCTCGGCTGACCAGTTCGGACCGAACACGTCCGCCAGCAGGCGACTGCCCAGCCCCCAGTGCGCGCGCACCAGGTCAATCATGCCGGTCAGCGCTTCCGGTGAGCCAAGCTCGTGCCCCTGGGCGTAGGAGCCATAGAGCACGAGGCGATCGACGCATTCTGGCCGCCGGGCAGCAAAGCTCGCGGCGGTACACCCCCCGCACGAGATGCCCATCAGCGTCATACGGACCAAGCCGAGCTCGTCTAGGACGGCGCAGAGCGTCGCATCCTCAAATTCCGGCGTGAACGTCTCGGGCGGCCGCTCCCGATCGGACAGGCCGGTCCCGAGTCGGTCATACCGCACGACCATGCGCCCAGCTGCCAAGCCTTCAACAAAACGGCGCAGCGAATCAGAATGCCAGTCTTCGGCCACATTGGAGACCCACCATGCCGGCAGCACCACCGCCGGGCCGCTCCCCACCACGGCAAAGGCGACCCGCCTGCCATCCGGCAGCCGCGCAAAGCCGGTGGTCTGTCTCATCGGCTCACAGTAGCCGCAGGCCGACACCGGCGCCATCGGGGACCGTGTTGAATCAGCCTTGCTGACGATTCAGTTGCCGACCATATCGGCGGCTCTTCGAGCGGGCCCAGTGGCCGCAATCAAACGCTTATGCCGATCCGGCCACGCGCGTCATCCATCCGGCTCGGATAAGTATTCACCGCGGCTCGCGCAGCGAACACCCGTGGTGTTAGCGGCCGTTGGCCGCGGCGTGGTACTGCTCCAGTACACCAGCGGGGATGCGGCCGCGCTCGCTGACCGCCAGGCCGTGCTCTTTGGCCCAGGCCCGGATGTCACCTGAGCGCTGACGCCCGGCGGTGGCCCGGCCGGGGCGGCGGGCCGGTGCCCGCCCGGCCTTGCGGGCGTGCTGGAGATAGGGCGCGAGCTGCTTGCCGAACGCGGCGGCGTTTTTGGCGTTCAGGTCGATCTCATAGTCGGTGCCCTCGAAGGCGAACCGCACCGTCTGCTTGGCCGGGCCGCCGGTCAGATCATCTTCCAGGACTACCGTTACTTTCTGGGACATCTGTCCGCCTTCCGATTTCCATTGGATGCCTGCACCGTACCCTGGCCACGGCCCGGCGACGGTGAGCAGCACCGCAGACCAGGCAGGGGAGCCGGGAAATCTCAATTACCGGGCCGGCAACTATTTCCGACGGCCAGCCCTCGTCGTTTGTGTAACCCTCAGTGCTCATACCGAGCGACGCCAGCGCGCAAGCAGCCGTTATGCGTGCCGCTCCCGTCTTCTTGGCTGGCAGTCCGTAACACGCGCGAACGTGCGTTATCTGCCACGGAGTGTCGCGGATTTCGGAGAAGTCTTCGGCGGCCCGCCGCCGCGGCTATTGTCGCGGCCACGCGGCACATCAACGCGCTGGGGGCGCAGCGCCTTCCGAGGCTGGTCCAGATCCTGCTGGGGCGGATGTACCAGCTGCCCGGGGGGCCGCTCGGTGGTACCGTCGGCGGCATTACGGGCCGGAACAAGGGAGGGCATCGATGACCGCACCGCTGCAGGTGATCGCGTTGAGCTTCAGTCGTGGCGCGGGGTCTGAGGACCGGATCCTGGCAGAGGTCGACCGTCTCCGCGGCCGGGGGGTTCTTCGGCTGCTCGACATGCTTTTCGTGGGCAAAAGCCAAGACGGAACCGTCGAACGGCTGACTATCGGTGATGACGAGGATTTCGGCTCGCTCCTGGCGGCAGTCGTGCCCGTTGCGAACGGCGGTCCGGCAGTGCCGGCGCCAGCTGATGACCCGGCGGCCTTTGACCGGGCGGGTGCGTGGGCTCTCGCCGATTCTCTTCAGCCAGGGACCGCCGTGGCCTTTCTGCTCGTCGAGCACCACTGGGCCGGCCCGCTTTTCGACGCCATCGCCGAGACCGGCGGCACGCTGATCGGCGAGGGCTTCCTGACAGCCGAGGCGGGGCTGGTGGTGGGCGCCGAGGTGGCCGCCATGGAGGAGGCCTCTGAGGTGATCGCCCAGGCCCAGGCTATTGAGGCCGATGCCTTGCTCACGGCAGCAGCGGCCAGAGCCGAAGCGGCCGAGGCGGTGGCTGAATCGGAGCGTATCCAGTCCGCCGCTGCGGCCGGCGCCGTCCGGGCGCTGATCGCGGCCGGGCTGGTGGAGGAGGCGGCCGCCCACGAGGCGGTCACGGCGCTGACTGCCGCTGGCCTCATCGTGGCCGCCGCCGACCAGTCCGCCGCCGCCGCCGTGGCCGAAGACGCAGCCACCGTGGAGGCCGCCGACGAGGTGACCGCCGCGTCCCTCGCGCAGTCGCTCGCCACCATCGCCGCCGCTGACGAGGTCGCCGTCGAAGCGGCCGGCGAAGCGGGGGAGCGGGTCAGGGCTGCATCGATCACCATGGCAGAGGCCCAGGTGCTGCGCTACCTCCCCCGGCCACTCCCCTTCTCCGTCATCGCCGACAAGCTGGGCATCTCCCGGTCAGCAGCCAAGGAGCGAGCGGCACGTCTCTATAAGAGGCTTGGCGTCCACACCCGGGACGAGGCGGTCAGCCGGGCCCGCTCGCTCGGCCTCCTCCGCGGCTAGCCATCGGCCGCGGCGGGAGCGGCGCCCGCCCAGGCTCAGCTCGCGGCGGGGGTTGACGGGCGTGACGGATCACTCATGTCCTCCGGGCCGCATGATGGCCGTCACGTGCTGTTCGCCGGTCCGGCAGGCGCGAGCGGCTCGCAGGTGGAGAGCACTGACCAGGCTCGGCAGTCCGGGGGAGCGCTGAGGGCGCAAGCCATGCTCAGGGAGTGGCCGTGGTGAGCGCGTTGTCGACCCAGGCCCGCAGGGCTGCCAGAGGGGCGGCGCCAGTCTGCCGGGCGGCGACCCGCCCGTCGCGCAGCACCAGCAGGGTCGGGATGGCTTGCGCCCCGAACCGCTGGGACACCTGCGGCGAGACGTCGACGTTCACCTTGACCAGCTTGACCCGGCCTGCCAGGTCGCGGGCGAGTTGCTCCAGCGCGGGACTGACCATGCGGCAGGGCCCGCACCAGGGCGCCCACAAATCCACGATGACCGGAATCTTGGCGCCTTCCGCTACGTCACCGAAGGTGGTGTCGTCGGCGTCGGCGATCCACGGCAGCGGCTGATGGCACTTGCCGCAGCGGGGCGTCCCGGCCGCCGCGGCCGGCACCCGGTTCATCTGGCCGCAGTGGCCGCAGCGGATCAGTTCGCTTGCCATGGCGTCATTATCGCGCGCTGGTGCATCCGGCGGTTTCCGGCAACGGCTGGACAGCACCCCGCCGGGCAAGCCGGGACATACCAGTACGGGGCCGCAGACTCCGGGCAGGTCCCCGTCGGACTCGCTGGGGCGCTTCCATCGTGCGGTTCCAGCCGGTCGTCGGGATACCAGCGCGCATCGCACTGGCCGCCATCCCATGGCTCGTAACGCCATGCCGAGCACCGCACTCACCGGCCCGTCCGCGCGTGTGGCGCACGGCTTACCACGCCCGGGCCACTGGCTCATGGCTGCTCGTTCACGCCACCCACCGGGCCGGCCAGGAGATCGGCTGTCCCGCTTCCGGCTGGATTTATCCGGCGACTTCCAGGATCGCATTTGCTTCGGCGCTGGACAGCTGGATCGATGCGGCGGCGATGTTCTCGGCGACATGTTCGGGTGATCCCGAGCCTGGGATCGGCAGGATCTGAGCTGACCTAGCCAGCAGCCAGGCGAGCGCGATCTGGCGGGTGCTCACGCCGTGCTGGCGCGCGGCGGTGAGGACGGGCGTCAGCTGGTCGGCGTTCTGGATCGGTGCCCAGGGCAGGAACGCTATCGCCTCCTGGTCACACAGGTCGACGATCGTCTCCGACGACCGATCCGCGAGGTTGTAGCGGTTCTGCACCGACACCACCGGCGTGAGCCGCTGCGCCTCGCGCAGCTGGCGCTCGGTCACGTTGGAGACCCCGATGTGGCGGATCTTGCCCTCGTTCTTCAGATCGACCAGCGCGCCGACGGACTCGGCATATGGCACCTTCGGATCTGGCCGATGCAGCTGGTACAGCGGGATCTGGTCGAGCTTCAGCCGGCGCAGGCTGCCCTCGCAGGCCTCGCGCAGATGCTCGGGCCGCCCGTCGGGCTGCCAGCGCCCGGGCCCAGGCCGCACCAGGCCACCCTTGGTGGCGATCACCAGATCGCCGGGATAGGGGTAGAGCGTGTCGGCAATCAGCGTCTCGCTGACCTCCGGCCCGTAGGAATCAGCCGTGTCGATGAAGGTGACACCAAGCTCGACCGCCCGCCGCAGCGCCGCCTGGGCCTGCTCCCGGTTCGGCGGCGGCCCCCAGATGCCCTGCCCGGTGACCCGCATCGCGCCGAATCCCATGCGGCTTACCGTAAGATCCCCACCGACGTCGATCGTTCCCGCCGCTGAGGCGTCCGGCTGCCCTGTCATTGTGGCTCCTTTCCTGCATTTCATTCAGCTTCCCGTACCCGACTCCGGTCCCGCCAACTCCCCCCGGTCCTGGGCCAAGGATCACAGTGGGCAAGAAACTCTGGTCACCACGGGGCCGCCCGCACGCAAAGGGGCGCTCCATGACGTGACGGAGCGGGAAGGCCAGCACGGGGTGACGGTACGCGGGCTGGCTTTGCCCCAGTTGCTGGTGAGCCTGCTGGACAGCGGCCGTTCTCACCGTGATCTACGCTCTGGCCGCAACGGGACTCCAAGGCACAGTCCCGGCCCGGCTGCAAGCACATTCCACGTCCGCGCTGGTCTATGCGGCTTCCGCGCTCGGCGGCCCCGGCTGGGCCATAGGCTAACAGCCCTCAAACGCCCCCGCTGATGCTCGCCGAGGGCCGTCAGTTGATGTCGAACTCGTTGCCCTCGGGGTCCCTCAGCGCGACCGCGTAGTGGTCAAGGCCCTCCTCGAGTTCCTCGCTCAGGTCGCTGAGCAGCGTGGCGCCGAGGTCGCACAGCCGCCTGGCCTCGGCGTCCACGCGCTTCTTGCGGGTCTCGATCGGGAGGTCCCGCCCGCCGCTGGCGTGGATGTCGAGGTGGAGGCGGTTGCTGACGGTCTTGCGGTCGGGCACGACCTGGATCCAGATGCGAGGTCCGGCGCCATCCGGATCGATGATGCAGTCCGTGCCCCGGCCGAGCCAGGATTCGGGCAGCCCGACGTCGCGCCGCCAGTCGTCCCAGGTGACAAAGCCGGCCGGCGGCGGCTCCAGCACATAGCCCAGGGCCTCGGCCCAGAAGCGGGCCAGCGGCTCGGGGTGGCCGATGCAGTTGATGACGAGCTGGTACCGGACAGCCATGGGTCTCCTCTAGTCAGGCCGCGGCCTCGCCGGACGGCCCGGCAAGTATGCCGGGGGCCTACGACAGTCCGGCGCGACCGGAGCGGGACCGGCTCAGCAGAGGGTGGGCGGGCCGACCCGGACTGGCCTGATCGCCCCACGGCCCGCCTCTGCCGCCCGCGACCCGCCGGTACTGGGCCTGGTCTCAGCCATGGAAGGATGAGGCCATGCGCGTTGAACGGTTTCGCGCCCAGATCACTGTCAATTCCCGCGGTCACGCCGTTATCACGATTCCGTTTGACCCGGACGAGGCATGGGGCGCCAAAGCTGTGCATCACGTCAGCGGCACGGTCAACGGCTGCCGGGTACGGGTGACGATTGCGCCTGGCAACAGCGGATGGGCGTTCACCTTGAACCCGGCGAGGATGCGTCATACGGGCATTGCGGCCGGCGCGGAGGTGATCGTTGAACTGGCACCGGAAGGCCCGCAGCGCGCCGATCTTGCCGAAGACATCTCCGCAGCATTGGCGGCTAACCCGGCCGCTGGGGCCTTCTTCGACACGCTGGCGCAGTTCTACCGCAAGGGCTACCTCCGTTACATCGATGCGACGACCCGCCGGCCGGACCTCCGCGCGTCGCGTATCGCCGAGGTGGTGGGCCTGCTCGCGGACGGGATCAAAGAACGGCCACGACCGGGAGCACGGTAGCGGCCCCGCTCTCAGGCCGGGCAGCCGCCACTGCCCGCAGTCGCTGGTAGACGAGGCATCGCCTGATGCCAAACCGTTAACGATCAGGTGGTATTAGGCATGGCACGATGGCAGCCACGATGGCACACGGTGAAGGTGGTCTGAGAATGACCGGTGTTGACGATGATGGCCGGCAGCAGCGTCGCGCCCGGTTGCGTGCAGGCTTTCTGGCCGCCGCTGTCGCCACGGCGCTGCTGTCCCCGGTCTGCGGCGGTTCACCCGCCGGCGCATCACCGGCGCCTGGCAGCGCAGCGGCCGCCGGCGGGTACCTGTATTGGTCCAACACGATCGGCCGCATCCTGAAGCCCGGCGACGGCGTGATCGTCCGCGCCCGGCTGAACGGCACCGACGTCAACCAGAAGTTCATCACCGGAGCGTCGCTCCCGGCCATGATCTTGGTCTACGGCAGGTACCTGTACTGGACCAACATCGTGCCGCCGCGGAATGGCGCCGGGACGATCGGCCGGGCCCTGCTGAACGGCACCGATGTCAACCAGAGGTTCATCACCGGCGCCAGCATTCCGGTCGGCATAACCGCCGCAGGCGGGTACCTCTACTGGACGAACCACTTCGGCACGATCGGCCGGGCCCGGCTGGACGGCACCGATGTCAACCAGAAGTTCATCAAAACCGCCCAGCCCAACGGGCCGGACGCGGTTGTGGCCGGGTCCGGGCACCTCTACTGGGCCAATGACTACAGCATCGGCCGGGCCAACCTCAACGGCACCGGGGTGGACCAGCGGTTCATCGCCGTCCCCCACGGACCCAGCGGCGTGGCCGGCCTGGCCGTCAACTCCCGCTACATCTACTGGACCGACGAGCAGGGCAACGAGATCGGCCGGGCCAACCTCAACGGCACCGATGTCAACCAGCGGTTCATCACCGGCGCTTCCTTCCCCGACGCGATAGCGGCCGGCTCGCGGTACCTCTACTGGACCAACCAGAACGGCCGCTCAATCGGCCGGGCCCTGCTCAACGGCACCGATGTCAACCAGCGCTTCGTCGCCAGAAAGGACTTCCGTCAACTCCACGGCATTGCCGTGCGCCCCTGCCGGTAGTGACCAGAGCAGTCAAGAATCAGGCGAACTCTGCACCGGCGCGCCGCTTCTGGTTAACTGGCCGGAGTAAACGCGCTGCTGCACAAAGGACCAGGAGGAACCAGGCGGTCAGGCCTGGCCAGCGGTCAGCTGGTGTGCCATCAGCTCGACCAGCTTCTGCAGCCCGCGCATCGGGCGCACCATGACCGTGAAGCTGACCAGTCTCCCTTCGGCGTTCCAGCGCAGGATGTCCACGCCCTGGACGTAGACGCCATCAAGGCCGGCCTCGAACTCCAGCACTGCGCTGGCGTGGTCATGCCACTGGCTGACATAACGCAAGGAGGGGCCCAGGACCTTCAGCGCCGCGCTCAGGTAACTGGCCGTGAGCGCCTTGCCCTGCTGCGGCGCGAACACCGCCGGGGACCGGAACACCACCTCATCAGCCAGCAAATCATCCAGAAGGGCTGGGTCTTTCGACGTGACCACGGCATGCCAGCGGCGCAGCGCTGCAGGCTGATCAGACATAGACGTACTCAAGCCCGCCCCGGCCTGGGCCGTCAAGGTCAGGCCGCCCCAGCAGGCCAGCCGCCAGCTGCGTGGTCATGCATGGTTCAGACCGGGCGCGGCGTGGAACTTCGGCAGTCGTGCTGTCTTCAGCGTCGCAGGGATCTGCTCAGGCCACCTGTTCGGCCCGGTCCCTGATCCCGCGGAGCATCTTGTGGGTCATGACGAAGCTGACCCCCTCGACGGGCTCAACGAGAAACCGGGCCCACGGCCGGGTGTAGGCGTACCGCTCGCGCACGAGCAGCCGCGCTGTCCCGCCCGGTTCATCCCGCAGCACCCAGGCCCAGGTGAAATCGTAGGGCGGCGCGGTGTTCCCCATCGGAACCCCGCCGCGCAGGACCAGCGACCGCCCCGGCTCCAGGCCAGCCACCTCCAGGCCCACCGCCGGGGCGAGCTTGATCTCGTCCCCGATCTTGATGTCCTGCCACTCCGCGACGATGCGATCCGCGCTGTGGATGTCGCAGCCGGCCAGGTTCTCCACGAAGTCGTAGCTGTAGAACCCGCCCCGCCCTTGCCCCATCTGGGCGATCCAGGGCCAGACCCGGCCGGCGGAGGCCCGGACGGTGATGGCACGGGTCGCCATGAGATCGGGGCTCACGATGAGGTCGTCGCCAGGCAGGGACGCCTCGCACTCCTGGGCACTCGCCCCCCATCGCAGCTGACGCGGCCTGGCAACCATGATGTAGGCGGCCACGACTCCGACCGCGCCTACCCCCGCGGCATACCGGCATCTCACCCGGCCCCTCCCTGCAACAGTCGCCCCAGCCCGCAAAGACCAGGATCGTCGCTCACTTCACATTCTCACTCAGGACCTGTGAAGCAAAAGCAACGGGCCCGGCCACCGCGCAGCGCCCGAATGCTCGCTGCCGCGACGGCCAGCGACAGAAAGACAGCAGTCCGTCTGCGGGCACATCCGCAACCCGCATCCAGCAGCCCCCGGCTGGCGCGGGTGGCGCGCGGCACTAGGGCTTCTCCTCGCGCCGCTCAAATCCTCCGCACTGCGTGACTGGGAGACGCGGGTAACGGGAAAGGGCGATGTCCCATGCGGCGCGCGTGCAGCGGAGGTAGGCGGTGCCCCGCTGTGTCTCGTTGAGCTTCGCATGCCTGCAGGCTCCGCAGAGCCCTGGCTCCGCACCAAGCTTCAGCCACGCGGCATTAGATGGCGGCCGTTCAGGCATGAGAGGCAGAATATGCCTCTGTGCTGGGCCTTGGCCCAGCTGGGCCGCTGGCCGGCCCCTCTCATTACTCCGGCCCGCACCAGTGGCGGTCGCCCGCACACCGCCTCCGAAAACTCCCGGGGGCAGACGCGCGGTTGGCCTGCTCCTGGTGCAGGGCGTGCCTGCTTCAGACGGGGTGATGGCCGGGAGGGATTCCCGGCCGCCGGATGCGCCGGCGGCCGGGGAATCGCCGCTGCTCGATGCCTATGCCGGGGTGCGACGCGCCATCTGGGTCCGCTGCTCAGCGGATGTACAGTTCGTCCGCGTCGTACTCGGTGAACTCCATGTTCGATGCCACATCGGTCATGCCGAGCGACTGGAACGCGGGGAAGAGCTGCTCGGCGGTCCACCGGTCCATATGGGCCTTGGACTGCCACACGGTCACCACGTGGAGCCCGTTCTCGTCCGTGCCGGCCGCCCAGGCGAGCAGGCCGTCGATGTCCTGGGGCGGGCTGTGCTTGGCGGAAACCGCGCGGAAGCCGTCGATCGTTACCCCAGGCGTCGCCGCGATGTGGATGTGTGCCATGTTCGTCCTGCCTTTCCGGAGTTTGTGCTGGCAGGAAGGACGCTACGGGGAAGCCCGGATACGGCCATCCGGGGAATCACTCATTGGAGTACTCATTCACCGTCTGCCCGGGTACTCATCGACGGCTCGCGTCAAGCTCTCCCGCTGGCCCAGGCGGCGATCTGGCTGCGGTTGCGGAGCCCGAGCTTGGTCAGGATGTGCTGGACATGGTTCTCGGCCGTCCGCTCGGAGACGTACAGGGTCTGGCCGATCTGCTTGTTCGTCAGTCCCCGCCCGACCAGCCGGGCCACCTCGAGCTCGCGGGGACTGAGGGGTGAGCCGCCGGCCGCCGCGGCCGTCAGCGGGGCTTGCAGCTGTCCGATCCACTCGGTGAATGGAACCATCCCGAGCTGTTCGGCCTCGCGCTCGGCGGCGGCCAGCACGGCCAGCGCCTCGTCCCGGTCGCCGGGCGCCCGCCGGCGGGTGAGCGCGGCGGCAAGTTCGACGCGGGCTTGCACGGCGCAGCCGCGGGCGCCGTTGGCATCGCAGATCGACGCCGCCGTCTGCAGGTCTGCAACCGCCGGGTCGAGATGGCCCAGCGCGGCGGCCGCCTGTCCGAGCGGCAGCTCGACCGGGCCCAGGTAAACCCCGGGTCCGGCGCCGTTCGCGACGTGCTGGCCGCGGAACGGCTCGAACCGTGCCGCCAGGAACTCGATGTCCTCCATCCGGCCGAGGCGGATGGCGACCGCAAGCCCGTGCGCCCAGGCCGCCATGCGCATCGCCGGTACCGGCGTCCAGGACCGGACCGGGCCGGCCTGCGCATAGGCGGCTTCAGCGGCGGCGCGGTCACCCTGGTGCAGGCGGATCAGCGCGAGGGTAAGCGCGGGGAATACGGTGCTGACGCCGCGGGTGGTGTCCACGGCATCCGGCCGCAGGTGCGCAGGGATCTGGTCCCATAGCTCGATCAGACCGGATCTGCCGAACCCGATGTGCAGGCCCGCCTGGCCGAGGATCACTGAGCAGCCGCCGAACGCGACCGGGTGTCCCATGTCGCTGAACACCTTGAACGCCTCCCAGGCCAGCTGTATCGCCTCGGTGAAGCGCCCGGCCGCCAGCGCCAGCGTCGCCGAGGTCTCCAAGAAGTGCCATCGGGCGAGTGGCCCGGGGAGCCGTTCCACGCAGCCTTCGAGGTCGGCGAGCTCAGGCCGGACGCTCCTCAGCTGACCGGTCTCAAACAGGGTGTCGATTCGCCACAGCCGGCCCCACATCTCGAGCCAGACGCTGCCCGCGGTGTCAGCGGCCTCCAGCATCCGGCTCGCCAGCACGGCCCGTTCGGCTACTCCGTCGGGGGCGCAGCAGGCCAGCTGGCGGGCATGGAGCGCGTCCACGAGCGCGACCGGGTCCCCCGCCGATCCGGCAGCGGCCAGCGCGTCCCGGCTGACCTGTCCCGCCCGGTCGTACTCGCCGCGGTACACCAGCGCCTGCGCGTACCGCGAGGAGACCCGGATCCGCAGACCATCAGGAAGGTCGTCCCCGGCGAGGGCCTGCTCGCAGATGCGGCAGATCTCCCCGTCCCATTCCGGTACGCCGGTGGCCTCCATCACCAGCGCCGTTCGGGCCAGCAAGCCCCGGTCACGCCGGCGCTCGGCCCGCCGGCCGACTCCGGCCGCCGTCTCCTGCGATCCGGGCAGGTCCCCGCTGCGGTGCAGGGCCGCCGCCAGGGCGAGCTCAAGCCGGGAGCGGTCGTTCTCGCTGATCTCCTCACCACCGACCGATAGCGCCTGCCGGTACAGGCGCACGGCCTCCTCGAACGCCAGCGCCTGGGCCGCAACGCCGGCGGCCGCCTCACACGCCGCTACCGCCTCCATCCGGTCACCGGGCAGCGATGCCTCGACCCGGTGCCGGGCGACCTCAGCCAGGTGCAGATCCAGCTGCCCCTCGTATAGAGCCTCGATCGCGTCCGCCGCGGCGGCGTGCAGCCGCCGTTGCTCCGCGCCGCTCAGCCGGGCGGCCACCGCTGTGCGCACCAGCGCGTGCGAGAACCGGTGATCACCGGGACGGTCCCCGGCCACCAGGAACCCGGCGGCCCGGCACTCGTCCAGCGGGCCGAGCAGGGCAAGCACAGGTACGTCCAGGATCCTGGCCACTACGCCGGCCGAGAAGCTGTTGCCTGCCACGGCGGCGGTCTGCACCAGCGCCCGGGCGGGAGCCGACAGCTGCGCGAGCCGGTGGGCCGTCGCCTCCGCCACCCGTCCGGGCACCGGCACCGGCCCGCCGCGCCGCTGCTCGGCGAGCATGCGGGCCAGCTCGCGGACCAGGAACGGGTTGCCTCCCGTTTCGGAGTGCACCTGGCCAGCCTGGTCCGCCGATGCGCGCAGCCCGGCGGCGAGCAGCATGTCCCCGACCGCGCCGGCGGCCAGGCCACGAAGGTCCACACGTTCGGTGTTGGCATCCGCCGACAGACGCGGCAGCAGCCCGGCGCTCGCATCATCATCGGATGCCGCCGACTCCCGGTAGGTCGCCAACACCAAGATGAGCGTCCCTCGCAGCTGGCGCACCACATCTGCGAGCAAGACCGCCGACGCCTCGTCCGCCCACTGCAGATCATCGAGCACCAGCAGCAACCCGCTCGGCCTGGCCGCCTGCGCCAGCCGCCTGCGAACCTCCGCGAACATCGCGAACCGCTGGTCGCTGCCGGAATCGGCGCCACCAGCTGGCGCCGGGCGTCCGGCGTCACCGAAGACGCGCGACCACAGGCCCACACCGGAAGGGCCATCATCGGCCGCCCGGACGGCGGGCTCATCCAGCACCAGCCGCCACAGGCCGTACGGCGGCAGGCTGTCCCGGTCGGCCGCCCGGGCCCACGCCACCGGCACTCCCCTCGCAGCGGCCGACGCGGCGGCCTCCTCCGCCAGCCGGGTCTTCCCGATCCCTGCCTCACCCGTGCACAGCACCAGACGGCCGCCACCCGCCAGGGCATCATCCAGTAGCAGCATGACCCGAGCCAGCTCGCGGTCACGGCCCACCATCGGCCCAGAGGCCCCGCCCTGCGCACCCCCCACCAGGCAACCATAAAGCCGGAGGCCATCGGCGCCCTAGAGGTGAACAGCCTCGTCAGTGGGCCGCATGACCGCAGACAGGCCCGACGGTGGTGGCGACGTGGCAGAGGCGAGCTCCAGGGCCTAGTGGACGACGGTGGCCAGGTCATCCCGGATCGAGTCCAAGTCCACCGCGTCCTTGAACCCGGCCGCGAACGCGGTCAGTGCTGCGTCAGCGTCATACCAGGCCCGGTTGAACCGCGGTCCACTGGCCCGACACAGAATTGGCCGATATGCGCATCACCAATTGGCTACCGCCCGGCAGCACGGCCCGGTATTTCAGTACGTGATGCCGGGGAACTGCGCGCGGGCACGCTCCAGCTGGCCGGCCCACTCGCGGGGCCAGCCGAAAGCGCGGGCGGCCTGGCCGCTCATGTCGGCGGCCGCAGCGCCGCTGGTGAAGTGGACATACTCGCCCCAGTTCATCCGCCGTGTGTAGGTGCCGGCGCAGTCGCGTGGGAAGTGCCGGGCCAGCTCCCGGAAGAACCTGTTCATGACCTCTGCCCGCCCGCAGTCCCGCCATAGCGGGTAGAACCAGTCGCGGAACCAGTGGGTCCCCCGGCGAGGGAAATCGTCGGTGTTGCCGGTGAACCGGCGGTAGACGCCCTTGGCCTCGCGATCCATGCCCAGCGCGGTGTACAGGTCATAGATGTAGAACTCGGCCCACTTGCTGTCGCCCCAGATCTCATACGCCGGTGAGCCGTGGACGCCGTTGCTGGCGCTCTCCACAGAATGCCCGATCTCATGAGCGGGCAGTTCGCGAGCGAGGGCGTTGCCCTCCCGCCAGGTGTCCAGCCCGCAGTCGCTGACGTTGTGGTAGTCGTGGACCGGGCTGACGTAGTAGCCCGCATGGCCGCCGCCGTGCCGCCCGGCGTGGTGGATGGAGTAGATGCGCGGATCGGGCCCAAACGCGTCGCCGTAGGTTGCCTTGGAGTACTGCCAGGTCATATTGATGAACCGGGGCAGCCACCGGATCTCAGCCCGGCGCACGCCGGGGTCCACGTAGATCGCGCAGTGCTCATCGCTGTGGTAGAGCCGGAGCAACTGGCGGTGGTCGAACCAGTGCTCCTGCCAGGTGGCCGGCGGGTCAGCCAACTGGCACTCCGGCTCTGCCTCCACCAGGTCCTCCCGCCTCCCGGGCACTGTCCGGCGGTTTTCGTTAAGCCCTCATCAAACGCGACGCGAGCCGAGCGGCGCCGCACCACGGGCCACTGGGAGTGTCCTGCCGGGGCGACACTGGGCGTTACTCGTCAGACGCTACTTCTCGACGTAAAAGAGGCGCTTGTTGACGAATTCGTCGATGCCGAGGGGGCCTAGCTCGCGGCCAAAGCCGGAGCGCTTGGTGCCGCCGAACGGCAGGTCCGCGCCCTCGCCTGCCGGGGTGTTTACGTTGGCCATGCCGACCTCCAACTGCTCGGCGACCTGGATTGCCCGCTCCTCGTCGGTCGACCAGACCGCGCCGCCAAGGCCGAAGTCCACCACGTTGGCGAGCTGGACAGCCTCGTCGTCGGTGCTGACCTTGTAGACGACGGCGACCGGGCCGAACAGCTCCTCGCGGTAGGCCCGCATTTCCGGGGTCACGCCGGTGAGCACTGCCGGGGCGAAGTAAGCGCCCTTACCGCCGTCGAGCGTGCCGCCGACGTGCAGTGTGGCGCCCTTCGATACCGCGTCCTGCACCTGGGCGAGGAGGTTCTGCGCTGCCTTACGGGAGACCATCGGGCTGTAGGAGCGCGGGGAGTCATCGCCCGGCTGGCGCGGTGACATCGCGGTGGCACGCTTGACCAGGGCGGCCACGAAGTCGTCGTAGATGTCGTCCATGACGATCATCCGCTTGTTGGAGTTGCAGGCCTGGCCGACGTTCTCCATCCGGGTGACCCAGGCGGTCTTAGCTGCGTCCTCGACGTCGTCGGTGTCGAGGATGATGTACGGGTCGGAGCCGCCAAGCTCAAGGACGACCTTCTTCAGGTTGCGGCCGGCCGTCTCGGCGACTACGGCGCCGGCCCGCTCGGAGCCGGTCAGCGACACGCCGTGCAGCCGCGGGTCGGCGATCATCGCGGCGACCTGCTCGTGGGTCGCGAAGAGGTTGACGTACACGCCATCCGGCACGCCCGCGTCCTTCATGATCTGCGCGATCGCCAGGGCCGAGGTAGGGCAGTTTTCTGCGTGCTTGAGTATGACGGTGTTGCCGACGATCAGGTTGGGCGCGGCGAACCTGGCCACCTGGTAATAGGGGTAGTTCCACGGCATCACGCCGAGTACCGGGCCGACGGGCCGGTACTCGACGCGCGCGGTGTCATGGCCGGACAGCGGCTTGTCGGCGATGAGCCGGGGGCCGTTGTCGGCGTAGTAGTTGAAGATGTCGGTGCAGAACTCGGCCTCGCCGACAGCCTGCGCGGGCCGCTTGCCCATCTCCTTGGTGATCAGCGCGGCCAGGTCGGCGGCGCGCTCGGTGAACAGCTCGGCGATCCGCTTCACGACCGCGGCGCGCTCGGCGACCGGGCGCAGCCTCCATGCCGCGAACGCCTCGGTCGCGGCGGCGAGCGCCTCCGCCACCTCCGCGTCCGTGGCGAAGGGGAAAGTCTCGGTCACCTCGCCGGTCGCCGGGTCGGTTACCTGATAAGGCGGGGTCTGCGCCATGCCTGCTCCCGGTGTCACTACGGTAAGGGGTCCAGTGAGACAACGCTACGGGAGCAAGGTACCCAGCCGGGAGTCAGCCTCACCCCGGGGCTGATGGCAGTGCAGATCGGGATGTTCCGACCGTCTATGGCTCGTCCTGGCGTGCGGGTGCAGGCCTGGTCAGCAGGGGTTGTCGGTGGGCGCGGCTGGCGGAGTGCTAGCCGAGCACGGCGTCGCGGATTGCCCGTAGTTCTGGCTCGGTATCGGGGCCGGTGACGAGCAGCGTGGTGACCGGGCTGTCTCGCCACAGTTCAAGCCGCTCACGGATCCGGGCGATGGGGCCCAGCAGGCACACCGCGTCCGCAAGCTCATCGGGCACCGCGTCGATGGCCTCGTCGCGGCGGCCGTCCAGGAAGAGTTCCTGGACCCGGCGGCCGGCCTCCTCATATCCCATCCTGGTGACCACGTCGAGATGGAAGTTGCGCGTGCGCGCGCCCATGCCGCCGATGTAGAACCCGAGCGTCTGCTTGGCGGTGTGCAGCGCGGCGGGCATGTCGTCGGTGAGGATGACGTTGACCGTGGCGGCGATGTCGAAGCCCGGCGGCGCGCCGGCCAGCGCGCCGCCGTACACCTGGCCGATCTTCTGCGGATCAGTGAACAACGCCAGCCAGCCGTCGGCGATCTCGGCGGCGAGGGCCACGTTCTGCGGGCCCTGCGCACCCAGGTAGATGGGGATCTCGTCACGCAGCGGCGGGATGTTCAGCATGAGCGGTTTGCCCAGCCCTGTCCCTGGGCGGTAGGGCAGCCGGTAGTGGCGGCCGGTGCTGCGGGCCGGCCGCTGCCTGCGCCACATCACCCGCAGCAGGTCGACGTACTCGCGGGTGCGCGCCAGTGGCTGGGCGAACGGTGTCCCGTACCAGCCCTCCACTACCTGTGGGCCCGAGACCCCGACACCGAGCAGCAGCCGGCCGCCGGACAGGTGATCAAGTGTCACGGCGGCCATGGCCGTCGCGGCGGGGGTACGGGCACTGATCTGGATCACTGAGGTGCCCAGCTTGATCCGGCTGGTCCGCGCGCCGTACCAGGCCAGCGGGGTTAGCGCATCCGATCCCCACGATTCTGCCGTCCACACCGACTCATACCCCAGACGCTCCGCCGCCAGCACCAGCGCGCTGGCATCGCCCGGCGTGACCCAGTAGCCGAGATTCAGGCCCAGCCTCAGCTTGTCCGTCACCGGCACCGCCTCCCGCCCCGCGGGCACTCGAAGCCGCATCGCACCGCATCCCGAATGATCAACCGGACCGGACGCGACGGGGATCCGCCTCCGCTTCCCGCAGGTCTCAATTGCGCGGTGCGCGGACCTGGCCCGCTCCGCCACCTTCCCCCAGGATCCTCTGTCATGCTCAGCCCAGCCGGCCACGGCAGTACGCGCCACCGGCCGGCGTCCCTGCTGGACGGGACCATCGGCCCCCCAGCCCAGGCACAAGGCGGGGCCGCTTGTGCCCTTTGCGCCACACCCCGCGCCCGGCGTTGACCGCCACCAGCGCCGCGCGTGCCCGGCACCCGGTGACCGGGCCGCCCCCTGATAGCGCCTGTCACCGTGGTGATCGGCGCTCCGCATCTGCCGCCGGGGGCACGGCCTGCGGTGCTGCCGGTTACACGAAGTGCACCTGGGTGTGATCCGGCTCGTGGTCAACGAGCTGATCGCAGGTGGGGCAGTACCAGCGGACCTCAATGGGAGTGCCGCAGGCGAGGTGACGCGGGGAGTCGGCCTGGTCGGTGTGCCTGCTCCCCCAGTGGGCGAGCAGGCAGAGCGCCCCGGCGAGTTCGGTGCCTTCGGCGGTGAGCTGGTAGGCGGCACGGGGCGGCCGCTGGGAGTAGGGCCGGGCCACCAGCAGCCCATCGCGTTCAAGCCGCTTGAGGCGGTCGGACAAGATATTCGCGGCGATGCCCGGGATCTGGCTGAGCAGGTCGTTGAACCGGCGCGGCCCGGGCAGCAGCGCCTCCACCACCAGCAGCGTCCACCGGTCGCCGACTCTGGCCAGTGCCTCGGCGAGCGGTGAGGAGCCGTGCCCGGATTCAGCCATGGGCGAATCGTAGCCTCGTTAACGCTCCGATAGTAGATAGTGGGTTGCAAGTTACTACTTACTGGAGGCGGCGATGACGGTCCTCGATGAGATCGGCGCAAGCATCAGGCAACTGGCGGAGGGTGCCGGGGCCTCGGTGGTGGGCATCGGCCAACGGTGGGGGGCCGGCTCGGGCATCGTGCTCGGGGAAGGCCAGGTGCTGACCAACGCGCACAACTTGCGCGGCGATCAGGCGACGGTCACGTTCGCCGACGGGCGCACCGCGGAGGGGAGCGTCGCCGGACACGATATCGACGGCGACCTGGCCGTCATCAGTGTCGACACCGGCGAGACTCCCGCGCTGCCGTGGGCCAGCAGCACATCGGTGGAGCTCGGCAAGCCGGTGTTCGCCCTGGCCAACCCGGGCGGGCGCGGGCTGCGGGTGACGTTCGGGTTCGTCTCCGGCATCGAGCGGACCTTCCGCGGTCCCCGCGGCCGACGCATCACCGGCAGCCTCGAGCACACCGCCCCGCTGCTGCCCGGCTCCTCCGGCGGCCCGGTCCTGGACGCCGATGGGCAACTGCTCGGGATCAACACAAACCGCCTCGGTGAAGGCTTCTACCTTGCCATCCCGGCCGACGAGGCCCTGCGCGGCCGCGCCGATGGGCTCGCCCGCGGCGAGACCGCGACAGCGCCACGGCTGGGCGTTGCCATCGCCCCGGGTCACGTGGCCAGGCGACTGCGCCGCGCCGTCGGCCTCCCCGACACCGACGGCCTGCTCATCCGCGAGGTCGCAGAAGCCAGCCCCGCCGCCCGCGCCGGCCTCGCCCCGGGCGACCTGATCGTGGCGGCCGCGGGTCGGCCAACAAGCACACCCGATGACCTGTTCGACGCGCTCGCAGCGGCACGCGGCGGCACCCTCGAACTAAAGGCCGTGCGCGGTAGCGACGAGCGGACCCTCCAGGTCACCTTCACCGAGCCAGAGCAGAACGCGTAAGCGTCCTCAGCCCCACCTGTCTGCGTGAGTACGGACTGCACACAGGTGATCATGTCGTGGGTGCCGCGGCCGGCCGTCAGCGCGCAGACGGCCGGCGGGTCAGGCCGGCGCCCACGGCTACCTTGGTTTCCGCGGTACATTTGCGGCGCCTGATGCGCCTGGCCGTGCCGTGGTGTTGTAGCTCGGCAGGTCCGCGCAGTCATCGACCGCGGGGAGAATTTCGTGGTGGTGCCGCTGATAGGCCGTTCGGTAGCCGCGGTCGCCGGAGCTTTGCTGGTGCTCACGGCGTGGGCCAGCGCGGTCGGGACGCTAATTGTGCCGCGCTCGGTCAGCAGTTGGCTGACCCGGTGGGTGGACCGGATCGTCAACGGGGCCTTCCGGCTGGTGGCCGGTGCCATCGCGGGTTACCGTCGGCGTGACCGGGTGCTCGCGGCGCAGGCGGCGGCGATCCTGCTCGCCCAGGTGGCCGCCTGGCTGGGGGCTTCTTTCATCGGGTTCTGGCTGCTGCTGTGGCCGTTTGAAACCGCCGGCCTGGGGTCGGCATTCAGCGCTGCTGGGTCCGCCATGTTCACCTTGGGATTCGCAGTGCCTGCCGGCGGCGCACCCTCGGCGATCGTCACTGCCGCGGGGGCGACCGGGTTGGTGATCGTCACCTTGCAGATCGCCTACTTGCCGAGCCTGTATGCGGCGTTCAACCGGAGGGAAACCGAGGTGGCCCTGCTGAACGCGCGGGCCGGAGTGCCGTCGTGGGGGCCGGAGTTGCTGGCGCGGACTCACTACGCGCTGGGATCGGGGGTGTCGACCATCGACACCCTGCCTGACCTTTATGCCCGGTGGGAAGTGTGGGCGGCCGACGTGGCGGAGAGCCACACCACCTACCTGCCCCTGGTACGGTTCCGATCACCCCGGCCGCTGTCGTCCTGGGTGACTGCTCTGCTGGCCGTGCTGGACTCCGCCGCCCTGTTTCTATCGCTTTCTCCCAAGGCAGCGCCGACCGTTCCGGCCCGCCTGTGCCTGCGTGCCGGATTCCTGTGCTTCAATCAGATCGCACAGGCGATGGGCATCCAGGTGCCTGATGAACCCGACCCCCGCCGCGAGATCAGCCTGAGCTACCAGGACTTCCTCGGCGCGATCGACCGGATGCGCGAGGTCGACTTCCCGATCGAGCGCGATCCCGCTGAGGCATGGCAGGATTTCGCTGGCTGGCGGGTCAACTACGAGCAGGCTGCCTACGCGATCGCCACCGACCTCCACGCCGTGCCGGCCCTCTGGTCTGGCGAGCGCCGGCCACCCACCACGCCGATTCCCCCGATCCGCCCACCGCTCGGGCGGCCACCCAAATAAGGCCGCCGGCCGGGGCCACCGCCCCGGCTTCGGGCCCGGGGACCATGGGGCGGTGGCGGTGGAACGGCCGGCTGGGGCGCGCCTCCCGGTACCGTGAGACTAGAGCGGTCACCCGCCGGACTGGTCACCTGGGATCATCATCGGGTACTGGACCGGCCGGCCGTGCACCGGGCAATCCGCAGATGCCGAAGATGGAGCCGAGATGGTGCGAGTTCTTTACACGGCAGAGGCAACGGTCACAGGCGGCCGGGCAAGCGGCCACGGGCGCACGAATGACGGAGCCTTGGATGTGCAACTCCGCTCGCCGAAGGAGATGGGCGGCGAGGGCGGTGGCACGAACCCTGAACAGCTCTTCGCCGTGGGCTATGCGGCCTGCTTCGAAAGCGCCCTGGGCGTGGTCGGCCGTCGTGAACGCGCCGAGGTGGGCGATGTCTCGATCAACAGCCGTGTGAGCCTGCTGCCCACCGAGGAGCGTGGTTTCAAGCTCGCCGTGGAGCTCGACGTATCCCTGCCGCAGGTTCAGGACCCGGAGCAGGCGGCGCGGATCGTTGCCGCCGCCCATCAGGTGTGCCCGTACTCCAATGCCACCCGGGGCAACATCGACGTGACGCTGACCGTGAACGGCCGGGACCTCGGCTGAACCGCTCTCCGGTAGCGGTGATCTCACCGCCCGCCACCTCCGGCGGCAGCAGTTCCGCGGGGCAGGCAGCCGGGAAGCTCATGCCCCACCTGCCGGGCCCGCGGAGCGGCCTGTCAGCCGCGAGTTCAGCGGAGACCCCGCGCTGATCACAGTCCGCTTCGTGATCGAGGAGTCGGTGCGCGCACTCCCGGCGCTATGGGCGGCCGGCGCTCTTTGCCACGATCGTCTCGAGCCGCGGGAACGAGCATTCTGCGTGGCGCGGCGCAGGGTCTGCTGACCAGGCACAGATAGTCAATTTTCGCTGGCCGAGTACGTCATTGTGCTGATGACGGCGCCCGGTGAGTGCCACAGGATATGGCTGTTGGGCGCGAGGGCCTCGCGGAGGCTGCTGACGTTCCGGCGGCTCAGCAGGTCCCGGCTGCAGAAGGAGGAACCATTAAGATCCGCAGGTCAATCGTGGCGGCGGGCGCGACCGCAGCGCTGGCGGTAAGGCGAAGCCGGGGCCTTTTCCCAAGCGTGGTCAACCGGCCTCGGCCATCAGGAGGTACGCGATGACCAAGGCATACGCCGGCCGCTCGGTGTTCAGCTGGGGCAGGCGGTTCTTCCTGCCCGCGGCCGGCGGCCTAATGCTGGCCGGCACGCTGACCGCTGCGGGAGTGCCATCTTCCGCGCACCCTTCCGTCTCCAACATTCAAGAAGGGCTGCATGGCGTCAGCGCCCTGTCCCCCTCCGACGCCTGGGCGGTCGGCGACTCCGCGGGCGCTGGCGGGCCGTTAATTCTGCACTGGAGGGGCCGGGCTTGGTCCACCGTGGCCACTCCGGACATCCCGTACAGCACCTTGACCGGCGTGAGCATGACGTCAGCCTCTGATGGCTGGGCCGTCGGGTGGTACGACTCATCCGCGGGGGCGCAGACGACCCTGATCCTGCACTGGAACGGCACCAAATGGACCTCGGTCGAAAGCCCGAGCCCCGCCGGTGGCGCCTTCCTGACCGGGGTGAGCATGACGTCAGCCTCTGATGGCTGGGCCGTCGGGTGGTACTACACATCCACCGATACGATCCAGACCCTGATCCTGCACTGGAACGGCACCAGCTGGACCCAGGTGGCCAGCCCCAGCCCCGATCCTGTGGGCAATTTCCTGTACGGCGTCAGCGCCTCCTCCGCCGCTGATGCCTGGGCCGTCGGCGTGGCTGGATCCGGCACGATGACGCTGCACTGGAACGGCACCAGCTGGACCCGGGTGGCCAGCCCCAGCCCCGGGGCCCCCGCCGACGGCGGAAGCCAGCTGTCAGCCGTCAGTGACACCTCGGGGACCAGCGCCTGGGCTGTAGGTGACTACATGACCAGCGCAAAGGTTGAGAAGACGCTCACGCTGCAGTGGAACGGCACCACGTGGAGCCAGGTAACCAGCCCCAGCCCGTCCGGGGCCGCGCTGGCCGGCGTGAGCACCGTATCCCCCTCCGACACATTGGCGGTCGGGACATACGCCAAAAGCGGGGAGCAGGCGACCCTGACGCTGCACTGGAACGGGACCGCGTGGAGCAAGGTGGCAGGCCCGGGTCACATACCCTTCGTCATCTTCAGCCTCAACGCAGTGAGCATGGATTCCGCAACCGACGGCTGGGCCGTGGGCGGCAACAACACCACCGGCCCGGGCACACTGCTGTTGCGCTGGAACGGCACCAGCTGGACGAGGTACTGACGCGCAGCCGGTGGATCAGCGAAACCTTGCGCGGCCGATTCAGCGTGGCCAGGCGGTGACCGATGACCGCCTGGCCAGTGTCAGCCACGCTCAACATGAACGGGAGCCTCAACCAGATCGATCATGGCGCTGACATTTGTCCAAGACTCATAGTCGGCAGCCTCGTATCGTCCCGTGCATGGGTGATTACGACTCTGCGCACTCGCACGGGATGCACGTGGTCCACGATGGCCCGCGGCAAGCGCCGCCGCTGTTGCTCATTCACGGATCGGGGGCTTCGGGCGCCTCTTGGGGCCCGGTGGTGGGGGCACTCGCCGGCCACCATCACGTCATCCGGGTTGACCTTCCGGGGTGCGGCCAGTCCCCGCCCGCACCGTCGTACGGCGTGCCTGAGCAGGCAGGCCGCGTGGCTGTGCTGCTCGACGACCTCCGCCTTCGCCGGACAGACCAGCGAGTGCGTGGAGCGTCAGGCTGCCTGTTCGGCCTGCAATTGCCGGACCACTTCCAGTGCGTCGTTGATGTGCTGGCCGATGTGAGTCATGGAATTGAAGACGTGCCGGACCGTGCCCTCGCGGTCGATGACGTAGGTGACCCGGCCGGGTAGCAGGCCGAGCACCGCCGGTACCCCGTAGTTCTTGCGGATGTGACCGCCTTGGTCGCTGAGCAGGATGAACGGCAGCTTATGCCGGCCGGCGAAGGCGGCGTGCCTGCCCACCGAGTCGGAACTGATTCCGATCACCTCGGCACCGGCGCTGGCGAAGACCTCGTGGCTGTCGCGGAAGGCGCATGCCTCAGCGGTACATCCCGGGGTGTCGTCTTTGGGATAGAAGTACAGGACGACCACCCGTTCGCCGAGCCGGTCGTGCAGCCGGGCCAGTTCACCGGATTGCGATGGGAGGGTGAAGTCAGGGGCCTTATCGCCGACCTGGATACCGCGTGCCATGCTCTGCCTGCCTCTCGGTGTCCCCCCTGGGATCGCGGGCCTTGGTTCATCAATGTAGCCAGCACCCAGCCCAGCGCCGCTCGCAGCACGGTCTCGCTGACGCCGGTGACCGGCCCGACGGGAGCTTGTGCAGGTGGTGGCGGCGGCCCACATGCCAGGTCCTGTCGGCCGGGACACATTCCTGTGGGACGGCGCCGCACTGGCGGACTGCCGCGGTGGACTTGCGCGACATCCAAGCCGCCGCCCGCCGCTCCTGGGTTCCCGGAACTCCGGGCACCAACCCGGGTCGCCAACCCGTAGCGCAGCGCCCGTGCGCCGCAGCCATCAGCACTGGGCATTCGAAACTGTAAGGGCGGGCCATTCTATTGGGCCGTGGCAGGCCTGAAATGACCGCTCCGGGTTCCGGCTCAGCGTTTACGGCCGATCCCGGCATACGCCGGGATCGTGTGCGCCGGGTCGGCGAGCGCCCGCCACTCGGCGAGCGGCACCACTCCTGGCTCTACCATGTCCAGGCCGTCGAAAAAGCTGGCAAACTCCGCCCGGGACCGCAGCGTCAGCTGGGTTGGGCCCATCCGCTGGTTGAGGCGCGAGGTGCCCTCGGTGACCCTCTCGGCGTCGATATCCCTGGTGGTGTCCGAGGCCACGAAGTAGCTGCCGGCCGGCATGGCGCTCATCAGCCGCGCCACAATCGAGTGCGGGCCATCGGAATCGGGGATGTATTGAAGGATCATCAAGGCCATGACCGCAACAGGCTTGCCGAGATCCAGCGCCGCCGCCGCCTCAGCCACGACCTTGCCGGTTTCGCGCACATCCGCCTGCACATAGCTGGTGGTGCCCTGCCGCGCGCTTGCCAGCAGCGCGCGGGCATGCGCGAACACAATCGGATCATTGTCCACGTAGACGATCCGGCACTGCGGCGCAATTCCCTGCGCCACCTCATGGGTGTTCTCCGCCGTGGGCAGGCCGCTGCCGAGGTCCAGGAACTGCCGGATGCCAGCCTCGGCGACCAGAAACCGCACCGCGCGGCCGAGAAACGCGCGATTGGCCCGCACACCCGGCAAGACGTTCGGATTCGCAGCGATAACCTGCTCGGCCGCCTCCCGGTCGGCGGCGTAATTGTCCTTTCCGCCGAGCCAATAGTTGTACACCCGCGCCGGGTGCGCCACACCGGTATCTAATTCCCAGGTGTCCGCATTTGACGCGCTCGCTGGGACAGAGCGGAACGAATCCTCAGCCACGATGCGCCCTCTCTCATGCCGACTTGCCTCATGCGGGAATCTACCGGCTACGATCGCTCCGCCTAGCGTACGCACCCGTCCCTGGCTCGATGCCGGTCACCTTGGCAGGATCGGGCACATTCCACAACATCGGCGTGCCCAGCGAGCCGAACGGGCTCAAGAGCTGGAGACAGGCCCCACGAGGTAGATCCGGCCGATTCCTGGCCGGTAGCCCAGGCGGGCGTTCAGGCGCCTGATCGGCTCGTTCCGCTTCTCGTTGCGGGTGCGGAGTTCGGTGAAGCCGTTGGCCAGCGCCCAGTTGATCTGCGCTGACCTCAAGCACGCGGCCACGATACGTCCACACCGAGACGGGGGGCGACCCGTTTTCACCGGCCACGCCAGGAACGAGCAGGCGTTCCACGACTTCGTTCTACGCGGCCTGCGCTGCAGCAGGTCAGACGGGTGCGCCGCCAGGGACTTGAACCCCGAACCCGCGGATTAAGAGTCCGCTGCTCTGCCAATTGAGCTAGCGGCGCTTGCAACCCAGTGATGGTAACAGGATCTGAGCCGGCCGCGGTAACCGCCGGCAACCCTCGCCCGCGCCGCCGGCCGCCCCGGCGCGCCGGGTTCCACGGAACCCGTCAGCCGCCGAGGAACCGGCCCATGACCTGCGCCGCCCTGGACGGCCGCCCGCTGCGCCCCTCGGCCCGGTCTGCCCAGCCCATGGTGTGCAGTCCGGCGTTGATGCCGAGCCAGCGCAACGGTTCGGTCTCCCATGGCCGGGACCGGTGGTTCACCCACGGCAGCCGGGTCAGGTCGCTGCCGGTGCCCAGGATCAGGTCTGCCAGGGTGCGCCCGGCCAGGTTGGTGGTGGCCACCCCGTCGCCGACATACCCGCCGGCCCAGCCGATCCCGGTGCCGCGGTCCAGGCCCGCCGAGGCGCACCAGTCCCTGGCGATGCCCAGCGGCCCGCCCCACGAATGCGTGACCTTCACGTCCCCGAGGGCGGGGAACAGCTCACCCAGCGTCCGGTGCAGCGCCGCGAATACCGTGGGCGCCCGGTCGAACGACGGCCGGATGGCCGAGCCCAGGTGGTACGGCGCGCCCCGGCCGCCGAACGCGAACCGCCCGTCCGCGGTGCGCTGGCCGTAGATGAGCAGGTGCCGGCCGTCGCCGAAGGTGGGCCGCCCGGCCAGCCCGATGGCGCCCCACACCGCGTCGGGCAGCGGCTCGGTCGCGATCATCAGCGAGTACACCGGTATCACCGCGCGGTGCAGGCCCGGCAGGGCCGGGGTGTACCCCTCGGTGGCCCGGATGACGTAGTCGGCCGTGACCGTCCCCCGCGTGGTGACCAGCTTGCCCGGCGCGATCTCGGTCACCGGGGTGCGCTCGAACAGCTTCACGCCCCGGTCCCTGACGACCTGGGCCAGCCCCCGCACCAGGCGCGCGGGATGGATCGCCGCGCAGTGCGGGGTGTAGGTCCCGCCGAGCACGCCAGTAGCCCCCACGCGCCCGCGGGCCTCGTTTTCGGTGAGCAGCGTCAGGTCCTCCTCGCCGAAACCGTAGTCGCGCATCTCGGCGACCTCGGCCTTGGCGCGTTCCAGTTGCACCGCTGACCGGGCCAGTTGCACCGTGCCGCCCTTGGCCCAGTGGCAGTCGATGTTCTCCGCCGCGGCGACCCGGCCGACCTCGTCGACCGTTGCCTGCATGGCGCGGTACATCGCGACCGCGGCTTCCCGGCCCGCCATCCGGGTGAGCTTGCCCAGCGACGCCGGGAACAGCGCGGAACACCAGCCGCCGTTGCGCCCGGACGCGCCGAAGCCGGCGATCTCCGCCTCGCACACTGCGATCCGCAGCCCGGGCTGCGCGGTGGCCAGGTAGTACGCGGTCCACAGCCCGGTGAGCCCGGCACCCGCGATCGCCACGTCCACCGCCAGGTCCCCCGGCAGTACCTCACTGGGTGCCAGCGAACCAGGCACGGTGTCCAGCCAGAACGACACGGGCCGGTAGGTCTGGTCCGATGGCATGCTCTTCATGGTGGTCAGGCTCCCTGCGTGATCATCTTTCCCCGTCGGGCATCCTAGGTGTTATGCCCGTGAACTCGCCCGTGCCGCCGGAGTTGCCGCCGGCGCGCCAGCCGTCCGGCCCCTACAAGGTCTGCCTGGTCTGCCTCGGAAACATCTGCCGCTCACCCATGGCGGAGATCGTATTGCGCGACGAACTGGCGCGGGCCGGGCTGGCCGGGGCGGTGAGCGTGGACAGTGCGGGTACCGGCGACTGGCACATCGGGGAACGGATGCACGGCCCGGCTCAGGAGGAGCTTGGCCGCCGCGGCTACGACGGCTCCGGGCACCGGGCGCGGCAGATCCAGCCGTCCTGGCTGGCCGGCTACGACCTCCTGGTCGCGATGGACCGGAACAACCTTGCCAGCCTGCGCCGGATGGCCCCGCCCGGGGATGCCCCCCGTATCCAGTTGCTCCGTTCCTTCGATCCCGCGCTGGCCAGGGACGATCCGTACGAGGGGGAGGTCCCCGACCCCTACGGCGCGCCGCAGGAGTACTACGCGCTGGCGCTCGACCTGGTGCAGGCCGGCGCCCGCGGGCTCGCCCGGCAGTTGGCGGAACTGCTCGACGCGGCCGCGCAGCCCCAGGCGTGACCGGCACGGATGTCGCCGGGCGGCTGGAGCGGCTCACCGGCGCGGCCGTGCGCGAACTGCGGGCCGCCGGGTCACAGTTCCGCTGGAGCTACTACCGGGCGGTGCTCGACGACGGCCGGGCGGTGTTCGCCAAGGTGGCCGCCGCGGACCTGGGCGGGGTGTTCGACGCCGAAGCCCGCGGCCTGCGCTGGCTGGGCGAGGCAGGCGCGGTCGGCGTGCCCGAGGTGCTCGGCTGGGACGATGCCACTCTGGTCGTCTCGCAGGTCCCGGCCGGCCGGGCCGGCGCCGGCGCGGCGGAGCGGTTCGGCCGCGAGCTAGCGAGGCTGCACGGGGCTGGTGCACCCCGGTTCGGTGCACCGTGGCCCGGATTCATCGCGAGCCTTTTCCTGCCAAACGATCAACCCACGCCGGCCTCCGCCGCCAGCGGCCCGGGCACCTGGCCGGACTGGTACGGGGCCTGCCGGGTGCTGCCTTACCTGCGCCTGGCCGTGGACGCGGGCACGCTGTCCGGCGCCGATGCCCGCCTGGTCGAGTCCGCCGCGGCGCGGGCCGCCGACGTGGCCGGCCCGGACGAGCCGCCGAGCCGCATCCACGGTGACCTGTGGTCGGGGAACGTGCTCTGGTCCGGCGGCAGCGGCTGGCTGATCGATCCGGCCGCGCACGGCGGGCACCGGGAGACCGACCTGGCCATGCTGGCGCTGTTCGGGGCGCCGCACCTGGACCGGATTCTGGGTGCCTATGCCGATCAGGCGCCGCTGGCGCCGGGGTGGCGCCAGCGTGTCCCGCTGCACCAGTTGCACCCGTTGCTGGTGCACGTGGTCCTGTTCGGCGGCGCCTACCGCGAGGAGGCCCTATCCGCCGCCCGCGCGGTCCTGGCCATCTGAGCCCGGCCCGTCCCGAATCCCAGCCCCCGCCCGTCACCGGCCCCGGCGCGGCCGGCCCACAAGACCACTGATAAATCCCCGGGGCGGGGCGAGCCCGCATGGGCGTAGAGGCCCACCTCGCCACAAACCACAGGCAGCCCCGCCCCCGGTGGCCGCGGCCTCCTCACCAGCTCGCTTGCGCGATGTCGGGACACCAAGCCCGCTTGAACTACGTAGAGCGAGGAGCCCGCGCGTAACGCCCGCGCCCGCAGCCGGCCCGCACCACCGGGGCACCTCACCGGCCCTCCCGGATCAGCGATGATCCAGACCGGGAGGGCTGGCGCCAGCCTGCCCTCCCGGCCACGCCGACACGCTGAACAGCACAAACACAAGGCTGCCGTAGCAACACGCGGCACATGACACCCGAACCAGTCAAAGAATCAGGCCAGTTGACAAGCGCCTCTTACGATGGTTTGTAGGCGATTACGCCAACGACCACATTCTTTTGTGGGCGTTGGCGCCAACGCCCACAATCAAATCGGCGCGGCGAGGATGAATCCGGCGGCGCGGCGGCGGGCGGTTGTGGTGGTTTCGGTTGTTTTGTTCGGTTTGCCCGGCCAGTGTCGCCTGTCTGGCTGGGCTGGATCGGCCGTCCGGGGTTGCCAGCCGGTGGCTTCGAGGAGCGCGTCCGCGTCGGCGGCCGCCACGACCGAGCGGGTGGGTTCGCCCACCGCGGCGACCGCGGCCCGGAACGCGGCGCGGCGCGCGGCCCGCTCGGGGGAGCCGCTGTTCACCGACAGGCTGATGGCCAGCCTGCTGCCGCCGGCGGCGATCCGGCGCAACTGCGCGAGCAGCGACCGGAGTACGCCATCCTCCAGGTAGACCGCGACCCCTTCGAGCAGGAACAGGCCGGGCCGGGCTGGGTCAAGCCCGGCGGACACCAGCAGGTCGGCGACCGGGTCCACGGTGAAGTCCGCCGCGACGAACCGGAGGTGACCGGTGCCTACACCGAGCCGGTCCAGCCGCGCGCGCTTGTCCTGCTGGGTGGCGGGGTGATCGACCTCGAACCAGCGCACGCCCGGCCGTGCGTAACGCAGCGACCTGCCGTCATACCCGGCGGCACCGGTCACGATCTGCGCAAAGCCGCGGCTGAGCGCGCGCGTGACCACGTCATCGAAGAACCGCGTCCGCGCTCGCAGGTACTCCCGCATCGGGCCCGGCTCCACTGCGGTCGCGGCGGCCACGTCCCTGGCCAGGGCGGTATCGGCGGCGGGGTCGCCGTAGGGCGCAGTGACCCGGTCGAACGTCAGCCGGTGCGCGGCGACTCGCTGCGCCGTCACCGACACCTGCCCTGGCTTCACCCTGGCTTGATGGCGCGGGTGGCGATGTAGCCGGGCATGTAGCGGGCCGTGGCGTCGGCGTGGTGCGGCGCTTCCGCCAGGTGGGTGAGCAGGAAGCCCGCGCCGAGCTGGCCGCCGATCTGCTCGGTCAGCGTATGGCTGTACTCGATCGCGCCGCCGGAGTAGATCCGGGCGCGCTCGTCCTCGGGCAGGTCGAGCGTGCTGAACGGGATCTTGTGGCGCACCACGAACTCTTCGCGCTCGTCCAGCGCCGCCAGGTCGAAGATGAAGATGTCCGGGTTCATGAACCCGGACATCAGCACGCCGCCGGGGCGCAGCACGCGGAACGACTCCCGCCAGACCGGCGCCAGTTCCGGGCAGAACACGTTCGACACCGGATTGAAGACCACGTCGAAGCTGGCGTCGGCGAAGGCGGACAGGTCGCGCATGTCGCCGAGCACGGTCCGCAGGGCCAGGCCTTCGCGGGCGGCGACCTCCTCGTCCCTGGTGAGCTGCGCGGGGGAGTTGTCGAACACGGTCACGTCCGCGCCCGCCGCCGCCAGCACCGGGCCCTGCTGGCCGCCACCGGAGGCCAGGCACAGCACCACGGCGCCGTGCAGGTCGGCGGGGAACCAGTCGCGGGGGGTGGGCTGGTATCCGATGAGCACCACGGACCAGTCCCCGGCCCGGGCACGGGCGACGGCCTCGGGCCCGACCGGCCGGGTCCATTCGTTGTCGTTGGCTACCTCGCGGTCCCACGCCGCCCGGTTGTGCGCGACGGGGTCGAATTGCTCGGACACAGCGGACATCCTAGGCGCGGTCGCTGATCGCTGGCGCGGTCGCTGATCCTTGGTGCGGCCACTGATCCCTTGCTCAGTCGTCGGCGTTTTCCGTGGCCAGTGCTTCGGGGGCCAGCGGGAGGGTGATCCGGAACGTCGCGCCGTGCGCGGGGGCGGTGTCCAGGCTCACCGTCCCGCCGTGCGCGGTGACCAGGGCCTGGACGATCGCCAGGCCAAGCCCGCTGCCGCCGGTGCGGCGGCCCCGTGCCTGGTCGGCCCGGTAGAAGCGCTCGAAGACGCGGCTGGCCTGCTCCTGGGTCAGCCCCGGGCCGTGGTCGGTGACCTCGAGGATGGCGCACGGCACGGCCGGGCTGCCCTGCTGGTATCCGGTGAAGATCCGCACGGAGATCGGCGAGCCGTCGGGGGTGTGGGTCAGGGCGTTGTTCATCAGGTTGCTGATCACCTGGCGGAGCCGGGCCTCGTCGCCCAGGACGAGGAACGCGGCGCCGGTGCCGAGGGTCAGGTCGATCGACCGGCTGGGCGCGACGATGCGGGCGTCCTGGACCGCGTCCGCCGCGAGCGTGAGCAGGTCGACGGGGCGGCGCTCGATCGGGCGCTGCTGGTCTACGCGGGCCAGCACCAGCATGTCCTCGACCAGCCCGCCCATCCGGCGCGACTCCTGTTCGACCCGTTCCATGATCCGGTCCATGTCCTGGCGGGTGAGCGGCTCGTCCCTGGCCGCTGGGTCAGCCAGCGAGCCCGGTACGGTGCCGGAACCGGCCACGGCGCTCGCGTGGGCGGCAGCCGCGGCGGCTGCGGTCCCGGCGGTCGCGGTACCGTGGCTGGCCGTGGCTGTGGTTGCGGCCTCGGCGGTTGCGGTTGCGGCCTCGGCGGTTGCGGTTGCGGCCTCGGCGGTTGCGGCGCTCGGCGGTCGCGGCGCCGGCGGTCGCGGGGGAGGCCGAGCCGTTCTTCAGCCCGCCGCGCTGGCGGTAGTACTCGGCGTAGCCGCGGATCGCGGTGAGCGGGGTGCGCAGCTCATGGCTCGCGTCGGCCAGGAAGCGGCGCATCCGTTCCTCGGAGTGGCGGGCGGCGGCCTCGGACTGAGCGCGCGCACGGAATGCCGATTCGACGTGGGCCAGCATCACGTTCAGCGACGTGGCGAGGCGGCCCATCTCGGTGCGGGGGTCGTAGTAGGGCACCCGGCGGGACAGGTCGCCGGCCGCGATGGCCTCCGCCGTGTGCTCTATGTCGGTGAGCGGCCGCAAACTGGCCCGGACCATCGCGACACCCACGATGGCGAGCGCGACAACGATGATCGCGCTGACCACAAGATCGACCTTGGCCAGCCAGCCGACCGCCTGGTCGAGGTGGCCCAGGTCGGCACCGACGATCAAGGTTCCTGGCATGTTCGGCCCGGGCCCGAGCGGCGTGTTCTGGTGGTAGCCGACGGTGCGGGCCAGCACCCGCCAGGCGTCGCCGCCGCTGCTGACGGTGACGAGCCTGTTGTTGTTGGCCTCCAGCCAGGACTCGGAGGTCGGGACATTGGGCACGTGGGCGGTCGGGTTCCCCTGGTAGGTGCACCAGTTGCAGTTCGGGACCGCCTGGCCCTGGGCGTCCCGCAGTTCCACGACGTAGCCCTCGAAGGTGAAGGCGGGGGAACCTATCCTGATGGCGCGGGTCTGCCCGACCTGCGCGCTCAGCAGTTTCAGCTGGGCGTCCGCCCGGTCCTGCAGGTAACTGCGGAACTGCGCCAGGCCGACCATGCTGATCACGGCCAGGGCGATGATGACGAGCGCGAGCAGCGCGGCGACAAGCTTGATCCGCAAGGGCACCCGGCCGGCTGCTTGCTGCATCGCCTTCACGCGGCCGGGGGATGCGGGCGGAGCGAACCCAGTCATGCCGGTCAGGACGACGGCAACCGGAGCACATACCCGACGCCGCGCAGGGTGTGGATCAGCCGCGGCTCGGTGCTGTCCACCTTGCGGCGGAGCACCGACACATAGGACTCGACGATCCCCGTGTCACCGCGGAAGTCGTAGTCCCACACATGGTCGAGAATCTGCATCTTGGACAGCACCCGGTTCGCGTTACCCATGAAGTAACGGAGCAGCTTGAACTCGGTGGGCGAGAGCTGCACCGGCTGACCGGACCGCCACACCTCATGGCTGTCCTCGTCGAGTTCCAGGTCGGCGAACTTCAGCCGCGGCGTCGGCTCGGCGCCGTCGCCCTTGGTGCGCCGGAGCACAGCCCGGATCCTGGCGATGACCTCCTCCAGGCTGAACGGCTTGGTCACGTAGTCGTCGCCGCCGAGGGTCAGGCCACGGATCTTGTCATCCATCGCGTCCCTGGCCGTCAGGAACACCACGGGGATCCGGTCGCCGCCGCCGCGCAGGCGCCGGACGACGTCGAAGCCGTCCATGTCGGGCAGCATCACGTCGAGCACGATGAGGTCGGGCCGGTAGCGCTGTGCCGCCTGCACCGCCTCAGTGCCCGCGCTCGCGCTGATCACTTCGAACCCGGCATAGCGCAGGCTCGCGGCGAGGAGCTCGAGGATGTTCGGCTCGTCCTCCACCACGAGGAGCTGCGCTTCGGGCCGCTTCCGCCCGTCGCCCACCGGTGTGGTCATAACAGGAATCCTGGCCGATGAGGCTGAGAGTTTGCTGAATGCGCGCTGGAACTGATCTGTCGATCCTAAGCGGGTTCCGGCCCGGCGAGAAGGCATGACCGGGCCACAGGGCAGCGCAAACCGCAGCCGGCAACCGCTAGGGGCGGCGGAGGGCTTGACGCGGAGCAGGCTTCTGGGCGGCGGAGCGGAGTCAAGTGAGGTTGGCGGCGCCAGCACCGTTGCTGGCTTCCGTCCAGCGGACGATGGCCGCCGCGCGGGATTCCGCGCCCAGCTTTGCGTAGATCCGGTTTACGTGGTTCTTGACCGTCTTCTCGGCCAGAACAAGCCGGGCGGCGATTTCGCCGTTGGAGTGTCCTGCCGCGATGAGTGACATGATTTCGGCCTCGCGCGAAGAAAGACCAAGCGGGCGGGCTGTACGAGATGCGCCAGCGGTCCTCATTCAACCTCCGACCAGTTATGCAGTTATGAGATGCGACGCATGGTATCGAATGTGACCCTGCCCCGCGCAAGGTTCACAAGCCGTCTATCGTGCGTCGATGCAAGCCCGGCGGCGTCCGGATGCGCGCCGGGGCGGGAATCGCGGCCGCTCAGCCCTGCAGGTGTGAGCCGGTGATCAGCCGCTTCGGCAGCGGGGTGTCGGTGTTCAGGTCGTGGAACAGCCGGCTGGCCTGGGCAGAGTCCCACTGCACGGCGTCACCGGCAGCCGTGGGAAGGTTCGAGTTCGCGATCGGGACCGTGGTGGTTTCCGGCTGGCGCAGCGCGAACGCGACGCTGATGAGCTGATTGATATGGGTCCCGTCATCCACCGACACGGCATCGACGGAGCCGAGCGCCGCGGGAACGACGGAGAACGGGTTGAACATGACTCCCGGGCTGGTCATCTTGCTCAGCAGTGCCCTGATGAACACCCGCTGGTTCTGCTCCCGCTGCAGGTCCTGGCTGGCGAAGTTGTGCCGGGTCCGGACGAAGCTCAGCGCCTTTCCGCCGCTCAGGGTCTGGCAGCCCTTTCTCAGGTGCAGCCCCGAGGCGGTGTCATGGAGGGGGTGACTGAAGCACATCGTGACGCCGCCGACCGAGTTGACGACATTCACCAGCCCGCCGAAGCCGATTCCCATGTAGTGCTCGATGCGCAGGCCCGTGGCGTTCTGCACGGTCTCGGCGAGAAGTTTCGGGCCGCCGAACGAATATGCGGCGTTGAGCTTGTTCCAGCCGTTGCCGGGAATCTTGACATAGGAGTCCCTGGGCAGGCTGACGAGCACCGCGGGCCCCCCGTTCCCGGGAATGTGCAGCAGCAGGATCGTGTCGCTCCGCTGGCCGTTCACGTCGATCCCGGTGTGATACCTGCGCTCCTGCTTGCGGCTCAGGCCCTGGCGGCTGTCGGAGCCGGTGATAAGCCAGTTCGACCCGGAGCCCGCGGCCGGCTGGCCCGCGTAGGACACAAGCACGTTGGACCGGTGGAGTTTGCCGTCCAGGTAGAAGTACCCGCCGATGACCAGGATCAGGAGCACCACGACGAGCCCGGCCAGGAACGCAAGCAGCAGCCGCAGCCGCGGCCGGCGCGGCCGGCGGCCGCCGGAGTAGGTCGTGGCACCCCGGGGGATGCGGCCAGGTGCCGAGCGCATCGGCGGCTGGCCAGGCCACGGGTTTGCCGGGGCACCGGTGCCCGTGCTGGCATAGCTTGCACCGCCCGGCCCGGAGCGGGACGGCAGCCGGACCGTGGGGTCGTTCGCGGCCCCCGGCATGCCGCTGCCACCACCGGCGGCCGCGGCCCCGGCAGCCGCGCTTCCGGCCGCGGCGCTTGCCCCGGCGGCGCCCGGCATGGCGTTCCCGTCCTGCGACGCGGCCGGTTTGTCCTCACGGAACCAGCCAGTTGGCCACTCGTTCACGCGGTGCCCTCCCACCAGATCGTGACCACATTCCGCCCGGATGACCCCAGATCCCCAGGCTGCTCGCGTTGGCTCCCCAGGTCGAGGAGCGCGGCTTCCACCTCGCTGGCACGATCGGCGGGCAGACACAGCCTGCGCCTGGTGACGTCGACCAGTTCAGCGAATCCCGCATAGTCTGCCTCGGCCGGACGGCTCCATTCAGTGTGCCCTGCGCGCAGGCCTGCTCCGGCCAGGATCGCCAGCAGGTCCGCGGCGGTGGGCCCGTCCGGCCGCCGCAGCCCGTGGAACCGCAGCCAGAGCGGGTTGAGCGAGGTCAGCGGGTGCACCGTGGTCAGCTCGATCACTACCCGGCGCCGGGCGTGACTCGTCAGGGCCGCGAGGAAATCCCAGATATCTGGGACGTTGTAGACCACGTGGTGGCAGGTCACCACGTCGGCCGGGCCGACCATCTCAGCGACGTCCGGCCAGGCGCCGCATACCGTCCGCAGGTCCAGGCCGGCCGCGGCCGCGCGCTCCGCGAGCAGGGTGAGCATGTCCGCGTCGGTGTCCACGGCGGTGACCGTGGTCGCTTGCGGGGCCAGCGGCAGGCAGGCTGCCCCGGCACCCGAGCCGATGTCCAGGACCGTGCCCGCCGGCTCGAGCGCCTCCCGTGCCCGCTGGTAGGACGGCCCGCCGGGTTCGGCCATCAGCCGGTCCGCACGGCGCGCGAACACCTGCCGCGGCAGCACCCATGGTGAGTCCGGCACGGCGGCCGTGATGTGCTCGGGGATCGCCCACGCCGCCAGGTCCGCGCGCCATTTGCCCAGAAGTTCGCCCTGTGAGGCCACGGCCAGAATCTAGTGACCGCCGCCGGGTGAGCCAAGTAAGCCCCGCCGCGGCGGCCGCGGTCTCCGGGATCGTCCACCTCAAGGCCGCGGTCCCGTCCGGCGCCGGCGCGGTGCTGTGCACCTGCCTCTCCGGCGGAGTCAATCCCTGACCGTGGTTACCTGTTCAGCGGTTCCCGGTCAGGAACGATTCGGTGACGGAAGCGAAGCGCGTTCCCTCCTGGAACAGGAACCCATGCCCGGCATCGGGGTAGAGCACCAGTCTTGACCCGCGGATGAGGCGGGCGAGGGTGCGGTCATTGGCGACCGGGTCGAGCTGGTCGCCGGTGCCGTCAGCGATAAGCGTGGGCACTGAGATCCTGGCGATCTTGCGTCCGGCTGCGTCGGTGCCGTCCCACCACCTGGTTACGGCGGCCGCCTGAGCCCTGTTCGCATCCGCCGGCGCGGCGGCGGCGGCTGGGTATTCCGAGATCGCTGCTGTGAACGCGTTGGCGGCGTTGACCTGATTGGCAGGAAAGAGGCGGCCGGCCTGGATTGCCGCCTGCGAGGGCACGACCGTCCCCGTCCCGGGGTAGGTGGCGCACAGCACCAGGCGGCGCACCTGGGCCGGGTGCAGGACCGCCAGGGCCTGGGCGATCATGCCGCCCATCGACCAGCCCAGTACGTCCGGCCTGCCGAGGCCGAGGGTGCCGATGAGCGCACTGGTCTGGTCGGCCATGGCGTCGATGGTGAGTGTCGCGGTCTGCTCCCCGTGCAGCGGCTGCGTACGGCCAACCCCGGCGTTGTCGAACATCACCACCCGGTTGTGCCGGGCGAGGGCGTGCACCAGCCGCGGATCCCAGACCTCCATGGTCCCGGAGTAGCCCATGATCAAGACCAGGGGAGGGCCGCTGCCGACGGCCCGGTACCCGACGGCGCCGAGCCTGGTGTGAGCGATCCGCACGGGCGCCGACACGACTGAGGCCGTTCCCGGTGCCATCGCCGGTGCGGAGCCGCACGCGCTCAGCGCGACGGGCACCAGCGCCGCGGCCAGGCCTAAGGCGATTCCTCGCGGCAATGCCCGCCAGCCGCGGGCGACCGGCGACCGCGCAGTCACGTTCGTGGCCGTGCGGCCAGACACCGCATCGGCGTCCGTGGACCGCTGAGCTGGACATCCCATATGGCTCCTCTGCCCGTCTGCCCGCCGCTAAATCCGCGGGTCCCGGTCGTGCCCGCCGCGTGCCCGTCAGGAGGGTCATGTCGACGGAGGGTCACTGTCAAGGAGGGTCACCCACAGCGATTCACGGTCGGGCACCGTTAGGTCAGGAGCCTGGACCATGATCACGGTCCAGGCTCCTGACCTCTGGCTTGACTGGGGTGGGCGAGGGGACTCGAACCCCCGGCCCCCAGGACCACAACCTGGTGCTCTAACCAACTGAGCTACGCCCACCATCGCCGTTTGGCTGGATGAAGCATAGCGGGGCCGGGCCAGTATGCCGAACCGGGCCAGGTTCCGGCGTAGATGAGCCTCTTGACCTGCGGATTACCAGAAGATGGGGATTACTGTAGGCGGGCCATCAAATGTTGCCGTCGCCGTCGCTGGGGCCGCCGTTGTTGTCCGCGTCCTGATCACCGCCGTTGCCCTGTGGAATGGGGTTCACCGGCTGGGCGGGCGGCGTGCTGGCCACGGCATGCATGTGCCGGGCGTGATGACGGCGGTGGTGATGGCGGACCATGACCGGCTCGGCTGCCGGGGAGTGCGCCGTGGGGGAGGGTTTCGGCACCGGGGAGTGCGCCGCAGCCGCCGGTTTCGGGGCCGCGGAGTGCCCGGTCGCAGCGCTGCCGCAGCCTGCGGCGAGCGCTGCCAGCATGGCGAATACGCCCACGCGCCGGGCGAGGGTGACGAACATGACTGGTCCCTTCGGTGGGAGGACCGGCCGTCGTGTCCACACCTCTGGCACGGCCATGGGCACGGTGCGGTTCGAGGATGATTGCCTCAGTTTCGTCGCGATTCGCTCACGGCTCGTGCAACGGCCACCCGCGCCGTGCGCGATAGCGTCACGGCCTGGCCGCGCAGCCTCCCCGGCCTGGCCGCCCGTCGCTTGCCGGTCAGGCCGGGCCGGCCTGGCCCTCGCTGTCAGGCTCCACGCTGGCCGCGGCCCCGTCGTAGTGCGCGGCGATCTGGCGTGCGGTGGCCGAGTCGGGGCCCGGTGGCGGCACGAACACCGTCTCCCGGTAGTAGCGCAGTTCCTGGATGCTCTCGGTGATGTCGGCGAGGGCCCGGTGCCCACCGCGCTTGGGCGGGCTGGCGAAGTACGTTCGCGGGTACCAGCGGCGGGCAAGCTCCTTGATGCTGGACACGTCCACCATCCGGTAGTGCAGGAAGGCGTCAAGCTCGGGCATGTCGCGGGCGATGAATACCCGGTCGGTGGCGATGGAGTTGCCCGCCAGCGGCACCCGCCGCGGCTCGGCAATGTATTTGCGCACGTAAGCCAGCACCTGGTCCTGCGCTTCCGCGAGGGTGATGCCTGCGGCAAGCTCGGTCAGCAGCCCGGATGAGGTGTGCATCTCCCGCACTACATCTTCCATCTGGTCCAGCGCCTCGGGTGGCGGCTTGATAACCAGGTCGAGACCCTCGCCGAGCACGTCGAGCGTGCCGTCGGTAACCAGGCAGGCGATCTCGATCAGGGCATCGCGCTCCAGGTCAAGCCCTGTCATCTCGCAGTCGATCCACACCAGCCGGTCAGTCATCCCCTCAGCCTAGGCGCTATGTCCGTGGTATCGGGCGCCGCTGGCACCTCATGCTTGATTCCGGCCACTGTTTCCCTGATTTATGCCGAACGATCGGCCCACCCTGCCCCCGCCCGCGCGCGGATGTGGTCCGGGGCCGTGATGCCCGGCTGGAGTGCGGGGTCGGGCTCCGGTTCGCCGAAACTCGTCGTCATGGGCAGGACACCAGCCCAGACCGGCAGGTCCAGGTCCTCGGGCTCGTCGCCGGGCGGTCCGGTGCGGACCTTGACGGAGGCCTCGCCGAGCGAGATGGCGAGCACCGAGGTGGCGGCGAGTTCCTTGCGGTTCGGCGCCCGCACGGCGTCCCACCGGCCGGGGATCAGTTGCTCGGTGACGGCTCGCAGGCCTGCCAGGCGCTCGGCTTCGTCGGTGACGATGTGCGCGGTGCCGAACACCACGGCGCACCGGTAGTTGACCGAATGGCTGAACACGGCCCTGGCGCAGACCAGCCCGTCGATATGGGTGACCGTGACGCAGACCTCTTGCCCGTCCGCCGCATGCAGGCTCCGGTTGGCGGAGGATCCGTGCAGGTACAGCGTGTCGCCGATGCGGCCGTAGGCGGTGGGCAGCACCAGCGGTGCACCGTTGAGGACCACCCCGAGGTGGCAGATCATTCCGGCGTCGAGCACGGCGAGCAGGTCGGCGTGCTCTGTCTTGCCCCGCTCGGAGTGACGGCGCAGCCGGGTGCGCTCGGTCGCGGACAGCGTCTGGCTCTGCATGGTCATGAGGCCTAGGGTAGCCAGAAAGTGGCTATTCGTTTATAGCCACTTTCAGGGCTAATTTAAGGACCACTATGGTTCGCCGAACGCTGGAGCTGCCGCTGGCGGCCGACCGGGACGGCCCGGAACCGCTGACTTCGCAGCTCGCCGGGCAGCTCCGCGACGCCATGACGGACGGCCGGCTGGCCACCGGCGAGCGGCTCCCGTCGACCAGGACGCTCGCCGGGCTTCTCGGTGTCAGCCGGACCGTGGTCACCGCCGCCTACGCCCAGTTGTTCGCCGAGGGGTGGGTGGAAGGGCGGCACGGCTCGGGCACGTTCGTCGCGGATGGGGCACTGGGACGCCCCGCCGAGCGCGGGCAGCCGGAACCTGTCCTGCCCCCGCGGGCGGCCCGGGGGACGCGGGACGGGCTCCCCGAACTCGACGGCACCTCGATGATCGACCTGCGCCCGGGGATCGCGTGGACCCAGGGGATCGACCCCGGGGCGTGGCGCCGTGCGTGGCGCAGCGCGGGCGCCGGGGTCACCGGTGACCTGCCGGATCCGCAGGGCAGTGCCGACCTGCGCACCGCCCTCACCGGGTACTTGCGGCGCAGCCGGGGCGTGCACTGCTCCGCCGGCCAGCTTGTGGTGACCCGCGGGGTCGCCGGGAGCCTCGGCCTGCTCGCCTCGCTGCTGCCGCCGGGCGACCAGGTGGGCGTGGAGGAGCCGGGATACCCGGCCGCCAGGGCCGTATTCGCCGCGCACGGGCTGCGGGTGGTGCCGTGCCCCGTCGATTCCGGCGGCCTGCGGGTGGACGCACTGCCGGACGGGCTCAGCCTGATCTACGCCACACCCGCGCACCAGTACCCGCTGGGCGCCCGGCTGTCGGTGCCGCGCAGGCGGGCGCTGACCGCCTGGGCAAGGGACACCGGCACACTGATCGTCGAGGACGACTACGACGGCGAGTTCCGCTACGACGTCGCGCCACTGCCGCCCCTGTTCGGCATGGACCCAGAGGTCGTGATCTACCTGGGGACCACGACGAAGATCCTTACCCCGGCGATGCGGATCGGCTGGCTGGCCGCGTCGCCCGGGCTGGCCGCACGGCTCGCCGCGGCCGGCAGCACGCTGGGGGACTGGGCGTCCGGGCCCGCCCAGGGCGCGCTGCTCAGCATGATCACCACCGGCGCGCTGGAGCGGCACATCAGGCGCATGCGGCATGACTACGCGCGTCGGCGTGCCGCGATGACCGCGGCGTTTCACGGCGGGGACGCCGGGCGGCTGCTTGGTGACGAGGCGGGCATGCACATGATCCTGGAAACCCGCCAGCCAGCCGCCGAGGTCGCCGGGGCCGCGGCGGAACGCGGGGTGGCGGTGGCCACCCTGGAGCGGTACTTCGCCGGGCCGGTGACCAGGAACGGCCTTGTCCTCGGCTATGGCGGCGCCCCGCTCTCCGACGTGGCCCGCGGCTGCGAGATCCTCGCCGGGATCCTGACGGCCTCCTGACCGGCCCTAAGCCGCTCGGCGGCAACGCATCACGCGGCGCGAGGCGCGCCCGGGCGGCCCCTTGCGGTCACTTATTAAAGTGATATCATTTTGATAGGTGATCGGGTAGCTGACACCACAGCCGACAGGAGGCACCCCGATGAACACACCCAATGACAACACCGCTGCGAAGGGCCTTCGCGGGTGGTGGGCATCTCCGCCGCGCACCGGCATACGGCGCTCGATCGCGCCATGGGAGTACCGCCACCTCCGCGCCTCCGGGGTCACGCGTATGGTCTGCGGCGGTGTGCTGGCCGTCGGCGGCGTCCTGTTCCTCTCGTACGGCTCCTGGTGGGCAGCCCCGTTCCTGGTTCTTGCGGCGCTGAATATCGCGGGTGGCTACTGGTACCTCACTATCGCTCGCTCCGAGCCTGCCCGAGCCTGAGCCAGATGTGGCAGCACAACCGCACCGGCGGGCGCGCAAACGCGCAACGGCCGCCCAAGCGGGGCAGGCGGGCCCCGGGGGATGCCCGCCTGCCCCGCCGTCAGCGTGCGCCCGACCGGATGGGCGCCGCTGGCCGGATGGGGCCCGTGGTGCCCGTCGGGCCAGCAGCCCCACCCGGGCCCCCGTCACATGGCGCGGTTCGCGCGGTGGCGGCTACAGACCGTTCGGCATGGCGGCCAGCAGCGAGACCGGGAGTAGCGAGCGCACCGCGGCCGGCAGGCTGGCCAGTACCGGCGCGGGCAACTGAGCCAGCATCGAGACCGGCAGCTTCGCCAGCGCTGGCGCTGGGACCTTGGCCAGGTTCGTGGCGGCTAGCCTGGCCCGGATCCACGCGGGCAGCTTTGCTTGTACGGCGGCGGGCAGACGGGCCAGCACCGAGACCGGCAACCGTCGCAGGGCCGACACCGGGAGCCTGGCCAGGATCGAGGCCGGCAGCTTCACCAGCGCGGTTGCAGGCAGCCTGGCCAGCACGGGCACCGGCAGCCGGGTCAGCGCAGCAGCGGGCAGCCCGGCCAGGAACCGGACCGGCACCCGGGCCAGCGTGGCGGCGGGCAGTCGTCACCAGCGCTGTAGCCGGGAGCCTGGCCAGCGCCGCGGCCGGCAGCCGCCGCAGCACCAGTTCGGGCAGCTTCGCCAGGGCGGAGCCAGGGAGCCTGGCCAGCGCCGCGGCCGGCAGCCGCCGCAGCACCGGCTCGGGCAGCTTCGCCAGGGCGGAGCCAGGGAGCCGGGCCAGGGTCACGGTGGGCAGCGTCGCCAGGACCGATACCGGCAGCCTGGCCAGGGCCGCGGCCGGGAGCCTGCGCAGCACAGGAACCGGAAGCCTCGCCAGCGCGGGGCCCGGCAGCCGCCCGAGCGCGGTTGCCGGGAGCCCGGCCAGCACCGCCACCGGGAGCCGAGCCATGGCCGGCGCCGGAAGCGCGGCCAGCACCGGCCGGGGGAGCTTGGCCAGAATCGGGACCGGGAGGCGGGTCAGCGCTGCGGCGGGCAGTTCCGCCAGTACCCCGCGCGGCAGCCTGACCAGGGAGGCGACCGGCACGGCCGCGAACGCTGGGGCCGGGAGGCTGGCCAGCCGCTGCGGCGCGGGCAAGGCTGGCAGGCCGAGCGCGAGCGTGCAGAGGTCGGCCACATTGGCGGCGCCGCCAGCGGTGGCGGTCAGCCGCGGGAAACCCGGATGCGCCAAGATCCGCAGCAGCACGGGACTCGCGAGCGCCTGCGCGCGGCTGCGGGCAGCCAGGCGCTGCCCCCCGGTGGCGCTGCCCTGTGGCCCGGCGGCGCTGCCCTGTGGCCCCGCGGCGCTGCCCTGTGGCGCCGCCGCCGCCTCCGGGTGCGGTGTCGCTGCCGCGCCGCCCCGCACTGCCGCCATTCCGCCGGTAGGCATTGCCGCTGCCATGCTGCCCGGTGGCCGCGGCCTGTGGTCCCGGGCCAGGACGGGACATGAGGATCGCGTGGACGTCGGACGTCAGCGTCAGGCAGAGCCTGGCCACCGGCACGGCCAGCGCGCCGGGAGTTCCCCGGCCGCCGCCCGGGCGCCGGGTGCCCCGTCCGGACAGGTGCCCGGCTCCCGGCCGCCCGGGCGGTACCCCGGCCACGGCGGGCTCGTGCCCGCCTTCCCCGGCTACTGCCGGTCGCTCGGCAGATCCGGAACCGTGCGGGCTGCCGCTCACCACGGTGGCGGCGAGCGCGATGCCGCCCGTGGTGCAGATGACCAGTGCGAGGGCGGCGACCTTCGTTGTCAGGAACCTGGCAGGCGGGGGAGTGACCATCTGTCCTCTCCGGGATGCGGCGACAGGGGCGAGACGCGCCGCATGGAACGCGGCCACGGCCGCTTCCTCCCGTGCCAGTTCGCCAGGCTGCGGCGGTGCCGCGGCACTGGCCAGCAGGCGGGCCAGCGGATCGGGCACCGGCACCGGGGCGCCTTGCAGCAACTGCTCCGCGGTGCCGGGCCGGATCCGCCGGGATCGGCGCGTGTTCATCTCGCCCCCTTCAGCGCCGCCGCACGCATTCCTGTCACTCCGCTTTCCCTCCGCTATCGTCGGCGGCTTGTTCCAGCCATCCAGAAAGCCTTCGCAAACCTCGGTAAGAAGCCATCCGCACGGCGCCTGGGCGTTTACCGAGAACCCGCGCTGTGGTCGTCACGTCCAGGCCCATGACCACCCGCAGCAGAACCGCCTCGGCCTGGTCCCGCGGCAATTGTGAAATAAGTACGATCGCCGCCTCTGTAGCCATTAGTTCCAGCGCCTGGCCGGCCGTGTCGTCGCCGGACGCCCAGGCTTCCAGGTCGGCCACGGTTACCGTGGCCTGCTGCGGACGGCGACGCGCACGGCGCAGGTGGTCGGCGGCACGGTGCCGGGCGATCGTGGCCACCCAGCCGCGGAAGCCGTCCCCGTCACCGGAGAAGCCGGGCAGGTCACGGGCTACCTGAAGCCAGGTCTCCGAGGCCACGTCCTCAGCGTCGGCGCCGACGATGGCCTGCAGGCAGCGCAGCACCCTGGGATGAACGTCCCGGTAGAGCACCCGGAAAGCCGCCTCGTCACCGGCCCGCGCCCGGTCCAGTGCGGGGCCGATACTCAGCCGCTGCGCCCAGGGCCGCGAATGGGTGGCCGACTGGCGCTGCCCGGCATTCCCCCGCTGGTCCGGCGCTATTGCGGGAATGGTGCCGGGCCGCCGGGCCTCAGGAACCTGTGCTCCCATGGCCTCGGCGGGAATCTGGGGCCGCGGGAGGCTCCTGTCCATTGAACGAATCATGTGCCTAGCCGCCGGGCATCCGCATGGCGACGACAAAGCGTCCGTAAAAGATCGGCGATGCGCCTATTGGACGGAGCCGTGGCTTATTTCCGCCCCCTGCCCGGCCGGGTGCCCGCCGCTTTCCCGCAGGGCCCCGGCGCGTCGCAAGGCTCGCTGTGGTTGGCGGGCACGGCCTTAAGCGTGGATCATGCAATGACACCGCGGGCGACAGGTGGCCGGCGGCACGAGCAAGGAGCGGCATGGGCGATGTCGGCGTTCCCGGCGTGGAGAACACGGCCGGGCTGGCTCGATGGATTCACGACAACGGCCTTCCCGGCGCAGGACAGGACCTTACCGTCGAGTTGATCGCAGGCGGGCGGTCGAACCTGACCTACCGGCTGGAGTTCCGCGCTCCGGGCGAAACGGGCCCTGATGCCCCGGCGACACGCCTGGTGCTGCGCAGGCCGCCGCTCGGTCATGTGCTGCCCACCGCGCACGACATGTCCAGGGAGTATCGCGTCCTGTCCGCGCTGTACGGCACCGCAGTGCCCGTGCCCCGCCCGGTCGCGATCTGCCCGGACACCGAGCTCATCGGGGCCCCGTTCTATCTGATGGAGTGGGTGGACGGAGTCGTGTTCCGCACCAGCGAGGACGCGCGGCTGCTCAGCCCGGCTCAGGCCGGGCAGATCTGTGCGGACTTCGCCGCGATGCTCGCCACGATCCACGGGCTCGACGTGAGCGCGGTCGGGCTGGATGGGTTTGGCAAGCCAGAGGGGTACATGGCACGGCAGCTGGCCCGCTGGCAGCGGCAGTGGGACCTGTCGGTGACCAGGGAGATGCCCGGTTATACCGAACTCGTCAGCCGGCTGGCCGCCGGGCTGCCCGCCGGGGACCGGCCCCGGGCGGGCGGTACCGCCGGGACCCTGGTCCATGGTGACTTCCGTATCGACAACATGCTGATCAGGCCGGCCCCGGAACCGCGGATCGCCGCGGTCGTGGACTGGGAGATGTCCACCCTTGGCGACCCGCTCGCCGACCTCGGGCTGTCCCTGGTCTACTGGACGGAAGCGGGGGAGGAGGACCTGCTGCCGCATGGTGTCGGGCAGTCGATAACAACCAGCCCCGGGTTCCTCACCAGGGACCAGGTCGCGGCCCGGTACGCGGATCTCACCGGCCGCGACCTTTCCAGGATCGACTACTACATGGCGTTCGGCTGCTTCAAGCTGGCCGTGGTGCTCGAAGGCATCCATGCCCGGTTCCTGCAGCGCAAGACGGTGGGCGAGGGGTTCGAACGGGAAGGGCAGGCGGTCGCCACGCTGATCGGGCGCGCTCATCAGTTCCTGGACGCCGGATAGTGACAGAAGCGGCCTCCATTGGGAGGCCGCCTCTGGGAACTCTTGGGGTCCGGCTCCCCGCTCTGGCCGGGCCCCAAGCTTTTCTGAGGCCCAGCGCCCCGCTTGCACTGGGCCTCAAGTTTCCTTGGGGTCCGGCTCCCCGCTCTGGCCGGGCCCCAAGCTTTTCTGAGGCCCAGCGCCCCGCTTGCACTGGGCCTCAAGTTTCCTTGGGGTCCGGCTCCCCGCTCTGGCCGGGCCCCAAGCTTTTCTGAGGCCCAGCGCCCCGCTTGCACTGGGCCTCAAGTTTCCTTGGGGTCCGGCTCCCCGCTCTGGCCGGGCCCCAAGCTTTCTGGGACCTGGCTCCCCGCTTTAGCCAGGCCCCAAGTTCTGTGGTCCGGCGCCCCGCTCTCGCCGGACCACAAGCCTTTGGGGGGTATGAGGCCCGGCCCCCCGCTCTGGCCGGGCCTCAAGTCCCTTATGAGGCCCAGCGCCCCGCTCTCGCTGGGCCTCACAGAGAAGACGCGCTGCAAACCGGCTTGGTTCACATCCGGTGGCGAAGTTTCGCAGAGATCTTTTCTGGCGTCCCGCAGGCCTGCCGGCGGCCGTGCCACGGTGCCGTCCGTGGCGTTCCAGGGGTGTTTCCGCAGGCTGGTTCGCGAGCGCCGGGCAGGCCCCCCGGGCGTGCGTCCCCGGGCGCTTCCCCGGCGGGGCCAGCGGCGCCAGGCAAGCCCTCGATCCGGGCAGGCTACCTGGGGCAGTGCGGCTGGCAGATGCGCCGCCCGAAGGCCCGGTAGAAGATCTGCGGTATCTGGGCCGCGCTGGTGACGGGCCAGACCTTGCCGTTGGTTGCCTTGGCTATCTGCTGCAGGTCGCCGAGGTCCTTCGGCACGCCGAAGACAACCATCAGGATCTCCACCGGGCGACGAGGATTGGCCAGCGTGTGCAGGTTGTGCAGCAGGGTGGCCGCCGAGATGTCGCTTGGGTCGTTCTCCACCCCGGCGGTCAGCACGATGATGTCGTTGACGTACTGCGGCTGGTAGCTGGCGACCATCTGTTTGTAGGCGGCCAGCAGCGTGCCGTACAGGGCGGCCGGGGTGCGCGGGAACGTCTTCCCGGTCGCGGCCAGGCCCTGGATCGCCTGCCTGCGGGTGACTAGCCCGAACTGGCCCGGCAGCGGGCCCATCGGCACGAGCTGGCGGTAGGGCAGCGCGCCGGCCAGGTGGCTGGCGAACACCCACAGGCCCATCTGGGTGCTGTCGGGGAAACGCCGCATCCCGGCCGCCGAGGTGCGCCCGAGTACCTGCTCCAGGGTCGGGCCACCCGGTGCGACCGGGGTGGCCATCGCGGCGGAGACGTCGTTGATGGCCAGGAACCGCGACCCGAGGCCCAGCACGCGCCAGGCGTGCAGTTCCTTGCCGGCCTGGGCAGGCCCCGGCGGCCTGAGCAGGTGCGGCTCCGCGCTCTGCAGCCCGTACGACGCGGGCCAGGCGCTGGCCACCCCGGTTCCGGTGCGGAACCCCTCGTAGCGCACGTAGGCGTTCGCGTAGGACGAGCGCAGCACGCTGCCGAAGGCCTTCGCCGCGGCCAGAGCCGCCCCGCCCGTGGTGGTCAGCACATAGGGATAGGAGAGCTGGAAGGTGCCCTGCGCCGGGTAGCGCACCGCGAGTGGCTGGCCCGGATGGGACCGGTCGAAGGCCACCACCGCTTGTTCCGTTGTCAGCGTGACGGGCGCGATGTCGCTGCCACGTGAGGGCCGGGCGAAGGTATCCAGCGACGGCAGCGACGAGGCTACGGTGCCGGGATGCACGACCTGGGCGTTGAGCGCGAACGTGGCCATCTGGCCGCGGGCGGCCCGGCCGTAGCCGAACAGCCGCTTGAGCTCGATCAGCCCGGCCAGCCCGACGGCGCTCTGGGTCGGGTCGGGGAACTGCACGTTGAGGCCGATCGCCTTGGGCGGGCCGCCCGCACCCGGCGGCGCCAGGATCTGCCAGCCGACCGAACTGCCGAAGACCGGCGTGCGCGCCGCCACGGGCCGTGGCATCGCGATAACCAGCGGAGACTCGGCCACGACGATCCCGCTGGGCTGGATCCGCCTGGCCGCGGCCGGGGTGGCGCGGGCCACGTCCACCCACAGCGGGGAATCGGGAATCCAGGCGTTCACCGCGGGCTGCGGCTTGCCCGCGGTCCCCCGGGCCAGGCCGGCGGCCAGCGTGGCCGCGGGCACCGTGTGCACCGCGACCGCGGCGCAGCGCCCGTCCACCTGGCGGTGCTCGCTGTTGAAGTACGTGGCGAGCCGCTGGATCACCGGCGCGATGTCGGCGGAGACCGCTACCTGCGCCGTGGTGGTCTGGCCGGTGCAGGTGGCGCGGGCGGAGATGGTCCTGGCGCCGAGTGCGACCAGGAGGGTTGCCGCAATCGCCGCGGCGAGCAGGGTGAACAGCGCGGTGCTGAGCCTGCGCTTGCGGCCTGGCCGGTACCGGCCGCCGGCGCCGGTGCGTGCAGTTGTCACGAAATCCCTCACATCACGAGACGCGCAGCCCGGGCCGCAAGTCCGTGCGGGCACGCCCGCCGCCCGCACTGCTGGTTCTCACCCCGCCACCCCACCCAAGGCGGCCGAACCCGCGAGCGTTGCGGGCACGACTGTAGTAGACGATCGTCCCGCATGAGATCTCTTGCCCTTTTTATGCATGGATGTGCTAAACGTGCGCAAGCCAGTGCTGCGCGAGGGGTGGCATGCGGGTGCGCGGCGGCCCGGCCAGACTGGGACCATGGCAGGCATCGTCGACGTGGCCGACCCAGGTGACCCCCGCCTGGCGGACTATGCCCGTCTCACCGATGTCCGGCTGCGCACGAGTATGGAGTCGGCGCACGGCCTGTTCATGGCCGAGGGCGAGAAGGTGATCCGGCGGGCGGTCGCCGCCGGTTTCGGGGTTCGCTCGATGCTGGTCACCCGGGACAAGCTGGCAGGCCTGGCCGATCTGGCCGGCACGTGCCCAGGCCCGGTCTATGTGATCTCCCAGGAGATCGCCGAGCAGGTCACCGGATACCAGGTGCACCGCGGTGCACTGGCCTCGATGGGCCGCCGTGCGCTCCCGTCGGTGACCAGCCTGTTGTCCGGTGACGCGGCGGCCCGCGGCGGGCCATCGGTTCGCGGTGCGGTGCCGGCGGGCCCGGGATCTGGGCAGCAGGCCCGCGCCGGGCAGCCCGGCTGGCCGCGGCGCATCGTAGTGCTCGAAGACCTGGTCGACCATGGGAACGTCGGCGGCATCTTCCGCTGTGCCGCCGCGCTGGGCGTGGACGCGGTGATCCTGTCACCGCGCTGCGCGGACCCGCTGTACCGGCGGGCGGTCAAGGTTTCGATGGGCGCGGTCTTCGCCATCCCGTACGCCCGCATGCCCGACTGGCGCGGCGGGCTGGCGGAGATCAGGGCGGCCGGTTTCACCCTGCTCGCGCTGACCCCGGATCAGTCGGCGGTCCCCTTGGGACAGGTCACGTCCGCGGGCCGCGTCGCGCTTTTGCTCGGCACCGAAGGAGACGGGCTGTCCTCGCGCTGGCTGGCCGAGGCCGACACGGCGGTCTGCGTCCCGATGAGCGCCGGCGCGATGGCTCTGGGGGTCGACTCGCTGAACGTCGTCGCGGCCGCGGCGATCGCCTGCCACGAACTGGCGCGCCTGCCCCGGTGACGCGGGCGGCCGGGCCGGGGCCTAGCGCGCTTGCTGGCCGGCCTGCGGGCTGAAGTACGTGGTGGAGTCCTTCCGCCACAGCAGGATGATCGCGCCGAGGCCGATCAGCCAGGTGAGGATGGACACCAGGGTGCCGGCCGCCGCCCCCGCGCGGGCCACGCCAAGCAGCAGGAAGAGTGTGTCAAGACCGAACAGCACGGTGGCGACGATGCGCGCCCAGGACTTGCCCGCCTTGTTCATCAGCGCCATCCAGATCCACAGCCCGATGCTGATCAGCCCGATGAAGATCGAGCCGACGACCACGACGGTCTGCAGGTTGTGCAACTGGGTGGGCGTGAGCGAGGGCTGGGACTTGTGCAGGCTGTTGCGCAGGCTGCCGACCGTGGCCAGGCCGACGATCAGGCTGATCGCACTCACCACGGCGCCCGCGTACATCAGCTGTACCGCCCTTACCACCGAGGGTGGCGGCCCCGGGCGCACGGGTTCGGGCATTTGCCCGGCCGATGGATAAGGCTGGACCATGACTGCTCCTCGGGGCAGGTTCCATGAGCGCGCAGAACGGACAGAATGCGGCTGCCGGGATTGTGGCGCCATGAGCCTAGCCGTGCCGCCCGGCTCCTGCCAGCTAGATACCCATGCCGTGCGGGGTCACCGCAGCAGGGCCCACACCACCTTGCCGCCCTCGTCGAGCAGATGCCAGCCCCAGCGCACGCTGCAGGCCTCGACCACGGTCAGGCCGCGGCCGCACTCCGCGGCGAGGTCGGAGTCCCGCAGCACCGGGATCCCGTGGCCCGGGTCGGTCACCATGCACATCACGAACGGGGCCTGGGCGAGCAGCCGCAACCGCACGCAGTGCGCGCTGACGAGCTTGCGTGCGGACGGGACGCCGTGCCGCACCGCGTTGGTCACCAGTTCGGACACGACCAGCTCGGCCGGGTCGGTGAGCGCATCCATGCCCCACAGGCCCAGCGTGACCCGGGTGAAGTCGCGGCCGGCTTTCACCGATCCCGGGTACGCGCCGAGCGTGCATGTCGCCGTGGGCTGCTCAGCGGCTGACGCAGCATCACGGAGCAAGGGGGGTGCCGAAAGCAAGGGGCTCTCCTGGCGCGTTCTCCCGGGCCGGCTCGCCGTGAGGAGTTGATCCTCAGACACCTCGTGAACCTCCGTTGTCATTAGGCGAGGTGGCCCGGTGGGAGGTGATGGAAGTCCCATCGACTAACGCTGCCGCTGTGAGTCGTGTAGGTGCGGCACAAGCGCTATCATCCCCTGTAGACCTTGCAAACGCAAGGCCGGATGCACGTGCAGATGGAAGTGCTTAGTGCATGTGCGATCGACGGGGAGGTCATCCGAAGGCTTTGCGCATCGATTGCCGGAGCGAACTCTGGGAGCGCGCGTGATTACGCCACAGCCGGGCAGTGGCCCGACCGTGCTGCGTATCCTGCTGGGTTCCCAGCTCCGCAGGTTGCGCGAGGCCAAGGGGGTTACCCGGGACGAGGCCGGATACGCGATCCGGGCTTCCGGATCCAAGATCAGCCGGATGGAACTGGGGCGGGTCAGCTTCAAGGAGCGCGACGTCGAGGACCTGCTTGACCTCTACGGCGTGGCCGAGGAGGAGGCCCAGTCCCTGATAGCCCTGGCCAAGCAGGCCAACTCGCCCGGCTGGTGGCACAAGTACGGCGATGTGCTGCCGGACTGGTTCCAGGTCTACGTGGGACTGGAAGAGGCGGCGTCGCTGATACGGCTCTACGAGGTGCAGTTCATTCCCGGACTGCTCCAGACGGCCGACTACGCACGGGCCGTGATCAGGCTGGGGCAGCCTTCGGCGACGCCCGAAGAAGTCGAGCGCCGGCTGGGCCTGCGTCTGGCCAGGCAAGAAGTGCTTACCAAGCCCGGCGGACCCCGGTTGTGGGCGATAGTGGACGAGGCGGCGCTGCGCCGCCCCATTGGTGGCAGGGAGGTGATGCGCGCCCAGCTTGTCCGACTTACCGAGATGGCGGGAGAAGCCAACATCACGCTTCAGGTGGTGCCCTTCCGGTCCGGGGGCCATGCGGCCGAGGCCGGAGCCTTCACCATCATGCGGTTTCCCGAGGTTGACCTGCCCGACGTGGTTTACCTCGAGCACCTCACCAGTGCTCTCTACCTCGACAAGCGCGAAGACGTCGAGAAGTACACCGAAGTCATGGAGCGCCTCAGCGTCGAGGGCGAGTCACCCGAACGAACAATAGAAATCTTGAGCGGGATGCTTGAGGAAGTCATAGAAGAATGAAGACGTACAACGGAATGCCGGCCGCCGAAATCACAGGCCGCCGGCTGGCGTAAGAGCAGTGCCAGCAACTCGCAGGGCGCCTGCGTGGAACTGGCCAAGCTGGGCAGCGACGAGTTCGCCGTCCGGAACTCGCGATACCCGGACGGCCCCGCGCTGATCTACACCCACGCGGAAGTCGCCGCACTGATCGAAGGCGTCAAGATGGGCGAGTTCGACGACCTGTTGGGCGAGGCCACCTTCTAATAGCACGGTCTTCCCGCGGGCCACGGTCGTGCGGGAGCAAAGCTGGCCGCCGCGTTCAATACCGGACGCGGCGGCCGGCGCGTGTCCGGGACCACCTTCCCGGCCAGTGGGTCATCCATGGGGGCGTTGTTAGGCAAGCCTAACTTTAGTAAGCTGACCCGCGTCGCCCGGGCCCGGCCCATCGCCAGGAGAGGAATCCCGTTGTCATCAAGCCAGATCGTCCTGCTGGGCGCCATCGCGGGGTTCACCATCTTCCTGGGCCTGCCACTCGGGCGCATCCGGGCACCGATGCCACGGCTCAAGGTCTTCCTCAACGCGCTCGCCATCGGCATCCTGATCTTCCTGCTCTGGGACGTGCTGACGAACGCCTGGGACCCGGCCGATACCGCGCTCAGCGCGCACGACTGGCGGACCGCGTTCGTCGACGGCCTGACCATGCTGGGCTGCCTCGGCATCGGCCTGATGAGCCTGGTCTACTTCGACCGCTGGATGAAGCGCCGGGCCGCGGCGATGCGGCCGGAGGGGCCTGGCGCTGCCGTCGCGCACAAGCCACTGCTGCCTTCGGGCCCCGACGCTGCCAAGGTCCGGGCGGCGGAACTGTCGCTGCTCATCGCCACGGGGATCGGCCTGCACAACTTCGGCGAGGGACTGGCGATCGGCTCGTCGGCCGCGGCCGGGCAGCTCAGCCTGGCCGTGCTCCTGGTGATCGGATTCGGCGCGCACAACGCGACCGAGGGGTTCGGCATCGTGGCCCCGCTCGCCGCGGCGGGGGAGCGGCCAACCTGGGGCAGGCTGATCCTGCTCGGCGTCATCGGCGGCGGCCCCACCTTCGTCGGCACCATGGTCGGCCAGGTGGTGACCAGCCCACTGCTTGGCGTCGCGTTCCTCGCGCTCGCGGCCGGGTCGATCCTGTACGTCGTCATCGAACTGCTCGCCGTGGCCCGGGCATCCAAGCTCAAGGAACTGGTCACCTGGGCGATCCTGCTCGGGGTCGTGCTCGGCTTCGCCACCGACGCGATCGTCACCGCGGCCGGCGCCTGAGGCTTTCCTGCAGCGGGCCTGCAGCGTGCGTTGACCTGCTGCCCAGCCTTAGCTAATAGAGTCCTGGGGTGAATTCCGGGGTTCCCGCTACGCTTCCGCCGCTGACCAGGCGACTGCTCGGCTGGGAGATCATCGTCGTCTTCGCCGTGTCACTCGGTGCCAGTGCGCTGTACGCGGTCATCAACCTGGTCGGCTCGCTCACCGCGCCGAAGGCACTGCGGCAGCAGCAGGCACTGCTGGTCGGGTCGCTCGCGCCCGGCCGGCCGCTGCTCGACCTGACCCTGCAACTGGCCGGCATCATCACCACGCTCGCCCCGGTCGCGCTGGTCTTCTACCTGCTGGCCAGGGAGGGCGAGGGACCCTCGGCGCTGGGCATCGACACCACCCGCCCGGGCAGTGACGTCGCCAGGGGCGCGGTGCTCGCCGCGGTCATCGGCGGCTCCGGGCTTGCCCTGTACATAGCGGCCTTCCACCTCGGGATCAGCCTGAACGTGGTACCGGAGAACCTGCCCGCCATCTGGTGGCGCATCCCCGTGCTTGTCCTGGACGCGGCGCAGAACGGCATCCTCGAGGAGGTCCTGGTCCTCGGTTACCTGCTGCGCCGCCTGGACCAGCTGGGCTGGTCACCGGGCAAGGCGATCGCCCTGGCCGCGGTGGTGCGTGGCTCGTATCACCTGTACCAGGGGTTCGGCGGATTCATCGGCAACGCGATCCTCGGAGTCATCTTCGGGGTGCTGTACAAGCGATGGGGCCGGGTGACCCCGATGATCATCGCGCACACGCTGATCGACACCGGTGCCTTCGTCGGCTACGCGGTGCTGCACGGCCACGTGTCCTGGCTCCCCTGACCACGGTCAGCGGGCCAGGCCGTCGATCACCCGCGCGCCGGGCAGGCTGGCAACCAGTTTCCCGGCCAGCACCAGCTTGGAATGCCGGACGCCGCTGCCGATCACCACGAGCGGTGTGTCCGCCACGGCCGCGTCCACCAGCACGGGCCAGCCCGCGGGCAGGCCAAGCGGGGTGATCCCGCCGTACTCCATCCCGCTCTCGGCGACCGCGATGTCCACCGGCGCGAACGAGGCCTTGCGCACGTCAAGCTCACGGCGGGCCACGTTGTTCACGTCGGCCCTGGTCGTGGCAAGGATCACGCAGGCGGCGTACCTGATCTCGCCCGCGCGCTTGCCGGAGATCACCACGCAGTTGGCCGACTCGGCCGGGCTCACCCCGTACCGCTCGCAGAACGCCGCGGTGTCCGCGGCCGCCGGGTCGATCTCCGCCACGCCGATCTCGCCCGCTGCGGCTTCCCCCAGCGCGGCCAGCGCCGCGGCCACGGGCGCGGCCAGCAGGCCGGGCCTGCTCAGCGCCGGGACGGCGGCCAGCGAGCCGATAGATACATCCACGCCGTTATCCTCCTAGCATGTCCGAGCCCAGCACATCGTCGCAGGTAAGCCACACGCTCGGTGGGACCGGGCTCGATCCGGACACCGCGACGGTCGCGGCGTTGCGGCAGGCACTCACCGATGGTGCCCTCACCGCCGCGGAACTGACAGCGTTCTACTCCAGCAGGATCGAACGGCTCAACCCGGCGCTGCACGCGGTCATCAGCCTCAGCCCGCACGCCGCCGACGAGGCGCGGGCCAGCGACGAAGCCCGTGCGCGCGGCGCGGCGCCCGGGCCGCTGGCCGGCATCCCGGTGCTGATCAAGGACAACATCGCCGTGGCGGGGATGCCCGCCACGGCCGGTTCGCCGGCCCTCGCCGAGGCCGAACAGGACGAGGCCTTCCTGGTCACCCGGTTGCGCGACGCAGGTGCGGTGATCCTCGGCAAGGCCAACCTGTCCGAGTGGGCGAACTTCCGCTCCAGCCATTCCACCAGCGGGTGGAGCACGCTCGGTGGGCAGGCCGTCAACCCGCACGGCACCGGCCGCAACCCGTCCGGCTCCAGTTCAGGGTCCGGGGTCGCGGTCGCCGCGGGCCTGGCACCGCTCGCGGTGGGCACGGAGACCGACGGCAGCATCGTCTGCCCCGCAAGCGCGTGCGGCATCGTCGGCATCAAGCCGACCCTGGGCCTGGTCAGCCGCACCGGGATCGTGCCGGTCTCGCTGGCACAGGACACCGCGGGCCCGATGGCCAGGTCGGTGGCGGACGCCGCCGCGCTGCTGTCCGTGCTCGCCGCCGCGGACCCGGCCGACCCGGCGACCGCGCCCGCGGCCGCGGCGGCCCGCGACTACACGGCCTGCCTCGACGGCTCCGCGCTGGCCGGTGCGCGCCTTGGCGTGTGGCGGGACGGCGCCAAGGACGCGGACGCGGGCACCGCAGCGGTGCTGGAGCGGGCGCTCACCCTGCTGCGCGAGGCCGGTGCCGAGCTGGTCGACCCGGTGGAACTGCCCGGGTCGGCCGAGATCAGCGAACCGGAATTCGCGGCACTGACGCACGAGTTCAAGCATGATCTCAACGCCTACCTGGCCGACCTGCGCGGAACGCACCCGGCAGACCTGGCCGGCCTCATTGAATACAACACGCAATACGCCAGCACGGTGCTGGCCCATTTCGGGCAGGAACACTTCGAGCGGGCCGAGGCAACCACCGGTGACCCGGGGGAGCCCGGTTACCAGGCAGCACGCGCCGAAGCGTCCCGCCGGGCGCGGGAGGCGCTGGACGGGCCACTCGCCGCCCACCGGCTCGACGCAATTGTCACAATCACCGCGAGCCCGGCCTGGCTGACCGATTACGTGCTCGGCGACCACGACGTTTTCCACACCTCAGGGCCAGCCGCGGTGTCCGGGTACCCCGCAGTGACCGTAATGGCGGGAAATGTGTCCGGCCTGCCGGTGGGCCTTTCCTTCCTCGGCCCGCCGTGGAGCGAGCCCGCGCTGATCGCGCTCGGGTACGCCTTCGAGCGGGCCGCGCCGCCGCGGCTGGTGCCCGGTCACCACCCCGCCGGCGGCCCTGCGGGCCAGCGATAGCCTGCGCACATGGAGACCTGGCACGCCGCGAATGTTCCTTCCCTGCCGGGGCCCGGCGCGGAACCGTACCTGGCCAACACGGCCACCGGCGAGCTGACGCGCGCCGCCGCCGGGCAGCGGGCGGGCCTGTACGCGTGCGGGATCACTCCTTATGACGCGACCCACCTCGGGCACGCGGCGACCTACGTGGCCTGGGACCTGCTGGTCCGGGCCTGGCTGGACAGCGGCCACGAGGTGACCTACGTGCAGAACGTCACCGATGTGGACGATCCGCTCCTGGAGCGGGCCGACCGCGACGGCGAGGACTGGCGCGACCTGGCCGACCGGGAGATCGAGAGGTACCGGGGCGACATGGTAGCGCTGCGGGTGCTGCCGCCGGCCCGCCTGGTCGGCGCGGTGGAAGCGCTCCCGCTGATCGAGCGGATGAACCAGGCGCTGGCCGACCGTGGTGCCCTGTACGAGGTCGAAAGGGACATGTACTTCTCCCGGGCCGCCGACCCGGAGTTCGGCGCCGTGTCACACCTGGACCCGGCGACCATGGTGGCCCTGTCCGCCGAGCGGGGCGGTGACCCGGCCAGGCCGGGCAAGAAGGACCCGCTGGATCCCATGGTCTGGCTCGCCGCCCGGCCGGGGGAGCCGTCCTGGGACTCTGGTTTCGGGCCGGGGCGGCCGGGCTGGCATGTGGAGTGCGCGGCGATCGCCACGTCCTACCTGGGCGAGCGGTTCGACGTCCAGGCCGGCGGCAGCGACCTGATCTTCCCGCACCACGAGTTCAGCGCGTCGCACGCGCGGGTGGCATTCGCCGATGGGGTGCCGGGGCACGGTGTGTTCGCACGCTGTTACGCCCATGCCGGGATGGTCCGCCTGGACGGCGAGAAGATGTCCAAGTCATTGGGCAACCTGGTGTTCGTGTCCCGGCTGGTGGCCGACGGGGTGGATCCGATGGCGGTGCGCCTGGCCATCGTGGCCCATCACTACCGGAGCGACTGGGACTGGACCGCGGCCGGGCTGGCCGCCGCCCAGGACCGGCTGGCCCGCTGGCGGGCGGCCGTGCACCGGGCGGCTTCCGGCGCGGGCGCCGCTGGAGCGGAACCGGGTTCCGGGGCAATCAGGGAGGACGTGCTCGCCACGGAGAGTGTGCCGTCCGCGAGAGTGTGCCGTCCGCGGAGAGTGTGCTGGCCGCGGAGAGGGTGCCGTCCGCGGAGAGCGTGCTGGCCGCAGTGCGGGAGCGCATCGCCGACGACCTCGACGCCCCGGGCGCGCTGGCCACGGTGGACCGCTGGGCCTCGGCGGTCACCGGCGCGCCCGAACTGCCCACGGGGGCGGCAGCGGCCGCCGCGCTTGTCCGTGACACCGTGGACGCCCTTCTCGGCATCGCTCTCTGAGCTCGCCGCCCTGCCTGCGCGCGGCCCGTCAAATGCGCCGGGCTCCGCTGTGGACAGGCCGCGCGAGTGATCCGTGGGTTGTGCACAACGGGCCGGTAGCCCTCGTTTCCCGGACCTGGCCTGCACAGCCTGGGTGCATGGAAACCGAGCAGCCGTCACACAGTCCCGTACCCCCTGTCCGCCATCAACATGGTCGCCCCGGGCGCGGCCACCAAGAGCCAGGCCCCGGTGAGCCTGCCGACCGGGAGCCGGGCCGCGGTGAGCCTGGCGACCGGGAGCCGGGTCCCGGTGGGCCCGGCAGCCAAGAGTGTGATCCAGGGCTGAGTCCCGGTAGGCCCGGCAGCCAAGAGTGTGATCCAGGGCTGGGGTCCGGTGGGCCCGGCAGCCAAGAGTCCGTGATCCAGGGCTGAGGGTCCCGGTCGAGGCCCGGCAGCCAAGAGTGTGATCCAGGGCTGAGGTCCGGTAGGCCCGGCAGCCAAGAGTGTGATCCAGGGCTGGGGTCCGGTGGGCCCGGCAGCCAAGAGCGCGACCGAGAGCCGGGCTGCAGTGCGCCTGGCCGTGACGAACCCAGCCCCGGTGCGGCCGGGCCTGCCCGGCCGGCTTCCCCACCGTCACGGCCGGCATCCCCGGGCCAGCGTCCCTTACCGGGGCGCAGCACGCCACGTGGACCGCTGCCCCCACCAGCCATTGACGCCCCCGGGCCGGCCCCCGCGGACCTGAGCCCGTCACCGGAAGGATCGGGGCCGCGGCAGCCGCCTTCGGCCATGACCCTGCCCAGGGTCCGGGTCAGCGGCCCGGCCGACATCCTCGCGGTGGTGCCGCACCTGATCGGCTTCCACCCGGCGCTGAGCTTCGTGGTGATCGGCGCCGCGGGCCCGCGGCGGCGGATCGACCTCGGGTTCCGCTACGACCTGCCCGACCCGCCGGGTGCCGCGGCAGCGGCCGAGATCGCCGGCCACGCGGTGGCCGTGCTCGCCCAGCGCGGGGCCAGCACGGTGATCGGCATAGGTTACGGTCCCGGGCGGCTCGTCACCCCGGTGGCGGACGCGTTCGCCGCGGCGGTCAGCCAGCGGCGCTTGCAGTTGCGTGAGCTGCTCCGGGTCGAGGACGGCCGGTACTGGTCCTACCTCTGCGCCAGCGCGGCATGCTGCCCAGCGGAGGGCACGGCCTTCGACTACCGGTCCCACCCGGTGGCCGCCGCCATGACCGTCGCCGGGCTGGCCGCCTACCCGGACCGCGACGCAGTCGCCGCGACCCTGGCCCCGCCGGCCGGCGGGGCGGCCCGCGCCATGGACGAGGCCATCGAGCGCGCCTGCGTGACGGGCACAGGCCCTGATGGACCGCGCGCGCCGGAACGGGCCGGGCAATCCCCTGCGGCTAGTGGTCAGCCACGGCCGCAGGGCGGTGCGGGAGGCGATCCGCGTGTACCGCGGCGGGGGCCGGATCACCGACGAGGACAGGATCGCCTGGCTGGCGATCAGCCTGGTCCACCTCGCCGTCCGCGATGACGCCTGGGCGAGGATGGTGCCCGAGTACCGTCAGGCACACCTGTCGCTGTGGGCGGACATCGTGCGCCGGACCGATGGCCCGTGGCTGCCCGCGCCGGCTTCCCTGCTCGCCTTCACCGCTTGGCAGGCCGGTGACGGGACGCTCGCGAACATCGCCCTCGACCGGGCTCTCACCGCCGACCCGGGCTACTCCATGGCACTGCTGTTACGGGACATCCTCACGGCGGGAGTGCCGCCCTCGCAGGCGCGCCTGCCGATGACCCCGGAGGAGGTGGCGGAGAGCTACGCGCAGTCATCCCCCTCGCGCAAGCCCGCGCGGCCCCGGCCGCGCCGGGGTGGTTCGCGCAGGAAGGGACGCTAAGTACGAAAGTTACCTAAGGGTAGACTCGGTCCGCCTTCCGCCCGGACAACCAGACTTGCCGGCCAGGGCCAGGCGCAGTCATCCTCAATGCAGGACCGGGCTTGTGACAGGAAGAAGGGGTGGGTCAGTGACGGACGCCACAGTGGACGGCGGCCATCCCGCGGCGGCGGAGCCCGGCGCGGCGGCGCCGGGCGCGACGGCGTCGCAGGTGCAACTGCCCCCCGTGGTGGCCGCGGAGCACCGCGCCGCGGTGGCCGCCTTCTGCGAGTCCTACGCCGCCCTGCCCGCCGGGGCGCCGGTCCGGCTGGCCAAGCGCACCTCGAACCTGTTCAGGTTCCGCGAACCGGCGCCCCGGGCCGGGGGCCGCCGCGGGGCAACGGCACCAGGCATCCCGGCCGGGCTGGACGCGTCCGCGTTCAGCAGCGTGCTGCACGTGGACCCGGCCGCCCGGGCCGCCGTGGTGGGTGGCATGACCACCTACGAGGATCTCGCGGACGCCACCCTGCGCCACGGGCTGATGCCGCTGGTGGTGCCGCAACTGAAGACGATCACGCTCGGCGGCGCGGTCACCGGTCTCGGCATTGAGTCGACTTCTTTGCGCAACGGCCTGCCGCACGAGTCGGTCACCGCCATGGAGATCCTCACCGGGGACGGGAGGGTGGTGACGGCTACCGCCGAGGGTGAGCATGCGGACCTGTTCCGCGGCTTCCCGAACTCCTACGGAACGCTCGGCTACGCCTTGTCGCTCACCATCGAGCTTGAGCCGGTGGCGCCCTTCGTCCACCTGCGCCACTTCCGCTGCACCAGCCCGCAGGAGTGCATGGAAGCGATCGCCCAGATCGCCGCGGAGGGGAGCCTGCATGGGCACCGCGCCGATTTTGTGGACGGCACCGCGTTCGGCCTGGATGAGATCTACCTGACCGTGGGCGCCTACAGCGACGTGGCCCCCTGGCGCAGCGACTACACCGGCCAGCAGATCTACTACCGGTCGGTGCGCGGGCCGCGCGAGGACTTCCTCACCATCCGCGACTACCTGTGGCGCTGGGACACCGACTGGTTCTGGTGTTCGCGGCCGTTCGGCGTGCAGCAGCCGGTGGTTCGCAAGCTGTGGCCGCGCCGTTACCGGCGGTCCGATGTCTACCGGTCGCTGGTCGCCTTCGACCGCCGCCACCACCTGTCCGACACGCTCGACGCCAACCGCCGGCGGCCGCCGCGCGAGGCGGTGATCCAGGACGTGGAGATTCCCGTGGACCGCGGGGCCGAGTTCCTCCGCTTCTTCGCGGCCGACGTGGGCATGAGCCCGGTATGGCTGTGCCCGCTGCGGCTGCGCAGCGGCACCTCCTGGCCGCTTTACCCGCTGCGGCCGGGCGAGGTCTATGTGAACTTCGGCTTCTGGGGGACGGTGCCGCTGCCACCCGGCCGGCCCGACGGCTACCACAACCGCCTGGTCGAGGCCGAGGTGACCGCCCTGGGCGGCTCCAAGGGGCTGTATTCGACGTCGTTCTATTCCGAGGATGATTTCTGGGCCACCTACAACGGGCCCGCCTATGCCCGGCTCAAGAGCGCCTACGACGGAGGCGGCAGGCTGTCCGGGTTGTACGAGAAGTGCGTGCGCGGAAGCTAGCCGAGCGCGCGGCAGGAAGTGAAGGGATGACGGTCATGGCGCTGGCCAACGTGTTCGAGCGGATCGCGGGCCCCGATGCCCCGGTGGAATTCCATGCCTACGACGGAAGCGCGGCGGGGATCGCGGGTGCACCGGTACGGATCACGGTCCGTTCCCCGGTCGCACTGTCCTACATCGCCCAGGCGCCGGGCTCGCTCGGCCTGGCACGCGCCTACGTCTCCGGCCATCTGGACCTGGACGGCGACATGTACACGGCGCTCGCCCGGATGTCCCAGATCCAGCAAGTGAGCGCGAGCCCGGCCGAACGGCTCCGCCTCCTCGGCGAACTCGGCGGCCCGAAGCGGCTCTACCCGCGGGTGCCACCGCCGCCCCAGGAGGTGCGGGTGCGCCGGCGCTGGGTGATCGGGCAGCGGCATTCCAAGGGCAGGGACGCCTCGGCCATCGCCCATCACTACGACGTGTCCAACACGTTCTACGAGTGGGTGCTGGGGCCGTCGATGGCCTACACCTGCGCCTGTTACCCGGACGAGGACGCATCCCTGGAGCAGGCGCAGGCCTACAAGCACGAACTGGTGGCCAGGAAGCTGGCGCTCCAGCCCGGGATGCGGCTGCTGGACGTCGGCTGCGGCTGGGGCGGGATGGTCCGGCACGCCGCGCGCGAGCACGGGGTCAAGGTGCTCGGGGTCACCCTGTCGGCGCAGCAGGCGGCGTGGGCGCAGCAGGCCATCATCCGCGAGGGGCTGTCCGGCCTCGCGGAGGTGCGCCACCTCGACTACCGGGACGTGCCCGAGACCGGGTTCGACGCGGTCAGCTCGATCGGCCTGACCGAGCACATCGGCAAGGCCCAGCTCCCGGCCTACTTCTCGTTCCTGTTCGGCAAGCTCAAGCCGGGCGGCAGGCTGCTCAACCACTGCATCACCCGGCCGGACAACTCCGCGCCCCCGCGGCCCGGGAGCTTCATCAACCGGTACGTGTTCCCCGACGGGGAACTGGAAGGCCCGGGCCACCTGGTGTCGGTGATGAACGGCGCGGGGTTCGAGATCAGGCATGAGGAGAACCTGCGCGAGCACTACGCGCGGACGCTGACGGCCTGGTGCGCGAACCTGGATGCGCACTGGGACGAGGCGGTCGCCGAGGTCGGCCAGGCCACGGCCAGGGTGTGGCGGCTGTACATGGCGGGCTCCCGGCTCGGATTCGACCGCAACGTGGTGGAACTGCACCAGATCCTCGGCGTCCGGCTGGAGGCCGACGGCAAGTCCCACATGCCGCTGCGCCCCGACTGGGAGAGCACGCCCGCGCCGGTCGCCGGTTAGCGGGCCGGCCGGGCTGGCCGGCCGGCCTGGCCGGGTCGTCCGGGATCGGCCTCGCAGGCCGGGCTGGCCTGCGGCTCTGGCGGCTGTGGGGCATGTCCGCGTGGATCAGGCAGAATGACGAGGTGGAATCCTCGCGCTCGCGGCCACGGGACGTAGTGCTGCTCGGCTCGACCGGCTCGGTGGGAACCCAGGCGGCCGATGTGATCCGGCGGAACCCGGGCCGGTTCCGTGTCACCGGGCTGGCGGCCGGGGGAGGCAACCCCGGCCTGCTTGCGGCGCAGGCCGTCGAGTTCGGGGTGGCCGTGGTCGCCGTAGAACGGGAGTCGGCAGCCGCCGAGGTGCGGGAAGCCCTCAAGGCCCACGCGGCCCGGTCCGGCCGGGGGGCCAGGACCGGCCAGGTGCCGGGGGCGCTCACCGGGCAGCGGCTGGCGCCGCCCGCGCCGCACGGACCTGCCGCCCCGGAGATGCGGCCAGGCGCCGACGAGCGGGTGCCGTTGCCCACCGTCTTGGCCGGCCCGGACGCCGTGGCCGAGGTCGCGGCCTGGCCGGCCGATGTCGTGCTGAACGCGGTGACCGGGTTCAGTGGCCTCGCCGCCACGCTGGCCGCACTCCGCGCGGGCCGGGTGCTCGCGCTGGCGAACAAGGAATCCCTGATCGTCGGCGGGCCGCTGGTCGCGGGACTGGCTGCCCCCGGCCAGATCGTGCCGGTGGACTCCGAGCACTCCGCGATCGCCCAGTGCCTGCGCTCCGGGAGCGAGTCAGAGGTCGCCCGGCTGGTGCTGACCGCGAGCGGCGGGCCGTTCCGTGGCCGCAGCCGGGCGGAACTGGACGGCATCACGCCAGAGCAGGCGCTCGCGCACCCCACCTGGAACATGGGCCCGGTGATCACCATCAACTCGGCCACCCTGGTGAACAAGGGGCTCGAGGTGATCGAGGCCCACCTGCTCTTCGGGCTCGGGTTCGACAAGATCAAGGTGGTCGTGCACCCACAGTCGGTCATCCACTCGATGGTCGAGTTCACCGACGGATCCACGATCGCCCAGGCGAGCCCGCCGGACATGCGCATCCCGATCGCGCTGGCCCTGGGCTGGCCGGACCGGGTGCCTGGCGCCGCCCCGGCCATCGACTGGTCCGCGGCGCACACGTGGACCTTCGAGCCGCTGGACGAGAGCGCCTTCCCCGCGGTGGCCATCGCCCGCCAGGCCGGGCAGGCTGGCGGGACCGCGCCGGCCGCCTACAACGCCGCCAACGAGGTCTGTGTGGACGCCTTCATGGCGGGCAGGCTCCCGTTCGCCGCGATCGTGGACACCGTGGCGCAGGTAGTCTCGGAACATGACGGCCGCGCGAAAGATGCGGTGAGCCTCGCGGATGTGCGGGCGGCTGACCGCTGGGCGCGCGCCAGGGCGGCGGAACTGGCCGCTGCCTGGGGGCAACGCACGCATCACGCCGTGGGCACGGCACTGAAGAGGGGAGAGACCGCCGGATGAGCTTCCTGCTCGGCGTTGCCATCTTCGTCTTTGCCCTGCTCGCGTCGATCATGCTGCATGAGGCGGGCCACTTCGCGACGGCCAAGCTGTTCGGCATGAAGGCCACTCAGTTCTTCGTCGGGTTCGGGCGGACCATCTGGTCGCGCCAGAAGGGCGAGACCGAGTACGGCGTCAAGGCGATCCCGGCCGGTGGCTTCGTCAAGATCGTCGGGATGACCGAGCTGGAGGACGTGGACGCGGCCGACGAGCCGAGGTCGTTCCGCAACCAGCCGGGCTGGCAGCGGATCATCGTCTTGGCGGCCGGCTCGTTCATGCACTTCATGCTGGCCCTGGTGCTGCTGTTCATCGTCGCCGCGGGTATCGGCCTGGAGACCGCCAGCGCCGGGACCACGGTCGGTACCGTCGAGTCCTGCGTCCCGGCCAACCTGAACTCGGGCTGCGTCAAGGGTGACCCGGCATCGCCGGCCAGCCACGCAGGCGTCAAGGTCGGCGACCGGATCGTCAGCATCGCGGGCATCCGGGTGAACTCCTGGTCGCAGATGGGCACGGCCATCCGCAGCCAGCAGGTCGGCCATGAAGTCCCCGTGGTGGTGGACCGGCACGGCCGGCTCGTCACCCTGCACGCAACGCTGGCCAGCCTCACCGGCCACGGCTCCTATCTGGGAGTCTCGCCGACGGCGGTGTTCCAGCGCGTAGGCCCGGTCGCCTCTGCCTCGTATGCGGGCCACGAGTTCTGGACGATGCTCTCCGGGTCCGCGAGCGTGGTCGCCAGCCTGCCCAGGGCCATCCCAGATCTGTTCGCGAAGAATCGTGCCAACACCCCCGGCGGGCAGGTCACCAGTGTGGTCGGCGCGGGTGACGTGACCGGCCAGGTGCTTGAGGCCCGGATCGGCTGGCAGCCCAAGGCCGGCCTGGTGCTGCTCATCATCGCCTCGCTGAATATCTTCGTGGGGGCCTTCAACCTGCTCCCGCTGCTGCCCCTGGACGGCGGCCACCTCGCGGTGGTGATCTACGAACGGATCCGGTACTGGCTCGCCAGGCTGTTCCACCGGCCTGATCCCGGCCCGGTCGACTACCGCCGCCTGGTCCCGGTGAGCGTCGGGGTGTTCGCGCTCCTGGTCGGTATAGGTTTGCTTCTGATCATGGCTGATCTCGTCAACCCGGTTCACCTCCAGTGAGGCATTGAGCAGATGACGACAGAGCTTGGCATGCCCGGACTCCCCGCGCAGCCGGTGGCCGAACGCCGCAAGTCCCGCCAGATCGTGGTGGGCAAGGGCAAGCACGCGGTGCCGGTGGGCGGTGGCGCACCCGTGTCGGTCCAGTCCATGACCACGACGCTGACCGCCGATGTGAACGCGACGCTGCAGCAGATTGCTGAGCTCACCGCGACCGGCTGCCAGATCGTCCGGGTGGCCGTGCCGTCGCAGGACGACGCGGACGCCCTGCCCGACATCGCGCGCAAGTCGCAGATCCCGGTCATCGCCGACATCCACTTCCAGCCCAAGTACGTCTTCGCGGCGATCGACGCCGGCTGCGCCGCGGTACGGGTGAACCCCGGGAACATCAAGGCGTTCGACGACAAGGTCGCAGAGATCGCCCGCGCCGCGTCCGCGTCGGGCGTGCCGATCCGGATCGGGGTCAACGCCGGCTCCCTGGACAAGCGCCTGCTGGCCAAGTACGGCCGGGCCACCGCCGAGGCGCTGGTGGAGTCCGCGCTGTGGGAATGCTCGCTGTTCGAGGAGCACGGCTTCACCGACATCAAGATCTCGGTCAAGCATCACGACCCGGTCGTGATGATCAATGCGTACCGCCAGCTCGCGCAGGCGTGCGACTACCCGCTGCACCTGGGCGTGACCGAGGCCGGGCCCACCTTCCAGGGCACGGTCAAGTCGGCGGTCGCGTTCGGGGCCCTGCTCGCCGAGGGGATCGGGGACACGATCAGGGTGTCGCTCTCGGCCCCGCCGGTCGAAGAGGTAAAGGTCGGCATCGCCATCCTGGAGTCGCTTGGCCTGCGCGACCGGGGCCTGGAGATCGTGTCGTGCCCCTCCTGCGGGCGTGCCCAGGTGGACGTGTACACGCTGGCGGACCAGGTGACGGCCGGGCTGGAAGGGCTCGAAGTACCGTTGCGGGTCGCGGTGATGGGCTGTGTGGTGAACGGCCCCGGCGAGGCCAGGGAAGCGGATCTGGGCGTCGCGTCGGGCAACGGCAAGGGCCAGATCTTCGTCAAGGGCGAGGTCATCAAGACCGTGCCGGAATCCCAGATCGTGGAGACGCTGATCGAGGAGGCCATGAAGCTGGCCGAGGCGGCAGAATCGGCGGGCGCGGGCGCCCCCACGGTCACCGTCGCCTAAGCGGCGCCCCGGCGGGCGGGCCCCCGCGGGCGGCGCCCAGCGTGGCGCCCTTGTGCCGGCGCTCCCCACCCTGCCGGCTGGCTGGCGATGATGAGCCGCTAGTTGGCGATGATGAGCTGCCCCACCCGGTCGGCGAGGGCGGTCCGCGCCTCGTCGGGGAGCCTGCTGTCGGTGATGAGCGTGTCCACGTCGTCGAGGTCCGCGAACGAGCTCAGGCCCACGATGCCCCACTTGGTGTGATCGGCGATCACGGTGACCTTCCTGGCCGCCTTCACGAACGCGCGGTTGGTCTCCGCCTCGGCCAGGTTGGGCGTGGTCAGCCCGGCCGACGGGTCGATCCCGTGGCAGCCGAGGAACAGCGTGTCCAGGTGCAGCGACCGAATCGTGAGGTCGGCCACCGGCCCCACCAGTGCATCGGAGGGCGTCCTGGCGCCCCCGGTCAGCACGACCGACAGCTCCCGCACCCGCGGATCGGCGCCTGGCGTATCGGTGAACAAGCTCATCACCCGCACCGAGTTGGTCACGACTGTGAGTCCAGGGATGCCGATCAGTTGCTCGGCCAGGGCGAAGGTGGTGGTGCCCGCGGACAGCCCGATCGCGCTGCCCGGTGTGACCAGGCTGGCCGCCGCGTGGGCGATAGCCGTCTTGGCGGGCTGCTCCAGACTGGATTTGGCCTCGAAACCGGGCTCGTGGCTGCGCGGCGCCCCGGGCAGCACCGCGCCGCCGTGGACCTTCTCAACCAGCCCCGAGCGGGCGAGTACCTCCAGGTCACGGCGGATGGTCATGTCTGACACCCCGAGCCGCTGGGTGAGGTCGCTCACCCGGGCGCTGCCGGTACGCCGGATGTCCTCAAGGATCAGTGACTGCCGGTGCCTGGCGAGCATCCGTGCGCCTTCCTCTGCGTCGGACGGCGGCCACATCCGTACAACCCCTCATCTCCGTAGTGCCCTGGCAGTGTTTCTATTGCGTTCCCAATCTGTTATCAATCGGTGACTTGTTAGCGTGAACATGTTTGGATGTGTTCGGTTGACCTTAGCATGGGCCAGGGGAATTCATGATCATGGTGGACGGGCGGACGCGTTCCGTGGGGGCGCGCTCACACCGGTCCACGCCCGGTGCTCAGGTCTTCCAGGGGGCGTGCACCGCGGCCCCGGCCGGGCGGGAGAGGGTCGCTCCCGGACCGGCGGCCAGGGCCATAGCCGTGGCCACAGGTCACGGCTCGATACCGGGATCTGCGCGTCGTCTTGACATGCGATCATGAGCGGCCTTAGCGTCGGGCCGCGGTGCGGGGGGGCACCGTATGGTCTGGCTTTCAGCAGTTCAGCGAGCGGCCAAGTCGTCGGCGAGGGGAATCCGCGGCCGCCAGCCTTGAAACGAGGACGGGCGATGCGTCAGCGGCACCAGGTGCCGGCCTGGCAGCGCACGACGGTGCCACGACCGGTGTTTCGCTGCGTGGGCCATGATCTGGTGCCCACCGCGACGAACGTGGCGCCCGCACGGTGCGGGATCACCGTTTCCCGGGCCGGCCTCCAGGGGATGATGCTGGCGCAGCACGCCAGGTCGGCCCCAGATCGTACGCACCTCGTGGGGCAGAGCCCTGCCTCACGGAACTCTTCTGGAGGATCGCGATGAGAAAAGTCGACCCCAAGGTCGAAGAAGCGGTCGAGACGCTGAACATGAAGGACGGTCCGACTCGGCGCAAGCTGCTGAGCGGCACCGGGCTCATCAGCGCGACCGCCGCCGCGTCGGCCATGCTCGCTGCATGCAGTTCCTCGAGCAGCACGGCGACCGCGGCCAAGACCACCGCCGGGAACTTCCCGAGTACTCCCCCGTGGAAGTTCGCCTTCGTCAACCACGTCACCACCAACCCGTTCTTCGTGCCCACCCAGTACGGGATGGCCGATGCCGCAGCGCTGCTCGGCATTCCCAAGCCGAGCTGGACCGGGTCGTCCACGTCCAATGTGCCGCAGATGGTGAGCGCCACGAACGCCGCGATCTCGGCGAAGGCGAACGGGATCGCGGTCGCGGTGATCAGCGCCACCGCGTTCACCACCCCGGTGGCGAACGCCATGAACGACGGTATTCCGGTGGTCTCCTACAACGCCGACGGCAACACCGGCGACCCCGGGACCAACCGGCTCGCCTACATCGGCCAGGACCTGTTCGTCTCCGGGCAGGCGCTGGGCCAGAAGATCGCGGCGGCCATGCCCAGTGGCGGCGAAGCGGTCGGCTTCATCGCCACCCCGGGTACCGCCAACATCCAGCCCCGGATCGACGGCGCCAAGCAGGCTCTCGGGGCCTCGGGCAAGAACATCAAGTTCACCTCGGTCGCGTCCGGTGCCGAGCTGCCGCAGGAGAACACGACGATCAACTCCTATGTGCTGGCGCACAAGTCCACCCTGAAGGGGATCTTCGCGGTCGACGCGGGCTCCACCCAGACGGTCGGCGCGATCGTCGCCAAGTACAACTTGCAGAGCCAGGTGGCGTCCGGGGGATTCGACCTCACGCCCCAGACGCTGTCGGCGATCAAGGCCGGCAGCCTGGGCTTCACCATTGACCAGCAGCCCTACTTGCAGGGCTTCCTGCCGGTCATATACCTCTACATGTTCAACTTGTCGGGTGGCCTGGTGAACCCGCCGGTGACCAACACCGGCCTGACCTTCGTCACCAAGGCCAATGTCGGTCCCTACCAGACGACGACATCCCGTTACGAGGGTTCGAGCACCGCGCAGAAGTACATCAAGCGCTCCGGCCCGATCGCCTGAGAGGCACATCCGAACGGATCCGCGCTTGGATAACCGTGCTGGCGGCGGGAGACTGGGACCTGTGACAACGGGCCCAGTCCCCGGCCGCCTGCTCCGGGGGACCGAGAGGCAGGGAAACCAACGTGAGTGAGACAGCCGAACGCACCCCCGAGGTCGCTGCTCTCCCGCCGACGCCCGGCTTGGGTGAGGGCCCGTGGGGTGCGGTGAAGCGGGGCGCCGCCCTGCTCGCCCAGCAGCGCGAGGCGACCGTGTTCGTGGTGGCGGTCGTGCTGGTGATCTACTTCTGGCGCACCGCCCCGGCCTTCCTCACCAAGGACAACATCGTCAACATCTCGCAGATCACCGCGCCGGTCGCGATCATTGCCATCGGTGAGGTGTTCCTGCTGGTCTGCGGCGAGATAGACCTGTCCGTGGGGTTCGTCTTCGCGTTCTCGCCGTTCCTGATGCACTACCTGATCGACTTCTACGGCGTTCCGGCGGTCCTGGCGGTCGTGCTTTCGCTGCTCATGGGGGTGGCCGCGGGCTTCGCCAACGGGTTCATCACGGTGGCGCTCCGGGTGCCGTCGTTCATCGCCACGCTCGGCACCGGGTTCATCCTCTGGGGGCTGATGCTGACCACCTCGAATGCCTACCCGGCGAACATCCCGAACAAGGCACTAGGCATCGGGCACTGGATCGGCACGTATGCCTGGGCCGAGATCACCTGGGCCATCGTCCTGGTGGCGATCTTCCAGGTAGCGCTCAGCCGCACCCGCTGGGGCCTGCACACGGTCGCGGTGGGGGGCAACATCCTCGGAGCGTCCGAGGCCGGCATCAGCGTGGCCAAGATCAAATACAGCGCCTTCATGCTCACTGGATTCATGGGGGCGCTGGTCGGGATGCAGGAGGCGTTCCGCACCAACTCGATCGATCCGAGCAGCGGCGGCTACACGCCGATGTTCTACGCGATCGCGGGCGCGGTCATCGGCGGCACGGCGCTCGCCGGCGGGTCGGGCACGATCGTCGGTGCGTTCCTCGGCGCTTTCGTGCTCTCGGCGCTTACGGACGGCTTCAACCTGATCGGGATCAGCGCCAATCCGCTGAACATCATCTTCGGTGCCGCGATCCTGGTCGCCATGATCGCGAACGTGCAGCTCGCGCGGCTGCGGAGGGCAGGGCGAACGACATGACGGCTCCCGAACCTGACGGCCAGGCACCCGTCGGCGGGCCGGCCGAGGCCGCCGCGGCGGCCGCCGACGGCGCGGCCCTGCGGGTGGAGCACATCGCCAAGCGCTTCGGCGCGGTCACCGCCCTGGCGGACATCAACCTGCACGTGAAGCAGGGTGAGGTCCTCGGCCTGCTCGGCGACAACGGCGCGGGCAAGTCGACCCTGCTGAAGATCCTCTGCGGCTTCCAGCCGCCCGATGCGGGCCGGATCCTGCTCAACGGCGAAGAGGTGCACCTCAAGTCGGTCGACCACGCCCGGTCGCTGGGGATCGATGTGGTCTACCAGGACCTGGCGCTGATCGACGAGCTGAGCGTCTACCACAACATGTTCCTCAAGCGGGAGAAGGTCCGCTGGCCGCTGCTCAACAACCGGGCCATGCGGAAGAGCGCCCGGGAGCGCCTGGACGCCATCGGGATCGGGCTCAAGTCGGTGGACGTCCCGGTGGCCCGGCTGTCCGGCGGCCAGCGGCAGGCCATCGCGGTCGCCCGCGCGGTGTATTCGGATGCGAAGGTGCTGCTGCTCGACGAGCCGCTCGCGGCCATGGGGGCCAAGGAGGCGGCAATGATCCTCGACCTCATCAGGGACCTCAAGCGCAAGGGCGACATCTCGATCATCATCGTCGCGCACAACTACGGCCAGGCCATCGAGATCTGCGACCGGATCACCCTGCTCCAGCACGGTGAGATCACCTTCGACAAGCCGAGCAAGGACACCTCGGTCCAGGAACTCAACGACATCGTCATCGAGGAGTACCGGCGGGCGCTGCTGGAACGCCAGCGGAGCGCTTGACCACGCAGCCGTCCGGGACGGGGCACGCCGCTGGGTGCGGCAAGATGGCTGTCATGCCATCGCTCCGCGGGCTGGCCAGGGCGCTTCCGCGCGGAAGCGCCACGCTGACCGCCGCCGTTTTGTCCTGCGCTGTCATGATGCTGGCCGGTTGCACGTCAGCGTCCTCCTCCCGCTCCGGTGCTCCCGCCGCCACCAAGGGAGGGGCCAGCCAGGCGGCATCGGCGCCGCAGCGGCTGGACTGGCAGCCGTGCACGGTCTCCGGCGCCTCGATGCAGTGCGCCAGCCTGGCCGTGCCGCTGGACTACACCCGCCCGTCGGGCCGGAAGATCACCCTGGCGCTGTCCATGGTCCCGGCGACCGCACCGCAGGCCGAGCGCCAGGGCGACCTGCTGGTCAACCCCGGCGGCCCGGGCGGTCCCGGGCGGTACCTCGCCGCGCCGGTCGCCTTCAGCCTCGACCAGAAGGTTGCGTCCGAGTACAACATCATCGGGTTCGACCCACGCGGCGTGGGCGCCAGCGTGCCCGCGCTGCACTGCGACCCGTCGTTCTTCGCAGGCGCGCGGCCCAACTACATCCCGGCGAACCAAGCCGCCGAGCAGGCGCTCCTCGGCCGGGCCAGGGCCTACGCCGCCGACTGCGAACACCGGTTCGGCTGGCTGCTGCCGCACATGACCACCGAAGACGCCGCCAGGGACATGGACTCCATCCGGGCGGCGCTCGGCCAGCGGCAGATCAGCTACCTGGGTTACTCCTACGGCACCTACCTGGGCCAGGTCTACGCCACCCTGTTCGGCAGCCGGGTACGGCGGATGGTGCTCGACAGCACCGTCGACCCACGGGGCGCCTGGTACGCCGACAACATCTCCCAGGACTACGCGTTCGAGTCCCGGATCCAGGCCTTCTTCGACTGGATCGCCGCGCACGCCAGCACGTACCGGCTCGGGACCACCCGCGCCCAGGTGCAGCAGGCCTGGTACCGGGCCCGCGCCCAACTGACCGTGCACCCGGTCGACGGGCCCGGCGGCCCGATGATCGGGCCCGACGAGTTCGACGACACCATGCTTCAGGGCGGGTACAGCAATACGCTCTGGCCGGGACTGGCCACCGCCCTCGCCGTCTACCTGCACACCGGGTCGACCAGGGGTCTGCTCAGCGAGTACAAGGCGCTCGGCGGGCAGAACGAGAACGAGTTCGCCGTCTACAACGCGGTCGAGTGCAGCGACGTCAACTGGCCGCGCAACTGGGCCAAGTGGAACGCCGACACCCGGCGGGTCTACCGGACCGCGCCGTTCGAGGCCTGGGACAACGCGTGGTTCAACGCTGCCTGCGCCTTCTGGCCGGTGCACGGCCCGGCCAGGCCGCCGGCCATCAAGGGCGCGGGGCTGCCGCCCATCCTGATGATCCAGGGCTCGCTCGACGCCGCCACCCCGTACCAGGGTGCCCAGGTCGCGCACAAGGTGCTGCCGAGCGCGCGGATGGTGGTGGTCGAGGGCGGCGGGAACCACGGGCAGTCCCTGCAGCAGCCGCCCAACCTGTGCGTCAACAACTACGTCAACAACTACCTCGCCACCGGCGCCCTGCCGCACCACCCCGGGCTGGTCAACGCCACCTGCCCGGCCCTGCCGGCCCCGTCGCCGAACGGCTGAACCGGGCCGGGCCGGGCCTGGTGCGCGCAACGAGTGTCCTTCGTGCCACGCCTAGCTGAGCCGGGCCCGGCCGAGACGGCCGGCCCTGGTGCGCGCAAGGAGTGTCCTTCGTGCCACGCCCGGCCGGCTGGCCGATACGCTGGATGAGTGCTGCGCACCAAGACAGGGCGATCTTCGGCACTGCGGCTGCTCGACGATCGCGACCTCAGCGAGGTTCTCGCACTGTGCGACCGTGACCCCGCGGTCAACGTGTTCGTCAGCTCCCGCGTGCGCGAGGCCGGGCTCGAACTGGCCCGGCTGGGCGGTCAGGTCTGGGGCTACGAGCCGGGCGGCCAGCTCACCTCCCTGTGCTACGCAGGCGCCAACCTGGTGCCGGTCGCGGCCACCCCGGACGCGGTCGCGGCGTTCGCCCACCGTGCCCGGCTGATGGGCCGCCGCTGCTCCTCGATCGTGGGGCTTTCCCCGGCCGTGATGGGCCTGTGGGACGTCCTGCGGCCATACTGGGGCGCCCCCCGCGAGATCCGCGGCAGCCAGCCGGTGATGGAGATCTCCGGCCCGCCGCAGGTGGCGCCGGATCCGCTGGTCCGCCGGGTGCGCCGGGAGGAACTCGACATCCTGCTGCCGGCCTCGGTGGCCATGTTCACCGAGGAAGTGGGTGTCTCGCCGATCGGCCCCGACGGCGGGGGCGCCTACCGGGCCCGGGTGCGCGAGCTGATCGACGCGGGCCGCGCGTATGCGCGGATCGAGGACGGCCGGGTGCTGTTCAAGGCCGAGATCGGGTCTGTCACCCCGCTCGCCTGCCAGGTGCAGGGCGTCTGGGTGCGGCCGGAACTGCGCGGCCGCGGCCTGGCCGAGGCAGGCATGGCCGCGCTGGTCACCGACGCGCTGCGCCGGGTGGCGCCCGTGGTCTCCCTGTACGTCAACGACTACAACCGCCCGGCCCGCGCCGCCTACCGGCGGGTCGGCTTCACCCAGACCGCGACGTTCGCGTCCGTGCTGTTCTGACCGCGATGACCGGGCCCGACGCCGCGACGGCCGTGACCGCCTGCGGTCACACGGCCAAAGCCGCCGCCCCGCACCTCGCCGCCGTCCCCGGCGAAGCCGTCAACGCGGCGCTGCACGGCATGGCCAGGCTGCTCGGCGAGGCTGCATCCGTGGTCCTGGACGCCAACGCCGCCGATGTCACGGCGGGCGAGTCAGCCGGTCTCGGCCGCGGGCTGCTGGACCGGCTCACCCTCGGCGACGCGCGGATCGCGGAGATGGCGCGGCAGATTGCATTGCTCGCTGCCGCCCCCTTCCCGCCGGAGTACCAGCGGCTGCGGGATCTGCCTGACGGCCTTTTTCTTGCCGAACGACGCGTCCCGGTCGGTGTGATCGGTGCCAATTACGAGGCCCGGCCGAATGTCACGGTGGACGTTGCCTCGCAGTTGCTGAAGTCCCGCAACGCGGGCGTGCTGCGCACCGGGGCAGCGGCGCTGCGCTCGGCCACCGCACTGTTCGACCACGTCATCTCGCCGGCCCTGGAGCATGCCGGGCTGGACCCCGGTGCCCTGCAACTGGTCAGGTCCGGCGACCGGCAGGCGGCCATGGAACTGGTCGCCCGGCCCGGCCTCATCCCGCTGGTGATCCTGCGGGGGAGCGGGGACACCACCCGCGCTCTCGCCGCCGAGGCCGCCAGGCATGGGGTCCGCACGCTCGCCCACGCCGACGGCGGCGGCGTGCTTTACCTGGACCGCGCCGCGGACCCGGCGCTGGCGGCCGAACTGATCAGCGCGAGCCTGGACCGGCTGGGGGTGTGCAACCGGCTGAATCTGCTGCTGGTGCATGCCGAGGTATGGGAGCCGATGCTTGGCGTGGCGGAGGATGCGCTGCGCGGCCGCGGGGTGGCGGCGTCCATGCCGCCGCATGATCACCCGCTCGGTCATGAGTGGGCACTGGACGCCGGGCGCGAGGCGACCGTGACCGTGGCCCCGGTGGACGGCCCGGCCCAGGCCGCCGCGATCGCCAACACCGAGACCTCGGGGCTTGCGGCGAGCGTGGTGACCGCGGACCCGGGCGCCGCCCGCGCGTTCCTGGACGCCTACGCCGGGACCGGTGCCTTCTGGAACGCCAGCACGCGCCTGCTGGACGGGTTCCGGCTGCGCGGCGTCCCCGAGACCGGGATCAACGTGGACCACGTGCCCGGCCCGCGCGGCCCGGTCACGTTCGAGGACCTGTGCCTGCGCCAGTACGTGGTCACCCCCGCCGAAGGACGCCGCCAGTCCCAGTGATCATGCTGGCATGCGTAGCGCTACCTGTTACGAACGCTGCCGCGGCCGGATGCACCGATGATGAGTGCAAGGCCGGGCACTCGACGCAAGAGCCGCAGGACCAGCCTTGCGTACCGTGCCGACCGCCAAGCCGGTGTCCTGAACCATGTAGGTGATGGACGGCAGCGGTTCGCGCGGCCCGATCGCGCCGGATTCGATCATCGCGCGCAGTTGAGATGCGAGCTGCCGATAGCTCGGCTCCGGCGCGTGCGGGTCGATGACCAGGCGATCAACCATACCGATCAAGGTAGCCGTGCCGATCATGGCACTAATACCAGAGCATAGCTAGCATGGTTGATATAGCTGACATAGTATTCGAGGATGATCGATGACCCGGCTCCGATGCAGCCGATGCGGCGTGTCAGGTACTACCTCGGCCGCTGTGAGGACGCGCTGGACGATGCGACCACGGCGCTGCATCACACCCCGGGCGTTGATGCCGGCTGGCGTGAGGAATTCACGCAAGACCTTGCGGTGCTGCGGAGCAAGCTGGACATCCTCCGCACGTTGATGAACGGCCGTTAGGCCGCGCACGGCATGTCGGTGACTATCTCGGTCACGTAGGCGTCGATCGTCTCCTGCCGTGCCGCCATGGCGATCGATACCCGGTGATGCCCGTCCTCGACGAAGTGCAGCCCGCAGGCCCGGTACACCCGGATCGGCGGGATCTGTTCGCCGCGCCGCTGAGCCAGCGCGAGCCGTTCCCAGCGGGGCCGTACCCGGTTGGCGGTGGGCCGGAACCGGCGGTCGAAGTCGCGCCGCGGGTCGAGCGTGCCGGCGATCGTGGCCAGTTCGATGGTTTGCAGGCCGAGTCGCCGCTCGGCACGCCGGCCGATCGGGCCGGCCACTTCCTCCAGCGGCACCAGCCGGCCTTCGCTGGCCGGGCGGTGCCGCAGCACCGCGAGCAGTCGCGCGGCCACCTGGCGCCGCCGGGCCCGCATGAAGTCGTTCTCCACGTCCGCCCTCGGGAATCCGGTCTGGCCGCGCAGCGCGGTGCCTAGCGCACGGATGGCGCGCAGGGCCGGGGCATCCCGGCCCGGGCCCGGCGAGGGCATCGGCTGGCCAGCGTCACGTTCATACGATTTCGTAATATTCATTTTCGTGCTTCGCTGTGGGGCCGCAATACGGCGGGAAGCCGCCGGCGGGTGGGCTTTCAGTGGCCGTTCGCCGGCCGTCCGGGTTCGCCGGCCTGTGCCGGCGCGCGGTCTGAGGCCTGCTGGATACCGTTCAGCGCCATGTCGACGACGGCTTGGGTGAACCGGTCGTTCAGCGGCGCGTGCCCGTGCAGCAGCCGGTGCCAGAGCGGTCCGTAGACCAGGTCAACTGCTACCTCGATGTTGGTGCTGGCGGGGATTTCGCCGCGTTCGACGGCGCGGCGGAAGACGGCCCGGGCCTGGTCCCGGCGTGGCTCGACCAGGCGCTGGTGGTACTCGGCGGCGAATGCCGGGTCGGTGTGCACCTCGGTGAGCAGCGCGGTGATGACCCGGGCGTAGGGGCGGCTCTGGACCAGCCTGACCCAGGGGCGCAGCAGCGCAAGGAGGTCACCACGCAGCGAGCCGGTATCCCGTGGATCCGGCTGGACGGTGGCCCACTCGGTGTACAGCGCATCGAGGGCCAGCGTTTCCTTGGTGGGCCACCAGCGGTAGATGGTGGCCTTGCTGACCCCGGCCCGCTCCGCGACCGCGTCCATGCTGACCGCGGACAGGCCGCGGGCCAGCAGCAGTTCGGCGGCCGCGCCAAGAATGGCCTTGCGTGCCTTCTCGCTGCGCGGCCTGCCGCGCGGGACGGCGTCCGCGGTCTCGTTCCTGCCGCCCGCCGCGGCCGCGGCGCTGTCCCGGCCGCCGCGCCGCCCGCGCTGCGGAGCCTGCGTGGACATGTCGCCGGTCACGCCGCTTCCCGTGCGGCGACGGCCACATCCGTCGCCGGCCTGCCCGGTGCGTCCGCCGTCGCGTTCGCCGGGCTGCCCGGTGCGTCCGCCGTCGCGTTCGCCGGGCTGCCCGGCTGGTCGGTCGCCGGCTTGCCCGGTGCGTCCGCCGCCGCGTTCGCCGGGGCGCCCGGCTGGTCGGTCGCCGGTCTGCCCGGCCCGTCCGCGGCCGCCGGTGCCTCCATCCGGCTCAGCACCTGGAAGAGCCCGGCAATGTCGCGGTGCCCGTAGCCCAATTCCTCGGCCCGGCTCAGGGTGCGGTCCGCGGCCGAGGCCGCGGGGAGCGGAACCCTGGACTCGCCGGCCGCCGCCAGCGCGAGGCGGATGTCTTTGTGCATCAGTTGCACATCGAACCATGCCCGATCTGGCAGGTCGAGGACGAGCGGGACGCGCGCCTGCAGCATGGGTGACCCGATCGCGGATTCGGTCATCGCACGGGCGGCCAGCGCTGGGTCGATCCCGCCGCGCTCGGCCAGCAGCAGCCCTTCGCTGAAGGCCAGCATCTGCGCGGCGAGGCTGATGTTGATCGCCAGCTTGAGCAGCAGGCCCTGGCCGTTCCCGCCCACGTGGGTGACGTTGCCGCCCAGCCGGTGCAGCAGCGGCGCGACCTTGCCGAACGCCTCTTCGGGGCCGCCGGCCATGATCGTGAGCGTGCCGCTCTCGGCCGCGGGGACGCTGCCGGAGACGGGGGCATCGATCATGGTGGCGCCGGCCCAGTGCACCCTCCTGGCCAGCTCACGGCTGGCCCGCGGGCTCACGGTGCTCATATCGACGTAGACGGCCCCCGGCCACAGGCCGGCCAGGATCCCGTCCGGGCCGGAGGTGATCGCCGCCAGCGCGGCATCGTCGGTGACCATGCTGAACACCACCTCCGCGCCCGCGGCGGCCTCGCGCGGCGTGTCCCGCCAGATCAGTCCCTGCTCGATCAGCGCGGCGGCCTTGGCCCTGGTGCGGTTGGTGCCCTGTACCTCGTTGCCCGGCAGCAGGCGCCCGGCCAGCGGCGCGCCCATGGAGCCCAGGCCCACAAATCCGATCTTGATCATCGTCATCACCCTCAGTTCGCTGCTTCGATCTCGGCCATGTCCTGGCCGGTGAGTTCCAGGCCCGCCGCCGTCAGGATCGGGTCCACCTGGGCGGGCCGGCGGAACCCGGTGATCGCGCCGGTCACGGCGGGGTTCCGCAGCGCCCAGGCGACCGCGACGGCGCCGGGAGTGCTGTCGTGCCGGGCGGCGACCGCCTGCAGCCGTGCGGCGAGAGCGAGGTGCCGGCTGAGCTGCGGCTCGGTGAACCGCGGGTCGGTCTTGACGCCAGTCGTCGGCGGGCATTGCCGCGAGCCGCTCCCGGGTGATCCCCCCGGTCAGCAGGCCAGAGCCCATCGGGGAGTAGACGATCACGCCGATGCCGTCCCGCTGCGCGAGCGGCAGGACCTCCGTCTCCGCCGCCCGGTCGATCAGCGAGTACGGCGGCTGGATCGTCTCGACCGGAGCGATCGGCTGGATGCGCTGCAACTGGCGGGCGCTGAAGTTGGACACGCCGATGTGCCGCACCAGGCCGCGTTCCTTCAACTCGGCCATGGCCGCCCAGCCTTCCTCGATGTCCTCGTCGGGGATCGGCCAGTGGATCTGGTACAGGTCGATCGCATCGAGCCCGAGCCGCCGCAGGCTTGCCTCTGCCTCGCGCAGGATCGAGTCGCGCTTGAGGCTGTGCCGGACATGCCGGGTGCCATCGTCCAGCAGCGAGCTCTTGGTGAACACGAAAGGGCGCTCGCGGAGTCCCCGCAGCGCGCGGCCGACGATCTGCTCGGAGCGGCCGAAACCGTAGGCGGCGGCGGTGTCGATCCAGTTCACCCCGAGGTCGAGCGCCCGGTGGATCGCGGCGATCGACTCGTCATCGGCCTGCGGTCCCCAGCCGAACTCCCAGCCGCCGCCGCCGATCGCCCACGCGCCGAAACCGACACGGGTGATCTCCAGGCCGGTGGCCCCCAGCGGGCTCGTCCTGAGCTGTGTCTTCTGCATGACTCCTCCAGTCATCCGAGGCGCTCCGTACCTGCCGGAGCTGCGGGCGCGCTCTCCGATAATCAAAACTATACCATCAGTTTCGATAATCGTAGCGCCGGCACCGGCTGCACTATTCCCGGCTGCCCGCGAGAGCCGGCCGGGAATAGCCTGCCCGCAGCCCCGGTTGCCATCTATACGAAACGATAAGTTTAGTTTCTAAGATCAGTAAGGAGCCCGCCGTGACCATCCACACGCTGGCCCGGCCGTCCCGGCAGCGGGACGACCGGTCGTTCCTGTTGCAGCGGGCGCAGCCCGCGATGACGGGCCTGATCGACGGGTCGCTGTCCACCCTGGCGCCGGTCTTCGCCGTCGCGCTCGCCACCCACCAGCCGCACCTCGCGTTCTTCGCCGGGCTGGCCACCGCGATCGGCGCGGGCGTCAGCATGGCCTTCTCCGAAGGCCTGTCCGACACCGGGGACCTGACCGGGCGCGGCAGCCCATATCTGCGCGGGGCGATCACCGGGGCGGGCACGTTCCTCGGCGGCGTGCTGCACACCCTGCCGTTCCTGATCCCGGCCTACCGCGCCGCCCTGGCCGTGGCGCTCGCCACGATCGCGTTCGAGCTGGTGACGCTGGCCTGGATCCGGTGGCGTTTCTTTGCCACCGGCTTCGTCCGCTCGTTCGTGTCGATCGCGCTCGGCGGGGCGATCATCGCCAGCGTCAGCGCCGCGCTCGGCGCGGTCAGCTGACCCGCCCAACCTGGAAGGAATGAGTACCCATGGCTGTCCCCTCTCCGCTCAGCTCCCGGCGGACGGTGGCCGCGCTGCTGACCCTGACCGCGGTCACCGGGCTTGTCGACGCCGTCAGTTACCTGCGGCTGGGCCGGGTGTTCGTCGCGAACATGACCGGCAACGTGGTGTTCCTCGGCTTCAGCGCGGACCCGCGCTCGGGCCTGTCCGCGGCCGCGTCCGTGATAGCGATCGCTGGGTTCCTGCTCGGCGCGCTGGCCGGCGGCCGGGCCGCGCATGCCCTTGCCGCCCGGCCGGGCCGTTGGCTGGCCAGCGCGCTCACTGGGGAAGCGGTGATCCTCGGCGTGGCCGCCACGCTCACCGGCACCGGCGTGCTGCCCTTCACCGGGACCGGCAGATTCGCCACCATCGCCGTCCTCGCCGCGGCGCTCGGCGTGCAGAACAGCACGGTCCGCCATCTCGGCGCCGCCGACCTGACCACCACCGTGCTGACCCTGACCCTCACCGGGCTGGCTGCCGACAGCACGCGGGCGGGCGGCCCGGGGGCAAGGCCGCACCGCCGGCTCGGTTCCGTCGCCGCCATGCTCGCCGGGGCCGCGGCGGGCGCGGGGATCCTCCAGTGGTCCCCGGTCGCGGTCATCGCGGTCGCCGCCGCCCTGGTAGCCGTCGTGGCCGGCTCGTTCCTGACCGCAGAGCCGGCCACCGCCCGCACGGCGCCTGCCGCACCGGTGACGGTCCGGCCGGTGGTGAGCCGGGCCGGCTGAGCGCGGGCCGGCTGAGCGCGGGCCGGCCTGGCGGTGGGGTGCCAGGTCGGCCCGCGCGGCAGCGGGCGAAACTGCGGCGGGCGAAAATAAGGTGAGGTTCTGGCGGAGTCCAGGTAAACTCTTGCGCTCTTGTGCCCCCATCCCTCCAACCTTCCGAGGTGATGACGCATGCCCTCGCAGAGCGGGACAGACGCAAGACCCGCCGAGCCGGCCGACCCAGCCGAATCCGATCCAGCCAAACCCGCTGACCCCGTCCTCGCCGCCGAACGTGAGCATCTCCGCGAGTCCCGCGAGTACCTGCGGCTGATGCGGGAGGACGTCCTCGCGCTGCCCGCACTTGGCGGCGACCGCGTGTCCATCGAGTACCTCAAGGCAGACCTTTATCACCGGGCCGAGGCCTTGCGTGATATCCCCGACGCCCCGCTGTTCTTCGGCAGGCTCGACTACGCCCCGGGGAGCGTTTGGAGTGAAGAAGGTGAGGCCGGAGCGGACGGGGCGCGCTTCCACATCGGCCGGCGGCACGTCCACGACCCGGCCGGGCACCCGATCGTGATCGACTGGCGCGCGCCGGTGTCCCGTGCCTTCTACCGGGCCAGCCAGTCAGATCCGATGGACCTGGCGCGGCGGCGCAGGTTCGGGTTCTCCGGCGGGAGCCTGACCGCCTACGAGGACGAGAAGTTCGGCGGCGCGGCGCCCGGCCCGGCGCCCGGCGGCGAGCAGCCCAGCCGGATCATGCTGGCGGAGATCGAACGGCCGAGGTCGGGCCCCATGCGCGACATCGTGGCGACGATCCAGCCCGACCAGGACGACATCGTCCGCGCCGACGCCGACGCGACCGTGTGCGTGCAGGGTGCGCCGGGCACCGGCAAGACCGCGGTCGGCCTGCACCGGGTCGCCTACCTGCTCTACGCGCATGCGAACCGGATGAAACGGGGCGGGGTGCTGGTGATCGGGCCGAACCGGGCGTTCCTCTCCTACATCGGCAACGTGCTGCCGGCGCTGGGCGAGGTCGGGGTGAGCCAGGTGACGATCGCCGACCTGGTCGCCACCGTCGAGGTCCGGGCCACCGATACCGAGCGCGCGGCCCGCATCAAGGGCGACGCCCGGATGGCGGAGGTCCTGCGCCGTGCGCTGTGGGCGGGGCTGTCCGAGCCGGCCGGCGGGCTCATGCTCAGCCGCGGGTCCCGGCGGTGGCGGGTGCCTGCGGACGAGATCGCCGGGCTGGCCCGCGAACTGCGCGACCGGGGGGTCCGCTACGGCCCGGGCCGGGACATGCTCGGCCACCGGATCGCGCATGTGGTGCTCACCCGGATGGAGGCGGCCGGGGAGACGTGCGACGACCGCACCCACGAGTCGGTGCGCCGGACCCGCGAGGTGCGCGCGGTGGTGGACGAGGTCTGGCCGGCCGCGGATCCGGTCCGCCTGGTGCTGCGGCTGCTGGCAGAGCCCGAACTACTCACGCGGGCCGCCGACGGCCTGCTTGACCCCGCGGAGCAGGCCGAGATCAGCTGGCCCGTGGCGCCGCGCGGGCCCCGGTCGGCGCGCTGGTCCGCCGCGGACGCCGTCCTCGTGGACGAGGCCCGCGATCTCATCGAACGGATCCCCAGCCTGTCCCACGTGGTGGTGGACGAGGCGCAGGACCTGTCGGCGATGGAGTGCCGGGCAGTGGGCCGCCGCTGCGCCACCGGCTCGGCCACGGTGCTCGGCGACCTCGCCCAGGCCACCACCCCCGCGGCCGTGGCGGACTGGGCCGCCCTGCTCGGCCACCTGGGCAAACCGGACGCCGGGCTGCGGCTGCTTGAGACCGGCTACCGGGTGCCCAGGCAGATCCTGGACTACGCCAGTCTGCTGCTGCCGCGGATCGCTCCCGGTGTGCCCCCGGCCCGGTCGTTCCGCCAGGACCCGGGTGCGCTGGCGGTTACCGGCACCACGCCCGGCAGCTTCCCCGCCACGCTCGCCCAGGCCTGCGCCGACGCCCTGGGCCGGCCTGGGTCCGCTGCCGTGATCGCCGCGGACGGCCAGGTGAGCGCGCTGGCCCGGGCGCTGGGCCGGGCCGGGATGACGCACCGTGTCCTTGGCACCGAGGGCCCGGACGCCCGGCTCACCCTGGTGCCCGTCAGCCTGGCCAAGGGCCTGGAGTTCGACCACGTGATCGTGGCCGAGCCTGCCGCCATCGCCGCCGGGCACTCCTACGGGCTGCACCAGTTGTACGTGGCGCTCACCCGCGCGGTGTCCCGGCTGACCGTGCTGCACTCCCAGCCGCTGCCCGCGCCGCTGGGCTGAGGCCGGACGGCCGCGGCCGTTCTCACCGTTACCGCCTGATGCGGAATTACGCGAAACAACAGGCCTTGGCATGGGGCAATGCCGGCCATATTGACTGCCCGGTGTCACGCTCTCGCGGCTGGAACGGGCCGCCGGGCCCGGCGGCCGGCCGGCCCCGACCGGGGGCCCTCCACCTGCGGCGGAACCGCCAGAGCGGGAGCCGGGTAACCGAATGGTGCAACCTCCCCCCGCTGCGCTCTTTTCCGCCGTAGTATTACTCCGCGTTGATTAATCGTCACTAAGGATGACCTTCGATGGCATCGATAACGCAGCCGAAGCGGGACGTTCCCGGCCTTCGAGACGCCAATTTGCACCGCCTTGAGCACCTGGCCGGACTGCTGCGCCGCCGGGGCATAGCCGCGAGCCTGATCTCCGTGCCCGGGCGTATCCCCAGGCTGGAGGTTACGCACCCGGCCGGCCCGGCCGAAGACGTCTACGCCTGGCGCGGCCAGGACGGCACCTGGTGGTTCTGGTGGTCCTGGGCCGAGCGGATCGCCTGCACGGCGGACCTCGACGACGCCTCGGCCAAGATCGAGCAGGTGCTCACCAGGCGGAGCTGGGGATAGCCGGAGTCAGCCCGGGTGCGACGGGGTCGGCTTGCCGTGTGCCGGGCCGGACGGGGCCGGTGAGCCGCTGCCCTGGCTGGCCGGCCCGGGAGCCTGCGGCACCGGCACGTCGAGTCCGGGAAAGGCCAGGGTGCTGCGCCGCCAGGTGGCCGCGCGCAGCGCCGCCGCCCGGACCGCCCGTGCGCCGAACGTGCGCAGCGCCGGGTCGTCCAGCCCGACCAGCCCCAGGTACGCCGCGCTGAGCCGGTCCTCGAGCAGTGTCACGAGCGCGACCGCCGCCGCGGCGCTGTGCACGGCGAACGGCAGCTGGTACACGGCCGCGGCGGCCACCGGCTGGGCGCCGCGCGCGGCGAGCATGGCAGTGAGGGCATCCCGTGCGTTCTGGTGGCCGACCCAGCTGCGGACCGCGGCCGCCCGCCGTGCCCCGGTCAGGTGCGCGCCCGCCACGCCGTAGCCGTAGACGGCGGAGTTCTCCGCGGCCAGCGCCTGCTGCAGGGCCGCGACGGCGGTCACGAGTGCCTCGCGGCGGTGCCGAGGATCAGCGCATGCGTTGCCTCCGAGGCGGAGATGCTGGCCAGCAACTGGGCGAGCGACGGCGGCGCGGTCGCCAGGTGGGCGAGCAGTGCACCGGACGCGGCGTCCTCGGCGTCACGCAGATAGCCGAGCGCGGCCGCTGGCGTGCCCGGCACCGGTGCGGTGTGGCGCGCCGTGGCGCGGGGCGTGGGCAGCGGCTGCCCGCCGACCGGGACGATGAGCCGGGCGCGCAGCCGCGTGAGGTGCTCGTGATGCTGGGCCAGCAGCGGGCGCAGGGCCGGCGCCAGCCCGGGGTTCGCCGCCAGTACTTCGCCGTAACGGGCGATGAGCTGGGTCTCCACCGCGATGGCGTCGGTGGCCACGGTCACGTCGGGAGCGGCCTTCGGCGGGGGACCAAGCGCCGCGATGCCCTTGCAGCCCGCCATCACCAGGGGCAGCGCCGCCGCAGCCACGGTGAGCACGCGGCGCCGCGTCGCATCCCGCGCCATCGCGCACCTCCCTGCCACTGTCCGCCGCGCGCCGCGCGGGGAGCCCACTGCCGCCCGCCGCGCGAGGAGCTACTGCCGCCCGCCGCGCGAGGAGCTACTGCCGCCTGCCGCGGCCGGCGCCTGCCACTGCCTGGCCGCCACTGTAGGGCCGTTGCCGTGCGGCCGCAGACGCAGCGTAGTGGCGGGCTTACCAGCATCCCACGGCCGGGCGCCGCGCCTGGCCGGGACGGCCGGGCGGCCCACGGGTGCCGGCCCGGCTCCCCCCGCCGCCTGCCCACCCGGACTCAGCCAGCCGCGTCAGGCATTGACCAGGTTAAGTTGCCTCGCGGTCCGGCTAGGCTAGTGAGCTGACCGACAACAGCACAGGTCGCGGGCGAGGAGGTCGTGATGAACGGTGACTCCCGTCACGCACAGTCACGCCCCCGGCGTGATCACGGACGAACCCAGGGCGCTGCCGGTGCTGGTACCGGTGCCGGCCGCGGCCGCGGGCCAGGTCCGCTGCCCGAGCCGGCCGATCTGGCGCGCGTGCTTGAGCCGGTGGTCCGTGCGGCGGGGATGGACCTGGAGTCGGTCCGGGTCAGCCCGGCCGGGCGGCGCAGGCTCCTCAAGGTGGTGGTGGACGCCGACGGCGGGGTGGGCCTGGATGCGATCGCCGAGGTCAGCCGCGAGGTGTCGGTGTGCCTGGATGCCAGCGGCGCCATGGGCGAGGTCCCCTACACCCTCGAAGTGTCGTCCCCGGGTGTGGACCGGCCACTCACCGAGCCCCGGCACTGGCGCCGCGCGCAGGGCCGCCTGGTCAGCGTGCCGCTCGCGGTGGCGGGCGGAGACGATCCGGGCCGCAAGGGAGCGCCACGGCGGCCGCCGACCTTTCAGGGCCGGATTCTTGTGGCCGGTGGCACCTCGGTGACGCTGGACATCGACGGTGACCGGATCGAGCTCGACTACGCCGAACTCGGCCCCGGGCAGGTGCAGGTCGAGTTCGGCCGGCCAGAAGCCGCCGGCGCCGAGGCGGGCCCCAAGCTTGATCGCGCACGGGCGGGGAACAGGGGAGGCCAGGATGGACATTGACCTGAGCGTCCTGCGCAGCCTGGAAAGCGAGAAGGACATCTCGATGGACCTGGCGATCAAGGCCATCGAGGACGCCTTGCTGGTCGCGTACCACAAGTCGGGCGACTCGGCCGCGACCGCGCGGGTCGAGGTGGACCGCCGCAGCGGGCACGTGACCGTCTGGGCGGCGGAGACCGGCGAGGACGGCGAGGTGCTGCGCGAGTACGACCACACGCCCGCCGGGTTCGGCCGGATCGCCGCCACCACCGCCCGGCAGGTCATCCTGCAGCGGCTGCGCGACGCCGAGGACGAGCTCACCTTCGGCGAGTACGCGGGCCGTGAGGGCGACATCGTGGCTGGCGTGATCCAGCAGGGCAAGGACCCCCGCGCGGTCCTGGTCGACCTGGGCAAGGTCGAGGCCATCCTGCCGCCTACCGAGCAGGTGCCCGGCGAGCGGTACGTGCACGGGGAACGCCTGCGCTGCTTCGTGCTGCACGTCCGCAAGGGCTACCGCGGGCCCTCGATCACCCTGTCCCGCACCCATCCCAGCCTGGTGAAGCGGCTCTTCTCCCTGGAGGTGCCGGAGATCGCCTCGGGAGCGGTGGAGATCGTCGCGATCGCGCGCGAGGCCGGTCACCGCACCAAGATCGCGGTGACCTCGCACCAGAGCGGCGTGAACGCCAAGGGTGCCTGCATCGGGCCGATGGGCAGCCGGGTCAGGAATGTGATGACCGAACTGCATGGCGAGAAGATCGACATCGTCGACTATTCGGAGGACTCCGCGGAGTTCGTGGCAAATGCCCTGTCCCCGGCCCGGGTCTCCCGGGTCAACATCGTCGATGCCGACGCCAGGCTGGCGCAGGTGATCGTGCCGGACTACCAGTTGTCGCTGGCCATCGGCAAAGAAGGGCAGAACGCGCGGCTGGCGCACAAGCTGACCGGCTGGAAGATCGACATACATTCCGACAATCCGGGTGGTAACGACACCGCAGGCAGAAGGGCCGCCGGAGACCACGACGGAGGGCACGGGGGGGACCGTGGTGCCCGGCCGGGCGGCGGCACCGCCGATCCGCCCACCGGCCGCGGTACCTCCGATGCGCCGGCGCGGTAAGCTTACGTCCGGAATGGCCAGGCGGTCCTTGCCTGCCCCACGATCCGGGCCTCCGGTCCGGACCTGTGTGGGATGCAGGGAACGCGCGGCCAAGTCTGACTTGCTGCGCGTCGTGGGGCGCGGGGATGAGGTTGTCCCCGACCCACTGGCGCGGCTGCCTGGCCGGGGCGCCTACGTGCATCCGAGCCAGAGCTGTTTCGAGCAAGCACAACGTCGGCACGGATTCAGCCGGGCCCTCCGGCTGAACGGGCCCGCCGTGACTGCTGTGCTCGGGCAGTATCTGGTGCGGTTGTGCGAGGAGCACCGGCCGGGACCGTCCGGGGTGGCGAGCCACGGGCGGGACAAAAACGGCGTTACAGCCGGGAAAGCAGGATCCGATTGTGATGAGCGCCCGATGAGAACGCGGCGATGAACAGCAGAATCTGACGCCGGCCGGAGCTTCGCGCCCGGGCCGGCCCGATGGTCCGGCGATCCCGGACCGAGCAGAGGGAGCGCAGTGGCGAAGGTCCGGGTATACGAACTCGCGAAGGAGTTCGGCGTAGAGAGCAAGGCTGTGATGGCCAAGCTCCAGGAGATGGGCGAGTTCGTGCGGTCGGCGTCCTCCACGATCGAGGCGCCCGTTGTCCGCAGGCTCAAAGAAGCGTTCGCGGCTCAGGGTCCAAAGCAGTCCCAAGCACGCAAAGCCGATGGCCAGGTTGCCGCGGCTCCACCCAAGGTTGCCCAGGACGGACGGAGCGAGCCCGTCCCTGGCCGGCCGGCAGGCACCCCCAGGGCCCCGTCACCCGGGCCGGTCGCGGAGGAACCAGTGGCCCCTCTGGCAGCGGGCGATGGTGCTACATCAGGCAGCGTTACCGCCGCGGAGCCGGCTTCGCCGGCGCCCGCACCGGCCGCTCCCACGGCCGCGCCGCCGCAGGCGGCTCCGGCGGCTCCGGCACCCGGGCCCGCGCCTCAGGTTCCGTTCTCCCCGCCCCCGGCACGGCCGGGGCCGCCCCCGGCCCAGCGGAGCACGCCTCAGCCCGGCTCGCGGCAGGGTGAGGGCGCCGTGCCCGGTCCCAGGCCCGGCCCCCGCGGTGCGCCGCGCCCTGGCCCACGGCCAGGTAACAACCCCTACGGCCAGACCACCGGGATGGGTATTGCGCCCCGTCCCGCGCCGCCGCGCACCGGCCAGCCAGGCCCGGACCGCCCGGACCGCCCGGGACGCCCGGGCGGGCCAGGCGGCCCGCGGCCCGGCGGTGGCTCCGGGCGGCCGTCCCCCGCTGACGCGGCGCGCCCGGGCGGCCCGCGGCCCGGCGGGCCGCGGCCCAGTCCCAGCAACATGCCGCCGCGCCCCGCGGCCGGCCGCGGCGGGCCTGGCGGCCCGAGCCGCGGCGGCCCCGGTACCGGGGCCCGTCCCGGCGGTGGCCGTGGCGGCCCCGGTGCGGGCCCGCGTCCCGGTGGTGGCGGTGGCGGTGGCGCACCGCGGCCGGGCGGTGTCGGTGGTGGCGGCGGGCGCCCCGGTGGTGCGGGCGGCCGTGGCCGCAGTGGCACCCAGGGCGCGTTCGGGCGCCCCGGCGGCCGGCCGTCGCGCGGCCGCAAGTCGCGCAAGCAGCGGCGCCAGGAGTTCGACAACATGCAGGCGCCGGCGATCGGTGGCGTGCAGATCCCGCGCGGCAACGGCCAGGCCATCCGGCTCTCCCGCGGCGCCTCGCTGAGTGACTTCGCCGACAAGATCGGCGTCAACCCGGCATCCCTGGTGCAGGTGCTCTTCCACCTGGGCGAGATGGTCACCGCGACCCAGTCGGTCAACGACGAGACGCTGCAGTTGCTTGGCGCGGAGCTGAACTACAACGTGCAGGTCGTGTCGCCCGAGGAAGAGGACCGCGAGCTGCTGGAGTCGTTCCACATCGAGTTCGGCGAGGACGAAGGCGGCGACGACGAGCTCCAGCCGCGGCCGCCGGTGGTCACCGTCATGGGCCACGTGGACCACGGCAAGACCAAGCTGCTCGACGCCATCAGGCACACCAACATGGTGGCCCGCGAGGCCGGCGGCATCACCCAGCACATTGGCGCCTACCAGGTCACCACCGAGGTGGACGGCCGGGAGCGCAAGATCACCTTTATCGACACCCCGGGCCACGAGGCGTTCACCGCCATGCGGGCCCGCGGCGCCGAGACCACCGACCTGGTCGTGCTCGTGGTGGCCGCGGACGACGGCGTGAAGCCGCAGACCACCGAGGCGCTGAACCACGCCCAGGCGGCCGGCGTGCCGGTGGTCGTCGCGGTCAACAAGATCGACAAGGAGGGCGCCGACCCGGCCCGGGTGCGTGCCCAGCTCACCGAGTACGGCCTGGTGGCCGAGGAGTTCGGTGGCACCACCCTGTTCGTGGACGTGTCTGCCAGGGAGCGCATCGGCATCTCCGACCTGCTCGAGGCGATCGTCCTGACCGCCGACGCCGAGCTTGACCTGCGGGCCAACCCGGATCAGGACGCGCAGGGCGTGGCGATCGAGGCGCACCTGGACCGCGGCCGCGGCCCGGTGGCCACGGTGCTGGTGCAGCGCGGCACGCTCAAGGTCGGCGACTCGATCGTCTGCGGTGAGGCGTTCGGCCGGGTCCGGGCGCTGCTCGACGAGGACAGCGAGCCGGTGTCGGACGCCCCGCCGTCCCGGCCCGTCCTGGTGCTCGGGCTCACCGCGGTCCCCGGGGCCGGCGACAACTTCCTCGTCGTGTCCGACGACCGGATGGCGCGCCAGATCGCCGAGCGCCGCGAGGCACGGGAGCGCAGCGCGCAGTTCGCGCAGCGCAGGCCCAGGGTCACCCTGGAGGACCTGGAGTCCGCGCTCAAGTCGGGTGAGCGGGAGGAACTGCTGCTCATCATCAAGGGTGACGTGTCCGGTTCTGTGGAGGCCCTTGAGGACGCGCTGCTCAAGATCGACGTGGGCGAGGACGTGGTGCTCCGGGTCATCGGCCGCGGGGTCGGCGCGATCACCCAGGACGACGTCAACCTGGCCATCGCCTCTGAAGCGGTGATCGTGGGCTTCAACGTGCGGCAGGCCGGCCGGGCGGGCGAGCTTGCCCAGCGCGAGGGCGTCGACATCCGCTACTACACGGTCATCTACCAGGCCATCGAGGAGATCGAGGCGGCCCTCAAGGGCATGCTCAAGCCCGAGTTCGAGGAAGTGCAGCTCGGTACCGCGGAGATCAGGGAGATCTTCCGGGTGCCGCGGGCCGGCAACATCGCCGGCAGCATCGTGCGCTCTGGCACGATCACCCGCGGCAGCAAGGCACGCCTGGTCCGCGACGGTGTCGTGGTGTCGGAGAGCCTCACGGTCGATTCGCTGCGCCGGTTCAAGGATGACGTCACCGAGGTCCGCGACGGCTACGAGTGCGGCATCGGCATCGGCTTCAACGACGTCCATGTCGGTGACGTGATCGAGACCTACGAGATGCGGGAGAAGCCGCGGGACTGACGCAGGGTGCTCTGGGGCAGCGGACGTGTACCTGGGTGCGCTGACGCTGGACGTGCTGCTCGGCGACATCCGGTCGCTGAAGCAGAAACGTTCCGCGGTGGCCTCGATCATCGCCGAGGTGCGCAGGCGGCACCCCGGTGTGGCGGTGGCCGAGACCGGCAGCCTGGACACCCGCCGGCGGGCTGAGATCGGCGTGGCGGCGGTGGCGTCCACGGCGGCACACGTGACCGAGGTACTCGATGCCTGCGAGCGCCTGGTCGCGGCGCGGCCGGACATAGAACTGCTGTCCGCGCGGTTCCGCCTGGTGAGCGAGGAGGAGTGAAGGGTCATGAACTCAGGCCGGGCGACCAAGCTCGCTGACCGGATCGCGCAGATCGTGGCCGAGATGCTCGAGCACCGGGTGAAAGACCCCCGGCTCGGTTTCGTCACGGTCACCGACGCCAAGCTCACCGGTGACCTGCGCGAGGCGACGGTCTACTACACGGTCTACGGCTCGGCGGACGACCAGGAGGGCACGGCGGCGGCGCTGAAGAGCGCCACCGGGCTCATCCGCTCCGAGGTCGGGCGGCAGACCGGGCTGCGGCACACCCCGTCGCTGGCCTTCGTCCAGGACACCCTGCCCGACGGCGCCCGCCACATGGAGGAACTGGTCGCCCAAGCGCGAGCCGCCGACGAGGCCCTGGCACAGGTCAGGGAGGGAGCCGTGCCAGCGGGTGACCCGGACCCCTACCGCGTCCCGGACGAGGGCGACGACGACGAGGACGAGGACGACGACGAGCGACGGCGACGGTGGTGCCGGAGCGGGCCCAGGCAGGTGAGCGCGGCTGACGGGCTGGTCATCGTGGACAAGCCCGGCGGGATGACCTCGCACGACGTGGTGGCCAGGCTCCGCCGCCTCGCCGGGACCCGCCGGGTCGGCCACGGTGGCACCCTCGATCCCATGGCCACGGGCGTGCTGGTCGCCGGGGTCGGGAAGGCCACCCGGCTGCTCGGGCACCTCACCCTCGCCGAGAAGGAGTACCTGGCGACCATCAGGCTCGGCCAGGCGACCGACACCTGCGACGCCGAGGGTGAGGTCATCTCCGGTTCCCCAGCCGGTGCGGTGACCCTGGACGCGGTGCGTGCCGCCACAGTGCCGCTGACCGGCGAGATCCAGCAGGTCCCGCCGGCGGTCAGTGCCGTCAAGGTCGCCGGGACGCGCGCCTACCGGCTGGCCAGGGCCGGCGCCCCGCCCGTCCTGGCACCCCGGCCAGTGACCGTCAGGTCGTTCCGCGTGCTGTCCCAGCAGCGCGCCGGTGACCTGCTTGACGTCGACGTCGCGGTGACCTGCTCCAGCGGCACCTATATCCGGGCCCTGGCCCGCGACCTGGGCGAAGCCCTCGGCGTGGGCGGCCATGTGACCGTGCTCCGGCGCACCCGGGCCGGCTCTTACGACCTCACCATGGCGCGGACCCTGGACCAGCTTGAGGCGGAGCTTTCGCTGATCCCGCTGGCCCGGGCCGCCGCCGACGCGTTCCCCTCGCGGCAGCTCACCAGCGACGAGGCACAGCGGCTCGCGCACGGCGGGCGGCTGCCCGGCGGCACGGGCGGGGGGCCGGGCCCCGAAGCGGCATTCGCCCCGGACGGCACGCTGATCGCGCTGGTCGAGGAGAAGGACGGCCAGACCCGGCCCATGGTGGTGTTCGCCACCCCCTGAGCCGTCCCGGAGCAGCGCGTGAGCAGTCATCAGACGGCTGGGCGTGGCAGGCTTTTACCAGGGGCCACACGGCGCCCGGCCGACGAGTTCACTAGGTGAAGGGCAAGGAGCAGCATCGTGGCGTGCTGGATGGGTCTGGGCGAGGTGCCGGACGCCTGGGGGCCCTCCGTGGTGACCATCGGCGTCTTCGACGGCGTGCACCGGGGGCATCAGCGGATCGTGGCCAGGGCCGCCGCGGCCGCGCGGGACCTGCACCTGCCGCTGGTGGTGGTCACGTTCGACCCGCACCCGTCCGAGGTGATCAGGCCCGGTTCCCACCCGGCGCAGCTGTGCACCGTGCGGCGCCGTGCTCAGCTTCTCGGGGAACTCGGCGCGGACGCGGTTTGCGTGCTTGAGTTCACCCTCGAATTCTCCCGGCTGAGCCCGGACGAGTTCGTCCACGCGGTACTGGCCGACCGGCTGCACACCCGGCGCATCGTGGTCGGGGAGAACTTCCGGTTCGGCCACCGCGCCGCGGGTGACCTTGCCCTGCTGGCGGAACTGGGGGAGAAGTACGACTTCCAGGCGGAAGGCGTCCCGCTGCTGGCGCAGGACGGCGTCACGATGTCGTCAAGCGCGATCAGGGACCTGGTCGCCGCCGGGGACGTGGCCGGCGCGGCGGCCGGGCTTGGCCGGCCGCACCGGGTCGAGGGCGTGGTCGTGCGCGGTGAGCAGCGCGGCAGGGCGCTCGGCTTTCCCACCGCGAACCTGGAGACCGCGGAGCATACGGCCATCCCGGCGGACGGGGTGTATGCGGGGTGGCTGGCCAGCCTCGACCAGGACGGCCTGGAGACAGGACGGGGGCGGGAGCGCCGAGCGGGGGTGGGCGCGAAGCGCGGGGGCGGGAAAGGCGGGGCGCCGGGGGCGGGGGAAGCAGGACGGGGGCGGGAGCGCGGAGCGCCGGGGGCGGGGGAAGCAGGACGGGGGCGGGAGCGCGGAGCGCCGGGGGCGGGGGAAGCAGAGCGCTGGCCCGCGGCGATCTCGGTCGGCACTAATCCGACCTTCGACGGGCGGCACCGCGTCGTCGAGGCATACGCGCTCGACCGGGACGACCTGGACCTCTACGGGGTGCATGTGGCTGTGGACTTCGCGGCCAGGCTCCGGGGGATGGTCCGGTTCGACTCGGTGGACGCGCTCGTCGACCAGATGCACGCCGACAGCGCCGCGGCCCGCGCGCTGGTCACCGGGTGATATGGCGGCATTCCGCTCGCGGCTTATCCGGACGGACTAGAGTCTTTTCGGATCATTGGCAGGTGAGGCCGGATGCCGGATGCCGTTTCGCCGCCGCCGCGCAGCGTGCTGCCGCGCGACGTGGACATCCCGGTGCTGCCCGGCGTGGGCAGCACCGGGTACGGCCGGGGCGGCGGTTACTGGCGCCGGCGGCAGTGCTGGAACGCCCCCGCGCTACCGGGCAGGCCCGCCGCGGCGATGGCCGAACGGCTCCGCGAGTGCGGATACGGCGCACAGGCCGGTTAGCGTTGTCCCGCAGGACCCTGGCCTGCCGCCCGCCCACCGGACGGGCGGATTGGGGAGTGCGTCATGGCGCTGTTTGACCACACGGCCGACCGGCTGGCCCGCGGCCCGGCCGTGCTGTTCCCCGCCGACCCCGCCGACGGCATGGCGGAGGCCATCCGCCACTACGACCCGCAGGCCGGCGTCAAAGCTGACAGGTTCGTCTTCCGCAACGGCGTGCAGTTGCATGGCCCGGTCCGGGTGAGCCCGGACGTGGCCAGGCAGGCAGGTCTGCCCGCCGGGATGACCGCCGGGTACTACGCGGCCATCGTGGCCGGCGGGACCAGCAGGTCCCGCCCGGACAGCCTGAAATGGCAGGACGCCGAGCGACTGGTCCGCGGCCTGGCGGCACGGCTGGGCGGCACGGTGCACGACGAGCGGCCGCCGATGGATCTCCGGCTGCGCGCGTCGGTGTACAGCGGGCACGAACTGCCGGCCGGCCAGGTCGTCGAGGTGCTCCAGGCCTACACCGACACCGGTGTCCTCCTCGTCGAGGAGGACACCGGCGTGCCCGGCGCGTACTACCTGCTCACCGAGGCCGAGCCGGTGTTCTTCGTGGCGCACTGGCCGTCCCGGCTGTCCCGCTCCAGGCTGGCCCTGCCGCCTCCGGCGCTCGGCGAGTTGCGCGACAAGGAGCCGTGCCGCTGGGACCTGCGCACCAAGCTCCCGGTAGCCACCGTGACCCGCGAGACGTGCCTGCGGGTCGCCGGGGCCGCACTGGCGCTCGCCAGCCGGGCGGGCGGCATGGTCATCGACACCTACGGCTTCCCCGTGGCCCGGCCCGAGGACCTGCTGCCGCGCTGAGGCCGCCGCACGCCTGGGCCACCTTCCGGAGCACATCCCGGTGGACCATGAGGTCCTTCCCCGATGCCGGGGTCCTGCCAGTTCGCCGGCGGCGGGTAACCGTGGCAACTGATCCGCCGGCGGCCGGGGGCGCTGTGTCCGCGGGCCTGCAATAGCATCGATCCGGTGAGCCTGCGGTGATCTGGCAGCGGAGCAGGGCCGGGCGCGGCCCGGTCGGGATGCGGGCGCGGTGGAAGCAGGTCCGTCGTGCCGGTGTGGTTGGCCTGCACCCGTTCACCGAGGCCGAACTCGGCGCGGTGACGCTCGACGCCGAAGCCGTTCCCGAGGCCGAGCGAGGGCCATTCCTCCAGGCAGTGGCGCCGCTGCTGGCCGCGCCTGGCGCTGCGGGCGCACCTGGCCCGGCGGCGCCTGGCCGGACGATGCCCGCGTGGGCCGTACCTGCCAGCCAGCCCACGGCCGCGGCCAGCGCGGCGGCGGTGACCAGGCTGGAGCGCCTCGGTTTCCTCCGCCCCGGCCCGCCAGCGGCCAGGGCGGCGCCCGCGGCCCTGGCGGGCTGGGCGGCTCGCTCCGGCGGGGAACCGGGTGCCCGCCAGCCGGTGACCCTGCTCGGTGACCTGGCCATCATCACCCGGATCCGGGCCCAGCCGGTCTGGGTGGCCGAGGTCACCGTCGCACCCGCACCGGCCCGGCCCGGGCCAGCGGCGGATGGATGGCCGGTGCTGGCCCGGATGTATGCGCCCCACTGGCCCCCGGTCGGGCTGGTCGAGCAGTCGACGGGAACCGAGGGCAGGCTCCCGCCTTATGTCCTGGTCCGTACGGACCGGGCGGTGCAGGTCCTGGCCGGCTGGTGCGGCGCGGACCTGGCCACAGCCGGGGATGGGCAGGCGGGGGAGGCCGGGCCGCTCATTCCGATGCCGACCGCCGAGGTCTCCGGCGAATTCGCGGCCGTCACCCAGTTGCGGGTGGCCGTGGCGCAGGGGCCGAGCGTCCTGCTGCGCACCCTGCTCGTGGCCACCGGCCAGGGGAGGCACTGGCTGCTCGAAGGCGAGCGGCGGCAGCGGGCCGTCCCGGTGCCCGCCGACGGCCTGGCGGGAGAGGTCGCCGCGCTGCTGAGGCTGCCCGCGGACGGGTGAGAAGGCTGGCCGCCCCGTGGTACCGTAATGGGTGGCCGCATCGTCGGCCTGGTCGGCTGCACCCTCAAGCGGCCGGCTGAGGGGAATCCCGGATCGCCTGATCCCGCCCACAGGGCTGGGTGGTGCGCGACGGAATCCCGCCAGATCAGTTACGAAAGATAAGGAACGCACGTGCCGCTGGACACAGCAGTCAAGAAGGAGATCATCGCCGGGCACGCGACCAGTGAGGGTGATACCGGTTCGCCGGAGGTCCAGGTCGCTCTTTTGACGCGGCGGATCAACGATCTCACCGAGCACCTCAAGGTGCACAAGCACGATCATCACAGCCGTCGTGGCCTGCTCCTGTTGGTGGGCCGGCGCCGCCGGCTGCTGAAGTACCTGATGAGCAACGACATCGAGCGCTACCGTGCCCTCATCCAAAAGTTGGGCCTGCGCAGGTAGGCTCGGCTCAGGGCACGGCCCGCAACACAACTTGAGAGCAACATCCCGCGGCCCCGGCTCCGGAGTGCGGAGGGCACCATGGGCCGGTCCTCGGTAGTGGTTCTCGGGTCGGGTGCCGAATGCGGCGGACAGCCGCGCATCCGGGCCGAGGGCTTCGATCGAAGACCGGCCGGCGGTCATTTGCCGGGCTAGCGATGGCCCGGAGCACTACCGGCGGAAGGCGGGACGCGGGACCCCAGTCAAGGAGGTCTCACCCGTGGAGGGTGTGTATACCGCCGAAGCCGTTATTGACAACGGGCCTTTCGGCAGCGTCACCATCAAGTTCGAAACCGGCCGGCTTGCGCGGCTCGCCGCCGGATCCGCCGTCGTATACCTCGACGGCGAGACCATGGTCCTGTCCGCGACCACGGCGGGCAAGCACCCCAAAGAGGCGCTGGACTTCTTCCCGCTCACCGTGGACGTCGAGGAGCGGATGTATGCGGCGGGCCGGATCCCCGGCTCTTTCTTCCGGCGCGAAGGGCGTCCGTCCGAGGACGCCATCCTCACCTGCCGCCTGATCGACCGGCCGCTGCGGCCTTCGTTCGTGAAGGGCCTGCGCAACGAGGTCCAGATCGTCGAGACGATCATGGCCCTGCACCCGGAGCACCTGTATGACGTGGTGGCGATCAATGCCGCCTCGCTGTCCACCCAGCTCGCCGGGCTGCCGTTCTCCGGCCCCATCGGCGGCGTCCGGGTCGCCCTGATCAAGGGCCAGTGGGTCGGCTTCCCCACCCACACGCAGCTCGAGGACGCGACCTTCGACATGGTCGTCGCCGGGCGGGTGCTCGAGGACGGCGACGTGGCGATCATGATGGTCGAGGCCGAGTCCACGCCGCGCACGCTCGTCCTGCTCGCCGACGCCGACAGTGGCGCGGTCGGCCCCACCGAGGAGACGGTCGCCCAGGGCCTGGATGCGGCCAAGCCGTTCATCAAGCTTCTTTGCGCGGCACAGCAGCACATCGCGGACCAGGCGGCCAAGGAGACCGCCGAGTTCCCCGTGTTCGCCGACTACGAGGCGGATGTCTACGACGCGGTCGCCGCGGAAGTCTCCGACGAGCTGGCCCGGGTGCTTGCCATCGCAGGCAAGCAGGAGCGGGACATCGAGAGCGACCGGATCAAGGCGCTGACCGCCGAGAAGCTCGCCAGCCAGTTCGAGGGCCGGGAGAAGGAGATCAGCGGGGCGTTCCGCGCGGTCACCAAGAAGCTGGTCCGGGAGCGGATCATCACCGACGGGGTGCGCATCGACGGGCGCGGCCTCGTCGACATCAGGCGGCTGTCCGCCGAGGCGCACGTGCTGCCCCGGGTGCACGGCTCGGCCCTGTTCGAGCGGGGTGAGACCCAGGTGCTCGGCGTCACCACGCTGAACATGCTCCGGATGGAGCAGACGATCGACACGCTCAACCCGGACCGCACCAAGCGGTACATGCACAACTACAACATGCCGCCGTATTCCACCGGTGAGACCGGCCGGGTGGGCTCCCCCAAGCGGCGGGAGATCGGTCACGGCGCTCTGGCCGAGCGCGCGCTGATCCCGGTGCTCCCGACCAGGGAAGAGTTTCCCTACGCGATCCGGCAGGTGTCGGAGGCGATCGGCTCCAACGGCTCGACTTCGATGGGCTCGGTGTGCGCCTCCACGATGGCGCTGCTCGACGCTGGCGTGCCGCTGCGCGACATGGTGGCCGGGATCGCCATGGGCCTGATCCACGAGGGCGGCCAGTACGTCACGCTGACCGACATCCTCGGTGCCGAGGACGCGTTCGGCGACATGGACTTCAAGGTGGCCGGCACCCGGAACGTGATCACCGCGCTCCAGCTCGACACCAAGCTCGACGGCATCCCGGCCTCGGTGCTCGCCGCGGCGCTGACCCAGGCCAAGGCGGCCCGGCTGACCATCCTGGACGTGATGCGCGAGGCCATCGACGTGCCGGGCGAGATGAGCCCGTACGCGCCGCGGATCATCACCATCAAGGTCCCGGTGGACAAGATCGGTGAGGTGATCGGCCCCAAGGGGAAGATGATCAACTCCATCCAGGAGGACACCGGCGCCGAGATCACCATCGAGGATGACGGCACGATCTACATCGGTGCCACCGACGGCCCGTCCGCCGAAGCCGCGCGCTCGGCGATCAATGCGATCGCCAACCCGCACATTCCCGAGGTGGGCGAGCGCTTCCTCGGGACCGTGGTGAAGACGACCACGTTCGGCGCGTTCGTCTCGCTGCTGCCCGGCAAGGACGGCCTGCTGCACATCACCCAGATCCGCAAGCTGCACGGCGGCGCCAGGATCGAGAACGTCGACGACGTGATCAAGGTCGGCGACAAGATCCAGGTGGAGATCCGCGAGGTGGACGACCGCGGCAAGCTGTCGCTCGTCCCCGTCGAGGTCGTGGAGCGGGAAGCGGCGGCCGGCGGATTCCGACGAGTCGGGCAGCAACCTGACCACGGTGACGGGCAGCGCGGCGACCGCGTCGCGTGACGGAGGGCAGCGCGGCGAGGGCGACGGCGGCAGCCACCGGACCCGCCACCGTGAGCGGCGGCACCGCGACTCATGACGCTGACCACCCAGCACGACAACGACGATGGCGTGCGCCGCTCGGTGCTGCCCGGCGGCCTGCGTATCGTCACCGAGTCACTGCCCGCGGTGCGCTCGGCGGCGGTCGGCATCTGGGCCAGTGTGGGCTCCCGCGACGAGGATCCAGATCACGCGGGGGCCACACACTACCTGGAACACCTGCTGTTCAAGGGCACCAGCAAGCGGACCGCGCTGGAGATCTCCGCTGCCATGGATGCGGTGGGCGGTGAGCTGAACGCCTTCACCGGCAAGGAGTACACCTGCTACTACGGCCGGGTGCTCGACGCGGACCTGCCGCTGGCGATCGACGTCCTGACCGACATGGTGACCGGTTCCCTGATCGAGCCGAAGGACGTGGACGCCGAGCGTGGCGTGATCCTCGAAGAGATCGCGATGAACGAGGACGAGCCCTCCGACACCGTGCACGAGGCGTTCGCGGCGCAGCTCTTCGGCGACACCCCGCTCGGCCGGCCGATTCTCGGCTCCGTGGCCTCGATCAACGAGATCACCAGGGAACAGATCGCCGGCCACTATGCCGCCAGGTACACACCGCCGGACCTGGTGGTCGCCGTCGCCGGCAACGTTGACCACGACATGGTCACCCGGCAGGTCGCCGAGGCGTTCGGTGCGGCCCTGGCCGGGGACGCGGCACCGACCCCGCCGCGGCTGGCCGCCACGGACCACAGCCTCGCGGGCGGCACCGGCGTGCGGCTGGTACCGCGCACCATCGAGCAGGCCAACCTGGTGCTCGGCTGCGCCGGGATGTCCCGTACCGACGACGACAGGTTCGCGGTCGGGGTGCTCAACGCGGCCCTGGGCGGCGGCATGTCGTCGCGGCTGTTCCAGGAGGTGCGGGAGAAGCGCGGGCTGGCCTACTCGGTGTACAGCTTCGCGTCGCAGCATTGCGACACCGGCATGTGGGCCACCTACATCGGCTGCCTGCCGGCCAAGGCCGATGAGGTGCTGGCGATCTGCCAGGAGGAGATCGCCAAGGTCATCTCCGGCGGCCTTACCGACGTCGAACTCGACCGGGGCAAGGGCCAGTTGCGCGGTTCGCTCGTCCTCGGCCTGGAGGACCCGTCGTCGCGGATGAGCCGTCTGGGCAAGTCGGAACTGGTGTACTCCCGGCTCGAACCGGTAGACGAGATCCTCGCTTCCATCGAGGCGGTCACCCACGACGATGTGCGCCGGGTGGCCGCGAAAATCCTGGGACGGCCCAAGGTGCTCGCCGTGGTCGGCCCGTTCGACGACGACGCACCCTTCGCCGCCGTACTGGGCTGACGTCCGGCCGGACCCGGCACCGCCCGGGAGGAACGGCAGGCAGTCATGATCAAGGTGGGTGTGCTCGGCGCCCGTGGGCGCATGGGCGCACAGGTATGCCAGACGGTCGCGGACGCGGACGACATGGAAGTTGGCGCCGGGGTCGATCAGGGCAGAGTGCGTGACCCGCTGGCCGGGTGCGATGTGGTGGTGGACTTCACCCATCCCGGCGCGGTCCTTGACAACCTGCGCTGGTGCATCGGCAAGGGCCTGGACACGATCGTCGGAACCTCCGGGTTCGACGAGCCGAGGCTGGCGCAGGTGCGCGAATGGCTGGCCGCCGCGCCGAGCGTGCGGGCACTGATCGTGCCCAACTTCTCGGTCGGCGCGGTGCTGATGATGCGCTTCGCCGAGGAGGCCGCCCGGTTCTTCACCTCCGCGGAGGTGATCGAACTGCACCACGCGGGCAAGGCTGACGCCCCGTCGGGCACCGCCTCCAGGACAGCCGCCATGATCGCCGGGGCCAGGGCGGCCGCCGGGCTCGGCGCGCCGCCGGACGCCACCGTGTCCGCGCTGGAGGGAGCCAGGGGCGCCGCCCTCGGCGGCGGGGTGCACGTGCACTCCGTCCGGCTGACCGGCCTGGTCGCCCACCAGGAGGTACTCTTCGGCGGTCCCGGCGAGGTACTGACCATCAGGCACGACTCCATGGACCGGGTCTCGTTCATGCCCGGGGTGCTGCTCGCCATCCGCGGCATCGCCAGCCTGCCGGCCGGCCTGACGGTGGGCCTGGATTCGTTGCTCGGGTTGTAGCAGTCAGGGCCCCCAGCGGTAACACTTCCGAGGTCCTGGAGCCCGTACGGGTCTGCGTCTGGATCAGCGGTACCCCGGGCGGCTGATGCCGGCTCAGGGCTGGCCCATGGTGGGGGCGTGGGTGATCAGCATGGAGTCCGGCGGCACCAGGTCGACGCCATCGGGGTCGTTGAGGTACCCCGGTGCGGTGCCCGGTACCCCGGTGTGCCCGTACTGCCAGACGATCTTGCTGGTGACCGGGTCGATCACGATCACCCGGTCGTTGTAGTCGTCGTTGACCAGGACGTCGCCGTTGGGCAGGGGCAGCGCGAGCGAGGGGTGGTTGAGCCCGCCGAACCGCCACAGCAGCCGGCCGTGGGAGTTGAACTCGACCACCTGCCCGGCCGGTGAGTAGTCCGCGGTCAGATACCTGCCTGGGTACACCTCGTTGGTGTCGGACGGGTAGGCCACTCCCGGCGGGTGCGCGGACCAGGCGACCTTTCCCTTCAGCGACATCTGGGTGGCCCAGTCGCCGGTGATCTCGGTGATGATGTAGCTGCCGTTGGTGGCCGGGAAGGCCCCGTTCGGGCTGCCGAACTCGTGCGGCGGGGCGTGCCCGCAGGCGCCGGTCGTGCCGATGGTCCGCAGTGGGTGGTGCATCTGCCGGGCAGGCGGGCCGAGCAGCAGGATCCGGCAGTTCTTGATATCCGCGGTGATCATGTCGCCGCCGGGCATCATCATCGCGTCGTCGGGGTTGGACACGAAGTTGGCGGCGCTGCCGGGTACCCCCGGGTGGCCGTACCGGTAGATGATCTTGTGCCGGGCGATGCTGATGACGCTGACGGTCGAGTACTCCTCTTCGGTGGCGATGATGTCCTTGCCGCTGGGGGAGAAGAAGGCGTCGTCGGGCAGCATGAAGTGCTGGCCGGGCGCCAGGTCGCCGGGCCGCGGGAACTGCCAGCGGACCCGGCCCTGCGGGTCCACGATGAGCAGCCGGTTGTTCCAGTCGTCGGCGATCAGGATGTCCCCCGGCAGCACCGAGGGGTGCGAATGCGGAGCCAGGTGCCCCTTGCCGTGCGCGGGCCGCAGCCACGGCCCGCCGGTCAGGACCTGGTCGACGTAGGCGTCTGTGTGCGGGCCGGCCGCTGGCAGCGGGCTGCCGGTGCCGGGGAAGGCCGCGGTGGCGGGTACCAGCCGAAGCTGGGTGACCGCTGGGACCTGCCTGTTGCCATCGGTGCCACCGACAATGAAGGCGGTACCGCCGACCACCGCTGAGGCGGCGTTGCTGACCGGGACCGGCAGCGTGCCCGCGGTGGCGGCCGAGTGGCGGGCCGGATCGTAGGCCAGCACCGCCCTGCTGGCGGCCGGGCTGGCCCCGCCCCTGGCCACCTGCCCGCCAGCGATGAAGATCCGGCCGCCGAGGGTGAACGCCGTCGCCCCGGTGACCGGCGTGGGCAGGCGGCCGACCACCGTGGCCCGGTGGGTGGCGAGGTCGACGCGCTGGATCAGCCGGCTGGGCCCACCCGGGGTTTGCCCGCCGAACACGTAGATCCGGCTTCCGGTGCCCGCGACCGCGGCATACCGGACCGGCACCGGCAGCCGGGCCACCGCGCGGAACGCCGTGCCGTTGCTCGTCGCGAGCACCGCCGGGGCATAGGTGGCGCCGTCGTAGCCGCCGATCAGGTAGGCCGTGCCGCCCAGGGTCACCGAGGACAGGTCCGAGCGCGGCCCGGGAAGCTGGCCGGCCACGGTGGCGGTGTGCCTGCCGCGCAGCGACTGGACCGCCGCCAGGCTGGCCACCACGCCGCCGCCGAACAGGTACGGCCGCCCGCCGAGCACCGCCCCGGCCGCGTCGTGGCTGGCCGCCGCGAGGCCGGCCTGTGCGTGGTGCGCCCGGTGACCGGGTTCAGCTTGGTGACCGTGCGCGTGGTGACCGACCGCTGGTTGAGGCCGCCGATGATCAGCAGGTTCCCGCCGCTGGCCAGCACGACCTCGCGGGAAATCCCGGAGGGAAGCTGGTAGGCCGCTGGGGTGATCCGCACCGCCAGCGGAGCGGGAGCCGGCCGGGCCGGTGCCGGGGAACGCGGGGGAGCGGAGGCCCGCTTGTGCGGTGCGCCAGCACCGGGCCCCGGCCCCGCGGAGCAGGCGGCCACCAGGCCCAGGCACACGCCCGCGGCCACCAGGACGAGCCGCCATCGGGGGGTTCCGCGGGCGGGGCTTCCTGGCCGGTCAGCGGACACGGCGGTGTCCCTCCTGGTGCGGTGACCCGGCTGCCGTGGCCCGCGTGCCGGGGCCGGCGGCAGGCTCAGCAGGGGAGCTGAGACGGTGGCGCGCGCTCACGGCGGGGGAAACGAGCGGGCAGCTCAGGGGGTTCCCGCCGGGGGAGCGCAGACCTCCTTCAGCCTGGCGCAATCGCGCCGGCTCGGGAGGTGTGATTGCATATTGTGAGGGTTATCTCACACTCCGCAGTGATAGGCACGGCGCCCGCTCAGGCGTTCCGCGTGGCAGCGGCCTCGCCCAGGTCCAGTTCGGTCACGCTCACCTCACGCATCAGGTACTTCTGCACCTTGCCGGTGACGGTCATCGGGAACTCGCCGGAGATCCGCAGGTAACGCGGGATCTTGTAGTGCGCGATCTTGCCGGTGCAGAACTCACGCAGTTCCACCAGGGTCAGCGTCTCGCCCGGGTGCAGTCTGACCCAGGCACACAGTTCCTCGCCGTACTTGGCGTCGGGCACCCCGATGACCTGTACGTCCTGGATCGCCGGGTGGGCGTAGAGGAACTCCTCGACCTCGCGGGGGTAGATGTTCTCCCCGCCCCTGATCACCATGTCCTTGATCCGCCCGGCGATGTTGAGGTAGCCCGCGTCGTCCATGACGGCGAGGTCGCCGGTGTGCATCCAGCGTGCCGCGTCGATGGCGTCGCGGGTCTGCTCCTCGTCGTCCCAGTAGCCGAGCATCACCGAGTAACCCCGGGTACACAGTTCCCCGGGGGTCCCGCGCGGCACGACCTGGCCGGTCTCCGGGTCGATGACCTTCACCTCGACGTGCGGGTGCACCCGGCCCACGGTGGACACCCGGCGTTCCATGTCGTCGTCCGCCCGCGTCTGGGTGGACACCGGTGAGGTCTCCGTCATCCCGTAGCAGATGGTCACCTCGGCCATGTGCATCTCGCTGACCACCCGCTTCATCACCTCGACCGGGCACGGCGAGCCGGCCATGATGCCGGTCCGCAGCGTGGACAGGTCGTAGCTGGCGAAGTCGGGCAGGGCCAGTTCGGCGATGAACATGGTCGGGACCCCGTAAAGCGACGTGCACCGCTCGCGCTGCACCGCATCGAGCGCGGCGGCCGGCTCGAAGCCGGGGGAGGGGATGACGATGCAGGCGCCGTGCGTGGTGATGGCGAGATTGCCGAGGACCATGCCGAAGCAGTGGTAGAACGGCACCGGGACGCAGACCCGGTCGGCCTCGGTGTAGCGGCAGCCCTCCCCGATGAACAGTCCGTTGTTGAGGATGTTGTGGTGGGACAGCGTCGCACCCTTGGGGAAGCCCGTGGTCCCGCTGGTGTACTGGATGTTGATCGGGTCGTCGAAGGCCAGCCCCGCTTCACGCGCCGCCAGCGGGTCCCCATCCCCCACCCGCCTCCCCGTTCCCCCCCAGCGTCGCCCTGCACCGCGCCGGGCACCGGGGCCGCCAGCAGCGCGTCCCACTCCGCCGAGCCCAGGTAGACGACCCGCTCCAGCGCATCCAGGTCGCCGCTGACTTCCTCGATCATCGCCCGGTAGTTGCTCGTCTTGAACGACTCGGCGCTGACCAGCAGCCGGACGCCCGACTGGCGCAGCACGTAACCGAATTCGTAGCTGCGGTAGGCCGGGTTGATGTTGACCAGAACCACGCCGGCCTTCGCGGTGGCGTACTGGAGCAGCACCCACTCCGCACAGTTCGGGGACCAGATGCCGACCCGGTCACCGGCCTCGATGCCCGCCGCGATCAGCGCCCTTGCCAGGGTGTCGGTGTCGGCATCGAACTGGGCGTAGGTCCACCGGCGCCCGGTGGGCACGTCGACGACCGCCTCACGGTCCGGGTATGCGGCGGCGATCCGCCGGATGTTGTTCCCGATCGTCTCGCCGAGCAGCGGGATGTCGGACGCGCCGTGGCTGTAGGACGGCTGGGCTGCTCCGGTCATGGCTACTCCCTCAGGCTGGATGGCACCATGATTCCCGCTGCCCGGCCGACTGTGAATACACCAAAGGTCCCGGCTCTGTGGGCAGCGGCCGTTTTTGCCAAGCTAAAAGCGGACCGCAAGGCCGAGGGTGAGCAGCGCGCCGAACGCGAGCTGCAGCCGGCCCGTCTGCCCCAGCGCGCCGATCAGCGCCGGGCCGCGGGCGCCGGCCCGGACCGCCCGGACCGGCGGCAGCGCCAGCGGGATCGCGGCCAGGGTCAGCAGGGCGAGCGGCCGCACCGGGGCGATCAGCGCTGCCGCGACGAACGGGACCAGCGCGCAGCCGGCGTACAGCAGGCGGGTGCGCGGGTCGCCGATGCGCACCGCCAGGGTGCGCTTGCCCGCCACGGTGTCGGACGGTATGTCGCGCAGGTTGTTGATCACCAGCAGCGCGCAGGCGAGCAGCCCGACCGGGATGCAGGCGGCAAAGGCGAGCCAGGTCAGGCTGCGGACCTGCACGAACGCGGTGCCGACCACCGCGGCGACCCCGAAGAATGCGAACACCGCCAGCTCGCCGAGGCCGCGGTAGCCGTAGGGGCGGGGCCCGCCGGTGTAGGTCCACGCGGCGGCCACGGCGGCGGCGCCCACCGCAAGCAGCCACCACGTGGTGGTGGCGGCGAGCACCAGCCCGGCCAGGCAGCCGACGGCGAAGCTGGCGAAGGCCGCGGCGCGCACCTGGCCCGGCGGAGCCAGTCCCGCGGCGACCAGCCGGACCGGGCCGACCCGCGCCTCGTCGGTCCCCCGTATCCCGTCGCTGTAGTCGTTGGCGTAGTTCACCCCGACCTGCAGGGCGAGGGCCACGATCAGCGCCAGCGCGGCCCGCCAGGCGGAGAAGTCGCCGTAGCCGATCGCCACGCCGGTACCGACCGCGACCGGGACGACCGCCGCGGGCAGCGTCCTCGGCCGCGCGCCAGCCAGCCAGTTTCCTGCGGTCGCCATGCCGGGCTGGGCTACTTGCCGGAACCGAGCAGGCCGAGGTCGCGGACCGCGCCGGTGGAGGCAGACGTGGCCAGCGCCGCGTAGACCCGCAGCGCCTCGCTGACCGGGCGGTGCCGGTCGGCCGGGCGGTACCCGCCCAGCGCAGTGACCAGCGTGGCCCGGCGCACGGCAAGCTCGGTATCCGGCACGTCAAGGCGCAGTTCGCGGGCGGGGATGTCGATCACGATACGGTCGCCGTTCTCGGCGAGCGCGATCACGCCGCCCGCCGCCGCCTCCGGCGCGACATGGCAGACCGACAGGCCGGACGTGCCACCGGAGAACCGGCCGTCGGTGATCAGCGCACAGTCCCGGCCCAGGCCCCTGCCCTTGAGGTAGCTGGTCGGGTACAGCATCTCCTGCATGCCCGGGCCGCCGCTGGGGCCCTCGTACCGGATGACCACCACGTCACCCGGCTTGACCTGGCCGGCCAGGATGCCCTCCACCGCCGCCTCCTGGCTTTCGAACACGATCGCCGGGCCGGAGAAGTGGAAAAGCTCCTCGGGCACCCCGGCGGTCTTCACGATCGCGCCCTCGGGGGCCAGGTTGCCGTACAGCACGGCGAGCCCACCGTCCGGGGAGTAGGCGTGCGGCTGATCCCTGATGCAGCCGCCGTCCCGGTCGAGGTCCAGCGTGTTCCACCGGGCGCTCTGCGAGTACGGCCGGGTGGTGCGCACCCCGCCGGGCGCGGCGTGGAACAGTTCCTTCGCCTCATCGGTCACCGAGGGGGAGCGGAGGTCCCAGGCGCCGAGAAATTCGGCCAGCGAGGAGCTGTGCACGGTGTGCACTTCTCTGTTGAGCAGCCCGGCCCGGTCCAGTTCGCCGAGGATCGCCGGGATGCCGCCCGCGCGGTGCACGTCCTCCACGTGGTAGCTGCTGCTCGGCGCCACCTTGCACAGGCAGGGGACCCGGCGGGACAGTTCGTCGATCTCCTTCAGGCCGAACCCGACCCTGGCCTCGTGGGCGGCCGCGAGCAGATGCAGGATCGTGTTGGTGGACCCGCCCATGGCCACATCCAGCGCCATCGCGTTCTCGAACGCGTCGCGGCTGGCCACCGACCGGGGCAGCACCGACTCGTCGTCTTCCTCGTAGTACCGCCTGGTCAGCTCGACCACCAGGCGGCCGGCCCGGTCGAACAGGTCGCGGCGCGCGGTGTGGGTCGCCAGCGTGGTGCCGTTGCCGGGCAGGGCGAGGCCGATGGCCTCGGCGAGGCAGTTCATCGAGTTGGCGGTGAACATGCCCGAGCAGGAGCCGCAGGTCGGGCAGGCCGCCTCCTCCAGTTCGGCGAGCCGCTCGTCGGACACCGAGGGGTCGGCCGAGGCGATCATCGGGTCGATCAGGTCGAGCCTGGTGGCGCCCTCGGTGGTTGCCCCCTCGGCGGGCGCGACCCCGGCCTCCATCGGGCCGCCGGACACGAATACGGCGGGGATGTTCAGCCGGAGCGCGGCCATCAGCATGCCCGGGGTGATCTTGTCGCAGTTGGAGATGCACACCACGGCGTCGGCGCAGTGGGCGTTCACCATGTACTCGACCGAATCGGCGATCAGCTCCCGGCTGGGCAGGGAGTACAGCATCCCGCCGTGCCCCATCGCGATGCCGTCGTCCACCGCGATCGTGTTGAACTCGCGGGGGATGGCGCCCGCCGCGCGGACGGCGTCCGCGACGACCTGGCCGACCTCGCGGAGGTGCACGTGCCCGGGGACGAACTCGGTGAAGCTGTTGGCCACCGCCACGATCGGTTTGCCGAGGTCCTCGCGCGCGACGCCGGTGGCGCGGAGCAGTGCGCGGGCACCGGCCATGTTGCGTCCGTGCGTGACGGTACGGGACCTCAGCGGCGGCATGACCCCTCCAGGGGCTCGTTCCTGCAGGCTTTCGAAGCCTTCAGCGTACCGGTGCCGCCACGCCCGCCCGTGCACTCCGCGCAGGTACGACGGTGTTTGTGGTCGTTGGCACTCCACCCACAATCTTTTGTGGGTGCCGTGCCAACGACGACATACGAATGCCGCTGGCCCGGCGCTTGTGCCGGCAATCACGTGGCCGCGAGGGGCACGGCTGGGGTCAACACGATATATCGTGGCTGTATGGGAAAGATTCTTCTGGTCGTGCTGGCGGCGATCGTCGCGTTCATGCTCCTCGGGATCGTGATCTCCGCGCTGCACTTCATCTTCTGGGTCGCCGTGGTCGCCCTGATCGTCGTCGTGGGGATGCGGCTGACCGGCAGCGCCCGGCGCTGGTCCCGGCGGTAGGCGGCGCAGCGCCGCTGCCTGGGCCCACTGCGGTGGGCGGGACATCGGCGGCTGCCTGACTCCCGCCGCTCAGCGGGCGGGCTCTGCCGCCGCGCACCGCTGCTGGCTAGCCCGGCGGCAGCGTGCGTGCCGGGCCCGGCCGTGCGCAGTTCAGCTGTCAGGCTGGGCTGTCACCGTCACGCCGATGAATGCGATCAGGAACAGGACAAAGAAGCCCACATAGTGGGTGAGGAACCCGGCCCCCAGCGTGGCCGGCATGAGGATCAGGAACATTCCCCACGCGAGCGACTTCTTGTCGATCCGGTCCAGGTCTGTCCGGGCGGTCTGGCGCGGCGGTGGCTCGGTTCGCCTCGGGGGGACCCTGACGGTGATCGCGGCCAGTTCCCCGTAGGTCCGGGATGCGATCGCCCGGCTCGCGTGCGCGGAGAACTCATCGTGAGTCAGCCGGCCTTCCACGAACGCGGTTTCGAGGGTACCGATCACGCGCCTGCGGTCAGCGTCCGAAGCGCGGATTGTCATGCATTCCGCTATCTGGTCCCAGGGCCCTGCCGTCACCGGCGCCTCCATCAAACGCAATGCCTTCGAGCATAACCCGGCGGGACAAGCCTGGCCGGTGGGGAGGCGCCCGCGCCGGCCAGTTAGTTCCTGTAAGTTACCCGGGGTCGCCGTGGATCCGGCGGGCGGCATCTTCATCGCCGATACCGGTAACGACCGGATCCGGCAGGTAACCGGCTGACGGCGGCAGCCGGTCACCGCAGGCGGAACCTGTCCCAGTCTTCCTGCCGCGGTGGCCGTCACCCCGGGTGGTTCGCCAGCGACCACGGACGAAGCTGTTCGGGCACGGTGTTCGCGAGCGGGCTCACCGGCGGCTCGGACCGGCAGCAGCGCAACGCCGCCTATCTGCGGCATGCCCTGGCCGCCGGCAGGTACCCGCGACTGGCCGGACTGCTCGCCCCGGCAGCCGCGGACCCCGGGACGGGCCCCGGCCCGGCCGGCCGCTACCGCGACATCATGGCCCGGATCCTCACCGGCCTGCTCGCCCCGCAGCCGCCAGCCTGACCGCGACCGGGCCGTGCGGCCCGGGTCAGTGAGCCGGGGGGAGGACCCGGGCGGCGATGTCGTGGATCGCCTCGATCTGGCGCTCGTCCAGGTAACCGCTGCGCCCCGCGGCCTCGCGGCGCAGGTACTTGCGCAGCCGCCGCCCGCAGAACACGTCGACCCCGCTGATCCGCACCACGATCCACGGGACGGTCGGGCCGTAGATCACCATGGCAGGCCGGGCGCTGATCGGCTGGCCGAGTGCGGCGCCGATCAGCCGGGCCGCCTGACCGGCCTCCCAGCGTGCGTGATCCAGCCGGGCCGCCTGGTCGCGTGGGCCGTGGAACAGCTTCCCGCCCCGGGTCGCGCGGACCGGGAGCCGCCGGTCCCAGATCTCCGAGTCCACCGCGTAGATCCCGGCCGGGCCGACGACCAGGTGGTCGATCACCTGGTCGGTGCCGGGGATCGCGCGGTCGTGCAGCGCCAGGTATCCAGCCGTGCCGAGCCGGGCCAGGCGCCGCCTGGTGCGCCGCCGGGCGGACGATGCCCGGGCGGCGGGGGAGAAGGCCGGCGAGATCCGGTGGGAGAACAGCGCCCCGGCGGACAGGATCAGGCCGGTAGCGATCAGGGCGGCCGGCCAGCCGACCAGAATCGCGGTCAGGCCGCCCACCGCGAGCGCGGGCCCGGCCCGCCAGAGCCACCACCGCTGCCGCTGGCCGACGGTCAGCCGGGGGAACAGGAAGCGCACCGGCATGACGCCGCCGCGCAGCTGGTCCTGGCCCAGGATGCCGGTCATGCCCCGCGCCGAGCTCATCCTGGCGGTCGCCACGGCGATCCCCGCCTGGCTGGCGTCGAGGCCCGCGACCGGCGCCACGGGGGCGTCCGGGGCGACGAACGGGGTGAACGGCACCAGCGGAACGGTATGCGCGGGCGCCTCGGCCGCTGCCACGGCGGTCACCGCCGGCCCGGGGACCGCGGGCCCCGCCACGGCGGTCACCGCGCCGGGACCGCGGGCCCGCCACGGCGGTCACCGCCGGCCGGGCGTGCTCTCCTGGGCTTCCACCAGCGATCCCGGTCCGGCCCCCGCGTCGTCTGCGGCCTGCGCCTGGGCCTCCCGGGCGGCCTTGACCTGCGCCTCCCAGTCGGCCTGCGGATCCCAGCCGCGGTCCGGCTCAGTCACCAGAGCGCTGCCACAGCGTAGTCATATGACTACGTTACGAGATAAGGAGCCCGGAGCCTGGCATTGCCGCGCCACGCACGGCACAACCGGCCTGTGCCCGCCGCGCTGCCGGCCGCCACGCCCCGGCGAGCCGGCCCGTGATGGCTTCGGGCAGGCCGAGCGGCTACGGTTCGGTAGCGTGACCAAGATTCATGACCTGACCGTGCTGGAGCTTGCCGCCGCCATCCGTGGCCGGGAACTGTCGCCCGTCGAGATCACCGCCCATTACCTGGACCGCATCGAGGCGCTCAACGCAGCCGTCGGGGCGTTCTACACCGTCACCGCTGACGCCGCCCGTGATCAGGCCGCCGAGGCGGAGAAGGCCGTGGCGCGCGCCAGCGACCCGGCCGCCCTGCCGCCGCTGACCGGCGTGCCCATCCCGATCAAGGACCTCAACATGGTCGCCGGGGTACGGCAGACGCTCGGCTCCCTGGTGTATGAGGACAACGTCCCTGACGAGAGCGACCACGTCTCCGCCGCGCTGCGCGCGGCGGGCGCGGTGATGCCGGGCAAGACGGCCACGCCCGAGTTCGGCCTGCCCTGCTACACCGAGACCAAGATCGGGCCGCCGGCGCGCACCCCGTGGGATCTGTCCCGGTCGGCGGGCGGGTCCAGCGGCGGCGCGGGCGCGGCGGTCGCGGCCGGGCTGGCCCCGGCGGCCCAGGGCAGCGACGGCGGCGGGTCGATCCGGATCCCGTCCAGCGTGTGCGGGCTGTTCGGGATCAAGCCCACCAGGGGCCGGATCTCCTCGGCGCCGCTGGTGCCCGACCTGTTCGGGCTCGGCATCGACGGGCCACTGGCCCGCACCGTGGCCGATGCGGCGCTGCTGCTCGACGTGATGACCGGCAACCAGGACGGCGACATGTACACGCTGCCGCCGCTGCCGGCCGGCGAGACCTTCCTTGGCCACGCAAGCCGGGACCCGGGCCGGCTGCGGATCGGCCGCACCGCGGTGACCGCGGTCGAGGGCGCCGAAGTCCATCCCGACTGCGTGGCGGCCTATGAGGAGGCGAGCACGCTGCTCGCCGGCCTCGGGCACGAGATCATCGACATGGACCCGCCGTTCGGCCCGGACGTCGTGCCCCCGTTCGAGACCCTCTGGTACACGATGGCCACGCTGGCGCCGGTGGACCCCGGCCGGGAGGATCTGCTCCTGCCGCTGACCCGCTACCTGCGGGACCGCGGCGCGGAGGTGCGCGCCCCCGAGCTCATCTTTTCGCAGGCTTACCTGCAGCTCGTGGTACGCGGGGCATGGAAGATACTGAACGATTTCGACGTGGTGCTCACCCCCACGCTGGCTCAGCCGCCGGTCCCGGTGGGCTACTTCGACGAGGTCACCCCGGCGGAGAACTTCGAGCGGCAGAAGCGGTTCACCCCGTTCACGGCCATGTACAACGTCACCGGGCAGCCCGCGGTGAACCTGCCGCTGCACTGGACCGGGGACGGGCTGCCGATCGGCGTCATGGTGGCCGGGCCGATGGGCGCCGAGGGCCTGCTGATCTCGCTGTCGGCCCAGGTCGAGGCCGCCCGGCCATGGAAGGACCGGCATCCCGCGCTCTGGTGATTACCCGGTCCGGAGGTGATCCGATGCAGGGGCGAGGCCGGCTCGCCGGGCGCACCATCCACGGGCTGATCGCGCTGTGCGCCAGCGGCGCGGTGCTCGCGCTGCTCGCGTTCGGCTACGGGCCCGTGCCCGCGCTCGGCCGGGCGCTCGACCCCGGTCACGGGGCCTGGGCGTCGGCGGCGGGCGGCCTGCCGGTGCGCTCGCGCACGCTGACCCTGCCCGGCCTGGCGCAGCCGGTCTCGGTGACGTTCACCAGCCACGGGGTGCCCTCGATCCGGGCCACCAGCCAGGACGACGCGTTCCTGGCCCTGGGCTACCTGCACGCCAGCTTCCGGCTGACCGAGATGGACCTGGAACGGCGGCTGGGCGAGGGCCGCGTCGCGCAACTGGCCGGCCCCGCGGGGCTGGCCTCCGACAAGTTCGAGCTGCGCCTGGGCCTGCTGCGGACCGCGCAGCAGGAATGGGCGGCCATGCCCCGGTCCAGCCCGGCCGCCCAGGCGCTGCTGGCCTACTCCCGCGGCGTGAACGACTACCTGGCGCAGGTCCGCGCCGACGGGCACTGGCCCGCGATCTTCGGCCTGACCGGCGTCTACCCGCGCAACTGGACGCCCGTCGACAGCCTGGTGCTGCAGGGCATCCTGACCCAGGAACTCGACTTCACCACCACCCCGCTGGACTACGCGCTGCTTGAGCGCTCGCTCGGCCCGGCGCGCACCATGGCCTGGTTCCCGGTGCTGCCGCCGCCCCACGTCCCCCAGGCCCCTTACGACCCCGGCCCCTACCACTACCGCGGAATCACCCCGATAGCCGTTCAGCCAACCGGCGGCATCACCCAGCAGAAAGCTCCCAAGAGGCCGGGTGCTGGGGCGGCCGATGGCGTAGCGTGGCCGGCCGGACCCCGCGCCCCACGCGTCTCGGGCCAGACCGCGGACATCTGCACGCACGGCTGCCAGCCAGCGGGCGCGGTAGCACCCGGCCCACCCACGGCACCCGGCCCGCCCGCCCGGCCCGTGGGCACGGTGGCATCCGGCCCTCCCACGGATCCCGTCATCGCGAGGCGATCAGCTATCGCGGCAGGTTCCGTATTGCATGAAATCAGTGCGCTGCCGGCGGGCCTGGTGCACCGGTACCCGGACAGCAACGCCTGGGCGGCCAACGGCCGCGCCGTCGCCGGCGTCTCGATGCTGGCCGGTGACCCGCACCTGCCGCAGACCCTCCCGTCGGTCTGGTACCAGGCGGCGCTGTCGGCACCGGGCCTTGAGGTCACCGGCGTGACCGTGCCCGGCCTGCCCGGCGTGCTCATCGGGCACAACGCGCACATCGCCTGGTCGCTGACGGACGTGCAGAACCAGGCGACGCTGTTCTACACCGAGCAGACCAGCCCGGCCCGGCGGGGCCAGTACTTCTGGCGGGGCGCCTGGCGCCCGATGCGGCAGGTGCACTACACGATCCCGGTCCGCGGCGGCGCGCCCGTGCCGCTGACCGTGGACGTCACCGTGCATGGCCCGGTGCTGACCAGGGCCGGGCAGACGACCGCGGTGGACTGGATGGGCAACATCCCCTCACCGGACCTCGCGGTGCTGCTGGCCATCGGCAAGGCGGCGGACTTCGCCCAGTTCCGGGCCGCGCTGGCGGCATGGCGGGCACCCACCCAGAACTTCGTCTACGCCGACGGCCACGGCAACATCGGGGCGATCTCGGCCGGTTACTACCCGGTGGTGCGGCACGGCGACCCGTGGCTGCCGCTGCCAGGCACCGGCGCCGACGACGTGGCCGGCGTCATCCCCTACCGCGCGGTGCCGCAGGTCTACGACCCGCCCGGCCACGTCGTCGCCACCGCGAACCAGCGCCCGGTCGGGCCGTCCTACCCGTACTACCTGGGCACCACCGCCGACTTCTTCGATCCCGGCTACCGTGCCGGGCAGATCTACACGCTGCTGCACGGCCGGTCGCGGATGGCCCCGGCGGCGTTCGCCGCGATCCAGCTCAACGTCACCGACGCGCTGGCGCGGCGGATCGTGCCCCGGCTGCTCGCCGCGCTGCACGGCCAGCATCTGTCCGCTGCCCAGCAGGCCGCGGCCGGGCTGCTGCGCGGCTGGGACGGGTCGATGACCGCCTCGTCGGGCGCTGCCGCGCTGTGGTGGACGTTCTGGGGCGACTACCTCGGCGCGGTGTTCGGGCCCTGGTGGCGGGCGGACAAGGTGCCGGTGCGCAAGGACCACGCCGGGCTGGCGGTGTCCGCTCAGCAGTTCAGCCTCGACCAGGTGCTTGAGGCGTGGACGGTGAGCGACCCGGGCAACGCCGCGTTCACCCCGCCCGGGTCACCGCGCCGCACCGCGGCCGGCGTGATGCGGACCGCGTTCGCCGCCGCGGTGGCGCACCTGGCGGCCAGGCTCGGCGGAACGCCGTCCGGCTGGGCCTGGGGCCGCCTGCACACCCGGCAGTTTCCCTCGATCACCCAGGCGCCGGGGCTGGGCTACGGGCCGCGTGCCTCCGGTGGCGACGCGTGGACCATCGACGCCGCCGACGGCGGGCTTGAGTCCCATGCGGGGCCAAGCTGGCGCATGATCGTCGACTGGACCGGCCACGGCAGCGCCACGGCCGAGGGCGTCTACCCGGGCGGGCAGAGCGAGAACCCCGCCTCCCCGTGGTACACCGACCAGATGGCCGACTGGTGGGACGGCCGGTACCTGCCGGTGCCGCCGGCCGGGGGAGCGGCCGGGCCGGTCCGGTGGCACCTCGCGCCGGGCGGGCGGTGATGCGGCATGGCTGACCCGCGGCGGCTGGGCAGGCGCGGTTCCTACCGGCTCGGCCGGATGGGCGCGCCGCCCGCGCCGCGTAGCCCATGGCCCGCGGTGCACTATCCCACGTGGCTGCCACGCCGCCGCGGGCCGGTGTTCCTCTGGCTGCTGGCCTGCCTGGCCGGTGCGGTGATCGTGGCTGCCGGCGCGCTGGCCGGCTGGTGGTTCCTGCCGTTCCTGGCTGGCCTGGGGACCGGGCTGGCCGCCCGCTACGGCCGGTTGCGGCTGCGCGCCACGCTGCCCGCCGCCGTGGCGGTGGCGGCCGCCGGCTGGGGTGCCGCGCTGGCCTGGCTGGCGCTGCGGGACGGGCTGCCCGAGGTGACCGTGGCCAGGTCGATCGCTGCGCTCGCGGGCCTGCCGGCCTCCGCCGCGGTGGCGATCGCGGTGACGCTGGTGGTGGCCGCACTCCAGGCCGCCGCGGGACTGTGGCTCGGCCGCGCTCTGGCGCCGGGGCATGGCTGACCGCTGGGCTGGCTTCAGGGCGCGGGCGCCGGTGACCGTCGTATTCGTGGTGGCCAGGATGCCGCGCCAACGGTTAGATCAATCGGCGGTAGTCACCGGTCACCGCGGCGCCGGGCCCCTGTCGCAGCGCAGCCCTGCGGTTCGCCCAGTGCCGGTTGGCCCAGCGTGCGCCAGCGCCGCAGGCCACCAGCAGGACAACCAGCAAGAGAAGCGCGTGATGTCCCGGCGCGGCCCCCGCGATCAGGAGCACAGTGGCGGCGCTGGAGGCGACGCCGATCGCGAAGCCCTTCAGCAGCGTGCGGCGGTTCTCCGGCGCCACCGGCCGTGCCCGCGGCCTGCTGGCTGCGAGGCGCTCCTCCACACGTGCGGCGATCACTTGATCAACTTTCTCAAGGAACGACGCCACCACCGCGTCGCTGTACTCGGGGCCCAGCTCATGGTGCGCCCCGGCGGCGGCGCGAATGTCCTCCGGGGACAACGGTGAAGTACCCATGCGGGCAGACTAACTCCCACTGCCGCGCCAGAGACCCTGCCACACGCGCCGATATCAGCGCAATGCGTGGTGCGCACAGGGAACGACACCGATCCATGATCCACGTCGGCGGCTTCGCGGCGGTCTCTAGGAACCGCTCGTCTGGCCTGGATGACGGGCCGGCGGCCCCTCGTCGGGCGTACGCGACATGGCGGGCCGGCTTCGATTGTTAAGCTGCCTGGCGCCGTCACCCACCAGGAGGTGCAGGACCTCGCCGATGGCGGGTTCCTGGCTGGCCGGTTCAGGCAGCGGTAGGTGCGCCTGGATCTGGTAGCGGTTGCGGCGGCCGTCTTTCTCCTTGATGACGTATCCGGCTGCGGTCAGGTCGGTGACGATGCCGTACGCGCTGCGCTCGGTGATGCCCAGGCTGGCCGCGATGTCGCGCAGCCGCGCACCCGGGTCGTGTGCGATGCACAGCAGCACCCGGGCGTGGTTGGTCAGGAAGCTCCAGCTCTCCACTCCCAGAACCTATCATTCAAATTTCTAGAAATCAATTGCTAGTTTTATCTTTCGACTGTAACCTGACGGCAGACACCGGGAATCAGAGGCCGAAAGGCCGCAGGCCTGCTCGCCAACATGCTGATCCCCGGCAAGAGATCACAAGGACTCATCCTCACCTGCCTGATCGGCATCGGCGGGGCGCTGGGCGGTGGCTGGGGCGCCACCAGACTGTTCCACGTCCACAGCCTGCACGGGTTCTTCAACCTGTCCACCTGGCTGACCGCCATCGCCGGATCAGCCGTCCTGTTGCTGGTCTTCCACCTGCTCACCGGGCGCAGCAGCCAGTCCGGCCGGTTCGCGCATCGCTGACACACCCAGCCACTGGGCCCGGACCCAGCCCTGGGTTACCAGTTGGGCGGGGCGGGCGGGGCCTGGGTGATCGGTGCTTGTGCGGGCACCTGGATGCGTGCTCGGGCCGGCACCTGGATCCGTAGCCGCGCCCGGCCCGGCAGGCTCGCCGGGATCAGCAGCCGGGCCCGGACCGGTGTGCCGTTGCGGAACGCGATGCGCAGCCGAGCCTGTGCCGGTGGGACAAGCGCGGCCGGGACCAGCGACGCCTGGCCTGGGCCGGGGATCATCACCCGGAGCGGGCCGGGCACCGCGCCGCCGGGGAGTACCTGGAGGCGGCCGTTCGCGGGGAGCCGCAGCCGTACCCGCACCTGGCCCGGCCGGACCCGCAGGCGCACGGCCCGCGGGGCCGCGATACCGGCAATCGCCTGCCTGCCAGGAAGCACCTGGATTGCGCCGGGCACGGGGATCAGCGTTCCGGCCGGTCCGGGGACCTGGGCCAGCTGTCGCAGTTGCGCCGGGGCCTGGAGCGGCCCGGCGGCCGGGACCTGGATCCGCAGCCTGGCCGGGGCCTGGAGCGGCCCGGCGGCCGGGACCTGGATCCGCAGCCTGGCCGGGGCCTGGAGCGGCCCGGCGGCCGGGACCTGGATCCGCAGCCTGGCCGGGGCCTGGAGCGGCCCGGCGGCCGGGACCTGGATCCGCAGCCGGGCCGGGACCTGGATCCGCAGTCGTACCGGCACCTGAGCATGCACGCGACCGCCGGGAGCCACGGCCTGCAGGGCTCCCCCCGGGAGCGCGGCGCGGGCCGGCCCCGCCGGGGCACCGCGCAGCCCGGCCGCGCCGTCCGGCTGCACCACGACGGTCGGCGAGGACGACGTTGCCATGGCGACGGAGAGGCCGACCACGGCTCCGGCCATCGCGGCCGCGACCGCCCAGCCCGCGCCCCGGCTGGTGAGCACATCCCTGACTCCGTCACCCCGGCGATCCCGCCCTGGCCCGGGTGCCGGCCCGGTGACCGGGGCCGTGTCCCCGGATGCCGGAGTCTCCGGGCTCGTGGAATGCTCCTGCTCGTCCACCTGCACCCACCTCAATCGCCGCTTCATCGCTGGCTCTGCTCTCCTCTAAGGAACGGGACCGAAGCTGAAGGGACCATGAGAGCAAGCTGAAAACCAGCCGAACTCTCCGGGCATCCGCGCTCTGGGCCCCGCCCTTCCCCCTGACCTGCATGTCTGTGCTGGCCCTAGCATCGGCGGCGGAACTTCGGGGGTCGCGGGGATTGCGTGTGAGTTTCGTGCGAATCAGGTGGCACAGCCAGTGTCAGGGCTGGTTGGTTTTAGAATCATCACCGTGACCGAGATCAGCGTCATCGCGGCCCTGGAGGATCCGGTGCGGCGCCGCCTCTACGACTACGTCGCGGCGCAGGGGGGCGGGGTCAGCCGGACCGAGGCCGCGGCGGCCACCGGCATCGGCCGTACGCTGGCCGCGTTCCACCTCGACCGGCTTGCCGAGGCGGGACTGGTCGAGGTCACCTTCGCCCGGCCGGCCGGGCGGTCAGGCCCCGGGGCCGGGCGCCCCGCCAAGCTTTACCAGCGGGCGATGGCCGAGCACCAGGTCAGCGTGCCTCCCCGGGACTACCGTGCCGCCGCGGAACTGCTTGCCGAGGTCGTCGACGTGACCGGCGCGGAGCCAGAACTCCAGCGGGCCGCCCGCAGTCGCGGCGCGACGGTGGGCCGGGCGGCGCGGCAGCAGTCTCCCGCACTGCCCGACGACGACCTGGTCAGCGGTGCCCTCGCGGCGCAGGGCTACCAGCCCTACCGCGACGGCGGTGACGTGCGGCTGCGCAACTGCCCGTTCCACCTGCTGGCCGGCCGGCACCCGCCGCTGATCTGCGGCATGAACCTGGCGCTGGTTGAGGGCCTGCTGTCCGGCGCCGCCGTCACCGCCCTGTCGGCCCGGCTGGACCCGCGGCCCGAGGAGTGCTGCGTGGTGCTGGAAGATTCTAAAAACAATGCTGATTGACATATTGTCGCCCGCGGTGATGTGATGGCCGGGTGACCGGATACCACCTCGCCGAGCTGAACATCGGCACCGCCCGCGCCGCCACGGATTCCCCGGAGATGGCCGGCTTCATGGCCGGCATCATCCCGGTCAACGCCCTGGCCGACAGCGCGCCCGGGTTCGTCTGGCGCCTTCAGGACGGCGACGGCCCGGGCGCCACCGCGCTGCGCCCGTGCGGCCCGGACGTCATGGTGAACATGTCGGTCTGGCAGGACCTGGAGTCGCTGCGGGACTTCGTCTACCGCAACGGCCCGCATCTGGACTTCATGCGCCGCAGGCGGTCCTGGTTCCACCCGATGGCCGTGCCCTACCTGGTGCTGTGGTGGGTCCCGGCCGGCCACATTCCGGGGCTGGACGAGGCGCTGTCGCGGCTGGACCTGCTCCGCCGCGACGGGCCCGGGCCGCGCGCCTTCAGTTTCCGCGACCCCTATCCGCCGCCGGTCCCGGTCGCGGAGGCCGCGCGGTAACGCAACTCCAGGCCGCGCCAGCCCTGGCTCCAGGCCACGCAAGCCCGGCTCCGGGCCCGTGCGGCCAGCCCCGGCTCAGGGTTTCCTGCCGATTCCGGCCGTCGAAGAACCGGATGACCTGGTCCGGCTCCCGCACGTAGTACGGGATGGCAGGGGAGCCGGATTTTCGCTCACAACTACCTCCCAGCACCTGTTTGTCATCATGCATCCCAGTTGTGCCCGGCGGATATAGCGCGCGGGATAGTCGGACGGTCACCGGCCCGGAACGCACAGCCTGCATCATGGCTACGTGACCAGCGTGCAACTGCGGCGCCGGGCGGAGGCACGCGGCGTGACCACCGCCTACCGCGACTGGCAGGACCGGAAGATCCAGGTCAGCGACCAGACCCTGGAGGCGGTGCTCGCCGTGCTCGGCGCCGCGCCGCCCCCGGCCCGGGCCCGCCCGGGGGCGGTCCACAGCCGGTCCCCGGAGCCGCTGGCGGCGCCGTGGCACCCGGCCGACCACCCCGCCGCGCCGTCGGGCCCGCGGTCCGGCTGGGGGTTCACGGTCCAGCTCTACTCGGTGCGCTCGCGCCACTCCTGGGGTCACGGCGACCTGCACGACCTGGCCGATCTGGCTACCTGGAGCGGGCGCGAGCTGGGCGCCGCCTTCGTCCTGATCAACCCGCTGCACGCCGCGGAGCCGCTGCCCCCGGTCAGCGCATCGCCGTACCTGCCGATGAGCCGGAGATTCCTCAGCCCGCTATACCTGCGGGTGGAGGACATACCTGAGTACGCCCTGCTGCCGTCCGCGCAGCGGCAGCAGATCGCTGCCCTGGCCGCCCCGCTGCGGGCCGGCAACTCCAGCCCTGCGCTCATCGACCGCGACGCGGTCTGGGCGGCCAAGCGCGCCGCCCTCGAAATCATCCAGGCCCAGCCGCTGGCCCCCGCGCGACGGGCCGCCTTCCGGCGGTTCACCGTCCGCGAGGGCCAGGCGCTTGACGACTGGGCCACCTGGTGCGCGCTCGCGGAGATCCACGGGCCGGACTGGCGGTCGTGGCCATCGGCCCTCCGGTCGCCGCGCTCGGCGGCGGTGGCCGCCGAGCGCGCGCGGCTGCACCCCAGGATCGAGTTCCACTCCTGGCTGCAGTGGGCCGTCCAGGCGCAGCGGGCCGCGGCGCAGGCGGCGGCCCGGGCGGCCGGTATGAGCATCGGCGTGATCGGCGACCTGGCGGTAGGCGCGCACCCCGGCGGGGCCGACGCCTGGGCGTATGCGGACGTGCTGGCGGCGGGCATGAGCGTGGGCGCGCCGCCCGACGAGTTCAACCCGCGTGGCCAGAACTGGGCACTCCCGCCGTGGCATCCCGGCCTGCTGGAGGCGGCCGGCTACCAGCCGCTGGCGGACCTGGTCAGGGCCGGGTTCACCGATACCGGCGGACTGCGCGCCGACCACGTGATGGGCCTGTTCCGGCTCTGGTGGGTGCCCGCCGGCATGTCTGCCGACCGGGGCACCTACGTCAGGTACCGGCACGAGGCCATGGTCGGGCTGCTGGCCGGCGAGGCGGCCCGGGCCGGCGGGGTCGCGATCGGCGAGGACCTGGGCACCGTCGAGCAGTGGATGCGGGACTATCTGGCGGCCCGCCGGGTGCTCGGCACTTCCATGCTCTGGTTCGAGCGGCGGGCCGACGGCACGCCGCTGCCGCCGCGCCGGTGGCGCCGGGACTGCCTGGCGACCGTGGGCACGCACGACGTGCCGCCCGCGGCCGCGTTTCTCACCGGCGAGCACGTGGCGCTGCGGTCCCGGCTCGGCCTGCTCACCGGGTCCCTGGCCGCCGAGCGCGAGCACGCCGCGGCGGCGGTGTCCGCCTGGCGGGACGCCCTGGCCGGGCAGGGGCTGCTTCCATCGGGCGCCGCGCCGGGCCCGGGGGAGTTCACCCGCGCGCTGTACGGCTACCTCGCCCGGACCCCGGCCGCCCTGATCGGTGTGTCGCTCGCCGACGCCGTGGGCGACCGCCGGCCGCAGAACCTGCCGGGCACCACCGACCAGTACCCGAACTGGCGGGTGCCGCTGTGTGACGGCGAGGGACGGGCGGTGCTGCTCGAAGACCTCGAAAAGCGCCCGGGCATACGGGAGCTGGCCCGCGTGGTGTCCCGGGCCGACCGCCCGGCCAGCCCCGGCCCGGCCTAGCCCTCCGCCTGCCGGTCGCGCTGCTGGCAGCGCAGCGCGCGGCGCAGCCCGTCCCGGCCCTCGACCAGCAGGCGGGCCAGGCCGGCGGGCAGGTCGCTGCCCTCGATCAGCTCGGTGGTCTTCGCGATCACGGCACGGTCATCGTCGCTCGGGTACGCGTACGACACGAACCAGCGCGCCATGTCCGTCGTCCAGTCACGCCAGACATCACCGACCACCTCGAAGTAGCGGTCCACATAGGGCGCCAGCAGCTCTGGCTGGTCGGCGTCCATGAACCCGGCGAGCATCGCGCGGAACGTGGCGTTGGGCAGCGTGCCGCTGACGATCTGCGCCCAGGCCGCCTCCTTGGCCGCGGGGTCTGGCACCGAGGCGCGGCAGGCGACCGCGTGGCGGTCGCCCGCGTCGGTGGCGTCCCGGCCCAGTTCGGCCTCGATCTGCGGCTCGCCGGCGGCGCCGCGGCTGACCAGCCGGTGCAGGATCCGCCAGCGCAGCTCGGTATCCACGGTCAGTCCCTCGATGGTCACCGTGCCGTCAAGCAGGCCTGCCAGCAGCGCCAGGTCAGCACCGGACAGGGCCAGCCCGATGAACGCCTGTGCGTAGATGAGCTGGACGTCTGAGCCCGGCTCGGCCTGTTCCATGAGCTGGCGCAGGGCCCCGGCGGTCAGCGTCAGCCCGGTCTGCCGCCAGCCCGGGTCGGCGTAGCGGCGCAACGTGGCATCGGTCTGGCGGAGCAGGGTCTGCACCACCGACACGTCGCTCACCGCGCCGATTCCGCCCAGCACCAGCCGGACGTACTCCCGCGCGGGCAGCTCCGCGTCCCGGCACATGTCCCACGCTGCGGCCCAGCACAGGGCGGCAGGCAGGGTCTCGGTGAACTCACCGATGCTGGTGGTCAGCGTGGCCGCGGAATGCGGATCCAGGCGGATCTTGGCGTACGTGAGGTCGTCGTCGTTGATCAGCACCAGGTCGGGCTGTGGCTCGCCGCCCAGGGCGGCCACGACGGTCCGTTCACCGGAGATGTCGGTCTCCACCCGGCGCCGGCGGACCAGGCCAGCCGGGGTCCGATCGTAAAGTCCGATGGCGATTCTGTGGTCGCGGAGCACCGGATGGGTTTCCGGGGCCTCCTGCCGGACCGCGAACTGGGCAAAGGTGCCGTCGGGGGCCAGCTCGAACTCGGGCCGCAGCGTGTTCACGCCTGCCGTCTCCAGCCACTGCTTGGACCAGCCGGCCAGCTCCCGTCCCGACGCCGCTTCGAGCTGGGCCAGCAGATCCCCGAGCGTGGCGTTGGACCAGGCGTACTGGCCGAAGTAGCGGCGCAGCCCGGCCAGGAAGTTGCCCAGCCCGACGTAGGCGACGAGCTGCTTGAGCACGGCCGCGCCCTTGGCGTAGGTGATGCCGTCGAAGTTGACCTCCACGGCCGCGATGTCGGGCACGTCCGCGGCGATCGGGTGGGTCGAGGGCAGCTGGTCCTGGCGGTAGGCCCAGGCCTTCTCCAGCTGGGCGAACGACGTCCAGGCGCCGCGCCAGCGGGTGGCCTCCGCCTGGGCGTGCACCGACGCCCAGGTGGCGAACGACTCGTTCAGCCACAGGTCGTCCCACCAGCGCATGGTGACCAGGTCACCGAACCACATGTGCGCCATCTCGTGCAGGATCGTCGTCGCGCGGGACTGGCGGCGGAAGTCGGTGACCCGGGACCGGAACAGGTAGTCCTCCAGGAATGTCACGCATCCCGCGTTCTCCATCGCGCCCGCCTTGTACTCCGGCACGAAGAGCTGGTCGTACTTGCCGAACGGGTACCGGGTCGCGAACGCCTGGTGGAAGAAGTCGAACCCCTGCCTGGTCACCTCGAATATCTCGTCCGGGTCCAGGTATCGCGCCAGGGACTGGCGGCAGTACAGGCCGAGCGGTATCCCGTCATGCTCGGTCAGCACCTGGTGGTAGGGCCCGGCCGCGACGGCGGTGATGTAAGTGGACATCACCGGGGACGGCGGGAAGTGCCAGCGGGCCGTCTGCTGCCCGCCCGCGGGCTCCCCGGTCACGTCCGGCGCCATATTGGAGATCACCCGCCACTGCGCGGGGACCGTGACGGTGAACTCGAAGGTCGCCTTGAGGTCTGGCTGGTCGAAGCAGGCGTACACCCGGTGGGCGTCGAAGGTTTCCAGGTCCGAGTAGAGATAGACGCCGCCGTCCACCGGGTCGCGGAACCGGTGCAGCCCCTCGCCGTTGCGGGAGTATGCGCACGAGGCGCGCACCCGCAGTTCGTTGTCCGCCGCCAGGTTCGCCAGCGTGATCCGGTCGCCGTCGAAGGCCCCGGGGCCGACCTGCTGACCGTTCAGCACGATCTCGGTGACGGCGGGCGCGGTCAGGTCGACGTACGTGCCCGCGCCGGGCCGGGAGCAGCCGAAGGTGACCGTGGTCTGCGAGGTGAAGACGTCGTCATCGCCGGTGAGGTCGAGGTCCACGTGGTAGGAGCGGACATTGACTAGGCGGGCCCGGTCATGTGCCTCGTCGCGGGTGAGGTTGCTTGCCACGGCGGTGGTCCCTTCGTCATTTCCAGCCCCGGTGGTAGATGGCCTGGTCAGTGCGCCCGGGGTACCGGGCTCCGCAAATCTTCGCATCCCCGGTGGAATGAGCCGCAAGGCGGCCCGGTTGTCAGCACACGGCGCCCAGTCGTATACCTACCCCCGCTGCCAGGGAGCGACATGGCTGAGCGGAAGTTCACCCCCGTCGACTTCTGGCTTGACCCTATCTGCCCGCGGGCTTGGCTAGCTTCGCGCTGCATTCTGCAAGTGGCAAAGCTCCGGCCCGTGCGCCCCGCTGGTCTCTGAAGCGCACCCGCAGCCGGGATCCGATCTTCGACTGGACGCCGGGCATGCCAGACTGTCGCGCGTGCGCGTTTACCTCGGATCTGACCATGCCGGTTTCGAGCTGAAGTCCGCCCTGGCCGAGGCGGTCGCCGGGGCCGGGCACGACGTGGTCGACTGTGGCCCGCCGTCCTACCAGCCCGGCGACGACTACCCGCCCTACGTCATGCGCGCGGCGGCCGCCGCGGCTGCCAACCCGGGCAGCATCGCGATCGTGGTCGGCGGGTCCGGCAACGGTGAGCAGATGGCCGCGAACAAGATCGACGGGATCCGGGCGGCGCTGGCCTGGAACGAGGAGACCGCGCGGCTGGCACGCCAGCACAACGACGCCAACGTGCTGAGCCTCGGTGCGCGCATGCATCCGGTGCCGGACGCGGTCCGTTTCGCCCTGGTGTTCCTGGCGACGCCGTTCTCCGGCGACCCGCGCCACCAGCGGCGGATCGACATGATCAGTGGTTACGAGGAGTCCGGCGTGCTGCCGCCACTGCCGGACGGGACCCAGTCCGGCTGACCCGCAGCGCCCTGACCCTCAGCGTCGGCTGACCGGTCAGCGCCCGTGCGATCGCCGCCGCCGCACCCGCCTGCGCTTGGCCGGCCGGCCGGTCCCGGTTCTTGGCTGACCCGGTGCGCCGCTGGCTGCCTTGCCCGGCTCGCCGGACCGGGGCGCCTCGCCGGACGGGGCCGTCTCGTGCGGCTCTCCGGACCGGGGCGCCTCGGGCGGCTCGCCGGGCTGGCTGGCTTCGGGCGGTTCAGCGGGCTGGCTGGCCTCGGGGGGTGGTGCCGGCGCGCGCCGCTCTTCAGGCCGGGCGCCACTGGCCGGTTCGCTCGCCGGGCGGGGACCGCTCCCGTGATGCCGCGGCGGGCCCGGCTTTCCCACGGCGGTGCCCGGCGCTCCGCGGGGGCTGTCGCCCGGCGCTGCGCCGGGGCCGTCGCCCGGCGCCGTCGCGCCCGCAGGACGGTTGACCGGCGGGCGGGGGCGGTGCGGCGGCGCGGGCGGTGCAACGGGCCCGGCGGGCAGGGAGGACCGGGCAGGCCCGGTGCCACGGGGCGGCGGCGGGGGCATCCTGGCCCGCTGCGCTGAGGCGGGCGGTGCGGCGGCCACGTCCTTCTCGGCGGCCGCCTCGTGATGCGGCTGAGGCCGCGACACGTCGCGGGCCCGCATCGCGGCGCTCACCGTGACCTTCATGCTGGGCATGCTGCCTCCCCGGCCAGTGTCGCACGCCCGCACCGGGACCGGCCGCCGGTGACCGTGCGCGATCATGTTCGGGAGAACCCGGCCGGGGCCTGCCACGTGGTGTGCCGCGGCGCGACGTCGCCGTGGCCGGCCGTCCTGGTGAGCAGGCACCGATCCAGGCTGAACCGGAACAGGTGGTGCTCGGGCTCGGGCTCGGGCACGCCCACGTCGGCCCGTTCGGTCACGAAGATCTCGGCGAGCACCCGCCGTAGGCCGGCGTCCTCTTCCGCCTCGGCCCGCCCGGTGCAGTAGAACGCGTCCTCGTTGTCCGGGCAGGGAAACGAGTGCAGCGCATAACGCCCATCCCTGTGCAGGTCGGCCTGCTTGGGGCCGGGCACGATGAACGCGTACATCCCGCCGCCGTGGATGACCGGGCACATCGGGTGCACCCGTGGGCCACCGTCCCTGCGGACCGTGGCGAGGAACCCCAGTCCCACGCCGAACTGGTAAAGCAGCGCACGGCCGGCCGTCGCGAGGTCCGGCCGGTCCTTCTCGAACTCTGCCCACGAAGCCACGGCCCCACAGTCTGCCCCCGCACCAAATTCGGGTCAACGCTGCACGCCCGCGCGCCGCCGCCGGCCGGGTTGATGACAAGCTCGCTTGACACTACGGGCCCCGGCCGGCATCATGGAGAAATGACAAGCGAGCTTGACAACTAAGGGCACGCCCGGTGCGCAATGACGTTCGCGAGCGCCGTGTCGCGAAAGGGCTTTCGCAGGCCGACCTCGCCCAGCGGCTGGACGTGTCCCGGCAGACGGTCAACTCGATCGAGACCGACCGGTACACCCCTTCGCTTCCCCTGGCCATCGCGATCGCCAGATTTTTCGGCACCTGTGTCGAGGAGATATTCCATGCAGACCACGAGTAGAACGAGCCGCAAATACCTGGCGACCCCGATCTTCGGCGCAGCGATGGGCGTGGTGTACCTGGTGGCCCTCTCCGTCGGCGGGAGCCCCGTTTACGGCGTGCTCGCGTTCGCCGTGATGGTGGCGTTCAGCGGCGCCCTGCTGCTGGCCCGGCGGCGCAGCGAGACGGTGAAGGGCCTGCTCGACCACCGTGACGAGCGGATCAGCGCCATCGACCTGCGCGCGACCGCGATCACCGCGCTCGCGATGATCGCGGTCATCCTGGTGGCCTTCGTGGTGCAGATCGCCCGCGGCCAGAGCGGCTGGCCGTACAGCATGCTCGGCTTCGTGGGCGGCGTGAGCTATGTCGCCGCCGTGATCGGCCTGCGGATCCGTGGCTGAGACGCTCAGGAGCCGTGCAGCACGTCGGTGTGGTGGCAGAAGTGCACCCGCGCGGGCGCCAGTGACTTGATCCGGCCGAGCGAGCCGCGCCACGCCACCGGGTCGGCGGCCTGGCCGGGCGCCAGGTCCTCGTCGGGCGGCCCGGCGAACTGGTGCGGCGTGTAGGCGGCGTCCCCGATCAGCAGGTCCTGGCCGTCGGCGGAGGAGACCAGCACGCTCTGGTGGCCCACGGTGTGCCCGGGAGTGGTGACCACCGACAGGCCAGGCAGTATCTCGGTGTCCCCGTCGAGCAGTTCCCACCGCGCGTTCATGAAGCCGAACCAGTCGTAAAGTTCCGGCGACTCCCGCTTGGCCCGGTCCAGTTCGGTGCGCTGGACGTGACAGGCGGCGTGCGGGAACACCGCGTTCTGCCCGCAGTGGTCGAAGTGCAGGTGCGTGTTGATCACCAGGCCGATGTCGGCCGGCGTCATGTCCAGGCCGGCCAGCGCGTCCGCGACCGACCGGTTCACCACCCGCCAGTCGCTGAGCACCTCGTCCGGGCCGCCGCAGCCGGTGTCCACCAGCGCCGCGCCGCCCGGGTGGGTGACCACGAACCCGTGCACCGGCCACTCCCGGCCGTCGAGACCGCGCAGGCTCGCCAGGTGCAGGCGCTTGACTTCCAGTGGCATGAGCGGCCGCCCTCACTTAGGGTTGCCCTGGTCCCAGGGCAACCGCGGTCCCACGTCCCCGGCTTATCATTCGAAACGGCCGGTCCGACACCCGGTATGTCATGATTTGTGGAGCCGTTTCGAATGATAAGCCGGATCTCCGTACGGGGTTGGCCTGGTGGCCCAGGCTAGCCGCGGCCTTGATACCGGGCGGCGCCGCGCCGTGAACCAGATCGTGGTGCTGCACTACCCGGCCGAGCGGGCACAGAACTGGGTGCTGCTGAAGACCGCGGCGCGGGAGCGGGACCTGCGCCTGGTGAGCTGGGCGCCGCACCTGCTCGGGCTCTGGTGTGCCGACGGCCAGCAGTCCGCCTGCTACGCGGGCAGGCCGGTCCGGCCCGGCATCGTGATCCACCGCACCGTCGCCCCGTTCCGCGGCATCGCCGCCCCGGTGCTCGCCTGCCTGGCCGCGCAGGGCTCGCTGGTGCTCAACGAGCCCGGTGCCGCGTTCCGCTCCCGCGACAAGCTGCTGACCACCGTGGACCTGGTCAATGCCGGGATCCCGGTGGTGCCGACGGCCGCATTCGACGAACCGGGCGGCGCGGGCCTGGCGGCGCTCGGCCCGGGCGAGCTGATCGTCAAGCCCGCCCGCGGGGTCCGGGGCGAGGGAATCGCGACGCACCGCTCGGCCGCGGCGCTCACCGCCGCCTGGCAGCGGCGGGAGCCGTGGCGCCCGGACGCCGCGAGGCCGGGCTACCACGCCGAACGCGAGCATTACCTGGCGCAGCCACTGATCGGCGGCGGCGGCCAGGACATCCGGGCCTATGTGGTGGGGAAACGCTGCGTCGCGCTGATGCACCGGGTGGCCAGGCCAGGGGAGGTCCGGGCCAACCTGGCCCTCGGCGCGGCCGGGTCCGCCCTCCCGCTCAGCCATGCCGCCGCGGCCGTCGCGGTGGCCGCGCTGGCCGCCTGCGGGCTGGACTTCGGCGGGGTGGACCTGATCGAGGATGGCGGCGGCGCCGTCCGCGTCCTTGAGGTGGACGCGTGGGCGGGCTTCGCCGGGATCAGCACGGTCACCGGGGCTGACGTCGCCGGCGCCATTCTGGACCTCGCGGCCGCCCGGCACCGGCAGGGCGTCGCGGGATGACGCTCGCGGTCGCCAGGAACCCGTACGCCACCAACGTGCCGGACAGCCTGATCGCCGCCGCCGGCCGGCTCGGCGTCCCGGTCCGGATAGTGGACCTGCCCTCGCTGCGGGCGGGCATCGCCCCGCTGGGCGAGGTGACGGTCACCGACGAGGCCGGCCCCGTCGCGGCCACCAGCCTGGCGCCCTTCCTGCTTTTCGGGTTCCCGGCGGCGGTCACCGCGCTGCGTGAGCTGGCGCACACCGCGCGGGCGCAGAACCCGGTGGACAGCGTGCTGCGCGCGGACGACAAGGCGGCCGCCGCGGCGCGGCTCGCCCGGGCGGGCGTGGCCCAGATACGCACCGAGATCTGCCCGTTCGACGAGGCGCAGGCGGCCGCCGTCGCGGCGGAGGCCGGCTACCCGGTGGTGGTCAAGCGGGCCCACGGGGCACAGGGGCGGTGGGTGCGCCGGGCGGCGGATCCGGCCACACTGGCCGCGGCGCTCGCGGAACTCGCGGTCGAGGGGCCGGGCGCGCTGATCGTACAGCCAGAAGTAACTGAGTGTGCCGGGGTCAGCGTGCGCGCCGTCCTCACCGGGGGTGCGCTGATCGCGGTGACCGAGCGCCGCGCGGCGCCGCCGGAATGGCGCAGCAACATCGCTGGCGGTGCCACACAGCGGCGTACCGAGCTCACCGGCGAGGAACAGGACCTGGTGCACGGCGCGGCTGCCGCGCTGGGGCTCGGGCACGCCGGGGTGGACCTGCTGCGGACCGGGGCGGGGCCGCGGGTGCTCGAGGTCAACGCGTGCCCGGACTTCACCAGCATGCAGCCGTACTACCGGGCCGACCTCGCCGAGGCGGTGCTGCGCGCGTCCTTGTAGCCCGGCCGCCCTTCAGAAGATCATCGGGCACCACGGCGCCGGGTCCCACGACATGGCCGCCGACAGCGCCGCCACGGAGCCCGGTGTCACCTCGGTGACCAGGCCCGCTGCGGTCAGCGACCCGAGCCGGGTGCCGCCCAGGTAGGCCGCGCCCAGCGCCCGCACCGGCAGTACCAGGTCGGCCGGGGCGGTGGTCCGCTCACAGGTCCCGCTGAACCCGGACGGAGCGGAGGTGGCCGCCGCGGTCAGCCGCCACCGGCCCTGATTCTGCGGGCACAGCTCGTCGCCGACCTCGATGACCACGTCCACCGGGCACGCGTAGCGGCGCTGCGCGAGCGCCTTGCCCACGTCCACCAGGCGGATCCACAGTCCGTCGGAAAGCTGCGGCCGGCCCTGCCGGGAGTCGGCAAGCAGGTCGAGCAGCGGGTCGTCCACCGGCCGCAGATGCAGCCGGAACGTGGTGATCAGGTCCCGGCTGAGCAGGTCGGACCACAGTGCGGCAGCCGCCGCCGGGTCCACGGCGATGGACTCGTGCAGGTCCAGTTCGCCGTCGGGGAGGAACGTGCCCCGCTCCCACCGGCCCTCGGAGGTGAACAGCGCGTACCCGCGCGGCCCCGAGTCATCCTCGGCCAGCACGCAGCGCATCGGCGGATCGGTGTCGGAGTCGGGGTCGTGGGTCAGCCGGTCCCACCACGGTTCTGTCCGTGCGTAGAGCCCGGGACGCTCGGCCATGGCCAGCTCGTAGACCTTGCCCATCTCGGCGTGGGCCGACCGTGGCTCGGCGATCCGCAGCCGCAGCGCGGGGTCGGCCGGAGCCGAGGCGGCCAGCCGCCCATGGCCGCGGCCCAGCTGCAGGAACAGTTGCCAGGACGCGCGGCCGTAACCGTACCGGCCGTAGATCTCGCTCTCCGAGGCGAACAGCGCGGCCACCGCCTCGCCCCGGTCGGCGATGTCGCTGAGCTGGCGCCGCATCAGGCCGCTGAGGGCGCCGCGGCGCCGGTGCGAGGGGAGCACGGCGACCATGCTCACCCCGGCGACCGCGGCCATCGCGCCGGGCACCCGCATCCGGAAGCTGTACACGCCGGTCACACCGGCCAGCGTGGTGCCGTCGAACGCGCCCAGGGTGCGGTCGAGCTCCAGCCGGGCCAGCCAGTTGGCGCGCTGCCGCGCATTATCCGGGCTGCCGTTGAACGCGTGCTGGTCCACGTATTCGAGCGCGGGCAGTTCTGCCTCGGTGAGCGGGCGTATCTGGAACGTGGTGGCCATGCCCGTCTTCCTACCCGCCGGGCGGCGGCACCGCCAACTCCTTTTCCGGCATACGGACAAAGGCCGCGCCGGTCCGCCGGGCTGACCTGCACGGGTGCCAGAGACCCTGGCGGGCGGATTGTCCGGCGCGGCTGCGCCGCTGTGGTGCGACGCGCTGACCTGCACGGGTGCCAGAGACCCCAGCGGGCGGATACAGTGCGGCCAATGGTTGCCCGTGTCGTGGCCCTTCCCCTGCACGCCGTGCGCTCCGCGTGGCGCGCGGTAAGCGGGTGGGTGGCACGGCAGCTCATCACCGGGAACCGCCGGGTGGCCCTGCTCCTCACCGTGGTGACGGCGTTCATCGCGGTCGCGGCCGTGCACGTGTCGCAGTCGTGGTTCTCGCCCGGCCTGCTCATCCTGCCGGTGCTGGCGGGCGGCCTGCTGCTGTGGCCCCGCGCGCTGCGCATCCTGTTCGCGCTCATCGCCATCGCCCTGGTTTACGACGTGGTGAAGGACAAGGCCGGTCCCGGCCTGGTGCTGACCATCGTGGTGACCGGGCTGGTGGCCCTCGTGCTCGCCAGGACCAGGGAGAAGCTCGGCATGCTGGGGCTGCGCGGCGAGGCCATGCTGATCGAGCTGCGGGACCGGATCCGGGCTCAGGGGACGCTGCCGGAGCTGCCCGAGGGCTGGGGCACGGTGTCGGTGCTGCGGCCGGCCGGCGGCTCCTCGTTCGGCGGCGACTTCCTGGTGTCCGCCTGTGACGGCAAGACCCTTGAGGTGGCGCTCGTCGACGTGGCAGGCAAGGGCGTGGACGCCGGGACCAGGGCGCTGCTGCTGTCCGGCGCGTTCGGCGGGCTGCTCGGTTCTGTTCCCCAGGGGCAGTTCCTGCCCACCTGCAACGCCTACGTGCGCCGGGGGGCCGCCAACGAGGGCTTCGTCACCGCGATCCACCTCGCGCTCGACCTGGCCACCGGTGACTTCGTGGTCTCCTCCGCCGGTCACCCGCCCGCCGCGCATTTCGACGCGGGCAGCGGCACCTGGCGGCTCACCACGGCCCGGGGGATCGTCCTCGGCGTGGTCGCCGACCTGCGGCTGGTGCCGGAGCGGGGCACGCTGCGGCCCGGCGATGCGCTCATGCTCTACACCGACGGCCTGGTGGAAGTTCCGGGCAAGGACATCGACGAAGGCACCGACCGGCTGCTCGGCGAGGCGGACCGGCTGGTCACGACGGGGTTCCGGGCAGGCGCCGCCGACCTCGTCCGGGCACTGAGCACGGGCACAGGCACCAACGACGACCGCGCGCTCGCCCTTATCTGGCGCACCTGACGGGGGAGGGCTCAACACCAAGGTCCCGGCGGCGTCTTATGAATATGGTGATCGAGTATCGGGGGCGGTCCCCGCAAGCGGTGCGGGGCGGCGACCTGGCCGCGCCTGCGGCAGGGCGCGGTGACCTGGTCGGCACCCTCTACCAGTGTCATGCGCTGCGCCTGATCCGGATGGCGGTGCTGCTGGTCGGCGACCAGCCCAGCGCCGAGGACGTGGTGCAGGACGCGTTCTTAGGCCTGCACCGTGGCGTGGGCCGGCTGCACGACCCCGCCAACGCCGTCGCGTACCTGCGGGCTTCGGTGCTGAACGGCTGCCGCTCGGTGCTGCGGTCCCGTAAGCGTGCCTGGTCCTCCCGGGCCGCCATGCACGTCCCCCCGGTGTGGTCGGCCGAGTCGGCGGCCATGGCCGGTGAGGACCGCCGCGAGGCACTCCGGGCGGTGGCCCGGCTGCCCCGGCGGCAGCGTGAGGTGCTGGTGCTCCGCTATTTCCTCAACCTCAGCGACCGGGAGATCGCGGCCGATCTCGGGGTGTGCCGCGGCACCGTCGCCTCCACCGCCTCGCGGGCCCTCGCCGCCCTCGCCAGGGACCTGGGCGGCCAGGCGTGACTGGCGCCGGCGGCCCCTCGCTGGCCGCGACCGAGTGCAGGTTGCGCGACGCGTTCACGGCAGCGGGGCAGACGGTTGCCCCCGGCAGCATCCGCGGCCTCCCCGGGCCCGCGGGCCGGCCAGGGGACGCGGGTGGCCAGCCACCGGCCGCCCCGCCCGGGGCACCGCCCGGCCGGCGTGCGCCCCGCGGCCGCGCTATCAGGTGCTGGTCCCGCTGGCCGCGGCCACCGCGGTGACCCTGATCGCGGTGACGATGATGGTGCCGAAGTTCATGGCGGCTGCGAACCGCTGCTCTGTGCACGTACTGTAGCTGTTGCACTACAATTTGTGTCAGGACCCATCTCACCAGGCAGCCTGCATCGCAGAGCAGAGCGCAAAGACCCAGGGCGCCAGCGACCTTCGGCCCGGGCCGAAGGTCGCGCCGGCGGCACTGAGCCGCGCATCCGTGCGGGACGGACGGGATCAGCAAGGGGGCACCATGGCAGACTCCGCACCGGCGCCCCGTGGGCGGGTCCTGCTGATCGACGACGACCGGGTCTTCGGGCTGTGGGCGACCAAGGTGCTCCAGCCGCGCGGCTTCTTCGTCCTGCACGTGCTCGATCCGGTGAGCGGGCTCAAGCACATCGAGGCCGAGCCGTGGGACGTGGTGATCACCGATGTCGAGATGCCGCGGATGAGCGGCCTGGAGTTCCTCGAGCGGCTGCGCCGGCTGGAGCCGACGCTGCCGGTCGTGGTGGTCACCGCACACCCCACCGTGGACCGGGCCGTCACGGCGATGCGGCAGCCGGCCACCGATTTCATCCACAAGCCGGTCACCCCGGCGGACTTCGCCGCCAAGGTCACCGCCCTGGTGGAGCAGCGCAAGCCGGCCGAGGCCGCCGCCAGGGACAGCGTGCTGGCCATCGGGGCCCATCCCGGCGACCTGGAGATCGGGGCGGCTGGTGCGCTGCTGGCACACCAGGCCGCGGGCATCGAGGTGACGACGCTCACGCTCGCGCCAGCCGTGCCCGTCGGCGCCGGGATCAGCCCGCAAGCCGCGGAGGCGGCCCGGGCCATCGGCACCAGGCTGGCGGTTGACGACCTGGTGAGCCCCGAGGCCTACGGAAGTGATCACACCGGTGCCGCCGTCGAACGGGCGATGGAGCAGATCCAGCCGACGGTGCTCTACATCCACTCCATTAACGACGACAACCCCGACCACCGGAACGCGCACCTCGCCGCCGCGGCCGCGGCGCGGCGGATCGGCCGGATCTACTGCTTCCAGTCGCCCTCGGCGACGATCGACTTCCGGCCGGCCCACTTCGTCCCGATCGACGAACAGATGCGGGGCAAGCTGGCCGCAGTCGGGGCGTTCGCCGCGCAGCCCGAAGTGCGGGCGTTCCTGGAACCCGACCAGGTCACCTCGACGGCGCTGTACTGGGCGCGGTACTGCCAGGCGCAGCATGCCGAGGCGTTCGAGGTGTTCAGGGACGGCTGAGCCGTCAGCCGGGCTGGCCCGCCGCCCGCTGCAGGACGAGGCCGTCCCGGCCGCTGTATGCCACCTGCCAGCCGGGCAGCCGGGCCAGCGCGGTGGCCAGCCACTGGTGCTGCTTGCGGTTGACCACGACCAGGTCGTACCCGCGCATCAGCCGCTGCCAGCCTGGCCTGCGTGCGGACAGGAAGGTGGCGTAGGCGCGGAGTTGGGCCACCGAGTACTGCTCCAGCCGGGCATCGTAGGCGACCCGGCCGAACGTCGCTGGGTGCAGCCAGAGCATGGGCGGGCTGGACCATTCGTCGGCGAGGACGCGGGCACCGGGGTGACGTGCCGCCAGCGCCGCCGCCGCGCCGATGGCGCGCACCGGGACCAGGCTCTCGAACTTGCTGCCCGGCTCCGCGGCGATCAGGCCGATGCCGATCAGCGCTGCCACCGCCAGGACGGCCGCGGTAGCCCGGCTGAAGGACCTGCTGAGCGCGGGTGCCCGGCCGGCGTTGCTGCGTGCCAGCGTGTCGGCGGCCAGCAGGCTCCCGGCGAAGGCGAAGAATGCCTGGTTGCGGATCGCGGTCAGCGCCAGGACGAGCAGGCCGAGCGCGATCGCGGCCAGCACGGGGTCGGGCCGCGTGCCGCGCCGCCAGGCCACCGCCACCGCGATCACCGTGGCTGTCAGCAGCGCGAAGAACCCCATGCTGACCAGGTACAGCGGGTTCGGCCGCTGCCATTCGGTGACGTAGTGGCTCAGTGCCGGCGCCACCCGGTTCACGCTTTTGTAATAACCGATCACCCCGGTGCCGTACGGCGTGCACAGCACGCTCAGGGCGCTGGCGGCACCGAGCGCGAGGTAGCCGAGGACAGCCCGCTGGCCCCCACGCCGCACCGCCACGGCCCGGTACCCCGCGTACAGGGCGACCATCGCCGCCCCGATCAGCACCGAGCCGTGGGTGTTCGCCCACAGCACCAGCACCGGGAGTACCAGCCAGGTGTGTGCCCGCAGCCGGGGCGCCCGGCTGTCCGCCACGACCAGCCAGAGCGTGATTGCGAACAGCGGGTAGGCGAAGCTCTGTGCCCGGATCACGATGTTGCCCAGGTAGACGATGATGGCGGCGCAGGTCCAGCCGAACATGCGGGTGGGCGGGACGCCGCGGCTTCGCATGGCCAGCGCCAGCACGGCGAACCCGGACGTGAGGACCAGCGACGACAGCAGTGCCACGGCCGGGTATCCGCCGGCCGCCCAGGCGGCGTAGAGGAGCACGTGGGCGAACCACTGCTGGTCGATCCAGGGTGCGCCGTGGGCCACCACGGTGACCACGTTCCGGTGCGGGATCCCGTGCTGCACGATCCAGCGCCCGGCATACAGGTCGTAGTAGCTGTCGGCGAACAGGTAGCGGCTGTACTCCAGGCTCACCATCAGGCTCAGCGCCACCAGTGACACCAGCCACGGCAGGAAGGGTGACCCGCCGCGCGCGGTCCCTCCGGCCGCGGGCCTCTGGATGCGCCTGGCGGGCCGCAGGCTCACCCCGGCACCGCCACCCGATCGATCCGGCATGTGCGATCTTTCCTCCGGTGCGGCCACATGAGGGAATTCGTGGTCCGTACCGGCGGCAACCCTGGCAGGACCCGCTTATATCTTCAGTTACTTGAAGTTACTGATACACTACACATTGTGACTGATCAGGCGGAAGGAGCCATCGGCGGCCATCATGGCCGCCGGGTCTGCCTGGCCGCCGGGGCCTGCCTGGCCCTGGCCGTGTCCGCCGATCGGCCGACACGTCAGCCTGTCGGCGATCTTCCCTGACCGTTCACCCGATACCCGACCCGGGGGACATCTTCCAATCTCGACCACGATAAGTAATACTCACATCACTGGGAGTGACTCCAGGTTCACGAACTTGGAAGGAGTTCGAGATGCTCAGGTACTTCGTGTACATCCAGAACATGCTCGCCCGGACGCTGCAGCGGGACGACCGCGGCGCGACCGCCGTCGAGTATGGCCTGATGGTCGCGCTGATCGCCGCGGTGATCGTGACCGCGGTCACGCTCATCGGCACGAATCTCACCAGCGTGTTCAACAAAGTTGCCAACGCGATCTGACCACGGCCACCCGGCGGACGCCCGGCGGCCCGCCACTGCCCTGGCGGGCCCGGGTGGTGCCTACGGCGGACGGCCGGCGGCCTGCGCTGCGCGCCGCCGGCACCGGTCATGACCGGCCGGGGCCCGGCACCGGCCGGGCACCAGGCAGCCACCAGGCAAGGGGGCATCCATGAAGCGGCGGCGGCATGCCGCGAGTGACTCACGCGACCGCGGTTCCGTGGCCGTGGAGTTCGCGCTGCTGCTGCCGGTGCTCCTGCTGATCATCTTCGGCACCATCGACTTCGGCCGGGCGATCAACGCCCAGATCACGCTGACCCAGGCGGCCCGCGAGGGCGCCCGGCTCGCCGTCGCTGGGTTACTCGACTTCCGCGGTGACCACCCGCGCGCAGAGTGCGGCGACCGGGCTGAGCCCGGTGACCGTCGCCGTGACCACCGCGTGCCCGGCCGGTGCCGGGATCGGCGTGGACGCGGTGGTGACGGTCAGCTATACCTTCACCGTTCGTCACCCCGGTCGGGGCGTTCGCCGCGATGTTCGGCACCGCGACCTTCGGGTCGACGCTCACGCTCACCGCCACAGGCGAGATGCCGTGCGAGACCTTATCCGCGGCGCTGGCCCGCCCGGCGCTGCGGCTGCTGCGCCGCGACGAGCGCGGCGTGGTCGGCGTGCTGGTCGGGCTGCTGATCGGCACCGTGCTGCTGGGCCTGGGCGCCCTGGTGATCGACGTGGGCCAGCTCTACCAGGAGCGCGCCCAGCTCCAGAACGGCGCCGACGCGGCGGCGCTCGCCGTGGCCAAGAGCTGCATCCTCGGCACCTGCACCCCGAGCAGCGCGCTGAGCACCGCGCAGACCTACGCCAACGAGAACGCCACTGACGGCGTGGCCGGGGTCGGTACCGTGTGCGGCTATGCCGACACTCTGGCGGCCTGCGGGGCAAGCACCGGCGCCATGACCGCCTGCCCGTCGCCGCCGGCGTCCGGCACCAACTATGTGGACGTGAATACCTCCACGAAGACCTCCGGCGGGGCCACGGTCATCGCACCCGTCTTCGCCAAGGAACTGCTCGGCAACGGCAGCTACACGGGCACCACGGTGCTCGCCTGTGCGCAGGTCCAATGGGGCAGCAGCGGGGGGTCGACCTACAGCGGGATCCTGACGGCGTTCACCACAACGGCCTGCCAGTGGGACAAGGCGGTCAGCCAGGGCACCGTATACGGCACGCCGCCGCCGGGCTCGCTCCCGCCCAGCTCCTACGACATGAAGCTGACCCTGGGCTACCTCAATGGCACCGGCTGCTCCACCGAGCCTGCCGGATCGGACGGACCGGGCACATTCGGCTGGATCACCGAGACGGGCGGCTGCACGCTGAATTCGATCACCGGCACCACCTATCCCGTCCGGACCGGCACCGCGTCGCCTAACTGCAACACGCCGCTGTTCGACGACGCGCAGAACAAGTCGCTGATCTACATCCCGGTCTACACCTCGGCCACCGGCAACGGCGCCAGCTCGGTGTACAACCTGAAGGGATTCGCGGCCTTCGTCGTGACCGGCTACAACGTGCCGGGCGGCGGCATGTTCGGCTCCTACACGGACTGGCTGAACTCCGCGAACACCTGCACCGGCAACTCGTACTGCATCGACGGCTATTTCGTCGCCGCGGCCGGCACGCTCAGTTCCTCCTCGGGCGTGACCTCGATGAAGATCACCGGCTGATTTCGGTCATGAAGGGGACGCATGAAACGACGGCTACTGATCATCGTGCTAGCGCTGATCCTCGCCGCGGTCGGCACCAGCGGAGTACTCGCCTACGTCAAGGGGGCCAACGCTCGTGCCATCGCGGGGATGAAAGCGGTCAGTGTGCTCGTGGCGCAGAAGACGGTCCCTTCCGGCACCTCCGCAGGCGCCGCGCTGCACGGCGGGCTGCTCGCCAGCCAGACACTGCCCGCCTCCTCGGTGCCGGCGAACGCGCTGTCCGCCATCACGCCCGACATGTCCTCGCTGGTATTCAGCGCGGACCTTGAGCCCGGGCAGCTGCTGCTGCGCCCGATGCTGGTCTCGGCCGCCCAGACGACCAGCGGGCTGGCGATCCCGCCGGGCATGATGGCGCTGACGCTCAGCTTCTGCCTGCCCGAGGTGGTGGCCGGCTCGGTGCAGCCCGGTTCGCAGGTGGCGGTGTTCGACACCGTCGGGTTCAGCTCCGCCGGCACGATCACGGCGGGTCCCGGGTGCACCGGGGCGCACACCCAGGTCGGCGGCACCGTCAAGACACGGGTGGTGCTGACGCGGGTGCTGGTGCTGTCGGTAGGGACGGCGCCAGCGGGCGGCACGGCCAGCTCCTCCTCCACCACCACCGCGTCGTCGTCGGCGCTCAGCGGAAGCAGTTCCCCTTCGTCCGGCCAGGCCGGCACGCTGGTGACCCTGGCCGTCACCCAGGCCCAGGCGGAGCAGCTCATCCAGATGACCGAGACCGGCATGCCCTACCTGGCGCTGCTCACCTCGAACTCCCGCACCACCTCGGACGCCGGGCGCCTGCTCAGTGTCCATCCGGCTCCGCCCCCCTCGCCCACCCCGGTCGTGACGTTCCCGCTGGTCTTGCCAAGCACGAGCCCGACGGCCCCGGTGGTGGCGCCCACCACCGCCGCCGCTCCAGCCCCTTCCCCGACACCCAGCCAGACCAGTCACAAGCGGAAGTAAGGCGGTAATCAAATGCCCATCCTCTGCGAGCCGGCCGCGGACTCCGAAGAGCTGCTTGCCGATCTCGGCAGTGAGGTACGCACCGCCGACGACCTTAGTGCGGCGGCCAAGCTGCTGGACGGTGATCCGGCCGAGAACCTGGTGGTGATCGGGCCGCGGGCCGGGACCGAGGAGGCGCTGGGGTTCGCGTCGGCGCTGCGGATGGTCCGCCCGGCGGTCGGCGTGATCCTGGTGCGCGATCAGACCAGCGTGGAACTGCTGAACCAGGCGCTGCAGTCGGGCATCCGCGAGGTGATTCAGACCGGCGACCATGCCGCGCTGGCCGCCGCCTGCCGCCGGTCCCGTGACGTGTCGTGGCGCATCCTGGCCGCGACCACCACCGAGCGGACCGGGCCGACGGTGGACGGCAAGATCATCACCGTATTCACCGCCAAAGGCGGCGTTGGCAAGACCATGCTGGCCATCAACCTCGGCGTGGCGCTCGCCCAGCGGGGCGCCAACCAGGTCTGTGTGGTGGACCTGGACCTGGCCTCCGGCGACATCGCGATCAGCCTGCTGCTGGACCCGGTGCGGAGCCTCGCGGACGCGGGCGCGATGACCGGGCACATCGACACCACCGGGGCCGCGTCGCTGCTCACCCCCTACCGGCCGGGACTGGAAATGCTGCTGGCGCCGGTGACGCCCGGCGACGCGGAAAAGATCCCGCCGTCGCTGGTGGGGGAACTGCTGGCGGTACTGCGCACCATGTTCGACTACGTCGTGGTGGACACCCCGCCGCAGCTCAGCGAGCACGTGCTGACCGCACTGGACGCCTCGGCGCACCACGTGCTGCTCACCACTCCCGACGTGCCGGCGCTGAAGAACCTCCGGGTCGTGCTGGATGTGCTGGACATGCTGTCCTATCCGGCCGAAATCCGGTCGGTGGTACTCAACCGGGCTGAATCCAAGCTGCGGCTGAGCCAGGAGGACGTGGAGCGCGTGATCCGCGCACCGGTCGCCGCGCAGATCCCCGCCAGCCGTGCTGTACAGATCTCGACCAACAAGGGAGTCCCGATCACCCTCGCCAACCCCAGGCACCCGGTCAGCAAGGCCATCACCGCGTTCGCGCGGCAGTGCCTGCTGCCGGCACCTGTCCCGCGTGGCGGGCGCCGCGGCGGCAGCAGGCGGCGGGCGGCATGAGCCTGTCCGAGCGGCTCGCCCGGCAGGCGGGCGGGCCGCAGAACGCCCGGCCCACGCACGGCGTGCCGGGCCAGTCCGCCCGCCGCACCGACCCGTTCGCCGATGTCCGCCGCTCGGTCCATGACGCGCTGCTGGACACGCTCGGGCCGAAGCTCTACGACGTGAACCTCAGCGAGCGCGAACTTGAGCAGCGGGTCGCCGAGACCCTCCAGACGGTGCTGGAGCGCGACAAGACGCCGATGACAGCGGCCGACCGGCTGCGGGTCTCGCAGGAGGTCTCCGATGAGATCCTCGGCCACGGGCCGCTCGAACCCTACCTGCGGGATCCCGAGGTGTCCGAGATCATGGTCAACGGGCACGACCAGGTCTACGTCGAGCGCGCTGGCCGCTTGTACCCGGTAGCGGCCACCTTCGCGGACGAAAGCCACCTGCGCCGCACCATCGACAAGATCGTCTCCCGGGTGGGGCGCCGCGTCGATGAGGCCAGCCCGATGGTGGACGCCCGGCTGCCCGACGGCAGCCGGGTCAACGCGGTGGTCCCGCCGCTGGCACTGGATGGCTCGATTCTTACCATCCGCAAGTTCGCCGCCGACCCCTACCTGGTGTCGGACCTGATCGGCTTCGGCACGCTGACCCCGCCTACGGCCGAACTGCTCCGGGCCTGCGTGCGCGGCCGGATGAACATCGTGATCAGCGGCGGCACCGGCTCCGGCAAGACCACCACGCTGAACGTGCTGTCCTCGTTCGTGCCCGACAACGAGCGGATCCTCACCATCGAGGACGCGGCGGAACTGCAACTGCGCCAGGAGCATGTGCTCCGGCTCGAGGCCCGCCCGCCCAACATGGAAGGACGGGGCGCGGTGACGATTCGCGAACTGGTGCGCAACGCGCTGCGGATGCGGCCGGACCGGATCATCGTCGGTGAGGTCCGCGACGGGGCGGCACTGGACATGCTTCAGGCCATGAACACCGGCCACGACGGCTCCATCACCACGGTGCACTCCAACGGCCCCAGGGATGCGCTGGCGCGGCTGGAAACGATGGTGCTCATGGCCGGTCTCGACCTGCCCCAGCGGGCCATCCGCGAGCAGATGGCCTCGGCGATCAACCTCATCGTGCACCAGTCCAGGCTGAAGGACGGCACCCGGCGTATCACGCACATCACGGAGGTGGACGGCATGGAGGGGGACATCATCACGCTGCAAGACGTATACCTCTTCGACTTCCACGCCGGGGTCGACGAGCACGGCGCGTACCGGGGCGAGTTGCGCAGCACCGGCCTGCGGCCCCGGTTCCTCGACTGGCTGGCTGACCGCGGCGTCCTCGTCTCGCCGCAATCCCTCGGCCTGCAGGAGAACGTGCGATGAGCGAACCCGCGCTCCGGTGGTTCACCGGCGCCGTCACCAGCGCTGCCGGGCAGCGCTTGCCGGTGTCGCTGATCGCCGGAGTCGGCTGTATCTTCCTGGCGCTGTTCCTCGCCGGGGCGCTGCTGATCGGCATGGTGCGTCCCGATGACCGGGCCAAGCGGCTGGCCGACCGGATCGGACGCTACGGGTCCCGGCACCTGGCCGTGCGGGCCGGCCGGCCGCTGGCCCGCATCGCGGACCGCCTGGTCTCGCCCGTCCTGAGGAGTGACACCAGGGCACGGCTGGAACTGCGGCTCGACCTGGCCGGCATCGAGTGGGACCCCGCCGAGTGGGTGCTGGCCGGCGCCTGCGTGAGCGTGGCGCTGATCCTCGTGCTGACCGTGCTGTTTGGCAACCTGCTCATCGGCCTGGTGCTGGGCGGCCTGGTCGGCTGGCTGGGCATGAAATTCGGCCTGAACTTCATGATCCGGCGGCGCCAGGCCAAGTTCGCCGACCAGTTGCCCGACATGCTCCAGTTCGTCGCGGGCTCGCTGCGCTCCGGCTTCTCACTGGGCCAGGGCCTGGACGCGGCGGTGCGGGAGGACACCCAGCCGGTGGCCGGTGAGTTCTCCCGGGCACTGCAGGAATCCCGGATCGGCGTCGATCTCGAGGATGCGCTGGACCAGGTCGCGGACCGGATGGAGTCGGCCGATCTGCGGTGGACGGTCATCGCGATCCGGATCCAGCGCGAGACCGGCGGCAACCTGGCCGAGGTTCTCGGCAACACCGTGGAGACGATGCGCGAGCGGGCCCACCTGCGCCGGCACGTGCGGGCACTGAGCGCCGAGGGGCGGCTGTCGGCCTACATCCTGGTGTCGCTGCCGATCGGGATCGGCGGCTGGCTGTTCCTCACCAGGCGCAGCTACGTGGCCGTGCTCTACACCACCACCCCGGGGATCATCCTGCTCGTCTTCGCCGTCCTGCTGGTCGTCGGCGGCGCCTTGTGGATGCGCAAGATGGTCAAGGTGGAGGTGTAGCGATGCCGGTGACGGTCCTGGTGGACGGCGGCCTGCTCGGGCTGGCCATCGCGATGCTGGTGGTAGCCGTGGCGCCGACCAGGTCGAAAACCGGCGGGATCAGCAGCGCGGCGGCGGTGATCGAGCAGCGTTACGCCCGGCGGCCCGACACCGCTGAGGAGGTGGCTGTTCCGGCGTCGCCGCGGTGGCTGTCCGAGGTCGGGCAGCGGCTTTCGCCGTCGGGCACTGCCGCAAGACTGCAGCGCAGGCTGGACATCGCCGGCAGCCCGGAGCGATGGGACACCGACCGGCTGTTCGCGGTCAAAGCACTGGGGCTGGTCGGGCTCGGCGGCCTCGGCGCGCTGATCGGGCTGCACGATCCCAGCCTGGTGATCCTGACCGCCGGGTTCGGCGCGGTGGCCGGGTTCATTCTGCCCGACCTGCTGCTGTACAACGTGGGCATCAAGCGGCAGACGCTGATCCAGCGGGACCTGCCGGATGCCATGGACATGCTCACCATCTGCGTCGAGTCCGGCCTGGGGTTCGACGCCGCGCTGGCCAGGGTGGCGCGCAACTCGGAGGGGCCGGCGGCCGCCGAGTTTTCCCGCGCCCTCCAGGAGATCCAGATCGGCAAGTCCCGGTCCCAGGCGCTGCGGTCGCTGGCCGAGCGGACCACCGTCCCCGAGTTGCGCGCCTTCACCTCGGCCGTGGTGCAAGCCGGCGAACTGGGCATCCCCATCGCCGACGTGCTGCGCGAGCAGGCCAAGGAGATGCGGATGCGGCGCCGCCAGCGGGCCGAGGAGAAGGCGCAGCAGGTGCCGGTGAAGATCCTCTTCCCGCTGATCGGCTGCCTGTTCCCGGCGCTGTTCATCATCGTCATCGGGCCGGGTGCGATCTCGATCATGCACTCGCTGTTCCACCACTGAGCCGCCGTCATGACCACCGTCACCCGCCGGGGCCGCCGCCCCGACTACGGCAGGCTGATCATGATTCCCACGGCGCTCGGCTTCGTCCTGGTCGACGGGGCGGCCCTGGTCCGTGACAGCGGCACGGACCCGCTGCACTGGGCGAGCACCGGGCTGGTCTGCGCCTTCTACGCGCTGATCGTCTGGTGCTACCTGCGCCGCGGCCCGGCCAGCGCGACCAGCCGGTCGGTCACCGCGCACGCCGCGGCGGTGACCGCGATGCTGGTGCCGTTCGCCTTCCCGCTGCTGCGCACCGCGCAGCCGGGCGGCATCCAGCAGTGGGCAGGCGACGCGCTGGTCGCGGCCGGCACCGCATGGGCGGTCTGGTCGCTGCGATCGCTGGGCCGCAGCGTGGCGGTGCTCGCGCAGGCCAGGGTGCTGGTGGACCGGGGCCCGTACCGGTGGGTGCGGCACCCGCTCTACACCGGGGAGATCGTCTCCTCGCTCGGGCTCGCGCTACTTGCGGGCAGCCTGGCGGCGCTGGCCGTCTGGCTCGGTTTCTGTTTCCTGCAGGCCTACCGTGCGCTGCGCGAGGAGCAGTTGCTTATGGCTGCCATGCCCGCCTACCGCGGGTACCGGGCGCACACCGCGGCGCTGCTGCCCGGCTTCTTCTTTTCTTTTTTTTTTTCTTTTCTTTTTTTCTTTTTCTCGTAATCTTATCGTGGTGCGTAGTTCTCGGCGAGGTCGCGTTTTTTTTGTCTTTTATTTTCTCTTTTTTTTTTTTTTTTTTTTCTTTTCTCTTTATTTTATCGGACTTCCTAGTCTTACTCTTTCTCTTATATCTTTTCTTTCCTATCTTTTCTTCTCATCTCTTATTTCTTATCTTCTATTTTTTTTATTTTCCGACCTGCTGCTGTACAACGTCGGCATCAAGCGGCAGACGCTGATCCAGCGGGACCTGCCGGATGCCATCGACATGCTCACCATCTGCGTCGAGTCCGGCCTGGGGTTCGACGCCGCGCTGGCCAGGGTGGCGCGCAACTCGGAGGGGCCGGCGGCCGCCGAGTTTTCCCGCGCCCTCCAGGAGATCCAGATCGGCAAGTCCCGGTCCCAGGCGCTGCGGTCGCTGGCCGAGCGGACCACCGTCCCCGAGTTGCGCGCCTTCACCTCGGCCGTGGTGCAAGCCGGCGAACTGGGTATCCCCATCGCCGACGTGCTGCGCGAGCAGGCCAAGGAGATGCGGATGCGGCGCCGCCAGCGGGCCGAGGAGAAGGCGCAGCAGGTGCCGGTGAAGATTCTCTTCCCGCTGATCGGCTGCCTGTTCCCGGCGCTGTTCATCATCGTCATCGGGCCGGGTGCGATCTCGATCATGCACTCGCTGTTCCACCACTGAGCAGCCGTCATGACCACCGTCACCCGCCGGGGGCGCCGCCCCGACTACGGCAGGCTGATCATGATTCCGACGGCGCTGGGCTTCGTCGTGGTCGACGGGGCGGCCCTGGTCCGTGACAGCGGCACGGACCCGCTGCACTGGGCAAGTACCGGGCTGGTCTGCGCCTTCTACGCGCTGATCATCTGGTGCTACCTGCGCCGCGGCCCGGCCAGCGCGACCAGCCGGTCGGTCACCGCGCACGCCGCGGCGGTGACCGCGATGCTGGTGCCGTTCGCCTTCCCGCTGCTGCGCACCGCGCAGCCGGGCGGCATCCAGCAGTGGGCAGGCGACGCGCTGGTCGCGGCCGGCACCGCTTGGGCGGTCTGGTCGCTGCGATCGCTGGGCCGCAGCGTGGCGGTGCTCGCGCAGGCCAGGGTGCTGGTGGACCGGGGCCCGTACCGGTGGGTGCGGCACCCGCTCTACACCGGGGAGATCGTCTCCTCGCTCGGGCTCGCGCTACTTGCGGGCAGCCTGGCGGCGCTGGCCGTCTGGCTCGGTTTCTGTTTCCTCCAGGCCTACCGTGCGCTGCGCGAGGAGCAGTTGCTTATGGCTGCCATGCCCGCCTACCGCGGGTACCGGGCGCACACCGCGGCGCTGCTCCCCGGGCTGTTCTTAACGCTCCGGGCCGCAAAGCTCCGCGCCGCCCAGGTCATGGAATGTGCGCACCGGCCGGGCCCGCGGCCAGGATCACGAGCAGGGCACCACCAAGCAGGAACGGCCCGAAGCTGATCTCGCCGCGCAGGGTGATCCGGCGGGCGGCCAGCAGGGCCAGGCCGGCCAGCCCCGCCAGGATGAAGCCGAGCGCGGCCCCGGTCAGCACGGCCCGCCAGCCCAGCCAGCCAAGCACCAGCCCAGCCAGGCCGGCCAGCTTGATGTCACCGCCGCCGAGCTGCCCCGGCCGGGCCAGCCCGAGCAGCAGGTACCCGGCGGCCAGCACCAGGCCACCGAGCAGCGCCCGCCAGAGTGCCGCCAGGTCGTGCCCGGCCAGCGCGGCCACGGCAAGCAACCCGATCAGGACCGGGTAGGCGGGCAGGGTGAGCCGGTCGGGCAGCCGCTGGACGCTGAGGTCGATCGCGGCCAGGGCCACCCCGAGGGCACCGAGAAAGCCGAGCGCCAGCGTGACCGGCTGGCCGCCGAACCGGCCAGCCAGCAGCGCAAGCACCGCCGCGGTGGCCAGTTCGAGTACCGCGGGGGTGCCCAGCGTGCGCCCGCAGTGCCAGCACCGCAGCGATGGCCAGCGGCGCAGCTGCGCGTCGCAGCCGGGGCAGGCGACCCGGTCCGGGACCCCGGCCGGCACCGACAGCCGGAACACCGGGCCACGCAGCAGCGCGCCGGCCACCAGGCCCGCAGCCCCGCCGACGGCCGCCCACACGAGATTCACGTCACCCCTAAGCGGTAACTGAATGTATCTGTACTCCTACATTAAGCGACCGAGGATAGACGCGGACCGGGTTCGCCGGCGGCCGCCGTTGCGCCGTTCGGCCACGTCAGCGGCACGGCGCCGCGTAGGGCTGCCCGGGCACGTAGGCATGCCACTCGGCGTGGGTCAGCGGCTGCCCGGCGGTCGCGCACACGGCTCGGGCCGCGGCGGCGGCCCCGGTGTCCCAGAGCCAGACCAGGCCGGACGAGTCCGCCGCCGCTAGCGTCCGTCCGCCCGGGCCGAACGCGACCGAGTAGACGTGCCCCGACGGCCCGGTCAGGGTGGCGATCAGTGCCGGGTGCGTGGGACGGGCCAGGTTCCACAGCCACACGCTGCCGTCGGTGTTGCCGGCCGCAAGGATGTGCCCGCCGGGGCTGAACGCGACCGAGTACACATAACCGGCCGGGCCGGCGAGCACCGGGCCGATGCGGTGCGGCCGGGCCGGGTCGCTGACGTCCCAGAGCCGGATGTCCCGGTCCGCGCTGCCCACCGCGAGCACCCGCCCATCGGGGCTGAACGCTACCGAGTACGCCGTATTGGCCGGGCCGGTAAGCGCCTTGCCGAGCTGCACCGGCGCGGCGGGGTCGGTCACGTTCCACAGCCGGATCCGGCCGTCGGCGCTGGCCGCCGCGAGGACATGGCCGCCGGGGCTGAACGCGACCGCGAACACCAGGGTCTTCGGGTCGGGGACGACCGCAAGCTGCCGGGGCCGTGCCGGATCGGTGAGATCCCACAGCCGCACGGTCCCGTCGTCACCACCGCTGGCCAGTAGTTTCCCATCCGGGCTGAATGCCACGAACTCGACCTGGTTGGTGAACCCAGCGTGCAGGCGCGAGGCAGTTCGCGGGGTGCCGAGGGGGAGCAGCCGGGCGCCGCGCCGCCACAACTGGATGCGCCCGTCGCTGTACCCGGTGGCGATCAGGTTCCCGGTGGGGGAGAGGGCCACCGCGTTGACGAGTTCGCCAGGGATCGTGGCGGTGGCGGTCAGGGCGCGGGTGGCCGGGTTCCACACCTGCAGGCCGGCCCCGCCGACCGCCAGCACCCGGGCTGCCGGATTCAGCGCGATGCTGTACACCGGACCGCCGGCCATCAGGTCCGGTACCGGCAGATGCCAGGCCCGGACGTAGCCGTCGGCGTCACCGGTGACGAGCACGCCTGGGCCGTCCCAGGCCAGCGAGGTCACCGGCTGCGGATGGGGGATGACGGCGATCGGGGCGCCGGTCGCGGTGTTCCACAGCCGCACCTGGCCGTCGCTGCCAGCCGCGGCCAGCACCTTTCCGTCCGGGCTGAACGCGACCGCCATGATCCAGTCGGTGGCTCCGGTGAAGCGGTTCAGCAGCACCGGCTTGCCGGGGCCGCCGACATGCCAGAGCCAGACCTTGTCGTCATAGCTCCCGGCGGCCAGATCGGCCCCGTCCGGGCTGAACGCGACCGAGTCCACGGCCCCGCCCGGCCCGGTCAGCGGTTTGCCGGCCAGCCGCGGCCTGGCCGGGTCGGCCACGTTCCACAGCCGCACCGTCTTGTCGGCACTGGCCGCTGCGAGCAACTGCCCATCCGGGCTGAACGCTACCGCCTGCACGTATCCCTTCGCCCCGGCCAGTGGGCCGCCCTCGGCCACCGGGTGGGCGGGATCGTGGACATCCCACAGCCGCACCGTCTCATCGGCGCTGCCGGCCGCCAGCAACCCGCTGCGCGGGCTGAACGCCAGCGAATAGACCGTGTTCTTCGGCCCGGTGAGCCGGTCAAGCAGCACCGGGTGCCGTGGCTCGGTGACGTTCCACAGCCGCACCGTCCCATCGGCGCCGGCCGCGGCCAGCAGCTGCCCGCCGGGACTGAACGCGGCAGCGTACTGCGGATCCTGATGCCCCAGTTCCGCCACCGTGCCGGCGAGTACCGGGTGGCCGGCCCCGGAGACATGCCACAGCCGCAGTGTGCCGTCGGCGGCGGCGACCGCGAGCAGCCGGTGGTCCGGGGACAATGCGACGGCCTGCACGTCACGGTCGGAGTCGAACATGCGCGCCGCTGCCGGGGCGCCGGACGACTCGAGCAGGCTGGCCAGCGCCCCCGCCGTGGGCGAGATGTGGTACGCGGCCAGCGACAGTTGCGCAGCCAGCGCCGGGTCCTCGGGGCGGATCTGGTTGGCCTCCACGGCCACTGTCCGGGACTCGGCCTGGTCCCTGGCGGTGGTGGCAAGCTGCCGCTGGTGGAATGCGTACCCGGCCAGGCCGATGGTGAGCAGGACCAGGACGGTCAGGGCGGCCACCAACTGCCGCAGCCGCCGGGTACGGCGGCGTGCGGCCGCCTGCTGCGACCGCTCCTCGGCGACCGCCGCGTCGACGAAGTCGCGGGCGTCCTTGCTCAAGGCGGCACGGTGGGCCTCGCCGGCCATCCAGTCGGCGGCCAGCGCGAGCTGCCCGCCGCGCAGCAGCGCGGCCGCCTCCCGGCCGGTTTGCGCCCACGCCTGCGCCGCCACCTCGATGAAGTGCCGGAGCCTGATGTCCTCACGGTCGGTGTCGATCCACGCCCGCAGCCGGGGCCATGCGCCGAGCAGTGCCTCGTGGGCGATCTCCGCCGCGGCCCGGTCCTTGGTGACCAGCCGCTGGCCGACGAACCGCTCCAGCACCGCCGCTGCCGCGCTGGCGTCGCCGGGCAGGTCGCGGAGCGGGAGGCGGGCCCGGGCCTCCCGGCCTTCTTCGCCGACATGGACCAGCCGCAGGAACAGCTGCCTGGCGAGCTCCTGCCCGGCAATGTCCAGGGTCGCGTACGCCTGCTCGGCAGTCCGCGCGATGGCGTCCCTGATCCCCCCGCTGGCCTGGTAGTCGGCCAGGGTCAGCCGGCTGCCGCGGCTGCGGGACCAGGTGGCCAGCAGGGCGTGGGAGAGCAGCGGCAGCGCCCCGGCCTCATGGCCGCCCGCCGCCCCGGGTGCCCCGTGCGGGCGCACGTCCCGCAACAGCACCTCGACCAGGCCGTCCTCAACCTCCCGGCCGGCCTTGCGCGCGGGCTCCACGATCGCCCGGCGGAGCTGGCCGGCCGACATCGGGCCGACCACGATCTGCCGTTCCTGCAGTGCCCGGGCCAGCGCGGGGTAGCCAAGCACGTGCCCGTAGAAGTCCGCCCGCAGGCCGAGCACGACCAGGGTGTGCTGGGAAAGGGCGGCCAGCGCGGCGACGAACTCGCTGCGCTCGTCCTGGTCCGCGCCCGCGGTGAAGATCTCCTCAAGCTGGTCGACGATGATTGCGGGGGGCTCGTCGCCGCGCGAGGCAAGCCGCGCGTGCCGCTCCGGGTCCGCACGCAGTCCCTGGGCCAGCAGCCCGGTGCGCAGCGGGCCCTCGGCAGGCGGCCAGGCCAGCGGCGCCAGTTGCCCGGCCAGGGTCTGCACCGGCGTGGCGCCCGGTGTGATCAGCACCACTGGCCGGCCGCCGGGCCGGGCCGTGGTGCCGGACCGCAGCCGGGGGACCAGGCCCGCCCGCAGCAGCGACGACTTACCGGACCCGGAGGGCCCGACCACCGCGAGTGGCAGCCCAGGTGCGCCCGGCCCGGTCGCCAGCCGCACCAGGTGCAGGGCTAACTCCTCGCGGCCGAAAAACCAGGCGGCGTCCTCCGGCTGGAAGCTGGCCAGCCCCCGGTAAGGGGCCGGGCCAGCCGCGGGCGCCCCGGTGCGCGCCGGACCCGGTTCAGCGCCTGCAGCCAGCGGTCCACCTGCCCGGCCTCGGTGATCTGGCACGCGGCCAGGATGCTGGGCAGGAGTTCGGGCTGGCGGGCGGGCGGAAGGTGGCGCGCGGCGAAGTAGTCCCCGACCGTGCTGACCGGGATGCCGCTTGCCTTTGCTACGTCGCGGATGGTGAGCCCCGCCTGTTGCCGGGCCAGGGTGAGCTCGCGGCCGAAATCCTGCTGGTTGGTGATCCGCCCCGGATCTGGGACTTCGGCATCCGGTAATGACTGACGTGCCATCGGCTCCCCTCGCGCGCCCCATGGGCCGCCGGCACGGCATGCCCCCGTAAAGTGACCTGTGCCGACCGCACCCTGCCCAAGTCCGGACTCGCGGGCAACCAGGCCAGTTCATATCTAACGCCGTATTGGGCCCCCATGCGTGCACTATCGGAGCATGCGTCCGAAGGCGCCGGTCCGCATCGGGCCGGTTACCCGGTGTGGAATATGACATAAGCGTCAGTGTTAAGTGGCCAGGTAACCGGCTCATGACATGGACGTCAGCTTCGAGTGACATATGCGTCAGGTTCGGCGGAGGCATCGCGGCAGGGCCGCATCCAGGCCGTTCTGCGGCACCCTGGCCGGGCCGCTGGAACCAAAAACGCGCCACCGGCACAGCGGTGTGGCAGAGGAATTACTGAGCGCGGGCACCCGGGCGCCTGGGCCGATTACCCGGACCGGTGAATCTGCCCGTAGCATGCTCTCTGCCTGCGATGTTGCGTATCAAATCCACCCGTAGCCGAGCAGGACTAATCACGATCTCCCAAATCTTCACGGACACTCAGGAAATGGCCGGGCAAGGCTATCGCTGGCGGTGGCGCTTTCCCGGCGGCGGACTTGCGTGCGGCAACTGCAGTAATATAAATCTCTTTGCCAGGGCCGACACGGTGCCGGAGTGTGGAGGGTTCTGCGACATCGGCGTCATGTGACGCCGATGTCATTGTTTGCATTAGCCCGTGAGCTGTGAAGGAATAGGGGACGTGACCCGGGATGCGACGCGATCAGAGGATGCCAGTGCTCCCGGGGCGGTCCTGGGGCGGGGTGGCGGGGCCGAGGCTAGTACTGCGCGGGGTGGCGGGGCCGGAGCCAGCACTGCGCGGGGTGGCGGGGCCGGAGCCAGCACTGCGCAGGACGGCGGGGCCGCAGCCAGCACCGAGCCGGCCAGGGTGATCACTGCCCAGGCCGGCGCGAAGGCCGCGGACGAGAACTTCCCCGTGGCCCTGCGGCTGCTCCCCGGGCGCTACCGCCAGCACCTGACCGCGGTCTACGGGTTCGCCCGGTCGGCCGACGACATGGGCGACGAGGCGCCGCCAGCGCAGCGGATGGCACTGCTGGACGAACTCGAAGCCGACCTTGGCCGGCTTTACCGGCCCGGGCCCGGCGGGGCGGGCCCACGGCTGCCGGTGATCCGGGCGCTGGCGCCGGCCGTCGTGCAATGCGCGATCCCCGCTCAGCCGTTCCTCGACCTGATCGAGGCGAACCGCCAGGACCAGCTGGTCACCAGGTACCGGACCTTCGACGAACTGCTTGGCTACTGCCGCCTGTCGGCCAACCCGGTGGGCCGGATCGTGCTGCGTGTCTTCGGCGCGGCCACACCGCGCCGGGAGCAGCTGTCCGACCTGGTGTGCACCGCGCTGCAACTGGCCGAGCACTGGCAGGACGTGGCCGAGGACCTCCGGGCCGGCCGCGTCTACCTGCCCGGCAAGGACCTCGCCGCCTACGGCGTCACCGAGGCCGACCTGGCCGCGCCTTCGGCGTCGCCCCAGGTCCGGGCGCTGCTCGCGTTCGAGGTCCGGCGGGCCGCCGACCTGCTCGGCGAGGGCGCGCGGCTTACCGGCACGCTGCGCGGGTACGCGAGGGCGGCGGTGGCCGGCTACGTGGCCGGCGGCCGGGCGGCCCTCGCCGCCATCACCGCCAGCGACTGCGACGTGCTCGCCGCCACGCCCCGCCCGGGCAAGGCCCGCGTGGCGGCCGAACTCCTCCGTGCCTACGTGACAGGACGGTGACGTGACCACCGACGTGCGCGCCGCGTACCGGCGCTGCGAGGAGATCACCTGGTCCCAGGCCAGGAACTTCTCCTACGGCATCCGGCTGCTTCCCCCGGCCAAACGGCAGGCCCTTGCGGCTGTTTACGCTTTCGCCCGGCGCATCGACGACATCGGAGACGGCACCCTGCCCGCCCCGGAAAAGCTCGAACTGCTTGAGCAGGCCAGGACCGGGCTGACTGCGCTGATGGCAGGCGAAGCCGACGACGGTGACGAGGTACTCGTCGCGCTGGCCGACGCCAGGGCGAGATTCGACATCCCGCTGCCCGCGTTCGGCGAGCTGATCGACGGCTGCGCCGCCGACGTGCGCGGCGTCAGCTACGCGACCTTCGATGACCTGCTGCACTACTGCCGGTGCGTGGCCGGGTCGATCGGGCGGCTGTCCCTCGGCGTGTTCGGCACGAGTGACCCGCAGCAGGCGGTGCCGCTGGCCGACTCGCTCGGTGTCGCACTCCAGCTCACCAACATCCTGCGGGACATCCGCGAGGACTACGCCACCGGCCGGGTCTATCTGCCCGCCGAGGACTTCGCCCGGTTCGGCTGCGCCCTCGGCGCCGACCCGGCCACAGATCCCGGCCAGGGCAAGCTCACCGCGCTCGTGGAGTTCGAGGCGGACCGCGCCCGCGCCTGGTACGCCAAGGGCCTGGCGCTGATGCCGTTGCTTGACCGGCGCAGCGCAGCATCCGCCGGTGCCATGGCGGGCATCTACTACCGGCTGCTTGAGCACATCGCCGCGGCCCCGGCCGCCGTGCTCACCCGCAGGGTCTCGCTGTCCGCGCGGGAGAAGGCTGCCGTGGCGGTCAAGTCGCTGGCCACCGCCGCGGTGCGGCCGCCGCGCCGCCGGCCCCGGCCGCCGGCCGTAACGCCTGGAGCGGCCCGATGACCGCACAGACAGCCGCCCCGCACGTGGCGGTGGTGGGTGGCGGGCTGGCCGGCATCACCGCCGCCGTCGCGCTCGCCGAGACGGGAACCCGGGTCACGCTGCTCGAATCCCGGCCGCGCCTGGGCGGGGCTACCTGCTCGTTCAGCCGCGGCGGCCTGACCGTGGACAACGGGCAGCACGTGTTCCTGCGCTGCTGCACCGCCTACCGGGGCCTGCTGGCCAGGCTCGGCATGACCGGCTCGGTGACGCTCCAGGACCGGTTCGACGTCACCGTGCTGCGCCCGGGCGGGCGCGCCAGGCTGCGCCGCACGGCACTCCCCGGCCCGCTGCACATGGGTCAGGCACTGGCCAGCTACCAGCATCTTTCTTATGCCGAACGACTGCGCGTGGTGCCCGCCGCCCTCGCCATGACCCGGCTCGACCCGGCCAGCCCCGAGCTTGACGGGCAGCGCCTCGGTGACTGGCTGGCCGCCCACGGGCAGGGCGAACATGCCCGGCGGGCACTGTGGGACCTGTTCACGGTCTCCGCGCTCAACGTCGCCGGGGACGATGCGAACCTGGCGCTCGCCGCCACCGTGGTGAAGACCGCCTTGCTGTCCGGCCGGGACGCGGCGGACATCGGCATCCCCGCGGTGCCGCTCGGTGACCTGCACGGGCAGGCCGCGGCCAGCCTGCTCGGCCGGCTGCGTGCCCGGGTCCGGCTGGGCGCCAAGGCGGCCGCGGTGGAGGCGCTGCCCTCCGGGGGATTCCTGATCCGCCTGGCCAGCCGCGGCGCCGCCGCTGGCAACGGCGACGGCGAGGTGATCCGGGCCGACGGCGTGGTGCTGGCGGTCCCGCCGGAGATCGCGGCCTGCCTGCTGCCCGCCGCCTGCAGCCAGCCCGGCCAACCGGGCGCGGCCGGTGCCAGGGCCAGTGACGAAGGAGCGGGGCCGAGGCCACCGGGGGGTTCCAGGGCCATGGGGTCCGGGGGCTCGCCCCCGGGGCAACGGAGTGCCCCCCCGGGCCAGCAGCAGTGGCTGCAGATCGCCACCTCGCCCATTGTCAACGTGCACGTGGTCTACGACCGGCGGGTGACCAGGCTGCCGTTCGCCGCGGCGGTGGACTCGCCGGTGCAGTGGGTGTTCGACCGGACCGGGCCGTCGGGCCTGCGCGATGGCCAGTACCTGGCGATCTCGCTGTCGGCGGCGGACGCCTACGCCGACGTCCCGGCCGCCAGGCTGCGTGCGCAGTTCCTGCCCGCGCTGGCCGAGTTGTTCCCCGCGGCGGCGCAGGCGCGGGTCGTCGATTGCTTCGTCACCAGGGAGCGCAGGGCCACGATGCGCCAGGTACCCGGGGTGGGGCGGCTGCGGCCCGCAGCCGCGACCGCCACGCCGGGCCTGGTCCTCGCGGGCGCCTGGACCGACACCGGGTGGCCGGACACGATGGAGGGAGCCGTGCGGAGCGGACTGAACGCGGTGCGGGAACTACGCCGGAGCATGGGCGTCGCGGCGCTGCGGCGGGCACCGGACCGGGTGCCCGCGGCCGGATCCCCGGCAGCAAGCAGCGGCGCTACCGGGGCGCAGGCATGACCGCCGTGATGCCCGCCGGCGTGGCGACCGCGCGGGACCTGGTCGGCCCGGCGATGGCCGCGGCGATCGCCCGGCTCAGCCCCGAGGTGCGCCCGGTCGCGGCCTACCACCTCGGGCTGGCCAGCGTCAACGGGCACGCCCCGGTGAACGGCCGGACCGGTGACGAGGTCAGGGGCGTCGCCCAGGTGCCGCCGCCCGCCGATGGCCGCGCCGCGGACGGGGCCGCGCGGCCCGGCGGCGCCAAGCCGGCCGGATCCGGCAAGGCGCTCCGCCCGGCGCTGGCCCTGCTGTCCGCGCGGGCCGCGCTGGCCGCGCCGGAACGCGGGGTCCCCGCGGCGGTCGCCGTGGAACTCGTGCACAACTTCTCGCTGCTGCACGACGACATCATGGACGGCGACACCGAGCGCCGGCACCGGCCCACCGCATGGACGGTCTACGGGATCGGCGCGGCGATCCTGGCCGGGGACGCCATGCTCGCCCTCGCCCAGGACATCCTGCTGGAGGACAGCAAGGCCCCCCAGGGGATGTGGGCGGCCCGCTGCCTGTCCGTCGCGGTGCAGCGGCTGATCGCCGGGCAGGGCGCCGACCTGGCGTTCGAGCGCCGCGACGACGTCACCCTGACCGAATGCCAGGAGATGGCGGGGGACAAGACCGCGGCGCTGATGGCCTGCGCGTGCAGCATCGGCGCGATCCACGTCGGCGCACCACCGGCCGTGGCCATGGGGCTGGCCGGGTTCGGCGCGCACGCCGGGCAGGCCTTCCAGCTCACCGACGACCTGCTGGGCATCTGGGGCAGCCCGGCAGTGACCGGCAAGCCGGTCCGCTCGGACCTGCGTGCGCGGAAGAAGTCGCTGCCCGTGGTGGCCGCCCTGACGGCCGGCACCGCGGCGTCCGCGGAACTGTCCAAGCTGCTGGGCCAGCAGGACCCGCTCAGCGAGGACGACCTGGCTCGCGCCGCCGGGCTTGTCGAGGAGGCAGGTGGCAAGGACTGGACGGAGAACGAGGCCGCGGCCCAGCTCGCAGCCGCGCACCGGTGCCTGGCGGAAACCACGATGCCCGACGGCGTCCGGGCCGAGTTCGCCGGGATCGCCGAGTTCATCACCGCGCGGCAGTGGTGAGGGGATAAGGAGCCGATGACAGTCACGCACCCGATGCGGGCCGGCCGCTCCGCCGCCGGCCCGGCGGCGGAGGCGCTCGCCCGCGCCAGGGACCACCTGCTCAGCGTGCAGCATGCCGAGGGCTGGTGGCAGGGCGAGCTGGAGACCAACGTCACCATGGACGCCGAGGACCTGCTGCTGCGGGAGTTCCTCGGCGTCCGGACCGGCGAGCAGACTCAAGCCTCGGCCCGGTGGATCGCCTCCCAGCAGCGCGACGACGGCACCTGGGCGAACTTCTACGGTGGCCCAGGGGACCTGTCCACCACGGTGGAGGCTTATGTCGCGCTGCGGCTGGCCGGGCACGAGCCGCAGGCGCCGCACCTGGCCCGGGCGGCGGAGTGGATCCGCGGCCAGGGCGGGATCCCGGCCACCCGGGTGTTCACCCGGATCTGGCTCGCCCTGTTCGGCGAATGGTCCTGGGACGACCTGCCGGTCATGCCGCCGGAGCTGATCTACCTGCCAGCCTGGTTTCCGTTCAACGTCTACGACTGGGCGTGCTGGGCGCGCCAGACCATAGTGCCGCTGACCATCGTCGGGGCATTGCGGCCAGCCACGCCGCTTCCGTTCGGCCTGAAAGAACTCTGGCCGGAGGGCGACGCGAGCGGCTTCGCCGTGGGACGCAGGGACCGGCCCAAGGACCCGGGATGGGCTGCCGTGTTCGGCGGCCTGGACCGGGCGCTGCACACCTACGAGCGGCGCGCGCGCTCATCCTCTCCCCGCCCCGGGCGACGGCTCCGCCGCCACCCTGCCACCCCCGGGCCGCGCCGGTGCGCGCGGTGCGCCGCGCCGCGATCCGCCGGTGCGCCGAGTGGATCATCGCCAGGCAGGAGGCCGACGGCTGCTGGGGCGGCATCCAGCCGCCGTGGGTGTACTCGCTGATCGCCTTGCGGCTGCTCGGCTACGGCCTTGACCATCCGGTGATCCGGCGCGGCCTGGCCGGGCTGGACCGGTTCACCATCACCGAGGACTCACCCGAAGGCCCGGTGCGCCGGATGGAGGCATGCCAGTCGCCGGTATGGGACACCGTGCTGGCGATGATCGCGCTCGCCGACGCGGGGCTGCCCGCTGGCCACCCGGCCCTCACCAGAGCCGCCGACTGGCTGCTCACTGAGGAGATCGCCGGGCCGGGGGACTGGCAGGTGCGCCGGCCCGGCCTGGCACCTGGCGGCTGGGCCTTCGAGTTCGACAACGACAACTACGCCGACATCGACGACACCGCCGAGGTGGTGCTCGCGCTGCGCCGGGTCCGGCTCGCCTCCGCCTCCCCGCCCCGGGCGTCGGCTCCGCCGCCGCCCCGCCACCCCCGTCCTCGCCTCCCGCCCCGGGACCGGACGCGCGCCGCAAGGCCGCCATCTCCCGAGGGCTTAGCTGGATCACCGGGATGGCGTCGGCGGACGGTGGCTGGGCCGCCTTCGACGCCGACAACACCTCGCGGCTGGTCGCCAAGCTGCCGTTCTGCGATTTCGGCGCGGTCACCGACCCGCCCTCGGCGGACGTCACCGCGCATGTGGTGGAGGCGCTCGCGGCCGCCGGCCAGGCGGGCAGCCGCCCGGCGCGGCGCGGCGTGGTCTGGCTGCTGCGGGCACAGGAGGCCGATGGCTCCTGGTTCGGCCGGTGGGGCGCCAACTACGTGTACGGCACCGGTGCGGTGGTGCCCGCGCTGATCGCCGCGGGGGTGCAGCCGGGCAAGCCGGCCATCCGCCGCGCGGTGGCGTGGCTGGAGCAGCATCAGAACCCCGACGGCGGCTGGGGCGAGGACATGCGCTCCTACGACGACCCGTCCCTGGCGGGCCATGGCGCGTCGACCGCGTCGCAGACCGCGTGGGCGCTGCTTGCGCTGCTCGCGGCCGGTGGCGCCGAGCCTGCCGTCGATGCCGGGATCCGGTGGCTGGCCGCGCACCAGCGAAGCGATGGGACCTGGGACGAGCCGCAGTTCACCGGCACCGGGTTCCCGCGCGACTTCTACCTCAACTACCACCTGTACCGGCTCGTGTTCCCGGTCAGCGCGCTCGGCCGGTACCTATCCTCTCCCACCCCGGGCGACGGCTCCGCCGCCACCCTTCCACGCTCCTCGCCCCCGGAGACGGCTGCCGCCCCCGGCGACGGCTGACCGCCCCCGGAGACGGCGTGACCGCCCCCGGGGACGGCGTGACCGCCCCCGGGGGCGGGAGGCGAGGAGTGCGGCCCCGGCCCGGTGACGGAGGAACCGGGCCGCAGGCCACCGGGCGGTTCCAGGGCCATGGGGTCCGGGGGCTCGCCCCCGGGGCAGCGGAGTGCCCCCCCGGGCCAGCACCGCCCCCTGGTGGTGTGCTCCCCGTTGCGGGTGGAGGCGGTGGCGGTCCGGCGCGGGCTGCGTGCGGCCGGCGGTGCCGGCCAGCCGGACGGCGGCACGGTGCGGGTGACCGGTTACGGCCTGGCCCGGTCCCGGCGGCAGGCGGCCGCCTTGGCGGATGAGGAGTTCGGCGCGCTGGCCGTCGCCGGGGTGGGCGGCGGCCTCACCGACGACCTGGTTCCCGGTGACCTGGTCGTCGGCACCGAGGTCAGGGACGCCCGCGGCACGAGTGTCCGGTGCCCGGCGGCGCCGCTGCTTGCCGGGGAACTGCGCCGGGCCGGGCTGCGCGTCCACACCGGGCCGGTCGTCACCACCGACCGGCTGGCCCGCGGCGCGGCGCGGAATGCCCTGGCGGCCGGCGGAGCGCTGGCGGCGGACCTGGAGTCCGCCCCGCTGGCCGCGGCGGCGCGCGGCCGGCCGGTGGCCGTGCTCCGTGCGGTGTCGGACACTCCCGCGCGGCCGCTGCTGCGTCCGGGGATCGTGACCGGGGGGCTGGCCGCGCTGCGGGCGCTGCGGGCCGCCGGCCCGGTGCTGGCCGCCTGGGCCGCCGCGGCCGGGCCGCACCGGGTGCTGCTGGCCGGGCCCCGGTCGTTCTGCGCCGGGGTGGAGCGGGCCATCGAAATCGTGGAGAAGGTGCTCGACCAGCGCGGGGCGCCGGTGTACGTGCGCAAGCAGATCGTGCACAACACCCACGTCGTCGCCGACCTGGAACGGCGCGGGGCGGTGTTCGTGGACGAGCTGTCCGAGGTCCCCGACGGGGCGTGCGTGGTCTTCTCCGCGCACGGGGTGTCCCCGGCGGTCCGTGCGGAGGCCACCCGGCGCGGCCTGGACGCCATCGACGCGACCTGCCCGCTGGTGGCGAAGGTGCACGTGGAGGCGCGCCGGTTCGCGGCCGACGGCTACCTGGTGGCGCTCATCGGGCACGCCGGCCACGAGGAGGTCGAGGGCACCCTCGGCGAGGCACCGGAGTCGACGGCCCTGGTGGAGAGCCCTGCCGACGTGGCCCGGCTACGCCCCGCGGACCCGGGCAAGGTCGCCTACCTGATGCAGACCACGCTCGCCGTCGATGAGGCGGCCGAGATGGCCTCCGCGCTGACCGAGCGGTTCCCCGCGGCCCGGGGCCCGGGCAGCGACGACATCTGTTACGCCACCACCAACAGGCAGCAGGCCGTCCGGGCCGTCGCCGCCGAGTCCGACCTTGTGCTGGTGGCCGGGTCGGCCAACTCCTCCAACTCGGTGCGGCTGGTGGAGACGGCGCAGCGGGCCGGCACCCCCGCGCACCTCATCGACGGGCCGTCCGACATCCAGCTCGGCTGGCTGGCGGGCGTGTCCACGATCGGCCTGACGGCCGGCGCGTCGGCGCCGCCTGCCGTGGTCGACGACATCATCACCGCGCTGTCGGGCCTCGGCCCCGTGGAGGTCTCCGAGCGCGTCATCACCACCGAGAACATCCGGTTCAGCCTGCCCAAGGAGGTCCGGGCGCAATGACCATGCCACTGCGACAGAGCCTGCGGATCGGGAGCTACCTGATGCGCCAGAAGCTGACGCGCAAGGACAAGTTCCCACTCCTGGTCGAGCTGGAGCCGCTGTTCGCGTGCAACCTCAAGTGCGCCGGGTGCGGGAAGATACAGCAGCCGCACACGATCCTGAAGCAGCGGATGCCGGTGGACCAGGCGATCGGCGCGATCGAGGAGTGCGGCGCGCCGATGGTGTCCATCGCCGGCGGTGAGCCGCTCATGCACCCGCAGATCCACGAGATCGTCGCCGAGCTGATCAAGCGCAAGAAGTACGTGTTCCTCTGCACGAACGCGCTGCTGATCCCCAAGCACATCGACAAGTTCTCGCCGTCCCGCTACTTCGCCTGGGCGGTGCACATCGACGGGCTGGCCGAGCGGCACGACGAGTCGGTCTGCAAGGAAGGGGTGTTCGACCAGGCGGTCGCCGCGATCAAGGAATGCCAGCGGCGCGGGTTCCGGGTCACCACGAACACCACGTTCTTCAACACCGACACCCCGCAGACCGTGATCGACGTGCTGAGCTACCTCAACGACGACCTCGGTGTGGACGAGATGATGATCTCCCCGGCCTATGCCTATGAGAAGGCGCCGGACCAGGAGCACTTCCTCGGCGTGACCGAGACGACGGAACTGTTCCGCAAGGCGTTCGCCGACGGCAACCGGCAGCGCTGGCGGCTCAACCACTCCCCGCTGTTCCTGGACTTCCTTGAGGGCAAGGCCGACTTCGGCTGCACCGCCTGGGGAATCCCTTCCTACTCGCTGCTCGGCTGGCAGCGGCCGTGCTACCTGATGTCGGACGGGTACACCAAGACGTACAAGGAGCTGATCGAGACCACCGACTGGGACGCCTACGGCCGCGGCAAGGACCCGCGGTGCGCGAACTGCATGGCGCACTGCGGCTACGAGCCGTCCGCCGTCCTGGCCACCATGGGCTCGCTGAAGCAGTCGCTGCGCGCGATGCGCGGCGCCTGAGGGCGGGCCGGGTCAGGCCCGGCTCACTCCTTGTCGGTACGGGGGAGGTGCTGCTCGCACCAGACCACCTTGCCCCCGTTGGTACGGCGCGCGCCCCACCGGCCGGACAGCTTGCTGACGATCTGCAGGCCCCGGCCGCACTCGTCGTCCTTGGCCGCGTGCTGGAGCTTGGGCAGCGCGGGCGAGGTGTCGCGCACCTCGCAGATCAGCGCGCCCTCCTTGATCAGCCGCAGCGTGACCGGGCCCTCGGCGTACCTGATGGCGTTCGTCACCAGTTCGGAGGCCAGCAGCTGGGTGTTGTCCACCATGCTGGCCAGATCCCACTTCTCCAGCGGCTCGGCCACCAGGGACCGCGCCTCGTGGGCCGCGGTCAGCTCACCGGTCAGCGTCCAGGACGCCTGCAGGCTGCCGTCGATCCGGCCCAGCCGGGCGATCAGTATGGCGATGTCGTCGCGGTGCTGATCGGAGTAGGCGCCGGCCAGGATCGCCTTGCACAGGTCGTCCATCGAGCCGGCCACCGATTCGGCGTCGAACACGGACTGGAGCCGCTTGAGCCCGTCGTCGATGTCACGGCCGCGGCTTTCCACCAGCCCGTCGGTGTAGAGGACGAACATGCTGCCGTCCTCGATCTCGAAGGTCCGGCTGGAGATCAGCCCCTCGCCCACGCCGAGCGGCGGTGCCGGGGACACGTCCAGGAACTCGCTGCTGCCGTCCGGCCGGACCAGCAGCGGCGGCAGGTGCCCGGCGCAGGCGACCTCGCAGGTGCCGTTCACCGCGTCGTAGGTGGCGTAGATGCAGGTGGCGAAGTGCGGCTCGCGCTCGCCGATCTTCCGCATCAGCTCGTTCAGGTGCTGCAGCGTCTCGGCCGGGGACAGTTCGAGCATCGCCAGGGTCTGGATCGCGGTGCGCAGCCGGCCCATGGTGACCGCCGCCCGGACACCGTGGCCGGCCACGTCGCCGACCACCAGGGCCACCCGCGCGCCCGGCATGTTGATCGACTCGTACCAGTCCCCGCCGACCTCGATGAGCGCGCTGCCGGGCAGGTACCTGTGCGTGACCTCGACCGAGGACGGCGCGGAAAGGCCGGTCGGCAGCAGGCTGCGCTGCAGTGTGAGCGCGGTGGCCCGCTCCCGGTTGTAGCGCCTGGCGTTGTCGATGAAGATCGCCGCGCGGGAGGCGAACTCCATGCCGATCTCGGTGTCATAGGCGTCGAACGACCGGAAGCCCCGCCGCCGGTTGCACACGATGAAGCCGAGCGTGGAGCCGCGCGCGTTGAGTGGCAGCAGCAGCATGGACGAGCCGGCCAGCAGCTTCATGGGCCGGCGCAGCCACGACTCGGCCATCTCGACCGCCTCAGGGGTGGTCATGGCGGGCTCACGGACCGGCCGGCCCGTGTTCATGCACTGGGTGTAGGGCGATCCCGCCGGGTAGCGCAGCACCTCGCCGGTGGGGAACGTGGCGTCCCAGTCCGGGCTGCTGTCGTCGGTGGCGATGGCCATCCGGCGCAGCAGGTAGGACCCGTCGTTCTGCGAGGCGGGCGGCTCGTCGGCCGCCACCAGGCTCTCCAGCAGCAGCAGCCCGGCCGAGTTGCTGAAGTGCGGGACCACGATGTTGATCAGCCCCCGGGCCAGCTGGTCCAGGTCGAGGCTGGCCCCCATCTGCCGGAACGTCTCGTCGAGCAGCGCGTGCCGCATCAGCGCGGGGTCCAGGAACTGCTCCACGCTGGGCGGTGGCATCCGCAGGATCGCCAGCGCCGACGGGCACCCGTCATTGTCGCCGCGCATCGGCTGCAGCGTGACCACGGTGTCGATGGGGCTGCTGCGCTGGGCCTTGAAGGTCAGCACCGCGGTCGCTTCCCGGCCCCCCTTGACCGCATCAAGCAGGCTGTTGAGCGGCGTCCCCGTGGGGGAATTGCCCACCACCAGATCGCTCAGGTGCGTGCCGAGCAGCGAGCCGTTCGGCGGATCGAGGACTTCTTTCGCATTCCGGTCATGCTGAACTACCCGTCCGGCCGGATCTACCCCCAGGATCAGTGTCCGCACGGATGTGTGGGATAGCAGCGTAGTGATCTTTGCACGATACCCGACATTGGCCCGCCCATTCCGGGTGACCAGGATCGTTGCACTATGCCGAATAAGATACTTTTTGGGTCCCGTTTGGCCGCCAGAACGTGTCGCGGCGTGGTCCGGGAGATGTCTGATCCGCTACCGTGCCGGGCGGTAAGGTGCGTGCGGCCCGGGTACCCGGCGAGGAGGGGGCATGGCGCAGCGTCCCGCGGTGACCGTCCTTGGCAGCCTGAACACCGACATATCGCTCCTCGTGCCACACCTCCCCGGGCCCGGGGAAACCGTGCTCGGTTCGGCGGCCGCTACCTTCGGCGCGGGCGGGAAGGGAGCCAACCAGGCGGTTGCGGCCGCCCGGCTTGGTGCCGCTGTGTCGATGGTGGGCTGCTGCGGGGACGACGAGTTCGGCGCCCGGCTGCGGGCCGGCCTCGCGGCCGAGGGAATCGGCGTGGCGGGCTTGCGCGCGGTGCCCGGCGTGGCCTCCGGGCTGGCCCTGATCACCGTGGACCCGGCCGGGGAGAACTCGATCGCGGTCGCCCCGGGTGCCAACGGGCTCGCCGGGGACGCGGAGGTGGCGGCCGCCTTCACGCAGCCGTGCGACGTGCTGGTGCTTTCGGCGGAGATCCCCGTTCCCGTGCTCGGCGCCGCGCTCCGCCGGGCCCGGTCCGGCGGGGTCCGCACCATGCTCAACCTGGCCCCGGTCCCCGAGGGGGCGGCCGGCCTGCTCGCCGAGTGCCCGGACTGGCTCGTGGTCAACGCGCAGGAGGCGGCGGCCCTGGCCGGGCGGTTGCCGGAGGGCACGCCGGCGGACGAGGCGGCGCTGGGCAGGGCCATCGCGGCGGGCCTGGCCGCAGGGCTGCGCGGTGGGCATGTCGTGGTCACGCTGGGCGCGGCCGGAGCGGCGCTGGCCGGGCCGTCGGGGACGGCCGCCGTACCCGGGTTCCCGGTGACCGCGGTGGACACCGTAGGAGCCGGGGACGCGTTCGTGGGGGCCCTGGCCGTCGCGCTGGCCAGCGGCCTGGACCCGGCCGCCGCGGTCACCGCCGCGTGCGCGGCCGGGGCGGCGGCGGCCACCCGCCGGGGCGCGCAGGCGGCCCTGCCCAGACCCGCCGGCGTGCTCGCGGCGACCGGGTTCTCCTGGCCCGCTTGAGCGGGGGAACGCCGGCGGCCGGGGGCATGGGGGCGCCGGCTAGCGTCCCTCTGGCCAGTCACCGAGGCCGTGCGAAGGGGAGTTGCCGTGCCTGAGGCCAGCGGGCCGATCATCGAGCAGACATCCACCCGGGTGGTCTACGAGACGCCCCACATGCGCTTGCGTGAGGACGGCATCCGGCGGCCGGACGGGTCGGCCGGGATCTACTCGTATGTGGAGAAGCCGGACTTCGCCTTGATCATCCCGGTCGATAACGACGGCTTTCACCTGGTCGAGCAGTACCGCTACCCGGTGCGGATGCGGTGCTGGGAGTTCCCGCAGGGCACTCTGCCCGGCATGGCGGCCGCCGACGACCCGGAGAAACTCGCCAGGGAGGAACTCCGCCAGGAAACCGGCATGACGGCCAGCGAGCTGCGCCACCTGGGCCACCTGCACTGCGCGCACGGACTGGTCAGCCAGGGCTTCGACGTGTTCGTGGCGTCCGGCCTGACGCCCGGCACGCAGGAGCTTGAACTCGAGGAACAGGACCTGCGCTGCCGGTGGTTCGGCCGCGCGGAGGTGGAACGGATGATCCGGCATGGCGGCATCACCGACGACTCCACGCTCGCCGCCTACACGCTGTTCCTGCTGGCTGGGGAGAGTGCCAGCTGATCAAGAACGACGATGCCCCCGGGAGCTGACGCTCACGGGGGCCCCGTCGACGGTGCTGACGTGCGGTCGCCTCCTCGGCGAATCTGCGCGACGCGGCTCCAGCCAGACGGTATTCCGCGACGGCTTCCATAGTTGCGGCCCGGGGGATCCAAGCACGCCAGCGAAGGTTCCTAACGCGGCGGCCCGGCACCCTATTCCGCGGCTGCCGCATCGATCCCCCGGGGCCGCTGTGTGCACCCGGCGGCCGGTCCCTGGCGCCGGACCGGCCTCGCTGGCCCTTGTCCGGCGGGTCCTCGCCGGCCTGCTGGGTGCCCCGCTCCCGGCCGCCTGGGACGACGTCACCGCCGCCCTCAAGGGCACCGGCCGTGATCCCCTCACCGAGGCGGACCGCCAGGCCCTCGGCCCGCTCGCCGCCCGTTTCCCCCTCTTCGCCTAACGGCCCCGCCACGCCGCCCTGTGGTCACGGACGAAGATGCCCCGGCCGATGACGGTGTGGACCAGCCCTTCGATGCGGAGGACTTCGACGGCCTTCTTGACGGTGCCGCGGCGATACCGTACCGCTGGGTCAGGGTTTCGCTAGGTCGGGCGCCCGGAGCGCAGTTTGCGGTGATCTTAGCGCGAAGGATGGCGGCCAGTTCTGGTAGCCGGCACGGCTCCTCATGACGATCACGCTGACGACAAGTTACCCAGCCGGGCTGGCCCGGTCAGTGGAGCTAGCCATGGCTAGCTCTGGCTAGATAGGCCTGGAGGCTATGATCGACATGGCTGCCGAACCGGCCGGTCAGGACCGCCCGGCACCTGGCGCGAGTTCCAGGGCCACCCCGGAGCGATCGCCACCCGTGCCGGTTCAGCGACAGCAGCGTGAATGTGACCACGCCCGCCAGCGACGTGACGAACGTGGAGGCAAGCGCGGCAGGCGCTACTTCGGCGGGCGGGCGCCCGTCGCCGATCAGGATCGGCGCGAGGATCGACCCGCCCCCCACCCCGTAGATACCGCCCACGCACCCGACCCCGGCGGCGATCAGCACCAGAACGCGCGTGGGCAGCCGCGGTGGCCCGGCCTTGCCGGTGGCCCGCGTGCCCCGGTCCAGGGCAAGCCACGTGCCGAGCGGGAGCAGGACCGCGGCTATGACGAAATCGAACACCAGGGCCCCGGGCAGGAACTCCACCCGGATGACCGAACCGGCGATGACGCCGGGCAGGGTCCCGGCCAGCAGTGCGGCGGTGAGCCTGCCTGCCCGCTGGCCCTGCCGCCAGTAGCGATACAGCGCCCCTGGGCTGGCGATCACGTTGTACAGCAGGTTCGTCGGGGTGACCGCCGGGCTGGGCGTGCCGAGCACCGAGACCTGGAACGGCAGCAGCAGCACCGCGCCCGACACACCGGCTGGGGTGGTCGCCACGGCGATGCCGAATGCGGCCACCAGAGCGACCGCCTCCGTCCACCCGCTGCCGAGCATCCGTCCACGGTAGCGGCAGGTGCTCCGGCCCGGCCCGCACGGCTTCCCTGCTGTCGGAGGGTGGTTGTTGAGTGGCACTCATGGCGTTATGGAGGCAACATGAGTGTCGTGAGCATCGCCGAGGCGTGGCCGTCGCCGGGCAAGCCGTTCACCGTCGCGGAACTGGACCGGATGCCCGATGACGGGCACCGGTACGAACTGCTGGACGGGGCGCTGGTCGTGAGCCCCCGCCCGGCGCTTGCCCACCAGGTGGTGGCCTTTACCCTGGCGTCCCTGCTCGACAGGGCGTGTCCCGCCGAGTGGCAGGTCGTTCCGGAGCCTGCCGTCATGGTCTCTCGTGACACAGAGTTCGCCCCGGACATCGTGGTGGTCAGCAGAGATCAGCTCTCCGGTACCAAGATCACCCGGCCACCGTTCCTAACGGTGGAGGTGCGGTCGCCGAGCACC
>CAVPSA010000021.1:0-178513 GCA_963707905.1 uncultured Actinomycetes bacterium | reverse complement strand
CGGCCGTAGGATCGCGGGGTGAGTGACCTGGACCGGGCGGCGGTGCTCGATGCCCTCGACGCGGTGTACCGGAACGTGACCGCGGCGGCCGGCGGGCTCGGTGCGGCGGACCTGATGCGCCCGAGTCGCTGCGCCGGCTGGGCCGTGGCCGACGTCCTCTACCACGAACTGCTCGACGCCCGCCGGGCGCTGCGCACGTTCGCGAGCCCCGCGGACCGGCCACCGGACCGCGACGATGTGTCCTATTGGACCGACTACGCCCCGAGCGGCGGCGGCGCGTCCGGGGACGGCGTGTCCGGGGGACAGCGTGCCGGGTGGCGATGCGTCCGGTGGTGGTGCGCCGACCTATGCGGAGGAGTCGGCGGCACACGCCCGTTATGTCCGGATCGCCGCGGCCGCGTACCCTCCCGGCGTGCTGGCCTGGGAGTGGTCGGAGACCGCGGCGGCCGCCTGCCGGGCCGGCCGGGCGTGCGGGCACCCGGCGGTGACGACCCAGGGGCATGTGCTGACCGTGACCGACTTCGCCGCCACGCTCGCCGTCGAGGCCGCCGTGCACTACCTGGACCTGACCGTGGCCCTGCCCGGTGCCCCCGCGCCGGAGCCGGCCTCGCTGGCCCTTGTCCGGCGGGTCCTCGCCGGCCTGCTGGGTGCCCCGCTCCCGGCCGCCTGGGACGACGTCACCGCCGCCCTCAAGGGCACCGGCCGCGATCCCCTCACCGAGGCGGACCGCCGGGCCCTCGGCCCGCTCGCTGGCCGCTTCCCCCTCTTCGCTTAACGGCCCCGCCTCGCTGCCCTTCGCCGCGCACCTGTCCCACCCGTGGCCCCCCACCCCACCTGTGGCGCGCCGCACCCACAGGACCGGGATGATCATGGGCTCTTGGCTGCTCCAGGTGGCAGCACTCCCGTAATCATGGTCAGCTCCCGTGATCTCCAGGGTGAACGTGGCGTTTCGGTTTTGGCGGCCATCCCTGCCTGACACCCGCCATGATCATGGCCGCCTGGTTCCTGCGTTGCCATGCGGGGTGGCAGGCGGCGCCGGGCTATGCCCGATGACTCGGGTGCGCCTTGGGCCACTTTCTTAATCGAAGTCTGGGGTTTCCCCATGTTGTCTAGATAATCCGTAACTGGTCAGGTACTGGTCAGGTCCACTGGTTCAGCGGGGTTCTCCGGTGTCGGTCAGGTAGTCGCGCCAGCTGCGGGTGCGCCTGCCAGCCCAGTAGGCGCTGAGCCTTACCAGAGTCGATCCCGCTGGCGTCCGGGCCTGGAGATGGGCCGGAGTTGGGTGGCGGAGCCGGGTTGGCGATGCGCCAGGACGCGGGCAGGTCGGTGGCGACGACACGATGCCCGGCCGAGCGCAGCACCGGCACCATGGCGCGCCCGGCCATGCCCGCAGCACCGGTCACCAGCACATCCATATCCCCGGTCGTCATCATGCCGTTTCCGCCCATCCGGTTTGCCGCCGCCCATCGTGCAGTGTCATGCGATCATCATGGCGGTGCCGATCTCTTCCCACGAGCCAGGTTTCTGCTGGCCTGGCCGGCGGATGGTCAGGTCCTCAGGTGCCAGTCCGCAGGAGCTGTGAGACGCGCTGCGGTGACACGTTGAGCACCTTGGCGATGTCACGCCCCGACAGGCCGGCTTGTCGCAGCCGCCGTGCGGTGGCCCGTGATGCGCGGCTGCCAGTCGCTGTGCCTGATCGGCTGCGTTCACAGCTTCCCGCGCGGCGCGTGTCTCCTCGTCCAGACCGCCACCTATCTCGGGGGTGATTCTCACCGCGAACCCGTCGCCCGGCAGGTCCTCGCGGCGTGCGATGAGGTCGCGTGCCATGTCCTCGGCGTCCCAGAGCGTGTGTGACTGGGTGACACCGACGCCCTCGATGTGCATTCCCAGCCGTGTTCCCAGCGCTTGGCGCGAACCTGGTAGGTCTTCACTGCAGCCACCCCTCTGGCAGGCACTTCATTCGCTCGATGGTGTCGCCGATCACCCCCGCCGAGATCTCCAGGTGGCGGGGAATATCTGCGGTGTGCTGACCGCCGCAGCCACAAAACCCACGTGGTGTGGCGGCCTTTGTCGTTTTTGATGGCACAGCCGTTGCGGCGTAACGCACGGTTGACGTCCCGGCGCTTAATCGGCTTCACCATCGACTGAATCTATCCCCTCTTGATGCCGACATCAAGCCGGGCTTGATCTTGGCCCTGGGGCAGCGCCACTCGCCAGCGACGGCGGCAAGGCCAGCGTGTAGCCGCCGCGCCCGGGTATGAGCAGCCAACCACAGCGCTAAGACAGCGCCAAGGGGATCGGCCTGTGACAGGTCGGCGGTCCATTCGATGACGAGGCGGGTGGCCTGGCCGACTCGGTCGGGGGATTTGTTCTGCCATTGATCTTGGTCCTGACTAGCTGCACCCGGGGCAGCCGTGCTTGCCGATGCTTCCGTGACTGCGAGGACGATGGGCTTCCGGCGGCGTTTTGCCACATTCCTTCCCCGCGGGAACCGGGGGAGCGGCGGGCAACTAAGGACCTTTGCGGGCCAAACGGCCCTAGCTCCGCCATCTTCATAACTTTAAGTATTGAATTGATAACTAAGAGTTATGAAGATGCGGAGCAGTGCGATGGCGGCTAGCCAGCGAACTAGAGCCTTGATCACACCCTTGCCAGCTCTGGTCGCATCCGGCGCCCTGCTGGGCAGCCTGGTGATGTCACAGGCAGGATCAGCACCGGCGAGTGCCGCGCCCACGTCCTTCTACGGCCTCTCGGTGTCCGAACTCCAGGTGGCTCCCATAGGCATGGCCACCACCGAGGTGGCCGAGGCTGAGACGCAGGCCATCCATGATGCCTGGGACGCCAACACGGTACGGCTGCAGATCGAGCAGGACAAGCTCACCGGGAGCGATGGGTCCTGCAAGCTGACGGCGACGGGATGCCTCGCCTATTACCAGGAAATCCAGGCCGTGGTGAACTACGGGCTAAGGCTAGGGCTCACGGTAGTGATCAACGACACAACCCTGCCGTCGCCAGGGTTCACCATCAACGAGCCCCTGCCCACTCAAGCCACCGAAGTGTTCTGGAAAGACATTGCAGCAGCCTATGCGGGCAACCCACACGTGATTTTCGACCTTTTCAACGAACCACGCGGGCCGGGCGGCGCGGGCGCGGTGCAATGGCGGGTGTGGCGCGGCGGCGGCGCGGTCGACGGCTCAAGCTTCTTGGGCATGCAGACCGTGCTGAGCTACATCCGAAACACACTCCGAGCACCGAACATGGTGTGGGCGGACGGCTTGAATGGCGCGGGCACACTCAACGGCATCGCACCACATGCCGCGAGCGGCACCGTTGACGGTGCCCCGGGGTCGGTCGGCAGCTACGCGCTGAGCCAAGTCGGCGACGCCGTGACCGGCCCCTTGGTCTACACCTTTCACCACCCCATGGGGAACCAGACGATCACGGCGTGGTGGCGGGACTTCGGCTACCTGCCTGCTCTGGGCTTCTCGGTCATGGACGGTGAGTGGAACAATGCGGTCGACCGCACCAACTTCTGCTGGGACGACGCCCCCACGGCCATCCCCGCGTACCTGAAGTACCTCGCCGCCGAGCGGATCGGGCTGACCGGATGGGAACTGGGACCCAAGGTCAACTCCGCTGTGGGAGCCACCGGCAACTCCGTCAGCTGGTCGCTAAGCACGCCCTTCAACTATCCCAGCGCCTCGCTGGCTGACTCTCCAGCCAGTTACGGGACGCCGACCACCACCTCAGGCAAACCAGCCATGATATGGCGCTGCCTCAACTCCAACGATGCAGGAGCCGGGCAGCTCCTGCATGACTGGTTTGCCCAGCAAGGCGGATGAAAGTGGTAGTTCGGCTTTTGCCGGGCCTCGCGCACGAAATACCTCGCCAATTTCGCGTTCCGCGAAACTGCTGTTATTGTCCGGAGGCGCGTTGCGAAGTAAACCGCGCGAATGATAAGGCCTGTGAGTGGTGCGGCGACTATTTCCTGACCCGTCCTGTAGAACAAGCCATAGTGGTGGCAGGTGACGTGAAAGGGACGCGATCCATGATTAAGCGCCTATTTGCCTCGCTCGGCTTGGCAGGTGCCATGAGCTGCCTGGGGGTGGCACAGGCGGGGCCAGCGTCGGCAAGCGCCGCGCCCACGCCCTACTACGGCCTCTCGATGTCCGAGCTCCAGGACGGCCCGGTGGGACCGGCCACCATCGCGGTGGCCGAGGCCGAGGTGCAGGCCATCCACGATGCCTGGAACGCCAACACGGTGCGGCTGCAGATCGAGCAAGACGAGCTCACCGGCGCCGATGGGTCCTGCAAGCTGACCAGTACCGGCTGCCTCGCCTACTACCAGGAGATCCAGGCTGTCGTCAACTACGCGCTAGGCCTGGGGCTCACGGTTGTGATCAACGACACGACCCTTCCGGCGCTAGGGTTCCCCCTCAGCGAGCCGCTGCCCACCTGGGCGACCATGGTGTTCTGGAAAGACATCGCCGCGGCGTATAACGGCAACCCGCATGTGATCTTCGACCTCTTCAACGAGCCACACGGCCTCGGCGGCACCGGGGCCACGCAGTGGGAGATCTGGCGCAACGGCGGCACCCTCAACGGCGTCCGCTACTTCGGCATGCAGACCGTGCTCAGCTACATCCGCAACAAGCTCCAGGCGCCCAACATGGTCTGGGCCGACGGCCTGAGCGCCGCGGGCACCCTCAACGGCATCGCAGGACATAAGGCCAGTGGCACCCTCGACGGCGCTCCCGGGTCGGTGGGCACCCACGCGCTAAGCCAAAGCGGCGACGCCGTGACCGGCCCGCTCATCTACACCTTCCATCACCCGATGGGCGACCAAACGACCACCGCGTGGTGGCGGGACTTCGGCTACCTGCCCGCGCTGGGCTACTCGGTCATGGACGGTGAGTGGAATAACGCCGTAGACGGGACGGACTACTGCTGGAGTGATGCCCCCACCAGCATCCCCGCCTACTTGAGCTACCTGGCCGGCCGTCATATCGGGCTGACCGGCTGGGAACTCGGCCCGAACATCAACTTGGCCGGCGTAGTCACGTGGTCCCAAAGCACGCCCTTCGACTACACCAACGCCACGCTCGCCGACAACCCGGCCAGCTACGAAACGCCCACCACCCTCTCCGGCAACCCGGCCATGTCCTGGAATTGCAGCAACTCCAACGACGCGGGCTCCGGTCAGCTCCTGCACGACTGGTTCGGATCCCAGGGCGGATGACCCTTCGGCGCGGGCCCGCCGGAGGTGTCTCTTGGGTGGGCCGTCCACTCGATGACGAAGCGGGAGCGCCCGGTCGGCGGGACCGAGTTTTCGATCTGGCACGTCCCCCGCGGGCCACATCCCCGTGATCATCCGGAGAGGGCGCTTAGCCGAGGGCGGCCCACAGGTAGCGGGCGCCGATGGCGATCACGATGACGCCGAGAACCCGGCGGATGGCCCGGTCGGGGAGCCGGCCCTGGATCCGGGCACCGGTGTAGCCGCCGGCCAGGCCCCCGGCACCTAGCGCGATTCCAGTGGGCCAGTCCGGGGCGATCGCCCCGTGCCGGTTCAGCGACAGCAGCGTGAACGTGACCACGCCCGCCAGCGAGGTGACGAACGTGGAGGCAAGCGCGGCAGGCGCTACTTCGGCGGGCGGGCGCCCGTCGCCGATCAGGATCGGCGCGAGGATCGACCCGCCCCCCACCCCGTAGATACCGCCCACGCACCCGACCCCGGCGGCGATCAGCACCAGAACGCGCGTGGGCAGCCGCGGTGGCCCGGCCTTGCCGGTGGCCCGCGTGCCCCGGTCCAGGGCAAGCCACGTGCCGAGCGGGAGCAGGACCGCGGCTATGACGAAATCGAACACCAGGGCCCCGGGCAGGAACTCCACCCGGATGACCGAACCGGCGATGACGCCGGGCAGGGTCCCGGCCAGCAGTGCGGCGGTGAGCCTGCCTGCCCGCTGGCCCTGCCGCCAGTAGCGATACAGCGCCCCTGGGCTGGCGATCACGTTGTACAGCAGGTTCGTCGGGGTGACCGCCGGGCTGGGCGTGCCGAGCACCGAGACCTGGAACGGCAGCAGCAGCACCGCGCCCGACACACCGGCTGGGGTGGTCGCCACGGCGATGCCGAATGCGGCCACCAGAGCGACCGCCTCCGTCCACCCGCTGCCGAGCATCCGTCCACGGTAGCGGCAGGTGCTCCGGCCCGGCCCGCACGGCTTCCCTGCTGTCGGAGGGTGGTTGTTGAGTGGCACTCATGGCGTTATGGAGGCAACATGAGTGTCGTGAGCATCGCCGAGGCGTGGCCGTCGCCGGGCAAGCCGTTCACCGTCGCGGAACTGGACCGGATGCCCGATGACGGGCACCGGTACGAACTGCTGGACGGGGCGCTGGTCGTGAGCCCCCGCCCGGCGCTTGCCCACCAGGTGGTGGCCTTTACCCTGGCGTCCCTGCTCGACAGGGCGTGTCCCGCCGAGTGGCAGGTCGTTCCGGAGCCTGCCGTCATGGTCTCTCGTGACACAGAGTTCGCCCCGGACATCGTGGTGGTCAGCAGAGATCAGCTCTCCGGTACCAAGATCACCCGGCCACCGTTCCTAACGGTGGAGGTGCGGTCGCCGAGCACCGCATTGATCGACCTCAATGCCAAGAAGGCCGCGTATGAGCGGTTCGGGGTGCCGTCGTACTGGGTGGTCATCCCCGATGCGGGCAAGCCCGAGCTGATCGCCTTCGAACTGCGTGACGGGCGCTACGCGGAGGCCGTCCGGGTCAGCGGCGGCGAGCCGTTCCTGGCGCGGCGGCCGTTTGCCGTCGAGGTGGTTCCCGCTCGGCTGGTCGCCGGGCTGCAGCCGCCAGCCTGATCCCCTGGCACGGCCGCCGTCCAGGGCAGGCCCAGGCTGTCATTCTGTCGCCAGGCGATAGTGTGTGATGTCCAAAGTCGGGCATTGTGAGGAGCGGCTGGTCGTGGCCGGGGACGAATCCCTGATCGGCTCCATCGGCGTGATAACCATTGCCACCCGCGGCGCCCACGGTCCCGGTGAGGTCCTGGTCAAAATACGCGGCGGGTCTGAGGCGTTCATCGCCTGGTCTGCCGAGCCGATTCCCCGGGGCTCGACCGTGCTGGTCATCAACAACCGCGGCACGCGGACGGTCGACGTCAGCGCGTGGATAGACCCGCTGGATCCCTTTCCCGAAGATGCCGTTTGAGGAGCACCATCATGTTTGGATATCGAGTTCCCGCCCCTGACAGCGCGATGATGATCTCCGGCGGCAGGCTCCGGCGGGACACCGCGCCGTTCCGGGTGGTCGTCGGCCACGGCACCTTCGTGCTGCCCTTCTTCCGCAAGGCGCGTTACCTGACCCTGTCCATGCAGGAGGCCGAGGTCTCGGAGGTCTGCGTCACCAGGCAGGGCATTTCGGTGAACGTCCGGGCCGTGATCGCGTTCAAGGTCGGCAACGACGACGAGAGCATCATCAACGCCGGCCAGCGGTTCCTCTCCGATCAGGACCAGATGTCCACCCTGACCGGCCGTATCTTCGCCGGGCACCTGCGCTCGATCGTCGGGTCGATGACGGTGGAGGAGATCGTCACCGAGCGCCAGAAGCTCGCGACCGAAGTCCTCGATGGGTCGAAGGCTGAGATGGCCAAGATCGGCCTGACCGTGGACTCACTGCAGATCCAGTCGATCGACGACATGAACTCCGGTTACATCGACGCGATGGCCGCCCCGCACCGGGCCGCGATCCAGCGGCAGGCCAAGATCGCGCAGGCCCAGGCCAACCAGGCGGCCGCCGAGGCCGAGCAGGAGTCGCAGCGCAAGCAGGCCGAGTACGCACGGCAGACGGCGGTCGTGCAGGCCCAGTACAAGGCCGAGGTGGACCAGGCCCAGGCCCAGTCGGCCCAGATGGGGCCGCTCACCCAGGCGAAGGCCCAGCGTGATGTGATCACCGCCCAGACCGAACTCGCCCACCAGCAGGCCGAGCTGCGCCAGCGCCAGCTTGTCGCCGAGGTCGTCAAGCCGGCCGAGGCCGAAGCGGACAAGATCCGTATCCTCGCCCAGGCCGACGCGGAGCGGATGCGGATCCAGGCCGCGGCGGCGGCCTCGCACGACCGGGTCGCGCTCGACCGCATGCTCATCGACCAGCTTCCGCTGATCGTCAAGGAGGCCGCCGGCGGCCTGGCCGGCGCGAACGTCAACGTGCTCAACGGCGCGGAGGGGCTGGGTGAGCTGACCGCCGGCCTGGTCGCGCAGGGCCTGACCATCCTGGACTCGGTCAAGAAGAACCTGGCCGGGTCGGCCGCGATCCGCGCCGGATCCGATGACGGCGAGGACGACGACGGCGACGAGCCGCGGGCGCTGCCGGGCGGCACGGAGAACGGCTCCACCGACGGTCGGCCAGCCAGATAAGACACCCCGGCCGCGGGCCGGGCTGGCGAACTGGGCGACGCGGCCGATCGGATAGCCAAGGATGCCGGGGAGGCGTGCGCCGCACGGTGCTGTCCCGGCTGGCACAACGCCATCCGGGACAGCACCGACGACCCGCGCTGCGGCGGGCGCTGGTATGCGAGGCTGCATAGGTGCCGATACTGATTGTCGCTTGCGTGCTCGCGGCGGTCGCGTGGGCCTATCTGCTTGTCGCGCACGGGGGGTTCTGGCGCACGGATTGCCGGCTGCCCGTGGGGGATTTGAGGGCTGAGCCGGGTGCGGGGGACTGGCCTTCGGTAGTGGCCGTTATTCCGGCGCGGGATGAGGCGGCCATCTTGCCGGAGACCCTGCCCAGCCTGCTGAGCCAGGAGTATCCGGGTGAGCTGTCGGTCGTGCTGGTCGACGATGGCAGCACGGACGGGACCTCGGCGGCCGCGGCAGCCCTGGGCGAGCGCATCCGGTGCGGCGCTCAAGGTGATCCGCGGCGAGGCGCTGGCCGCGGGATGGGCGGGCAAGGTCTGGGCCATGGCACAGGGCGTGGCGGCCGCGGGGGAGTGCGACTACCTGCTGTTCACCGACGCCGACATCGCCTTCGGGCCCGGCACGGTCCGCGCCCTGGTCCGCGCCGCGGTCACCGACGACCGTGCCCTGGTGTCCCAGATGGCACTGCTGCGCGCGGACACCGGCTGGGAGAAGTGGATAGTTCCTGCCTTCGTCTACTTCTTCGCCCAGCTCTATCCGTTCCGCCGGATCGGCCGCCCGGGCGCCCGGACCGCCGCGGCCGCCGGCGGCTGCATGCTGGTTCGCCGCTCGGTCCTGGCGGCCGCCGGGGGCCTGGACCGGATCAGCGACGCCAGGATCGACGACATCGCCCTGGCGCGGCTGCTGAAACGGCCGCCCGTGGCCGCCCGCTGCTGGCTCGGGTTCACCACCGACGTGCGCAGCCGCCGGCCCTACCCGAGGCTCGCCGAGCTGTGGGGGATGGTGGCGCGCAGCGCCTACACCCAGCTCCGGTATTCGCCGCCGCTGCTCGTCGCGGTGCTGGCCGGGCTGGCGTGGCTCTACCTGCTGCCGCCCGTGGCCGGCCTCGCCGGGGCGGCGGCCCTGGCGGCGGGCGCGGCCACCGGGGCGGGCGCGGGCACCGTGGCGGCCTGGTGCGCCGCAGCGGGCCTCACCGGGTGGTTCCTGCAGGCGGTGACCTACCTCCCGGTGCTCAGGCTGTACCAATTGTCCTGGTTGCGCGCCCTCGGCCTGCCGCTGGCGGCGCTGCTGTACGCCGGCGATGACGGCGGACTCGGCGCGGCGGTACCACGCGGGCCGTGGCGGCGCGTGGAAGGGCCGGACAATCCCGCTCTGACCTGGCGTTTCTCGGGAATTAGCGGAGCCGCCTGCGGCGGACCGCCGGCCCTGGAGCCGACAAGCCGTGCCTAGCTACCGAGGGTGACCTGAGCGGGTTCGACCAAGATTGTGTCGGCTTGTTTCCGCAGCGTGACACGGATATTGTTGCAATGAGTAACTCATGAACTACTCATGGTAAGGTGCTGCCTGGATTCACACGGGGGCGGGCTCAGCTCTACGCGGAAGCTCTTCGGAGGCAAGTCCGGGACCGGCCTCAGCGGCACCGCCCCAGGCCAGCACTGGTCACCACTCAGGCCCCGGCAAATCCAGAAAAGGAAGGATCCAGATGCCTAGACGCATCACCAAGGCGTTCTTCGCCACCGCGGCGGCGGGCGCCACCATCACCACCCTGGGCCTCGCGGCCAGTCCGGCGGGCGCGGCCAGCACGCATGCCAAGGGGTTCACCCCGACCGGCACGGTCGTGGGCACCAACGCGAACTGCCGATTCGGTCCGAGCGGCGCACTCGATCCTGGCCGTCCGACAACTGCGGGCTGGCGTCGGCTACCAGGCCAGCGGGCGGACCTTCCGGTTCGCGCAGGCGCTGATCACCATCCCGAACCACGCCGGGCGTCAAGACGACGGACGCGGAGTACTACGTCGCGCTCGACAACTCGGGCACCGAGCACCTGGCAGTTCGCCCGGGTCGGCATCGCGCCCTGCCCGTCGGGCGTCACCTGCCATCCTCGCGCCCGGCGCCGCCGCGACCACCTGTCCCGACCACGAGGCGGTATCAGCGGCTGGGTGGCGTTCGTCGCGACCGCCGACGCGGGCGTCGCGCCGACCGTGATCGTGCACCCGCTGGCCAACGCGTTCATGGGCGACGGCGTCCTGGTGAACGCCTACCTGGTGCCCACCGGCAACTCGGTGCAGACCACGATCACGCTGCCGGACGGGACCACGTTCAACAACACCATCGCCGATCACCGGCCCGGTCTACACCAAGGCCAGGCGGTGCAGGACTAGACCACGACCGGTCGAGAACGGCGGCGCCGAGCCGGCGCCGGCGGTCCCGCCAGCCAAGACCCGTGACACGCAGTTCTTCCAGGGCCGGTTCACCACCATGAGCGGCGCCCAGGGCACCTTCAACGGTCCGTGGACCGCTGACCGCCCTGGAGGCGACCAGCAACGGCAGCCTGCCGCCATCGGGCACGCTGATCGCCCAGCCGAGCTTCCTCTGGAACGACGGTAGCGGGTTCCACGGCATGGGCGACGACGCGTTCGGTGTCTGGCGGTTCCCGTTCTGATCCGCTCCGTCTAGGGGTGCCGGCCAGGGCGTCCCGCCCGTCCTGGGCGGCATCCCGCGTCACCTTCCGCGCATGAGCGCCAGTTCGAACCCGGTGCCCCCCGGCCACCACGGCCGGGGGGCACCGGCTCAGACCGCGGTCCCGCGTGCGCCTGGATTCACACGGGGGCGGGCTCAGCTCTTACGCGGAAGCTCTTCGGAGGCAAGTCCGGGACCGGCCTCAGCGGCACCGCCCCAGGCCAGCACTGGTCACCACTCAGGCCCCGGCAATCCAAGAAAAGGAAGGATCCAGATGCGCAGACGCATCACCAAGGCGTTTTTCGCCGCTGCGGCGGCGGGCGCCACTATCACTGCCCTGGGCCTCGCGGCGGCTAGTCCGGCGGGCGCGGCCAGCACGCATGCCAAGGGGTTCACCCCGACCGGCACGATCGTAGGCACCAACGCGAACTGCGCCGATTCTCCCGAGCGGCGTCATCACCCTGCCCGCCGACAACTGCGGCAAGGTCGGCTACGTGGCCAGCGGGCGGACCTTCCGCTTCGCGCAGGCCGCTGATCGACGTCCCCAACCACACCGGGCGTCGAGACGACGGACGCGGCGTACTACGTCGCGCTCGACAACTCGGGCACGAACACCTGGCAGTACGCGCGGGTCGGCATCGCGCCGTGCCCGGCCGGCGTCACCGCCTTCATCGTCCCCGGCGTCAGCATCACCTGCCCGACCACGGTCGCTGGCAACACCGCCGGCTGGGTCGCGTTCGTCGCGACCGCCGACGCGGGCGTCACGCCGACCGTGGTCGTGCACCCGCTGGCGAACGCGTTCATGGGCGACGGCATCCTGGTGAACGCCTACCTGGTGCCCACCGGCAACTCGGTGCAGACCACGATTACGCTGCCGAACGGGACCACGTTCAACAACACCATCCCGATCACCGGCCCGGTCTACACCAAGGCGCAAGCGGTCGCGGACTGGACCACGGCCATCGAGAACGGTGCCGGCGCCGCGAGCCGGCGGTGCCGGCCGCCAAGATCCGCGACACGCAGTTCTTCCAGGGCCGGTTCACCACCATGAGCGGCGCCCAGGGCACCTTCAACGGTCCCGTGGACCGCTCACCGCCCTGGAGGCGACCAGCAATGGCAGCCTGCCGCCCACCGGGCACGCTCATCGGCCAGCCGAGCTTCCTCTGGAACGACGGTAGCGGGTTCCACAGCATGGGCGACGACGCGTTCGGCGTCTGGCGGTTCCCGTTCTGACCCGCTCCGCCTAGGGATGCCGGCCAGGGCGTCCCGCCCGTCCTGGGCGGCATCCCACGTCACCTTCCGCGCATGAGCGCCAGTTCGAAGCCGGTGCCCCCCGGCCACCACGGCCGGGGGGCACCGGGCTTAGTGCCCCGCCGTAACCCTGGAAGGAACCCCGATGCGCCGCCGCGTTCACACGTTGCTCCGCACCGCCTCGGCGGCGGGAGCCACCGCTGCCGTTCTGGCCTTCGCTGTAACCGGGTCCGCCGGTGCGGCCACCGGCGGGGCGAAGGTGTTCACCCCGTCGGGCGGTACGCCGATCCCGACCAGCACCAGTTGCACCGGATTCGCCCCGGCGCCCGCCCAGGGCTGCGCCATGGCGGGCTACCAGGCCAGCGGGCGGGACTTCCGCTACGCGCAGGCCGTGATCACGGTCCCGGACCACCAAGGCGTGGTCAACACCTGCCCGCCCGGCACCGGCTGCGCAGTCGTGGCCGGCCCCGGCCGGGTACGCCGCGGCGCGATCCGCGGCACCCCGCTCCCCGCCGAGGCCGACCCGCAGATCTACGTCGCCCTGGACGACTCCTCGACGGCGAGCCACCAGTACGCGCGGGTGGGCGTGCAGCCGTGCACCGGCGACCTGCCCTGCGGCACCAGCGGCTGGGAGGCGTTCGCTGAGGTGACGGGCGCCGGCTCGCCGCCGGTGTCCGGCCATGGCTCGCCACCGGTGGACCTGTTCCCGATAGCGGCGTCCCAGGAGGGCGACGGCGTGTTCGTCAGCGTGTATCCGAATCCGGCGGCCCATTCGGTGCACACCGTGATCACCTTGCCGGACGGCAGCACGTTCAACGACGACTTCCCGGTCAGCGGCCCGGTCTACACCAGGGCCCAGGCGGTTGCCGACTGGACCATCGCGACGGTCAAGCCGCAGCCGGTGCCGCCGCTGGCCAAGGTGCGCGACACCCAGTTCCTGGAGGGCCGGTTCACCACGCTGAACGGGCAGCAGGGCACGTTCGCGGGCCCGTGGGCGCTGAACGCCTTCGAGGGCACGGCCAACGGCGCGCTGCCGCCGGCCGGGGCGCTGGTCGTCCAGCCGAGCTACCTGTGGAACGACGAGACGAACTTCCACGGCATGTTCGGTGACGCGTTCGGCGTCTGGCGGTTCCCATTCTGATCCGCAGGCCGCCGGCCCGGCAGGTACGGCCGCAGGGCCAGCCCCGGTCACCCAAGGATCGCCTGCTGGACGTCCTGGCCGCCGCGGCGGGGGTCTGGGCCGCCGCCGCGCTGGTGCTCGCCGTCCTGCTGGCCCTGGCGGTCACGGTCGCGTTCGTCCTGGTCGCCGGGCTCGCCATCGCCGACGCCGCGAGCTACCACGAGCCCCAGGGCAGGGCCGGCGCGGGCAGCACGGGCGGGGTCAGGAACGCGGGCTCGGCATCCAGGTCAAGCGCGTCCAGCGGGGCGGCCGCGGCGGCGTCCCTGGCGGTGAGCGGCGGCAGGTTCCACTTGCTTTCGATCAGCTTCAGCACGGACGTGTGATCGAAGACCTGGCTGGTCACGTAGCCGGGCCGGGCGTAAGGGGAGACGATCACCGCGGGCACCCGGAACCCGTACCTGTCGTACCGCACCGGTCCCGGAGTCCAGGTTCGCGATGGCGGCCAGGTAACGCGGGAAGAACGGCTTCAGCAGGGCCCGCAGCAAGGGCGGCATGGCGAGCAGGCTGTGGCCGGGGACGTCGTCGGGCGGCACGGCCTCCGGCGGCGGCACATGGTCGAAGTAGCCGCCGTGCTCGTCGTAGAGCCAGATCAGCAGCGTATGCGGCCAGCCCTTGCCGTGCATGACCCGGTTGATCACCTCGGCGGCGTAGCTCTCGCCCTTCTGCACGTCCTGGGGGTTCTCCTCGGAGAACGCGGCGAAGTCCGGATCCACCAGGCTGAACGCGGGCAGCGTGCCGGCGTCGGCCTGGGCGAAGAACTGGTCCACGTGGCTCAGGTGCAGCAGGCACCGGGCCAGCCCGAGCGGGTACAGGTCCGCGGTGAACGTCTTGTTGCCCCGCACCGCGGTCACCAGCGGCGGGAACCAGCGGCCCAGCGAGGCCAGCCGCCGCACCGAGGCCAGGCCCCCGCCGCCCAGGCCCCGCTTGACCACCGTGCTGAGCGAGGACTCGTAGTGGTAGTTCCGCCACGAGATGCCATGGCTGGTCAGCATGTCGAAGACGGTGCCGTTCGGCGGGTAGTCGGCCATCCCGAACGGCAGGTCGTCGATGAGTCCGTGCGCCGTGCCGGCGAGCATGAACCGCCGGTTGGGGAACGTCGGCCCCAGGCACGAGGAGAACCAGTGGTCGGCGAGCGGGAACGTGCGGGCGAGGCCGTAGTAGAACGGCAGGTCCTGCTCGGTCCAGTAGCCCATCGGGAGCTCGGCGTCCACCGCCGGGGCGGCCGGCATGGTGGCCTGCACGCTGCGCACGAACCCGTCGTTGCGCCCGCCGTTCCACTGCAGGTGCGTGGCGTGCCAGCTCTGGACGGGCACGTGCGGCACCTGCGCGGTCGAGGTCAGGTGGTGCGCCCGTACCTGGCTGCCACCCGCGTGTGCGTTGACGGCGGCCGGCGTGCCGTCCGGGCCCAGTTCGAAACCCTCGCCGCGGCCCGCGAGCATGCCGAAGTAGTTGTCGTAGGAGTGGTTCTCCATCATCAGCACGACGATGTGCTTGATCTGCGGCAGCAGGTCCGTACCCGGGGCCAGGTCGGGCCGCGGCCGCTGGCCCGCCCTGCCGGGGTCGGCATGCCGCGTCCTGCGCTGTATCTCGCGGCTCTCCAGCCTGGTCAGCACCGGGACACCCTCCGACGGCGGTCCCGCCGATCGTCTCACGCGCATGCCCGGCTTTGCCAGGACGTTACATTCCGGTGCGGGAGAAGCCCGCGGTCGCCCGCGATGCCCGCCGGTGCGCCGGCAGCACGACGACGGTCGTCCAGCCGGTGCTGCCGTCCGGCCCGGCCGCGGTGATCCGGTAGTAGCCGGGCGCGGCGAACCGTACGCTGATCATCGCGCGCCCGCTGAGCATCTGCGTCCGCGCCGGATACGAAACACGATGCTTTACGCCTTTCGGGGCTGACAGTGACAGCGACACCGGACCGGACATCGCGGCGGACAGGGACAGCCCGCTGGTCTCGGCGTCGAGGTAGATCCGCAGCCAGTGATGTGGGTGCACCACCCGGACCTCCGACGCCAGGGTCGCGCCGTGGAAGCCGATCGTGGCGGACGGGGCCACCGGGAGCCTGGGCCGGGGCAACGGCCGCTGCCGGAAGTCGAACGCCGACGCCAGGTCGTTCTGCTGTGCGTTGAGGCTGTTCAGCGGTGCCATGCCCCACAGGTGCTGCATGAACGACAGGATCGAGATGTTGGTCGTGCGCCGGGTGTAGGCGCCGCGCCGCGCCCACGGGCTCACGATCACCATCGGCGTGCGGGTGCCGTACCCGGTCGTCACCGGTGGCGGCACCGGGTCCCAGAACCCGCCGCCCTCGTCATAGGTCAGGAATATGGCAGTGGAGTCCCAGTAGCGGCTGCGGGCCACCGCCTGGACGAGCTGGCCGAGCCAGGCGTCGCCTTCGGCGATGTCCTCCCGTGGCTCCTCGCTGTAGCCGAAGCCGGGCCGGACGAAGGAGAACCGCGGCAGCGAGCCCGAGGCCAGGTCGGTGAAGAACTGGCTGGCCGTGGTCACGTCCGACCGGTCCTGCCGCGGCACCAGCTGGTACCAGGACTGGCGGGGGTGCAGCCAGGTCGGCAGCCCGAGGTAGATCTTCCAGGTGTAGGAGTACTGGGTCAGCTCGTCGAAGATCGAGTACCACGGCGTCGGGTGCGGGTCCCGGCGGTTGTAGTACCAGCCGTGCGCGGTCGCGTTCAGCGCCATCATCACGTTGGGCCGGGTGGGCGCGATGGCCGGCTGGAAGTTCCTGGTCGCCGACTCATACCTGCGGGCCAGGTAGCGCAGGTCCGGCTCGAAGCGCGCGCCGAACGTGGTGACCGCCGATGAGCCGTAGGGCGGCTTGGTGTACCCGTTCATCAGGTACCCGTTGCCCTGGCGGTAGTGCATCGCCCGCAGTTCCGCCGCCCGGCTGTTGGAGATGCCGCCCTGCACGTCGCCCTCGTTCGCGGGCGCCCGGATCGTCCGGGGCCTTGCGTGCCGCCGCCGGACGTGGACCGGAAACAGGTTGGCGTAGGTGTGGTTCTCCAGCATGATCTCGATGACATGCTGAATTCGGTGCGCCCCCAGGGAGCCGAGAGCATCGGCCGGCCGGCGCTGCCCGCCGCCCGGGCGCTGCCCGCCGCCCGGCCGGTGCCCGCCGCCGGGGCCAGCCCGGCGGTCAGCGTGATCATCGTCATGGCCGTGGCCAGGCCAGCCGTGCGCATCGCGTATCGCATGAGTCCCCCGGCGCCCGCCGGCGATTTCTCCCGATGCCCGGCGGGCGCGCCTCGTGCATGATCAACTCGGCAAGAACACCGAGGATGTCCCCCCTGTGCTCCGGCGGCAAACGGTACGAGCCGTATCCCGGGCGGCAACGGGGGCCGTGATGGCTCTGGCGGGGGTGCCCGAGGCACCCCCGCCAGAAGCGCGGTCAGAACCTAGGCGATCAGAATCTGGACAGGGTGCGGATGAAGGAGTTGCCGACCGTGCCGATCCCGGTGAGGCCGTCGAAACCCGGTGCGGTCGTCAGGGTCACGTTGCGCGTGGCGCAGTTGCCCGTGGCGTCGCAGTAGGTCTCCGGACCGGCGTAGTTGATCACCCGGAGGCTGACCAGGAACCCGTCCGCGGGGTTGATGGTGTTCGCGTAGTCCACGCGGACCACCGCCGCGGAGTTGGGCTGGGCCGGCGTCAGGATGTCGTTGAACGCCGACGGGGTCCTCGTCGAGGCCTTGTAGATGGCCGGGTTGAGGAAGCCGATCGGCGTGCCCGCCGCCTGGTCGGTGTCGGCGATCACGCCGGCCAGCAGCGGGGAGGCGAGGCTGGTGCCGCCCTCCTTGAACTGGCTGTACCGGACGCCCGAGGGGAACGCCTGGGTCAGGCCGATCAGCATCCCGCTCTGCGCGTCGGCGTCCATCGAGATGTCCGGCTCGACCCGCAGCGGTACCGGCCCGAACAGCGCCTGGTTGCGCAGCGCGAGCGCGCTCGGCACGACCCCAGCCTGGTAGAACGGCTGGGTGTAGGTGTAGCTCGTGCCGCCGCCGCCGCCGGCCTGCCAGTTGAGGGTGCCCTCGGGGCTGGTCGCGGAGCCACAGTTCCTCGCGGACACCGGCCCGCAGAGCGTCTGCTTGGCGGTGGACCAGCCGTACTCGGCCTGCCGGGCATTGGCGGAGTTGACCTCGAGGGTTGTCCCGCCCACCGCGGTCACGAACGGGCTGCTCGCCGGGTAATTCGGAGCGTCCAGCCCGAAGTCGGCGAAGTTGTCACCCTGGTCTCCGCTGGAGAACAGCACGCTGACGCCGGTGGAGGCCGCGAGCATGAACGTGTTGTCGAACGCGGTCTTGGCGGCCGCGTCCTCCAGCAGGTCGCCCGCGACGTCTCCCCACGAGTCGCTGACCACGGAGGCGCCGCTGGTGACCGCGGTGGTCAGCGCGGCGAGCAGGTCCGAGTCGAAGCAACTCTGCGCTCCGACGAACAGGGTGGTCGCTCCCGGCGCCATGGCGTGCGAGGACTCCACGTCCAGCGCCTGCTCGGCGTACCAGCCGCTGGCGGCGCATGCAGCCTCGTTGTCCACCGTCGCGGGAGCCAGGTTGATGAACTGGGACGACGACAGCGGGTTGGCCGGGTCGTTCATCTTGAAGTAGCGCTGCGCGTCCGCCAGCAAGGTGGGCGAGTCATACGCGTCAACGATCGCGATCGCCACGCCCTTGCCGTTGTTGCCGCTGGCCACGGACTTGTTCAGCCCGTACGCGCCGCGCAGCTGGGCCGGCTTGTAGCCGCAGATGTCGTACGGCAGCGGTGCGGTGTAGGGCGCGTAGAGCGAGCCGCTGTCCGCGGTGTCGGTCTTCTGTCCCCAGAAGGCCGAGCACGGCTGGGGATTGCGGAATCCCGCAGGCGGCGGCGGCTCCTGGTCAGCCGTGTTCGCCAGGGCGGCCGAGCTGCTGGCCCGCGCGGGCGAGGCTGGTCGTTTCCACGTACTGGTTGATGCCGACCGTGCCAGAGATGGCGCCAGCCAGCGACGACGGGATCGTCATCGTGCCCTGGGCAAGCTGCACCTTGTGGCCGTTCACCGTGTAGTAGCCGAGCTTCACGCCGAACGCGCGCTCGACGGCCGCCGCCGTCCCGCTGGCGGCCACGAACAGCCGGTCCTTGGCGACCGCACCGACGGTGAAGCCCTCCTGGCGCAGCCAGGACTGGGCCTTCGCCACCGAGGCCGTAGCCGGCCCGAACCGGGTCACCCACTGGGCGTCGGTCAGGTAATGCCGGTACAGCGACGAGCCCGGGCTGGAGACCTGGCGCACGAAGGCCTGGGCGCCCGCGGCGTTGCGCAGCGCGAGCACGAGGTCGAAGCGCACGGTGCTCTTCGCCGCGACGCTTCCTGCCGGGTGGGCGCGTTCCCGGGCGGGCACCAGCGACCCGCGCAGGGCCACACGGTGCGGCGGTGGGGCCGGGTGCGCAGCCGCCGCAGCGGGTGCCGCTGCCGCGAACGACACGGCCAGCCCAACGGACCCGGTCAGGGCCCACCATCGGGCAGGTTTCATGCTTCCTCCTTCGTGCTGCAGCGCAGCGATGAGTCCCCGGCAATGCCATGTGGACAGGGGGACCCTAGCGATAGCTGAGCATGGAGGCAAGGCTTACCTTGCCCGAAGGACCGTGTCCCTTCCCGGCGCGGCAGGAACAGCAGGCCCTGCGGCTCCCGGCGGGGCCCGGAGAGCGCGACCTTTGGTCACGTGGCCGGTCCACGGCCCGAGCATGCCGAGGTAGTTCGGCGGGAACCCCAGTACCGGATCGGCGGTCAAGCCGTCGCACTTTCCCTTGATGTGCCACTGCCGGATCACGTGGTGCGGCGAAGCCCGGCGCTTCTGGTCATGACGCCTGTGACACCATGCAAAGTGCGGCCAGGCATGATCGGCAGGGGGCTGGGACACCATGGCGAATATCTCGGCGTATCTACGCCCTGCCACCCTCGACGACGCGCTTGCGTGCCTGGGCCGCCCCGGCGCGGTCGTGGTGGGCGGAGGGACGATGGTGAACACGTCCCACACACTCGAGCCCGTCCTGGTCGTGGACCTTCAGGGCCTTCACCTCGACGCGATTGAGCGGGACGGCGAGGATGGGCTGTTGATCGGTGCCACCGCCACTTTTCAGCGTCTGGCGGACGATGCCAGCGTCCCGGCGGCTATCCGGGAGGCAGCCCGGCGCGAGGAGCCCAGCACCCTCCGGACACTGGCGACCGTCGGCGGCCTCGTGGCCACGGCCGATCCGTCGAGCGAGCTTCTGGCGACCCTCCTCGTCCACGACGCCAAGGTGCGGCTGGCCGGGCACGATGGCGTGCTGACCATGGAACTCACGGCGTTGCTGGATGACAGCCGGCTGCTGGCGAACAGGATCATCACGGCCGTCAGGGTCGAGACCGGCGGCATCACGGCTGTTGCGCGCACCGCTCGCACCCGGGCTGACCGGGCGATCGTTGCCGCGATAGCCCGGCGCACGACAGGCGGTAAGCGCCGCTTGGCGCTTACCGGGGTGGCAGGAACGCCCGTGCTCGTGGCCCCCGCGCAGGACGTGGCAAACGGTCTTGACCCACCGGGCGACTACCGCGGGTCGGCCGGGTACCGCCGCGCTCTCGTGGCCGTGCTTGCCCAGCGAGCGCTGGAGGAAATCGGCTGATGAACGTCAAAATCACCCTGAACGGCCGTGCGCTGGAACTGAGCTGCGCACCCGGCGAGACGCTGCTGGCCCTGCTCCGGCGCGAAGGATGCACGAGTGTCCGGTTCGGGTCGGAGACGGGCGAGACCGGCGCGGCCGCGGTGCTGCTGGATGGCCGGCTTGTTGCGGCTGACGTCTTGCTGGCCGCCCAGGCCGATGGTCACGAGGTGACCACGGTGGAGTCGCTCGACGTGGCCAGCGGCGAGCTTCACCCCATCCAGGAGGCCTTTGTCGAGGCGGGCGCACTGCAGTCGGGGTATTCGGCGGGCGCAATGGTGCTTGCCACCAAAGCGCTCCTGGAGCGGGACCCGGACCCCGGCGAGAGCGAGATCCGGGATGCCCTGTCCGGGATTCTTGACCGCGAGTCCGGCTATGTGAAGGTGGTGGCCGCGGTACAGCGCGCGGCGGCGCTGCTGCGCGGCGAGAAGCCCGAGCCGGTGCAGCCGTTGATCATCGAGCCGCTCGCTGGCCGGGAATCCCCGGCGCCGGGCTCGTGCATCGCCGCGCGGCGCGGCGGCTGGCCGGCCGTCCCGGGCGTCGTGCCGTCACCAGAGGTGGCGCAGACCGTTGTTGTCGGCAGGCCAGAGCACAAGGTGGACGCGCTGCGGCTGGTCAAGGGGCACCCCGCCTTCACCGACGACATCGAGCTGCGCGGCATGCTGCACGCGAAGGTGCTGCGAAGCCCGCACGCCCATGCGCGGATCATCGCGATCGACGACGCTGCGGCCAGGGCCATGCCCGGGGTACATGCGGTGCTCCATTACTTCAACACGCGCCGGGTGAAGTACGCGTCCGGAGGTCAGAGCTGGCCCAACCCGTATCCGTGGGATCAGGTGAGCTTCGACGACAAGGTCCGCCATGTGGGCGACCGGGTGGCGGCGGTGGCCGCCGAGACCGTGCAGCTTGCCGAAGCGGCCTGCCGCCTGATCAAGGTGACCTACGAGGTCCTCCCGGCGGTGTTCGACGAGCATGAGGCGCTGGCCGAAGGGGCGCCCAAGATCCATGATGAGCAGGACTCCGCCGGAATCCACGACGCCTCGCGCAACATCAGTTCGCACATCGAGGGCCAGACCACGGCAGACATGGAAACGGCCCTCGGCCGCGCCGACCACGTCTTCGAGCAAACCTTCCGCCTGCATCAGGTGCAGCATTGCTCGATCGAGCCGCACGTCACGATCGGCTGGTTCGACGAGGACGATCGGCTGGTGCTGCGGACGTCGACGCAGGTGCCGTTCCACATCCGGCGCATGGTGGCTCCGCTGCTCGGCCTGCCGGTCAAGCGCATCCGGGTGATCAAGCCCCGGATCGGCGGCGGTTTCGGCGGCAAACAGGAGATGCTGGTCGAGGACATCGTCGGCCACCTGGTGCTAGCCACCCGCCGCCCGGTGCGCCTGGAGCTGACGCGTGCGGAGGAGTTCACCTCGTCGCGCACCAGGCACCGGCAGACGATCACCTTCCGCACCGGGGTCAACGATGACGGGAAGCTCGCGGCCCTGGATATGCGAGTGGTGGCCAATACCGGCGCCTATGGCGTCCATGGCTTCACCGTGCAGTCCGTCACCGGGCTGCGCGGCCTGTCGTCCTACAACTGCCCGGCCAAGCGCTACCAGTGCGACGTTGTTTACACCAACCGGCTGGTGGCCGGGGCGATGCGTGGCTACGGCGCGCCGCAGGGCGTCTTCGCGCTCGAGTCCCACATGGACGACATCGCCCGGGCGCTCGGCATCGATCCGGTTGAGCTGCGCCGGCGTAACTGGGTCGGGCTTGGCGACAGTTTCGACATCGCGCCACGGCTTGGCGAGCGGGGCGGCGTCGATGACGTCTCCCCCGAAGACCTGCCGCGCATCACCAGCTGCGGTACCGAGGAATGCGTCGCCCAGACGCTGCGGGCAATCGGCTGGGACCGGCGCCACGACGAGTCGTGGAAACGCCCGCCCGACCGGCCCAGCATCCGCCGGGGCATCGGGTTCGCCCTGTGCGTCATGGGCTCGGGCATCCCCTTCGTCGACATGGGTTCTGCCTTCATCAAGATGAACGACGACGGTTCGTTCAACCTGCTGATCGGCGGCACGGACCTGGGCACGGGCGCCGACACCGTGGTCGCCCAGATTGCCGCCGAGGTGCTCGGAGTGGCTGTCGACGACATCCTCGTATACGCCGCGGACACCGATATCACACCGTTCGACGTGGGCGCTTACGCATCGGGCACCACCTACATCACCGGCATGGCCGCCAAGCGAGCGGCGGAGGCGGCACGGGCGCGGATCGCGCAGCGGGCCGCGCGGATGCTGGGCCTCGATGAGTCGGTTCCCATCGAGCTGCGCGGTCACCAGGCGTGGGCGAACGATGGCCGGTCGGTATCACTGGCGGACCTGGCGCTGCATGTGCTGCATGCCGATGATCAGGAACAGATCATGGGATCGGCGTCGTATCTGGCCCGTGAGTCACCGTCGCCCTTCGCCGCCCAGGCCGCGGAGGTGGAGGTGGACGTCGACACGGGCGAGGTCACCGTCGGCAAGTTCGTCACATCCGTGGACTGTGGCGTGCCCATCAACCCGCTGACCGCGAGCGGGCAGGTGGAGGGCGGCGTGCTGATGGCCCTCGGCTACGCACTGTGCGAGGAACTCGTGCTCGATGGCGACGGGCGGCCAGTGAACCCCAGGCTCGGCCCCTACTGGATCTTCCGGGCGGACGACGCCCCGGCCACCGAGGTGTTCCTCGTCCAGACGAACGAGCCGTCCGGTCCGTTCGGGGCCAAGGCAGTCGGCGAGATTCCGACCGTGGGAGTCGTCCCCGCGGTACGAAACGCCATCCTGAACGCCACCGGCGTCGCCATCAACACCACGCCGTTCACCCCGGAGCGAGTGTGGCGGGCCCTGCGCGCACCAGGAGCCGGCCCGGCCTAGCGCCCCGGGCCTGCTGGTCACGGGCCGGTAACGGCCAGCGGACAGGTCCCGAAATACCGGGACTGTCGGGCTAAGTCACAGGACCAAAGGACTCTGCTGCCTTACCAGCACCAACCCTAACGTTTGCCCCATGAGCTGGGGTGGGCCCGCGCAAGCCGGTTGTCATCCCGCCGCGTCACGACCAAGAAACCGCCCAGGAACGTTCCTGCAGCGGTGCGGTGGGGGCCACGGCACGCAACAGCGAGGGCAGACACCTCGCGGGATGAGTCCGCCAGATCCTTAAGGAAGGAGAGGGGTTGGGATGAGAAAGCAGGCATTCGCGATTGCTTTCGCCTCGGCGGCGGCGCTCGTCCTCGCGGCGTGCGGTTCGGGTTCATCGTCGACGCCATCGGCACACCAATCCACCACGACAGGCAAGCAAATCACCGCGGCCTGGATCTATGTCGGGTCACCGAGTGACGCGGGCTGGACACACCAGCACGACCTCGGCCGGCTGGCGGTCCAGCAGGCGTTCGGCAGCAAGGTCAAGACGATCTTCAAGGAGAATGTGCCGGAGGGCCCGCAGACCACATCGGTCATCCAGCAACTGGTCAACAGCGGCGCGAAGATCATCTTCGCGACGTCGTTCGGCTACCAGCCCTCCATGGCGGCGATGGCGCACAAGTACCCCAACGTGTACTTCGCCCAGGCCACCGGCACGGCGATGGGCACGAACCTGTCCGAGTACGGCGCCGCGGGCGAGGAGGCTGACTACCTGGCCGGCATGGCCGCCGGGTACGCCTCCAAGACCGGGAAGATCGGTTTCGTCGCGCCCTTCGCGATCCCCGAGGTGATCAGGGAGATCGACGCCTACACGATGGGCGCCCGGTACGTGCATCCCGGTGCCACCGTCCAGGTGGTGTGGACCAACTCCTGGTTCGACCCGTCCAAGGAGCGGGCGGCCGCGCAGAGCCTGGTGGCGTCCGGCGTGGACGTCCTCGGTGACGGCGTGGACGACCCGACGGTCGGCGAGGTGGCCCAAACCAATGGGCTGAAGTGGACCGGCTACGACTCGAACCAGAACAGCTTCGCGCCGAACGCGTTCCTGACCGCGACCGTCTACAACTGGAACAGCTACTACGTCAACTCGGTCAAGGCTGCCATGGCCAGCACCTGGAAGAGCAGCTTCGTCTACGGCGGTGTTCCCGACGGGATGATCGGCCTCGCGCCGTTCGGCAAGTCGGTCTCCGCCACCGCGCAGAAGGCCATCCTCAAGCGGGAAGCCGAGATCAAGGCGGGGACGTTCAACCCGTTCACCGGCCCGCTGACCAAGCAGGACGGGTCAATCGGGCTGCCGGCCGGGCAGACCATGCCGGTCTGGAACGCGAGTAACCCCAACCAGCTGAGCAAGTACACCCTGAACTGGTTCGTGCAGGGTGTCATCGGCAGCGCGAAGGGCTAATCCGCCATGAGGAAGGAGCCGACGATGGCGGCCGGGCAGCCGGCGTCCCCCGACAGGGGAACGCCGGGCCCGGCCCGGACGGACACCGAACCAGCCCGGCCGGATACGGGCCCAGGCAACCCGGCCGCTGCCCCGGCTCTTGCCGCACGCGGCATCACGAAACGCTTTCCCGGCGTGGTCGCGAACAACAGTGTGGCGTTCGAGGTGCTGCCGGGCGAGATCCACGCCCTCCTGGGGGAGAACGGCGCGGGCAAGACCACCCTCTGCAATGTGATCACCGGGCTCTACCGCCCGGACGAGGGATACGTCGAGATGGGTGGTGAGCCGTGCCGCTTCCGCTCCCCGCGGGAGGCGCACGAGGCCGGGATCTTCATGGTCCACCAGCACTTCAGGCTCGTCCAGCCGCTGTCCGTGGCGGAGAACATGATCCTGGGGTGGTCGCAGGAGCGCGGCATGTGGTTCTCGCCGCGCCGCGTCGAGCGTGAGGTGGCCAAGATCGCCGAGCAGTTCCAGATGCCCATCGATCCCCACGCGAAGATCTGGCAGCTCTCGGTGGGGGAGCAGCAGCGGGTCGAGATCCTGAAGGCGCTCTACCGGGGCGCCCGGATCCTCATCCTGGACGAGCCCACCACGGTGCTCACCCCGCAGGAGGTGCGGCAACTGTTCGCCACCCTCCGGGAGCTGACCGCCACCGGGACCAGCGTGGTCTTCATCTCGCACAAGCTGCCCGAGGTGCTCGCCATCTCCGACCGGGTCACGGTGCTGCGGGGGGGCGCGGCGGTGGGCACCGTGCGGACGGCGGACAGCGACGCCAAGTCGCTCGCGCACCTGATGGTGGGCCGTGACATCGTGCTGGCGCGCCAGGAACGGGCAGCCCGGAGCCAGCCCGGGGAGGCCGTCCTGGACCTGGCGGGCGTCAGCGCCATGGGCGACCTCGGGACGCAGGCCCTGGCCGATGTGTCACTCCAGGTGCGGGCCGGCGAAATCGTCGGGGTGGCCGGGGTGGCCGGCAACGGCCAGCGCGAGCTGGCCGAGGTGGTCGCCGGGGAACGCCCGGCCACCGCCGGGACGGTCACGATCGCCGGCCGGCCCCAGCATGGGACCCCGTGGGAGGCGATCGGCGCGGGGCTTGGCTACGTGCCGGAGGAGCGCATGGGGGTCGGGGTCGCGCCCGGGCTGACGATCGCCGACAACCTCATCCTGAAGTCCTACCGCGAGGGCGGGCACATCATGCACGCCAAGCGGGCGGCCCACGGCGCGGAGGAGCTGATCGAGCGGTTCGACATCACGGCCCGCGGGCCGAAGACCATCGCCCGCGAACTGTCCGGCGGCAACATCCAGAAGCTGCTGCTCGCCCGTGAGCTGTCCGGGCATCCCAAGATCCTGATCGCCGCCTCCCCGACCCGGGGCCTGGACGTGGCGGCCACCGAGAGCGTGCGCGGGCTCGTGGCTGAGTCGGCGGACCGCGGCATCGGTGTCCTGCTCATCAGCGAGGACCTGGACGAGGTCCTCGACCTTTCCGATCGCATCGCGGTGATGTACCGGGGGCAGGTGGTCGGCGTGGTCGATCGTGACGACGCGGACGTCGACCAGATAGGCCTGATGATGGCGGGGGTGACGTCATGATCCGCTTCAAGGCGCGGGAGAACGTCCCGCGCTGGCTGAACTACGCGGTGCCGCTGGCCGGGGTGGTGGTCGCGGTGATCGTGGCGGGGATCGTGCTGGCGGCAACCGGGCACAACCCGCTCACGACCTACCAGAACATCGTCAAGGCCAGCATCACCCAGCCGGGCGCGTTCAGCCAGACGCTGGTCAGCATGACCCCGCTGATGTTCACCGGCCTCGCGGCGGCGGTCGCCTTCCGGATGCGGCTGTGGAACATCGGGGGGGAGGGCCAGCTCTACATGGGCGCGATCGGCGCGTCCGGGGCCGGCCTGTACTTCCACAGCCTGCCGGGCCCGCTGCTGATCCTGGCGATGATGGTCGGCGGGCTGCTGGCCGGCATGCTGTGGGCGTCGATACCCGGTGCGCTGCGCGCGTACTTCAACACCAACGAGATCCTCACCACGCTGATGCTGAACTACGTGGCCGCCAACGTCATGTACTACCTGATCTTCGACAGCAACTCCTACTGGCGGGACCTCACCTCCCCCTCGGCCAAGGTGTTCCCGACCGGGAAGTACCTGCCCGCCTCCGCGAGCTGGCCGCCGCTGCAACTGGGGAGCGTCACGATCCCGTTCGGGCTGCTGTTCGCCATCGGCATCGCCCTGCTGCTGTGGGGCATGATCCGCGCCACCAGGTACGGGTACGAGATGCGCGTCCTGGCTGACTCGCCGGCGGTCGGCAAGTACGCCGGGATGCGGACCCGCCGCAAGGTGCTCTCGCTGATGGCCCTTTCCGGCGGCATCGCGGGCCTCGGCGGGGCCAGCCAGGTGGGCGACTTCAGCCACGTCCTGGACCCGAGAGGGCTGGAGCAGGCAGGCTTCGGCTACTCGGGCATCGTGGTCGCCGCCCTGGCCCGCTACAACCCGATCGCCGTGATCGTCACGTCGTTCTTCGTCGGCATGCTGGTCAACGCCGGATTCGCGCTGCAGGGCCCCGGCTTCCCCGTCGGGCTGACGGGGACCATGGAGGGGATCCTGCTGTTCTGCGTGCTCGGCGCGGAAATCTTCACCCGGTACCGGCTCACGGTCCGGCTGCCCCACGCCAGGACCAGGACGACCACCCCGGTTTCCCCGCCTCCCGTTCCGGTGGGCCAGGCGGCTGCGCATGGAGAGCTGTCATGACCGGCATCAATGGCAACCTCGTGATCTCGATCATCATGACGGCGATCCTGTACGGGACCCCGCTCGTGTTCGCCGGGATCGGCGAACTGTTCGCCGAGCGCTCCGGCGTGCTGAACCTTGGCGTCGAAGGCATGATGCTGATGGGCGCGGTGATGGCGTTCCTCGTGTCGCAGGAGATGACCGGGCCGAACTGGCTGGTGCTGCTCGTCGCGGTGCTGGTCGGCATGGCCGCCGCAGCCCTGATGGCCCTCATCCACGCCTTCGTCACCATCACGCTGCGGGCCAACCAGATCGTGTCGGGGCTGACCCTCACCATCTTCGCCGGGGCCATCGGGCTGTCGTCGTACGTCGCCGAGGACAACAAGCTCGGCGGCAAGGCAGGCAAGCACCAGTTCACCTCGCTGAACCTGTTCGGTGCCAAGAACATCCCGGTGATCGGGCCGATCCTGTTCGACCAGAGCGCCATGGTCTACGCGTCCTGGCTGCTGGTGGCCGCCGCCGTGATCTACCTCTACCGCACCCGCATCGGGCTGCACCTTCGCTCGGTCGGCGAGTCGCCGCAGGCGGCCGACGCGATGGGGGTCAACGTGACCAGGTACCGGTACCTGCACGTGCTCCTCGGCGGGGCGCTGGCCGGCGCGGGCGGTGCCGTGTTCACCCTGCAGATCGCGACGAACTGGATCGACGGGATGACCGCCGGCGCCGGCTGGATCGCGATCGCCCTGGTCATCTACTCGTTCTGGCGGCCCGACCTGTTGCTCATCGGGGCGTACCTGTTCGGCGCGTTCACCAGCGTCGGCTTCGACCTCCAGGCGCGGGGCATCACCGCCATCCCGTCGGAGTTCTGGTCGGCGCTGCCGTACCTGATGACCGTGGTGGCGCTCGTGGCGGTTTCCGCCAGCTCCGTCCGGCGGCGCCTCGGCACGCCGGCCGGCCTCGGCATTCCCTACGTCCGGGAGGAATCATGACGGCACACGATACGGCGGCCCAGCAGGGCGCGGATCCGGTGCGGCGGCGGCTCGCCGTGGCCCGCGGCGACGAGCCGGCCGATCTCGTGCTCAAGGGCGGCCGGGTGCTGTCGGTCTTTACCGGGGAGGTGTTCGAGGCCGACGTCGCGATCTGCGGCGAACACATCGCCGGCGTCGGCAGCTACCACGCCCCGCGGGAAACCGACGTGCGGGGCCATGTCCTTGTGCCGGGGCTCCTCGACGCGCACATGCACCTGGAGTCGACCAAGCTGATGGTGGACCAGTTCGCCCGCGCCGTGCTCCCGCACGGCACCACCACGGTCTTCATCGACCCGCACGAGGTGGCGAACGTGTTCGGGCTGCGCGGGGTGCGGGCGCTGCTGGAGTCGGCCAGCGCGGTTCCCGCTCGACTACTACGTCATGGTGCCCTCGTGCGTCCCGGCCAGCCGGTTCGAGGCGAGCGGCGCGACCGTGACCGCCGCGGAGATAGGCGAGTTCCTGCGCGAGCGTGCCGACGTCATCGGGCTGGCGGAGGTGATGGACTTCCCCGGCGTGGTCGCCGGTGATCCCGGGGTGCTGGCCAAGCTCGCCGCGGCCACGGCGGCCGGGGGCCACCTCGACGGGCACGCCCCGGGCCTGTCCGGCCCGGCGCTCAATGCCTACCTCGCCAGCGGCGTCGGCAGCGACCACGAGTGCACCGACCTGGCCGAGGCGCTGGAGAAGCGCCGCCTTGGCATGTGGATCATGATCAGGGAGGGGTCGGCGGCCCGGAACCTGGAGGCGCTCCTGCCGCTTGTGCTCGAATACGGCACGCGCAACACCAGCCTCTGCACCGACGACAGGGAACCCGACCAGCTATTGCGCGAGGGCCACATCGACGATGTCGTGCGCAAGGCCATCCGCCTCGGCTGCGCGCCGGCCGACGCCGTCACCATGGCCACGCTCAACACCGCGCGATGGCACCGGCGCACCGGCCTCGGCGCGGTCGCCCCCGGGTACCTCGCCGATATCGTCGCCGTGCCCGACCTGGCGCAGTTCCGGCCGGCGATGGTGTGGAAGCGCGGCCGGCTGGCCGCCCAGGACGGCGAGGCGGTCCCGATCGGCAGGGCGTCCGCCCCCGAGTGGATGCACGACAGCGTCCGCACCCCGGTGCTCACGGCGGATGACTTCCGGGTGGCCGCGAACGGGCGCGTCCGGGTCATCGGCGTCGAGCCCGGCAGCCTCACCACCCGGGCGCTGACCGCCGAGCCGGCCAGCCAGGACGGCGACGCCGTCGCCGACGCCGGGCGCGACCTGGCGAAGGTGGCGGTGATCGAGCGGCACCGCGGCACCGGCCGTATCGGGATCGGATTCGTCTCCGGATTCGGGCTGCACCGTGGCGCGCTCGCGTCCACGCATGCCCACGACGCGCACAACCTCGGCGTCGTGGGCATGAACGATGCGGACATGGCGCTCGCCGCGAACCGCCTGCGGGAGATCGGCGGCGGGCAGGTAGCGGTTCTTAACGGGCACGTCGTGGCCGAGCTGCCCTGCCCGGTGGCGGGCCTGCTGTCGGAACTGCCCTTCGAGGACGTGGCAGCGGGTGCCACCCGCCTGGACGAGGCAGCACACGCCGACCTGGGCGCGACCTATCCCGCCCCGTTCATGGCCATGTCGTTCCTGGCGCTGACCGTCCTCCCGGAGCTCCGGATCACCGATCGCGGGCTGGTGGACGTCACCCGGTTCGAGCGGGTGCCCCTGACGGCTTGACGCCCGGCCGCCAGCGGCGTCGCGGATGGCGGCTTACATCAGCTGCTGCTGGGCGGAGACCTGGTTGTGGTAGTACGGCACCGGCCACTGTCCGGGCACGTCAGGGACCGGTGGCGGCCCGCTGGTCGGCCGCGGGGGACGCAGGCCGATCAGGTCGTCCGGGGTCACCGGGGCCCGGTTCAGCTCGCGGCCGGTGGCGTCCCGCAGCGCGGCGACGATGGCCGCGGTCGAGACGATGGCCGGTGCCTCACCAATGCCCTTGAGCCCGTAAGGAGTTCCTGGGTCCGGCTCTTCCACCGCGTAGGTCTGCACGGGCGGCATATCCAGGAACGTGGGGATCAGGTAGTCGGTGAACGAGGGATTCCGGACCACACCGTTGTCGGCCTGGAGTTCCTCCATCAGCGCGAAGCCGAGCCCCTGGGCGGTGCCACCTTCGATCTGGCCCTCGAAACCGGCTGGGTTGAGCACCTTCCCGGCGTCGATCGCCGCCGCGACGTGCAGGACCCGGGCGATGCCCAGCTCGGTGTCCACCTCGACCACCGCACGCTCGGCCGCGAACGTGAAGGCCGCATGGATGTCCCCGTGCCCGGCGGAGTCGAAGCCCGTGGTCGGCCGGTGATGATAGACCGCGGTCTCGGTGACCGGTTCCGCCAGCAGGCCGCCCTGGGCCGCGAGCCGTTCACTGATCTGCCGGCAGGCCATCTGCACGGCGCCGCCGGCCATCATCGACTGCCGGGACGCCGAGGTGGAGCCCGCGTTGCCCACGCTGGTGTCGGCGGCGTGCAGCACCACGTGCTCGATGCCAAGCTCGGTGCGGGCGATCTGGGTGAGCACCGTGGTCAGGCCCTGCCCCATCTCCACCGCGGCGGTGTGGATCTCCGCGACGGGACCGTCCTGGCCCATGCTCAGCGTCACCCGCGCGGCGGCCGAATCGTCGAATCCCTCGCTGAACGCGGTGTTCTTGAACCCCACCGCGTACCCCACGCCGATTGCCAGGCTCTCCCCGTGGGTCACGTTCCCGGTCCCGCCGGGGTAGTCGAGCTGGTCGCGGCCGCGCGCGGGCTCAGGGGCCGGCATGGGCGCGCGCGCACAAAGCTCGATCAGCTCGCGCACCGGCGCGCTGCCCGTCAGCACCTGGCCGGTCGGCAGCACGGAGCCGGTGTGCAGCGCGTTGCGCAGCCGCAGTTCCACCGGGTCGGTGTGCAGCGCCGCGGCCAGCTTGTCCATCTGCGCCTCGTGGCCGAAGCAGACCTGCGGCGCGCCGAAGCCACGCATGGCCCCGCATGGCGGGTTGTTGGTGAAGACCAGGGTCCCCTCGATCCGCACGTTCGGCACCTCGTACGGGCCCGCGGCGAACGTCGCCGCGTTCCCCACCACCGCGGGAGAGGATGAGGTGTAGGCGCCGCCGTCGAACAGCAGCCTGGCAACGACACTGACGAGCCGGCCGTCACGGGCCGCGCCGTGGCGGAGCCAGATCCGTGCCGGGTGGCGGTGCACGTGCCCGAGGAAGGACTCCTCGCGGCCGAAGCTCATCTTGACCGGCCTGCCGGTGCGCAGGGCGAGCAGGGACGCGTGAATCTGCATGTGGATGTCCTCGCGGGCACCGAACGCGCCGCCCACCCCGGCCAGGGTGATGCGTACCTTCTCCGGCGGCAGGTTCAGGCAGGGGGCGAGCTGTTCCTGCGTCCACATGCAGCCATTGGGTGGCTACGAACAGGTCAACGCCCCCGTCGGGGGCAGGTATGGCCAGCCCGGCCTCCGGGCCGAGCGGCGCCTGGTCCTGCATGCCGGTTTCGTAGTAACCGTCCACCCACACGTCCGCCTCGGCCGCGTCCGGGTCACCGTGCACGATGTGCACGTGCCGCAGCACGTTGCCGAAGTCGTGCAACCGCGGCGCCTCCGGCGCCATCGCGGCCTCCATGTCGGTGACCGCCGGAAGTGGTGCCCAGTCCACGGCGATGAGCGTCGTGGCCCGGTGTGCGATCGCGGGTGTGTCGGCGGCGACCACGGCAACGGGTTCGCCGTGGTAGCGGACGAGACCGTCGGCGAGAACCGGCTGATCGTCGAAGTTCAGGCCAAAGGTCCGCTTGCCCGGGAGATCGGCCGCGAGCAGGACGGCGTGCACGCCGGGCAGCGCGGCGGCCGCGGCCGTGTCGATACCGCGGATCCGCGCGTGCGGGTGTGGTGATCGCAGCGTGGCACCCCAGAGCATGCCGTCCGCCCGCAGGTCGCTGGCATAGCTGAACGTCCCGGTCACCTTGGGGATGGCGTCCACCCGGCGGACGCTCTCGCCGACACCGCCGCGCGTCCGGCTAGAAACCGTGGTGACCATCGGCCCTCCCAGCGTGGTGCCCGTTGTTCCGCGCCGCCAGGTGCACCGCGCGGATGATCTTCTGGTAGCCGGTGCACCGGCACAGGTTGCCCGCCAGCGCCTCGCGGATCTGCCCGATCGGCGGGGTCCGGGGCCCGGCGCAGCAGGTCGTGAACGGCCAGCACCAGTCCCGGGGTGCAGAAGCCGCACTGCACGGCGCCCGCTTCGGCGAACGCTTCCTGGACCGGGTCCAGTTGCCCGCTGGCCGCCAGCCCCTCCACGGTGACGACGTCCCGGCCCGCGGCCTGGCCGGCGAGCACGAGGCACGAGCACACCAGGGTCCCGTCCAGGTAGACCGAGCAGGAGCCGCATTCCCCCTGCTCGCAGGCGTTCTTCGTGCCGGTCAGGCGCAGTGAGTCCCGCAGCAGGGTCAGCAGGCTCTCGCCGGCTTCGGCGCCTTCGATCACGTGCGGTTCGCCGTTCACGGTCAGTTCCAGTCTCATCCCGGCCCCACTCTCGAGTACTCGGCCCAGACCCAGTCGAGGACCCGCCCCGCCAGGACCCGCAGTGCGCGGGCCCGGTAGGCGGCCGTTCCGCGCACGTCATCGACCGGCCGGGCCGTGGCGGCCACCAGGCCGGCGAACTTGCTGCGCACGGCATCGCCAAGCGGCCGTGGCGCATCCCACAGGCCACCCTCGGTGAGCACACCCTCCAGGAAGCGCTCGGCGCTGGCGGCCACCAGCGGCACGGGTCCCGCGGAGCCGATGCCCGTCCCGGCCCGGTGGCGGTCCGGATACAGCGCCAGGGCGAGCGAGCACACCGCGATGACCATGGCGTTGCGCGAGCCGGCCTTCGCGAACTGCTGCGGTCCGGTGGCGCGCGGCACGTGTACCGCACTGATCAGCTCATCCGGCGCCAGTGCATTGTGCTTGGGGCCGGTGAAGAAGTCCGCGATCGCGATCCGCCTGGTTCCCGCCCGGGAAGCGACCTCGACCTGGGCCCCGGCCGCCAGCAACGGCGGGAGCGCGTCCCCGGCCGGGGAGGCCGTGCCCAGATTGCCGCCGAGCGTGCCGCGGTGCCGGATCTGCGGCGAGCCGACCGTCCGCGCGGCCAGGGCGAGCGCCGGGAAGTCACCCGGCACGGTGTCCATGAGCTGGGTATACGTCGCGGCGGCGCCGAGCCGCAGCCACCCGTCGGACGTGGACACCTCATCCAGGCCGGGAACCCGGCCGAGGTCTATCAGCGCGGGTGGGCGGCGCCGGTGGAAGTTGAGTTCCACCAGGACGTCCGTGCCGCCCGCCACCGGGAGCGCGCCGGGAAGATCGGCCCGGGCCTCCAGTGCCTCGGCCCAGGACGCCGGCTGCAAGAAGTGCACCGTGTTCCTTTCAGTGCTTGCTGGAGCGCGCGCGCCGGCATGGCCGCCGCGCGGCCGCTCAGCCGGGAGTGATCCGTGTCCCCGTCTGGCCCGCGAGGGCGCGTTCAAGGCTGTCCGGATCGGTGATGAGCGCCTCCTTGCCGCCACGATCGAGGTAGGAGACGACAGCCTCGATCTTGGGGGCCATGCTGCCGGCCGCGAAATGCCTGCCTTCGGCCAGGTAGCGCCTGGCCTCCGCGAGCGTCATGTGGTCCACCCAGCGCTGCTGCGGGGTGCCGAACTCCAGCGCGACCTTCTGCACGGCCGTGGAGATGACCAGAAGCTCGGCACCGATCTCGCTGGCCAGCAGCGCGGACGCCAGGTCCTTGTCGATGACCGCGGCCACGCCCCGCAGCTTGCCCGACTCGTCGGCCACCACGGGGATCCCGCCGCCGCCCACCGCGATCACCACCGTGCCGGCGTCGAGGAGCCGCCGGATCGACGGCAGTTCGACGATCCGCAGTGGCTTCGGTGAGGCGACCACCCGGCGCCAGCCGCGGTTGGCATCCTCGATGATGTCCCACCCCTCGGCCCGGCGCCGCTCCGCCTGCCCGGCGTCCATGAAGGACCCGATCGGCTTGCTCGGCTTGGTGAACGCCGGGTCGCCGGAGGCCACCTCGGTCTGGCAGACCAGGGTGACCGTGTCCCGGTCGATGCCGTAGCGCCGGAACTCGTTGCAGAGGTTCTGCTGCAGTTCGTAGCCGATGGCACCCTGCGTGTCCGCCCCGCAGACATCCAGTGGCACTTCGTGCAGCTCATGGGCGGCGATCTCGGACCGCCGGAGGATGAAGCCGACCTGGGGACCGTTGCCGTGGGTGATCACGACGCCCCAGCCGTCCTTGATCATGGTGACGATGTGGTGGCACGTCTCCTGCGCGGCGACGTACTGGTCCCGGACCGTCTGGTGCTGCTTGTCCCTGATCAGCGAGTTGCCGCCGATCGCGATGACCGCTGTCCGCGGTTCCACTGTTGTCCGCCTCCCCTTAGCTCATCGTCAGGGCCATGACTGCCTTCTGGGCGTGCAGCCGGTTCTCTGCCTCGTCGTAGACGGCCGATTGCGGCCCGTCGATCACCGCGTCGGTGACCTCGATGTTGCGGTCGGCGGGCAGCGGGTGCATGAAGATGGCATCCGGTGCTGCGGTCGCCATCCGCGCCTCGTCGGTGATCCACGACTTGTACGAGTCGATGATCTTCGCGCCCTCGGCCTCGTCCGGCGTGGTGAGCAGGGCCCCCCAGCTCTTGGCGTAGACGACGTCGGTGCCCCGGATGCCCTCGTCGAAGTCGTGCAGGATCTCGAAGCCGGTCCGTGCCCGCCTGGCGTTCTCCTGGGCCTGCTCGACGATCTCCGGCATGAGCGTGAACTCGGGCGGGTGGACCAGGCGCACGTTCATGCCGAACCGCGGCAGCAGCAGTGCCAGGCTCTGCGGCACGCTGATCGGCTTCTGGTAGCTGGATGCGTACGCCCAGCTGATGGTGGCGGTGTGGCCCCGCGGGTCACCGAAGCGCTCGATGATCGTCATCAGGTCGGCCAGCGCCTGATGGGGGTGGTAGATGTCGCACTGCATGTTGAGCACGGGTACCCGGCTCGCATCGGCGACCTCGCGCAGGTACTTGTTGCCCAGCAGCCAGTCGACATAGCGGATCGCGATGCCGTCGGTGTAGCGGCCGATGATCTCGCCGATCTCCTTTGCCGTGTCGCCGTGCGCGATCTGGGTGGTCTTGCTGTCGATGAACTGCGCGTGCCCGCCGAGCTGGGCCATGCCCGCCTCGAACGAGACCCGGGTGCGGGTACTCGGGAAGAAGAACAGCATGGCGAGGACCTTGTCCCGCAGGTATGGGTGCGGCTGGCCGAGCGCCCGGTCGCGCTTGAGCTCGAAGGCGATGTCGAGCAGCGTGCCGATCTCGTCCTTGGTCCACTCCTGCAGGTCGATGAGGTCGCGGCCGCGAAGGTGAGTCTGCATGTCCGGGGCCCCTAACCGGCCGCGCCGAGGACCAGCGCGAGCAGCGCCATCCGCAGGACCACGCCGTTGAAGGCCTCGGCCCAGTACCTGTTGTGCCGGGTTGCGTCCACGTCCGGGGGCAGCTCGTCCATCCTGGGCAGCGAATGCAGGATGATCGCGTCGCTCCTGGCCTTGCTGCGCAGCAGCTCGCGGGTGACCCGGTAGGCGGCCGGGGTGAGCGGGTTGCCCGCGCTGGCCTCGACCCGGGATTTCTCGTAGTCGGCCTGCACCACCGGCTCCATGTAGATGACGTCGGCGTCCGCGATGCACTTCTCCGTGCTCTCCACCTCGCGGTACTGCGTGTTCCGCTCGTCAAGCTCCGCCTTGAACTCCGGCAGCAGGGACATCTCCGGCGGGCTGACCACCAGCGCCTCCATGTCGAACTGCGACATCGCGTACAGGATCGAGTGCATCGTGCGCATCCGCATGTCGCCGACGCACATCACCTTCAGCCCGTCGAGCCGGCCACGGGACAGCCAGATCGTGTACAGGTCGGTGAGCACCTGGGTCGGGTGCTCACCCCAGCCGTCCCCGCAGTTGATGATCGGCACCGACGCCCAGCGGGCGGCCTCGGCCGGCGCGCCATGCTGGAAGTGGCGCATGGCGATGACGTCCGCGTAGTACTCCAGCATGTGCACGGTGTCCTTGATCGACTCCTGGTAGAAGTCGCCGGCCCTGGTCATCTTCATGTCGGCGAAGCCGAGCACGTGCCCCCCGAGCCGGTGCATGGCCGCCTCGGTCGCCATCCGGGTGCGCGTGCTCGGCTGGTAGAAGGCGGTGAGCAGGGTCTTGTCCTTCAGCAGGTCGCCGTTGCGGCGTTCCGCCGCGTAGGGCCGGAGCTCGTCACACACGCGGAAGATCTGGAAGTACTCCTCCCGCTCCATGTCCTTCAGGGACAGGATGTCCCGGCCGAGAAAGCTTCGCACTTGTAGCCACCCCTCTTCATCGAGCGCCAACTGGGTGCTCTCCTGTTTGCTTGCGGTCTTCGCCTGGGCCCTTTACCTGGGCGAACGTGTCGATCATGAGCTCCACGTCGTCGCCGAGCGGGTACAGGATCGGGCACGTGGCACCGGCGGCGATGTACTCGGCGACCTTGGCCTTGCATTCTTCGGGCGTGCCCGACGCCGAGATCATCTGCACGGCCTCGTCCGGGACCAGCTTCATCGCACGGCGGATGTCGGCCGTGCTGGCCGGCCAGGTGAGGATCTTCCCGATCTCCGCGATCAGCGCCGGGTCGACCCCGCTGGCCTTCATGATGTGCGGCTGCTGCCCGAGGTACTGGGTGAGCAGTTCCCTGGACCGGTCCAGCGCCGTGTCACGGTCGGCGTCCACCGAGCAGACGACCAGCTGTGGCCGGTCGATCTCCCCGATGGCCCGCCCGGACCGGGCCGCGCCCGTGGCGAGGGCTTCGAGCGCCCGCCGGTTGTAGTCGGGGCTGACCATGTAGTTGAGCAGTACGCCGTCGGCGATCTCGCCGGCCAGCTCCATCATCTTCATGCCGGTAGCGCCGACGTAGATCGGCACGTTCCGCGGGGAGCGGTCGCCGTGCACGATGTCGATCTCCACGTCGTCGAGGTGCACGAACTCGCCGAAGTAGGACACCCGCTGCAGCGCGAGCAGCTGCCTGACCGCCTCGACGACCTCGCGCATCGCCGTCAGCGGCCTCCGCCGGTCCACGCCCACCTTCGACGCCAGCGGCTCCCACCAGGCACCGAGGCCCATCATGATCCGGCCGGGCGCGAGCTCGGAGAGCGTCGAAAACGTCGCCGCCAGCAGCCCGGCGTTCCTCGTCCAGATCGGGATCACGCCAGAGCCGATCTTGATCCGGCTGGTCACCGCGGCGTAGGCCGCCATCGGCACCGTCGCCTCCCGCACCAGCCTGCTCTCCGCCTGCCATACCGCCTCGAACCCGCGGGACTCCGCGTACTGGGCATAGCGCATGCCGTCCCTGATCGGGTGCTTGTCCTGGAGATAGAGGGCCACCCGGCCCGAGGATGTCGACGTCATCCTGCTTCGCCTCCCAAGGGCGTGAAGTCGTGCGGCGGAATGCCGGCCAGCCGCGTCCACAGCCGGTCCGCCTCGATGGCCGCCTCGGCAGCGAGCCGCGCCGTGTCCACCCGGGTGGAGCGGCGGTCGGCCACCACCAGGTCGCCCGCTACCAGCACATCCCTGACCTGCCTCGGCGACAGGCCGAAGATCCAGTGCCCGGCGAGGTTCCCGGCGGACACCGGGGTCGGGGCCGGGTAGTCAAGCACGGTGATGTCGGCCGGCGCACCTGCCACGATGCGGCCAAGGAGCGGCTCGCCGAAGACGCGGCCGGCCGCCCGCGAGGACGCCGCGAGGCGGTCAAGCGGCCACGAGGGCGGTGCGGCGAGGCTTGCTTCCCTGGCGCGGAAGAAGGCCGCCTGCGATTCGGTGATCATGTCGCCGCCGATGCCGTCAGTGCCCAGCGCGATCCGGCCGGTCCCGGCCAGGGCGGAAAGCTCACCGCCGCCGCCGGTCACCGGGCTGTGGCCGACCGCGTTGTTCATGTTGCTGCGCGCGTTGTGCGCGATCGTCGCGCCCGAGTCGAGCAGGATGTCCCGCTCGCGGGAGCCGACGTGCACGCAGTGCGCGAGCAGGGCGCGCTCAGTGACCACGCCCGCCCTGGCCAGCCGGTCCACCACGCTGCACCCGTGCCCGGCCAGCGCGTCCCGCTGGTCGGCGGCGTCCTCGGCCACGTGAATGTGCACGCCGGCGCCGGCCTGAGCGGCCGCCCCGGCGCAGGCCTCCAGCGTCGCGTCCGACATCGTGAACGACGCGTGCGCGCCCATCAGGCCGCGGGCAAGGGGCCGGCCGGCCGCCAGGAACCTGCTGTTCTCGGCAATGCCCGCGGCGGCCCTTTCCTTCCCGTCACGGTCGGTCACCTCGTAGCACAGCACCGAGCGCAGCCCGAGTTCGTCCAGGGCGGATGCGATGACGTCGAGTGAACCGTCGATGAAGTTCGGGGAGGCATGGTGATCGAAGACCGTCGTGGTCCCGGCCAGCAGCGCGTCCAGCCCGCCCGCCAGCGCCGACATCCGGATGCCCGGCTCATCGAGCGCCCGGTCCAGCCGCCACCAGATGCGCTGCAGGATCTGCAGGAAATTCCCTGGCGGGTCCAGCCGGTAGGGCATTCCCCGGGATAGCGCCGAGTACAGGTGGGTGTGCGCGCAGACGTTGCCCGGCATGACCAGGGTGCCCGAGCAGTCCCGGCGGGGCATTCCTGGCGGGGCGGCCCCGACCGCGGCGATCCGGTCACCGTCGATCACCACGTCGGCACTGGCCAGCTCGACCGGGTCGAGGCCGAGCACGACCGTGCCGCCGCACAGCGCCAGGGTGCTCATCGGCGCCGTGCCAGCCTGGGCACGGCTGCCACCGCAGCCGCGGAGTCCTTCATCGGGAGCCTGGTCCGGTAGCGGCCGTCGAAGGCGTGCAGTGCTCCAGCCACCGCGCTCGCGGTGGGAACCAGGCCGATCTCGCCGATTCCCTTGGCACCGTAGGGGCCTTCGGGCTGGGGTTCTTCGACGAAGATGCATTCGACGGGCGGCATCCCGGACGGCGGGATGATGTTCAGCGATTTCAGCGTCGTGGTGACGGGATATCCGCCGTCGACCACGAACTCCTCGGACAGGCTGTGCCCGAGGCCCATGTGCACGGCGCCCTCGACCTGGCCGGAGAGCAGGGTGGGGTTGATCACCTTGCCGACATCGTGCGCCGCGATGACCTTCTCGATCCGGCCGTCCTCGGCAAGGATGACGACCTGCGTGGCCCAGCCATACGCGAAGTGCGTGACCGGGTTCGCCACGGCGGCGCCCGGCTTGGTGGTCCAGTCGATCAGCACCTCGCCGTAGAACTCCTGGCCGGCCAGACCGGCCAGGCAGCCGCCGTTCAGCGCGGCCCTCAGCTTGCCGGCCGCGTCGATGACGGCCCGGCCGCCCAGCACGGTCGCCCGCGAGGCGGTGGTCTGGCCGCAGTCAAGCTCGTGGCAGGTATCGACGGCCACCCGCACCTGCGCCGGCGTGACGCCAAGCTCCTCGCAGAGGATCTGCATGAGGATGGTGTGCACGCCCTGGCCCATCTCGGTCCAGGAGTGGAACAGCGTCACCGAGCCGTCGGCGCCGGGCCGCAGGATCACCTTGCCGTATTCGGCCAGGCCGTTGCCGACCCCGGTGTTCTTGACCGCACAGCCGATGCCGGCGTAGCGCGCGGACTGGTAGGCGTCCCGCACCGCGAGCAGCGTCTTCTTGATCCCGACGCCGGGCCCGAGCCGCTGGCCGGTGCCGAAGATGTCGCCCTCCTCGACGGCGTTGCGCCACCGGATCTCCCAGCCGTCCAGCCCGGCCCGCTCGGCCAGCCGGTCCAGCATGCCCTCCAGCGCGAAGTTCGTCTGGTTCGCGCCGAACCCGCGCATCGCCCCGCACGGCGGGTTGTTCGTGTAGACGGCCCTGGCCTCGATGTCGGCGGCCGGGAACTTGTACACGCCGCAGGCGTGGCCGGCCGCGCGCTCCAGCACCTTGTCGCCCACGCTGGCATAGGCGCCGGTGTCGCCGACGATCCGCGCGCGCAGGCCGAGCAAGCGGCCGTCGCTGTCGCAGCCGACCGTGTAGGTCAGGGTGAGCGGATGCCGCTTGACATGGAAGCGCAGGCTCTCCGCACGGCTCAGGGTCAGCATGACCGGCCGGCCCGTGTGCATCGCGAGCAGCGACGCGTGACCCTGGACTCCCAGGTCCTCTTTGGCCCCGAAAGCGCCGCCGGCCGACACCAGGGTGGCCCGCACCTTGTCCTCGGGCAGCCCGAGCAGGCTGGCGACCTGCCTCCGGTCGCTCCAGATGCCCTGGCCCTGGGTGTAGAAGTGCACGCCGCCGTCCGCCGGGTAGGCCAGGGACGATTCGGGCTCCAGGAAAGCGTGCTCGATGAACTGGGTCTGGAAGGTCTCGGTAACCACGTGCGCCGCCTTGGCGAGCGCGGCATCGACGTCGCCGCGCTTGATCTGCGAGACCGACAGCACGTTGCCGGGTGCATGCGCGTGCAGTTGCGGCGCGCCGCCGGCCATCGCCTCGGCGGGACTGGTCACCGGCTCCAGTACCTCGTAACTGACCTCGACCAGGGCCGCCGCCTCGCGCGCGGCGGCCCGGGTCCGTGCCGCGACGAGCGCGATCACGTCCCCGACGTACCTGGTGGTCTCGCCGGCCGCGACAAGCTGTGGCCAGTCCTTGGTGATCTCTCCCTGGACCCGGTGGCCTGGTACGTCGCCGGCCGTGAGCACGGCAAGCACGCCTGGATGGGCACGGGCCCGGGCGGTGCCGACGGCCCGGACGATGGCCCGGGGGTGGTCGGCGAAGCGGATGGCACCGTGCAGCATGCCAGGCATGGTCATGTCGTTGATGTAGGGCTTGTCGCCCAGCGCTAGCTCGCGGCCCTGATAGCGGGCTGTCGGGCTGCCCACCCGGCCGCTGTTGTCAATGCGCGGCAGTGGCTCGCCGCGCCGGACGCCAGCGGCCAGCATGATCGCATCGATGATCTTGACGTACCCGGTACAGCGGCACAGGTTGCCCGCCAGGGCCGAGGCGACCTCCTCCCTGGCCGGTTCCGGCGTCTTGGCCAGCAGCACCTCCGCCTTCATCAGGATGCCGGGGGAGCAGAAGCCACACTGCGAGGCCCCGGCGGCGACGAAGCAGTCGGCCCACATCTTCCTGTCCGCGGCGGGAAGACCTTCCTGGGTGGTGATGGCCCGCCCCGCGAAGCGCTCGGCTGGCTGGGCGCAGGAAACGACGGCTTTGCCGTCGGCGATGACGGTGCAGGCACCGCACGAGCCCTCGGGCGCACAGCCGTCCTTGGCCGAGATGACGCCGCAGCCGTCCCTGAGCACCTCCAGCAGCGGTGCACCGGACCGGACGGTGACCGACACCGGCCGTCCGTTAAGAATGAAATTCAGCACAGATCCCGTTGCCTTGCCGGCCCGGCCGGACGGTCCCTCAGCCACGGCGCACCCCGGTGAACAGCACACAGGCGCGCTCGTCCGCGCCGACCACGCCGGCCCGCCGCAGGTCGATCAGGCCAGCCAGCCCGGCCGTCCCGGTGGGGTCGGCCGGGATGCCGGTCGCGGCGCCGAGTTCGTTCGCCTCGGCCAGCGTGTCCTCGGCGACCACCAGCGGCTGGCCGCCGGTTGTCAGCATGGCGCCGGCCACCGCCCGCCAGTCGTAGGTCTCGTCATCGATGATGCCGGCCGCGATGCTCTTGGGCTCGGTCTCCCACGGCCACATGTAGGCCGAACGGTGCTGCGCCGCGATGGTCAGTACCCGCTCGACGCGGGCGCGGGGCAGCGGGCCCGCGTTACCGCCCGGGCCGGCCTGGCCGCCCGGCAGCATGGCGCGGACGCGGGCATAGGCGCGTTCGAGCGGGTGGGCACCGGTGGTCTGGACGGTGTGCAGCCGGGGCTCCCGGTCGATCGCGCCAAGCTGGGCGGCCTCCCGCAGGCCCTGGGCACACGCGCTGGCCAGGGCGCCACCGCCGACCTGGATGACGATGTGGTCGAAGGCCGCGCCGGCCAGGTCCGTTGCGATCTCGTACGCGATGGTCTCGCCCCCCTCGATCGCCAGCCCGTTCTCGCTGCCCTGGCAGGTGAAGGGCACCGCGCCGGCCGCAAGCTCCTCGCGCAGCCGCAGGTAGGAAGGATCCCCGGCCTCCCCGGGCTGGCGCGGGCAGATAGCGACGTCACTTCCGAGCCCGCGCAGCCGGGCGACGACGCCCGCGTCCGCATCGGCAGGCACGAACACCCGGAGCCGGCGTCCGCCGGCCCTGGCTAGCACGGCCGCGGCGAGGGCCGCGTTCCCGCAGCTCGCGATGGCCAGCGTGGGGCGGCCGCCGCGCCCGAGCCGCTCGGCGACCTCCAGGTAGATCAGCAGGCCCATCAGGTGGCGGCCCTTGTGCGAGCCGGACACGTTCCCCGTCTCGTCCTTGACCCAGACCCCACCGGCGCGGGAAAAGCCGAGCCGATCGCTCAGCAGGGCATTCCTGTGCATGGGCGTGACACCGAAGCCGTGCCCGTCCACGGCCGCCACCGATCGCTCGAGTGCCTCGACCAGCTGCACGTACTCGTCGTCGTCTCAGCCCGGCGTCGGTGGCGAGGTGATAGGAGTGCATCAGCGACCGGTAGCGAACGAACGGGTCAGGCTCACCGCCGCTGGGGAAGCGCAGCGTGGTGGTGTCCAGGACACGGGTCAGGACGTGGTCAACGTCGTCACCGGCGCTGGCGTTGGCGCACCGGAACGGGTACGCCGCTCTGCTTGCCGGAGCGCGCGCGCCGGACAAGCCGCCGCGCGGCCGCTCAGCGGGCAGGGGCGCCGCCACCCAGCCGCAGCCGGTGCAGCGTATGGATGAGCGCGGGGCGTTCACAGGTCCTCGATCACGCCGGTGCGGGCGTTGAACTCCTCGATGAGGCCGTCCCAGCTGGCCAGCCTCGCCCGCAGGTCCAGCCAGTAGGCCTGCGATCGGCGGGCGGTGAAGTCAGCCAGGCTGACGCCCTGCTGCTCAACCCAGGTGTAGTAGCCGAGGTTGAAGATGCGTTCGCGGTCCCGCAGGCCCAGCTCCAGCAGATCGTCGGTGCCTGCCGCGAGCATCCAGCGGCCGAGCGCCTCCGCCGCGTCCGATTCGCTGAAGCCCAGCGGATAGTCCCGTGCCTGGATCCGCTCACGCTCGCTCCCGTACATGGCCGCCCCGTCGGTAGCCACCGTCACGACCACGTCGTGCGATCCGAGCCCCAGGTATTTGGCGGTCTTGACGGCAGCCAGGATGTTGCAGATGCTCGACAGCCCGAACTCCGGCAGCGCGGCCAGGGCCGGCTCGGCCACCTTCCGCTTGTTCTCTCAGGTAAGCGAGCCCGGCCGGTGCGCTGAACAGGACGCCGAGCTGGTCGGTTGCCGCATCGGATACCGCCGTCACGATGTCGGTGTTCATGACGTTGTGGATGAACGGGATGTGCTTGTCCCCGATGCCCTGGATGTTGTGCTCGCCGAAGCCGTTGTAGAGCATCGTCGGGCACTCCAGCGCTTCGACCGCGACGATCGCCGCGCCGTAGGCGTCCTTCAGATGGTCACCGGCGCCAAGCGTGCCCGCCGAGCCTGAGGCGGAGACGAACGCACGCAGGCGCAGCGTGGGATCGGCCGCCCGCATCGACTCGAAGACCCGGGCCAGGGCGGGCCCGGTGCAGGCGTAGTGAATGAGGTGGTTACCGAATTCGGCGAACTGGTTGAAGATCACGTTGGCCGGGTCCTGCGACAGCTCGGCGCACTTGTCGTAGATCTCCTTGACATTGCTCTCGGTACCCGGCGTCCTGATGATGTCACCGGGATCGGTCACCCAGTCCTCGAGCCAGGCAAACCGCTCCCGGCTCATTCCCTCGGGCAGGACGGCAACGCCCCGGGACTGCATCAGCCGGGATATGGCGACGCCCCCTCGGCAGTAGTTACCTGTGGAAGGCCAGATCGCCCGGTTCGCCGTGGGATCGAACTGCCCCGTGATCACGCGCGGGGCGAGGCAGCCGTAGGCAGCGAGTACCTTGTGTGCTCTGATCATCGGGAACAGATCGCCGATGGCGACCACGATTCGCGCGTCGACCCCGGTCAGCTCGCTCGGCAGGTCGGCGTACATGGGGATGGGCACCTGGCCGGTGCGGTCGGGGCCGTTGTGCCAGTGCACCCGGAACAGGTTGAGCGGGTTCGCGTCATCCGGCCGCACGCCGGCCAGAGCGCGCTGGATCCGGTGCGGGATCTTCCAGGGCTCGGCGAGCTCTGCGAAGGCCGGGAGCACGATCGCCGCATCGCGGAACCGGCGAACGGTACGGTCCAGGGTCGGTTGGTCGACAATATGATCCTCAAGCCCGAGCGCTGGCATGCTTGCCCCTCCGTATCCGACGCGGCGTCCGCGGCCTGGCGGAAGCCGCCCAAGCCCGGGGGCCCGGCATCAAGCCCCATGGCGCGAGGCTAGGGCCCGGTCAGCTCCCCGTCAGGAGTCGAAAGTCCTGATTGCGGGGCATGTCCGCGTCGAGGGCACCGGACGAAGGACCCTGGGCACGCAGGGGCTTGGCCCCTCGCTTCAAGCCCGGCTCAGCTGTGATCGGGTACCGTACCCAAAGCGTGGTTCGCGTCATCCGCTGCTGGATCTCGCGGCCTGGGCAGCGGCGGAAGGATGACGATGGCGCCTCAGGTGCTCCAAGCGCCTGCCGAGCAGGTAGTGGAACTGCCCGAGCCCTGGCGCTCCGCGGCCGTCACGGTCGTGCTGCCCACCTACAACGAGGCCGCCAACCTGCCGGTGATCGTGGCCGAACTGCTCGCCCTGCCGCTGCCCAGGCTGCGGATCCTGGTGGCCGACGACAACTCGCCCGACGGCACCGGGCGCATCGCCGACCAGCTTGCCGCCGAGCGCGGCCAGGACAGGATCACCGTCGTGCACCGTCCAGGGAAGCAGGGGCTCGGCCGGGCCTACGTGGACGGGATGACCCAGGCCATCGCGGCGGGCGCCGAGTTCGTGGTGCAGATGGACAGCGACCTGTCGCACGCGCCGAGGTACCTGCCGCAGATGCTCGGCACCCTGCTGTCCGCCTCGGCCGACGTGGTGATCGGCTCCCGGTATGTGGCCGGGGCCAGCCTGGCGAGCGAGTGGTCATGGCACCGCCGGGCGCTGTCCGGTTTTGCCAATTACTACGTCCGCGCGCTGCTGCGGCTCGGCATCCGGGACGTCACCGCCGGCTTCAAGATCTGGCGGAGTTCCGCCCTGGAAGCCATCGACGTGGCCAGCATCCGCAGCAACGGCTACAGCTTCCAGGTCGAGATGAACTTCCGGTCGGTCCGGCACGGCCTGAAGATCGTCGAGCTGCCCATCCACTTCGCCGACCGCCGGGAAGGCGACAGCAAGATGAACCTGCGGGTGCAGCTCGAATCGGCGCTCATACCGTTCCTGCTGCGCCGCCGCGCCACCAGAGACGAGGTACCGCATGGCCGATGACACGGCGATTTCGTACAAGGCGGCAGTGATCGGCACGCCGGTGCTGAGCACCTCGGGCGCGCAGATCGGCACCCTGGAGCACGTGCTGCAGATACCGGAACTCGACGTCTTCGACGGGATCGTGATCGCCACCCACGCGGGCCTGCGGTTCATCGACGCCGACCAGGTGCGCGAGATCACCCGCAGCCACATCCAGAGCAGCCTGGATGACAGCCAGGCCAGCCAGTTGCCGCCGCCCGCCGGCCCGCCGGTCTACCGGGTCGATGCCCTCGCGGACACCGGGCACAGCTTCCACGACGTCCTTGGCCGCCTGTTCCGCCGGCCGCACTGGACCCGCGAGCACGACTAAGCCGGGGTGCGGTCATGACGTTGCGCACGCCGTTCACGGAGTACTTCGCGGTCAGGCACCCCATTGCCCTGGCGCCGATGGGCTTCTCCGCCGGGGGCGGACTGGCGGCGGCGGTGTCCAACGGCGGCGGCCTGGGCCTGGTCGGCGCCGGGCGGGGGGACCGGGACTGGCTGGCCCGCGAACTGCCGATCGTTGCCGAAGGTACCGCCAGCCCCTGGGGTGTCGGCTTCCAGAGCTGGGCAGCCGACGTCGCGACGGTGGAGTTCGCGCTGACCTACCGGCCTCGGGCGGTGATGCTGTCCTTCGGCGACCCCGGGCCGTTCGCCGAACCCATCCGGCAGGCCGGGGCGGCACTGATCATCCAGGTCACCGACCTCGATGAGGCCAGGCAGGCGCTGGACGCCGGCGCCGATGTCATCGTGGCGCAGGGGACCGAGGCCGGCGGGCACAGCGGCGGGCGGGGGAGATCGACGCTCCCGTTCGTCCCGATCGTGGCCGACCTTGCGGCGCCGACGCCGGTGCTGGCCGCGGGCGGGATCGCCGATGGCCGGGGCGTGGCGGCGGCCCTGGTCCTCGGGGCGGCCGGGGCGCTCATCGGAACCCGGTTCCAGGCGACTCCCGAAGCGCTCGTCCAGCCCGTGATCACCAAGGCGATCCTCGAAGGGCTGGGCGAGGACACCGAGCGCAACACGGTCCTTGACATCGCCAGGGGTGCGCCGTGGCCGTCGAAGTACCCGGCCCGCACGCTCGGCCACCCGTTCCTTGACCAGTGGCGCGGCCGGGACGGGGAACTGGCCGCCGACGCCGGTGCCCTGCGCGCCTACCAGGATGGGGTGGCGCGAGGTGAGCTGCCGCCGACGCCGGTGTGGGCCAGCGAGGCGATCGACCTCATCACCGGCCTGGTGCCCGCGGCCGATCTCGTCGGCGCTCTGGCCGCCCAGGCCGAGGCGGCGCTGGCCCGGGCCGGCGGCTAGGAAAGCCGCTGCGTTACGCCTGCCGTGGCCGGCGTGGGATCCAGCGGGACCGTGTGCCGGTACGCCAGGTAGGTGCCGGGGCTACGCCTGCCGTGGCCGGCGTGGGATCCAGCGGGGGACCGTGCGCCGGTAGTCCGCGTAGGCGCTGCCGAAGCGGCGCCGCAGCGCGGGTTCTTCGTACCAGGTGACGAACAGATGGCAGCACAGCGCCATGGCACCCGCGTAAGCCAGCAGTGGCAGGGACATGAACAGCCATGCCTGCCCGAGCACGACCAGCAGCGCGGAGATGTAGATAGGGTTGCGCACCCACCGGTAGGGCCCGGCCGCGACCACCTGCCGCGGCGCGTCCCACGGGCCCGGCGTGCCGCCGCCCACCGCCGCGAATTTCCAGGTGCACCACACATACAGGGCGATCCCGGCCGCGATGACCACGGCCGCCTCCCACGCGACCGGGACCGGCCTGTGCCCGCCACTGGTCAGGATCCGCCAGGGCAGCCAGACACCCCCGAGGCCCGGCACCACCACGGTGAACACCAGATTGCGGATGACGAGGCTCAGCGTGCGGGCCATGCTGGCTCAGCGCTCCCTCCGTGCCGCCCGGCGGAGCCGCCGGCGCGCTGACGGACCTGGGCCGCCCAGCCGCCGCATCCGCCACGCTCAATATATAGCGTCACTACTTATAGGTTCACTTTACCCTGCGGATCGCCGGGCCGGAACGCCTAATGTAGTGTTACTACCTATGAGGGCCGAGGAGCTGAAAGGGCACTTGGACGCGATGCTGCTCGCGGCCCTGGAAGGTGGCCCGCAGCACGGTTACGCGGTGATCGAGGCACTGCGGCAGAGCACCGGTGGGCGGCTGGACCTGCCGACCGGGACGATCTACCCGGCGCTGCGGCGGCTGGAGCAGGCCGGGCTGATCACCGGATCCTGGTCGGTGGTGGGCGGCCGGCGGCGGCGTGAGTACCGGCTGACCCCGGCGGGGGACCGGGCGCTGTCGGGCAGGCGCGCGGACTGGCGGGACTTCTCGGCCATGGTGACCGCCGCGCTGGAGGCCAGGTCATGCCCGAACCCCGCCTGATCAGCAGTTACCTGGCCGTCCTGACGGCCCAGCTGCCGGCTTCGATAGTCGAGGAACTGGCCGACGGCCTGGCCGAGACGCACCGTTCCTACCTCCGGCAGGGCCTGGCTCCCGAGCTCGCGGCGCAGGCCGCGGTGGCCGAGTTCGGCGAGCCGGAACTGATCGTGGCCGGCTTCGCCCGGGTGAATCCGGCCCGGCGTGCCGCGCGCAGGCTGCTCGGCATGGGGCCAGCCGTCGGCGCCTGCTGGATCGCGGCGCTGGTCACCAGCCGGGCCCTGGCCGTGCCGCTGCCAGCCCGCATGCTGGTCCTCCTGGCACTCGCCGTCGTCATCGCCCTGCTTGCCACGTCCGCGCTGGGCACGCGCTACCGGCTGGCGGTCCGCACGGGCGCCGCGGGATTCCTCGGCGTCATCGCGGTTGACGTCTCGCTGATCGCCGGCGCGGCGTTCGCCGGGGCGCCGCTGACCTGGGTGCTGGCGGTGGCCATGACGGCCAGCGCCGCTCGCGTCTGCTATGCCGCGCGGGCCCTGCGCCCCGCCCTGGCCCGCTGAGGCCCAAGCGGGCGACCGCCAGGAGCGCCGGCGGCCGCGGCCACTCGCCCGCGGCCCGCGCCGCTCAGACCGCGTGCAGCAACTCTCCGCCGTAGACCAGCGGGCCTTCCGGCTGCAGCAGGTCGGCGAGCCGGTTGAACTCCTGGAATCCCGGGTCGGCGTCGTGCTCACTGTGCGCGGCGTGATCGGGGACCTCGACCGCGATGGCGTATTTGACCACGTCCTTGCGTTCGTCGGTGCCGAACGCGACCCGGGAGATCCGGGCGGACAGGAAGGCGCCCCGTGCCTTGTACTCGCGCCAGCGCGGCAGCTCGTGCTCGGCGAACAGGCGCTCGTACTCGGCGGCCTGCTCGGCGCGGATGTGGATGATGATGACGTCAAGCTCGCTCATGACGCCATCATGAACCGGCGGGCGCCGGGCCGGGCAGCGGGTGCGGCGTTCAGGCGGCCTCGGTTCCCGGCTTGCCCGGCTGGCCAGGGATGTCCGGGGCGCCCGAAGTGCCGGGGCTGCCCGGGGCCGCGCCGCCAGGGGCGTCGGCGGGCGGCGCCGCATTGCGCTGGATGGCCTGCAGGCTGTCGTGCAGTGCCTGCCAGACGGTGCTGAGGCTGGCGCCGGCGGGCAGGGCACCGCGGATGGTGCCGGGCGGGCTGGCCTGGTCGCCCAGTGCGCGGAGCGCGGCCTGGCCTGCCTCGATGATCACCGGGTCGGCTGCCTCGATGGTGAGCCGTTCGCCGGACACCTGGATCAGCATCTGGCGGCGGCCCGCCTCTTCGGGCAGTTCGTCGGTGGTGCCGGTGACGTCCGCGCGGCGGAGGGCCTCCCTGGCCTGGTCCAGGTCGACGCCGAGGGCTGCCAGCGCCCGGGCGGCGGCGGTGTCCGGGTCGGCGAGCGCGGCGAGCAGCAGATGGTGCGAGCCGACCGGCTGTGCGCCGGCCATGCGGGCGGCCTCGCTGAGGGTGATGTCCGCGGCCGGGGTGGCGTTCAGCACCGCCTGTTCGGCGGGCGCCCCGGGCTCGGCGTGACCGGCCGCGGCGCGGCGGCGCAGCCAGTGCCTGCCCCGCCCGCCCGCTTCGGGGCTGGCCGCGGGGGCCTGGTCGATCACTGCCATGCGGATCGCGAAGAGATCGGCGTGCTGCCTGAGGATCTGGGCGGCGACGCCCTCGCCCTCCCTGATCAAGCCGAGCAGGATGTGCTCGGTGCCGATGTAGTTGTGGTGCAGCGACAGCGCCTCGCGCAGCGCGAGTTCCAGGGTCTTCTTCGCCCGCGGGGTGAACGGGATGTGCCCGCTGGGGGCCGAGCTGCCGGCGCTGACGATGGCCGTGACCTCGTGGCGGGTGGCCTCAAGGGACATCCCGAAGCTCGCGAGGACGCGGCCGGCGACCCCCTCGGGCTCGCCGAACAGCCCGAGCAGGATGTGCTCGGTGCCGATGTAGTTGTGGCGCAGCCGGCGGGCCTCTTCCTGGGCCAGGACGACGGCGTGCCGGGCGCGGTTGGTGAATCGCTCAAACATGGTATTCAGCGTCCGGTATCTGGTTAAGCATGTCAATACCATGCTATTAATAAGGTCAGAACGACGATCATGCGGAGGTTCACCGTCATGGACTGGGAAGACCGGCTGGACGACTGGGAAGTCGAACTCGAGCTGAACGCATCGCTTGAGGGCTCGGACTGGGTCACGCTGGAACGCGCGGCCGCCGACACCGGGGTTTCCCGCGCCGCCCTGCGCAGCTGGTACCGCACCGGGCAGATCCCGTCCCGGCTGGCCGGCGGCCCGCACGGGCCGCAGCGGCTGGTGCCCCTCGCCATGGTCGCCGCGCGCGCCGAGGCCTCGCCGCGGCTGCGCCGCACCGCGGAACGGCGGCTGGCCGACCAGGCACAGCTTGAGATCCTCCGGCACCGGGTCGACCAGCTCGAACTCCGGCTGGCCGCCCTCGAGGGCCGGGCGCCGCAACCGGTGCCGCCGGAGACCGCGCGTTGGTGAGCACGGTCATGGCGGCGACGCCGACGCTGAACGTGGGCACCGTGACGGCCGGCCCGCCCGGCGCCGCGACGGCCGGCACCCGGCCGGACGGTTCCGCGGCGGGCTGGTGTTACAGGAGGTCGGCGAGCATGGCTGCGGCGCGGGCGGCGCCGTCGGTGGTGACGGGGCGGTAGTCGACGGGGCGGCCGATCTCCGCCGCGATGGCGGCGGCGATGTCGGTGGGGGTGGTGGTGTGGTAGTCCATGTACCGGCCGGCGCGGTAGCGGTTGAGCCGGTGGCGGACGTGGATGTTTTGCTCGAAGTGGTGGCGCAGGGGGAAGTACAGGAACGGCCGCCGGGCGGCGGTGAGTTCCATCGCGGTGGTGAGGCCGCCCTGGACGATGGCCAGGTCACAGGCGGCCAGGTGCTGGTAGAGCCCGGGCACGTAGGAGCGGACCTCGAGGCCGTGGTGGGCGGGGAGGGTGGCGGGGTCGATCCGCGGCCCGGTGACCACGATCATCCGCAGGTCCGGCACGCGGTCCTTGGCCTGGGGGAAGGCGGCGATCACCCGCCGCAGCAGGTGGCCGCCGACCCCTGAGCCGCCCACGGTCACGAGGCACACCTGCTCGCCGTCGCGGTAGCCGAGTGCTTCGCGGCCGGGCAGCCGGGCCGGGTCGAAGCCGGTGATGTAGCCGGCGAAGTCGTAGTGCTGTTCGGTCCAGCCGCGGATCGCCGGCAGCCCCGGGCCGAAGGTGCCCGGGACGATGTCGGGTGGGTCGCCGACGAAGATGGCCCGGTCCCGGACCCGCGGGAAGCGGGCGATCTGCTCGATCATCTCGGTGTTGTAGTCGGCGGTCAGCACCAGTTCCCCGTCGCCGCCATCGGGCATGGGCAGCCAGCCGACGAAGTCGGTGAACCAGGCGTAGGCGGCCGTTTTCAGTTCGGGGTTCTCGTGCAGGTAGTAGTCCAGGTCCCAGGCCTCATCACCGGCCCACAGGTCGTAGCCCTCTTCGCGGGCGAGGTCGTGGAAGACCATGAAGTTGGCGGCCAGGATCTCGTCCATCCGCCGGATCGCCTGAAAACAATGCAGGTCATGGCCGGCGGATTCGGACTCGATGTGCCCGGACTCACTGGCCAGCAGCGCGCTGGCCGGGTGCACCCGCTCACCCGCCGCCGCCAGCACCGTAGTGACCGGATGCTGAGCCAGCCAGTCGATCTCCACACCCGGATGCAGCTTGCGCAACTCCCCGGCGATCGCCACATCCCGCTGCGCATGTCCCAGACCGATCGGCGACGAAACATACAGCACCCGTTTACGCCGCGAGCGGCCCCGCCTCCAGCGCCGCGGTGGCGGTGCCGGGCAGGCGAAGTCCCTGATGATCAGGTTTGTGGCGACCGGGTCACGCAGGTGCGGCCCGTGGCCGGAGCCCTCCAGCGTGATCAGCCGCGCGCCCGGGATTGCCTCGGCCACCGCGGCACCGCGAGCCGGCCCGCAGATCGCATCCGCCGACCCCTGCAGGACAAGGACGGGGCAGTGGATCCGGGCGCAGAGGGCGAGCACAGTCTCAGCGTCGTTGAACCATTCGGCGTCCATGCCGCGGACGATGGTCCGCGGGTCGGTCTCCATGCCCCACCCGATCGCATCCTCGATCTGCTTGGTCGAGTGCGGCTCGGTGAACGTCCGGGTGAAGAAGAAATCGAGGAACCCGGGCCAGTCGCGCAGCCAGTAGTGCCGGTTCCACTTGGCCCAGCCCGCCACCGTGGCCGGCTCCCCGTCGAACGGGAACGGCCCTTCCTCGTCGGCGGGGTCCTCGCTCAGCCGCCAGTCGGGCGCGATCAGCACCATGCCGCTCACCCGCTCCGGATGCTCCGCGGCGAGCAGCAGTTCCTCCCCGGCGTTGCACCATGACACGAGCACCACGCTGTCCGCCCCCACGTGGTCCAGCACGGCCAGCGCGTCGCCGGTGATCAGGCGCCGGTCGTACGCATGCACGTCATCCGGGCGGTCGGAACGCCCGTTGCCGCGCGGGTCGAACGTCACCACCCGGGCGTGCCTGGCCAGGTAGGGAATCTGGCACTTCCACGCCCGTGAGTGGACGATCTCCCAGGTCGGGAGCAACAGGATGGTTTGCTCACCGGCCCCGTACACCTCGTAATAGATCCGCACCCCGTCGCGGTCCAGATAGCCCTCGTCGTCGGGGTACCGGGCACGCGTCTGCTCGCGGATAGCGCCGGCCTCGATGGCTTGCTCGGTGGTGCTCACGATGCCCCTCCCCGGGCCAGGCTCGTCCCTCCCTGGGCCGGCTTGGGGCGAGCGTAAGCCGGGGATGACCGGCCTCGCTTCCGGGGGCCACCTAGTTCCCGGGCCGATGGGCGCCACGCCGGGCAGCGACGGAGCCTGAACCCGCGGCCTGAATGACCCGTCAGGAGTGATCCGTGGATGCCTGGCGAGCGGAGAGGCTGGCAGGGCCATGGAACACCGAACCGTGACGAGGCCGGGGCCGCCCCGGCGGGGATTGTCGGGCGTGCATTCGGTGCTGCGCGTCGCGGTGGTGTGGCTGTTCACCGCGGCAGTGTTCGTCCTGCTCGGCTGGCTGCTGCCGGGCCTGACGGTGTCCAGCGCGGGCGCCGCTTTGGCGGCCGCGGCGCTGCTTGGCCTGATCAACGCACTGGTCTGGCCGGTCTTTGCCTATCTCGCGCTGCCGCTCGCCGTTCTCACGCTTGGCCTCGCTGCCATCGTGCTCAACGGGGCGGCGGTCGTCATCGTCGCCTACGTGCTGCCGGGCATCGACGTGCGCGACTGGGGGACCGCCATCGCTGCCGCGCTGGTGCTCGCCCTGGCCAACACCATGCTGACCAGCCTGCTGACGCTCGACGACGAGGACGTCTACTACCGCAGGATCATCCGCCGCGCGGCCCGCCGGGTCCGGACCGAAGGTGCCAGCGACGTTCCCGGGGTGCTGTTCATCCAGATCGACGGGCTGGGAATGGCGGTCCTGCGGCGGGCCCTGCGCGATGGCAACGCCCCGACGCTGGCCCGCTGGCTCGCCTCCGGCAGTCACCGGCTGCTCGGCTGGGAGACCGGATGGTCCTCCCAGACCGGTGCCAGCCAGTGCGGGATCCTGCATGGCAGCACGTTCGACATCCCGGCCTTCCGGTGGCTGGAGAAGGAGACCGGCACCAGGCTGGTCAGCAACCACCCGCGCTCGGCGGCGGAAATCGAGCGCCGCCACTCGGACGGGCGGGGCCTGCTGCACGCCGACGGGGTCGGCCGGGGGAACCTCTACACCGGCGACGCAGAGCAGAACATCCTGACCATGAGCGTCGCCGGGCACCGGCGGGGCAGGGTGGGCAAGGGCTACTACGGGTATTTCGCGGACCCTTACAACACCCTGCGCACGCTGGCCGCGTTCGTCGCGGAAATCGTGCGGGAACTCGTCCAGGCATCCCGGCAGCGGCGCCACGACGTCCGCCCCCGGGTGCGCCGCGGCGGCCTGTACCCGTTCCTCCGGGCCTTTGCCACGGTGATCACCCGGGATCTGACCACCCAGACGCTGATCGGCGACCTGTACGTCGGCCGCTCGGTCATCTACGCCGACTTCGTCGGCTACGACGAGGTCGCGCACCACTCCGGGCCAGAACGCTACGACGCCCTGGACACCCTGCGCCGGCTCGACCGGGATATCGGGCGGCTGGAACGCGCCGCCGCGACCGCGCCACGCCCGTATGAGTTCGTGGTGCTGTCCGATCACGGCCAGAGCCAGGGAACCACCTTCGAAGACCGGTACGGGTGCAGCCTCGGCGGACTGGTCCAGGGCGCGATGCAGGAAGCAACGGTGACCGAGATCGGTTCCGCGCGGGTGGCGGGGGAGGAGTCCTGGGGATATGCCGGCGCCGCGGCGGCGGAGGTCACATCCGCCGACAGCCGGGTCGGCAGGGCGCTGCAGCGTGCCCTGCGCGACCGCCGCGATACCGATCCCAGGCGGCCGGCCGTGCTCGCGGGCGGTGCCGTGCCCGTGCACACCCCCGCGCAGGTGGACGCCCCCGCGCAGGTGGACGCCCCCGGCAGTGCCGCAGGTGGACGCCCCCGGGCAGGTGGACACCCCCGCGCAGGTGGGCACCGCCGCACCCGTGGACGCCGCCGTGCCCGTACACGCCGCCACGGCCGTGGGCGGGGTCGCGGCCGACCCGGTCCCGCCGCAGGAGCGCGATGCCGCACCGCCGGACGGCCCTGGTGAGGCGGTCGTGCTTGCCTCGGGAAACCTCGGCCTGGTCTACCTGACCGAACAGGCCGGGCGGTTGTCCCTGGAGCAGATCGGGGAAAGGTATCCGCGGTTGATACCGGCCCTCATCGCCCATCCCGGTATCGGGTTCATCCTCGTCCGCTCGGACGAGGATGGCCCGGTCGTCATCGGCCGGGACGGCCTCCAGGTGCTGCGAACCCAGACCGTGGTGGGCAACGATCCGCTGGGGCCGTTCGGTGCCTCCGGCCGCTGGCAGGTCCTGCAGACGGACTCGTACCCGCACTGCGCCGACATCATGGTCAACTCGATGTGGGATCCGCAGACCGAGGAGGTGGCGGCGTTCGAGCACCTGGTGGGGTCGCATGGTGGGCTTGGCGGGGAGCAGACCCATCCCTTTGTCATGTACCCGTCCGGCCTGCCCGCCCCGGCCGGCCCGATCCGGGGCGCGGACGAACTCCACCAGGTGTTCCGCGGCTGGCTGGCCCACCTCGGCCACGAAGCCTTCGCGGCGGCGCCGGAATAAGCCGTTGAGCGGCACGGACGGCTGCGCCTACAGTGAACGCATGAAGGTCAGCCTTACCCGCGCCGCGCGAGCTATCAGCTCGCCGGTTGCCGCTGCCTGACCAAATCTCCTGCACACGCTGGCGACCGGGAACGGTTCGCCGGTGCGTGCTGCGCGTCTGCATCGCGGCCATGCCGGCGGTCCCTTCTTGGTCCCCGAAGCCCACGAATGGATTCCTGCCATGAACGTGACCGAGACGACGAACAGGTTCTTCGAGTTCTTCACAGATCGAGGCCATCAGGTGCTCCAGGGCAGCTCCCTGGTGCCGCCCCGCGGTGACCCGGTGCTGTTCACCACCTCGGGGATGCACCCGCTGACCCCCTACCTGGAAGGCCTGCCGCACCCGCAGGGCAGGCGGCTGGCCAGCCTGCAGCGCTGCGTGCGCACGACCGATCTCGGCGAGGTCGGCGACGACCGTCACCTGACCGTGTTCCAGATGCTCGGCTCCTGGTCGCTGGGCGGCTACGACGGGCCGCAGAGCCTGCGCTGGGGCTGCCAGTTGCTCGTCGACGGCCTGGGCATCGGCAGGGACCGGCTGCACGCGACCGCGTTCGGCGGTGATGACCAGGTGGGCCCCGATCTCCCGGCGCTGCGCACCTGGGCCGAGCTGGGTGTGCCGGTGGAGCTGACCACGGAAGAGAACTGGTGGTCGAACGGCCCGGCCGGCCCGTGCGGCCCCGATTCGGAGATCTTCGCCTGGACCGGTGACGGCCCGCCGCAGGGCACCCCGGGCACCGACGAGCGCTGGATGGAACTGTGGAACCACGTCTCGATGCGCTACCGGCGGCACGCCGACGGCAGCCTTGAGCCGCTGCCGCAGCGCAACGTGGACACCGGCATGGGCCTGGAGCGGCTGCTGATGGTCCTGCAGGGCAAGCCCTCGGTGTTCGACTGCGATGTCTTCCAGCCGTGGACCAGCACGCTGGCCAGCTTGTGGCAGCCCGGCCAGCAATCGATGCGCCTGCTCGCCGACCACCTGCGCGCCAGCATCGTGATCATCGGCGACGGCGTCAGGCCGTCAAGCACCGGCCGGGGCTACGTGCTGCGCCGGCTGCTGCGGCGCGCACTCACCGTACTGTGGCGCACCGACAGCACAAGGACGCTGGGTGACCTGCCACCGTCGCTGCTCGAGCACACGCTGGCACGGTTCGGCCAGCCTGCGGACAGCGGCCCGGCCGGCGAGGTGCTGAGGGCCGAGGAGCGAAGGTTCGCGGGCCTGCTGACTCGCGGGCGCAAGGTGCTGGCGCAGTTCGGCTCCGGCCGCCCGCTGACCGAGGCGGACTTGGCGTACCTGCACGAAACGCACGGCCTGCCGCCCGACCTGGTGACCGAACTGCTCGCGTAGCCGGCCACTCAGCGAACATCCCTCACCACGGTTATGCGGAGACCCATGTCCAGAGCAAGGAGGCTCGTGGCGGCACGCCGGGCACTGCGCTGTTCCGCCGCTACCTGGGCCCGGCTGCCAGAACCGCCCCGGTTCGGGGCGGCACAATTCTCTGTATTTCCACCTGGTTATATAGCCTGTGATGCGTGCTGGCCGCTGTCATCCGGAGGCCCGCCCCGGGCGTCGTATTTATGAGGATGACTTTGCTCATTCGTCACGTGTCCCTGTAGTTCATCTGATCGGCAGGGCTAGATAATTCTTTTGCTGCTGTCGGGAGTGGCGGTAATCCGTCAGGAGGTAGCAGGTAATGGGGAGCAGTCGATCGGCAATGGGGCTGGTTGCCACATTGGGGGCGCTGGCGGTAGTGCCGTCGGCGCTGCTGGGTGCCGGTGTCAGCCACGCCGCCACCGCCACGTGTGGTTCGCTCAGCCGCACAGGCGGGGCGAAGGCCCCGGCCGGCGCGCTTACCGGTGCCAGTTACGTGTCCGCTGGCCAGACTTGGGCCGTGGGCAGCGTCTCCTCTCAGGGGACCGCGAACCGGACGCTGATCGAACGGTTCGACGGGTCGGCGTGGTCGGTCGTCGCTTCGCCGAATCAGGGCAGCGGGAACAACTCCCTGAACAGTGTTTCCATGATCCCCGGTGCGGGCTGGGCGGTCGGCTACGCACAGAACGGGCCGTTTCAGCCGTTGGCGCTGCAGTGGAACGGAACGCAGTGGTCGACGGTCTCGTCCGGGTCCTTCGCCCACGACGCGCTGTTTACCGGTGCCGACACCCTGGCGGACGGAAGCGCGTGGGCGGTCGGGTTCCAGCTGACGGCCGACGGGACGCGGCGCACGCTGATCGAGCACTCCACCGGTGCGGCGCTGACCACCGTGACGAGCCCCAACGACGGGACCACCGCGACCGACAACACGCTCACCGCTGTCAGCGGGACACAGGCAACCGGATTGTGGGCCGTCGGCTACCGGATGAGCTCCGCTGGGCTGAAGCCGCTCGTGCTGCGCTACGACACGACCAAGCCCTCACCCACCTGGGTCTCGGTGAGCGGTGCGGGCGGCGTACCGTCGCCGGGCAAGGTGGAGACGGTCCTGACCGGGATCAACGTGCTGTCGGCCAGCAACGTGTGGGCCGTGGGCTACTACAACGATGGCAGCGCCGAGCGGCCGTTGGCGCTGCACTGGAACGGCAGCAAGTGGAGTAACTCACCGATTCCCGGCGCCGGCGCCTTGCGCAAGGTCACCGCGATCTCCGCAAGCAATGTGTGGGCGGCCGGCACCTACTACAACGCCAGTGCGCAGCTCAACCAGACGCTCGTGGTGCATTTCAACGGGAAGGCGTGGACGACGGCGGTCTCGGCCGACGCCCCGACGGCCAGCGACGAGATCATCGGCCTTACGGCCAGCCCGACGGGGTCGATGCTCACCCTGGTAGGCCGGGAGGGCCCGAACGAGCTCGTGGAACAGGCGAGCTGCGCAACGGGCCCCGTCTCGCTGCCCACCCGGTCGCCCGCGTCCGTTCCTCCGGTGCCAGCCATCCCCGGCGTCGGCCCCGCGCCGAGCCCGCCGCCGAACACACCACCGCCGACGACCCCGGTCCCGGTGACCATCACCGACCAGGCATCGGCAGCGGGCATCGCCGGTGACGTGGACTGGACCTTCAGCGCGGCCGTTGCCGATATCAACGGAGACGGCTGGCCGGATATATTTGTCGCGCGCCACTGGCATCCGGCCAACCTGTACCTCAACAACAAGAACGGCACGTTCAGCCCGGCTGACGTGAGCTATTTCAAATCCATCACCGACCGGCACGACTGCCATGTCGCTGATTTCAATAACGATGGCCTGGCGGACATATTCTGCAGCGTCGGGGCTGACCGCGGGTCCGCGGTGAAATCAAATGCGCTCTACATTCAGCAGCCTGGCGGCACGTTCGTCGACGAGGCCTATCAGTGGAACGTGTCTGACCCGTGGGGCCGCGGCCGGTACGGCGACGTCCTGGACGCGAACAATGACGGCTTCCCGGACATCTTCTACGGCGCGGAGTCGCTTCGCCCGGACGGCATGCCCTCCATGGACCGGTTCTACATCAACACCGGGCACGGCTCCTTTGTCGACGACCCGGCCATGGGGCTCGATCTCGAGATCGGGTCGCTGTGCGCGCACACCGTCGACTACAACAGCGACGGCTGGCCGGACCTGCTGGTCTGCGGGGAAGGGAGCGGCCTCCACCTCTTCGAGAATGAGCAGGGCCACGGCTTCAAGGATGTGTCCTCGATCCTCGGCGCCCCGGTCAATGCCGTGGACGCCGCCATGGTCGATGTCAACCACGACAGCCGCCCCGACCTCATCACCCTCACCAGGAACCAGCTCGCCGAGCGCCTCCAGCTCGCGAACGGGACGTTCGGCACACCGAAAACGCTCCTCACACTGAAAGGCGCGGTGTCGCTCGCGGTTGGCGATGTCAACGGCGACAACAATCCGGACATCTACGTCGTCGGCGGCAGAATCGGGAACGGCAACGCGCCGGATTACCTGCTGATCGGCGACGCCAAGGGCGGCTTCACCACGATGAAGATCCCCGAGACAACCGTCGGCGGTGGCACCCGCGCCTATCCGATCGACTACACCAAGGACGGCCTGAGCTCCTTCCTGGTGCTTAACGGTCAGGTTCCCAATCCCGGCCCACTTCAGCTGCTGACGCCCGAGCCCTCGGCATCGGCCCCGCTGGCCCGAACGGGCTCCGGCAAGCCCGGCGCCGCGCCGTAGGACGCCGTGCCGTATGGTAAGAAACCCCGCTACAGTGACCAGAACCTACCGAGGAGGTCGTCACCGTGCGCGGGGAGACGGATCGGGACGTTAAGTACCAACGGCGCCTGCTCACCTGGCTCGGGCGCGCCGGGCATGCCCGTACCGCAAGAATGAGGCGTACAGGCCTGCTCACCGCCACCATGGTGGCTGCCGCAGTGGCGCTCGTGCCTGCTGCCGGGGCGGCTGCGGGCGGCCCGTCGCAGGCGCCACGCGCAGGCACAGCCTCGGCGCGCAATGCGGCCGCGACTGGGCCGTTCGTGACCTTGCTGTTCTCGCGCTCGGAGATCTCGGCGGCCGACAACTGCGTCGAGGACGACACCAACATCGCCCGGCTGGACACCACGGTGGCGCCCTACCTCCAGTCGCTGGGCATGGCAGGGACCGGGACGCTGGTCACGAACAGGACCGATGACACCACGAGGCACTGCACGCATTACAACGACGACCTGACCGCGTCCTGGGCCGACGCCACCGGCCTCGCGAAGACCTACGGCTGGTCGTTCGTGTCCCACACCGCCACGTACCCCACCCTTCAGCAGATCGAGAACTTCACCCCGGCAGAGGCGAAGGCGCAAACCTGCGGGAGCGAGGCCACGATCAAGGCCCACGGGCTGCCCGGCGCGGCCGGGATGATCGCCTATCCAGGCTCGTACACCAAGAACCCGGCGGTCGTGAAACTGCAATCGCAGTACGCCTCGACCTGCTTCGACTGGGGCCGCCAGTACGACCAGGCCAAGCACGGCCTCACCAAGCTCGCCGACGCGAGCACGCCGCCTTACTGGCAGTACACTCTCGCGGTCGTCGGGGGCCCGTGCAACGACCCCACGCAGCCGTGCTACACCGTCCACGTGCAAAACGGGCGCTATACGCTGCCCTCGACGATGATCAAGCACATCGAGGCGCTGAAGCCGGGCCAGTGGTTCTCGCTCCAGGCCTACCTGCTGGTCACCGGCAAGAACCCGAAGTACGCCCATGACAAGATGCGGTGGGACTGCACCTCGTCCAACCCGGCCCTGCACTGGACGAACACCACGGTGCGGTACTGCTACTCGGACTACCAGCAGATCCTCCAGGCCATCGCCGCGGACCCAGCCATCACCGTCACGGACCCACTGAGCGTGGGCAAGGCGTGGGGCCGCCCCTTCAGCTAACCGAAGGTCCGTGCCCATCACCGTTGGCCGCCGGGAAACCAGGTGGTCCGCGGTGCACCAGCTGAGTAAGGTCGGACGGTGCCCGAGCTGCAGCGCCTGCGTGCCGACCACGCCCCGGCGGTCCTGGCCTTCGAACTGGCGAACCGCGCCTACTTCGCCACCTTCATCTCCGACCGCGGCGATGAGTTCTTCGACCAGTTCACCGAGCGGCACAACGCCCTGCTGGCCGAGCAGGAAGCTGGCACCTGCGTCTTCCATGTGCTCGTCAGCGAGGATGGCACGGTGCTCGGCCGGTTCAACCTGTTCGATCTTGAGGACGGCACGGCCGTGCTCGGGTACCGGGTCGCGCAGCGAGTCGCGGGCCGCGGCGTGGCGACCGCGGCCGTCCGGGAACTGTGCCGGCTGGCGGCCGCGCAGTACGGGCTGCGCACGCTCCGAGCAGCGACCACGCATGACAACGTCGCGTCCCAGAAGGTGCTGGCCAAAGCCGGGTTCGTGCCAGTCGGCCCGGCCGAGCCCGGCGGCCGGCCAGGCACCTGGTATCAGCGCGACCTGGCCGCCGGCTGACCCTTGGGATACTGGTCTGGCCGGGGGGCATTTGCCTTCCCTGAGGTTTATGCCTGATCTGCGGCGTTGCGGCTGGGCCGCGGACGCTGGCCTTGGGTACGGTGCAGGCACTGTCGCAGCACGGGAGGCCGGGATGGCCCAGAAGGTAACCGTCGCACTGGAAGACGACCTCGACGGCGGCCCGGCCGATGAGACCGTCCGGTTCGCCGTCGATGGCGCGGATTATGAGATCGACCTGAGGACCAGCAACGCTGATGCGTTCCGCAGGCAACTTGCGCCCTACCTAGAGCATGCCCGCCGGGCCGGGCGGTCGCAGCCGCGCCTGCCGGAGCGTGCCGGGGCCGGCCGGCAGCACTCTGGTGACGTCCGGGCCTGGGCGAAAGGCCAGGGGATCGTGGTCAGTGCGCGCGGGCGCATCCCGGCCAGCGTGGCGGAGCAGTACCGCGCCGCGCATAACGGGCGCTGACGCCAAAGCTGGCCTGCCGCGCCAGGTGCCGCCTCGTACTGTGCGCCGCCGGGAGCCGCTGGTTGAGCCGCGCCCGTCACCAGTGTGACGGGCGCGGCAACGGCGGACCGGATTAGGTGAAGCCGACGTTCAGGTCGAAGTGCCCGAGCCTGAGGTTGAGTACTCCGCCGCCGGCCCAGTGCACGATGAACGCAAGCAGGATGCGGATTGTGGGCCGTCGGCTACCGGATGAGCTCCGACCGGGCTGAAGCCGCTCGTGCTGCGCTACGACACGACCAAGCCCTCGCCCACCTGGGTCTCGGTGAGCGGGGCGGGCGGCGTGCCGTCGCCGGGCAAGGTCGAGACGGTCCTGACCGGGGTTGATGTGCTGTCGGCCAGCGATGTGTGGGCCGTGGGTTACTACAACGACGGCAGCGCCGAGCGGCCACTGGCGCTGCACTGGAACGGCAGCAAGTGGAGTAACTCACCGATTCCCGGCGCCGGCGCCTGCTGCGCAAGGTCACCGCGATCTCCGCAAGCAATGTGTGGGCGGCCGGCACCTACTACAACGCCAGTGCGCAGCTCAACCAGACGCTCGTGGTGCATTTCAACGGGACGGCATGGACGACGGCGGTCTCGGCCGACGCCCCGACGGCCAGCGACGAGATCATCGGCCTTACGGCCAGCCCGACGGGGTCGATGCTCACCCTGGTAGGCCGGGAGGGCCCGAACGAGCTCGTCGAACAGGCGAGCTGCGCAACGGGCCCCGTCTCGCTGCCCACCCGGCCGCCCGCGCCCGTTCCTCCGGTGCCAGCCATCCCCGGCGTCGGCCCCGCGCCGAGCCCGCCGCCGAAGACACCCCCGCCGACGACCCCGATCCCGGTGACCATCACCGACCAGGCAGCGGCAGCGGGCATCGCCGGCGACGTGGACTGGACCTTCAGCGCGGCCGTTGCCGATATCAACGGAGACGGCTGGCCGGATATATTTGTCGCGCGCCACTGGCATCCGGCCAACCTGTAGCTCAACAACAAGAACGGCACGTTCAGCCCGGCTGACGTGAGCTATTTCAAGTCCATCACCGACCGGCACGACTGCCATGCCGCTGATTTCAATAACGATGGCCTGGCAGACATATTCTGCAGCGTCGGGGCCGACCGCGGCTCCGCGGTGAAATCAAATGCGCTCTACATTCAGCAGCCTGGCGGCACGTTCGTCGACGAGGCCTACCAGTGGAACGTGTCCGACCCGTGGGGGCGCGGCCGGTACGGCGCCGTCCTGGACGCGAACAATGACGGCTTCCCGGACATCTTCTACGGGGCGGAGTCGCTTCGCCCGGACGGCATGCCCTCCATGGACCGGTTCTACATCAACACCGGGCACGGCTCCTTTGTCGATGACCCGGCCATGGGGCTCGATCTCGAGATCGGGTCGCTGTGCGCGCACACCGTCGACTACAACAGCGACGGCTGGCCGGACCTGCTGGTCTGCGGGGAAGAGGGCGGCCTCCACCTCTTCGAGAATGAGCAGGGCCACGGCTTCAAGGATGTGTCCTCGATCCTCGGCGCGCCGGTCAATGCCGTGGACGCCGCCATGGTCGATGTCAACCACGACAGCCGCCCCGACCTCATCACCCTCACCAGGAACCAGCTCGCCGAGCGCCTCCAGCTCGCGAACGGGACGTTCGGCCCACCGAAGACTCTCCTCACGCTGAAAGGCGCGGTGTCCCTCGCGGTTGGCGATGTCAACGGCGACAACAATCCGGACATCTACGTCGTCGGCGGCAGGATCGGGAACGGCAACGCGCCGGATTACCTGCTGATCGGCAACGCCAAGGGCGGCTTCACCACGATGAAGATCCCCGAGACAACCGTCGGCGGTGGCACCAGCGCCTATCCGATCGACTACACCAAGGACGGCCTGAGCTCCTTCCTGGTGCTTAACGGCCAGGTTCCCAATCCCGGCCCACTTCAGCTGCTGACGCCCGAGCCCTCGGCATCGGCCCCGCTGGCCCGAACGGTCTCCGGCAAGCCCGGCGCCGCGCCGTAGGACGCCGTGCCGTATGGTAAGAAACCCCGCTACAGCGACCAGAACCTACCGAGGAGGTCGTCACCGTGCGCGGGGAGACGGATCGGGACGTTAAGTACCAACGGCGCTTGCTCACCTGGCTCGGGCGCGCCGGGCATGCCCGTACCGCAAGAATGAGGCGTACAGGCCTGCTCACCGCCACCATGGTGGCTGCCGCAGTGGCGCTCGTGCCTGCTGCCGGGGCGGCTGCGGGCGGCCCGTCGCAGGCGCCACGCGCAGGCACAGCCTCGGCGCGCAATGCGGCCGCGACTGGGCCGTTCGTGACCTTGCTGTTCTCGCGCTCGGAGATCTCGGCGGCCGACAACTGCGTCGAGGACGACACCAACATCGCCCGGCTGGACACCACGGTGGCGCCCTACCTCCAGTCGCTGGGCATGGCAGGGACCGGGACGCTGGTCACGAACAGGACCGATGACACCACGAGGCACTGCACGCATTACAACGACGACCTGACCGCGTCCTGGGCCGACGCCACCAGCCTCGCGAAGACCTACGGCTGGTCGTTCGTGTCCCACACCGCCACGTACCCCACCCTTCAGCAGATCGAGAACTTCACCCCGGCAGAGGCGAAGGCGCAAACCTGCGGGAGCGAGGCCACGATCAAGGCCCACGGGCTGCCCGGCGCGGCCGGGATGATCGCCTATCCAGGCTCGTACACCAAGAACCCGGCGGTCGTGAAACTGCAATCGCAGTACAGCGCGACCTGCTTCGACTGGGGCCGCCAGTACGACCAGGCCAAGCACGGCCTCACCAAGCTCGCCGACGCGAGCACGCCGCCTTACTGGCAGTACACCCTCGCGGTCGTCGGGGGCCCGTGCAACGACCCTACGCAGCCGTGCTACACCGTCCACGTGCAAAACGGGCGCTATACGCTGCCCTCGACGATGATCAAGCACATCGAGGCGCTGAAGCCGGGCCAGTGGTTCTCGCTCCAGGCCTACCTGCTGGTCACCGGCAAGAACCCGAAGTACGCCCATGACAAGATGCGGTGGGACTGCACCTCGTCCAACCCGGCCCTGCACTGGACGAACACCACGGTGCGGTACTGCTACTCGGACTACCAGCAGATCCTCCAGGCCATCGCCGCGGACCCAGCCATCACCGTCACGGACCCACTGAGCGTGGGCAAGGCGTGGGGCCGCCCCTTCAGCTAACCGAAGGTCCGTGCCCATCACCGTTGGCCGCCGGGAAACCAGGTGGTCCGCGGTGCACCAGCTGAGTAAGGTCGGACGGTGCCCGAGCTGCAGCGCCTGCGTGCCGACCACGCCCCGGCGGTCCTGGCCTTCGAACTGGCGAACCGCGCCTACTTCGCCACCTTCATCTCCGACCGCGGCGATGAGTTCTTCGACCAGTTCACCGAGCGGCACAACGCCCTGCTGGCCGAGCAGGAAGCTGGCACCTGCGTCTTCCATGTGCTCGTCAGCGAGGATGGCACGGTGCTCGGCCGGTTCAACCTGTTCGATCTTGAGGACGGCACGGCCGTGCTCGGGTACCGGGTCGCGCAGCGAGTCGCGGGCCGCGGCGTGGCGACCGCGGCCGTCCGGGAACTGTGCCGGCTGGCGGCCGCGCAGTACGGGCTGCGCACGCTCCGAGCAGCGACCACGCATGACAACGTCGCGTCCCAGAAGGTGCTGGCCAAAGCCGGGTTCGTGCCAGTCGGCCCGGCCGAGCCCGGCGGCCGGCCAGGCACCTGGTATCAGCGCGACCTGGCCGCCGGCTGACCCTTGGGATACTGGTCTGGCCGGGGGGCATTTGCCTTCCCTGAGGTTTATGCCTGATCTGCGGCGTTGCGGCTGGGCCGCGGACGCTGGCCTTGGGTACGGTGCAGGCACTGTCGCAGCACGGGAGGCCGGGATGGCCCAGAAGGTAACCGTCGCACTGGAAGACGACCTCGACGGCGGCCCGGCCGATGAGACCGTCCGGTTCGCCGTCGATGGCGCGGATTATGAGATCGACCTGAGGACCAGCAACGCTGATGCGTTCCGCAGGCAACTTGCGCCCTACCTAGAGCATGCCCGCCGGGCCGGGCGGTCGCAGCCGCGCCGGCCGGAGCGTGCCGGGGCCGGCCGGCAGCACTCTGGTGACGTCCGGGCCTGGGCGAAAGGCCAGGGGATCGTGGTCAGTGCGCGCGGGCGCATCCCGGCCAGCGTGGCGGAGCAGTACCGCGCCGCGCATAACGGGCGCTGACGCCAAAGCTGGCCTGCCGCGCCAGGTGCCGCCTCGTACTGTGCGCCGCCGGGAGCCGCTGGTTGAGCCGCGCCCGTCACCAGTGTGACGGGCGCGGCAACGGCGGACCGGATTAGGTGAAGCCGACGTTCAGGTCGAAGTGCCCGAGCCTGAGGTTGAGTACTCCGCCGCCGGCCCAGTGCACGATGAACGCAAGCAGGATGATGGCCAGGATTACCACGACCACCCAGAAGAAGAACACGATGATGCCGGGGATTGCATACCCCGCTACCGTTCTCGCTCTAGCCACGGCTGCCAGCTACCCCGCGCCGCCCCGGTTATTCGGCGGGCCGCGCAGGCGCCGCCGTGACGAGCGCCCAGCCGCCGGTCAGCTGCCCGGGGGTGTCAGCCGGCCCTCATGGCAGGTACAGATGCAGCCCTGCGGGCATGTGATCGGTGGCGGCGATGGTGCCGCGAAATACTCCGTTGATATAGGCGGCGACGTTGGCTGGATAGGCACCACCGGGGCTGTGCTCGGCCGTGAGGCGCAGGATGGCGGACGGCTGGCATTTGTGCCCGTCGGCGAGTTCGGCGAGGGACATCTTGCCTGCGGTGGTGTGCTCGGTCATTGTCGCTCCCGCCCGGGCCGGCCCGGGCTTGCCGGGCATGACGGCCATCACCGCCACGTCGATGGCTCGTGGCGCATGGCCGGTTAGGTGGTTCTCTGCCGTACTGGCACGGCCAACTCTGCCATAGGGGCCACGGCCGCACCCGCGGCGGGACGGTCTCGCCACCCAGGTGAGACCCTCAGCCAGATCCAGCCGCCGAACTCTAGCTCGCCTGTTGCCGGCGACTCAGCGGTCGGCAGCCGCCTGCGAACAGGCCGGAAGAAGCGGCTGTAGCCGTCCGGCCCTCTTGGAATTCATCTATCAAAGTGATATCATTTTTTATAGCTGACCGGGTGGCCGGTACCACAGGCGACAGGAGGCATCCCGATGCATGCACCGTATGGCAACATCGCCCCGAAAGGCCTCCGCGGATGGTGGGCATCTCCCCCGCGATCCGGAATGCAGCGCCTGATCTCGCCACTGGAGTACCGCCACCTCCGTCGCTTTGGAGCCGTACGCATCACCTCCGCTGTCGTCTTGGTCGGCCTGGGCGCCGTTACGTTCTTGCTCGGTGGCAGCGACTGGGCGGCGTACGGGTGGACAGCGTTCTGGCTGGTGCTGGCGGCGGCGCAGTTCTCGCACGCCGCCTGGGATCTTGCTATCGCCCGTTCCGCGGCTCCCCGAACCTGAGCCCTTGACCTGGGCTGGAACGGTCAGAGCGGACGAAGGGATCGAACCCTCCGGGATGTGCTTGGTCCCGTGCCCCGGCGTTCCGTCCGTAGACGTATCCGGCGTGCGGTACTGAGCGCCGGGGCGGCTCATAGTAGTGCTGTGGCTATTGTGAGGCTGGTCTCGGGATGACAAGAAAGAACGATGACGCCCCGCAGCATCGGAACGCCAGATTGCGGGCGGGCCTGCGGGCTGCCACGGTCGCCGCCGCCGCGCTGCTGGCCGCAGCCTATGGCGGCGGCTCGATCGCCGGCGCATCACCAGCTAGGTCCGGTCGGCGACTGATACCTGCCACAGCATCGATCTCCACCAGCATGCCGGGCACCGCCAGCTGCCGCACCGCTATGAGCGTGCTGGCCGGACGGGATTCCCCGAAGAACTCCTTGCGCACCTCGTTCACGGCCACCCGGTCGTCGACATTGAGCAAGTAGACGGTGACCTTGAGTACGGCGGCGAAATCAGCGCCGGCATGGCGCAGGACCGTCCCAAGATGGTTCAGAACCTGCCGGGCCTGGATGGCCACATCCCCCTCGCCTACCAGGCGGCCGGCCTCATCCAGAGGCGCGCAGCCCGATATGAACAGGAGGTCGCCGAACCGGACTGCATCTGTGTAGTGGCTGAGCGGGGGCGGAAGACCTGGGACACGCATTTCCTCGCGAATGATGCCTGGCATTTTATTCCTTTCGCGTTGTCCCGATACGCATCAGGCCTCTTCCAGACTGGACATTCGCGCGGCCCGGCCCCGCCGGGCGGGGTGTTCTCCCGTGCATCGAGCGGAGTATCTTGACCCCGGATTGTATATGACGCACAATCCTCGTCATGAGTGATGAAGCCTCTGTGGGGGCTGGGCCGGCGGACGGCGCGGCGGGGCCAGCGGCTGAAGCGCCGGGGCCGGATCTGCTGCGGGAGATCCTCATTCCCGGCGGGCACGGCGCGGCCTTTGTCGCCCGGGCGGGCCAGTTGGTGGAGATCGTCGACGTGCAGGGGCAGCAGGTCGCAGACTTGGTTGCCTTCGCGGAGCGCAACCGGACCGAGTGGCTGTCCACCACGCACACCCGGTCGGCGCTGCTGCGGCTGACGGCGGTGGTGGGGGACCGCCTGGACAGCAACTGGCGGCACCCGATGTTCGAGATCATCCGCGATGACGTGGGCCGGAACGACATCATCACCTCGATGTGCGACGACCGGCGGTACCGGCTCGACTACGGGGTCGAGGGCCACCGCAGCTGCCGGACGAACTTCACCGAGGCGCTGGAGCCATGGGGGATCGCGGAATGGCAGATCCCCGATCCGTTCAACTTCTTCCAGAACGCCCCCATTCACCCGGACCGGACGTTCGGCAACGAGATCCCCACCGGGAAGGCCGGGGACAAGATGGTGCTCCGGACGCTGATGGACTCGATCGTGTCGGTCTCCGCCTGCCCGCAGGACCTCAATCCGTGCAACGGCTTCCATCCGAGCCCGCTCATGATCCGCATCCTCGGCCCGTCGCGAGATCCGTCATGAGGCGGATCCGGCTGGCCGGACAGCTGGCGGAGCCCATCAGCCACTACCCCGATGGGGTCGAGGCCGACGGGTTCCTGTCTGTCATGGGGGATGAGCGCGGCCGTCACCTGCTGCTTCGCCGGGGCGCCTGACAACCCTGACGCGCGCTGCGATGCTGGCGGCTCATCATCTGGAGGTGCGTTATGAAACTCGCCCTGACAGCACTGGGAGCGGCGCTCGCGCTCCTGTCCGTCGCCGCCTGCGGTTCCTCGGGCGGCAGCAGTTCGGCGTCAACGCTGGCGGTGGGGGAGTTCAACCCGTTCACTGGGCCGGACGCGGCATTTGGGCCGGAGATGGTCGGTGGCTGCATTCCCGCCATCCGGCTGATCAACGCCGACGGCGGGGTACTCGGCCATCACATGAGCTGCGTCCAGGAGGACACCCGGGGCGATCCGGCCGACGCCGTGCCGGCCGCCCAGAAGATGATGGCGACGGAGACATCGCTGGCCGGCGTGCTCGGGCCTAGCTCCGATGAGGCGCTGGCCACCGTCCCGCTGCTGAACACCGGCCATGTGCCGATGTTCGTCGACACCGGCCAGGCCGCCTTTGACCACACCACCAGTGCCTACTTCTGGCGGATCACGCCCGCCGACGACGTCAAGGGCTACGCGATGGCGCTCTGGGCGCACAAGGCTGGCTACACACGCGGGGCCGCGGTGTTCGGCAACGACGCGGGCGCCCAGTCGGACGTGCCGACGCTGGTCCGTGCCTTCACCCAGCTCGGCGGGACCATCGTCTACAACAAGCCCTTCGCGCTCGACCAAAGCTCCTATCGCAGCGAGGTCGAGAGCATCCTCGCCGCCCACCCGCAGGTGATCTTCACCGAGGTGGACCCGCAGACCGGGGCGACCTTCTTGTCCGAGCTGCAGCAGCTGCACGGGCTGCTGCCGGTGATCGGGACCGAGGTGACCCTTCAGGCGCCGTGGCTGAAGGCCGTCAACGGCGCGATCGGCGCGGGGCCCATGGCCAGGTATTTCGAGGGGATGCAACCATACGCGCCACCGAGCGGGCCGGCCTGGCAGACCTACAACAAGGCGCTGCTGGCGTCGGGATCACAGGTGCCCAAGCCGGGCCAGTGGAGCAGCGACCCGTACTCGATGACCTACTACGACGGCGTCAACGTTATGGCCCTGGCGATGCTCGCGGCCAAGAGCACCAAGCCGGCGGTGTTCAACTCCGACGTCATGAAGGTCACCGAGCCAGGGCCCGGCAAGACGGTCGTGACGAGTTACGCCGCCGGCAAGTCCGCGCTGGCGGCGGGCAAGCAGATCCAGTACGTCGGCGCGGGCGGGCCGGTCGTGTTCAACCGCTGGCACAACTCGACCGGGGCGTTCGAGGCCGCCAGATACGTGAATGGGAAGCTCGTGCTGGTCGGCTCGGTTTCGGCGGCGCAGATCGCGGCGATCAGCCGGTGACCGGGGGATGAGGGCCGAGGGCAGTCAGGAACGGACGGGACGGCGGCCGTGAACACGCTGGTGCCGGCGATCGGGTTCGGCATCGTCACCGCCTCCATCCTGGCGGTGGCCGGCGTCGGATTCACCCTTCAGTTCGGGGTGACCAACATCCTCAACCTCGCCTACGGCGACATCATGACCGCCGCCGCGTTCATCGCCTACCTCGTCACCAGCGCCGGCTTCAGCGTGTGGCTGGCACTGGTGGCGGGCGCGGCGTTCGGGTCCGTCTTCTCCGTGCTGCTGAACCGGTGCCTATACACCCCGTTCGTGCGGCGCGGGACACGGCTGTTCGGCATGATCATCGTGACCATCGCGGTCAGCCTCATCCTGCAGAATGGCCTGCTCGCCATCTTCGGCGCTAACTTCTTCAGCCTGCAGATGCCCCGGCCTTCGTCAGTTCACATCGCCGGAATGGTGTTCACCACCGTCCAGCTCGCCATCATCGGCATCGCGGTCGTCGCGATGCTCCTCATCCACCTGCTGCTCCGCTACACCAAGCTGGGCAAGGCGATGCGCGCCACCGCCGCCGACCCCGATCTCGCCCGCAACTGCGGGATCGCCACCGACCGGGTCATCGACCTTGCCTGGGCCATCTCGGGCACGCTGTGCGGCCTGGCCGGCGTCATCCTGGTGATGAACGTGACGGCGTTCACCGAAACGACCGGCTCGGAGTTCCTGATCCCGATCGTGGCCGTCGCGGTGCTCGGCGGGATCGGCCAGCCCTACGGGGCCATGCTGGGCGCCCTGGTCATCGGGATCGCCAGTGAGGTGGCGGCGGCCATCTTCAACCCCGAGTACAAGGATGTCGTCGCCTTCGTGATCCTGGTGATCGTGCTCCTTGCCCGGCCGCAGGGCATTCTGTCGGAGGTCGCCACCCGCAAGGAGGTCGCGGCGTGAGCGTCGCCTGGCAGTTCTACATCTCGACGGTGCTGATCTACCTCGGCGTTGACGTGATCGCGGTCTGGGGGCTCAACCTGCAGTTCGGCGTGGCCGGGCTGGTCAACTTCGCCTTCATCGTCTTCCAGGCAGCCGGCGCCTACACGGCGGCAGTGCTCACCCTCGGGCCCGCCAAGCCCGCCAGCCAGGGCGGGTTCCAGCAGTACCTCGGCGGCGCCCACTGGCCCTTCCCGCTGCCGATCCTGGCGGCCGGGCTGGTCGGCGGCCTGCTCGCGGCGCTCGTCGGCGGCTTGACCGTCCGGCGGCTGCGCAGTGACTACGAGGCGATGGTCATGCTCGTGGTGTCGCTGATCGCGACCAGCGTGGCCATCAACCAGGTTGGCCTGGTCAACGGGCCGAACGGGCTGGCCCTGGTGCCCAAGCCGCTGGCCGCGCTGGTCAACCTCCCGCCCATCGGCTACCAGTGGCTGTTCGTGGGCATCACGGCCGCGATCTGCGTGTGCGTGTACTGGCTCGTGCACATCGTGACGAGCTCGCCGCTCGGGCGCGCGCTGCGCGCGGTCCGCGACAACGAGCAGGCGGCCGCGGCGCTGGGCAAGAACGTCACCGGGCTGCGCATGCTCGCGTTCATCCTGGGCGGCGCGATCGCCGGCATCAGCGGCGCCGTCCTGGTCGAGTTCATCTCCGCCTGGTCGCCGGGTTCCTGGCTGTACCCGGAAACGTTCGTGTACTTCACCGCCGTCATCGTGGGCGGGTCCGGCAACAACCTGGGCGTCATGGTCGGCGCGCTGCTCGTGCCGGTCGCCTTCCTCGAGGCCACCCGGTTCCTGCCGCAGTTCGGGCCGCCGGGGCTCATCGACGCCTTGCAGTGGATCGTCGTCGGGGCGCTCGCCCTCATCTTCTTGTGGTTCTGGCCCCGTGGTGTGATTCCCGAGCGGCGGCGGCGCTTCCCGGCGGCCGTCAAGGAAGAGATGTCCGTGAGGACCGGCGAATGAGCGAGCCCGCCGGCCCGGTACTGGCCGTTCGGGACCTGCATCGCGAGTTCGGCGGCGTGCACGCGGTGAACGGCGCGTCCTTTACTGTCCCGCCCGGCCGGATCACCGGCCTGATCGGGCCCAACGGTGCCGGCAAGTCGACCGTCCTCAACATCATCGCCGGCGCGCTCAAGCCGAGTGCTGGGACGGTTTCCTATAAGGGGCAGGACATTACCGGGCTGCCGTCCTACCGGGTGGCCCGGCGCGGCATCATCCGCACCTTTCAGATATCCAGCGAGTTCGCCGCGCTGACTGTGCTGGAGAACCTGCTGGTTGCGGCGCCAGACCAGCGGGGTGAGGCGTTGTGGCAGGCGGCACTCGGCAAACGGTACTGGCGGCCGCAGGAGCGGGCAACGGTGGAGCGCGCCCGGCAGCTGCTGGCCCGCTTCGACATGTCCGCCAAGGAGGAGGAGTACGCCGGGAACCTCAGCGGCGGCCAGAAGCGCCTGCTGGAGCTGATGCGCGGGCTGATGGCCGATCCCGCGCTGCTGCTGCTCGACGAGCCGATGGCCGGCGTGAACCCATCCCTGGCCAGGAGGATCGAGCAGCATCTGGCCGACTTGGTCGGTGAGGGACTCACGATGCTGATGATCGAGCACGAGCTGGCCGTGGTGGAGCGGCTGTGCGACCCCGTCGTCGTGATGGCCCAGGGGCGAGTGATCTCGCAGGGAACGATGGCCGACGTCCGTTCCGATCAAGAGGTGCTGGATGCCTACCTCATCGGATAGCGCACCGGGCGGGCAGGAGCGGCCCCCGGCGGTTCTGCGCCTCACCGACGTCGCTGCCGGATACGGCGGCGACGCGATCGTCTCGGGCGTGAGCATCAGCGTCGGGCCGGGGGAGGTGGTGTCGATCATCGGGCCCAACGGCGCCGGCAAGTCCACCCTGCTCAAGGCCGTGACAGGCAGGCTCCCGGTAATGACGGGCACAGTCACTTTCAATGACCGGGACATAACGAACTGGCGTGGGCATCTCCTCGCCCGGATGGGACTGGGTTTCGTCCCGCAGACCAAGGACGTGTTCGACACTCTGACCGTGACCGAGAACCTGGAGATGGGTGGCTACCTGCTTTCGAAACCGCAGCTGGCCGCCAGGACGGAGAAGGTGCTGTCGACGTTCCCGGCGCTCGCGGACATGAGGTCGCGGACGGCGAGCAAGCTCAGCGGCGGCGAACGGAAGATGCTCGCGGTGGCGCGGGTCCTGATGCTGGAGCCGGCCGTTCTCGTCCTCGACGAGCCGACCTCCAACCTGTCGCCGGAACTGTCCCGGTCGGTGCTGCGAGACCAGGTCCGCCGCCTGGCCGATTCGGGGACGGCCGTGCTGCTGGTCGAGCAGAAGGCGTTCGAGGCGCTCGGGGTGTCCGACTGGGCCTACATTCTGGTCGCGGGACGGGTCGAGATCGCGGGCCCGGCCAGCGAGATTCGCGACCGGCCCGACATCCGCGAGGTCTTTCTCGGCCAATCCGCGGCCGCGCAGTCCCCGCCCGGGCCGTCCACGCACGGCCTCAATTCCTCGCCGCGCCCTACGTAGGATCGGAAAGCCATGACCGAGCGGGCACGGGGCAAGTACGTCAGCAAAAGCGACATGGTCACCGACGTGCTCAGGGAACTCATCACCGACCGCCAGCTGTCCCCGGGCACGCCACTGCGGCAGCGCGACCTCGCCGAACAGTTCGACGTGAGCTACACGCCGGTGCGCGAGGCGCTCCGGCGGCTCGAGTCGGAGGGCTTGGTGGTCACCGACGTGCACCGGGGGGCCACCGTCGCGCGCACCGAGTCGGAGGGGCTTGCGGAGAACTACCGGATCCTGGCCGCCCTGGAGGCGCTGGCCGGCAGCCTCGCGGTGGCCAAGATGTCCGACGGCGACCTGGCTGAGATCGAGGCTCTCTACCGAGAGGTCGCCGCCTGCCGGCCGGATGACGAACGGCTGGCGGAACTCAACCGGCAGTTCCACTTCCGGGTTTACCAGTGCGCGCGCTCGCCGATGCTTCTTCTCCTCATGAGGCTGCTGTGGCGATCCTTCCCGGATGGTCCGCAGGCCGGCCTGCCGCACCAGGAATCGGTCCAGCAGCACGCGAAGCTCCTGCGCGCGCTCAGGGAACGGGATGAGGAACGGGTCGCCACCATAATCCGGGACCACGTCCTCGGCAGCATCAAGTACCTGCCGCAGCCATGACCGGCTGGGAGCGGCAGGGGATCGGCGGCCTTTCGCATGGCTACCTTTCGGGGGAGCTGAGCCCCCCGGCGGTGCTGGACGGTGTCCTGGCACGGATCGCCGCCGTGGACGGTGACCTCTCCGCGTTCGTCGCGATCGACGCTGACCGCGCCCGCCGGGCCGCCGAGGCGGCGGACGCCGAGCTCAAGCGCGGCCGGTGGCGGGGGCATCTGCACGGCGTGCCGATCGCAGTCAAGGAGTTGTTCGATGTTGCACACCTGCCCGCGACCTACGGTTCGCAGGCCCTTGCCGGGGCCGTGGCGGCCGCCGACGCCGAAGTGGTCAAGCGGCTCAGGCGGGCCGGCGCCGTCATCGTGGGACTGACCAGGTCGCACGAGTTCGGCTGGGGCATCACGACCCAGCGCCCGGGCGGGGCGGGGACCCGCAACCCGTGGCATCCGGACTTCATCAGCGGCGGGTCGAGTGGCGGGTCCGCCGCCGCCGTGGCGGCCGGGCTCGTCCCGGCCGCGGTGGCCAGCGACACCGGCGGATCTGTCCGCATCCCGGCGGCGCTGTGCGGCGTGGCCGGCCTCAAGCCGACGTTCGGCCGGATCCCCCGCGACGGCTGCGTGCCGCTGGCGCCCTCGCTTGACACCCCTGGCTTCATCGCGCGCACGCCACACGACCTTGCCATCTTGCTTGAGGCCAGCGCCGGCTGGTCGGCGGCGGACCCGGCCAGCCGCATCCCCGCCATGACAGACCCGGGGCCATGGCCGGCCACACTGGCGGGCCGCCGTGTGGGGCTTTCGCCGGACTTGCTCGGCACAGCGATCGCCGCGCCTCACCTGGCCGCTTATCAGCGGGCGACGGACGTCCTTTCCGGGCTGGGCGCCACGATCGTCGAGCTCCGGCTGCCAGCCGCGGCCGAGTACTGGGAGGCGTTTACCGCCATCCAGATGGCCGAGGCCTACGACGTGCACCACCGGCGACTCGGGCTTTTTCCCGGCCGCGCCGCCGCCTACGGCGAGGATGTGCGCCGACGGCTGGAGCATGCGCGGTCGGTCGACATGGGCACGTACTTCGCCGCGTGTGACCGCCGGCGTCACCTGGCCGCTGCGCTCGACGTCGCGCTTGCCTCCGTGGACATTCTGCTCACTCCGGTCAATACCTGCACCCCACCACGGCGGGCCGACCCGGACCACATCACCGCGCCCGACGGCGCCCGCCAGCTGTTCCGCGACTTCATCATGGGCTACACCGTCCCGCAGAACCTGGCGGGCGTCCCGTCGGTGACGATCCGCGCGGGCACCGACGAGACGGGGTTGCCCTGCGGCGTTCAGCTGACCGCGGCCCGTGGACAGGAACTCGGCGCGCTGCGGCTGGCTGAAATCCTCGACCGGGAACTGGGCTTCGCCACGCCCTCTACCTGATCGGCGGAGGGCGTGACGAAGCACCGGTCTGGCCGCTGTTCCGCGCGTTCGCCGAATACGTGCACACCCGGGCCACCTTCGTTGGCTCGCTGATGCCGCACGGGCGGCGGCCCGCCGGGAACGACGGACTGCGGATCGTACCGCTGTCCGCTGCGCCCAGGGCTGTGACCTGAGGTTTTCGGTTGGAGCGGGCGCAAGCGCGCTGCTGATCTGATGATCGCGGCAACCGCCGCGAGTAATGCGCTGCCCCTCTATACGGCCAACCCGGATGACTTTCATGGCTCGGAAGGGTTCATCGAGCTAGTCGGGCTCCGGGGACGACCGAACGATCTCTAGGGCGTCTGTCCGGAGCCGTACATCGCAGTTCAGCCGGTGGTGTCGGCGGACTCGCGAGACGGAAGCCCGAGCCCAGCTGGGCTATTGGGGTGATCAGGGCGGTGGAGCGGTTGTCGGGCGCTCCCCCCGGGGGATCAAGCAGCGTGGATCAAGGAAATCGTTAGTGCCCGCCAAGCAAATATCTCCTCGCTGGACCTGGCCATGCACGACTTGGCGCGGGCACTGGTCAGTCACAACGCCAGCGACATCGAGTCAGAGCTGTCTCGTGGTGAACAGGTTGTTCCCGTAGACCGCGTCCAGTTCCTTCCGCCCGGTTTCGGTGAACCCGACCTTGGCCAGCACACGGCGAGAAGCGGTGTTCCACTCCCAGACCGTGGCCCACAGACGTTCGTACCCAGACGATCTCGCCCAGTCCAGAACCGCCAGCCGGATGTGTCGCCGGCCGGATACGAGTACGACGGGACGCACCTCTACGTTGGCGGCATGGACCCGGTCAAGACGCGGAAGTTCCGCAACGTACAGGCCGGGAATGCCAAGGTGGCGATCGTCATCGATGACCTGGTGTCCCGGTACTGCATAGCGCGCCACGCGCCGGGCACACGGAACCTTGAGCGTCGACCAGGAGGTCACATGAGCTTCAATACACGCGCCGGAACCCGTGGCGCCCGCCAGCCGTCAGGGCCTTTCTTCCGGTGGCTGAACAACGTCATGTCGCGTCGCCTCCGCCGCAAGGGCGGCAAGATGATGGGTTTCAACGCCCTGATCCTGACGACCACCGGCGCCAGGAGCGGGGCCAGGCGGACCAATCCGGTCGGCTGGTTTCCCGGCCCGGACGGCAGCTGGCTGATCGTGGCGTCAGCGAACGGAGCGGCACGGAATCCAGCGTGGTATTACAACATGGCCGCGCACCCCGACGAAGTCACGGTCGAGATGGAAGGCCGCACGGTCGCCGTGACGGCGGAACAACTGCACGGGGCAGAGCGCGACAAGGCGTGGCAGCAAATCACCACCGCCGCGCCCCGCTTCGCACAGTACGAGCAGAAGACCGACCGCGTCCTGCCGGTCATCCGCCTCGTACCCCGATCCGGCTAAGCCGATCACCGAAAGGTGCCTCTCTCAGCCGCGCGGCGTGGGACGTGATGGCGGGCAGAGCGCCGCGCGCGGTCCAGATGTTCGGCTTCAAGCTCCGCCCTGTCCTGCATGCGATGAGCCTGCTTGATCTGCAAACCGCTCGGATATGGCCCGGCGTGCGCCGGGCGGCCTTGCCGAGGCAGAGCCCGGGCTGACGCCGGCCAGCGGCGGCGCCTTCATGAATTTAAGGCGGATTCGGCAGCAGTGGTGCGCTGCTTTTACTGTCCCGAATATTGCTAGCGGAGACCCAGAACGGTCGTGAGAGCTTCGTCGATGCCCCATTGCTGGTCTGGGGTGACCCGGCCCACTAGGTCGCCGAGCCGTCCGGCGTCAATGGCGCCGACCTGCTCGACCAGAACGCGGGTGGTCTCGCCCAGCAGTTCTATCTCCGGGCGGAACGACGCGGGCCTGGCACTGAGCGACGTCGGCGCGACCAGGACTACCGAGCGAGGCAGCAACTCATCGGCCTGGACGATCACTCCGGGATCTACGCTGTGACGGTGGAGAGGATTAGCGATGGTTGCTTGTCGTGGCGGCCGTTGATTGCCGGGGACCTTCCCATGCTGGCCGAGTGGTTGCGAGAGCCCCAGGTCGCCCGGTGGTGGAATCATGAGACAACCCTTGAGGCGGTCGAGCGCGACTTCGGCGCGAGCACGCGAGGCGAGGAGCCGGGGGAAGACCTGCTCGTTCTCCTCGACGGCCGGCCAATCGGCCTGCTGCAGCGCTCGGCGATTTGCGACTACCCCCAGGATCTCATGAAATTCTCGGCAGTAATCGAGGTGCCAGTCGGCGCCGTCGAGCTTGACTACCTCATCGCGGACCCAGCGCTGCGCGGTCGCGGTCTCGGATCCCGCATGATCGCTGCGGCCGTTGAGGACACCTGGAACTCGTATTCTGATGCGCCCGCGGTGCTTGCCGCCGTGGTGGCCGCCAATGTGGCCTCCTGGCGTGCGCTGGAGAAGGCTGGCTTGAAGCGGGTCGCTGAAGGCCCGATGTCGCCCGACAACCCGATTGATGATGCGCTGCATTACATCTACCGTGTTGACCGGCCTGGCGCCGCCTCGTCGGCCTTTAGGCGCTGACACGTACGAACGAATCGCCTGCGCGGACGGACCTCGGAGCTACTAATTTCGCGGTCGGCAAGAGGATGTACTCACTGAGCACCTGGTCCTGCCCGTCGTCCTCGCAGGCGCAAATCCCTGGGGAGCGGCTGCCGCGAGCGGGACAATCGAAGCCGAGGATGCCGGCCTTGCGCCGCACTCATCACCGGGCTGCCGATTGACCCGCCTAGATTGGTGGTACTGCTATGGCTGGGACGGCGCGGGCGTGCCGGGCGGGCGTCCCAACGCAGAGCCCGGCGCGGGAGCGCCGGACCCGGCGCCGCATAGCGGCGCCGCCTTGACTTACTTACTACAGCCAATTTCGGCAGCAGGCGTGATGTCAGCGTTCATCGAGTCCGGTAGACGTCACGACGGTGGCCGATGTCGACGACGGTGACAATATGAGCCTTGTCGTCGATCCGGAAGATGACGCGGTAGGTTCCGCGCCGTGCGCTGAACCTGTCGTCCAGCGGCGGGAGGGCTACCGGCTGCGCGCCGGAGCACGGAACGGGCCACCGGTTGCGCCCCGGGGCAGGCAAGGCCGGGACCGGTCCCGGCCGACGTGGCTTGCGGTGTCGGCCCGGGCCGGTCCCGGCTCCCATCTTTGATTGCGGGATCCCGTGTGGTCCTCGGATCATCAGTGGAGCAGTGGCTTGCCCAGCGGGAACTCCTTGCCGCCCGCGGCCTTGGAGGCCGTGCTGGCGAAGAGGTACACCGCCAGGGCCGCGAAGGCCATGATGACCCACCCGGCGGCCTTGGTCAGGTTCGCCGAGGTGTTGATGATGCCCACCAGGTCCAGCACCAGGGCGGCCTCGGCCACCGTGAACAGGGCCAGGAAGGCCACTGGCAGCCGCAGCGCCGCCAGCATGAGCAGCGCGACGACCACTATCCAGCTGATCACGAAGATCTTCTGGGTGCCAGCCACCGCGGTCGGGGCGATCCCGAACCAGTTGTGCGTCAGCCCGAGCACGAGCACTGCGTAGCTCATGAAGAAGCTGGCGAGCACGCCGAAGAAGCCCGCCGACGCGTTCTCTCCGATGCGCGCCGCCCAGATCGTGGCCAGGAACAGTGCGAGGGAGGCTGCGATGAGGATCGGCAGCGAAGCCCCGACCGCGGTGGCCGGAACGACGCCGATGAGGACCAGGCCGAACGCCACCGCGCCCACGATCACGGCCGGTAGCGCCAGCATGCCAGGCTCACCATGCGGCGGTGCCGGGGTAAGCTCCTCGGACGGGTGCCAGAGTGGCTCATGCGGGGCAGGACGAGGGATTGTTGGAGCAGCCATTTTGTTCCCTCCTTCAGGAAGGCTGAAGACGGCCGCAGACCGCGGGTCATCCCAGCTATGCTCTGCTTCTATTTGCCACGCTCATCGTCCGCTACCTGGCGCTGCTAGGGACGATCGTCCGGGTCGGCAGGACAAAGGTCCGGAAAAGCCGCTCGGCCGGGCGGCGCCGCTCAAGCTCTTGCAAAGCGGTGCATAGCCGCGCATGGTCAAGCTCAACTGCGTGGCGTAATGAGCGACTCCCCCCACGGCAGGTCTCGGGTGAGCTTACTGGCCCGGAGTGGTGAATGCGGCGTCGCGGATCTGGCGGATCGTGTCGTCGAGGTACTGAAGGGCTTCTGCGACGTTCTTGCTGGCCGCTTCGTGGGGCAGGTCCGCGGCGGCCTGCAGACTGCGTCCGACATTGAACAAGCTGGTGGTGATCGAGCCGAGAAGTTCCTGGCCGTCGTGTGCCTGCTTGGCCGTTACTGCGGCCCGGGCGAGGTCGACGAGCTTGCGGGGCTCGGTAATGTCGCGGATGACAGCGAGGGTGAGGGCGCCGGTCGCGGTCGCTACCGCACTGAGGCTGATCTCCACCGGGAATGTGGTTCCGTCTTTGCGTAGCGCGACCAGCCGCGCCCCGGCGCCCATCGGCCGGGCTGTGGGTGCCCGGGTGTAGGCGGCCCGGTGGCCGCGGTGAGCTTCGCGTAGGTCGACGGGCACCAGGGACTCCACCGGGCAGCCGGTCAGCTCGGCGTGCCCGTAGCCAAACATCTCCTCTACTCGCAGGTTAGCCAGTGTCAGCGTGCCCTGGCTGTCTGCCAGCGCTACCCCGTCCTGCAGCGCGTCGACCAGCTTGCGCATCACCTCCGGGGCGATAGCCGCAGAGGATCCCCTCCGGCATAGTGGCTGCCACCGCAGTCACTGCGGCGGGTGCCCTGGCGGCGGTGGCCGCCTCCAGGGACGGGTAGATGGAGACCAGGCGATCCAGGCCGTTGAGGCTGAACATCCGCCGGACGAGCTGCGCGGTGACGACCAGCCGCAGCTCCGTGCCGCTGACGGCGGCCCGCTGGTAGGCGCGGATCATGGCATCCGCGCCCGCGTGATCACAAGAGAGCGTCGTGGTCAGGTCTACGATCAGCGCCTCGGCGCCACGGTTGATGACCGACAACAACTCCTCCCGGATATGCCCGGCGTTCGACACATCAATGTGCTCGGGAAACGCGATGACCGCCTGACGGCCGGTCCAGCGCACCGGGTAGATATCCCTAAGCACGGTAGCGGCCCGGAGTATGTGCGTAGCATGCCGCAGGTACCGTCACCACAGCGGCGCGCCTAAGTCCGCCCGAGGTGCTTCTCATATGCCGCCAAGCCCACATGCAGCGGGTAAGGCCCGCGGATTTGCTGAAGCCGGGCCGGGATCTCAGAGTAATCGAGGTAGGGATGGTCGCCGCAGCTGGGGCAGATCAGCTCGAATACGTTGGTGTAACCGCCTTCGATCCGGCCGCCGGTTATGCGGGCAGGCTGGCGCCGCAGGCACGCTGTCCTGCCATGGCCAAGCTGGCCAGGAAGAGGGAACATCATGGCGGCATCGGGGTCGATGCGCAGCCACGGGTCACGGCTGGGGGCGGCTAGCGGGTGGGCGCGTGCCGGGTGGCCGGGCCGTCCATCACCGGGCAAGATGCCTGTTTCTTGGTGGCTCACTCGTCCCCCAGCAGTTTTCGGGTCCGGCTGATCACTGCTGCCCTGTCACTGTGCGCATGCGCTGGCCGTGGCCGTGAGGTGCGCGAGGGCGTCGTGGATGGCAGCGAATACCGGCAGCCGCTGGTCCAGGCGGGTGATGCGCAGCAGCTTCGCCACTTGCGGCGGCGGCGCGATGAGGCCGTAGCGGCATCCTGTCTTGCCGGCGTGGTTGGCGATCTTGACGAAGGCGCTGAGCCCGTGGGCGCCGCAGAAGGACAGGCCGGTCAGGTCAAGCAGCAGCACCCGCGCCCGGCGGGCGAGGGTGGCGCGGCCCCGCGCGGCCAGGCGGTCGGCGGTCGCGAGGCCCAGCTCCCCGGACACGCCCAAGATCTGGATCGCCGCGCCGTGCCGTGGCACCCCGGCTGCTGCCTGCTGGGTCACGGCCTGTCCTTCCGTCGTGGCCCTGGTCCCTCCGGATTGTACGGTACAGTACCGTATCGCCGTCAGCCCGGTAGGGTGCGGCTATGGCGACCTCCCCCCCAGCCAGCGGGCGCCGCGGCGCGGGCCGGGGCCTGCTGGGCGCCTCGCTCACCGCGCGGGAGGCGGAGCTGCTGGCGGCCACCTTGGAGGTGCTGCGCGAAACCGGGTACGACAACCTCACCGTGGACAAGGTCGCGGCCCGGGCGCACGCCAGCAAGACCACGGTGTACCGGCGCTGGCCCTCCAAGGCCGAGCTGGTCTGCGCGGCGTTCGCGCACCAAATCCGCGGGACCGGCACGCCCCCCGACACCGGCACCCTGCGCGGGGACCTGCTCGGGCTCGCCGAGATCATCGCCCGCGATGCGCGCCTGTACGCGAGCACCATCGCCGGGATCCTCGCCGCCAGCAGCCGCACCCCCCAGCTGCGGGAAGGGCTCGCAGACGACCTGTACCGCGACCGGCGCGACCAAGTGCACGGCGTGCTGCACCGCGCGGTCAGCCGGGGGGAGATCGTCCCGGAAGTCATCAGCGACGACATCTGGGACGTGCTGCCCGGCTACATCTCGTTCCGCATGCTGCAGCACGGCCGCCCGGTGACCGCCGAAACGCTGCGCGCGCTGGTCGACGAAGTCATGCTGCCCAGCCTCACCCGTCACCCTCCGCCCGCAAGTTCGCCCGCAACAGGCGCCCCGCAGGGCCAGCGGGATCGTAGCTCCGGCGGGTGAGGCAGGTGTTTCGATGCTGCCCACGCCAGATCAAGTGTTGTGACTCGATGATTACTATTCGTAAGATCATGCGGAGCCTTACAGCAGCATGCCGGATGGCTGATAGTCATCGGGCACGCGACCGGAAACGCGCCTCCTGAAAGAGCGTTCAGAAAACGATGATCATGCCCTTGACCTGGGCTGGAACAGTCAGAGCGGGCGAAGGGAATCGAACCCTCATGACCAGCTTGGAAGGCTGGGGCTCTGCCATTGAGCTACGCCCGCGTGCCCGGCGGTCTATCCATCGGGTGAGCACCGACAGCGTACCCGTAGCAGGACCTCGGCGCCGAACCACCATGGTCGGCGGGCCGCTCAGCACGCCGGATAAGCAGCGCGCATGATCCGCCGTGCGAAGCGCCGTTGCTGGACGTCGGGCCGTGGCCCGCCAGGCGGTAGGCTACGGAACGGTTGAGCGGGATGTGGCGCAGCTTGGTTAGCGCGCCTGCTTTGGGAGCAGGAGGCCGCGTTCGAATCCGCCATCCCGACCAGTCAGAGCATATGTCGATCTTGCTCATCACCCTACGCCTAATCCCCTCTCGTCCGACCAGTCCTGACCTGCCATTGTCTGGAGACCGGCCGTCGGTGCGGAGGGGTTCGGTGTCGGTGCGCTGTGCGCGGGGGTGTGGCGGCTGGGGTGTCTCGCGCGCTGGGTCTCTGGCGGGCGTGGGTCTCGGCCGCGCTGGGGCCGGGCTGCTGCAGGGCAGCGGGCGGCTCGCGCGGGCCTGGGGGGGCGGCCGGGGCGCGCGGGGGGGGCGGCGGGCGGGCGGCGCGCGGGCGCGGCGGCGGCGCGCCCGCGCGGGGCGCCGCGGGTGGTCGCCGCGCCGGTCCCGGCGGCGAGCCCGGCGCGCGCCGGGGCGCTGTCCGCCTGGCCGGCTGCGCGCGGGAGCTGCGGGGTGGACGGGGCGGTGTGGACGGGCGGCGCGCCGGTACTGCCGGCTCACCCCGCGGGCGCCAGGCGGCTCGCGATGGGGGCCCGGCTGCGGCCATGCCGCCGTGGCGCTGAAGCGGCTGGACCTGGCAGGGGGGATGGCGACATGAGCGATCAGGAGCACCTGGAGCGGGCCTACCGGCGATTGCTGGCCTGGTATCCCCGGAAGTTCCGGCCGGAACGGCAGGAGATCCTCGCGGTGCTGTCGCCGGCGCCCGGCCCGGCCAGCGGCGCCCCGGCCTGGCCGAGGCCGCGGACCTGTCCGCAGCGGCCTGTGGCTGCGGCTGTGGCCCAGCGTGCCACGCTCGGCGCGCGCGGTGCGGGCCGCCGTCAAGCTCATGTACGCGGGCGCCGCGGTCAGCACCGTCAACCTGGTCATCTGCTGGCCCTCATCAGCGACACCAGGTTCGGCCGCTGCTGAACACGCCGTTCATCACGGTGTCGATAGCCTGGTCCTTGGCCCCGCTCGCGCTGTGGCTGTGGATGGCCCGGGAGACCGGCCGAGGCCGGAACTGAGCGCGCATCGTGTCCACGGTGCTGTTCGGCGCGGCGACGCTCGACCTGACCGAAGTCTTCGGGCCGCCGGGGATCCGGTTGAGCCTCGTCCCGGTCATCGCGGGCAGCCCGGCCGTCCCCGTGCTGTACTGGCTGGTCGGCCTCGCGTGGTGTGGCTGCTGTGGCGCCCGGCCTCCAGCGCGTTCTTCCGGCCGCCGGGTTACACGCAGGCCCAGCACCAGGCACAGATGGCCGAGTTCGACCATCAGGCGCAGATGGCCGAACTCGCGCGGATCAGGGCACGGGTGCCGCGTCAGGCGTGAGCCGTGTTGATCTGCGTGCCCGCGCGGGTGCGGCCCGGCGTGCGCCGGCGGGCCTCGCCAAGGCTGAGCCCGGCGCTGACGCCGGGCCAGCGCCTACTTAGCCGCGCAGGGCACCTGAGCGCACACTTGACAGTGGCCCTTCACCGGAGATCGAAGGAGGTGCTGACGATGGGACTGACCTGGCGGGACGCGGTCTCGTCCTGCGCCATCGCAGTGATCGTCATCACGTACGCCGTGTATCTGGGAGGAACGAGCCTGCTGCTGATCTCCAGCGCGCGGGCCACATCCGCCGTGGTACTGGTCCTCGGCATCGGCTGCGCTGTCGTCGCGTCCGGCGACCTGTATACGAGACCTCAACCACGTATGGGCCAGGTCTTCAGGTGGATCGCCAGCGGGTTCGGCACGATCGCGGTCATCGCTGGTCTGATCGGGCTGATCACCGGCAGCGCCTACGCGCTGGAGATCCTCGTCGTAGTCACGATCCCCTGGCTCGCGACGGGGATCTTCTGGCACGTGCTCACGATCGGATCGGATCGGAGCGATGAGCCGTCGTGACAGAGCGTGTCCTGAGGGCGACTGGTGTACCCGGCCGCGGTCCTCGTGCTGGACGTGGCGTTGTTCTATAAGCGGGCCTGCGGATGGGTGTCAGTGGCCGCGGAAGACCAGGTAGCCGGGCGCGGCGCAAGCATGGGCCACGATCAGGGCTGATAGATCGCGGAGCCGCCACTCGTCCGGCTGCCCCATGCAGGAACCAGGGCTACCCCCAGATACCTCGGCTATCCCCAGGTCACAGCCTCAATGGCTGCTGCCGTACTAGGGTCCCGTGCCGGCGCCACCTCTCTTCCGGACCGCCGCTGCCCGAGCGCCCTCGAGCAGCAAGGCGGCTGCGCAGGCGGCCCGCTCCATCTAACGTATGCCAGCGCGCCAGGTGACAAAAGGAGTCTGGGGGGCAGCTCGACAGCCCGCCACACGCCCGCACCGCCGCAGCCCCCCCTCCCCGCGCCCTCACGCCACTTAGCTCATCACCAGCTCACAGAGAGATCACAGACTTCAGACCTAACTGGACGACCCCGAAGAGAGAGCCCACAGGCCGCGCACGCTCACGCGCACCCCAGCCACAGCTCGCACAACCCCCCACCCAGCTGCTAAGCAAGCTGCGAGACTTGGACCGCCACTCGATCTCAGCGCCAGTCAAGATCTCCTGCCAAACCCACCCCCCACACACTCCAACCAAACAATCGCAGCTTGAGTAAGCTACCGCGCTACTACCGCAGCAGCTGCCTGTTATCCACTATCACGCGCAACAGCTCTGGACCGTAAATCGCGATGCCGGTACCGGCCAACGTGAGCCGGCTGCGCAGAGCACAGAACACCGCTTCCCGCGCGTGCGAATCTAGTGCTATCCCCAGGTGCTCCCGCAGATCTCCAGCTCAGCGCGCACTCCCAGACCAGCCAGGTGCACAATCAGCGGCAGCATGTCGGCGGGGTCGGGCCTCGATGAACGCGTTCCATTCCTCCGATCCCGGCGGCCAGCCGAACAGTTCGCAGACCGCATCGCGCAGGCAGAACAGGTCACGGCGGGCAGCCAGTTGGTCGACAACTCCCGGAGCGTCCAGGTGAACCCAGCCATGGTTTCGGCCCAGCGGCGATGACAGCTGGAACCTACCGGTCACCTCGAAATACAAAGGGCAGCGAAATCCGCGCCGAAACAAGTCCACGGCCTGAAAATTTGCGCGCAGATACGAGATCCATCCGACCACCATGAAACGCCTGGAAGACCATCAGGCAGCTATAGCCAACAGGAAGCCGCCCGAGAACGACGGCACCGGGGCCACCTGTCCCCTCGTGCCACATGGAGCGCCGCGTCATCGATGGCCACATGGTCAGCCATAACCGCTGGTCCGCGGCATACCAGGAGATGCAGCCCTGCCCTGGTCCAGTGGCCAGCGTGGCGATCAGGTTCTCGGGAAGTCAACGTGACCCGGACAGATGGTTCCCGACGAGAGCCACAAGCCGCGAGCATTCTGGAACCCGTTGCGCCAGGAGTGGGTGACCACTAACATATCTGCCCGTGACAGCCCACATCGCCCGTGCTGTGATTGACTGTCGGCCGCTTAGGCGTAGTTTGCGCTGGTAACGGCGCACGTTGCATAAACCGGTTGGCGGTCAAGGGATCATCCCGCCAGTTCGGCACTTTAGAGGGCTCCGCCTCACTGAGGGTCTTCGGCTGCGACGGTCAAGCCGAAGGCAGCTTCCCCCCTTGGTTGATACTTGGAGCCGACTCAATGCGCCGCAATTCTCGTCCCAGTGGCCTTGACCGTTGGATCGACCTTTTCGCTTTCCTCGGCGTTCTGGCCCTTGGTGGGGCCTTGCTGATCTTCGGACACGTGACAGTGGGTTCCCTGGTCACCATCTGCGCGGCGCTCGGGGGTCTATACACCCTGTTCCGGCGCAGATGACACGCCCGCGTGCGACCGTGACGATCAGGTTCTCGGGGGAGCCTTGAGATGGTCCCGGGACTGTTTCAGACGTCTGAGTACGCCCGTGCAGTTATACGGGTTTGGGGAGCCGATGTTCACGTTGCCCTCGGGAAATATCCAATGCCAAGTCCAGGCCTTGTCGACACCCGTCCAGGTCCACCAGTTAGCGAGCAGCTTGCGAAGGACATGCCGTGCCCATGCCCCTTGCCTTTTCACGGACAACTACGACCATGACTGGTGGGTGTGGCGAAGAGCGTGCGTAGTTCTGGGGCCGTTCGGGTGGTGGAATTTCCGGGTTCTCCAGCGACTCCCAGGATGAGATGAGCGAGCTGGTCCTGGTTCACCTTCTTTCCTGGCCAGTGGCTTTCCCTGAGCCCGCGTAGTCGTCGCGCGAGAAACTGCTGCCGCCACCGTTGCCCGTAGGTGGACAGGAAAGCTCCGGCGGATCATCCTGCACGGCGGCGAACCGGATATCGCGCGACGAGGGCCAGTCGTCTTCAGCGAGTACCTCTACCCGAAGCCCGCAGTGGACCGGAGCAGCAGCTCATGTTGCCGAGGAGATTGCGCAGGTAGACGGCGCAGTGAGCCCCGCAGTCCAGCCACCTCGGCGGCCCCCTTGTCACGAGGCGAGCAAAATTTTGGTGGCTGCTTGCGAACATGCTGGCCAGTCCCTACTATCTACGCCATCGTCGAATCCGAGTACCGCTGGCGTCGTTTTCTGTTCCGCCTTGTTCGGTGGAGGTCGCAGTGGCGGAGTCAAAGAATCAAGCTAATGATGGCGGTAGAGGCATGTGGCGCAAGGGATCGTGGAGCACCTTCAACGGCACTTGCGTGAGGTAGGAAAGTTGCATGGTCGCGAGATTGGCATCCGGGACAGCAAGGACATGGCGGGGGCCTGAAAATGCTGCGGCGTATTGTCGGGCGTGTAACAGCAGGCGTCTCAGTGGGGACTATTGCGGCAGCCAGCGCACATGCCGTCCCGGCACTGATCGTTTTCGGGGCAATCACTGGCGGCATCGCACTGGCGGTGCTGGTGATCGTGGTGGTCCCCGCCGTAGGCTTTAAGGACGAGAAGCGGAGGGAGGATGCATTGGCCGTTCTGAAGGTTATTCTCGGCCGCCATAAATGACCGGCCGAGAGGCTGTAGTACCAAGAAACTTTCCTTGCCGCGAGCGTAGTTATTTCTTCAGCCTATCCGCTCGCCGCAGTCTAGCCACATTCCTAACCTTTTGTTCGAATACCGAAATTTGACACAGTGCGCACTGGGATTCGGCCACCTGGTACGGTTCTTTAAATGCCCAAACAGAAATCGCGCCAGGAATGCTGGGCGTTTTTCAAACGCCCAGACCATCAGCGACACCCAGGCGCTCGGAGCACCGTCTACACCGCATCGTCCTGTGCGCGTGGGTCATCCAGTCCATGTCGGGATGCAGGGCGTTAGTACCGCCAGCCGTGTACCGGTAGCCGCAGACCGCTGGGAGCGCAGGCTTCCCGTCAACCATGGGGACAGCATGGATGCGCCTGGGGACCTTGGCGACAGGCACCACGTCGGCTGCCCGGACCTCGGTGCTGCGGTCCAGCCCGTTCTCCACCAGTGCGCAGTAATCCACGGGCCAATGCTCCCAGGAATGCAGCCTGGCACCGCCTCGCCATGCCGTCCCGGTACCAACGGGCCGAAATGCCCCCACGTGTGGTTCTGCAGCTCCCTGGGCGCCTTGCCAGCCCTCAAGCGACCAATACCTGGGTCCATGATCACCGGCCCGCAGGCTCGCTCTCAGCGCGTTGACCTGCACTGACTTCCTGTCGGACAGGTAGCTGTGGCAGTGCCCGAAGTTCTTCCAGGTGGGCCTCCAGCTTCGTCATCACCGCCGCGTACCTCTCGGCACCGCCCTCACCTCGGAGCAGCCCGTGCTCGTACCGGTCGCTTTCCAGGTCTGTGATCGCCTCCCGCACCCGGGCCAGTTCCTCGCTGTGGTCTTCGGCGGGCAGCTCGATGACCTCGGGAAAGTACGAATCACCGAAGGCCCCAGCACGGCCGGCTCGATCAGCTCCTCGATGTCGGCGGCCCGGAAGCAGTTGGTCGGCGGGCCCGTATGGATACTCCGAGTGAGCGGATAGTAGAAGTCACCGGGCATGACCTCGCCAGCCTCCCACCGCTTCCACCGCCGCAACAGGCTGCCGTCGCCAGGGAGCTGCTCAGCCGGCCAAGCCGCGCAACAAGGCAGACCCACCGCCCGGGCCCCGCCACCATTCGCCGCCGCAGTGACCGCCAAGCCGTGGGTCGCGATAAGGCACCTCCTCGGCAATTTTATCCGTCATTTAGTTCGAGTATTCGAACATTAGCGATGCTAACGAGATCCAAAGAGCCAACAGCAGAGCCAACGAGGGCCGTTTTCAGGCAACATCCAGCCTCAGCCAGCACCTGAGGGCTGGGAGTTTGCCCACGTCAGGCACCTCCCAGCCCCCGCTGGCTGCTCTACGTGATCGATTTGGGAGCAGGAGGCCGCCGGTTCGAATCCGGCCATCCCGACTAAACTTGCAGGTCACGGCCTTAAGAAAGGCCCCTAGCTTGGTCTCTAAGATCGGTTGACCGTCATCTGACCGTGGACTTGACCGGCTGCGAGCGGCGCTCACTGTCACGGTCAGGGCCTCGCAGGCACGCCAGCAGAGCGTGTTAGTGGCTCGGATTGAACAGGCGTTGCCGGAACCGCTGCCGATCGAGCGATCTGCTCACAGGTTGCTGCCTGGTTTCCAGCCTGGCCTGCGCACGCTGGCGCGCAGCCGCTGGGTGCATGGGTGCTCGGGGTTGTCGAGTACTCGTGCGGTGGGGCCCCGCTCCACCACTGACCCGCGGTGCAGGACCAGCGTTTCGTCGGTGAGCTGGCGGATGAGGGCCAGGTCGTGGCTGGGCCGTGGTGAGGTGATGGCACGCGCCCGGTTCCGGGCGCTCAGCTGGGACGGCGCAACACGCCCTCTGTCAGGAGAGCCTCATGCGCTGCCCTGAACGCCTGGCGCCCGGCTGGTGTGCCGCAGTATACGGTGGCGTGAATCAGTATTTCCTTGATCTCGTCGACCGTTACGCCTGTAGCGAGCGCGCCCTTTACATAGATGCCCAGCTCGTCGGGCCGCCCCAGCGCCGTCAAGATCGCAAGATTCAGCATGCTGCGTGTCTTGCGATCCAGGCCTGGCCTGCTCCACGCGTACCCCCACGCCCACTCGGTCACGACGCGCTGGAAGGCCATCATGAACTCGTCGGTGTCAGCGAGGTTCGCGTCGACGTACTCAGCGCCCAGGACATCGCGGCGCGCTTGAAGGCCCCTGTCGAACAGTTCGCTCTCGGTCATGGTGGGCGGCTCCTTTCCGGGTGCCGGCCGGCACCGATACGGATAAGCATTCACGTCGCATGTTCTGTGTCGCAGTGCCGGGTGGGCGATCTTTCTTGGCCTGGCTGGGCGTGCCTGCTTGATCACCGCTTGGATCTCCTGATCATGGTGGTCTGTGGATGGCCTGCCGCCGCCTGCCGCTGGGTGCATGTCGTGCGGGTGCGGGAGGGTGCAGGTGGCTGCGCGCCCGCAAGGCGCAGGCGGGCCGGCGGTGAGCATAGGGCCGGACCTGCGTGCCCTGACCGTGTACCTGGTGGTCCCATCCCGGCACCCACCTGAACAATCAGCGCCGGCCGCCCAGCGTGAATGAGGTGAATGCTTACTTGGGAGCAGGAGGCCGACGGTGCGCGGCTGCCCGCTCGTCGCCGCGATCACCATCGCCGGGCACTGGGGCCGCGCTGTCACGGCCGCGACAGGGGCGCTCGAGGTCTGCCGGGCTCTAGGCGGCGGAGGCGGGATCTTCGGTGGGCTGGCTGGCTAGGCGCAGTGGTCTGGTTTGCGTGTCGCGGGCGCTGGCGGGCATGTCTTCCAGGCTGCGTCCGGCGGGCTCGGGCAGGACCAGGGTGAGCGCGAAGCCAAGCCCGGCTACCCCGGCGGTGAGCAGTAGGGTGCCGCGCAGGCCCAGAGAACTGTTCAGCACCGGGAACAGGAAGACGCCGATGAAGGCACCGAGCTTGCCGATTCCGGCCGAGATGCCGTGCCCGGTGGCGCGCATGGTGACCGGGTACAGCTCGCTGGGCATGACGAAGGTGGTCATGTTCGGGCCGAACTCGGTGAAGAAGTAGCTCACCCCGAACACCAGCAGGAACGGGACCACCATGGTGGTCATGCCCGGTATTACCGCGATGATCAGGAAGCAGACCGCCATCATCGCGAACCCGAGCAATTGCAGCCGCCGGTGCCCGAACTTGTCCAGCCGGGCGATCGCCAGCACATACCCGGGCACTGCCGCCACGACGAAGATGGCCAGCTGCAGGGCGATCTTGGTCATGGTGGAGGCGGTGGGCGAAATCAGGCTGAGGATCTGCGGCGTGGAGATCGTGTTGCCGTAGTAGGCGTAGTCGAGCAGGAACCAGGTCCCGGCCGTCCCGGCCAGCATGATCAGCCACCGGCGGTTGGTCAGGAAGGCCCGCAGCCCCATCTCCTGCCGCAGCTCGCCGGAGCCGTTGCCGCTGACCTGGCCATCGGTGAAATCGGACATCCGGCTCGCTGCCTGCTCCGCTTTCCCCTGGACTTGGACCTGGTAGCGCGGCGACTCGGGCATCCGTGTGCGCAGGTAAATCACTGCGGCGGCGGGCACCGCGCCCAGACCGAGCAGGACCCGCCACACCGTATCGTTGCCGAACCCGGCGCCCAGCAGCGACAGGGCGATCAGTGGGCCGACGATCAGCCCGAGGGCCTGGGTGCCGAAGACCATCCCGACCAGCTTGCCGCGGTCCTTGCGGTTGGCGTACTCGCTGACCATCACCGCGCTGACCGGGTAGTCACCGCCGACGCCGAACCCGAGCAGGAACCGGAACCCGATCAGCACCCAGTAGGAGGGCGCCAGCGCCGAGCCCAGCGCACCGGCGATGGTGATGGCAGCAACCAGCCAGTAGACGTGCTTGCGGCCGATCACGTCGGCGAAGCGGCCGAATACGAATGCGCCGACGAAGGCGGCGAACAGCATGGTGGAGTTGAGCAAGGCCAGGTGGCCGGAACTGAGGTTCCAGTCCGTGCTGATCAGGGCGGAGGCGACCCCGATGACGAACAAGTCGTAGGCGTCGGTGAAAAACCCCATCCCCGACGCCAGCACTGCCCGCAGGTGAAACCGGCTCAGAGACGCCTCATCCAGCGCCGCGATCAGGTCCCTGGAGCGTATCTCGGTCACGCCTACCCCCGTGCTCAAGCCATCTGCCCGCGTCGTGGCTGGACGCGCCTGAACCCTATCCAGACTCAGTAACGCTCCACCGACCTAAAGATGAACGACAAGTGAACACAGATTGACTAAAATATGAACTTATGTGGGCAGCGGCCCGGGCTACGGAGGCCAGGCGCGGCTAAGCCGACAGCGTGCTAAGGCACGCGCCCGGCGTTTACTGAGGTTTTCTCAGCGACTTTCTGTGACGCCCATCAATATTTGTCACATGCCAAGACCTACTTGTCATCATGATGATGGGGGGACATGGCCGGGCAGGTTCGTCGCCAGCGTGGATGGGCAGGTATCAGGCGTTCGGGATGGCAGGCTGGCCGAGGCCCGTGAACGGCTTGGTTGCGAACGGCGGGTCCCATCCGCTTACCTTGCGCAGGGTCAGCTCGATGAACAGCCCGTCGGGGTCGGTGGCGAAGATCGTGTACAGATCGGGCGCGTCATACACCGTCTCATCCGCGCGGCCCGCCTGGATCAGGCTCGCCCGGATGCGGAGGAATTCTTCGGGACCGCGGGCCTCGATCGCGAAGTGATTGATCGATCCCGGGTCGAAGGCGTCGTCGTCAGTCCTGCGGGCTCGTTCCGGGCCTACCTCGAACAGGTGCAGGCTGGTGGCGGGGGTGAGCTGGAGGAAGCACTTGCGCGGAGTGCCGTCCGAGCGGGCCAGGATCTGCGCGCCGAAAGTGGTGGCGTAGAAATCGGCGAGACGGTCCAGTTCGCCGGTCATCAGGGCGATGTGGTTGATGGCCGAGACCGGCGAGGCCGTGGCGCGGGTCATGGTTCCTCCTCAAGTGAGTACGATGTACGCAAGAGTACATTGTACTCATCTGTACGGGAGGATTCATGCCGGCCTGCCGGGAACGTCAGCGGATCAGCGACACCGCGCAGGCGCCTACGCGGTTCGCGGCGCAGCGGCTGAGCCGCGACGAGATCGTGGCCACGGCCATCGCGGCCGCGGACCGCGACGGAATCGACGCGGTCAGCATGCGCCGCGTCGCTGCCGTTCTCGGCTCCGGGACGATGTCGCTGTACCGGCACGTCGCCAGCCGCGAGCAGCTGCTGGATTTGATGATCGACTCGGCGTACTCCGGGATCGAGCTGCCCGCGCGGCCCAGCGGCGCGTGGCGTCACGACCTCGCCTTGCTGGCGCACGCCCAGCGGCGCATGATGCGCGCCCACCCGTGGGCCGCGCTGCTCGTGGGCAGCAGGCCGCCGGTGCTGGCGGGCTTCCTGCGGCCATTTGAGTTCGCGCTCGCCGCCCTGACCGGCGCCGGGCTCGAGATCACCGACGCGGCGGGCGCGGCGGCGACCCTCAACGCGTTCGTCACCGGCTTCACGCTGTACGAGCACGCAGAGGAGGAAGCACGCCGGCGTACCGGGCTGACGAAGGAAGACTGGCGCGCCCGCAACGCGCCGCTGGTAGAGCGCGTCCTTGCCAGCGGCGATTACCCGGCAGTCAGCCAGTTCGTCGAGCGCGGGCAAGACCTCGACCCGGAAACCGCGTTCGAGACGGCCCTGCGCCGTATTCTCGATGGCATCCAGGCATCGCTGCCCGCATCCCGCTGAAACCCGGTCACCATACGCCCGGGAACCCGCTGACGTGGCAGCGATCTCCGGGACCTGCGGCATCCAAACGATCGGATGGAGTCCGCCGCAGACGCCCGGATATGACACGGCACTCGGCGGTCACGCTGTCATGTGATCATCTTGTGCTCGAATCGTACGAGGACGAGCACTGATTTCGTGAGGTCGCCGATCGCGGTGGGGCTGACGATGACGTGCTGCAGGGCGCGCCACCGCTGAGACATCAGCGCGAAGCCGCGTTCACCCTGGTAGCGCAGGGAGCGCAGCAGCACGTTGATCGAGTTTCGCCTGCCACGATCATGGGACCGCTTTTCGGGGTTTCTGCCACGAGCGCTGGCAAGCGACAATCGAGGTTAAGCCGGTTCCACCAGCCCGGCATGGACTCCCGCAAGTCACGGAACATCACAGCAAACCCTCGGCAGGCTAGCTGGTTCCGGATCCGGCAAGGTAGCCCACTCGGCGGGCGATATTGACGGCGTGGGCAGCAAGACGCTCATAACAGCGCGCCACCAGCGCCATCTCCATCGCCACCGGCAACGTCATGGGCCCTGAGGCAAGTTCGGCGATCAAGCTGGTGTGAAGATCGTCCATCTCCTCATCACGTTCACCCAGCGCGAAGGCCGCGGAACGGTCGCGCTGGCGCCAGGAGTCCACCGTCTGGCGCCACATGCCGGATGCGAGCTCGCTCATTCGCTCGACGAGGCCCCGGCAGCGCGGCGAGAGGTCCTCGCCAAGAATGTGATCGGCCCGGCGGGCGATGTCCACCACCAGGTCGTGAGAACGCTCAAGCTCGGGCACAATTCGCAACACCGACAGCAAGAAGCGCAGGTCCGAAGCGACGGGAGCTTGCAGGAGGATCAGCCGGTTAACCAGTTCTTCCATCGCCGGGTAAAGGGCGTCAATGACCTGCTCACGTTCGGCCAGCACCCGGACCACTTCGTTGTCACCACTCAGGAGCGCGCGGGTGGCCCCCGGCAAGTCCTCAGCGACCATGGTGAACAGTTCGATGACCCTGGCCTCGATGGCCTCCAGCTCACGCTGAAATTCCTGCCGGTGCTCGACCATGGCCAAAGCCTACTGTGGCGCCATACTCGTCCCCAGCTGCGGCGGGACCAGCAGCCCGGCGGCCGTGCCGATGCCGGCGGCCGCGTGGGCGATGGCGGCGTGCAGGGACCGGCTGGCCGCGATGCGCGCGGTGATGGCCGGGGCTCGGTGAAGGCTAGGTGGCCGGGTCGAGCGCCGCGGGGACCTAAACAGCGGAAAGCCCCAGTCCCAGCCGACCAGCGCAAGATCGCGAAGCAACGAGATTCAGCATCTGATACCTCCGATCAGGTCACCGGTGAACCAAAGAACTCGCCGCGTGCGTACTGACAGGGTGATCTGAATTTGTGAAGGAGATGTGAGATGAGACGTGCTGTTAGAGCAGTTCTGGCAGCAGTGGCAATCGGCGCGGGCCTGGTGCCTGCGCTCGGAGCGGCCAGTGCGTCCGCGGCCGCCGCGGCGACCGCCCCGCCTGGGTATCACCAGGTGATAAGCGCGCCGATCCCCATACCACCGGGGAGCTTCGACTCGGGCGGCCAGGCGGCATGTCCGGCCGGCACGGTGCCGTGGGGCGGAGGTACCGGCTTCACCGGCGGCATCGCCAGCGCCGGCGAGAACATCAATACGTCCGCGCCTACCGGCAACGGATGGGAGGGACGGTACAACAACAGCGGCACCCGGCCCGATGACACCTTCCGGGTCGACGCGATCTGCGCCAAGCAGCCGGTGGGCTACACGACCACGTTTACCACGGTGGACAATCCCCCGGGCACCCAGTCCGCCGCGATCGCCGTGTGCCCTACCGGCACGCGGCTGTTGAGCGGCGGCACGCTGTCCAGCGCTGACACCGTCGATGTGCAGCTGCTGAGCGCTTTCCCGCTGGGCCCGGAGCGGTTCAAGAGCGTCATGTGGAACGGCTCGGGCACCGACCAGCGGCTCACCACGTTTGCCATATGCGGGCATCGGCCAGCCGGATACGCCATCACCTCGGCGTCCGGCGCCGACACCGGCGGGCCGGACACGCTGATCGGCCAGGCGCAGTGCCCTGCGGGGACGTCGATCCTGGGCGGAGGCATCCATGTCACCGGCCCGCAGCCGGCCATCACCGTGGGGGCATCGCTGGACGACTCCGCCACCAGCTGGCTCTCCGAGACGATCAACCTGACCCCGGACCCGGCGACCGTGACCACCTATGCGATCTGCGCTGCCTAGCGCCGGGCCGGCCCTGACGCCCGTGGCGCGGCCGGCGCCCCGGCCACGGCGATCAAGGCCATGCACCGTCAGCGGCAACGCGGCCAGGCACGTCCAGGCCGCGCTGCCGCGCGCGGTGCATTTCTGGTGTGGCTGGCCGGCGGGCCAGATAATTACCCACGCCGCCGGGAGCTGACGGTAATCCGTCAGGGGCCAACAGATCGTGGGGAACACCTGGGCATTTGGCTTGGCTTGGCTGTGGCGTTGCCGGCGGCCGCCGTGGTGCCGTCAGCGCTGCTGGGTGTCGGCTTTGGCCTGTCCGGGAGTGACCGCCGTTCGCCCCGGTTCACCGCATTATTGGGCACGCAGTGGGCGCGTCCGCCTCTTGTCATCCACGGGGCCGAATCGCACGTCGTATTTGTGGCTCGGTTCCCGTGCCTGGCGTCTGGCGGGGCCGCGGCGATATTAGGTGATTGCGGTCATGAGCGATCTTGGGAGGCGCGGTGGAGGGCAACGGCAATGAGCGGGATCGCGAGCAGGACGGCTACGGCCAGGCTCCGGTGTCGCGCCGCAGCTTCGTAGTAGGGGTGGCTGCGGCGGGCGCGGCCGCGGCCGCTGGCCGGGCCTTGCCCGGCCGGCGGGCGGTGCCGGGGGCGCCGGATGCTGGGGCTGGCCAGGTTGCTGCCTCGCTGTGCGGTTCGTTTGGCCTTGTGACGGCGCCGGGCTCGGGTGGTGAGCTGACGGATGTCGGTTACGTGTCGGCGGATGAGTGGTGGGCGGTCGGCAACATAGGGGCGGCGCTGCACGCGAACCGAACGCTGATCGTGCGGTTCGACGGTTCGGCGTGGTTGGTGGTCGCGTCCCCGAATCAGGGCGCGCTGAATAACGGCCTGAATGGTGTTTCGATGATTCCCGGCGGGGGGTGGGCGGTCGGCTATTACCAGGCCGGTGGGTATCAGCCGCTGGCGATGAGCTGGGACGGAACGGCGTGGTCGCTGAACTTGCCCGCGACGTTCCCCAGCGACTCGCTGTTCACCGATGTGGCCACCCTGGCGGACGGGACCGCCTGGGCGGTCGGATTCCAGACCACGAAGGCCGGCGCGAGGAGCACGCTGATCGAGCACGCCTCGGGCGGGACCTGGACGCAGGTGGCCAGCCCCAACGTGGCGGCGAGCACCGATAACTCGCTGATAGCTGTCAGCGGGACAGCGGCGACCGGATTGTGGGCGGTCGGCTACTGGCTGGGCCCCACGGGCCTGCAGTCGCTGGTGCTGCGCTACGACACGACCAAGCCGTCGCCGTCGTGGGTGCTTGGTGAGTGGGGTGCCGTCGCCGGGCCAGGTCGATACGGTGCTGACCGGGATTGACGTGCGGACCGCCAGCGACGTGTGGGCGGTGGGCTACTGCAACGACGGCGGCGCGGACCGGCCGCTGGCGCTGCACTGGGACGGCAGCGCCTGGACCAGTTCACCGGTTCCCGGCGCCGGGCTGCTGCGCGAGGTCAAGGCGGTTGGGGCCAAGAACGTGTGGGCCGCGGGCGCCTACTACAACGTCAGTACGCAGGGCTACCAGACGCTCGTGGTGCATTTCAACGGGACGAAATGGACGACCGTAGTCTCGGCCGACTCCCACTCGGCCACCGACGAGGTCATCGGCCTTGCCGCCAACCCGAAGGGGTCGGCACTCACGCTGGTCGGCCGGGCGGGCCCCAACGCGCTCATCGAACAGGCGAACTGCCCCAGCGGGCCCGTCTCGCTTCCCACCCGGGCACCGGCGGCGCTGCCGCCGCTGCCGGCCGCTCCGGGAGTAGGCCCGGCACCGAGCCCGCCGCCGCCGACGCCCCCGGCGCAGACGCCCATCCCGGTGACGATCACCGACCAGGCCAGCGGCGGCGGGCATCAGCGGCACGGACTGGTCCTTCAGCGCGACCGTTGGCGATCTCACCGGCGATGGCTGGCCGGACCTGTTCATCTCCCACCATTGGCACCCGGCCAACCTGTGGATCAACAACCAGGACGGCACGTTCAGCGCGGCCGATGTGAGCTTCTTCAGCTCCATCCTGGACCGGCACGACTGCAAGACCGGTGATTTCAACAAAGATGGCCTGAAGGACATATTCGCCAGCGTCGGGGCCGACCGCGGCACCGCACTGAAATGCAACGGGCTGTTCATCCAGCAGTCCGATGGCAGCTTTACCGACGTGGCCTACCAGTGGAACATCGGCGACGCGACCGGGCGCGGCAGGCGCTGTGCCGTGCTGGACGCCAACAACGACGGCTACCCGGACGTCTTCTACGGCACCGACCCGGTGCGCGCGGACGGCCTGCCCTCGATCAACCGGTTCTATCTGCAACACCGGGCAGGGCTCGTTCATCGACTCTCCCGCCATGGGGCTCAACCTCAACACCGGCGCGCTATCCGCGCGCACCGTCGACTACAACGGTGACGGCTGGCCCGACCTGCTGATCTGCGGGTATACCGGTGGCCTGCGCCTGTTCAAGAACAACCAGGGCCACGGTTTCACCGATGTGTCCCCGGTCCTCGGCTCCCCGGTACAGGCCCTGGACGCCGTCATGGTCGACGTCAACCACGACAACCGCCTCGACCTCATCGTCCTCACCAAGACCGCGGTCACCCTCCGCCTGCAGAACGCCGACGGGACATTCGCCAAGCCCAAGACCATCCTCAACCTCGAAGACGGAGTGGCGCTGGCGGTTGGCGACGTCAACGGCGACAACAACCCGGATATCTACGTCGTCTGCGGCCGGACCGGGAGCACCAACGCGCCGGACCAGCTGCTGATCGGCGACGCCACCGGCGGTTTCACCACGATGTCCATCCCGCAGACAACCACCGGCTCGGGCGAAGCCGCCTACCCCATCGACTACAACCACTCCGGTCTCACGTCCTTCCTCGTCCTCAACGGTGCGGTTCCCTACACCGGCCCGGTCCAGCTCCTCACACCCCAGCCCTCGTCATAGCGCACGCTGACGCGGCAGGGTAAACAGCATCGAAGCTCCCGCGACCTGAACCAAGACACCCGGGACCGCCGCCGGCGGGTGCTGGGGGAGATGCTCCAGGATTCGCTCCGGCGCCGATGCTCTAGGAACCTCCGGTGAGAATGGCGAGCCGTCGGCCGGCTCGGTCATGGCGTCGGTCAGGTCTTGGCTGTCGCCGGGTCGCTGGGGTGCCGGGTGAGCGGCGTGGTCTGCACGGTCATCCAGGCATCCAGCGGGAGCGATTTCAGGATCGCCTGCATGTCGGCCGCGTCCTGGGCTCGCCAGAGGCCCAGGGAGCGCCCCTCGCCCGGCAGCGCCCACAGCCGCAACAGGTGACCCTGCCCGGCCAGCTCGTACACGCGTTCTGCCTCGCGCGCTTTGGTGTGCTCAACCGTCTGGGCGGGCGTCCCCTCTGGGATGGTGATGGTGAAGGCGGTCAGAAATTCCGTGGCCCCCGGGCTGGCCTCGAGTGCCGGGTCGTTGGGGTGCCGGGAGAGCGGTGTGACCTCATCGGTACGCCAGACGCGCAGCGGCATCGAGGCGAGGACTCTCTCGAGCTCATCGCCATCGTCGGCGGCGAACAATCCGAGGCTCCGCCATTCGCCTGGCTGAAGCGGCGGGCGCCACAAGCGAAGCAGGTGGCCTTGGGACGCGAGTTCATGCGAGCGTGCGCCCTCGCGGGTGCGGATGTCATCAATGGCTTCCGCTGAGGTCCCGTCTGGAACGCGGGTGGTCATGATGACGAGGTATTCCATGGTGAGCGCCTCCTGAGTCGGCAGCGGTGTGAGGGCTGCCTGCCTGGGCTCCTCGGGCGGGTAGCCGCTGTTTTCCAGGATCTTGGACCACGGCCGCAGGTAGTTGGCAACCCGTCGGCTGGCTGCCGGGAGTTGTAGAGGTCCTTCTCGCCGTCGGGGTTGATGAACGGGTTGATGGTCGGGGTTCCCGCCGCGGTGCCGATGCAGGCCACCGCCGCTGCATCCGGGACGCCCTCGGGCGAGCCCGGATCGGTCACGTGGCCAGGTCCGCCGCGGATGCGAATGCCGTGCCAGCCGGGTCGATCCGGCCGGGGAGCCGCGTGGTGACCTCCTGGACCAGCCACGTGTTGCCGTCGGGATCGGTGAAGGAGCAGAACGACCCGTAGCTGGTGCGCTCGGGGTCGGGGCCGGGCTGCCGTGCCTCGGGGGGGAACGGCGGGCCGTGCCAGATCTCACTCGCGTCGACGCCACGGCCGGCGAGTTCGTCATGGGCCGCTTCGATGTCGGAGACGGTCAGCCCTCCCTCGGCCGAGCCCGGCGCGGCCGTCGTGAGTCCCGTGCCGAACGTGACCGAGCACCCAGAGCCCGGGGGCGTGAACTGGACGATGCGAAGGCCGTCGAGCGGGGCGACGTCGTCGTCGAGCCGCCAGCCCAGGCGCTGGTAGAAAGCCTTGGACCGGTCGACGTCGGACACCGGGATGACCTGGACCTCGAGGTGCATGTCGACGTTGGCTGCGGCCGCGTCGCGGCTCGGGCTGTGTACTTCGGTGGCGCTCATGGCTGCCTCCTGGGTTGTGCTGAGGAAGACCTCGATTGGTCTTCGTATTGCTGATGCCATCAACGGTGATCTCCGCGCCTGCCTGTCGCGCCCGGCAAGGTCCCTGGTGCAGACCCCCGGAGTGCCCGATCCCGGGGGTCACGGGTCCATGGCGCCGAGGTTGCCAACGTGGGGTGCCGTTCCTAGGCTCGGTTGGTGGCAATGTCGGCTCCTGTTTCAGCGCGGCGGCTGCTTGGCCGGCGCAGCGAGTGCGCGGCGCTGGATCAGCTGGTAGCGAGTGTGCGCGCGGGCCCGAGCCGCGTGCTGGTGCTGCGCGGGGAGGCCGGGGTCGGCAAGAGCGCGTTGCTGGAGTACCTGGTACAGCATGCGTCCGGGTGCGGCATTGCCCGGGCGGTCGGCGTCGAGTCGGAGATGGAGCTCGCGTACGCGGGGTTGCAGCAGCTGTGCGCACCGTACCTTGATCGGCTGGAGCGCCTGCCCGGCCCGCAGCGCGGTGCGCTTGGCACTGCGTTCGGTTTGCGCGACGGCGGCGCGCCGGACAGGTTCCTCGTCGGCCTGGCGGCGCTGAGCCTGCTGTCCGACATTGCGGAAAAGCGACCGCTCGTCTGCATCGTGGACGATGCGCAGTGGCTCGACGCGGCTTCCGCGCAGGCGCTCGCCTTCGTCGCGCGCCGTCTGGGCGCGGAGTCCGTCGGGCTGGTCTTCGCTGTGCGCGAGCCTGGCGGCGAGCAGCATTTTGCGGGCCTGCCGGAGCTCGCCGTGGGCGGGCTGGCCGACGGTGATGCGCGGGAGCTGCTCGGGACAGTGCTCGCCGGTCCGCTCGATGAGCGGGTGCGTGATCGGATCGTGGCCGAGACGCGCGGCAACCCGCTGGCGCTGCTAGAGCTGCCGCGTGGCCGGACGCCCGCCGAGCTCGCGGGCGGGTTCGGGCCGTCCGGCGGCCCGGCGGTGCCGGGACGGATCGAGCAGAGCTTCCGGGAGCGGCTGGCGCCGCTCCCGCCGTCGACGCGGCTCTTGCTTCTCGTCGCGGCGGCTGAGCCGGCCGGGGATCCGGTGTTGGTGTGGCGGGCGGCCGCCGGGCTCGGCATCGGGCCGGATGCGGCCGCGTCGGCGGCCGCCATGGGACTAGTTGATTTCGGCGCGCAGGTGCGCTTCAGTCATCCGCTCGTGCGTTCGGCGGTCTACCGCGCTGGCGCGCCGGAGGAGCGCCGGCGCGTGCACCGCGCGCTAGCCGAGGCCACCGATGCCGACGTCGACCCCGATCGCCGCGCCTGGCACCGCGCTCGGGCGGCAGCCGGGCTCGACGAGAACGTCGCCGCCGAGCTGGAGCGCTCGGCCGGGCGGGCGCGGGCGCGCGGCGGCTTGGCGGCGGGGGCGGCATTTCATGAGCGCGCCGCCGAGCTGACGCCCGATCTGAGGCGCCGGGCGCAGCGTGCGCTCCTCGCCGCCCAGGGCAAGCACCAAGCTGGCGCGCCCGATGCGGCGCTCCGGCTGCTGGCGATGGCGCAGGCGGGGCCGCTGGACGAGCACGAGCGAGCCCGTGCGCAGCTGTTGCACGCGCAGATCACGTTCGCGATGACGCGCGGCCGTGACGCTCCCCCCCTGCTGCTCGAGGCGGCCAGGCGGCTTGAGCAGCTGGATCCGAGGGCCGCCCGCGAGGGCTACGTCGAGGCGTTCGCGGCTGCGCTGTCCGCCGACCGCCTGGTGCGCGGGGGCGATGCGGGCGAGGTCGCCGCGGCCGTTCTGGCCGCCGGCTGGGAGCCCGCCACGCGCGCCTGCGATCTGCTGCTTGACGGGCTCGCCCGCCTCACCCGCGAGGGCTACGCCGCGGGGGCGCCGGCGTTGAAGGCCGCGCTGCGCGCGTTCCGGGACGAGCCGCTCTCCGAGGAGGACGAGCTGCGCTGGCTGTGGCTGGCCTGCCGCGTCGCCCGGGCACTGGCCGATGATGGGGCGTGGGACGAGCTCACCGCGCGCCATCTCGAACTCGCGCGCCGCGCTGGCGCGTTCTCCGCGCTGCCCGTCGCGCTCACCGACCGCGTGCTCGTCGAGCTGTTCTCAGGCAGGATCGGGGTGGCCATGTCGCTGGCCGCCGAATCGGACGCCGTCGTCGAGGCCACCGGTAGTCACCTGACGCTGCGTACCTCGATCGTGCTCGCGAATTGGCGGGGACGGGACGACGAGGCGCTGGCGCTCATCGAGGCGCGCCGGGAGGATGTGCTGCGGCGCGGCGAGGGGCTCTGGCTCGCCGCCAACGACTGGGGCAGCGCGATCCGCCATAACGGGCTCGGCCGATACGAGGACGCCCTGGCCGCGGCCGAGCGGGCCGTCGGGGCCGCGCGCGGCCTGGGGCCGTCTATCTTGCTGCTGGCGGAGCTGATCGAGGCCGCCGCGCGCAGCGGCCAGGCGGAGCGCGCAACCGGTCCGCTCGCCCAGCTCGCTGAGATAGCGCATGCCGCCGGCACGGACTGGGCGCTCGGGACCCACGCGCGCGCGGCGGCGACGCTGGCCGAGGGAGAAGCCGCCGAGCGGCTCTACCGGGAGGCGGTCGAACGGCTGTCGCGCATCAAGACCCGCGCGACACTGGCCCGCGCGCACCTCCTGTACGGCGAATGGCTGCGCCGCGAACAGCGCCGCGTCGACGCTCGCGAGCAGTTGCGAGTCGCTTACGCGATGCTTTCTGACATGGGCATGGAGGCGTTCGCTGAGCGCGCCCGCCGCGAGCTGCTTGCCACCGGCGAGACAGTGCGTAAGCGCACGGTCGAGACGCTCGACGAGCTGACCCCGCAGGAGGTGCAGGTCGCGCGCTTCGCTGCCGGCGGGCAGACGAACCCGGAGATCGGGGCCCAGCTGTTCCTCAGTCCGCGCACGGTGGAGTGGCACCTGAGCAAGGTGTTCGGAAAGCTCGGGGTCAGCTCCCGGAAGGAGCTCCGCGCGGCGCTGTCCGACGTCGGCGCCCTGTTGCGGGAGGACAGAACTGGATGATCGGGCACATCTGCCAGATCAGCTTCGCCGTCATCCGGAGGCTGCCTACGGCTCTGGGCCGGGTCTGCCGGCACGTATCTTGATCCGGTGGCTCACTTCAGCCGGCTGATCAAGGTTGTCATCGACGTTCCCGCCAGTGACCACGACAGGGAACTGTCGTTCTGGGAGGCGGCGCTCGGCCAGCCGCTCCCGCAGTTCGCCTTCCCCGAGTACCACGGCGCGGCACTGCACGGCCAGGAGTTCTGGCTGCTCACGCAGCGGCTTGGTGCGGGGCCCGCGCGTGTGCACCTGGACATCCACACCGACGATCTGGAAGCCGAGGTGGCCCGGCTGGAGCGACTGGGCGCGGAACGCGTGCAGCGGGTGCAGGCTTGGCAGCTGATGCGGGACCCGGCAGGGCTGGTGTTCTGCGTCGTCCCGGATCCGCCGGGCACGCTCAACGAGGGCAACGCCCGCCGCTGGGAATGACGCTCCGGGCGCATGCGCATCCGCCCGGGCGACGGGCCATGGCGCCGGCTAAGCGTGCACCGTTCCCCGGCTGTCGAAGGCCATGGCCCGCTGCAGTGCCGCGGCCCGCAGTTCCTCCGGTATTTCGACGGGGCCGCCCAGGCCGGCGGCGTTGATGCCCGCCTGTGCGGCCTCCTCGACGACCGAGCCGACCAGGATGGCCAGGTCCGGGGTGCGGTGGAAGACCAGCACGCCATGGTTGGCCAGCAGCACGGCCGGCACTCCCGGGGTGACCGCGGCCCGGATGCTGGCGACCGCCTCGGCCGACCCGCGCGGCCCGTACCCGGCGATCGGGACGCCCGACGCAAGCCCGAACATGGCCATGGCCTCCACCCAGCATTCGATCCGGTGGTGGGCCACCGCGTAGGCGGTCGCGTACGGCGAATGGGTATGCAGCACGCAGCCGACCTCGGGGTTGTCGGCGTACATGGCGGTGTGCATGGCGACCACGGCCCCCTGGATGGGCGGCAGTTCGCCCTCAAGCAAGGTCCCGTCCAGGCCGACCCGCACCACCGCCGAGGCTGGGTGGCCGCGCAGCGAAGGGCCCGCGGTGAAGTACATCTCCGCCGCTCCCGGTACCCGGACGCTGACGTTGCCGTGCCCGTTCGCGGAGATTGCCCCGCTGGCCACCACCCGGTGCGCGATGTCGGCGACCTGACCGGCCAGTTCCTTGTCCATCAGTGGCCCCCCTCGCCCGAAAGCTGACTAGCTCACCTTAGGGCACCGTGGTTCACCGGCCCAGGTCCCACAGCAGCCGGTGCGCTGGTCTGCCAAGCTGGCAGTCGTCCAGGCGGCACACGCATCATGGGGACTGATCGTGGAACTCGTTCACTCGGGCAAGGTCCGTGACGTCTACGCCGACGGGGACGACCTGATCCTGGTCGCCTCCGATCGCGTATCTATCTATGACGTGGTCCTCCCGACCCCCATACCGGACAAGGGCCGGATCCTCACGGCGCTGTCGCTGTGGTGGTTCGAGCGGCTGGCCGATATGGTGCCGAACCACGTCATCTCGGCCACCGACGTGCCGCCCGAGTTCGCCGGCCGGGCGGTCCGCTGCCGCCGGCTGGCGATGGTGCCGGTGGAGTGCATCGCCCGCGGCTACCTGGCCGGGGGCGGCCTGGAGTCCTACCGGGCAACCGGGCGCATCCATGACATACCGCTGCCCGCGGGCCTGGCCGAGGGCTCCCGGCTGCCGGAACCGGTATTCACCCCCACCACCAAGGCCCCGGCCGGGCAGCACGACGAGCCCATGACCTTCGCCGGCGTCACCGCGGCCGTCGGTGCGGACACCGCGGCGCAACTGCGCCGGATCACGCTGGAGGTGTACCGCCGGGGCCACGGCATCGCCCTGCCGCGGGGAATCATCATCGCCGACACCAAGCTCGAGTTCGGCCGGGCACCTGACGGCACGCTGGTGCTCGGCGACGAGGTGCTCACCTCCGACTCCTCGCGGTTCTGGCCTGCCGCGTCGTGGCAGCCCGGGCGTCCCCAGCACGCGTTCGACAAGCAGGTCGTCCGCGACTGGTCCCGTACCGTCGAGTGGGACAGGACCGCCCCCGGGCCGGCCATCCCCCCGGACATCGTCGAGGCCACCCGGCAGCGCTACATCGAGGCGTACCAGCACATCACCGGGGCTACCTGGCCGCCGGCGGCTGAGCGCGGCCTACAGGGTGTCGGGCGGCGCCGCCAGCGCGTCGCGCAGCGCCGCGCCCACCAGCCCCGGCCCCGGGGCCTGGGCAAAGGCGGCGAGCATCGCCGCCCGGGCACAGTCGTGCACCACCTCAGGGCCGATCCGGTGCTCCGCGGCGGCGGCAAGGTCCTCCCTTGCCTCGCGCGAGGTGACCACAAGCCGCAGGTCGGCGCCCCGGCGCTGCAACAGCGCCCGCAACTCGCACAGCGCCTGGCGGGAATCGTGGTCAAGGCCCGCGCCGGTGCCCAGGTCCAGCACCACCGTGCCGACCGCCCGGAGCCCAGCCAGCCGGGCGAGCACGGCCTGATCCAGGCTGGCGGCCCGGTCGCCCGTCAGGGTGCAGGCCAGGCGCACCACCGGGACCCCGCCCGGCAGTGCGGCAGGAGCGGTGGCCGGCCGGGCGGCGGTGACCGCCGTGGCGGGCGCCCTGGCCCGCCGCAGCCCCAATGCGGCAGGCCCACGCACGAACTCCGAGATGCTCACGGCGCCTCCAGGCGGGCGTCGTTCGACGCCCCCGGGCCCCCTGGGGCGGCCGACGCTCCAAAGGGCCGCAACACCAGGGTCGCTCGCGTCACCAGAATGCGCATCACCCTCAGAAGGTGACTGTGCTGTACGAAGGGGCACTCTATGGTGCACAAGTGACGGATGAAGGCACGAAAGCAGCCCGGCCGGCCATTCCGTCCCGGTGGGCGTCCCGGCTGGATAGTGGCAGCTTGCTATACGGAACGATCGTGTCGGCCGCTGCCCTCGCCGTCGGGGCGGGCCGGGGCGAGACCGCCTTCGGCATGGACGAGGCAATGGTGACGACGCTCATCGTGTACTGGCTTGCCCACATTTACACCAAGACCGTGAGCGAGCGCCGTCCCGGCAGCGCCACGCCGCTGCACCGGCTGCTGCAGCATTCGGCCAAGCATGAGTCCACCATTCTGCTGGGCGGCCTGCCCGCCGTCATCCTGACGACCGCCCTGGCCGTGGCGCACGTCTCACTATGGCCGACGGTGCTGGCCGTGCTGTGCCTCGCCATCGCGGTGCTCGTCCTGGAGGGTGCCATGGCCGGGGTGAACGCCGGCGTGCGCGGCTGGCGGCTCGCCGGGGAGGCGGGCAGCGCCGCGGTGCTGGGCGCGATCCTCGCGGCCCTGCTGGTCTCCCTGCACGTGCACTGAGCCGCCCTGTTGCGGTCGGCCGGTTGGTCAGGCCGGGTCGTGCCAGGTGTCACGGTGCGGCAGCAGGCGGTCGGCCTCCTTGGGGCCCCAGGTGGCCTTGGCGTACGGGTGCACCGGCGTCATGCCGCCGAGCACCGGGTCCACGACCTGCCAGGCCGCCTCCACCGTGTCCTGCTCGGCGAACAGCCACCGGTCCCCGTCCAGGGCCGCGCCGATGAGCCGGTCGTAGGGGCGCATGTCCTCTCCCGGCTGCTGGGCGAACGTGAGTTCCTGCGACTCTGGTTCCCACCCTGCGCCCGGTTTCTTGCCGGCCAGGGTGAGGCTCACCTGGGTTTCCGGCCAGACCCGGAACCGCAGCTCGTTGGCGGCGGGCAGCGGCGCGAGGCCGAAGATGTCCCGTGGCGGGCGGCGGAACCTGACGGTGACCTCGGTGGCGGTGACCGGCATGCATTTGCCCGCCCGGATCAGGATCGGCACGTCCGCCCACTGCCAGGTGTCGGCCATCAGCCGCACCGCGACGAACGTCTCCACGGTGGAGTGCGGGGCCACGCCCGCCACGTCCAGGTACCCCTCGTACTGGCCGCGCACGGTGTCGGCCGGTGTCAGCGGGGTGAGCGAGGCGATCAGCCGGGACTTCGCGCCGCGCCACTGGCTCAGCCCCTGACCGTCCGGCGGGTCGGCCATCACCGTGGCGAGCACCTGGAGCATATGGTTCTGCACCACGTCACGGATGGCCCCCGTGCCGTCGTAGAAGCGCCCGCGGTCGGCGACGTCGAACGCCTCGGCCATGGTGATCTGGATGCTCTCCACGTGGTCCCGGTTGAGCAGCGGCTCGATCACCGCGTTGGTGAACCGGGCGAAGAGCACGTTCTCCACCGGGTCCAGGCCCAGCCAGTGGTCCACCCGGTAGATGTTCTCCTCGGGGAAGTACTGGTGCATCTGCGCGTTCAGCCGCCGGGCACTGGCCAGGTCGGTGCCGAACGGTTTTTCCACCATGACCCGGTTTCCCTCGGCGCGCCCGGCCGTGGCAATGCCCTGGGCGATCCGGCCGAACAGCGGCGGCGGCACCTCCAGGTAGTACAGCACCCGCTGGCCCGCGCCGATCTCCCCGGACATGGCCTGGTAGGTACCCTCGTCGCCGAGGTCGCCGTCGACGTAGCGGAGCAGCCCGAGCATCTTTGCAGCCGCCGGGCTGGACGGGTCCATGTTGTTGAGTTTCAGCGAGGCGACGGCGTAGTCCCGGAACTGGTCCAGGCCCCAGCCGCTCTTGGCCACCCCGACGATCGGCACGTCAAGCACGCCGCGTTGCACCAGGCCGACCAGGGCCGGGAAGGTCTCCAGTTTCGCCAGGTCCCCGGTCGCCCCGAAGATCACCAGTGCGTCGACGCCGTCAGCCGCCATGGCTTCGCCTCCTGCCTCGATGTCCCTCCCGATCCTGGCACGGCGGGCTCCGCGGGGTGCCGCGGCCCCCGCCGGGCGGCCGGCCCCGCGGGTTCCCCCACCGGGAGGACCCGGCAGCTCCGCCGCACGGGGGAGGGACGGGCCCGGCCGGCCCGGTGCCCGTCCTGCGGGGGAGCCGCCGGATCGCCCGGGCGCCCGATGCGCCCGGGCCTTGCGTAGCGCAACGATTTTCTTATGAACCTCACCGGCGAAACACAGCAGCCGCCCGCGGCCCGGCGCCTGGCGCCTGAGCCGTCGGCCAGCACCGGCAAGGCGCCGTGGCGGGGCATCGCGGTCATCGCGGTGGCGGCGTTCGCGGCCGAGATGGCCGTCAGCGCACGCTACGGCTATGTCCGTGACGAGCTCTACTTCCTCTCCGCAGGGCACCACCTGGCCTTCGGCTACGTGGACCAGCCGCCGCTGACGCCGCTGCTTGCCCGGGCGGCCGTGGCCCTGGGCGGTAACACGCTCGCTGGCCTGCGGGTGGTGCCCGCGCTCGGGCTCGCCGCGCTGGTCGTGCTGACCGCGGTGATGAGCCGGATGCTCGGCGCGGGCCGGACCGGGCAACTGCTCGCCGCGCTTGCCGCGGCGACCTGCGGCGAGTACCTCGGTGCGATGCACGAACTGACCACCACCGCACCCGACTTCGTCTGCTGGGCGGTCACGCTGCTGCTGGTCATGAAATTGCTCGGCAGCCGCGACCCGCGCTGGTGGCTGGCGATCGGCCTGAGCATCGGGGTGGCCAGCGAGGCCAAGTGGAACATCGCCTTCCTCGTGGCCGCGCTCGCCGCCGGGTTCCTTGCCACCGATGCCCGCAGCCTGCTGCGCAGCAGGTACCTGCTGGCCGGCTGCGTGATCGCCGCGGCCCTGGCCGCGCCCGACCTGATCTGGCAGGCGGTGCACGGCTGGCCCAGCATCGACGTGTTCCGTGCGCTGCAGGGCCAGGCCGGGCACAACCGGGCCGTCTACTGGATCGCGCAGGTGCTCTACACCGGCCCGGTGCTCGTGCCGGTCTGGGTCACCGGGGCGATCTGGTCGGTGCGCAGCGGCGCGGCCCGCGCGTTCCGCCCGGTCGGCATCGCCTGCGTGATCGTGATCGCGCTGCAGTTCGTGCTCGGCGGCAAGGCGTACTACCCGGGCGCGGCGTACACGTTCCTGCTCGCGGCCGGGTGCGTGCCGGCCGAGCGCTGGCTGGCCGCGCGCCGGCCGCTGGCCGGGCGGATCCGGCCCGCCGCCGTGCTGGCAGGCGCGATGCTGGCCGGTGCCGTGATCGCCGCGCCGGTGACGCTGCCGGTGCTGCCGGCCCGGGCCCTGCACGCCGCGCCGGTGCAGAAGATCAACTATGACCTGGGCGAGGAAATCGCCTGGCCGAAGCTGGTGGCGCTGGTCGCCCGCGAGTACCACGCGCTGCCGGCCGCGCAGCGGCAGCACACCACGATCCTCACCGGGAACTACGGTGAGGCCGGCGCCATCGACCGCTACGGGCCGGGGCTGGGCCTGCCGCAGGTCTACAGCGGCGCGAACAACTTCTGGCTGTGGGGGCCGCCGCCCGGGACCGGCACCGCCGCGATCGCGGTGAACCTGGACCCGGCGTTCCTGCACCGCGAGTTCCGGCACGTCCGTCTGGTCGCCACGTTCTGGAACGGGCTTGGCGTGAGCGACGACGAGCAGGGCGCGCAGGTCTTCGTGGCCACCGGGCTGCGGTCGTCCTGGGGCCAGGCCTGGCCCGCGTTCCGCAACTACGGCTGAGACCCGGCGGCTGACCGAGCGTGCCCCGGCAGTCCGCTGCCGGGGCACGGTCAGCTCGCGATCTGGCCGTCCTCCAGCCGGATGATCTCGTCGGCCAGGTCCATGAGCGCCTCGTCGTGCGTGGCCACCAGCGCGGTGATCCCCTCCGAGCGGACCACGGTGAGCAGCAGGCGCATGATCTGCCGCCCGGTCTCCAGGTCGAGCTGGCTGGTCGGCTCGTCGGCGATCAGCAGTTGCGGTCGCCCGGCCAGCGCCCGGGCGATGGCGATGCGCTGCTGCTGGCCGCCGGACAGCTCGTCCGGGCGGTGCGCGGCGTGTTCGGACAGGCCGACGATCTCCAGCATCATCGCGACCCGCTGCTCCCGGCCGGCCGACGGCGTGCCGGTGATCCGCAGTGGGATGCCGACGTTCTCCGCCGCCGACAGCATGGGGATCAGCCCGAACGACTGGAAGATGAACGCGATCGTGTCCCTGCGCAGCGCCATCCGGTCCCGCTCGGTCATCCGGGTGACCTCCCGGCCGGCCACGGTCACGGTGCCCCCGGTCGGCACGTCCAGGCCGCCGATGACGTTCAGCAGCGTGGTCTTGCCCGAGCCGGACCGGCCACACAGGGCGGTGAGCTGGCCCCTGCGGACCGTGAACGACACGCCGCGCAGCGCGTGCGCGGCGGTGCGCCCCTGCCCGAAGGTGCGCGCGACGTCCCTGACGTCGACAAGCACCGGGGCCTCGTCCGTTGCCTGCGCGCCTGCCACCGGGCCGGGTTCCGCGCCGGTCATGCGGTGTCCTCCCTGGCGTCGCGGGATGCGCCGTCCCGGCCGGCCGGCGGGCCGCCGGGCCGGCTCGCGGCCTGGTCGGGCCACACGCCGATGTGGTCGGGATCCTGCTGCAGCCGCACCCGGTCCCTCATGCCGAGCGCTTCGGTCATATCCCGGGGGAGCTGCACCCGCCCCGCCCGGTCGAGCACCGCGTACTCGACCGCGTGCCGGGTGGCGTTGCCGTGCTCGTCGGCGACGTCGTGCCGCAGCGTCTCGGTGCTCGTCCGGCCGTCCCTGATCGCGATCGTCCGCCGGACCTGGGCCGACACCGCTGGGTCGTGGGTCACCACGAGCACCGTCACGCCCAGTTCGGTGTTCGCCGTCTGCAGCGCCGCGAACACCTCACGGGCCGTGGCGCTGTCCAGTTCGCCGGTCGGCTCGTCGGCCAGCAGTACCCGCGGCTCGTTCGCCAGGGCGGTGGCGATCGCGGTGCGCTGCTGCTCACCGCCCGACATCTGGGACGGCTTGCGCCCCGCGCAATGGCTGAGCCCCAGCACGTCGAGCAGTTCCCAGGCCCGCCGGGCGCGCGGCCGGTGCCGCAGCCCGGCGAACTGCATCGGCATGATCACGTTCTGCAGCGCGGTCAGGTAGGGGAGCAGGTTCCGCGAGGTCTGCTGCCAGACGAAGCCGACCGTGCTCCGCCGGTAGCCGAGGCGCTCCCGCGAGGTCATCGAACCCAGGTCGTGACCACCCACCCTGGCCCGCCCGGCGGTGGGGGCGTCCAGGCCCGCGAGGATGTTCATCAGCGTGGACTTGCCGCTGCCCGAGGCGCCGACGATCGCGGTCAGCTCGCCGTCCTCGACCAGCAGGTCGAGTCCTTGCAGCGCCTGCACCTCGATCCCGTCCGCGGCGAAGATGCGCACCAGCCGGTCGCACATGATCAGCGCACCCTCACCGTAGGAGGCCCGGGCGCGCTCAGCCTCGGTGCCGAGTTCGGTGAGCCCGGCCGCCGCGCTGATGTTCCCCGCCCGCCCGGCGCCCTCCGCCAGCCGGGCAGCGTCCGCCAGCCGGGCAGCGTCCGCCCGCCGGGCACCGTCCGCCGGTGTCGCCGTCATCGGCCTCTCCTCCGGATCCCGTTCACTCACTCACTCACTCACTCACTCACCCACCCGCAGCGCCTGGGCCGCACCGCGGCCGCGGGCCAGCCGGTACTGCACGGCAAGGGTCAGCCAGGCCAGCAGCACCAGCCCGGCCGCCGTGACCACGATCGCCACCAGGTTCGCATGCAGCGGCACGGTCACCGGCATCCCGGTGAACGCCGCGAGGTCCACCGCCGGGCCGACCAGCGGCACCAGGGCCAGCGCGCAGACGGCCCCGCCCACCGCGGCGGCAGCGATGGCCGGCAAGGTCTCCACCGCCGTGATGCGCCGCGACTGGGCCGGCCCAAGTCCCATGGTGGCCAGCCGGGCCAGCGTCATCTCCCTGGACCTGGCCGTGAGCACCAGCATGAGTGCGAGCACGAGCAGGCTCAGGCCGAGCGCGGCGGCGGCACCCTGGGCGAACGTGACGAACCCGCCGTGCGGCAGTGGCGCGCTGGCGATCGAGGCAAGCAGGTTCGTGCGCAGGGTGACGTGGGCGCCGGGCACCACCCGGTGGGCCGTGCGCAGCAGCGCCGCCGTGTCAAGCCGCGGGCCGACGATCGCCATGACGGTCGCCGGCGGCGCCTGCCGCCCGAGTGCCCACCGCGGCACCACGGCGAACTGGCCGCCGGGCGTCACGCCGATGAACGTGTTCAGGCGCCCGGCCACCCGGATGCTCATCGTCCGGCCCGCCACGTACAGGCCGGACCCTTGCCCCAGGATGTCCCGCCCGACCGACGAGACAAGCGCGGGCACCCGCGCGTGCGGCCCGGCGGTGGCACCGGGCGGGGCCAGTGCGGCCGCGGGGAACGGGGGCAGCGGCGTGGCCGCGGTGAGCGCGGCGTAACTGCGCGGATCGACGATCACCACCGGCACGATCAGGCCCTGGCCGGACGTGCCCGTGGCCACGGAGGCCGTGGCGGTCCGCTTGACCCCGGGCACGGCGGCGATCGCCCGCTGCGCGGCCGGGGTGATCCCCGGGCCGACCGCGGGCGCGGTGACCACCGCGTCGGCCCCGGCGGCCTGCCACGACGCCGCCACGTCGGCGGCTGCCACCGCGGTGCGGGCCATCGCGGCGAAGGCGATCACGGCGAACGCCAGGACCAGCGCGAACGCGGGCAGCACCCCCGCCTGTGCCGCCGCGCCGCCGCGGGCGAAGCCGACGATCATCACGACCCCGCGCCGCCGTCCGGCCAGCCGGGTGAGCTGGCGCAGCACGAGGGGGTATCCGCGCATCACAAGCAGGGCCGCCGGGATGGCCACAAGCACAGGGGCGGCGCTGGTGAAGAAGTCCGTGCTGCCCGCGGGCGGCAGGCCCTGCTGGCGCAGGATGACCAGCCCGCCCACCGCCGCGCAGACCAGCATGATGTCGGCCACCCACCGGCGCGCCGCGGTGATCCGGCGGCGGGCCAGGGCCGCGCTCTGCGGGCCGGCGACCACGCGGCGGGTCCGGTGCCGCCACCCGGCCAGCACCGGGGGGCCCGCCAGCGCGGCCACGGTGATCAGGCCGGCCAGCCACCACGACAGCACCGGCGCGGGCCCCGGGGTCACCGCGATGGCCGCGGCGACCCCCACGGCCGCGGCGGGCAGCACCGTGACGGCACCGCCGCGCAGCGCCACCAGGATGATCTGCCGCAGCGCCGCCCCGCGCGCCCGCATCATCGCGTACTCACCGTCCCGGTACACGGTGACGAGCCGGGCACCGAGGAGCACCACCACCGCGCCGATCACCGCCAGGCTGACGAACAGCAGCGACAGGGCCCGCTGCACGGCATCGTCGGTCGCCACGAACGAGGGCAGGATGACCGTCAGCCCGGTGCTGAGGCTGACCACGAACGGGCTGCCCTGGCTTCCGCGTGCTGGCCAGGCCCGAGCCGGCCGAGCTGGCCACCGACAGGTACGAGGTGGCCTGCAGCTTGCGCTCCAGCGAAGCGGCCTGGTCGGCGGTCACTCCGCTCAGGTCCAGCGGGAAGCTCCACAGGGCGTGCAGCGGTTCGGCGGCCAGGCGCCGTTGCACCGCCTGCACCTCGGCCGGGCCGACGAACGCGGCCGTGGTCCAGAACGGCGTGGCGTCCGTGCCGAGCTGGGTCAGCTGGGGCGTGGCGGCGATCGGGTCGACGGTCCAGAAGTCCGAGGCCGGGTCTGCCGGCCGGACGATCCCGGTGACCACCAGCGTCTGGCCGGCCACCCGGAGCCGGGAGCCGACGTGCAGGCCGAGCCGGGCGGCGGTGCCCGTGGTGACCGCCACACCGAACGTGGCGTGGCCGCCGTGGGAGGTCACCGCGACTGGCATCGAGCCCGCCGTCAGGACCGACCGGCCGGCCAGGCCGCTGCGGTAGAGCAGTTCCATCTCGGACTGGCCCATGTGCCGCAGCGCCGGCGCGGCGGCCCCGGACACCGTGATGGCCCCGGTGGCCAGCCCGGACCACTGGGTCCGGGGCGCGGAGAGCGGCAGCCCGCCCCGGCGCAGCCCGGCGGCGAGCTGTGCCCCGGCGGCTTCCAGCCGCGTGGCGCTCAGCTGTGCCTTGGCACCTGCCAGCTGCGTGGCGGCCAGCGCCTGCTGGCCCAGCCCGGACAGGTCGCCGTCCGCCAGCACCGTCGTCTGCGCCGCCGACGCGGCCCGGAAGTCCCGCTGCAGCACGGCCGTGCGGTAGCCCAGGCTCGCCCGCGGCACGGCGACCGCGACGAACGTGCAGACCAGCACGAGCAGCGCGAGCGTCACACTGGCCGCGGCCGCGGTGCCGGTCAGCGCAGGCCACGCCGCTGCGGCCCGGCTCCCGAGACCACCCCGGGCCGCCGTGTCCCGGCTCTCCGCCGTGTCCCGGCTCCCGTGGCCTCGGTCCCGGCTCCCCGGCGCGGTCATGTCGACTCCCCGGCGCGCAGCTGGGCGGCAGGGTCCGGGTGGTAGGCCGCGGCCGCAGCGGCGGCGAGGACCGGTACCGCCGCGACCGCCAGCGCCAGCAGCGCGATCCAGCCCAGTGGGACCACCACCCGCACCGGCGGGAACGGGGCCGCCGCCCCGCTGGTGAGCGTCACCGCGGGGACGAGCAGGCGGGCCAGGCCGATGCCGATCAGCGCGCCCGCGGCGGCGGCGGGCAGGCTGAGCATGAGCTGTTCCAGGCACAACTGGCCGGTCCTGGCGCCGCGGCCCATGCCGAGCGCGGCGAGCAGGGCATCCTGCAGGCGCCGCTCGGTCACCGCGGCCACCACGCACACGACGAACCCGATGGCCGCGAGCAGCGCCGCCGCCACCGCGATGACCAGCAGCGCGAGCTGGGACACGTTCGGCAGCGGGTCGCCGAGCAGCGCCGCCGCCGCCCGGTCCAGGCTCACCGCGCTGGCGCCGGCCGGCAGGCCGGGCGGGACGCCGTGCGCCGTCCGCAGCCACCAGCCGGTCACCGGCAACGGCGGCTGCGACTGCGCGGCGAGCACGGCCTGCAGCGAGGGCTGGTCCACGACCACCGTGGCGGTGCCGTTCCCGGCGCCAGGGAAGGCATGGATCATCGCCACCAGCCGCACCGGCACGGTGGCGTTGCCGACGGGCAGCGGGACGACCTGGCCGATGCGGGCGTTGGCTGCGACGAAGAACGCACGGGTCGCGATGGCCGGCAGTGGCACATAGGGGTACCCGGCGGTGAGCGCAACCTGGCCGGTGACCGGCAGGGGCGGCACCCCGGGCCGCTGGATGAGCAGCCCGGTGCCGGTGCTGAAGGTCAGCGTGGCGGGCCCTGGCCGCCACGCCTCGACCTTGGGCTTGATGCCGGTCGCGTGCGGATCGGCGAGCCCGGGCGCGGCGGCCGCGGCATGCCACCCGGGCAGCATGCCCCCGGGCCGCGTGGCGACGGTGAACGGTGCCGGGAAGCCGCCGGAGCCGCGGGAGGAGACCGCCAGCGCGCGCACGCCCAGCGTGGCGCGCGCCGCCGCGACCCGCGCCTGCACCTGCGCGGCCGCCGCCGTGCCCAGAGACGCCTCGGGGAATGGCGGCAACTGGTAGCTCAGCGCCAGCCCGAGCAGCCGCAGCGGGTAACGCGCCTGCCCCGTGCCGGGGGCGGCCTGGCCTGGGGCAGCAGCCAGATCGGCCACCAGCCGGTGCGGACGGCCGTCCGCGGGCAGGCTGCCCGCCGGGACCGAGTACACGATGCCCCAGCCGTCCTGTACGGACAGGCTCACCGGCAGCGCGCCGAACCGGATGCCGCGCGGCGGGCTGACCGCGGCGGTCACCGCGATCCGTGCGGGCCGTCCGGGCAGCGTCAGGCCGGGGGCGGCGTGGGCCGGGATCAGCCGCTGCCAGAGCGCGGGTACCGGGATACCGGCCAGGTCCGGCCGGAGCAGCACCGTGGCCGCCGCCGCACTGGAGTTCAGCGCGTAGACGTCGAACCCGCTGTTGAAGTTGCTGACCGGCATGGCGCCGAGCACGCCACGGGCATGTGCGATCTGGCTGGCCCGGGCCAGCGGGAGCGGCGTGGCCAGGCCCACCCGGACATCGGCGCCGGTCGCGAAGGCCGCCTGGTCGAGCTGGGACTGCCGCCAGCTCTGGTGCTGGGCGAGGACCAGGGTGCCGGTGCCCACAGCGAGGACGACGAGCAGGATCGGCCCGCCCTGCCGCACCGGCCGCCTGCTCACCTGCCAGCTCGCCAGCGCCGCGACGATGTGCCTGCCGCGGGCGCTCAGCCGGTCGAGCAGCCGGGCGGCCGCGGGCAGCACGCGCAGCGGCAGCAACGCGAGCCCGGCCAGGGCGAGGACCGGTGCGATGGCGAGCACCGGGTCGATGCCCAGGGAGCCGCCGGACAGCCGGGGCACCGCCGAATACCTGCGCAGCTCCCAGAAGGCCACCACGCCGAGCAGCAGCAGCGCGGTGTCCAGGCCGGCCCGCGCGGCGGTGGCCAGCGCGGCCTGCCTGCCGCGGCGGAGCCGGGCGGCGCCTGGGGTCACCGGGCGGAGCGCGGGCCGGACCACGACGAGGATGACCAGCACGGTGATCACGGCGGCGGGCCACCAGGCGCCGCCGGCCAGGCCCAGGCGCAGCGTCACGGCCAGGCCGCCGGTGCGGTGCTGGAGCCCGCTGGCCGACATCAGCAACGCCGACAGATAGCAGCCAAGGACGATCCCGGCGGCCACGCCGGCCACGGTGATCAGGGCCGCCTCGGTGAGCGAGGCACCGGCAAGCTGCCCGCGGGCGACGCCGCGCGCGGACAGCAGTGCGTTCTCCTCCTCCCGCTGGGTGGCCAGCAGCCGGGCGGCCAGCGCGGCGGCGGCGGTGGCCAGCAGGATCAGCTGCAGCGAGCCGATCAGCAGCAATGACCTGGCGACCACCAGGCTGCTGCCGAGGGCGGACAGGGTCTGCGGCAGGCTCGTGGCGGCTTGCAGTTCGCCCAGGTCCTGCCGCGTCTGCAGGGATGTCAGCACCGCGCCGAGCCGGGCACCGGTCGTGGCCGTCTCACCCGGCGATATCCGCGCGGTGTGCACGGTGAGGAGCCAGGATGCCTGCCCCACGGTGAGCCCGTGCGGCCCGAGCGAGGCGGGCGGCACCAGCATGGGACCGTAGGTGACGAACGCGCCCTGCACCAGCTTGCCCGAGGTGCCGAGCAGGCTGAGCCGCCAGTACGGGGCTGCCGGATCCCTCGGCCGGAACAGCCCGGTCACCACCAGCCGGGCCGGGGTTCCGGTGATGCTGTCGGGCAGCGTGAGCACCTGGCCCACGGCGAAATGCAGCATGGCCGCCGTGCTGGCCGGCAGCGCCACCGGGATCGGACGGCCGGGGCTGGCCGGACCGGGCCAGTGCCCGGCGGTCAGCACGGCATGGCCGGTGACCCCGTCCAGGGCGGCGGCCTGGAGGCCGGGGGCCTGGCTAGAGCCCCGGGGCCTGGGCAGCGTGAGCTGGTCGGACCACCGGCCGCTGAGCATCTGGAAGCCGGTGTGGCCCAGGGCCGAGGAGATCGAGGCGCGAATGACCTTCGCGTCCGCATCCGCCCTGGCAGCGCCGATCTGGCCGCTGATCTCGATCGTGGCGTCCGCCACGTTCGAGAGCCGCCGGTGCTCGGCCGCGGGAAGCGCCCTGGTGCCGAAGCTGGCCAGGGCCACGGTGACCATCGTCGAGGCCAGCACGGCCAGCAGCAGGCTGACCGGCAGCAGCCGGGCCCACCTCAGCCGGCGCAGCACGAACGACACCCGGGCAACCCGGGCCCTGTCGCGCTGATCCGGCCGTGGCGGACGGTGCGTGCCCTGGCCCAGGCTCCGGCCCATGCTGCCGACGCTACGCACCGGCCGCTCGATGACCAGCGCCGGGCGGCAATGGTTATCCGTTTGGGGCGCAATTGTTGCCCACGAGGCGTCGCCGTTCCCATACCGTCCGGCACCCAGCTGCCCTCGCCGCCGGCGGCGGGATACCCGTTCCCCGTGCCGGGTGGCGGGGATGAACGGCACCCTTACCAGCGCTGTGCACGCAAACCGTGACGGTGTGTTGATACAGCTCAGCGGGGGTAGTAGCCAGCAAAGGCCGATGGTCAGCGCATTCGCATCCGATGGGGCGGGGGAGCGTCTTTCCGGCCGGCTGGGGCCGTCTTCCCCTGCGCCCGGCATCCCGGGCATGCCGGGACATCAGGCGCGCTGGCAGCCGCGGGGGGACATCGAATGACGGACACTCTCAGTAGCACCATGGTGCCTGGCCGGTGTGACGGCACCGAGCGGCCCGATCCGCCGTTCCTCGACGGCAAGCTCCAGATTCCGCAGCCCGCTTTCCCCGTGCTGCCGCGGCAGCGGGTGCACGCCCTGCTCGACCGCGCCACCCGGCACCGGGTCACGCTGGTATCCGGGCCGCCAGGCGCCGGGAAGACCGTCGCCTGCGCATCCTGGGCCGCGCTGCGGCCCGCCGCCGGGCAGGTGGTCTGGCTCACCGTGGATCCCGCCGACCGGCGCGACTGGTTCTGGGCCTATGTCTGCGCCAGCATCAGCCGGGCCCGGCCCGCCTGTCCGGAGGTCCTGCAGTCTCTTGAGGACACCGGTCCTGGCGGTTTCCCGATGCGGCTGGTGGAGATCGCCCAGGCGTTCACAGAGCCGCTGATCCTCGTGCTCGACGACGTGCACGAAGCCACCGACCCCGGCGTTCTGGGTGGGCTCGACGTACTCATCCGCCATGCACCGCCGACGTTGCGGCTGGTGCTTTCGGCGCGCCTGGCCGCCCGCGCTGCAACTGGCGCGGCTGCGGGTTTGCGGTGAGCTCGGCGATGTCGGCGCCGCCGACCTGGCCTGCACGGCCGAGGAGACCGAGGCCTACTTCGCGATGCTCGGCCTGCAGCTTCCCGCGGCCGAGCGCGACCGGATACTCCGGCGCACCGAGGGCTGGATGGCCGGGATCCGGCTGGCGGCGATGCAGGCGGAGGGCGGGCAGCGGGCCCGCCGCGGCTATCGCGGGCGGCGAGGCCGGCCCCGGGCCGCTGGCGGCGGAGTATCTCCGGGACGAGGTGCTCGGCCGGCAGGAGCCGGGCACAAGGGCCTTCCTGGCCAGGACCTCGGTCGTCGCGGAACTGTCCGGCGACCTCGCCGACGCGATCTGCGCCCAGACCGGAAGCGCGGCCATGCTGGAGCGGCTGAGCAGGGAAAACTGTCTGGTGGACGCGCTGGACGATGCGGCGCGCGGCTACCGGTACCACCCGCTGCTGCGCGAGGTGCTCAGCGCCGAACTGAACAGGGAGTTCCCTGAGGAGGTCCCGGTGCTGCTCGGCCGGGCGGCACGTTGGTACGCCGCGCACGACCGGGCGCTGGATGCGGTGCGGGCAGCGTGCGCCGCCCGGGACTGGGATCAAGCCGGCGACGTGCTGGCCGGGTCCGCGGTCGGGATCCTCATGTCCGACGGCGTGCAGCCGCTGGAGTCGGCGCTCGGGCTCTTCCCCGCCGACCAGGCCGGGGAGGCGGCCGTCGCCGCCGCATGGGCCAGCGCGCGGCTGTGGAGCGCGGACGCCGAGGGCACGGCGGTGTATCTGGAGGCTGCCGCCCGCTCGGTGGAGCACTCGGCCGCTGCCACCCGCCGGGTGGTCGAGCCGGTCCTGGCCGCGCTGCGGATCCTGGGTGCGGCCGAGCAGCGGCACGGCGACCCGGCGCTCACCCGCTGCGGCTGGGCGCTGGCCGGCCCGGCCCAGGAGTGGGCAACCACCCCGGCCGAGCACCGCGCGGCCGGCCTGCTCTGGTTCGCGCTTGGCTGTGCCAGCCTGCGCTGCTGGGACATTGCCGCGGCGGCCCACGCGCTGCGGCACGCGGACCGTCAGCTCAGCACCGGCGGCCTGGACCTGCTGCGGGCCAGGGCACGGGCCTGGCGCGCACTCGCGCTGGCCTGCGCCGGGGAGCTGACGGCCGCCGAGCACGCCGTGGACGAAGTGCGCACACACGTCATCCCGGTCACCCCGGAGGCCACCAGCCTGGCCGCGCTCGGCGGTGCGCAGGTGAACCTGGCCAGGGACGATCTGCTGGCGGCGCAGCGGTTGCTCGACGAAGCCGAAAGCGACCGAGTGGGCCACGTGCCCGGAGAGCCGCCGGTGGCAGCCATCAGGGCGCTGATCCAGGCGCGGGTGCTGCTGGCCGACGGTGCCACGGCCGCGGCCCGGGCGGTGCTGGCCCGGCTGCGTGAGGGCCCGCCGCCGGGTTGCCCGGGGCTGTCCTCGGCGGCGGACGCCGCGGAGGCGGAAGCCGCGCTGCGAGCCGGTGACCTCGGCTGCGCCCGGGCGCTGCTGCAGCCCGGCGGGGCAGGCGCCGGCGGGGCGGGCGCCAGCGGGGGAGGTACCGGCGGGGCAGGCGCCGGCGGGGCAGGCGTCGGCGGGGCGGGTACCTGCTGTGGCGGCGCGGGCCCCGGAAGCGACCTGGCCCTGGCCCGGGCCGGCCTGCTGCTGGCCGAGGGCGACTTCACCGCCGCGCGGGACGCGGCGGCCGCCTGCCTCGACGGTGCGGCTGCCCGGACCCTGCACGAACGCACCCGGGCGCTGCTGGCAGCCGCGGTGGCCGCCCGGCGCCTGGGCGATGCGGGCCGCGCAGCCACCCAGATCGGGGAGGCGCTCGGGCTCGCCGAGCCGGAGGCCGCCTACCGGGTATTCCTCGACGGTGGCCTCGCCGTCCGCACGGCCGTCACCGTGCTCGTGCCACCGACCAGCCGCTACGCCGGGTTTGTGGGACGGGTACTTGAACGGTTCGACGGCTGCGGGCCCCGGCTGGCCGGTACCGCCGACCGGGCGGGGGTGCGGCTGACCGACAGCGAGCGCGCGGTGCTCAGGTTCCTGCCTTCGCACATGACCAACGAGGAGATCTCCGAGGCGCTCTTCCTCTCGGTCAACACCGTGAAGACGCACCTGCGCTCGGCCTACCGGAAGCTGGGCGTCCGGTCCCGGCGGGAAGCGATCGCCCGCGGCCGGCGGCTCGGCCTGCTATTACCGTGCCACCCCAGGGGAGCGACCCCCTGGAACCCCCGCTGGGCACCAGGCCCCGCGACTTCGTCGCGTTGCCTGGGCCCGGCCAGCCCAGGTGGCGACCCCCTGGAACCCCGGTGGGCACCAGGCCCCGCGACTTGCCTGGGGCCCGTTAGGGCTGGCGTTGCCTGGCTGCTGCGGCCGTCCTGGCGACGTGGCGCTGGTAGAGCACGGTGACCATGAGCAGCGCCCCGTCACAGGCCAGCCAGGCGCCCATGACCGCGGCCATGACCGGCACGGTGATCGCCGGCCAGAAGATCACGATCAGGCCGGCCAGCAGGCTCAGGCCGCCGGTGATCCCGGTCAGCGCCCGGCCAGGACCCGGGCGGCCGGTGGCCACCAGGTCCACCAGCCCGTGCATGACCCAGAACAGCCCGACCACCAGGGACAGCAGAACCACGGTCCCCGCGATGTCGCCCAGGCAGTAGATCCCGGCCAGCACGGCGAGGATTCCGATCAGCAGGTGCGCACCGCGGTGTGCGCCGGCCTCGCCGCCAGCCCTCAAGCCCTGCACCAGCCGCAGCACGCCGGTTGCCAGGAGGGCGATGCCGAGCAGGACGGCGGTCACCGCGAGCGAAGCGTATGGCCAGAAAAGAAGCAGGAAGCCGAGGGTGAGCATGGCGGCCGCGGCCGCCAGGGTGATTCGCCTGGCGCCGCGGGCAGCCAGCGGGCGCGGCCCTGTTTGCGCACGGGCACCAGAAGAGGTCATGACCGCCTCCTCGCCCGCTCTCCCCCGTATCTCGCCATTGTCCCAGTTCAGAGCGCTGTTATCACCACCCGTGATGGGTGAGACACGCCGATCCGCCGTGGCGGCGGGCGCCGCGGGCCGTGCGGCGGCCCAAGCGTGGCCTGCCAGGGGCCGTGGCTGCCCTAGACTTGGCCGGCGTAGCTGCTAGCAGCGCGGCGGGCACCCGCAGCGCCGGGGCGCCTCGCAGCCCACCACAGCACTAGCCCTGACCCCACCACCCCGCCCAACGACGTGCCGCGCAGGCGACCAGGGAGTGACGCCGCCGTGAAGACCGATGTCGAGGAGCTCAGCCCGACCCGGGTCAAGCTGACCATCGAGGTTCCCTTCGAGGAGCTGAAGCCCAGCCTCGACAAGGCCTACCGCGAGGTGAGCCGGCAGGTCCGGATCCCCGGATTCCGCCCGGGCCACGTACCGCCGCGCATCATCGACCAGCGGCTGGGCCGCGGCGCGGTGCTCGAGCAGGCGATCAACGACGCGGTGCCGCAGCTGTACGGCAAGGCGCTGGAGGACAGCGAGATCCGCGCCCTTGGCCAGCCCGACCTGGAGATCACCAAGCTCGACGACGGGGACCAGCTGTCCTTCACCGCCGAGGTGGACGTCCGGCCCAAGTTCGACCTGCCCGACCTGTCCACCATCCCGGTCACCGTGGAGAACGCCGAGGTGGGCCCGGACGAGGTGGAGGAGTACCTCGGCGACCTGCGGGAGCGGTTCGCGTCGCTGCGGGGCGTGGACCGGCCCGCCGCCGAAGGCGACTTCGTCTCGATCGACCTGTCCGCGTCGGTGAGCGGGAAGCTTGTCGAGGACGCGCAGGCCAGTGGCATCTCCTACCAGGTGGGCGACGGGACCCTGCTTGACGGCCTGGACGAGACCCTGACCGGCATGTCCGCGGGCGACGCGACCACCTTCACCGCTGAGCTGGCCGGCGGCGATCACGCCGGGGAGCAGGCCGAGGTCTCGGTGACCGTGCACAGTGTCAAGGTCAAGGACCTGCCCGAGCTCGACGACGAGTTCGCCCAGTCAGCGAGCGAGTACGACACGCTCGGCGAGTTCCGGGCCGGCACCCGCGGGCGGCTGGAGAACGTCAAGCGGCTCGGGCAGGTCGGCCAGGCCAGGGACCGGGCGCTGGACGCCGTGATCAACCGGCTGGACATCCCGCTGCCCGACCGGATCGTGGCGTCGGAGGTCGAGGGGCGGCAGCGCTCGCTGGATGAGCAGCTGGAGCGGTCCGGCAGCACCAAGGAGGCCTATCTGGAGGCCCGCGGCATCAGCGAGGACGACCTGGAGGCCGAGATCACCGTCGACGCGCGCCGGTCGGTCAAGGCCGGGTTCGTGCTTGACGAGCTGGCCAGCACCAATGAGCTGCGGGTGGAGCAGGAAGAGCTGAACGCCTACATCGTGGAGCAGGCCTACCGCCTCGGGGTGCAGCCGGACCGGCTGGCCAAGGAGATCGTGGACCGCGGCCAGCTCGGCCTGGCCATGTCCGAGGTGCTGCGCGGCAAGGCGCTGCGGCTGCTCACCGAGCAGGTCAAGGTCACCGACGAGGCCGGGCGCCCGGTGGACGTCAAGGCCGCCGCGGCGATGGGCGAGGACGGCGACGGCGACGATGCCGGGGAGACCGGCGACGCCGGGGAGACCGGCGACGCCGGGGAGACCGGCGACGGCGGGGAGAGCGCCGGGGACTAGCCCGGGGCCAGCCCGGCCCAGCCCGCGCGGCCGGGCCCGGCCGCGGCACGGTTACCGCCCTGCGCCGACAGCGAACAGGCCGTCACGCGGGACGTTTGACCTTCTCGCCAGCGTTAAGGTCACTGTCAGCGGCCCGGTGAAATCACCGGCCGCCGCCGGGGGCGGTATCCGGGCGAAACGGGCGCCAGCGGCAGACGACGTGGTCGGGAGAGGACTGTGGGCACAGCGCGGCAGAGCGCAGGAACGAGGAGGGGCACCGTGAGCGACGCGGCGCGGCACGCGCAGGCGGTCAGGGACGGCATCGCGGGCGTGACGCCCAGCGACGGGCAGGTCGCGCAGATCCTGGCGCGCACCGCGGAGGCTCCGCTGCTGCCGCTGGGCGACCAGTTGTTCCAGCGGCTGCTCCGGCACCGGATCGTGTTCCTCGGACAGCAGGTGGACGACGATATCGCCAACCGGATCTGCGCCGAGCTGATCCTGCTCGCCGCCGAGGACGCGCACTCCGACATCAGCCTGTACATCAACTCACCGGGCGGCTCGGTCAGCGCCGGCCTGGCCATCTACGACGTGATGCAGTACGTGCCGAACGACGTGGCCACGTACGCGATGGGCATGGCCGCGTCCATGGGCCAGTTCCTGCTCTGCGCCGGAGCGGCGAAAAAGCGCTACGCACTGCCGCACGCGCAGATCCTGATGCACCAGCCCTCCGGGGGCATCGGCGGCACCGCCTCCGACATCAGGATCCAGGCGGAGCAGATGATCTACGTCAAGAAAACGCTGGCCGAGCGCATCGCCTTCCACACCGGGCAGACCGTCGACCAGATCGAAGAGGACTCGGACCGTGACCGGTGGTTTACCGCCGACGAGGCCAAGGACTACGGCTTCGTCGACATGGTGGTCCGCAGTGCGGTCGAGGTCCCCTCGGCCGGGCCAGTCTCCTGATGCACCGGACCGGAGCGGAGGAACCTACCGTGAGCACAACCCACCGGCCGCTGGCCCAGGCCCGCCTGACCGGGACTGCCGGGGACAGCCTGGCGGAGGCACGCTACGTGCTGCCGTCGTTCATCGAGCGCACGTCGTACGGGATCAAGGAGATGAACCCGTACAACAAGCTGTTCGAGGAGCGGATCATCTTCCTCGGCGTGCAGATCGACGACGCGTCGGCCAACGATGTGATCGCACAGCTCATCGCGCTGGAGTCGATGGACCCCGACCGCGACATCACGATGTACATCAACTCGCCCGGCGGGTCGGTGACGTCGATGATGGCGATCTACGACACCATGCAGTTCGTCCAGCCGCAGATCCAGACGGTGTGCATCGGCCAGGCCGCCTCCGCGGCCGCCGTGCTGCTCGCCGCGGGCACCAAGGACAAGCGGATGGCGCTGCCCAACGCCCGGATCCTGCTGCACCAGCCGGCCACGGAGGGCGGCTACGGGCAGTCCAGTGACCTGGAGATCCAGGCCAGGGAGATCCTGCGGATGCGCAGCTCGATGGAGCGCATCATCGCCAAGCACAGCGGCAGGAGCGAGGAGCAGGTCCAGCGCGATGTCGAGCGGGACAAGTTCTTCTCGGCCGAAGAAGCCAAGGAGTATGGCCTCGTAGACGACGTTCTCACGAACCTGAAGCGCCGTGCCGAGGTAGGGTCGTCTTAGGCAGTACCGGAGTATGCCCGGCTGAAATCCCTTTTGCGGCCGCCGCGCCGAGGGCAGGTGGCTTCGCATGAGGGCCTGTTGGAAGGTACCGTTCCACTACGGACTCGATTGACCGGGGTGGACAACGGCCAGCCACGGCGGCGGGACCCCCTGGTGGTGGCCGGGCCGCTTCGGCGGTCCCCGCATGAAGGAGTTACTGGGTGGCACGCATTGGTGACGGCGGTGACTTGCTCAAATGCTCGTTCTGCGGGAAGAGCCAGAAGCAGGTCAAGAAGCTCATCGCCGGCCCGGGCGTGTACATCTGCGACGAGTGCATCGACCTCTGTAACGAGATCATCGAAGAAGAGCTCGCCGAGCCGGCCGAGCTGCAGTGGGACAGCCTCCCCAAGCCGCGCGAGATCTACGAGTTCCTCGACGCCTATGTGATCGGCCAGGAAAAGGCCAAGAAGGCGCTGTCGGTCGCGGTCTACAACCACTACAAGCGGATCCAGTCCGGTGGCGACACCAGGTCCGGCGACGAGGGCGTCGAGCTGGCCAAGTCGAACATCCTGCTGCTGGGCCCCACCGGGTCCGGTAAGACACTGCTTGCCCAGACCCTGGCCCGGCTGCTCAACGTGCCCTTCGCCATCGCCGACGCGACCGCCCTCACCGAGGCGGGCTACGTGGGCGAGGACGTCGAGAACATCCTGCTCAAGCTCATCCAGGCGGCCGAGTACGACGTCAAGAAGGCCGAGACGGGCATCATCTACATCGACGAGATCGACAAGATCGCCCGCAAGAGCGAGAACCCCTCGATCACCAGGGACGTCTCCGGCGAGGGAGTGCAGCAGGCCCTGCTGAAGATCCTGGAGGGCACCACGGCGTCGGTGCCGCCCCAGGGCGGCCGCAAGCACCCGCACCAGGAGTTCATCCAGATCGACACCACCAACGTCCTGTTCATCTGCGGCGGGTCTTTCTCGGGCCTGGAGCGGATCATCGAGCAGCGCGTCGGCAAGAGCGGCATGGGTTTCGGTGCCGTGCTGCGGGTCAAGAACGACAACGCCACGACGGACGCGTTCGCCGAGGTGATGCCGGAGGACCTGCTGAAGTTCGGCATGATCCCCGAGTTCGTGGGCCGGCTCCCGGTAATCACCAGCGTGCACAACCTGGACAGGGAAGCGCTCATCCTGATCCTCACCGAGCCGAGGAACGCGCTGGTCAAGCAGTACCGTCGGCTGTTCGAGCTGGACGGCGTGGACCTGGAGTTCACCCCGGACGCGCTCGAGGCCGTCGCCGACCAGGCGATCCTGCGCGGGACCGGTGCCCGGGGGCTGCGGGCGATCCTGGAAGAGGTCCTGCTGTCGGTCATGTACGAGGTGCCCAGCCGCAAGGACGTGGAGCGGGTGGTGATCACCGGGCCGGTGGTCCTTGAGCACGTGAACCCCACCCTGGTGCCGCGCGGCGTCACCAGCCGCCGCACCCCCCGCGAGAAGTCCGCGTAGCGCGGGCCGGGCGCCTCAGGCTGCTCGCCGGCCTACTCTGCTGTTGGCCTCGCCAACTGCTCGCCGGCCCGCAGTGCTAGCCCGGGGGCACGAGCCCCCGGAACCCCCACGCCGTCGGCTGACCGGTCGGCAACGCCGGGCTCTAGTCCACCAGGCGGCCGTCTTTCAGTTCTAGGACGCGGTCGGCCAGTTCGATCAGGGCGCTGTCGTGGGTGGCCACGATCGCGGTGATGCCCTCGCCATGCGCGATGCTGCGGATCAGCCGCATGATCTGGCGCGCGGTCTCCAGGTCAAGCTGGCCGGTGGGCTCGTCGGCGAGCAGCAGCCGCGGGTTGTTCGCCAGGGCCCGCGCGATCGCCACCCGCTGCTGCTCGCCACCGGACAGCTCATACGGCCGCTGCCCGGCGTGCCCGGCCAGGCCCACCAGGTCGAGCAGGGCCACGGCCCGGCGCTCCCGCGCGGCCGGGTCCAGCCGGGCCAGCCGCATCGGCAGGCCCACGTTCTCCGCCGCGGACAGCACCGGCAGCAGCCCGAACGACTGGAAGATGAACGCGACCCGCTCGCGCAGCATCCTGGCCACCGCGTCCGGGCTCATCGCCGTGACTTCCTCGCCGTCCACCTCCACCCGGCCGCTGGACGGCCGTTCCAGGCCGCCGATGATGCTCAGCAGGGTGGTCTTGCCAGAACCCGACCGCCCGCGCAGCGCGACCAGCTCGCCCCGGGTGATCGTGAACGACACCCCGCGCAGGGCGTGCACTTCGGTCGCGCCGCTGCCATAGCTGCGGGTCACCTCCTCGACGCGCACGATTTTTGTCTGCTGAACGGCTTCCGCTGCGGTGCTGGTCATGCTTCGCGCTGCCCGTCGTCCGGGGCGGGCCCGCCGCCATCGCGTTCGTGGCGGCCGTGCACCCGGCGGCGCACCACCGGCCCGGTCGCACCGTCCCGGCCCGCGGCGTCCGGCCACACCCCGACATGGTCGGCCTCCAGGGCAAGCAGCACCCGGTCGCGCATGTCCAGCGTCTCGATGAAGTCGCGCGGGATCTGCAGCCGCCCGGCGCGGTCAAGCACCGCGTACTCCTGGGCCACGTCGGCCTCCTGCCCGTGCTCATCGGTCGCGGTGTGGCGGAGCACCTCGGTACTGATCCGGCCGTCCCTGATCGCTATCGTCCTGCGGACCTGCTCGGACACCTGCTGGTCGTGCGTGACCACCAGGATCGTCACGCCGAGGTCGGTGTTGGCGGTCCGCAGCGCCGCGAACACCTCCTCGCCGGTTGCGGTGTCGAGTTCCCCGGTCGGCTCGTCGGCGAGCAGCACCGCCGGCTCGTTGGCCAGCGCCACGCCGATCGCCACACGCTGCTGCTCCCCGCCGGACATCTGGGCTGGCATCCGGTCCTGGCAGTAGCCGACGCCCAGCGCGTCGAGCAGTTCGGTGGTGCGCCGCTGCCTGGGCCGCCGGCCCTTGGCGGCCAGGCGCATCGGCAGTGCCACGTTCTCCGCCGCCGTCAGGTGCGAGAACAGGTTCCGGCTCGTCTGCTGCCAGAGGAAGCCCACGGTCTCGCGGCGGTAGGCCAGGCGCTCCCGCGCGCCCATGCCCAGCAGGTCGTGCCCGGCCACCCGGGCCCGGCCCGCGGTGGGCGCGTCCAGGCCCGCCAGGATGTTGAGCAGCGTGGACTTCCCGCTGCCCGAGGCGCCGACGAGCGCGGTCAGCTCACCAGGCTCGATCAGCAGGTCAAGCCCCTGCAAGGCCTGCACCTCGATACCGGCCGTGGAGTAGATCCTGACCAGGCTGTCGCAGGCGATGACCGCGTCGTCCCCGAAACTGGCGCGCTCGGCCCCAGTGGCCTGATGGCCACTGGTGAGCTGCTCGATGGAGGTCTGCTCCACGCTCACCATCTCATCACCTGCCCTCATCCAGTCGTAGCACGCCGGTCCTGGTGCGCCTTCGGGTGAGCGCGCTCTGCGCGGCGGTGATCACCGATACCAGGATGACCGCACCGGCCGCCGGGACGACCAGTGCCACCAGGTCCGGCTGCACCGGCACCGCCGCGCCGGAGCCGGTGAACGCCGACAGGTTGAGCGCGGGCGCGATGATCGGGCCGAGCACGAGGCCGGCCAGTTCCGCGCCCACCACCGCGATCAGCGCAAGCGGCAGCGCGTCGAGCATGGCCAGCCGCCGGGCCTGCTGGCGGGTCATGCCAAGCGCCGCCAGCCAGGCCGCCACCCGGGTCCGGTCCCGGCCGGTCAGCAGCAGCCCGAGCAGGATGGCCGCGATGCTCACCGCCACCGCCGCGACCAGGCAAAGATCGAACGCGATATCGGCGCTGCGCACCAGGGGAGACCCGGTTTCCGCGGCGAGCGCCGCCTGCCGGAACACCACCTCGCTGTCGGGCAGCGTGCGCCGCAGTGCCCTGGCGAGGTCACCGGAGTTGAGCCTGGGGCCGATGAGCAGTTCGATGTTCGGCGCCGCGCCGTCGGTGAGCCTGGGCACCACCCAGGATGGCAGGATCACGAACGGGCCGCCGCCGGGCAGCGCCGGGGTGGCCGTGGTGGTGGCGGCCAGCCGCAGCGTCAGCAGGCTGCCGGCGAAGCCAAGCTGGCGGTTGCCCGCCCGGATCGCCGCCGCGATCTTCGGGGTCGCGACCACCGGCACCGCCCCGCCGGGGCCGGTGCTGGCCAGCAGGTGCCCGGGGAACGCCGGGAACGGGGTCGCCGCGACCAGGGCCGCGTACCGTGCCGGGTTCACCACAAGCACTCCCGTGCTGATCGCGTTGCCCGACCCGGTCAGCAGGTTGGCGGCCAGCGGGTCGCCGGGGGTGACCGCGTAAACGGCCTCGCTGTGCGTGACACCGGGGACCGCCGCGATCGCCCGCTGTGCCGCGGGAAAGACGACCTGCTGGGACCCCTTGGTGCGGATCACCGCGTCGGCGCCGGTCTGCTGCCAGGACGCCGCCACCTGGCCGCGGCTGACCGCGGCCCGCAGCGTGCCGCCGAGCGCGACCACCGCCAGGGCGACGACCAGCGCCAGGGCGGGCAGCAGCGCGGCGGGCCGGCCGCGCGCGGCCCGGGTGATGCCGAGAAACCCGACGGGGGACCGGCGTGGCGCGGTGAGCCTGGCCAGCCCGCGCAGTGGCAGCGGGTAGACGCGCGCCGCGATGAGCCCCGCCGCCACGGCGACAAGTACCGGCGCCGAGCTGACATAGGGGTCGGGCCCTGACGCCGTGGCCGCGCCGCGCAGCCGCAGTGCGGCGACCGCCCCGATGATCGCGATCAGCACCGTGGCCTCGGCGACCAGCCGGCGCACCGAGCGGCGCGGTATGGCCAGGTCGGCGCGGCCGGCCTGGGCCACCGGGCGGGATCCGCGGTGCCGCCAGGCGGCGATCGCCGGCGGTGCGCCGAGCGCGGCCACCGCGACGGCGGCGACCAGCAGGACGTCCGTGCTCCCGGCGCCGGGGGTGACGGCCAGGCCGGCCGCGATACCCACGGCCAGGCCCGGGGCGGCGGCCACCGCGGTGCGCCCGAGCACCCGCAGCATCACCTGCCGCATGCTGCCGCCCCGGGCGAGGATCAGCGAGATCTCCTCCTCGTAGGCGTCGGTCACCACCAGGGCACAGGTCACCAGCAGGATGAGCGCGACGGCGAACAGCCCGTACTCAAGCAGCGCGTTGATGGCGCCTACGGCGCCCTGCTCGGCCATGAAGGCCTGCAGGGTGTCGAATCCGGCGGGGAACAGTGACGGCGCCTCGGCCAGCGGCGCGTGCGAGACCTGCTCGGCCCGCGGCCCGGCGTCGCTGGCCGCGGTGGCCGCGAGCGCGTTCATCACGGCCGGCACCTGCGCCACGGTCAGGTTGCTGACGTCCACCGCGATGCCCCACTGGACCTGCACGGTCTGCAGCGGGAAGGCCACCGGCAGGGCGCTCAGCTCCGAACCGCCGAGCAGCGCCCCGCCCAGCCAGGACAGCGACAGCCCTTCCACCGCGGGCTTGACGACCGGCCCGGTGGACGCCCAGAAGGCCGACCCGAGGTGGGCCTGCCTGATGATCCCGGTCACCTTCAGCACCACGGTGGGGGCCGGCCCGTTGACGGACGGCGCCAGCTTGACTATCGAGCCGGGGCGCAGTTCGAACCTGGCCGCGGTCGCCGTTGTCACCGCGACCTGCAGGGTGACCGTGAGTTGCCCGTTGTGCGTGGTCAGGATGGCATTGCCCGGGTAGGACCCGGCGACCAGCCGGCCGTGGGCCGCCAGCGCGCTGCGGTAGCAGAGCTGGACCTGCGGCGGCTCGCTGAGTATGGCGGACCGGGCGGCGTTGGTCACCCCGTACACCGGCGTGGTGAGCCCGTTCCAGGGCCCGGTGCCGGGTGCCGGGTGCAGCGGCGGGACCAGGGCGGCGGTGAGCACCCGGCCAGCCACCTGCAGCTGCTGGGAGCTGAGCAGGTCGGCCGGAGTGGTGCCGGTCATGTCCCAGTCGGCGTTCGCGTACATGCCGACCCCGGTGGCGGAGTTCGCGGCCAGGGTCTTTCGCAGTGCGGTGTCCTGCAGCGCGGCGGACGCGCGCGGGCCCGCCGTGGCCAGGAACGCGGCCAGGGCGGCGATGACCGCAAGCGCCGCGGCCGGCCCGCGCCCGGCCGGCCCGGTCAGCAGCCTGCCCAGCCGCCGCAGCCGCCTCATGCCGGGGCCCGTCCCGTCATGCCGAGGCCTCCGCCCGGGTGTGCACGCTCACCCGGGCCCGCGGGCCACCGCCGGCGGCGGCGATGAGCACCGGCACCACGGCCATGATCACCGCGACCGCGGCGGGCACGGCCACCGGCACCTGGATCAGCGCGGGCGGCTGCGGGTGCCGCCCGGTGGCGGTGATGGTCACCGCCGGGATCACCAGCCGGGCCAGCAGGGCGCCGAGCAGCAGCCCGGCCGCGGCGGCGGGGATGGCCACCAGGGCCTGCTCCAGGCAGAGCAGCCTGGTGAGCTGGCGCTTGGTGGCACCGAGCGCGGCGAGCAGCGCCATGTCGTGGGCCCGTTCCCTGGCGGTCGCCGCGGCCACAAGGAACCCGCCCGCGGCCAGGATCACCGCCGCGGCGGCGATCGCCAGCATCGCCAGTTGCGGCGCGGCGCCGAGCGGGTTGGCGAGCAGCGCACTGGCCACGGCGGCCCGCCTGGTGACCGTGGTGCCCTGGGGCAGGCCGGGCAGCGTCACCGGACCGCCGGTGCGCAGCCACCACTCGGTGATGCCTGCGGGCCCGGCCCCGGCGGCGTCCAGCGCCTGCTGCAGCAGCCCCTGGTCCACGATCATCCCGCCGCTCGGGCCGGTCAGCGTGGGGAAGCCGGGCACGATGCTGGCCACCCGCACGGTCACGCTCGCGCCCTGGAGGATGACCTGGAGCGTCTGCCCGACGTGGGTCCCGGTGGCGCTGGCGAAGTTGCGGGTCACCGCGGCCGGCACCGCCTCCCCGGGGCTGGCGTAGGTCATCGCCACGATGGTGGGTATCGAGCCCGGTGGCCCGCACGGGTGCCGGTTGGGGACCTGGCCGCAGGAATGGATCGGCGGCCCGTAGCCGGAGCCGGTGGTGAAATCCAGGGTGAGGCCGGCGTGGCCGATGAAGGCCGGGGTCACCACGGGCTGCTTGCGCAGGAAGCCGAACTGGCCGGGCGGGCTGGCGCTGCCGAACGACTTGAACCGGCCACCCGCGGGGCCGAGGCTGGCGGCCGGGCCCGCGGGCCCGGCCCGCGGCGCGGCGCGGAGGGCGGAGACCACCAACTGGGCCGGCCCGCTGTGTTTCATGGGCATCAGGTACTGCAGGCTGAAGCCGGTGATGCGCAGCGGGTACGCCATGCCCTGCCGTGGCGCCACCGGCACCGTCAGCGTGTGCGCCCGGCCGTCTGCTGGCAGCGGGCCCGCCAGCGCCTGGTAGCTGATGCCGAACCCGTCGGCCATCGTGACCGAGAGCAAGGGCTTACCCACCGCCCCGGACAGCCGGGCGGTGATCAGCAGCCGGGCGGGCCTGCCCGCCAGCAGGGCCCCGGCCGGCGCCCCCCGGGGGGCGAGCCGCCGCAGCAGCGCCGCGGGCGAGCCCTGCGCCAGGTCGGGCCGTATCGCGGCCACCCCCGTCGCCTGCCGGGCGTCCAGGGCCAGTAGCTGTGCGGTGCCCGAGTTCGGCAGGCCGATCGTGGACCGGATGACCGGCGTGGCGCCGGTCACGCCGTGCGCACCGGTGAGCGTGGTGACCTTGCCGGGCGGCAACGGGGCGGCGGGCGGCAGGTTCACCCGCAGGTCGGCGCCGGTGGTGAAGCTGGCCTGGTCCTGGACGGACCGCTGCCAGGTGCTCCATTCCCCGATCGCGATCACGCTGGTCGCGACCGCGAGCACGGCGAGCAGCACCGGACCGGCCTGGCGCACCGGGCGGCGGCTGATCTGCCAGGCCGCGACCGCGGCGGTCAGGTCGCGGCCACGGACGGCGGCCCGGTCGCCGATCCGCGCCACGGCGGGCAGCAGCCGCAGCATCAGCACCGCGGCGGCAGCCAGGCCCAGCACCGGCGCGGTGACCAGGATGGGATCGACGCCGATGGAACCGTCCACCCCGACCGTGACCGGGGCCTGGTAGTGCGCGAGTTGCCAGCCGGCCAGCACCGCCAGGGCGACCAGGGCCAGGTCCAGGCCGGACCGTGCGGCCGCGGCGATGGCAGGACGCCTGCCCCGGCGGGCCTGGGTAAGGCCCGGCGACTGGGCCGCGTTCACCCAGCTCCGCATGATGACCAGGGCGCAGGCCGCGGCCGCGGCCAATGCCGCCAGCCAGGCGGCGGCGGGGAACGCCACGGGGATCTGCAGAGCGTGGGGCGGGGCGGCGGGGCCGGAGCTGGCACCGGCCAGTGGCCCGCGCCGGGCCAGCGCCGGGAGTGCCAGGCCGCCAAGGATCGGGGCCAGCAGCGCGGCCGGGGCGACCAGCAGCAGGGCTTCGGCCGCCCCGGTGCGGAACAGCTGCCGCCGGGATGCGCCGCGGGCGCGCAGCAGCGCCGCCTCGGCTTCGCGCTGGCTGCTCAGCAGCGAGACGGCCAGGGCAAGGGTGGCTCCCGCGATGACCAGCAGGATGAGAATCCCGACCGCGAGCTGGGACCTGGCCACCACCACGGCCTGTTCCAGGCCGGCCAGCAGCGTCGGCAGCCCCGTCGTCACCACGACATTCCGCAGCCCGGCGGAGCTGCCAAGGCCGTTCAGGTCCGGGCCGAGCGAGGTGGCAAGCGCGGACAGGCTGCCGGTCCCGATCCGGCCGGTGTCCAGGCCCACCGCCCAGGAAGCGGAGCTGACCGGGATACCGCGCGCGGTCATGCCCGCCTGGCTGGCCACCAGCGAGGGGTAGATGGTGAACCCGCCGACCGTCCTGGGAAGCGCGGCACCCGCCGGGTCCAGGGTCCAGAAGGCACCGGCCCTGGCCGACCGGCGGAAGATCCCGGTGACCTGCACGGCGATCTGCCTGCCGGTGGTGGCCACGTGGAGGGCCAGCGTGCTGCCGGGGCGCAGGTGCAGCATGGTGGCCGTCGCCGCGGGCACCGCGACCGGCAGCGCGGTATCCGCGGCGCCGCCCGCTGCCCGCGGCGGCCAGGTGCCGGCCACCAGGACGGCCCGGCGGGACGGATCCGGCAGCGAGATGATGTGGGTCTGCGCGTGCTGGCCGCCAGCGGCGGCGGGGATGTTCAGGTAGTCGGTGCCCAGCGAGCCGTCGATGCTGAGCGGGCCGCCGGGCAGCGCGCGGTGCAGCACCGCGGCCACCCGCGTGGAGTCCTGGGCGGCGGCGGCCGCCGAACCCGCCGACGAGGTGATCAGGATGCTGGTGGCGGGGCTGCTGGCCAGGGTGACCCGCACGGCATAGCTGGTCACGATGGCCGCGAACGAGACGAGCCCGGAAAGCAGCGTGGCCGCCAGGATGGCGGTGAGCATGACCGCGGTGAGCGCAAGCCGGTGCGGCACCAGGCTCCGGACGGCGGCGGGCCCGCGTCGCACGCCAGCGTCACCTCCACAGCCCGCGTTGCGGCGTGCCCCCCGTTGCCGAATCACGGCGTACAGCAGTGCCGGATTACCGCTTTGACGTTTTCTCAGGTTCGCACGGGCGCCCCGTGCCGATCCACCTCGGCAGCCGGGCAGTGACCCCTTTGTGCCCGTAACCGTTGTCTGGCCGTGATGGGGGTCCAGGCACCATGGCCGCACGTGTACCTGGACACGCCCTAGACTCACCTGACGTGACCGAAGACCAGCAAACCCAGCTTCCGCCGCAATACGCGCCGGGCGAGGTGGAGGCGCGGCGCTACGGCGAGTGGGCCGCCAAGGGCCTGTTCGCCGCGGACGCGGGCGCGCCGGGGCCGGCGTACTGCATCGTGATCCCGCCGCCCAACGTGACCGGATCCCTGCATATGGGCCATGCGCTCGATCACACGTTCATGGACGCGCTGATCCGGCGGCGGCGGATGCAGGGCTATACCACGCTGTGGCTGCCCGGCATGGACCACGCGGGCATCGCCACCCAGAACGTGGTCGAGCGGGAACTGGCCAAGGACGGCCTGTCCCGGCATGACCTGGGCCGCGAGGCGTTCGTGGAGCGGGTATGGCAGTGGAAGGCCGAGTCCGGCGGGAAGATCCTCGGCCAGATGCGCAGGCTCGGCGACAGCGTGGACTGGTCCCGTGAGCGCTTCACCATGGACGAGGGCCTGTCCCGCGCCGTGCAGACGATCTTCAAGCGGCTCTACGACGACGGCCTCATCTACCGGGCCGAGCGGATCATCAACTGGTGCCCGCGCTGCCTGACCGCGCTGTCCGACATCGAGGTGGACCACAGCGACATCGACGGCGAGCTGGTCTCGATCCGCTACGGGGACGGGCCGGAGGAGGTCGTCGTCGCCACCACCCGGGCCGAGACCATGCTCGGCGACACCGCCGTGGCGGTCCACCCCGACGACCAGCGGTACGCCCACCTGGTCGGCCGGGAGATCGAGCTGCCGCTGTCGGGCCGGCGCATTCCGGTGATCGCCGACCCGCACGTGGACCCGGAGTTCGGCACCGGCGCGGTCAAGGTCACCCCGGCGCACGACCCGGACGACTTCGAGATCGGCCGCCGCCACGGCCTGCCCAGCCGCACCGTCATGGACGAGCGCGGGGTCATCACCGCGCCTGGCCCGTTCCAGGGCCTGGACCGGTTCGAGGCACGGCCGGCCGTCCTGGCCGCGCTGCGCGAGGACGGCCGGGTCGTCGCCGAGATCCGGCCCTACGTGCACGCGGTGGGGCACTGCAGCCGGTGCGGCACGATCGTGGAGCCCCGGCTGTCCCTGCAGTGGTTCGTGAAGGTCGAGCCGCTCGCCAAGGCGGCCGGGGACGCGGTCAGGGACGGGCGGGTGCGCATCCACCCCGGCGACATGGCCGCCCGTTACTTCGACTGGGTCGACGACATGCACGACTGGTGCATCAGCCGCCAGCTGTGGTGGGGGCACCGCATCCCGGTCTGGTACTCCGCCGACGGCCGGGTCCGCTGCGTGGGTCCCGGCGAGGAGCCGCCCGGGGACGGCTGGGAGCAGGACCCCGACGTGCTCGACACCTGGTTCTCCTCGGCGCTGTGGCCGTTCTCCACGCTCGGCTGGCCCGATGACACCGCGGACCTGCGCCGGTTCTACCCGACCAGCGTGCTGGTCACCGGCTACGACATCCTGTTCTTCTGGGTCGCCCGGATGATGATGTTCGGCCTGTATGCGATGAAGGATGCTGACCCGGCGCAGGCCGTGCCGTTCCGTGTGGTGGCGCTGCACGGCTTGGTTCGCGACCAGTACGGCCGGAAGATGTCGAAGTCGCGCGGCAACACCGTGGACCCGCTGGACTGGATCGACCGGTTCGGTGCCGACGCGACCAGGTTCACCCTTGCCCGCGGGTCGAGTCCCGGCGGGGACGTCTCGGTGAGCGAGGAATGGGTCACCGGCGCCAGGAACTTCTGCAACAAGCTCTGGAACGCCACCCGGTTCGCGCTGCTCAACGGTGCCACGGTGGCCACCGCGCTGCCCCCGCCGGCCGGCCTGACCGTCGCCGACCGGTGGATTCTGTCCCGGCTTGCCACGGTGACCGCAGAGGTCGACGCGCTGTTCGAGAACTACGAGTTCGGCAAGCTCTGCGAGACGCTCTACCACTTCGCCTGGGACGAGGTCTGCGACTGGTACCTGGAACTGGCCAAGCCGGCCCTGCCAGGCCCGGCCGGCCAGACCACCCGTGCGGTGCTCGGGTACGTGCTCGAGGCGCTGCTGCGGCTGCTCCACCCGGTGATCCCGTTCGTCACCGAGGAACTGTGGACGGCGCTGACCGGCGGCGACACGGTCATGACCGCGCCGTGGCCGGGCCAGCGGCCAGGCGCCGCGGCCGCCGCGGCCGCCGGGGAGTACCGGGACCCGGCGGCGGAGGCCGAGATCGCCTCGGTGATGCGGCTGGTGACCGAGGTCCGCCGGTTCCGCTCGGACCAGGGGCTGCGCCCGGGGCAGCAGGTTCCTGCCATGCTCACCGGGCTGGCCGGCAGCGCCCTGGCCGGCCACGAGGGGAGCATCAGGGCGCTGCTGCGGCTCAGTGCGCCCGGCCCGGAGTTCCGCCCCACGACCTCCGTGGTGGCCGAGGACGTGACGGTGGAACTGGACACCGCCGGTGTGATCGACGTCGCCGCGGAGCGCCGCCGGATGGAGAAGGATCTCGCCGCCGCCCGCGCCGAGGCCGAGCAGGCACAGCGCAAGCTCGCCAATGAGTCGTTCCTGGCCAGGGCCCCCGCTGAGGTGGTGGCGAAGACCCGGGACCGGCTGGCAGGCGCCCAGGCCGATATCGGCCGCCTCACCGGCCGCCTGGCGGCCCTGCCCGGGGACGACGCTTGAGTTCTGAGCTGCGACAGGTCGAGCGGGAGATCTACGCCCGCCGTGGCGAGCACGCGATCGTGCCGACGCTGGACCGGATCACCGCGCTGGCCGCGCTGCTCGGCGATCCCCAGCGGGCGTACCCGGTGATCCATGTCACCGGAACCAACGGCAAGACCTCCACCGCGCGGATGACCGAGACCCTGCTGCGGGCCCGCGGCCTGCGCACGGGCCTCTACACCAGCCCGCACCTGTCCTCGATGCGGGAACGGATCTGCGTCGACGGTGAGCCGCTGTCCGCGGCGGACTTCGCCGCCGCCTACGAGGACATCGCGCCGTACGCGGCGATGGTCGACGGGCAGCAGCCCGTGCAGTTGTCCTTCTTCGAGATGCTCACCGCGATGGCGTTCGCCGCGTTCGCGGACGCACCGGTGGACGTCGCGGTGATCGAGGTGGGCCTGGGCGGCACCTGGGACGCCACCAACATCGCCGACGGCGCGGTCGCCGTGGTCACCCCGGTCGCCATCGACCACACCGCCTACCTCGGCGACACCGTCGGGGCGATCGCCACCGAGAAGGCGGGCATCATCAAGCCGGGCGCGGTGGCCGTGCTGGCCCGGCAGCCCGAGGCGGCTGCCGCGGCACTGGAGCGGCGCGCCGCCGAAGTGGCCGTGCCGGTGCTCACCGAGGGCATGGACTTCGCCGTCACCGGCCGCGACCTGGCGGTCGGCGGCCAGCGGCTCGCGCTGTCCGGCCTGAAGGGCAGCTACCCGGACCTGCTGCTGCCGCTGTTCGGTGCGCACCAGGCGCAGAACGCGGTGTGCGCGCTGGCCGCGGTGGAGGCCTTCTCCGCGTCCGGGCCGCTGGATGAGGGACTGGTCAGCCAGGCGTTCGCGGCGATGACCGCACCCGGGCGGCTCGAGGTGGTGCGGCGCAGCCCGGTGGTTATCGTGGACTCCGCGCACAACCCGGCGGGCATGGCCGTCAGCATGGTGGCGGTGACCGAGGCGTTCGGTTTCGACCCCCTGGTCGCCGTGCTCGCGGTCAGCGCCGACAAGGACGTGCCCGGCATGCTGGCGGAACTGGAGCCTGCCGTCTCCAGCCTGGTGGTGACCAGGAACTCAGCAGCCCGGTCGATGGATCCAGGTGAACTCGAGCGCCTCGCGGCCGGGGTGTTCGGCCCGGACCGGGTGCTCGCCGCGCCGCGGCTCGACGACGCCATCGACATCGCCACCACGCTGGCCGACGAGGCCGCCGGCGGCGCGGGCCCGGGTGGCGCCGGGATCCTGATCACCGGGTCGACGACCACGGCGGGCGAGGCGCGGCTGCTGCTCGGTGCCGCGGACACGGTCCAGCCCTCCGGGGGAGGGCTGGACGGGGGGCCATGACGTGAGGCGCCTGTGCGCGACCGTCCTGATCTTCGAGGTGGTGGTGATCTGGCTGGCCATCCCGGTCGCCATCAGTATCGCCCACGCCAAGCCGGTGCAGGCGGGCGTGGCCGGCGGTGTGCTGGGGGTGGCCGCGCTGGTGATCGCCGGCCTGGTGGGCCGGCCTGGGCAGGGCTGGACGCTGGTCGGCGGCACCGTGCTGCAGGTGGCCGTGATCGCTACCGGGGTCGTGGTCCCGGTGATGTACGGGCTCGGCGTCATATTTGGCGCGCTCTGGCTGACCGCCATCTGGCTCGGCCGGCGCTACCAGGTCCCGTAGGCCGGCCAGCCGCGCGCTCCGGCCGCTACCGAGGGGTCAGCGGATCTGCGACCTGTCGTCAGCGCTGCGGCGAGCCGTCTTCGAGCGCCGCCTGCGCGGGGGACACCGGCGCCGCGCATCCCCCGCGCGAGGGACGTCAGGCACTGCGGAGCCGTCCCCCCGCGGCCGCGGGCCCGGATCACTGCGAGCATGACCCGGGCCCGGTCCGGATCCTGGCGCGCGGGCCTTAGCCGGTGACCTCTCGCACCCGGTTGTTCGCCGCGTCGGCGATCAGCAGGTTCCCGCCCCGTCCACGGCGATGCTCACCGGGCTGGCGAGCGCGGCCGCGACGGCTGGGCCGCCGTCGCCGGACAGGCCCATGGCTCCGTTCCCGGCGACGGTGTAGATGTCGCCGGCGGTCATCGCCTGGCCGTAGAACGTGCCGGTGCTGGCCGCGACGACCCGGACCCGGTTGTTGCCGTTGTCGGCGAAAACGAGGTTGCCCGCGCTGTCCAGCGCCAGGCCACGCGGCGCGTAGAGCCTGGCGGCGGTCGCGGGGCCGCCGTCACCGGAGAACCCCTGGGTTCCGTTGCCGGCGATGGTGTAGATGTCGCCGGCGGTCATCGCCCTGGCCGTAGAACGTGCCGGTGCCGGCCGCCACCACGCGCACCCGGTTGTTGAACCAGTCGGCGATCACGACGTTGCCGGCGCCGTCCACGGTCACGCTCACGGGAGGGCGACCTTGGCTGCGGTGGCCGGGCCGCCGTCGCCGCCGAACCCTTCTGTGCCGGTGCCGGCGATCGTGTAGATGTCCCCGGCGGTCATGGCCTGCCCGAAGAAGGTCCCCGTGCCGTGCGCGACCAGCCGGATCCGCTCGGCGCCCGCGTCGGCGATCGCGAGGTTGCCGTGCTGGTCCAGGGCGACCCCGCACGCGCTGTTCAGCCCGCCGTTCGTGGCCGGCCCGCCGTCACCCGGCAACGTCGGAGCGCCGCCGCCCGCGGTGCCGTTGCCCGCGGGCGTGGTCAGGAAGTCCGTCCGCACGTTGACCGCCCGGACGGTTGAGCCGTCCGCGATCCGCGCGACGCCGCCCGCGTAGGCCACTCCGCACGCGGGTACCGCCACGTTCGTCGCCTTTGCCGGGCCGCCGACGTTCCCGGCGACGGTTGAGATCACCCCGGCCGGGAGCGGGGCCGCCTGCCTGGCGTGGGCCATGCCCGGCAGCGGCGCGGCCGCCGCGGCGGCGCTCGCCCCGGCCAGCGCCGCGGCGGCCACCACGGCCATCGCCCCGCCGCGCGCCACCCGTGGCATGAACGCGCGGGTCATCAGGCGTTTCCGGCTGGTCTTCACTGCTGCCCCTCTCGTATCACCCTGTCTCAGAGGTATCGCTGCTCGACGCAAGGTCCTTAACGGAGGACGCACGGGAAGGGACTTCTGGGTACAAAATCCGCATCAGAATCCCGCAATTTCCGGAAGCGCACCGGGCGCTGCCCGCCGCCGGCGGCCGCACCCATGATCATCCAAGCCCGCCAAGCAGGAGGCGCGGTAACGCCGCGGGGTGCGCGAACGGTTTGCTGGTATATAAGCGCATCTGTGCTGGCCACCAGCGCTGCGGCGGGAGTCTTGGGACGGTCTTGACCCGGGGGAAGGCGGCCGGTGGGGCGCTGGCGCCGGTAGGATTGGCACGGTAACCCGTCGCTTGTAACTCCCCGCTTCGTGTGGCTGCTCTCGCACGTCAAAAGCCCCCAATGAGGAGGAAGTACGTTGTCTGAACGCACCCTGGTCCTGATCAAGCCAGACGGAGTGCGCCGCGGCCTGACCGGAGAGGTCCTCGCCAGGATCGAGCGCAAGGGGCTGCGCATCGTGGCCATGGACCTGCGGACCGTTGGCAAGGATCTGGCCGAGACGCACTACGCGGAGCACGTGGCGAAGCCGTTCTACGGCTCGCTGGTGGATTTCATCACCTCCGGCCCACTGGTCGCCCTGGTGGCCGAGGGGCCGCGGGCGGTCGAGGCGTTCCGCGCGCTGGCCGGAGCGACCGATCCGGTGAAGGCGGGCCCTGGCACCATCCGCGGCGACTATGCGTTGGAAGTGCAGGACAACATAGTGCACGGATCAGATTCGCCTGACTCGGCCGAGCGGGAGATCAAGATCTTCTTCCCGGACCTTGTTTAGGCCGCCCGGCCCTGGTCGATGAAGGACTCGTAGGCCGCGCCGCAGTCTGAAAAGGGCCACCAGGCGCGGAGCATTAGCACAGCTCACCCGGCATCATCCTGGTTGGGAAGGTCTCAATCCTCATGAGCAACGCGCTGGCGTTTCTGGGCCGTGACATGGCGGTCGACCTCGGTACCGCGAACACCCTGGTCTACGTGCGGGGGCGCGGGATCGTGCTCAACGAACCGTCCGTGGTTGCCCTGAACACGAACAACGGCCAGATCGTCGCGGTGGGCGTGGAAGCCAAACGGATGATCGGCCGGACGCCGGGCAACATCGTGGCCGTCCGGCCGCTGAAGGACGGCGTCATCGCCGACTTCGACGTGACCGAGCGGATGCTGCGCTACTTCATCCAGAAGGTGCACAAGCGCAGCCACCTGGCCAAGCCTCGGCTCGTGGTCGCGGTGCCCAGCGGCATCACCGGCGTGGAGCAGAGCGCGGTCAAGGAGGCGGGCCACCAGGCCGGTGCCCGGCGGGTGTACATCATCGAGGAGCCGATGGCCGCGGCCATCGGCGCCGGGCTTCCGGTGAACGAGCCGACCGGCAACATGGTGGTGGACATCGGCGGCGGCACCACCGAGGTGGCGGTGATCTCCCTCGGCGGGATCGTGACCTCGCAGTCCATCCGGATCGGTGGCGACGAGATGGACCAGGCCATCATCACCTTCGGCAAGAAGGAGTACTCCCTGATGCTCGGGGAGCGGACCGCCGAGGAGATCAAGATGGCGCTCGGTTCCGCGTATCCGTCCGCCGACGAGCCGAACGCCGAGATCCGGGGCAGGGACCTGGTCAGCGGCCTGCCCAAGACCATCGTGATCTCCGCCGAGGAGATCCGCCGCGCGATCGAGGAGCCGGTGGCGCTCATCGTGGACGCGGTGAAGACCACACTGGACAAATGCCCACCCGAACTGGCCGGCGACGTGATGGACCGTGGCATCGCGCTCACCGGCGGCGGTGCGCTGCTGCGCGGGCTCGACGAGCGCCTGCGCGAAGAGACGGGCATGCCCATTCACCTCGCCGACAACCCGCTCGATTCCGTGGTTCTCGGCACCGGCAAATGCGTGGAGGATTTCGACACGCTCCGCCAGGTGCTTGTGCCAGAGTCCAGGCGCTGACCCCGCAGCCCGCGCGGGCTGCCGCGACCACGCGAGCGGCATGAACGAGGAGAACCGGTGCACGACACTCGGCGGACCCGCCTGGTTCTCGCCGTGCTCCTCATCGCCGCCCTGGCGCTGATCACGGTCAGCGCGCGTAACTCGGCCGCCGGCCCGGTCCGTGGCCTGCGCGCGTTCGGCGGCCTGCTCTTCGGGTCCGCGGAGAGCGTGGCCAGCGGCGTGACCCAGCCGGTGGCCGCCTTCCTCGGCAACGTCGGCTCCGCGGCGCACTCCCAGGCCACCATCGGCGCGCTGCAGCGTGAGGTGGTCCAGCTTCGCGGCCAGCTGAGCCAGGCACGGCTCAGCAAGGCCGACGAGGCCCAGTTGCAGCAGTTGCTGCAGCTGGCCGGCCGCGGCAGGTACCGGATCGTGGCGGCGAACGTGGTCGCGGCGGGCCCGGCCTACGAGAACACGGTCACGATCGACGCCGGCAGCGCGGACGGCCTCAAGCCGGATGAGACCGTGCTGAACGGGGCGGGCCTGGTGGGCACGGTGACCTCGGTGAGCGGCCACACCGCCACCGTGCTGCTTGACACCGATGCGGCGGCGACGGTCGGGGTGCGGATCGCCGGGACCGGGGAGATCGGGGCGGTGACCGGGCTTGGACACAGCCAGGCAGGCCCGGCAGCGCTCCGGCTACAGGTGTTCGACGCCAACGCCGTGCTGGCCGCGGGGCAGCAACTGGTCACGTTCGGCTCGGTCGGCGGCCGGCCGTACGTGCCCGGAGTGCCGGTCGGCGTGATCACCCGGGTGGTGGTCAGCGCCAGCGCGCTGACGAAGATCGCTTATGTCCGGCCGTTCGCCGACGACGGTGCCCTGGGCGTCGTCGGCGTGGTGATCGTGCCGCCGCGGCACAACCCGCGGGATTCGGTGCTCCCGCCCAGGCCGCCGAGCCCGTCCCCGTCCCCGGTCCACTCCGGAACGGGCGCCTCACCTGGCCCGGCGCGCAAGGCGGCGGGTGCGACCCCGGGCACCGGTGCCACCGCGGCCGGCGGCGGGGCGGGGGGGTAGCATGCGCCGGATCCTGCTCGCCACCGGAGCCATCCTGGCCGCGGTGCTGATCCAGGTGACGGTGCTGAACAACGTGCCGTTCCCCGGCGGAGCCGGGCCCGACCTGGTCCTGGTGGCCGTGGTGGCGATGGCGCTGGCCGCTGGCCCGCGCGACGGGGCGATCATCGGGTTCGCCGCCGGGCTCGCCCTGGACATCGCCCCGCCGGCCAGTGGCCTCCTCGGGCAGAGCGCGCTGGTGTTCTGCCTGGTCGGCTACGGATGCGGGCGGCTGCGCCTGGCCCTGGAGCGGTCCGCCTGGCTGCCGCTGGCCGGTGTGGCGCTGGGCGCCGCGGCCGGTGAGGCGCTGTACGCGCTGACCGGGCTGATCTTCGGCGATCCCGACGTCACCTGGCAGGCGGTGCGCCAGGTGCTCCCTGCGGCGGTGTTCTACGACCTGCTGATCAGCCCGTTCGTGCTGTACGCGGTGGCCCTGGTCGGCGGGTACGCCCGGTGGGGCACCGACAGCGCCCCGGCGAGCCTGCTCAGCGGCCGCGAGCTGGCCGGGGCGGGCGCGGGCCTGCTGGCGGGTGGGGCAGGTGGCGCGGTGCGCGACACCGGGGTGGGCCGGTCCCCGCGGCTGCGGGCCGCCGCCGGGCACCGCACCGACGGCTGGATCGGTGGCCGCCGGGATCAGCCCGGCCAGCGGACCGGCCCGTGGGTGGACCGGCGCCGGCCGCTGCGGCTGCGGCTGCGCGGTGGCACGGCCGGGTCCGCGGTGGCGCGTCAGCCGGGTAACGGCAAGCCGGCCCGGCCGCTGGCCACAGTCAACCTGCGGCTGGGCAGCTCGCGGCGGCGCGACGGGACCATCGTGGCCAGGCGGCACCTGGCCGGGGCCGCGCCGGGTGCCGCGTTCGACGGCCGGGCTCAGAGCTGGAGCGGCCGGTCTGCCCGGCTGCGCGGCGGCGCGCTCACCGGCGGCCCATCCGCCCTCGGCCGGGCGCCCGGCCGCAAGCAGCGGCAGCCCCGGCTGAAGCTGGGCAGCAAGCGCCGCAGGGACGGGATCGCTGGCGGCGGCAGGTTCGGCAGCGCGATCTGGCCGGGCGGCCCGTCCCGGCGGCGGATGGGCAGGGGCTCGTTCGCGAGCGGCTCCCTGGCGCGCAGCGGGGGCACCGCGGGCCGTGCCGCCGCCGCCCCCAGGTTCCGGACCCGGAGCCTGAAGGCGGCGGGGGCACCGCGCTCCGCGGCCCCGCGGTTCCGGCGGCCCGGCGCACGATGGAAGCGGGCCCGGCGCGCGCTCGGCTCCGGGAGAGCCGGCCGAAGGCTGCGGGCACCCAGTTGGCGGCGAAAGTTCTCCAGGCTCGGCAAGGGGGGATGGCGATGATTCCGGCGGCACGCCGGCGCCTGATCGTGTTGTACGCCGTGGTGGCCGCGCTGCTGCTGTCGCTCGGCGGGAGGCTGTGGTACCTGCAGGTGATGTCCGTCGGGAGCTATGCGAGCGCGGCCACCCAGGACCAGGTCAGGACGGTGATCGTGCCCCCGGTGCGCGGCCAGATCCTGGACGACACCGGCCAGCCGCTGGTGGACAATCACACCTCCCTGGTCGTCTCGGTGAACCGGGCACTGGTCTCGCAGCAGCCCGGCGGCGGCATCCCGGAGCTGACCAGGCTGGCGCACCTGCTCGGCATGAAGCTCGCCACGCTGCAGCAGAAGATCCGGCTGTGCACCGCCGGGGTGTCCCAGCCGTGCTGGCAGGGCTCGCCGTACCAGCCGATCCCGGTGGCGCAGCAGGTGCCTGCCGCGGTGGCCCTGCAGATCATGGAGAACCAGGGCGACTATCCCGGGGTGACCGCCCAGGCCCAGCCCGTCACCCACTACGTGCAGCCGTACGCCACCGACGCGGCGCAGCTGCTCGGCTACCTGCAGCCGATCACCCCGCAGGAGGTGGCGCAGCGGCACCTGCCGGTGACCGGTTTTTCCGGCGTCGACCTGGTCGGCCAGGCCGGCCTTGAGGAACAGTACGACCGGCAGCTTCGGGGTACCCCGGGCACGCAGACGCTGACGGTCAACGCGGCAGGCACGGTCACCGGGATCCGCCGCCAGGCCAGCCCCAAGGCCGGCGCCACCCTGGTGACCAGCCTCAACGCCCAGCTCCAGGTGGACACCTACAACGACCTGGCGAATGCCCTGCACAGCGCGCAGGCCGAGGGCAACACCGGCGCCACCAGCGGCGCCGCGGTAGTCATGACCACCAGGGGCCGGGTGCTGGCGATGGCCAGTTACCCCACCTACGATCCCAGCATCTGGACCGGCGGCATCTCCCCACGGGAGTTCAAGGGCCTGTTCGGCTCCGCCCATGGTGAGCCGATCCTCGACCGCGCCACCCAGGGCGAGTACGGCCCCGGCTCCACGTTCAAGGTCACTTCGGCCTCGGCCGCGGTCGCGGACGGACTGTCCGCCGCGGGCCCCTACGGATGCCCCGGTTCGGTGACGATCGCGGGCCACACGTTCAACAACTGGACCACCGCCAACCTCGGTCCCATGTCCCTGCACACGGCGCTGGTCTGGTCGTGCGACACCGTGTTCTACCAGATCGCCTACCAGATGTACCTGCACGACAAGTACCGCGCCAACTTCGAGGTCAACAAGCACGCGCCGGTGCAGAAGATGCAGAAGATGGAGCTGAAGTTCGGCTTCGGCCGCAACCCCGGCATCGACCTGCCGGAACAGTCGCCCGGCACGATCCCCACCCGGCAGTGGCTGTACAACTACTGGAAGCAGTACAAGAACTACTGGTGCAAGCACGGCAACGCCAACGGCAGCTACGTCCAGCAGATCGCCTATGACGACTGCCGCACCGGGTACCAGTGGACGCCCGGTCAGGCCGCGATCGCCGCCATCGGCCAGGGCTATGTGACCGTCACCCCGCTGCAGCTCGCCCGCGCCTACGCGGCGATCGCCAACGGGGGCACCCTGTACTCCCCCCGGGTCGGTGCGGCACTGCTGAGCCCCGCGGGGAAGGTCGTCCAGCGGATCACGCCTCCGGTGGTGGGGCACCTCCGGTTGCCGCACTGGTGGCTCAGCTACCTTACGAACGCGCTGGAAGGCGTCGTCACGGGCGGCACGGCCGCGGGTGCCTTCCACGGCTTCCCGCTCAGCAAGGTGCCGATCGCGGCCAAGACAGGAACCGCCGAGATCTTCGGTGGCCAGGCCACGTCGGTGTTTGCTTCGTACGCGCCCGCCAACGACCCCAAGTACGTGGTCGTGGTGATGGTGCCGAAGTCAGGTGAGGGCGCGGACGTCTCCGCCCCCTGCGCCAGGCAGATCTGGGACTCGATCTACGGGCTCGAAGGCCACAAACCGGTCTTCCCCGGCGGCCAGGCGCCGCGCAGGCTGCCCGGCATCTCCGCGAGCGGCGCGATCACCGCTCCGCAGGGCTACAAGGGGGCCCCGTGATGAGCTTCGGCCGCGGCCGCACCGCCGGGGGGCTGCGCGGGCTCGAGCCGGTGCGCCCGGGCCAGGGGATCGGCTTCCGCGGGGTCAAGACGGCCTTGCCCACACTGCGCCAGGACGGCCTGTGGCGCCGGGCTCTGGCCAGGGACTCGATGCTGCGGCACGTGGACTGGATCCTGATCCTCGCCGTGCTCGCGCTGTCGCTGATCGGCACCCTGCTGGTCTGGTCGGCGACCGCGCCCGGCCTCTCCCAGGCGGGCGCCAACCCGCACACCTACCTGGACAAGCAACTGCTTGTCGTGATGATCGGCCTGATCATGATGGCCGGGGTGACCCTGATCGACTACCGGATCCTGCGGATGATGGCGCCGTTCGCCTATGCCGCGGGCCTCCTCGGGCTGTTCGCGGTGCTCAGCCCCCTCGGGACCACGATCAACGGCTCCCACTCCTGGATCCCGCTGCCCGGCGGGTTCCAGATCGAGCCCTCGGAGTACGCCAAGATCGGCTTGATCATGATGATCGCGCTGATCTTCGGCGCGGCGGGCGAACGGTCCGCGCGGCCCGGAGCCCGGCCGCTGGCCCTGGCGCTGGCCTGCACCGTCCCGGTGATCGGCCTGGTGCTGGCCGAGCCGGACCTCGGCGTCGTGGTCATCATCGTGGCCATCAGCGGCGGCATGATCGCCCTGTCCGGCGTTGGCCTGCGCTGGCTGGCGCTGCTCATCGGCGCCGGGGCGCTCGGCCTGCTCGCCGTGCTGAAGTTGCACCTGCTCGCGGCCTACCAGGTGGACCGGCTGATTTCGTTCCTGCACCCGTCCGGCGACCCGACGGGCAACGGGTGGCAGGCCTTCCAGGCCAAGATCGCGATCGGCTCGGGCGGGATGTTCGGCCAGGGCCTGTTCCACGGCCAGCTCACCGCCGGCAGCTTCCTCGGCTCCTACAGCTTCCAGGGCACCGACTTCATCTTCGCCGTGGCGGGCGAGGAACTCGGCTTCGCCGGCTGCGCCACCATCGTGGTGCTGCTTGGCCTGGTGATCTTCCGCGCGGTGCGCATCGCGGCCCGCGCCGACGACGCGTTCGGGTTGCTGGTGGCCGCGGGGATCGCGATCTGGTTCGCCGCGCAGGCGTTCATCAACATCGGCATGACGATCGGGATCGCCCCGGTCACCGGGCTGCCGCTGCCGTTCGTGTCCTACGGCGGGTCGGCCCTGTTCGCCGACATGATCGCCATCGGCGTACTGCAGTCCATCCACCGCCGCCACCGGGTGTTCAGCTAGCCCGTGCGGCGCGCGGCAGGCCGCCAGGTGCGGCGGCGCGCGTTCGCTGCGGGCTGACCACGGCCGGCCGTACCGCACCAAGTCAGGGCGCATACTGAAAAACATGAAGCCTTGGCGCAACCTCGGCCGGGCGCTGGCCACCGGCACGGTCACGGTGCTCGTCATCGTGCTTTCGCCGGCCGTCCTGCTGTTCGGCGAACTGGTGAACCGGCACTATCTGGGCGGGCTGCCGCCGGGCCGGGACCGGATCCCGGTGCGGCGGCACGGGCTGCTGCCCGGGCGGCGCGGGCGCGTCGGTTACCGTCGCGCCGGGCCGGGACGTGCCGCTTACGCGGCGGCCACCAGGAACCGCAGGGTGGCCAGGCGGGTGCTGGCCAACCCGCTGTGGATTGCGCTGACCGCGCCGGCCCGGTGGCTGCTCGACCGGGTCCGGCCCCGTGCGGGTGGCCGCCGGGGCGGGAACGGGCCGCCGGGCGCCGGGGTACGTGAACCGCGGCGCCCGCTGCCCGACCCGCCCGCCGGGGCGATGGCGCTCCCCGAACCGGGCCCGTTCGGCTGATCAATCGCGTGGCCGGCCTGCCCGCAGCATGGTCCGGGCCAGGGCCACGGCCGGCACCAGGCCGATCCCGGCGAGCAGCGCCAGCAGCGTGGCGGTGTCGCCCAGGGCCTTGCCCGAGACCATGGCGTGCGGGCCGGCCCGCTGCGCCAACGACAGGTACACGGTGCCGAAGGCGGCGACCCCGATGACCTGGCTGAGCTGCGCGGCCGTGGCGACCAGGCCGCTGGCGTCGGCGGCTTGGGACATCGGTACCCCGACCAGCGACTGGGTGAGCAGCGGGGAGATCGTCAGGCCGAGGCCTACTCCGGCCACGGCCAGCGCCAGCCACAGCAGCGGGCCGCCGGCGCTGCCGCCGCGTACGGCCACCGCGAGCCCCAGGTAGGCAACCGCGAGCAGCGTGAGCCCTGCGGGCACAAGCAGCGGGTGCACCCGTGCGGGCAGGCGCCGCCAGAAGTAGCCGACCAGGCCGAACATGCCCGCCAGCGGGATGTACGACAGGCCCGCCCGCAGCGCGCTCTGCCCCAGCCCGGCCTGCAGGTGCAGGGTGAACACGAACAGCAGCCCGCCATAGCCGGCCATCACGGCCAGCAGTGTGCCGAGCCCGGCGGCCAGGCCGGGAGCGCGCAGCACGCCCAGGTTCAGCAGCGGGTCACCGCCCCGGGCCGAGACCGCCCGCTCATAGCCGGCGAAGGCACCGGCGAGCAGCAGGCCCGCCGCGATGCAGCCCAGCGTCCAGGCCGGCCAGCCTAGTTCGCGGCCAAGCACCAGGGGCAGCACGATCAGGCACACGGCTGGTGCCGCGATCACCAGGCCGCGCAGGTCCAGGCGGCGCGCCCCGTGGCCGGTGCGCCGCACCCGCGGCGGGTCGGCCGGGACCACCCGGGGCACCAGCAGTGCGACCAGGATGCCGAGCGGGACGTTGACGAGGAAGACCGGCCGCCATCCAGCGCCCAGCAGGTCCGCGCTGACCAGGAGGCCGCCGAGGACGACGCCGACGACCGCGCCGGTGGCCAGCACCAGCCCCCACGCGGAGAGCGCGGTGGCCCGCGCCGTACCGGTGAACCGCATCTGAATGACGCTGAGGATCTGCGGCACCAGCACCGCCGCGGCGGCGCCCTGCACGCACCGGGCGAGGATCAGCAGCCCGCTGTCCGGGGCGAGGCCGCAGGCCAGCGATGCCGCGGTGAACACCGCCACGCCGAGCAGGTACATGCGGCGGCGCCCGTACAGGTCGCCCAGCCGGGCCCCGGTGATCAGCAGCATCGCATAGGCGGCGGAGTACCCGCCGACCACCAGTTGCAGCGCGGCGCCGGACGCGTGCAGGTCCGCGCCGATCGAGGGCATCGCCACGTTCACGACGAACGCGTCGATCAGGGCCATGAACTGACCGCCGAGCAGGACGGCCAGCATCAGCCAGCGATGGCCGGGCGGTGCGCCCGCGGCTCGGTCGCGGGGCCTGGCAAGGTCCAGCGTGGTCATGTAAGTCTCCCTTTCGGCGTTCCGGTGGGTCGCCGGTACATACCTGGCCCACCGGCCGGATTCATCGCGCCCGGCCGCGAAACGATGAATCCGCGCCCCGCGGCAGGTACGTATGGGCAGTACCGGTCTTTGAAGAGGAGGCACAGTGACGGTTTCCATCAGCGAGGATTTCGCCCGCCAGGCGGATCCGTTCCGCCGCGAGCTGCTGGCGCACTGCTACCGCATGCTGGGCTCCGTCCACGACGCCGAAGACCTGGTCCAGGAGACCCTGCTGCGGGCCTGGCGCGCGTCCGGCCGGTTCGACAGCGAGCGCGCCTCGCTGCGCACCTGGCTGTACCGGATCGCGACCAACGCCTGCCTGACCGCGCTGGCGGGCCGCAGCCGCAGGCCACTGCCGTCCGCGATCGCCGGGCCGAGCGCGGACATCGAGCAGCCGCTGGTCCGCACGGAGGTGCCGTGGCTCGAGCCGCTGCCCGACGCAATGGTGTGGGCCGAGCGGGCCGATCCAGCCGCGGTCGCGGTATCCCGGTCAAGCCTGCGGCTGGCGTTCGTCGCCGCGCTGCAACTGCTGCCGCCACGGCAGCGGGCCATCCTCATCCTGCGGGAGGTGCTTGAACTGCCGGCCGCGGAGGTCGCGGACCTGCTGGGCACCACGCCGGCCGCGGTGAACAGCGGGTTGCAGCGGGCCCGGGCCAGGCTCGCCGGGGTGGCCGAAGACCAGATCGACGAGCCCGCCGAGCCGGACCTGCGGGCCACCGTGAACGCGTATGTCACGGCCTTCGAGAACGCAGACGTCACCGCGCTGACCCGGCTGCTGACTCAGGACGCGATCCTGGAGATGCCGCCGGTGGCCCTCTGGTACGCGGGCCGGGAGAACTACGGCCGGTTCATGGCCAGGGTCTGGGCCATGCGCGGCACGGACTGGCGCATGGTGCGTGTTGCGGCCAACGGGCAGCCCGCGACCGCCGCGTACGTGGGCACCGGCTCCGGCGAGTACCAGCTGCACTCGCTGCATGTGCTCACGGTCACCCGCGCGGGCATCGGCCGCAACGTGGTGTGGGCCGAACCTGGCGTGTTCGCTACGTTCGGCCTGGCTCCCCGGCTGGGCCGGGTTCCCGGCCCGGTTCCCCGGCTGGGCCCGGGGGCCGGTGCCCGGTGAACAGCTCGCGCGGCTGGCGGTCTTCTGTGGTCTCCTCGGTGACCGCACCTGCCGCGAAACCGGCCTCGCGCAGCAACCGGAGCCAGGTGCCGCGGCCGAACAGGCCGAGCCGGTGTGTCTCGTGCACCACGTGGACCGCACCGCCAGCGTCCCGGAGCAGGAACGCGTACTGGGTGAGGGTCCAGGTGTCGCCAGGGTCCGGGTCGTAGGCCCAGTCCAGGTACCGTGCTCCCCGGCCGTCGGGGCCGTCGATGCCGCCGTAGCCGGTGCCCCCCTCGAAGTTCTCGGTGATGTGGTCGGGCACGAACACCGCGATGCCGCCCGGGCGGCAGTGCTCGAACGCGGTCTCGATGACCAGCCGCAGGTCGGCCTCGGTGATCATGTAGTCCACCGCATCGTGGACGAACACCGCGTCGAAGTCGCGGCCCAGCCGGACCGTGCGCATGTCGGCCTGGACGTGCTCGCAGCCGGGGTTCAGCCGGCGCGACACAGTCAGCATCGGGTCCGAGGCGTCCACCAGGGTCATGGCGAACCCCGGCGTGAGGTGGCTGGCGCAGTGCCCGCCGCCGCTGCCCAGCTCAAGCACCTCGCGGACGGGCCGGGCGGCCTGGCGGAGCACCTGGCCGGCGAACGCGGCCTCCTCGGCGTACTCCTCCGGCGGCGAGATGAGCGGCCACCAGTCCGCCAGGCCGTGGTACAGCTGGTAACCGGTGTCTTCGGCAGCCATGCCCCCATCCTCCACCTGCCCGGGCCTTCCTTGATCGCGGGCACTTTTGTGCGGATAGCCGCCCCAAAATGCCCGTGATCAAGGTCGCGGTGAGCGGCGGGCCGGGCCGGCGCTACGTCTCCGCGTGCAGGGCCCGGGCCACGGCGGTGAGTTCCTCCGTGGCGCGCTGGTGCAGCGAACTGCCGAAGGTGATCCTGGCCACCCCGGTCGCGGTCAGTTCGGCCAGCGACGGGCCGCCGGGCCGGCACATGGCGTTGACCGGGCCGCCGATATCGGCGACCAGCCCGGGCAGCGCGGCGAGCGGGGCCAGGATCGGATAACAGCAGTCGGCCCCGGCCTCCAGGTACCGCCGGGCCCGCTCGACGGCGTCCTCGACCGCGTCGCCGCTCCCTTCCGGCCGGGGGCGGACGAACACGTCCACCCTGGCGTTCATCACCAGCGCGTCCCCGGCCGCGGTGTGCACGGCCGTCAGGTAGTCGGCCTGGCGGCCCGGGTCGGCCAGTTCCCTGGTGACCGGGTCGGAGTCCTCCAGGTTGCAGCCGACGACCCCGGCGTCGGCCAGCCGCCCGGCCAGCTCCCCCGGGGCCAGCCCGTACCCGGCCTCGATGTCCGCGGTCACCGGGACGTCCACGCTACGGGTGATCCGGGCGATCGCCGCGAACATCTCGGCCGCCGGTGTCCGCTGGCCATCGGCATAGCCAAGCGTCTCGGCGACGGCGCCGCTTGAGGTGGCCAGCGCGCCGAACCCCGCCTCGGCGAACACCCGGGCACTCACGGCATCCCATACGTTCGGCAGCACCAGCGGCCGCGGGCCATGATGGGCCGCGCGGAACCGCCGGGCCGCCGCGGTCAGCGGGCTCACAGCTCGTACGTCCCGGGCACCCAGGTACGGGTGCTGACCCCGACCGTGTTCCAGGCGTTGATCGCGACCAGGAGGCTGACCAGCGCAGCGATCTCATCCGGTGAGTACTCGGCGGCCACCGCGGCGTACGCCCCGGCCGGCACATGATCTTGGGCCAGCAGGGTCACCGACTCGGTGAAGGCGAGCGCGGCACGCTCCCTGGCGGTGAAGAACGGCGTCTCCCGCCAGGCGGGCAGCGCGTAGATCCGCTGCTCGGTCTCGCCGGCGGCGCGGGCGTCCTTGGTGTGCATGTCGATGCAGTACGCGCATCCGTTGAGCTGCGAGGCCCGGATCCGGACCAGCTCACGCAGCCGGTGGTCGAAGTCCACCTGGTCGAGCTGCTTGGTCGCGGCGTTGTCGAGATGCGCCAGCGCCTTGGCGAACACCGGGGCGTGCGCGTCGAAGTCCAGCCGGACGGGCACCTGCACGGTGGTGGCGGTCATGATGAGCTCCCTCGCTCTTGCTGTCTTGTCTGCTTGAGCTCCACACTATGGAGAAACCAGCCCACAGGTGAGGTCCACTTTCGTGTCAGATTCATGGGCCATTTCCGGTCTCGACCTGCACCTGGATCTGGCCGGGACCCAGGTGCGGGCGGGCCTGGAGGCCGCCTTGCGCAAGGCCGTGCGGGGCGGCCGGCTGCTGCCGGGAACCCGGCTGCCGTCCTCCCGGGCACTCGCCACGGACCTGGGCATCGCCAGGAACACGGTCGCCGACTGCTACGCCCAGCTCGTCGCCGAGGGCTGGCTGGCCGCCCGGCAGGGCTCGGGTACCTGGGTCGCCGAGCGGGTGCCGGCACCACCGGCCTCGGCCGGGCCGCCGCCCCCGGCCGTGGCCCGGCAGGCCCGCTACGACCTGCGCACCGGGGTCCCCGATGTGGCCGCGTTCCCTCGCCAGGCGTGGCTGGCCGCGGGCCGCAAGGCGCTGGCCGCGGCACCGGCCAGTGCGCTGAGCTACACCGACCCGCGCGGCCTGCCGGAACTGCGTACCGCGCTGGCTGGCTACCTGGCCCGTGCCCGCGGCGTCGCCGTCACCCCGGACCGGGTGGTGGTCTGCGCGGGTTTCGCCCAGGGCCTGGAACTGCTGTGCGAGGCACTGCGCGCCCGGGGGGCGACGACGCTGGCAGCCGAGGCGCTCGGCTACCAGCGGCACTGGCGCATCGCGGAAAGGAGCGGGCTCGCGGTGACGGCGGTGCCCGTCGACCAGAACGGCGCCATGATCGGCGACCTCGACGGGGCGGATGCGCTGCTGCTCACCCCGACGCACCAGTTCCCGCTTGGCGTGCCGCTGGCACCGGCCAGGCGCCGCCGGGCCGCCGACTGGGCGTCGGCCGCGGGCCGGGTGATCATCGAAGACGACTATGACGGCGAACTGCGCTACGACCGGCCCGCCGTGGGTGCGCTGCAGGCGCTCGCGCCCGAGCACGTCGTGTACGCGGGCACGGCCAGCAAGAGCCTCGCGCCCGGCCTGCGCCTGGGGTGGCTGGTTCTCCCGGCAGGCCTGCTGGACGAGGTCGTGGCGGTCAAGGCCGCGGCCGCCCGGCTGAGCAGCAGCCTGGACCAGCTCACCCTGGCCGAGTTCATCGCCTCAGGCGCCTATGACCGGCAGGTGCGCCGGGTCCGGCTGGCCTACCGGCGGCGCCGGGACCGGCTGGTGGCCGCGTTGCGTGCGAGTGCCCCAGCGGTGCGGGTCACCGGCATCGCGGCTGGTCTGCACGCGGTGCTCCGGCTGCCGCCCGGCCCGCGTGAGGACGCCCTGGTCGCCCGGGCCGCCCGGCACGGCCTGGCCGTCGAAGGGCTCAGCTCCTACGCCATGCCCGGCCACGACGGCGGCGGCCCAGCGCTGGTGGTGGGCTATGCCACGCCACCGGGTCATGCCTACAGCACCGCGGTGGCCCGGCTCTGCGCGGTGCTCGCGCCCGGCTAACGCGTATCCCGCAGTGCCGCCGCCCCGCTACCGGATCGTCCTGGATACCTGGCTAGGTTTGGGAGATGGCCGTGTCCGTGCCCGGAATCACGTTCGGCCTGCTCGCCGGGAAACAGGCCACCGGGCATGCCGGCGAGCTACAGGCCCTGCACGCCGAGGTGTACGCCGAGTCGCCGTACCGGCGGGCCGGCGACGCCGGGGAGTTCGCGGGCCGGTTCGTGGTGCAGCGGCGCCAGCCGGGCTTCGTGCTTGCCGAGGCCTGGCACGGCGGCTACCTGGTGGGGTACGCCTCCGGGATGCCGCTGCGCCCGTCGACCTCGTGGTGGCGGGAGCTGACCGCACCGCTGCCCGACCAGGTGACCGCCGAGCATCCCGGCCGCACCTTCGCGCTGGCCGACCTATTGGTGCGCGGGTCCTGGCGACGGCAGGGGATCGGCCGGGCACTGCACGACCTCATCCTCGCCGACCGCCCCGAGGAACGGGCGACGCTCACTGTCCTGCCCGCGGCTGTGCCCGCGCAGCGCGCGTTCCGGGCCTGGGGCTGGCGCAAGGTGGCCAGGACCCGGGCAGCCGGCCCCGGCTCGCCCGCCGCTGACGTGCTTCTCATCACCCTCCCGGCCGGCCGGTCCTGACCCCGGCGTCATCACCGGCCCTGGGGCGGGTGGACGTCCGTGCCCGGAGCCAGGCAGCACCCGCCGGCCCCTGGTCGCGGCGGCGTCCCGGCTGAGCGGTGCCTGGAATCAGGGTGCGGCATCCGGTCCGGCGCCGGACCGGGCGGGGGATGCCGGCCCAGGGCATGTCCCGTAGATCATTCAGCCTGCTGCGCGGCCACCGTGGGGGGATGGAGCGGGCGGGGCCTCGCTGCGTTGTCGTCGTCGCCCATAGAACCACTATGGGCTCCTCCTCCGCCTTGCGACGCATCCCGCCGGCGGCCGCTCGCGACGGCATAGATCTACGGGACACGCCCTAACCGCGCTGGGACTTGCGGGCGAACGCCAGCGCCTCGGTGGCCAGCGCCAGCCACGGCCGGCCGGAGTCCGGATCCAGGCTCAGCCATTCCCGCATCGGGGTGCCCTTGTTCGCGTCGAAGTGGACACCCTCGCCCGCCGCGATCAGCTCCTCGACCCGCGCGGCCGGCAGTTTCACCACCAGGCGGCCGCGCACGAACATCGCGAAGATCTTGTTCTGGAATCGCAGCGCCGAGCGGCCGAACCCGCTGCCGCCGCGCGGCGGCGTCACCCCGTCGGCGCCGATCAGCTCGTCGACGAGATCCTGGTACCGGTCTTCTGGCCTGCTCAGGTCCGCGATGTCGTCGGCCACGGCGCCAGCGTAAGCCCCAGCCGCCGACAAAACCCTGTCCGGTGGCGCCTGCCCAGGTGGTGGCGGCCGGCGGCGGAACGCTGGTGCCGCGCTATGCAATTCCTTACCAGGGCTGCGGCGGTCCAGGCACCAGCCGGCTGCTCTTCTCCGCCGGGCCGGACGGCGAGTCGCACGGCCTGCTCGGAAAGATCGTGGTCGCGCACTGATCCCCGCGTGACGCGGCGGCCGCTGGGTACTGGTGCCCGGTCCCCAGCGGCCGGTTCCGCCGCGCGCCGTGCCGCTCGAAGGCGCCCCGGCGCGGCCAGGCACGCGTGGAATAGTGGGGCGGTGGACTACGTCGCCCACTTCGGCCGCGAGGTCGCCGCGTTCGAGATCGCCGCCCGTGCCGCCGTGGGCGCGCAGCCTGCCCCGGCCGTGCCCTCCTGCCCCGGCTGGCGGGTCACCGACCTGGTGCTGCACCTGGGCACCGTGCACCGGGTGCTGGCGCGGGTCATCGGCGGCCGGCTGCAGGAGCCGCCGCCCACCGGCGACCTGGCGTGGCTGGAGGTGCCGGGGGAGTGCGCCGGGTGGCTCCCGCCGGCTGGCGCGCCTGCCGGGGCTGCCCTTCCCGGGGCGCTGGTGGACTGGTTCGCCGCCGGGGCCGCCGGCCTGCGGGCGCTGTTCCTTGCGGTCGGCCCGGACGAGGCCGTGTGGAGCTGGTCGGCCGATCACACCGTCGGCTTCTGGCAGCGCATGCAGGCCATCGAGGCCGCGGTGCACCGCTGGGACGTGCAGGCCGCGGCAGGTCCGGCCGGGCCGGTGGACGCCGCGCTCGCCGTTGACGCGGTCAGCCAGACGTTCGAGGTGATGGTCCCCGGGCGCCGCGCCAGGACCCAGGCCCCGCCCGGCCAGGGTGAGCGGTTCGGTTTCCGCCGCACCGACGGTGCCGGATATTGGGCAATACGCTTCGGCGGCGCCGGTCTGGTCTCGCACGACGGGCCGTGCGACGTGGAACTGTCCGGCACCGCGTCCGACCTGATGCTGTTCCTGTGGCACCGGGCCGGTCCGGGGAGCGGGTCGCTCGTGGTGCGGGGCGATGCCGCCCTGCTGGACCGCTACTTCGTCCTGGTCCCGCCGCTGTAGCGCCCCACAGTGGCACTACCGCAAGGCCGTCACCCTCCCGGCGCGTGCCGTGGGCATGAGCCGAACGTCCAGGAGCGTCGTCATCCCCCTGCGGCGAACCTGGCCTTCAGGTTCGCCGTGACGCCTGGTGCCAGGGTTCCCGGTTGCGATGTTGCCGCGGTCCGGGTCAGGCGGGCTCGGTGTGCTTCACGGCGCATGGTGACCTCCAGCACGGCCATGCTCAGCCTCGCCGTGCACGCCCCGAAGGCGCGGAGCGCCCACATGATCCAGTCCTGTTCGGGCCGCATGGTTGCCTTGAGCGTCCGCAGGCCGGTTCGGTCGGCATGATCAAGAAGCCCGTTCAGCAGGCAGGTTCCGATTCCCTGCCGCTGCCAGGCGTCCTCGACGAGAACTGCCAGGTCAGCGGTCGCGCCGGCCGTGGCTCGGCAGCTCGCCAGGGCCACGACGGCCGTCGGCGTCGCCGCGACCAGCGCGAGGTGATCGGCGTGCCCCGCGAGGCTCTCGGTGAGATAACGCTCGGGGAACGACCGCAGCGGTGCAAGAAACCGGTTCAACCGCGTCGACTCCGAGCACCGGGCCAGCATCTCGGTCAGGGCCGGCTGGTCGGCGGGCGTTGCTGGTCTTATCTGCACGGCCGTTGCATGCCGGGATGGCATCGGCGGTTCCATAGCTGTAGGTCCTCTCTCGGATGGGCAAGGGCACGACAGTGATGCCGGTGAGGCAGCGGATTTCCGGGGTGGCTATCGCACTGGCCGACGCGGGAACTGCCGGGCTCATACGCGGCTGGCGGGGAGCCAGCCACAAGCCTGTACGTTCGTTTCGCAGCGCAGGGTTCAACCGACCGTCGTCCGGCCACCGCCGGCCCGCCTTCGCCGCGCGCTGGCCGCGCCGCTGGTGACCGCCGCGCGCTCATCCTGGCCGCCGGTGTGGGCCTGGCCCGCGGTTGTGGCGGGCGACCGCGTGGCCGCCGCTGGTCAGCGGTGCCCGGCGGGATCAGGCGAGGGAGCGGGTGCCCGTGCGCCCGGCCCGCCAGGCGGCCTCGGCCTCGCCGATCGGGGTGGACGCCGGGGCCCGCACGAACGGCCAGATCTCCTCGGCGATGGCCCGCCAGTTCGCCGTGGCGTTCAGCTCGCCGAGCAGCGCGAACAGGCCCAGGTTGATGCGCTGCAAGATCACATAGGACCGGGGGATGGCCACGTAGGCGGCGACCGGGCTGCGCAGGTCGAAGAAGCGGCGCACCACGGCCGAGGCATAGTCCGGGGTGATGGTCAGCGGTGTCGATTCGCGGACCAGCTGGTAGAACACGGCCATGTGGTCCACGATCACGTCGGTGCTCAGCGGGGCGCCCCGGACCAGGAAACCCGCTTCCTCCATGGCCCGCCGGAACGCCTCGGGATCGTTGGCCACGCAGAGGTTGCGAACCATATGGATGAGCGGTCCGAGCTCGACGTCGCTGAAGTGCTTGACCAGCCCGTAGTCCAGGAAGGTGACCCGGCCGCCGCCGTGGAACAGGTAGTTGCCGGGGTGCGGGTCGCCATTGAACGCGTGCGCCTCGTACAGGCTGCGGAACACGAACCGGTAGATCGTCTCCGCGGCCAGGTCGCGTTCCTCCTGCGACCAGGTAGCCAGCTCGGCGAACCGGGCCCCGGTGGACAGTTCGCTGGTCACCACCCGCCGCGCGGACAGTTCGCCGACGACCGCCGGCACCCGGATCATGGGATGCCCGGCGTAGTACGCCGCGAACAGTTGCTGGTTCTCAGCCTCCCGGTGGTAGTCGAGTTCCTCGAGCACACGGTCCCGCAGTTCGGTGACAAGCGCGTCGACGTCCTGGCTCGGCACGGTCACCTTGAGCATCCGGCGGAGCAGGGAGACGTTGTCGAGGTCCGCTGCCATGCTTTCGGCGATGCCCGGGTACTGCACCTTCACCGCCACCGCACGCCCGTCGTGGGTCATCGCCCGGTGTACCTGGCCGATCGACGCGGCGGCGATCGGCTCGGGGTCCCAGCGGGCGAACGCCCGGTCCGGGGGCAGGCCGAGTTCCTCGGTGACGACACCCGCGGCCAGTTCCGGGCTCATCGGCGGGACGCTGTCCTGCAGCCGGGACAGGGTGCGCCGGACGGCGGGGGACAGGCCATCGTCCACGTAGCTGGCCATCTGGCCCAGCTTCATCAGCACGCCCTTCATGGCGCCCAGGGTGTCCGCAACGTCCTCGGCGGTCTGCAGGGCAAGGTCGTTGCGCAGCCGCTGCCGGTTCTCCCCGGCCGCCGCGAACAGCCGGGGGGCGTTGCTGGCATAGCGTGCCCCGCCGCGTGCGGCCAGGCGCAGCGCGGCGACGCCACGCCGCAGCCGGAGCCGGCCGTGGCCCTGGCGCCGGCGGATCAGCACCAGGGCGGCGGCCGCACCGGCAGCGGCCACGGCCGCGGCGACGGTCTTCCTCATCCGCGCTGCCCGATCCGGGCCTGCCCGGCCCGCCCCGGCCTGCCCAGGTCCGCGCTGCCCAGGTCTGCGGCGCCGTGGTCCGCGCTGCCCAGGTCCGCGCTGCCCAGGTCTGCGGCGCGCGTGGTCCGCGCTGCCCAGGTCCGCGCTGCCCAGGTCCGTGGCGCCGTGGTCCGCGCTGCCCAGGTCCGCGCTGCCCAGGTCCGTGGCGCCGTGGTCCGCGCTGCCTCGTCCGCGCCGCGGCCCGGCCGCCGCGCACGCCTTGCCCGCGTCACGCCTGCCGCGCGGCGCGGATCCGCAGGGTGATCCGCTGCCGGGCCTCGAGCACGCCGGGCTCGCCGAGGAACACCGCGTCGAGGACGCCGAGTGCCTGCCGGATCCCGGTCTGCCGCGCTTCGGTCAGGGACTGCGGCGGGTACCCGTACATCTCCAGCGCCCAGGCCGGGAGCACGGCCAGCACCCCGTCCCTGATGTCGGCCCAGATCTCCGCGACGTCCTCATCGAGGCCGGCCGGGTCCAGCAGGTAGGCCATCGACTCCGCCGCCGCGGGGGTGCAGCGCAGTTCCGGCCGCGCCGAGGCCAGGTAGTCCTCCAGGCCGGCGAGGCTGGTGGGAGCCAGGCCGGCCGGGATGCCGATGAGTTCCGCCGCGGCGGCCATCTCCGCGACGTAGCGGTCGCTGTCGCCGGCTGACAGCGGAGTGCCGAACGACTCGGCCGCCACGATGCCGGACTCCACCAGCGTCGCGTGCACCCAGAGAAGCAAGGCGGGGTCGCCCGCCGCGTACGGGCGGCCGGTGATCGTGTCGGTCCCGGTGATGTGCTCGTGGACCCGGCGCACCCGGGCCGCGGCCCGCTCCGCAGCGGCGCGGTCGCCGAAGCTGATCGTGGCGAGGTAGGCGGAGGTGGCGGCGAGCCTGCCCACCGGGTCCCCGCGCCAGTTGCTGTGCTGGTCCACACCCGCCATCGCCAGCGGGTGCAGCGCCTGCAGCATCAGCGCCCGCAGTCCGGCCACGGACCTGCCCAGGTCGCCGGCGACCCGCCAGGTGACGCTGGCCGGGCCGAAGAACCCGTCGTCCGCTGGGTGCTCGGGCACCCCGGATACGTATGCCGCCGCCGAGCGCTCGACCAGGCCCGCGGCGGCCGCGTACGCCTCGGCCGTCATTGCCCTGCTCCCGTCCCGGCAGCGCCGGCGCCACTGAACCTCATACCAGTCAAACTACCCACCCCTAGCGGCGGCGCTGCCCGCGCCTCCCGGCAGTTCAGACCCGAAGGCCAGCCGTCGGCGATCGCCCATTGCGCCGCCTGGATGCGGCGCGTCTCTGCCAGCGCGCGCCGGTCTACGCGCCCACCCGGCCACTGTCCGCCCGGTACCGCCCGCCCGGCGTACCTGCACGGATCTGCCCGGACCTGCGGCTAGGTCTGCCTGGTCCTGGCGGCACGATCCGGCCAAGGCGGTCCAGGCCACCGGCCAATTCCGTCCAGGCCCGCGCTCAACCCCTCGGCACCCCATGCACATCTCGGTTACCACCCGCACCGTGCCCATCAGCGGTTTGGCCCACTCCGGATCTGCTTTGGCGCTTGCGGCCCGTTCGCTCACGGAAAGTGTGCCGTAACGCACACCGTTCGCCGTCATACCCCCCATTTCGGGGTCTACCGCATATGCCTGTGCGTGTGGATAATGGCGGCATGCGCGCACGATTTCTGGCGACCGGAGCGGCAGTATGGACGGCCGCTATCGCCGGGATTTACCTCTTGGTTATCAGCGCACAGGGCAATACTCCGGCGTGGTGGTATCTGGCCGTGCTGGGAGCCTCCGTCCTGTTGTTCGCGCTTGCCGCTGGCCGGTTGTGGCGGGTGCCCCTGCTGATCACGGGCGCGATCCTGCTCACCGGGGCTGCCCTGGCCGGGGTGCTGTCGATCGGCGTGCTGCTGGTCCCCGGCGTGCTCGCCGCCGTTGCGGCCCTTGGTCCCACTCGCCGCCCGCGGCCCGGGCACCCCCGGGCCGGAATGCCCACCGGCTGACGGCGGCAGCGAAACCACCGGCCAGGCGAGCGCCCGCCGGCCGCGCCGTTCGGCCGGCCATTCACCCGGCTGCCGGCCGCATATTCGGCACCACATTGGCCGCCCGCTGTGGCTTCGCGCAGCCGCGGCGCTGCGCCGCCCAAAGCGGTGGCGCAGGCCCGCACGTGCACGCTCTCACCTGCGGAGTTCCGGTTCCCTTGGGGTGCGGCTAGCTGGCCGGGGAGCGCAGGCCGGCGAACAGATCGTCCTCGGGCAGCGGTGTGCCGGTGGAGTCGCTGGCCCTGATGAAGGTTTCGTAGCCGAACGCGTCGTCGGCGATGTCCGCCGGGATTTTGCTGAACCACGATTCTTGGATCTGGCTGGAATGCGCGAACAACGCATCCCGCTTGCGGGGCAGCACCGGCCTGATGTCAATTGTCGTGGTGATGCGAGCCTCGGCCTCGGCCATCTGAGCACGCATCTCCGGAGTCACATTGCGCGGCCCGGGTACGTCTTCCCCGAGTTCTCGTAGCGCCGCCCATATCTTTTGCCAAGAGCTGGGGCGCATCGCGGTGAGGTAGAACTTGGCGGGGATGCCGGTGGCCCGCGCCGCCGCCGCGGCCGCGAGGGCCGCGTGCACGTGGTCCGGATGCTGGTAGGGGCCCTCGGGGTCATAGCTGACCAGCACCTGCGGGCGGTACCGCTCGATCAGCGCGGCAACGCGGCCGGTCACCTCGTCCAGTGGAACGTTGCAGAACGCCTCCGGCCGGTCCTTGTAGTCCCAGTCGGGCATGCCCGAATCGTGGTACCCCAGCATCTCCAGGTCGCTGACCCCGAGTATCTTGCTCGCCTCGCGCAACTCGGCCAGCCGCAACTGGGCCACTGTCTGCGCGTCATGACCGTCCTGGCCGGGCTTCACGCCACCAGGAGCGTCCCCGAACTCGCCGTTCGTGCAGGTCACCACGACCGTCCGGATCCCCTGCCCGGAGTAGGTGGCGAGCACGCCGCCGGTGCTCGAGGCCTCGTCGTCCGGGTGCGCGTGGACGGCCATCAGCGTCAGTTCATCTGCCATGGGACCAGCCTGCCCGATGCCGGCGCCCCGCGCGAAACCGGGCTCGCCGGCCCTGGCTGCGAAGATGTCCCGGGGGAGGGAGCCCATGCCCGAGCAGGAAGACGCCCGCGCGGCGCTTGCCGCCGCGCAGGAGCGCGCCCTGGCCCGGCTGGCCTCGCTGGAGCGCGAGTTCGGCGGCATCGTGGCGGCGGCGCGTGACGTCGGCACCGACGACGAGCACGACCCTGAGGGCGCCACGCTCGCGTTCGAGCGGCAGCATGTCGCCGCGCTGGCCGGCGCGGCCCGGGAGGACCTGGCCGAGATCCAGGCGGCCCTGGCCCGGCTGGCGGACGGCAGCTACGGCACCTGCCAGGTCTGTGGCGCGCGGATCAGCGCCGAGCGGCTCGCCGCCCGCCCCGCGGCGAGGACCTGCGTGGGCTGCGTGCGGCGTCGGTAAGCTGTGGGGATGGGCGGAGAATCGGTGTTCGCGCGGCTGGAGCCGCTGCTTCCGCTGATCCGTAAGCCCATTCAGTATGTGGGCGGCGAGCTGAACTCAGTGGTCAAGGACTGGGACACCGCCGAGGTCCGGTGGGCGCTGATGTACCCGGACGCTTACGAGGTCGGCATCCCGAACCAGGGCGTGCAGATCCTGTACGAGGTGCTGAACGAAAGGCCCGGGGTGCTCGCCGAGCGCACCTATAGCGTGTGGCCGGACCTGGAGCACCTGATGCGCGAGCACGGGGTGCCGCAGTTCACGCTGGAGGCGCACCGCCCGGTGCGCGACTTCGACGTGTTCGGCATCAGCTTCGCCACCGAACTCGGCTACACGAACCTGCTGACCGCGCTTGACCTGGCGGGCATCCCGCTGGCGGCCGCGGAACGGGACGAGCGTGACCCGGTCGTGCTGGCCGGCGGGCATGCCGCGTTCAACCCCGAGCCGATCGCCGAGTTCCTCGACGGCGCCGTGCTCGGCGATGGCGAGCAGGCCGTGCTCGCGATCACCGAGGTGATCAGGGACTGGAAGCAGGCGGGCCGCCCCGGCGGCAGGGACGGGCTGCTGCAGCGGCTGGCGGCCGGGGCCGGGGTGTACGTCCCGCGCTTCTACGACGTCGACTACCTGCCCGACGGCCGGATCCGGCGGGTCGCGCCGAACCGGCCGGGCGTGCCGCATACCGTCGCCAAGCACACGGTCATGGACCTGGACAACTGGGCCTACCCGCGCCGTCCGCTGGTGCCGGTGCACGAGTCGGTGCACGAGCGGTTCAGCGTCGAGATCTTCCGTGGCTGCACCCGCGGCTGCCGGTTCTGCCAGGCCGGCATGATCACCCGTCCGGTACGCGAGCGGAGCATCACCACGATCGGCGACATGGTCGAGCAGGGGGTGACGGCCAGCGGTTTCGGCGAGGTCGGCCTGCTGTCGCTGTCCAGCGCCGACCACAGCGAGATCAACGAGATCGCGAAGGGCCTGGCCGACCGCTACGAGGGCGCCAACCTCGGGCTGTCCCTGCCATCCACCCGGGTGGACGCGTTCAACGTCACGCTCGCCAACGAACTGGCCCGCGGCGGCCGCCGGTCCGGCCTCACGTTCGCCCCGGAGGGCGGGACCGAGCGGATGCGCAGGGTGATCAACAAGATGGTCACCGAGGACGACCTCATCCGGACTGTCACCACCGCCTACGCGAGCGGCTGGCGCCAGGTCAAGCTCTACTTCATGTGCGGCCTGCCGACCGAGACCGACGAGGACGTGGTCGCCATCGCCGACCTCGCCAGGAAGGTCATCAAGGCCGGGCGGGACGCGAGTGGCCGGCGGGACATCCGGTGCACGGTGTCGATCGGGGCCTTCGTGCCCAAGCCGCACACCCCGTTCCAGTGGGCCGCCCAGGAGGCCCACGAGACGGTGGACGCCCGGCTGCGCAGCCTCGGCGCCGCGCTGCGCTCCGACCCGGGGTACGGGCGCGCGGTGGGCTACCGCTACCACGACGGGCGGCCCTCGATCATCGAGGGCCTGCTGTCCCGCGGTGACCGGCGGGTCGCCAAGGTGATCAAGGCGGCCTGGGCGGACGGTGCCCGGTTCGACGGCTGGAGTGAGCACTTCTCCTTTGACCGCTGGGCGCGCTGTGCCGCCGCTGCCCTGGCTGATGAGCCGGTTGACCTGGACTGGTACACCACCAGGGAGCGCGAGTACAGCGAGGTGCTGCCGTGGGACCACCTCGATGCGGGGCTGGACCGCGACTGGCTCTGGCAGGACTGGCAGGACGCCACGGACGTCTCGGGAGCACGGGAAGTGGATGACTGCCGCTGGACGCCGTGTTACGACTGCGGGGTCTGCCCGGCCATGGGCACCGAGATCCAGGCCGGGCCCACGGGAGCGACGCTGCTCCCGCTGCCGACCGTGCCGGCCAGGGCCGGGGGCTGACCATGCCGGGCCAGGAGGCGCGGAGCCCGGGCGTGCCCGCAGTGACCTGCCAGCTGATCGTCCGGTACGCTAAAAGAGGCAGGATGCGTTTTGCCAGCGCCAGGGATATCGCGCGTGCCGTTGAACGGGGAGTTCGCCGGGCAGGGCTGCCCATCGCCTATTCCGCCGGTTTCACGCCGCACCCGAAGATCTCCTACGCTGGCGCGGCCCCGACGGGAACAGCGAGCGAGGCCGAGTACTTGGAGCTCTCGCTCACGAGGGCGTGTGCCGTATCCGAGGTACGGGAACGGCTTGACGCGGCCCTGCCAGACGGGATTGACGTGATCGAGGTGAGGCAGGCCCCTCCCGGGCTGGGAGCGCTTCCGCTGGAGGCATCCCTGTGGCAGGTGGTCCTGCCCGGCGTGCCGCCGGCCGACGCAGCCCGGGCCGCAGACGAGTTTCTCGCCTGCGACAGCCTGGAGGTCGAGCGCCTCACCAGCAAGGGGCCGCGGCGCATGGACGCCCGCGCCGCAGTGATCACAATGGGAACCGACCGGTGCGCCGCCGCGGGCGGCGATGCCGGGAATGCCATACTTCGAATGGTTGTTCGGCATGTCATACCTGCCGTCCGGCCTGACGACATCCTGGCCGCGCTCCGCCGCCTGGCCGCTCTCGCGCCGTCGTCACCACCGCTGGTGACCCGGCTGGCGCAGGGCGCGCTCAGCGCGGACGGTGCCGCTGCCGCGGCAAGCGGGCTCACACTGCCCGTGGAGCTGCTGCAGCATGCGGCACCGCAGCCGCGGGTGCGGAGCATGCCGGGAGGACCACAACTGGAGATAACGCGCACCGGTGGCACCGCCGAGTCGGCAGGTGCCCGCAGGGATGTCGCGTGCGACCAGCTCCCGCGCGGAGCGGACGGGCCATCGCGGCCGTCCGCGCCCGGGAGCTTGACGGGAGATAGCCCGGATGCTCGACAGCGAGCTACACGACACAGGGTCCAGCAGTGACGGGTCAGGCAGCAATGGCCCATCTGGCCTGACCGACGCGCCCGGCGCCACGGCGGCGCCGCGCAAGCGCACCACCAGACGGCGGACGGCCAAGCCTGCCGCCGATTCGGCACCGCCGGAAACCCCGGAGGCCGCCACACCCCCGGCTGCCGCGGTCGCCGCGGACACGCCCGCCGCGGCTCCGGCCGGGGCGGCTCCGGGAGCGGCCGGCGAGCAGGCCGATGGCGGCACCGCCACGCGCCGGCCAGCCCGGCGCACCCGGCGTAGCACGGCCCCCGCCGCCGCGCCCGGCGAGAACGGTGATGCGGGGGCAGCCACGGCGTCGCCAGAGGCGGCCGGCGCCACCGGCCGGGCCCCTGGTGCCGGCCCGGCCACCGCCAGCCGCCCGGCCGCTGGTGATCCCGCCGCTGGCAGCGCGCCCGGCCAGGCCAGCCCGGTGACGGCGCCGTTCGCAGCCCCGTTCGCCAGCCCTGCCACTTCGGTCACCGGCCCAGCCGCGCCTGCCGCCGGGCAGGCGCCCGCTCCGGCGCACACCGAGCCGCCGGGGGTGCCGGCCGCCACCTTCCAGCCACCCCGGGTGATCTTCCAGGCTCCGGCGGACACGTCCGCCGCACCTGCCGCGGCCGCCCCGTCCCGCCCGGCGAAGACCGAGGCGAAGGACGACACGAAGACCGAGGCGAAGGACCAGGCGGTGGCCGATGACCAGGCCGAGCCTGGCGATGGTGAGACCGAGGGCGCGGGCCGCCGCCGCCGTCGCCGTGGATCGCGCTCCCGCGGCCGTGGCGCCGAGACAGACGGCGGCCAGGACGCCGCCGACGGGGCCCAGGCCACCGAGGAATCCGGTGCCGGCGCGCGCCAGGGTGCCGCACCGGCCGCTGGGCAGGACGCCGGCCCGGCCGGCGAGGACGAGGACGACGAGGACGAGACCGCCGGAGGCGGTACCCGCCGGCGCAGGCGCAAGCGCCGCCGTGGTTCAGCGGCCGATGCGGACCAGACCGGGCCGGACGACCCGCCGAACACCGTGGTGCACGTCCGCCCGGCGCGTTCCGGCGGCGACGATTCCAGCAACGAAGTGCAGGTCGTCCGTGGGTCCACGCGGCTGGAGGCCAAGCGTCAGCGGCGCCGCGAGGGGCGCGACTCCGGGCGCCGCCGCCCGCCGGTCATCACCGAGTCGGAGTTCCTGGCCCGGCGCGAGGCGGTGGACCGGGTCATGGTGGTCCGGCAGCGCGGGGAGCGGACCCAGATCGCGGTCCTCGAGGACAAGGTGCTGGTAGAGCACTACGTGGACCGGGGCGGCCACCAGTCCCTGGTCGGCAACGTCTATCTCGGCAAGGTCCAGAACGTGCTGCCGTCGATGGAGGCCGCCTTCGTCGACATCGGCAAGGGCCGCAACGCCGTCCTGTACGCGGGCGAGGTGAACTTCGACGCGAGCGGCCTGGAGGGCGAGGCCAAGCGCATCGAACTGGCCCTCAAATCCGGCCAGTCGGTGCTGGTCCAGGTGACCAAGGACCCGGTCGGGCACAAGGGTGCGCGGCTGACCAGCCAGGCCAGCCTGCCCGGCCGCTACCTGGTGTACGTGCCGGGCGGCTCGATGATGGGCATCAGCCGCAAGCTGCCCGACACCGAGCGCACCCGGCTCAAGCAGATCCTCAAGCAGGTCATGCCGGAAAACGCCGGCGTCATCGTGCGGACCGCGGCCGAGGGTGCCTCGGAGGAGGAACTCGCCCACGACGTGAAGAGGCTTTCCGCGCAGTGGGAGAGCATCGAGCGGAAGGCCAAGTCGGCCAGCCCGCCCGAGTTGCTCTACAGCGAGCCGGACCTGACCATCCGGGTGGTCAGGGACATCTTCAACGAGGACTTCAGCAAGCTGGTCGTCTCCGGTGATCAGGGCTGGGACCTGGTGGAGGAGTACGTCCGTTACGTGGCGCCGCACCTGTCCGACCGGCTCGAGCACTGGCAGAGCGACGAGGACGCGTTCGCGCAGTACCGGGTCGACGAGCACCTGGCCAGGGCGCTGGAGCGCAAGGTGTGGCTGCCCAGCGGCGGCTCGCTGGTCATCGACAACACCGAGGCCATGACCGTCGTAGACGTGAACACGGGGAAGTTCACCGGCCAGGGCGGCAACCTGGAGGAGACCGTCACCCGCAACAACCTGGAAGCCGCCGAAGAGATCGTGCGGCAACTGCGGCTGCGCGACGTCGGCGGCATCATCGTGATCGACTTCATCGACATGGTGCTTGAGAGCAACCGCGAACTGGTGCTGCGGCGGATGCTCGAATGCCTGGCCAGGGACCGGACCAAACACCAGGTGGCCGAGGTGACCTCGCTCGGGCTGGTGCAGATGACCCGCAAGCGGGTCGGTTCTGGGCTGCTTGAGGCGTTCTCCGAGACCTGCGAGTGCTGCAACGGGCGCGGCGTGCTGATCTCCCTGGACGGAGTGGAGCACCAGCACCGGGCGCGGCCCGACGGTGCGGCCGCCAAGGACGCCACGGACGGCAGGGCACCCAGGGACGGCAAGAGCGGCAGGGAAGGCAGGCGGCAGCGGCAGGGCAAGGCCGGCAAGGACGGTGCCGACGCCGGTGCCAAGGCGGAGGACAGGCCCGCGGCCCGCTCGGACGAGACCCCCGCGGCCAGCGCCGCCACGGAAAGCGCCGCCACGGAAGGCGCTCCCGCGGAAGGCGCTCCCGCGGAAGGCACCGGCACGGCCAGCGCTCTCACCTCCGGCACCGCCGGGGCCGGCGATGCCTCCCCGGCCGGTGGCGCCGTCCCCGGCCGGTGGCGGCGGTGCGGCCAGCCTGGGCGAGCCGGGTACCGCGACCGGCCACGGCGCTGACCAGGACGGAGCCGCCGAGGCGGCCGGGAACGGCACGGCGGCGGGCCAGCCGTTCGGCGGCCGGCGCCGACGGCGGGCTGCCACCCGGGAGCCAGGCCCGCCGGACGCGGCCCTGAGTGCCGAGGGGCAGGCTACGCCGGAGGCATCGGCGGCAGCCGGGGTCTGATAGCCTGAAGTGCCAGCGCACAGGACGGACCCAGGACTGGGTTCCAGGGTGCCCGGTGCAAAGCTGGCGAGCCCCTCCTCGTGCCTGTGGTCCGCTCGAAGCGGAACAGCGCGTTGGGCCCGCACAAGCAGAGAGAGAGTTCTTCGGTGTACGCGATCGTGCGCTGCGGTGGCAGGCAGGAGAAGGCGTCGGTAGACGACGTCCTCACCGTCGACACGCTTGCCGGTAAGGTCGGTTCCAGCGTGACGCTGCCGGCCGTGCTCGTCGTCGATGATGGCAAGGTCATCAGCGATCCGGGCGAGCTTGGCCATTTCCAGGTCACCGCGGAGATCCTGGGCGAGGTAGCCGGGCCCAAGATCAACATCATCCATTACAAGAACAAGACCGGCTACCGGCGACGGATGGGCCACCGCCAGCGCTACACCCAGGTGAAGATCACCGGGATCAGCGCCGAGCGGAAGGCCGCGGCGAGGAAGAAGAGCTGACGATGGCACACAAGAAGGGCGCGTCATCGAGCCGGAACGGCCGGGACTCCTCCGCGCAGCGGCTGGGCGTCAAGCGGTTCGGCGGCCAGCAGGTCAACGCGGGCGAGATCATCGTGCGCCAGCGCGGCACCCACTTCCACCCCGGGCCCGGCGTCGGCCGCGGCAAGGACGACACCCTGTTCGCTCTGGTCAGCGGCGCGGTCACGTTCGGCCGCGTACGCAACCGCAGGGCCGTGAGCGTGATCGCGGAAGCAGGCGCGCCGGCGGACTAGTCCGCCGTGAGCTAACCGAGCCACACTAGGGCGGACCGCCAGCCGGTCCGCCCTAGAGTCATGTGGCCACCAGGAGGGATCGACAAGTGGCCGAGTTCGCGGACCACGTCACCGTCACCATAAGGGCGGGCGACGGCGGGCACGGCTGCGCGTCGGTGCACCGGGAGAAGTTCAAGCCGCTCGGCGGCCCCGACGGCGGCAACGGCGGCCGGGGCGGCGACGTCATCTTCGAGGTCGACCCAGGCATGGCCACGCTGCTCGACCTGCACCGCCGGCCGGTCCGCCGGGCGGGCAACGGCAAGCAGGGCTCCGGGTCGAACCGCAGTGGCGCCAACGGAGGGGACCTGGTGGTGACCGTCCCTGACGGCACCGCGGTCAAGGCGCTGGACGGCGAGGTGCTGGCCGATCTGGTGGGTGCCAGGACCCGGTACGTGGCCGCGGAGGGCGGCCGGGGCGGGCTGGGCAACGCGGCGCTCGCCTCCCCCCGGCGCCGTGCCCCGGGGTTCGCGCTGCGCGGCGAGCCAGGCGTCGAGCACACCCTGGTGCTCGAACTCAAGACCGTGGCCGACGCGGGCCTGGTGGGCTTCCCCAACGCGGGCAAGTCCTCGCTGATCTCGGCCATGTCCGCGGCCCGGCCCAAGATCGCGAACTACCCCTTCACCACGCTCACCCCGCACCTGGGCATGGTGGAAGCGGGGGACACCCAGTACGTGGTGGCCGATGTGCCCGGGCTGATTCCCGGCGCGAGCAGCGGCAAGGGCCTCGGCCTGAACTTCCTGCGCCACGTGGAGCGCTGCGTGGTGCTGGTGCACGTGCTCGACTGCGCCGCGGGCCCGGCGGGGGAGCCGGACCGGGATCCCGTGGCCGACCTGGACACGATCGAGGCGGAACTGGCCGCCTACGCCGAGGCGACCGGCGCCGACATGGCCGGGCGCCCGCGAATCGTCGCCCTGAACAAGATCGACATCCCGGAGGCGCGGGAGGCGGCCGACCGGGCCCGCGAGGTCCTGGCCGGCCGGGGCCTGGAGGTCTGCGAGATCTCCGCGGCCACCCACGAGGGCGTGCGCGACTTCGCGTTCGCGGTGGGCCGCGTGGTCGCCGCGGCCCGTGCGGCGGCCCCGGCGCCGGAGCCCACCCGGCAGGTGATCAGGCCACCCGCGGCGGGCGGGCCCGAGTTCGAGGTGGTCCGTACCGGCGAGAACAGCTTCGCGGTGCGCGGGCACAAGCCGGCCCGGTGGGTGCGGCAGACCGACTTCAGCAACGCGGAGGCGGTCGGTTACCTCGGCGACCGGCTGGCCAAGATCGGCGTGGAGCAGGCACTGGCCGAGGCGGGCGCCCAGGCGGGCGCCGAAGTGGCCATCGGTGACCCCGACGACGCGGTCGTGTTCGACTGGGACCCGGATGTTCCGGCCGGCGCACCGCGTGGGCTCGGGCCCCGCGGCACCGACGAGCGGCTGCCCTGGTGACCAACGGCGCCCCGGCGGGAGAATCCGGCCAGGACAGCCAGGACAGCCAGGGCGACCGCGCCGACATCGCCGCAGCCCGCCGGGTCGTGGTCAAGGTCGGCTCGTCCTCGCTCACCACCGCCGACGGCGGGATCGACGAGGGCCGGATCGCGGCGCTGGCCGGGGTGCTCGCCGGCCAGGTGCGCGCGGGCACCCAGGTGGTGCTGGTCTCCTCCGGGGCGATCGCGGCGGGCCTGGCGCCGCTGGGACTGGGCCGCCGGCCCCGGGATCTGGCCACCCAGCAGGCAGCCGCGAGCGTGGGCCAGGGCCTGCTTGTCGCGGTGTACACGGCCGCGTTCGCCCGGCACGAGGTGCGGGCCGGGCAGATCCTGCTGACCGCCGACGACCTGATGCGCCGCGCGCACTACCGCAACGCGCAGCGGACCCTCAACCGGCTGCTCGAACTGGGCGTCCTGCCCGTGGTGAACGAGAACGACACGGTCGCCACCGACGAGATCAGGTTCGGCGACAACGACCGGCTGGCCGCCCTGGTCGCGCACGTGGTCCGGGCCGGCGCGCTGATCCTGCTGTCCGACGTGGACGGGCTCTACGACTTCGACCCCCGGCATCCGGGGGCCCGGCGGATCGGCCGGGTGCAGCACCGCGCCGACCTGGACGGCGTCACCCTGGGCCCGCCCGGGCGTCCCGGTGCACCGGGGCAGGGCGGTGCGCCTGCGCGTGTGGGCACCGGGGGGATGGTCACCAAGGTGGACGCGGCGCTCATCGCGACCGAGGCGGGCATCCCCACGGTCGTGGCCCGGGCTGACCAGGCGGCGCTTGCCCTGGCCGGTGAGCCGGTCGGCACCTATTTCGCCGCGCACGACCGTCGCCCGGCCACCCGGCAACTGTGGCTGGCGCACGCCGCGTCCGCCCGGGGCACGCTGACGCTCGACGCTGGCGCGGTCCGCGCCGTCGTGGCCAGCCGGGCATCCCTGCTGCCCGCGGGCATCACCGGGGTGGCGGGAAGCTTCGATGCGGGCGATCCGGTCGACCTGTCCGGGCCCGATGGCCAGGTCATCGCCCGCGGCCTGGTCAACTACGACGCGGCCGAGATCCCGGCGCTGATGGGCCGGTCCACCCGGTGGCTCGCCGCCCGGAAGGGACCCGGTTACGAGCGCGAGGTCGTGCACCGCGACGACCTCGTGATCCTCAGCCGCACCCGGGCCTGAAGGCCGCGCCGGAGCCTGATTCGTTTGTAGTGGTTGGCACTCCACCCACATTCTTATGTGGGTGGAGTGCCGGTAACGACAAACGCGCGTGGCTAAGCCGCCCCGGCTGCGGCGGCCACACCGGCCCCGGAGACCGTCAGCCTCCGGCTCGGGTCAGTCCGAGCCCGAGCCGCCCGACCCCGAGCCAGAGCCGCCGTTGCCCGGGCCGGTGCCGGGACGGCCGAACAGCCCGCCGAACAGCGACGCGCCCGCCCCGGCAGCGCTCTCCGCGAATCCCTTCACCAGTCCCACGAACGGGTCCGACGTCCGGTTCCACGAGTCCTGGTAGGACTTCGCCGCCGCCTTCATCTCCTCGCTCACCGAGACCTGCGGGTCGTCCTCGCGGCGCGGGTACTCGCCGGACAGGATCGCCTCGTAGTTCTCTTCGGCCACCCACCGGTCCAGTTCGGCGAACCGCACCACGGCGAACGGATGCGTGTTGCCCTGCAGTTGCAGCAGCTTGATGAGCCCTTCCCGGACATCGGGGACGGCGTCGTACTCGTGGGCCTGCTGCCGGAACGCGTCGTGGCTCAGTTCGGACATCTTGGCGCCGCCGGCGGTCTTCATCAGCGCCCGCCGCCCCGCCGACGGGTCCTGCCCGGCCAGCACGCCCGCCCGGTCGCAGGACAGCTCGGACTTGCGGTACCACTCCTCCAGGCCCGCGATGATCACGCGCAGCCCGATGTAGCCGATCGCGAACCAGGCCAGCCGGGTGGCGAGCCGGGTCAGGTGGAAGAGCATGGTCCGGTAGACCGCGTGCCCCGACAGCGCGTGCCCGAGTTCGTGGCCGATTATGAACCGGATCTCCTCATCGTCCATCATGTCCACCAGGCCCGTGGTGATCACGATGAACGGCTTGTCCGAGCCGAGCGTCATCGCGTTGGGGATCGGGTCCTGGGAGATGAACAGCTCGGGCACCTCAGGCAGGTCCAGGATCGAGGAGCCGTCGAGCAGCAGTTCGTACAGGTGCGGGAACTGCTCGGTCGAGGCCCGGACCGAGCTGGCCAGGAAGAGCAGCCGCAGGCTCCGGTCGGAGAACAGGCTGGCGAGCCGCTTGAGCAGCACGTCGAAGCCGGTGAGCTTGCGCATCGCCACCAGCGCCGAGCGGTCGGCGGGATGCTCGTAAGCGCGCGATGAGATCCCGGGCAGGCGTACCCGGGCACGATCCGGCACGGTGGTCATACCCCCGATGCTATGTGCCCGGCGGAGCGCCCGAGCAGGGGATCCAGGCCCACCTGGGGCGGGGGATCTAACCCCCGCCGGACATGTGCAGATCATGGCAGGATGGCCGGAGGCCAGGCGGGAAGGTGAGGCAGATGTTCGAGCCCAGCGCGGAGGCCATGCCCGCCGAGGAACTCGCCAGCCTGCAGGAATCCCGGCTGCGGGCCCTGGTCGGACGGCTCCTCGGCACGCAGGGCGTTCAGGCCCAGCGGCTGCGCGCGGCGGGGGTGACCGCCCCGGACGAGGTCACTCTTGCCGATCTGCCCCGGCTCCCGATGGCCGCCAAGACTGACCTGTGGGCGGCATATCCGTATGGCATGTTGGAGGTTCCGCCGGAGGACCTGGTCACTGTGCATGGTTCCAGCGGTACCGGCGGCCGGCCCACGCTGGTCGGCTACACCCGCGCGGACCTGGCGCTGTGGGCGCGGATGTGCGCGCGGGCGCTGGCGGCGGCGGGCGCGACGCGCACCAGCACCATCCACAACGCCTACGGGTACGGGCTGTTCACCGGCGGGCTGGGCATTCACCAGGGCGCGATCGAGCTTGGCGCCACGGTGGTCCCGGTGTCCGGTGGCATGACCCCGCGGCAGGTCACGCTGATCCGTGACCTACGTCCGGACATCCTGACCTGCACTCCGTCGTATGCGATCCGGCTCGGCGAGGCGCTGGCCGCGGCGGGCGCCGGGCCGGGGGAGGGGCTGACCCTGAAGGCGGGCCTGTTCGGTGCCGAACCCTGGACCGGCCAAATGCGCGCCCGCATCGAGGAACTGCTCGGCCTGCGGGCCCTGGACATTTATGGATTGTCCGAGGTGATCGGGCCCGGGGTGGCCGCGGAGTGCCTGGAGGCGGCGGACGGCCTGCACGTCAACGAGGACCATTTCCTCGTGGAGGCGGTGGACCCGGTGACCGGTACGCCGGTGCCCGACGGCACCCCCGGTGAGCTGGTGTTCAGCACGGTGACCCGGGAGGCGCTGCCGCTGCTGCGGTACCGGACCGGGGACATCTCCGCGCTGCGCCGGGGTACCTGCGCGTGCGGCCGGACGCTGGTGCGGATGAGCAAGGTCGCCGGCCGCTACGACGACATGCTGGTGCTGCGCGGCGTGAACGTCTACCCCAGCGAGGTGGAACGCGTACTGCTGGCCTCGCCCGCCCTGTGTCCCGACTACCTGCTGGTGGTCGATGAGCGGGAGGCTGCGGGCCGGCTGATTGTCTGTTGCGAATACAAAACGGCTGCCGCTAGCGGGCCGCCGTCCGCCGCCGGGCGAAGCGGTTCCGGGGCCGGGCAGTTGCCAGTGTCCGGGGAACTGGAGGCCCGGCTCCGCGCGGAACTCGGGGTGGGCGTCGCGGTCCGGGTGCTGCCCCCGGGTACCGTGCCACGCAGCGAAGTGGGCAAGGCGGTCCGGGTCGTCCGGTGGCGGGACGGCGGTGCCCCGCTGCCCGGCCTGGACTGACGCCCTGATCGTGGCGGGCCCGGCGGGTCGCTAGAGTCTTGGGATGGGAACTGGAGGGAAGACCAGGATCGGCGTGATGGGCGGCACGTTCGACCCCATTCATCATGGCCACCTGGTCGCGGCCAGCGAGGTGGCGCACATCTTCGCCCTGGACGAAGTCGTTTTCGTGCCCACCGGCCAGCCCTGGCAGAAGCTGGACAAGAAGGTGTCGCCCACCGAGGACCGGTACCTGATGACGGTGATCGCCACCGCGTCGAACCCGCGGTTCTCGGTCAGCAGGGTGGACATGGACCGCCCGGGCCCGACCTACACCATCGACACCCTGCGTGACCTGCGCGCGGAGCGTGGCGAGGACGCGGAGTTCTACTTCATCACCGGCGCTGACGCTTTGTCGCGGATGCTGTCCTGGCAGGACGTGGACGAGTTGTTCGCACTCGCGCATTTTGTCGGCTGCACCCGGCCGGGGCACCGGCTGACCGATCAAGGCCTCCCCGAGGACAAGGTGAGCCTGGTGGAGATCCCGGCGCTGGCGATCTCCTCGACCGGGTGCCGGCAGCGGGTCGCCGAGGGGGAGCCGATCTGGTACCTGGTGCCGGACGGCATCGTCCAGTACATCGCCAAGCGTGGGCTGTACCGGAACGGCGACGCCTGACCGTGGCCCGCCAGCGCACCTGTACGGGCCGGCGCACGGGCGCGACGGGCGTGCCGGTTTCGCGGGACTGGGGCCGGCGCGGGACGCGAAACGCGGACTCACCCATCAGGAAGGACGTGGACGTGTCACGGCGGGTTACCCTGAAGGGGCGCCTGCACCCCCAGTGGGGCCGCAGCGACGTGGTCGGCGCCGCGTGCGAACTCCAGGGGCAGCAGGAAGGAAGACCTGAGGAGGCCGAGCACCACACGTGACAGCTACCGCCAGGGCCGTCGAGCTTGCAGAGATCGCGGCCGAGGCCGCAGCTGAGAAGCTCGCTGCGGACATCATCGCGTACGACGTCAGCGAGCAACTCGTTATCACAGACGTGTTCCTGCTCTGTTCGGCCGCGAACGACCGTCAGATACGCGCCGTCGTGGACGAGATCGAGGACAAGCTGCGGCAGGCCGGTGCCCGGCCGGTACGCCGGGAAGGCGAGCGGGAGGGCCGCTGGGTGCTCCTGGACTACCTCGACATCGTGATCCACGTTCAGCACGCCGAAGAGCGGGTGTACTACGCGCTTGAGCGGCTCTGGAAGGACTGCCCGCGCGTGCCGTTGCCCGAGCCGGTGGGCGTGGCCCGCAGCGCGGCGGGCGCCGCCCAGGACCCTGACCGGGGAGAAATCCAATAGCTGTCATACAGGCCCGGCCGGGGCTGCTGCCCGGCCGGGAAGAACGGGCTGCCACCGTTGGGCTGTCTCGCCACGGGGAGGACGGGCTGCCGCCCACGGAAGGAAGGTGCCGGTAATGGGCGGTGACACCGCAGGGAGCGCGGCCTCCGCTTCCGGTGCGCGGGACCGCTCCCCGGACCCCCGCTCCCCGGAAGCGGGCGCGCGCCACCCTGATCACTCGGTCAAACTGGTGCTATGGCGGCATGGGCAGACCGAGTGGAACATGCAGGGCCGGTTCCAGGGCCAGACCGACATCCCCCTCGATGAGGTCGGGCAGCAGCAGGCAGAGCGCACCGCCCGCCTGCTCGCCGCCCTGCAGCCGAGCGCGATCTTCTCCTCCGACCTGATCCGGGCTGCCGCCACGGCGGCACCGCTGGCCCGGCTCACCGGGCTTACCGTGACCACGGACAAGGATCTGCGCGAGCGCTACGGCGGGCTCTGGGAGGGGCTCACCGATGTCGAAATCCGCGCGCGGTACCCGGTCGAGCACTCGCAGTGGCGCCCCCCCGAGGGAGAGACCTCCGCGGCCGTCGCCGACCGGGCCTGCGCCGCGATGGAGCGGATCGCCAATACCCTGACCCCCGGGACCCTTGCGGTCGTGGTCAGCCACGGAGCGGCGTTGCGCCTGGGCGCCGCCTGCCTGCTCGGTCTCCCCGAAGAACTCTGGGGCGCGGTCGGCCCGCTGGCCAACTGCGCCTGGTCGGTCCTCGGCCGCCGGCGCGCCAGGTGGCGGCTCATCGAGCACAATGCCGGAACACTGCCCGAACCGGTGCTCAGCGACGACCGCTGACCGCCTCAGATCTTGTACACTGGCGTGGCGCTGATGGCGGGTCGACGCCACAGCCGAGGGGCTATAGCTCAGTTGGTAGAGCGCTTGCATGGCATGCAAGAGGCCAGGGGTTCGAGTCCCCTTAGCTCCACTCCAGGTCAGAGGCCCTTTCCCTACCTCTGAGGGAGGGCATTGCCCCTCAGCGAGGGGCAGTTTGAGGGGCAAGATCGGTAACGACTGGGCCCTCGACGGCACCGATTCCTCTTGAAGATGCCTGGGGCGTCGTGCCCGCGGATGACGCTGAACCACGACTGTCACGACCGGCTCCCCGCTCCTCGGTACGGTCCATGATCTCGAACTGAGCTGACCTTGATCATCTTGATGCATTGGTGTGTAGTCGAAGACTTAGCGGGGTTGATGATGGCAGAAGCAGCGGAAGTGTGCAGACAGCAAGATCATTTAGATGCACGCGATGAGTGGTGTGCCAGAGAGGTCGAGGCATCGTCAGCGTGTCTGAGG
>CAVPSA010000020.1:0-135264 GCA_963707905.1 uncultured Actinomycetes bacterium | reverse complement strand
GGTAGGGACGCGTACTTCGTATTGCGATCCTTTCCAGGCGTTGTGTGGCTTGGGTTTTGATTGCGGCGGGGAGCTTGTATGAACTGGCGATCCGCTGCAGGCAGGCGTGCTCGATGGCGGGGGTGAGGTCGATCCACAGCCGTCCGGCGGGGCCGCGGCGACGGGCACTGTCCCCATTGCGCCCAGGCGTAGACGACGTCGGGTTTGACGCCGAGACGGCGGGCGGCTTGTGTGATGCTCAGCTCGTCGTGGCGCCGGGGCTGTGGGTCGGTGTCGGCATGCTGGTGGGCGGAGCCGGCAGCGCGCTTCTGGCAGGCGGCTTCCACGTCGGGCGGAAGGGGACGCACCAGCGCCCGGCGGGGCCGCGGCGGGCGTGCAGGTAGCCGGCGTTGATCCAGTAGTGGATGGTGCCGGTGGACACGCCGATCCGCTGGGCGACCTGGCGGGGAGTGAGCTCGCCGGGTTCGAGCAGGCCGGGGTAGGGGATGTGGTGGTAGTTGCGCAGGTTGGCGGCGGCGGCGCCGTTGAAGGGCTGCCCGGTGCCGGTGCGGTGGCCGGCGTTCTTGAGTGCGGCGGCCAGGGCGTTGTTGTCCAGGCCGGGGCCGATGCGGCAGGCGAGCTCGATCGCGGCGGGATCGGTGCTGCGCAGCTGGATGGCGTTCTTGCGGCGGGTGACCTGGACCTGCTGGCTTGCGCCGGATTTCCAGCGCAGCCCGACGCTCAGGCGGGCGGGGTCGCTGGCGCAGGGGGTGAGGGTGACGTCGCCGAGCAGGGTGCGCAGCAGCCGCTTGCGGTCTTTGTCGCTGGTGGTCGGGGCCGACCAGAGGGCGGGCAGGTCGGCGACGGTGGCGGCCAGCTGGGCAGGGCTGGGCAGGCCGGGCCGGGCGGAGCGCTGTTCGGCGAGCGCGGCCTCGGCTTCGGCGAGGCCGGTGAGCCTGGTTTCCCAGCGGGCCTCCAGGCTGCGGGCGACCAGCCGGTTTTCCGGCTCGCAGGCCAGGAAGGCCCGCTCGGCCCGGTCGGCGTCGTAGCGCGCCCGCTCCACGGCCAGCTCAGCGGCCCGCACCGACCGCCGGTGCCGGGCGGTGACCTCCTCGGCGGCGGCCAGTGCCAGGGCGACCTGCGCGGGCTGGACCGCGGCCAGCAGCGCGGCGGTGACGGCCTCATCAACGGTGTCGGCGCGGACTGACCCGCAGAGCGGCGCGGCGACGTGGTCGGCGCGGGAGTGGGAGCACTCATAGCGGGGGTACCGGTCCTGGTAGCGGACCTGCATCGAGCGGCCGCAGGCGCCGCAGAGCACGATGCCCTGGCATAGCGCGGTGCCCTCGCGGGGCGGGCGGGCCCCGGCGTTGGTCCGGTTGGCGGCCAGCTTCGCCTCGTTCGCCAGGTAGGCCTCCCAGGTGATGTAGCCCTCATGGTGCCCGGGGATCAGGACTTCCCACTGGTCGCGGGGCAGCTCGGTGACCGAGGAATGCACTGAGCCGTCAGGGTGGACGACCTGGCGGGAGCGGCGCCGGCCGAACACATACGCCCCGGCGTAGGCGGGATTGCGCAGGATCCCGGCGGCGCGGGCGTGGGTGAGCCTGCCCCACCGCAACTGCCCGGCCCACACCCCGCCATAAGCGCGGCGGGGGAACCTCCGGCCGGCGAACGCGCCCGCCACCCCGTAAGCCGAGCCGGTCTGGGTGAACGCGGCGAACACGTCGCCGACCGCCGCAGCGACCTCCTGGTCCGGGTCGATGATCACATTGCCGTCGTCGTCGTAGACGAGCCCGACGGGCAGCGGGACGCGCAGCTCACCGCGGCGCGCGGCGGCCCGCTTGGCTTCGTTCATCCGGCTGGTCAGCCAGTGCAGCTCGGCCTCTGACATCTGGCTCTTGAGGCCCAGCAGCAGCCGGTCGTTGATGTCGGTCAGCTCATAGACGCCGTCGCTGTCGATGACCAGGGTGGCCGTCAGGCGGGCCAGCTCCAGCAGGCGGGCCAGGTCGGCGTTGGACCGGGCAAGGCGGGAGACCTCCAGCCCGAACACCGCCCCGACCTCGCCCAGGCAGACGCGGGCGACCAGTTGCTTGAACCCGTCCCGGTGCGTGGTGCTGCGGCCGGACAGGCCCAGGTCGGCGTCGATCACCTCGATGTCGCTGCCTGCCCAGCCCAGCCGGGCAGCCTGGGCGGCCAGGTCGTACTGCCGGGCGGTGGACTCGGTGTGCTCGCGGACCTGCACCAGGGTGGACTGACGGACATACACGATCGCCGTGCGCTCCAGGTGAGCGCGGGTTACCTTCGACTCTCCGCGGATCACCGCCGCTCACCTCCGGGCAGGCCGGGGGCTCCCCGGCGGCTGTGAGCGTGACCCCGGCGAGCGCAGACTCGGCCATATTGGCCAGCGGCGCGACCATCTCCGCCCACGCGCCCGGGGCCGTCCGGGACGGCGCCAGCGCGCAGGCAGCGGCCATCGGCTAGTCCAGCTCTCGCCGCGACAGCAGTTCCAGGTTGATCTGCGAGATCTGATGCAGCAGGCTGCGCAGCTGCCCGGAGACCTCCACGCGGGCGCGGACCGCCTCCGCCAGCGCCGCCGGCACGTATGTCAGCGGCCGGCGACCTGCAGATACACATACGGCCCGTGCGGCTCGCCTCGCGTGCACCGGCACCCCTCCTTCCCGCAGTTGCGGTGCTGTTCGACCAGGGCGCCGGGCAGCAGCACGTCTGCCTGCGGCAAGGCGGCCACCAGCTCGGCACGGCGGGAGCGCAGCTCGGCCGTGGCCAGCCGGCTCCACTCCGGATTCTTGTGCGTGATCATCAGACAAGATGATGACGGGCGCAGGCGCGGCGGTCAACGACATCACCGGCCGTGTCGCGGCTGCAAAGCCGAGATAACCTCGGCCAGCTCGATGAGGACCTCGTAGGTCAGCGGCGCCTGCGCCGCCACAGGACCGCGGTCGGTCCAGGCCAGCGGCAGCATCAGCGAGCCCAGCGGCCCGCCCTCACAGCTGACAGCTAGCCCACCGGCCAGCTTCCGCCCGAACAGTACCCGCAGCCGCTGCCCGGACAGCGGATGGAACGGGTGCGTGACCGTGACGAAGGATTCCGGAACCTCAGACGGCTTGCGCAACCGCGCAGTATGCGGTGACCGTCGGGATGCCGAGCCTGCGCATCTTCCCGCTGCCGCCCGGTTTGGGGATCATGCGCTCGCGCACCGGCATCGGGCGGAACGTGCCCGCCTTAACCGCGCTGCGCAGATCATCCAGGAACTCCTGGACGCCGAGGTCTTGTTCGACGCCGACGGCTGTGCGCCCGTCGACGCCCGCAGACCTGGCCCCGATGTTGCCCGCGACCCGGTCCCACGCCACCTTCAGCGTCGCCGGGTCATGCACGAGGTTGAACAGGTCACCGAACCGGCGGCCAGGATCGGCCACCGCCCAGCGGTGCAGCTTGGCCTGCATCCCCGATACCCGTGACCACGACCCAGCGGGCGCGTCCGGGGCGACGGCATTCGCCGCCGCGTCTTTCAGCATTGCAGTCTCCTTGCTACTCGTAACCGCTGCCGCCCTTCGCCACGTGACCGGCTCTCCCGGACTCCGACTACTACGGCGGCTCCGCCCCGTCCCGGCCCGATCGGCCGACGGCGCGCCCAGCCTTCCCTGCCGCGCTGGCAGCACAGCAAGCAGGCGAGGACCGAGACGGTTCCCGTGTTCACTGCGATTCGCTCGACGAAGGAGGAGCCCGACTTTGTCCCTGCGGCCTCGCCACGGCCACCCCGCAGCACTTCACCGTGGCCTCCGGCCGAACCACCCATGAATCGGCCCGGAGTTCCCCGCCAGCCACCCAGACCGCAGTGATCAGCGGGTGCGCGCCGCTCCCGGCCCATATCCGCCAGCTTCGGGGCCGGTACGGTTTTGAGGGATTTCAGGCGCCGGTTCCTCGCGTACTCCTCTCCGTCACGCTTGCCGGGCCCGGGCTGTCTGGCAGTGCCAGCACGCCCCGGCGTTGTCAGGGCTGCTCCCGCCCTCCCCAGCGCCTCCTGGATCAGGCTGCCCTCAGCTACGCCGCCCTGCTGCGACAGGGACAGCGGCGGTGGTCTCTCACCTCCGCTCGAATCGACAGCGCCTCACGGCGCACCGGATGGAAGCCGTAGCCTTTCTTCCAGGTGGGGGCCGCTCCCTCCTTGTCCAACCGCGCGGTGACCAGCGTGGCGTCCATGTCGATCACCAGCCAGCCCGCCAGGGTCTTCCCGGCGATGACCAGCCACGGGAACCCGGGCGCGGTCTCCCCGATCAGTTCCCACACGTGCGCCCGCGCTTTCGCGCGGGCCTTCGCGATCCGCTCCAGCATGGCCGGCGTGCCCGCCAGGTCCAGGGCACGCCGTATCGTCGGGCCGCTCGGCGTCGCCCCGAGCACGGGAGCCAGGTGCGCCAGCACCGCGATATCGCTTATGCTCGTGGCCCCGAGCGCGATCGCGGCCGCCATCGACACCAGTACCGCACCACGGTCGAGAAGAGGTGATTTCCCCGCACGCCGCAGCGCCGCGCCCAGCCCGGCGGTCAGCCCCGCCTGGTCAGCGGCCTTCCGCAGCAGGATCGCGCCGGCATGGCCGACCAGGCCCGTCCCGCCGCCGGTGACCTTCAGGGCATGGTCCCAGCCGTTATCCTGCATGACGAAGAGCGCTCCAGTCCCGGGGATTGCAACGTGTGGTTACCGCGTAATCTCCCAGGACCAGGGCGCTCTTCGCCGTTGAACCCGCAAGCCCGCTCACGCCGCGTGCCCAGGCCGCCCGCACCCATCAGGTGCACCGCCACAACGCCCGCCACCAGGCACAAACCCTTGAAACCCCAGCTCACGCCCATACTGAAACCGGCAGCGGGCCTATTCACCATTCCCGCTGAATGCCGGAGGCTAGGCAGGGCGGCTGACGCGCCCCGATCCACGAGCACATCCAGTGCGGCGCGGCGCCGCTGCTGAGCTTTGCTGCCGCACCTGGGCGAGGCAGTTGACGGCTCGTGACGCCAGGCGAAGCATCTGCAGCACGGGTATACCACCACCCCCTTCGCTCACGCGGGCCGGGGCCCCTACCGAGCGGGCCGCCTGACCCCGCGCACGAGGAGGCCGCAGCGCCCGGCTACGGGCCGGTTGTGTTGGTTTTGTGTTGATCTTGGGCCGCACAGGCGCTGACTGCACCATGAGACACTCTCTCTTCCTGCGTTTATGCAGGTGAGAGGGCTGACAACGTGGCTCCCGCGAAAGGACTCGAACCTTTAACCTGCCGGTTAACAGCCGGACGCTCTGCCGATTGAGCTACGCGGGATTGGCCAGCGCTAGGGCGGTGCCTGCGGCCCGCTCCAGCCCTGACGGGGTTGCGCAGATAAGGGTAGCGCACCTGGGAACGGGCTGATGCGCCCGCGGGATCTGGGCCCGGGCAGGACGGTGACCAGAGCCAGCACATCGCGGCGCTGGCGAGCCGGGCCTGAGCCCGCGCCACGGTTTGATGCCGCTACGGGGAGTAGGGCCCCGGCTTGCGGGGAAGTCAACCCCGCAGGTCCATTCGGCGAACGCAGGCGGAAGAGAGGTGCCAGATGCGATACCGCTTGGTTTTCTTCACCGGCCTCGGCATCGGCTTTGTGCTCGGGGCGAAGGCAGGCCGGGAGCGCTACGAGCAGTTGCGGAAACTGGCCCGCAAGGCAGCGGACAGCCCGGCGGTGCAGCAGGCAGCCGGTGCGCTCCAGGCGCAGGCGGCGGGCTACGCGAAGTCAGCCGGAGGCAAGGTGGCCGACCGCGCAGGCGCGGCGCGGGCCAAGGTCGGCGGGGCACTCCACGACCGCGTACCGGGCATGCGGGCCAGGGAGTCCAACGGGCACCATGCCACCGGCGGGCGGGGGGACTATGTGCAGACGCCGGGAACGACCGGAGGACCGCCGGGAGGGTGACTGGCGCCGGCCGGTGCGATCAACCCCGGCACGCTACCTGCCCTGAGCGCGGATTCACTGGGGCTGCTCAGCACCGGTGAATTGATGTCCCTGACCTGGTGTTATCGCTTAGAGTAATGCTAAGGTCACGCTATGAACCCATTGACGGGCGTGCTGGCCGAAGCCTGGGGTCTCTACCGCCGCTTCGCCGCCCACTTCCTCGCCATCGCTTTCGTGTTGTACTTCCTCGCCGCGGTTATTGTCGTGCTGCTGACCATGACCGCCGGAGCCACCGGCTACTTTCTGGCGGCGGTCGTCGAGTTCGTCACCGCGTTCCTGGTCCAGGCCGCCATGGTCACGGCCGTGCGCGACGTGCGGGACGGCCGGGCCGACCTGAGCATGGACGCGACGATCTCCGCCGGTGCGCGCTTTCTTCTCCCGCTCCTGGGTGCCTGCATCCTCGCCGCGATCGGGATCGGGATCGGCCTGGCGCTGCTCGTCATACCTGGCCTGATCCTGATGACGTACTGGTCCCTGATCGTCCCGTCGATCGTGGTCGGCGAGTCCGGGGCCATGGCATCGTTCGGCAAGAGCTGGCGGGCCATCAGCGGCCACTTCTGGCAGGCATTCGGCACCTACGTGCTGGTCTTCCTGATCTGGGTCGCGTTCGACCTCGCGCTGGGGCTGGCGCTCGTAGCCGTGCCCGCCGCGCTGCGCAGCTTCCTCAGCAGCGTGATCGGAGGAACGCTGCTGGCGCCCTTCTACGCGCTGGTGGTCACACTGGTCTACTACCGGCTTTCCGAGGCGCACGCGGGCGCGGTGCCCGCCGCGTCCTCGCGCGGCGGGTTCACGGAGCCCCCGCCAGCCCAGGCCTAGGACCACCACTCGCTTGCCGCAGGCCCGGCACAGCACAACCCCTCCGGGCCTGCGGCCCGAAGAGGTTGCGGCCCGAAGGGGTTGCGGCCCGAAGGGGTTGCGGCCCGGCGCTCTGCCCGGCTAGGCAGCCTGCGCGGCCAGTTCGGGGACGGCGGGCAGCCGGGAGGCACGGAAGCCGATCCCGGCCGTCCGCATGAGCACCATGGCCAGCGCCATGAAGATCAGCCCGTCGGTGATGGCCGCAACGCTGACCTGGTTCGCGATGGCCCAGCTGACTATCGGGCCCTCGAACCAGTGCGCTGCCCCGTAGGAGAACGCCGCCCGGGCGCCGATCACGAGGGTCCAGAAGATCGCGTAAGGCGCCCCGGCCCGGCTGACCGGCTTGCCCGTGTCCGGGCTGCGGTACACGCCCATCAGGGCCGCGGCTGCCAGCCCGCCAAGCAGGCCGGCCAGGACGCCGGCGACCTCCACGACCAGGCCGGTTCCGCGGGTGACCGGCCGGTCCACGAACAGCGGGACGATCACCGCGGCAGCGATCACGGGCCGCAGCAGCCGCACGGGGCCGATCTTCCGCGCCGGGCCAAGGTCGCTGGCCAGCACCGTGGCGAGAACCACGCCGTTGACGATCATCGCTTCGGTGAGTTCGGAAGGCATTTCGTGCTCCTGGTGAGTCGTTTTCGCTGACGAACTCACCATCCCGCCCGCCGCCGTTTTGCGGATCGGAGCACGGGCCGGCCTGTGGTGCCAGACGGCGGGCCGGTCCTGGTACCGGGCGGTGCCAGGACCGGCCGCCGGCGTTCAGCCCACGGGCCGGCGCCCCGGTACCACCCTCGCCGTGATACTGGAGTCATGCTGAGCACGGTCAACTGGCTGGCCCGCGTCCTCGGCTTCGCCTGGCTGGGCGTGCTGGCCTTTCTGCTCGCGCCGCCGCACGGGACAGCCGCCACGGTCGTTCAGGTCGTGGGTTACTGCCTGCTCGGCGCGGCGCTGCTGGCATGGGCGCTGATCGAGGCACAGCCGGCCACGGCTCGGCGGCATGGCTGGGCGCCCACCGTGATCCGCGGTGTGATCGCGGTCGCGACTGGCTTTGCCTGCGCCGCCGGGTCCGGCGGCAGCGCCATGGTGGCCTTCGGGTTCGTCGCGGCGATGATGGCTGGCAGTACGAGCAGCCTGGCGGCGGCCCTGGCGGTGACGGGCGCCGGCATCCTGGCGATCGAGGTCAGCGGGCTGGCCCTGGGCGCTGGCTACGGCGTCCTGCTGGGCCTGCCGACGATCGTGCTGGCCGGCCTGGTGATCGGGCGCAACTGGGGTGCCTACCGGATCCAGGCCGAGCAGGCGGCGATGCTGCTCGCCCAGCGCGACGAACTGCAGGCCGAGCACCGCCGGGGCGACCTGCTCGACGAGCGGGCCCGGATCGCCAGGGAGATCCACGACGTGCTTGCCCACTCCCTCGGCGCGCTGGGGATCCAGATCCAGGCGGCCCGCGCGGTACTGGCCGACCACAGGGACATCGACCGGGCCGACGAGATCCTCGCCGCAGCTCAGCGGATGGCCGCGGCGGGCCTGGTGGAAACGCGCCGGGCGGTGCACGCCCTGCGTGCCGATACCCTGCCACTGGATGAGGAACTCGCCCGGGTCAGCGATACCTACGCGCAGCGCTACCACGTCGCCGCCAGCTTCGACGTCCGCGGCTCCCCGGCCCCGCTGCCTCCGGATGCCACCGTCGCACTGCTGCGCGTCGCGCAGGAGTCCCTGGTCAACGCCGCCAAGCACGCGGCGGGACAGGGCGTCGAGGTCCGCCTCGACTACTCCGACGCCGATGTCAGGCTCACCGTCCGCAACGCCCTGCCCCCCGGCACCGGCACGGCGAGCGGGCCCGGCATGAGCACCGTCAACGGCGGCTACGGACTGACCGGGATGCGGGAACGGCTCCGGCTGCTGAACGGCACGCTGCAGGCGGGCCGCCGGGACAACCAATGGATCGTGACCGCGGAACTGCCCCGCGCCCAGGCCGGGAACGTGACGCCGTGACCGCCCCCGGCGTGCCCGACGGCCCACCGCTGCGCATCGTCATCGCCGACGACCAGGCCAGCGTGCGTGAGGGCCTGGTGCTCCTGCTCGGCGGGCTGCCCGGCATCGATGTGGTCGGCGCCGCCGCGGACGGGGAGCAGGCGCTTGCGCTCGTGGCCGAGCACCATCCCGACGCGATCCTGCTCGACCTGCACATGCCGGTCCTGGACGGCATCGGCGCCACCCGCCGGCTGACCGCCGAGCACCCGGACGTCGCCGTCGTGGTACTCACCACGTATGCCGATGACTCTTCCGTCCTGGACGCCGTGCACGCCGGGGCCCGCAGCTACCTCACCAAGGATGCCGACCGCACGCACATCGCCCAGGCGCTGCGCGCAGCGGCAGGCGGCCTGACGGTCTTCGATCCACGCGCCCACGCCACGCTGCTCGCCGCCATGGCGGTACCGGCCAAGCCGGAAGCAGCCGCTGCGCCCGCCCCGGACGGCCTGACCCAGCGCGAGGCCGAGATCCTCGGGCTCATCGCCCGCGGTATGACCAACCCGGAGATCGCCGCGCAGCTGTTCCTCAGCAACCACACGATCAAGACCCACATCAACCGGATCTTCGCCAAGACCGGGTCCAGGGACCGGGCAGCCGCCATCGGCTACGCGCACCGCAACGGAATCCGCTGACCGCGTGCCCGGCTAGCCGAGGTACCCCCGGAGCAGCTGAGCGCGGCTGGGATGGCGCAGCTTGGCCAGGGTCTTGGATTCGATCTGCCGGATCCGTTCCCTGGTGACGCCGAACTCCCTGCCCACCTCTTCCAGGGTCCGGGGGTGACCGTCGGTCAGGCCGAACCGGAGCTGAATGATCTTCTGCTCCCGCCCGGAGAGGGCATCCAGGATCTCGGTCAGCTGATCTTGGAGCATGATGAACGCCGCCGCCTCCATGGGCACCACGGCGTCGGTGTCCTCGATGAAATCCCCAAGATCGGAGTCTTCCTCGCCGATCGGCGCCTGCAGTGAGACGGGCTCCTGCGCGATCCGCTGGATCTCCGCCACCCGTTCGACCGGCAGCCCCATCTCGGCGGCGATCTCGTCCGGGGCTGCTTCCCGGCCCAGGGACTGATGGAGCTGGCGCTGGACCCGGGCCATCTTGTTGATCGTTTCCACCATGTGCACCGGGATCCGGATGGTGCGCGCCTGGTCGGCGATGGCACGTGTGATCGCCTGCCGGATCCACCAGGTGGCGTAGGTGGAGAACTTGTAGCCCTTGGTGTAGTCGAACTTCTCCACCGCGCGGATCAGGCCCAGGTTCCCCTCCTGGATCAGGTCAAGGAAGCCAAGGCCGCGGCCGATGTACCGCTTGGCGATGGACACCACCAAGCGCAGGTTGGCCTCGATCAGCCGCTGTTTGGCACGGAGCCCTTGATGGGCGAGCAGGGCCAGGTCGGCCCGTTCGGCGCCGCCCAGCGGGAAGCCGCCGTGCAGCTTCTCCTCGGCGAACAGGCCGGCCTCGATGGCCTTGGCCAGTTCGACTTCGTCCTCGGCGGTCAGCAGCGGCACCCGCCCGATCTCGCGCAGGTAGATGCGGACGAGATCGCCGGTGACCGGGCGGCGCGCCTCCTCGGGCTGCTCGGCCCCCTGCGGGGGCTCCGCGTCCTCGTGGGCGGCGTCCACCACCTCGACGCCTTCGGCCGCGAGCATCCGCACGATGCCGTCGAGTTCCTGGGCCGGCAGGTCGCTGGAGTCGATAGCGACCGCGATGTCCCCAACAGCCACGGCACCCTGTTCTCTGGCCCGTGCTATCAGGTCTGCCATGGGGTCGCTGGGCGGTCGCGCCGGGGAAAGTAACGTAAAAGTCACGGAACCCAGTGTGCGCCAGGGAGCCCTGGTATTGGTGGGCTTAATTTTGTCACCTGAAGACACGTAACGCTGACAGCCCGAAGTCAGATATGTGCCCCGAACCAGGTCTTTGCCCGCGAACCAGGGCATCCAGGCGGATACCAGCTAGAAAGCCCCGGCCGCCTTCTCCACCAGCGCCTTGCGGCGCTGCTCCAGCGCGACCAGGTCACCGAACGTCCGGTTGTACTCGGGCTGGGCATCCACCGGGTTCAGCCGCTGCAGCCGCGACTTTACCTCGGCGATCCTGCGGCTGACGGCGAGTTCCTCAACCCGCGCGAGCACGGCGTCCGCGTAACGCGTGTCCGGCTCGCCGTCCGCCCGCGGCACCCGGAGCGCCTCCACGGCCAGCCTGGTCACGAAGCCGCGGATCTGGTCATCAGGAGCCGCGTCCCGCAACCGGGCCACCCATACCTGTACCCCAGCCGCTCCCCTGGCCCCGCCGCAACTGTCGATCAGTTCGCGCACCGCGGCGTGCGGCGGTGCGGTGAACGCGGCCGGGCCGAGCACGTCGAAGGCGGGCCCGCACAGCGCCGGGCGCTGCACGGCGAGCTTGAGCGCCTCACGCTCCACCTGGATCACCGGGTCGGCGAGGTCGTAGGGTACCGGTTCGGCCAGGCCGCCAGCCCTGGCCGAACCGCCAGCCTCAGCATCGCTGCCAGCCGCGGCAGGCCCACCGGCCCTGGCAGCGCCGCCGCCCGCCGCAATGCCGCTGCCACCCGCGGTTCCACCACCGGGCCCGGGGGGCGCCCCTGGCCCGCCCCGGGCCCCGCGAGCGCCAGGGCCGCCTGCCATGCCGGGGCCACCCGGCGCGCCGGAGCCAGGGCCGCCGGGCCGCACCGGGCCTCCTGGCCCGCCACGCACCCGCCCCGGGCCGGCGCCGGCCGGACCGGACGGGTTACGGCCCGGGCCGGACCCGCCTACGCCCGCCCTGCCCTGGGCCCTGGCCGCATGTTCGCGGACCCGGGCGAGCACGAACTCCTCGTTCAGCATGCCGAGCCAACGGTCCAGGCTGACCGCGTACCGGTCGCGGAGGCCACGGTCCTTGATCCGGGCGATGATCCGGGCGGACGCGTCCAGGGCAGCGATCCGGCCCTCGTTGGTCTCCAGGTTGTACTTGGCCAGTTCGCTGCGGATGGCGAACTCGAACACCGGGACACGCCTGGCCACCAGATCCCGCACGGCTTCCGGCCCGTGCTTGACCCGCAGGTCGCACGGATCCAGGCCGTCGGCCTGCACCGCCACGAAGGTCTGCGTGACGAAACGCTCCTCCAGGTCGAAGGCCCGCAGCGCGGCCCGCTGCCCGGCCGCATCCCCGTCGAAGGTGAACACCACCTCGCCGAGGAACTGGTCGGCGTCCATCAGCAGCCGCCGCAGCACCTTGACGTGGCCGTCGCCGAACGAGGTGCCACTGGTGGCGACCGCGGTGGGCACACCGGACAGATGACAGGCCATCACGTCGGTGTAGCCCTCGACGATCACCGCCTGCCGCCGGTGGGCGATCTCCCGCTTGGCGAGATCTGCGCCATAGAGCACGGAACTCTTCTTGAACAGCGGCGTCTCCGGCGTGTTCAGGTACTTGGGCCCGGTGTCCTCCGGATCCAGCTTCCGCGCGCCGAACGCGATCACGTCGCCGGTCAGGTCCCTGATCGGCCAGACCAGCCGGCCACGGAACCGGTCCACCGGGCCCCGCCGGCCCTGGCTGGCCAGCCCGGAAAGCAGCAGCTCGGAGTCGGTGAACCCGCGGCCCCGCAAATGGCGCGTCAGCGCCTCCCACTCGGCAGGCGCGTAGCCGCAGCCGAACCCCTCCGCGTCGGCCAGCTCGAATCCACGCTCGGACAGAAACTGCCGCGCTGGGGCAGCCACCGGTGCGCGGAGCCGTTCTGCATAGAACTCGGCTGCTGCCTGGTGAGCGGCAAGCAACCGGCGCCGCCGGCTCTGCTCGTGGCCGGGGACGTGACCGCCCTGCTCGTAGGTGAGCTCGATGCCCGCGCGGGCGCCGAGCCGCTCCACCGCCTCGGGAAACGTGAGGTTGTCGACCTTCTCCACGAACCGGATGACGTCGCCGCCGTCCGCGCAGGAGAAGCAGTACCACAGGCCACGTGCCGGGGTCACGTTGAACGAGGGGGTCTTCTCGTCGTGGAACGGGCACAGGCCCTTGAGTGACCCGCCCCCGGCGTTGCGGAGCTGGAGATACTCGCCGATGACCTCGGCGATGGGCGATTGCTCGCGGACCAGCGCGATGTCTTCGTCGCGGATCCGGCCTGCCACTCGCACCCCTCGTTCCAGCGCTCCCCGTCGCGGCGAGTCTAGTCCGCGGTGCCCACACTTTGCGGTCTGTCGCGCGCACGGCTCGCGGGCCTGCCGGGGGAGGCCTGTTATCGTCGCCGCGTGCGCTGCCTGCTTGTGCTCTGGGACATCGACTTCACCCTGATCGACGCCGGTGGAGTCGGCACCCGGCTGTACCGGATGGTGTTCCGCGACATGTTCGGTACCGACCTGCCCGCCGCGGCGCTCATGGCCGGGCGCACGGACCGCGCCATCGTGCTGGACACCCTGGCCCGCGCGGGGATCCCCGAGCCGCGCCAGCATCTGGACCAGTTCCTGGCCAGGCTGGCCTCGCTGGCGCCCACCGGCCGTGAGCTTACCGAGCAGCACAGCCGGGCGCTGCCAGGCGCCGCGGCGGCCCTGGACGCGCTGGCCGCCTTCGCGCCCGGCCAGGACGGCGATGGCACCGGGGGCCAGGCCCGGCAGGTGTGCGTGGTGCAGTCGGTGCTCACCGGGAACGTCCGGGCGATGGCCGAGATGAAGCTCGGCGCGCTCGGGCTGGACAGCCACCTTGACCTGGACGCGGGGGCCTACGGCGAGTCCCACGAGGTCCGGGCCGAACTGGTGCACCTGGCCAGGGACAACGCCGCCCGCAGATATGGCACGGACTTTTCCGGCCCGGCCACGGTGCTGGTCGGTGACACCCCGCTGGACGTGGCCGCCGCGCTGGAGACCGGCGCCCGGGCCGTGGCGGTGGCCACCGGCGGCACCCCCGCTGCCGCGCTCGCCGAGTCCGGGGCGCACGCGGTACTCCCCGACCTCACCGACACCCCCGCCGTCCTCGCCGCGATCCTCGCCGGGCCATAGCCGGAGGCTCCGACAGTCCGGCGCGGAAATCCACAGGAAGCCATTCCCGCGCACCCCTTGTCCACAAGCAGGCAGCGCCGGGGGCAAGGCTCTGGTGCCGCAGCCATCCTGGCGGGATGGCGCGCGAACTCCCCGCCCCCTGCCGCGAGTTACTCGGCATGCAATGCGGTGTCATCTCCAGGTGCCAGGCATTGGACGCCGGCCTGTCCGGCGATGCAATCAAACGCCGCCTGCATTCGGGTTCATGGCAGCAGCTTCAACGGGGCGTCTACGCCACATTCACCGGCCAGCCACCCCGTGAGGCGGCGCTATGGGCAGCATTGCTGCGATCGGGCGCCAGCGCCGTTCTCAGTCACCAGACCGCAGCCGAACTGGACGGCCTCACCGACAGGACCAGTCCTGTCATTCATGTCACGGTGCCGGCCGCCCAGCGCATTCGCGGCGCCCCGGACCTGGTCATCCACCGGTCGAGCCGCATCGCGATCGCCCGCCATCCTGCCTTGCTTCCGCCCCGGACGAGGATCGAGGAGACGGTCATCGATCTCACCCAGACGGCCCGTAGCGCCGACGAGGCGTTTCACTGGCTGAGCCGGGCCTGCGGCAGCCGGCTCACCACGGCCAGCCGTCTCCAGGTGGCGTTGAGCCAGCGCAAGCAGGTCCACTACCGGAATGAACTGATCACCGGGCTAACGGCGATCGAGGATGGCGTTCATTCCAGCCTGGAATACCGGTATGTCCGGGGCGCCGAACGGCCCCATAAGCTGCCGGTGGCCCGCCGGCAGGCAAGGATCACCTTGGGCACGGCCCGCCGGTATCTGGACAACTTCTATGAGGACTTCGGCGTTGCCGTGGAGCTCGACGGGCATGCGGCGCACCTCGTGCACGACAGGTGGCGTGATGTTCACCGGGACAACGCCTTGACCCGTTCAGGAATCATCACCCTGCGATACAACTGGACGGACATCACCCAGCGGGCCTGTGAGGTGGCCGCCGAGATCAGCGCCGTTCTACGGCAGAGAGGATGGGCGGGAAAGCCTCGCCCCTGCAGCCCGCGGTGCCCCGTGCAGCTCTGGCGACCTTGATCACGGACGCCTTGGGGCGGCTATCCGCCCCAAAGTGCCCGTGATCAAGGTTGCCGAGAGGTCAGAGGGTGGTGATGGGCACGTCGGGGTCGGATAGGGGGGCCACGTCTACGGGGCGGCGGGCGCGGATCAGGGCCTGGATGTCGTCGCTCACGTCCCACACGTTGACGTTCATCCCGGCCACCACGGCCCCGCCGGACAGCCAGAACGCGATGAACTCACGGGCCTCGCGGTCGCCACGGTAGACGATCTGGTCGTAGGAGCCCGGTTCGGGGAGCCCCGCCGTCTCCATGCCCAGGTCGTACTGGTCGCTGAAGAAGTAAGGCACCGCGTCGTAGCTCACCCCCCGGCCCAGCATCGACCTGGCCGCCGCGGGGCCGCCGTTCAGCGCGTTGGCCCAGTGCTCCACCCGGACGTGCTTGCCATAAAGGGGATGGAAGGCGTTGGCCACGTCACCGGCCGCGAACACCTCGTGCGCCGAGGTGCGCAGCCCGGCGTCGGCGATCACGCCGTTGGCGACGTCAAGCCCGGCGTCGGCGGCCAGCCGGGTCGCGGGCACCGCCCCGATGCCGACCACCACCAGTCCCGCGTCGAGCGCCGCCCCCGCGGAAGTGGTAACCCCGGCGACCTTGCCGCCCGAGCCGCGCAGTTCGGTCACCGACTCCCCGAACCGGAACGTCACGCCGTGCTCGCGGTGCAGGTCGCCGAACATGTCGCCGAGTTCGGGGCCCAGCTGCCGGCGCAGCGCGCCTGCCTCCGGCTCGACGACCGTCACCTCGCAGCCGAATTCCCTGGCCGCCGCGGCCACCTCCAGCCCGATCCAGCCCGCGCCGACGATCACCACCTGGCCGCCGCCGCGCAACGCCTCGGCGAGGCGCTCACTGTCCCCGACCCGGCGCAGGTACAGAACCCCGTCCAGGTCGGCCCCTGGCACGCTGAGGCGGCGGGGAGCCGCACCGGTGGCGAGCAGCAGCCGGTCGTAGCCCACGGTTCCGCCATCGGCGAGCGCCACCTGCCGCGCGCCCACGTCGAGCGCGGTCGCGGTCACGCCCAGCCGCAGGTCCACGTCATGGTCGGCGTACCAGGACTCCTCGTGGACATAGATGGAAGCTTTATCGTCCTTGCCGAGCAGGTAGCCCTTGGACAAGGGCGGCCGCTCGTAGGGCCGCTCCCGCTCCTCCCCCAGCAGCACGATGGTCCCGCCGAACCCCTCCTCCCGGAGGGTCTCCGCGGCCTTGGCACCGGCCATGCTGGCACCGACGATCACGTACGTGGGTTCAGCGGGCATCAGATCCCTCTTTCCTCACTGCCGCCGCTGATACTCCGGCTGAGCGGCTTCGCCGCGCCGACACAGGCGATCATGCCAGGCGATGGCAGAAGTATCGGTGAGCGACGCGATTTGGTCCACCACCACCCGGAGCCGTACCTGGTCCGAGTCGGCCGCGAGGTAGCCGGGCCGCAGCAGCGGGTCCAGGGTGTCCGGCGCACCGGCCCGCACCGCAGCCGCCAGCTCGGCGATCAGCTCCCGCTCGGCAGCCTGACGGGCGGCGACCCCCTTGCGGCTCATCACGAAATGCGCGGTCACCGCCTTCAGCAAGGCGCACTCCAGCCGCTGCCGCCGGGGCACCACCAGGTCGGCGGCGTACCGGGTGAGCGGGAACCGGCCCTCGGCGGCCTTCAGCGTCGCCTCCTGCGCGCTCCCGCAGAACCGGCCGATCAGTTCGCTGGTCAGGTGCTTCAGCGCGGCCAGGGCGGCAGGGCCGCCGTCGAAGGACTTCGGCCAGAACGGCAGCCCGAGCAGCCCGTCGAAAACCTCTTCCAGCTCAGGCTCGGCAGTGCCCCGGGGGCTGTACCGGGTAGCAAGCTCGGTGACCGCCACCCGCTCGGCCGCCCCGCGCAGCGCACGCAGCGTGATATGACCTGCCTGCAGCCCGTCTTCCAGGTCGTGCACGGAGTACGCGACGTCGTCTGCCCAGTCCATCACCTGAGCTTCCAGGCATAGTTTCCCGTCCGGCGCCTGCTCTTTTATCCACCGATACGCAACGGCGTCGTCGGTGTAGTACCCGAACTTGGCGGGTGGCCCCGTGGCGGCCTGGTGCATGGGGGCGCCCCAGGGGTACTTGATCGTCGCGTCGAGGGTTGCCCGGGTCAGGTTGAGTCCCGCCCCGGCGACCTTCGCCTCCAGGCGGGTGAGCAGCCGCAGGCTCTGCGCGTTGCCCTCGAACCCGCCGCAGCGCGCGGCCAGCCCGGCCAGGGCCACCTCGCCGTTGTGCCCGAACGGCGGATGTCCCAGGTCGTGGGCCAGGCAGGCCGCATCCACCAGGTCCGGGTCACACCCGAGTTCGGCGCCGAACTCCCGCCCGATCTGCGCGCACTCCAGCGAGTGGGTGAGCCTGGTCCGCGGGAAGTCACCCACGCCCACCCCGACCACCTGCGTCTTGGCGGCGAGCCTGCGCAGCGCGGCAGAGTGCAGCACCCGGGCCCGGTCCCGGACGAAGGGCCCGCGGCGGTGTTCCACCGGCGGGTCCTTGTCCGGCTCGGCCGCCCAGCGCGCGGTGTCGTGGGCGTCGTAACCCGCGGCCGGGCTCACCGGGTGTCGCTGCCCCCAGCGGTCTCCAGGAGCGCCGCCCGGCCGGCTTCCAGCCGCGCCACCGGCACCCTGAAGGGCGAGCAGGACACGTAGTTGAGGCCGACCTCGTGGAAGAAGTGGACGGACTCCGGGTCACCGCCGTGCTCGCCGCACACCCCGAGTTCCAGGTCCGGGCGGGCCGCCCGGCCTTCCTCGCAAGCGATGCGGATCATGCGGCCGATGCCTTCGGTGTCGATGGTCTCGAACGGGGACACCCCGAAGATGCCCAGCTCGATGTAGCGGCTGAAGAACGCGCCCTCGACGTCGTCGCGGGAGAAGCCCCAGCCCATCTGGGTGAGGTCGTTGGTGCCGAAGGAGAAGAACTCGGCACTGCGCGCGATCTCGCCGGCGATCATCGCGGCCCTGGGCACCTCGATCATGGTGCCGATCAGCGTGTGCACCGTGGTACCGGTCTCCTGCCAGACCTCCGCGAGCACCCTGGCGGTCTCCTCGCGGGTGATCTCCATCTCCTGCACCGAGGCGGTCAGCGGGATCATGATCTCCGGCCGCGGGTCACGGCCCGCCTGCTTCAGTTCCGCGGCAGCATGCGCGATGGCCCGCACCTGCATGGCGAACAGCCCGGGGATGACCAGGCCGAGCCGGACCCCGCGAAGGCCGAGCATCGGGTTCTGCTCGTGCAGGCGGCGCACCGCGTCCAGCAGCTTGCGGTCCTTCTCGGTGGCCTGGTCCCCGGCCAGGGCGACCTTCACCGACATCTCGGTGAGGTCGGGCAGGAACTCGTGCAGCGGCGGGTCGATCAGCCGGATGGTGACCGGCAGCCCGTCCATGGCCTTGAGGATCTCCACGAAGTCGCCGCGCTGCAGCGGCTCCAGCGCGTCAAGCGCGGCCTGCCTGTCCTCGGCGTCGTCGGCCAGGATCAGCCGCTCCACCAGCTGGCGGCGCTCACCGAGGAACATGTGCTCGGTGCGGACCAGGCCCACCCCGCCGGCCCCGAACCGGCGGGCCCTGGCGCAGTCCTCGCCGGTGTCGGCGTTGGCCTCCACGCCGAGCCGCCTGCTCGCGTCGGCGTGGTCCATGATCCGGGCCACCGCCCCGACCAGCTCGTCGGACTCCGCGTCCAGGCTGCCTTCGAAGAACTCCACCACCGGGGAAGCCATGACGGGCACCTCGCCGGCGTACACCGCGCCGCTCGAGCCGTCGATGGAGATCACGTCGCCCTCGCGGACCGTGACACCGCCCGGCGCGGTGAACTGGCGGGAGGCCAGGTTCATCTCCAGCTCTTCGGCGCCGCAGACGCAGGTCTTGCCCATGCCCCTGGCGACGACCGCGGCGTGGCTGGTCTTGCCGCCCCGGCTGGTGAGGATGCCCCGGGCGGCGATCATGCCGTGCAGGTCGTCCGGGTTGGTCTCCCGGCGGACCAGGATGACGTGCTCGCCCGCGTCGGCCTGCTCGACGGCACGTACCGAGTCGAACACGGCCTTGCCGACGGCGGCGCCGGGGGACGCGCTGACCCCGGTGGTCATCTTCTTGGGGTTACCGGACAGGTCGAACCGGGGGAACATGAGCTGTGCGAGCTGGTCCCCGGTGACCCGGGTGACCGCCTCGTCCATGTTGATCAGGCCCTGGTCCACGAACTGGGTCGCGATACGGAACGCGGCTGCGGCGGTGCGCTTGCCGACCCGGGTCTGCAGCATCCACAGCTTGCCCCGCTCGATGGTGAACTCGATGTCGCACAGGTCCCTGTAGTGGTTCTCCAGCGTCTGCATGATTTCCATGAGCTGGCGGTACGACGTGGGGTCGATCTTCTCCAGGTCCTGCAGCGGTACGGTGTTCCTGATCCCGGCCACCACGTCCTCGCCCTGGGCGTTCTGCAGGTAGTCGCCGTAGATGCCCTGATGGCCGGTGCCCGGGTCGCGGGTGAAGGCGACCCCGGTGCCTGAGTCGGCGCCGAGGTTGCCGAACACCATCGCCACCACGTTGACCGCGGTGCCCAGGTCGGCGGGGATCCGCTCCTGCCGCCGGTAGAGCACGGCGCGGTCGGAGTTCCACGAGCCGAACACGGCCTCGATCGCCAGGTTCATCTGCTCGTGCGGCTCCTGGGGGAAGTCGCGCCCGGTGTGCTCGCGGACGATCTCCTTGAAACGTTCAGTGAGCTGGCTCAGGTCCCCGGCATCCAGGTCGAGGTCGTTGGTCGTGCCCTTGGCCTGCTTGGCCTCGTCGATCGCGTCCTCGAACGCGTCCCCGTCGATGCCGAGCACGGTCTTGCCGAACATCTGGAGCAGCCGCCGGTAGGCGTCCCAGGCGAACCGCTCGTTCCCCGACTGCTTGGCCAGCCCGTGTACGGACTCGTCGGTGATGCCGATGTTCAGGACGGTGTCCATCATCCCTGGCATGGAGAACTTGGCCCCGGACCGGACGCTGACAAGCAGCGGGTCGGCCGGGTCGCCGAGCTGGCGGCCCATGGCCTGCTCCATCCGCCGCAGATGCTCGCCGACCTCCCCGGCAAGCCCCTCGGGGATGCCGCCGTGCTCCAGGTAGTAACGGCACGCCTCGGTGGTGATGGTGAAGCCAGGCGGCACGGGCAGGCCGATGTTGGTCATCTCGGCAAGGTTCGCGCCTTTGCCGCCCAGCAGGTCCTTCAGGTCCTTGTTGCCTTCGCTGAATGCGTAGACGAGCTTCGCCACTGCACGCTCTCCTTGTGCCCGCGCCGCCGCCCGCCGCGTTAAGAGGGAGTAGCTACCGGGGCGGCCATCTGCATACGGCCTCACGGCCCTGTTGTCAGGACTCTACCGAGAGTTGCGCACTCCATGCGCGCCCGCCCGGGCGGAGGCAGCGAATGGCCGCCCCGAACGTCTCTGGAACGTGCTTGACACCGAAGGTGCCTCAATCCAACGCAAGGAGGGCCAAATGGATCGACGTGCGCTGGGCGCGCCGGGCCGACGCGGCCGGAGGTAGCGTCACGGAGACGATCACCAGCGCATACCGGACCGGCCGATGATTTCTCCAGGTGAAGCAGCGGAACGCGGCGGCGCACGTCTCTGGGACATGAACCCCGATCCGCACGGACCGGCCGCCGTGGACACCACCGGTGCCGCCACGGCCGCCGGGCCTCCGGTCAGCACGGCCGCCAGGCCTCCGGCCGGACCGCCGCCGGGCCTCCGGCCGGAGCCGCCGAGGTAGCCGTGACCGCGCTTTATGAGGCGCACGCCCTCGGGATGATCCGGCTGGCCCACATCATGCTCGGTGACCGGCAGAGCGCCGAGGACGTGGTGCAGGAAGCGTTCTGCGGGCTGTACCGGCGGTGGTCCCACCTGGCCGACCCGGGGAGCGCGGTGCACTACGTGCGGTCCGCCGTGCTCAACCACTGCCGCTCGGCGCTGCGCCGCAGGACCACGTCGCGGGCACCGCGTGCGGTGACCAGCCACTCCGAACCGGTGCGTTCCGCGGAATCCGCGGTGCTCACCAGGGAGGAAAGGGACGAGATCATGCGGGCGGTGCGGCGGCTCCCGCCACGCCAGCGTGAGGCGCTGGTGCTCCGGTTCTATCTGGACCTGTCCGCCGAGGAGACCGCCACCACCATGGGGATCAGCCCCAGCAGCGTCAGATCGGCCACGCACCGGGCGCTCGCGTCCCTGGGCCGCATGCTTCAGGAGCAGCCATGAACACGATGGAAGACAAGGTGCGGCTGGCGCTGCGGGAAACCGGCGAGGAGATCGGCCCGCACAGCGTCCCGCCGCTGCGGCTGCCGGGCACCCGGCGGACCCGCCTGCCGCGGATCCCTGGCCGGTGGGGTACCCGGCTCGCCCCGCTGGCCGCCGCGGCGGCGGTCGCCGCCGTGGTAGCCGCCTCCCTGGCCATTTCCACCACGTTCCACGGCCACGCCCGGAGCACCGGCCAGGCCGCGGCGCCGCGGTGGAACGGTTCCCCCATCGGCCCCGCGTCCGCCTTGCACAAGGTGCCGCCGTACTTCGTGGTGCTGCCGCCGCAGGCCCTGATCTATGCCCGGACCGCGCAGGTGCGCTCGACCGTCACCGGGCACGTCCTCGCGACGTTCAGCCCGCCCCGGCCCTATAAGGTCTTCACCTGGGTGAGCGGCACCGCGGACGACCGCACGTTCGTGCTCGCCGCCCAGCGCTGGTGGAACATCTCCTCCGGGCAGGCCGGGGCGCGCCGCCCAGGACCGGGACAACAACGCGCCGACGGTGTTCTTCCGGCTGACCTTCACCCCGCACATCCGCTCCGCTCAGCTCACCAGGCTGACCGTCCCGGAGAAGATCCGCGCAACGAATCTCGCCGGGGTGGCGAGTCTCCCCCGACGGCACCAGGCTCGCCCTGGACTTCCGCAACTCCATCCAGATCGTCACGCTGGCCACCGGCGCCGTGCGCACCTGGACCTGGCCGAGGCGCCGGATCGGCAACTGGATCGGCAACTGGAAGCCCATGGGCCAGATCTTCTCCTGGTCCGCGGATGGCCGTTATCTGGAGTTCCAGCAGTGGGGCGGCCCCCACGACACCATGCACGTCCGCATCCTGGACACCACCGCCCCCGGCACCTCGCTCACCGCGGCCAGGGTCGTCGTGGCGTACCCGTACCGGTCCGGCGCCGACACCTACGCGACCGGCAATTCGTTCCTCACCCCGGACGGCACCAGGATCGTCACCGCGACCAGCTTCTTCCCGCGGCAGCGGACACCTGGCCCGGCGGCTACGTCCAGATCGCCGAGTACTCCACCCGCACCGGCAAGCCCCTGTTCCACGAGGACCGGTTCAGCGCCTCGATCGGCTACCAGGAGGTCCTCTGGTCCAGCCCGGACGGCAGCGCGCTGGTCATCAGCGATCCGCGGGGCGCAAAGGACCGGTACGGCGGCCGGTCCAACATCCTCGGCGTCCTTGCCGGGAACAAGTTCACGCCGATCCCGCACGGCGCCTACAACGGCCTCTTCTTCGCCTGGTAGCGGACCCCAGCCCACCGACCGCCGTGCGAGCGCGCATCGGGCGGCAGGCTTAACGCCTGCCGCCCGATGCCCGCTCGCGCGGCGTTTCGCGCTGGCCCGGTGCGCCACACTGTTCATGTGAGCACGCACGTGATCGGCCTCCTGCACCCCGGCGAGATGGGCGCCGCCGTAGGGCGGTGCCTAACCGCGAGCGGCCATACGGTGCTGTGGGCGTCCGAGGGCCGCAGTTCCGCCACCGAAGCCCGCGCCACGGCAGCCGGGCTGACTGATGCGCGCACGGTGGCGGCCGTCGCGGCTAAGGCCGGGATCATCTTTTCGGTGTGCCCGCCGCACGCGGCGGCGGACATGGCCTGGGCGGTGCACGGGTTCCGCGGGCTGTACGTGGACGCCAACGCGATCGCGCCGGGCACGGCGCGCGAGGTCGCGCAGATGATCACCGACGCCGGTGGCCGCTACGTGGACGGCGGCATCATCGGCCTGCCCCCCACGTCGCCGGGCAGCACGAGGCTCTACCTGTCCGGCCCCGATGCCCCCACGATCCAGGACCTGTTCACCGGCTCCGACCTGGACGCGCGGATCGCCGGGCCAGCCCTGACGGCCGCGTCGGCGGTCAAGATGGCCTACGGCGCCTGGACCAAGGGCACCGCCGCCCTGATCCTCGCGATAAGAGAGCTAGCGAAAGAGGAAGGCGTCGAGGACACCCTCCTCGCCGAGTGGTCGCTGTCCCAGCCCAGGCTGGAAGAACGATCCGAAGGCTCGGCGAGGGCAGCCACGGCGAAGGGCTGGCGCTGGGTCGCCGAGATGGAGGAGATCGCCGCCACCATGGCGGCGGCCGGCCTCCCCGACGGCTTCCACCAAGCAGCCGCAGAGATCTTCCGCCGCTACCCACGGACCAGTTCGCCGTAACGCACCCAGATCAAGCCCTAAACCGCCAGAGCGCTGCCCCGGGGTATCCCCGAACGGCTGAAGGGGACGCAGGGGGTACGGGCGGCAAGGCGTTGAGCCGGCCGCCCGTCGCCCCCTGCGTCCCCGACCGGCCCCGCCGGACCAACCCCGGCGACCAGCGATCCCTGCGAACGAGTCAGGCCCCGGTCAATCGTTCGGCCAAATAGTTGTCCAGAGCGTCGACGGCGACCCGGTCCTGCCGCATCGAGTCGCGCTCGCGAACCGTCACCGCCTGATCGTTCAGCGAGTCGAAGTCGACCGTCACGCAGTACGGGGTGCCGATCTCGTCCTGGCGGCGGTAGCGGCGGCCGATCGCGCCGGCGTCGTCGAAGTCCACGTTCCACCGCTGGCGCAGCGCGGCGGCCACGTCGCGGGCCTTCGGGGACAGGTCGGCGTTGCGCGACAGTGGCAGCACCGCGGCCTTGACCGGGGCGAGGCGGTGGTCGAGCCGCAGCACGGTGCGCTTCTCCAGTTTGCCGCTGGCGTCGGGCGCCTCATCCTCGGCGTAGGCATCCATGAGGAAGACCAGCATGGACCGGTCCACCCCGGCCGCGGGCTCGATCACGTACGGGATGTACCGCTCGCCGGATTCCGCGTCGAGGTAGGACATGTCCTGGCCGGAGGCGCGGCCGTGGGTGGACAGGTCGAAGTCGGTGCGGTTGGCGATGCCCTCAAGCTCGCCCCACTCACTGCCGGGGAACCCGTACCGGTACTCGACGTCCACGGTGCGCTTGGAGTAGTGCGAGCGCTTCTCCGCCGGGTGCTCGTACAGGCGCAGGTTCGCCTCCTGCACACCCAGGCCGGTGTACCAGGCGTGCCGGGTGGCGATCCAGTGGTCGTGCCATTCCTCGTCGCTGCCCGGCTTGACGAAGAACTCCATCTCCATCTGCTCGAACTCGCGGGTGCGGAAGATGAAGTTGCCCGGGGTGATCTCGTTGCGGAACGACTTGCCGATCTGCCCGATGCCGAACGGGATCTTCTTCCGGGATGTCTGCAGCACGTTGCGGAAGTTGATGAAGATCCCCTGCGCGGTCTCAGGCCGCAGGTAGGCCAGGCCCGCCTCGTCCTCGGTGGCGCCGAGGTAGGTGCGCAGCAGCCCGTTGAACATGCGCGGCTCGGTGAACGCGCCGCGGGTGCCGCAGTTCGGGCAGGCGACCAGGGCCAGGCCCTCGGCCGGGGCGTGGCCGTGCTTCTCCTCGTAGGACTCGATCAGGTGGTCGGCACGGAACCGCTTGTGGCAGGACTGGCATTCGGTCAGCGGGTCCACGAACTCGGTGACGTGGCCGCTGGCCTCCCAGACCTCGCGGGCGAGAATCACGCTGGAGTCGAGCCCGACGATGTCGTCGCGGCCCTGGACCATCGCCTTCCACCACTGCCGCTTGATGTTGTTCTTCAGCTCCACGCCGAGCGGGCCGTAGTCCCAGGACGCGCGCAGCCCGCCGTAGATCTCACTGGACGGGTAGACGAAACCGCGCCGCCTGCTGAGGCTGACGATCTTGTCGATGCGGTCGGAACTGCGTGCCATGGCGATAACTCCATCCGGCTGGCCGTCGGCGGGCATGAAGGATCCCGGTGAACGGGTGGGTGCCCGTCAGCTTAGCGGTGACGGGGGGCTGGATGGCGCACTGTTATTCGCGGCCGGCGCCCCGCCACGGCCGTGACTCGATGGGGCCGGCGCCTAGCCGTGGCAGACCTTTGGCGTAATTTACACAAACAGCCGGTGTGCCCGGTAATGCCCGCAATCACGACGAGGAGGCCGTGAATGAGGCTGCGTGCCGTAACGGTCCTGGCAGCGGTGGCTGCCCTGGTGGCGATCGCCGCTCCCCCCGCGCTGGCCAGCCGAGCGGCCGGGCCGGCGCAGGCCCAGTTGTCCGCGCAGATCCGGTACACCACCGGCGGGGTCCCGCACATCCTCGCCCACAGCTGGCCGGGTCTCGGTTTCGGCTACGGGTACGCCTTCGCCCAGGACAACCTGTGCACGATGGCGAACGACTACGTGACGGTCGAGGCGCAGCGGTCCCGGTACTTCGGGCCCACCGGCGTGGACATCGCGCGCGGCAACGGGCGTCGTTTTCAGCAATCTGGACTCCGACCTGTTCTACCAGCAGATCATCGACTCCGGTGTGGTGCAGAAGCTGGCGCAGGCGCTCTCCCCCACGGAGCAGCAGGTGGAGGCCGGCTACGTCAAGGGGTACAACGCCTACCTGGCGCACGTCGGTGGCGCGGCCGGTGTGCCCGACCCGACCTGCCGCGGGCAGGCCTGGGTGAGGCCGATCACCTTGATGGACAGTTACCTGCGCTTCTACCAGCTCATGCTGCTGTCAAGCAGCGGCGCCGTGATCGATGGCATCAGCGAGGCCGCGCCGCCGAAGCCGGGAACCGCCACCGCGCAGCCCAGTGCGGCCGCCACGGCGAAGACCGGGCGCGCACTCGCCGCGGCGCTGCGGGCCCAGCGGGGCAGCATGGGCAGCAACGCGGTCGCGATCGGCTCCGCGGGCACCAGGGACCACCGCGGCCTGCTGCTCGGCAACCCGCACTTCCCGTGGATCGGCACGGAGCGCTTCTACCAGTCGCAGCTCACCATCCCCGGCAAGATCAACGTCACCGGGGCGTCGCTGTACGGCGTGCCGCTGATCCTCATCGGCCACAACGCGTCGGTGGCCTGGAGCCACACCGTGTCCACCGCGTTCCGGTTCACCCCGTTCCAGCTCACCCTGGTGCCCGGCCATCCGACCGAGTACCTGCAGAACGGCAAGGCCGTGGCGATGACGCCGCGGCCGGTCACGATCATGGCCAAGCAGCCGGACGGCAGCCTGGCCCCGGTGCACCACACGTTCTGGTGGACCCGCTACGGCCCGATGTTCAACAACCTCGCGGGCATCTCGCTGCCCTGGGGCACCTCGCAGGGATTCGCCTTCGCCGACGTCAACGCCGGCAACCTGGCCCGGGCGGTCAACACCTGGTTCGGCATCGACCGGGCGGCCACCACCCAGCAGGTGCTCTCGATCCTGCAGAAGTACCAGGGCATTCCCTGGGTGAACACGATCGTGAGCGACCGGGAGGGCGTGGCCCTCTACGCCGACATCGGCGCCATCCCGAACGTGACCGACGCCAAGGCGAACGCCTGCGACACGCCGCTCGGCCAGTTCACGTTCGCCGAACTGGGACTGCCGATCCTGGACGGGTCCAAGACCGCCTGTGACTGGGGCAACGACCCCAGCGCCGCGGCGCCGGGCATCTTCGGGCCGAACCACGAGCCGTTCCTGCTGCGCAACGACTACGTCACGAACTCCAACGACAGCTTCTGGCTGTCCAACCCGCACCAGCCGCTGACCGGGTTCGCCCGGATCATCGGCTTCGAGAACACCGCGCGGACGCTGCGGACCAGGATCGGGCTGCTCGAGGTGCAGGCGCGGATCGACGGCACCGACGGGCAGGGGCCCCCTGGGTTCACCCTGGCCGCGATGAAGCGCCTCGACCTGTCCGACATCGACTACGCGGCACAGCTCACGCTCCCGGCCCTGGTGCAGCTGTGCAACAAGTTCCAGGCCGCGGGCGGCACCGCGCCGACCTCCACCGGCGGCAAGGTGCCCCTCGGCGACGCCTGCAGCACGCTGGCGCACTGGAACATGCGCTGGGACGCCGGCCAGCGCGGCGCGGTCCTGTTCGGCGAGTTCTGGAACTTCGCCAGCAGCGCGTCGCCGTCACCGTTCTCGCACCGGTTCGAGCTGGCCCACCCTGTCTCCACGCCGTACGGGCTGGACACGGCCAACGCGACCGTGCAGGACGCGCTGGGCGACGCCATCGCGGCACTGAACAAGGCGCACGTGCCGATCGACACCACGCTCGGCGCGGTGCAGTTCGTCAGCTATCAGGGCAGCCACATCACGATCCCGGGCGGCCCCGGCGACCCGGATGGGATCTACAACGCGATCTACGAGAACACCGAGCCCGGGGACTCGGCCACGTCGCCGGACACCGGCTCGTCGTTCATCCAGGTGGTGACCTGGCCCAGGCACGGCAGCTGCCCGACGGGAGACACGATCCTCACCTACTCCGAGTCGTCCAACCCGGCGTCGCCGCACTTCGCCGACCAGACGAAGCTGTTCAGCAAGAAGCAGTTCCTGCCGGACCGGTTCTGCCCGGCGCAGATCGCCGCCGACCCGAACCTCCAGACCGTCACGGTCACCGGGAACTGAGAAAGCGACTGATGATCATGGGGATGTGGCCCGTCGGTGGGCCACATCCCCATGATCATCCCGCCCGGCTGGGCGGCGGGGCGGCGGCGCGGGCCGAGGGGCTCGGGTCAGCGGTAGACGGCGCCGTCGACCAGGTCGGAGTCGAAGCTGAGCCTGATGCCACCGATCCGCCGGTGCCGCGCCCCCTTGTACTGCTTGATCCGGTGCGCGTGCCACCAGGTTTTCCGGACGTAGGGCGTGCCGCGCAGGTTGCGCCGCCCGTCCCAGAGGGCGAACCACAGCGAGTTGGGCCGGGCGACCGGGTGGCCGTAGACGTGCCGGTAGCGGCCCAGGTCCCGGGCGGCCGCCGAGGCGCTCGAGTACACACCGGAGCGGTACCCGCGTGCGTGCAGTTCCCTGGTCCAGCCGTCGAGGAAGGCCACCACCGGGCGGCTGCACCGGCCATGGTGCGGGCGGTAGGCCTCCATGTCGTCGTACAGCACGGCCCCGCGGTGCATGCCGAGGAGCTGGGCCAGGCGGATCGCGTTACGGGCCGAGGCCCGGCCCTGCCATTCCGCCCGGCCGGCCCGGATCCGCACCCGGAAGCTGGTGCACGGCGCCTGCGGGCCGACGTAGGCCGGGATCATCGCCCAGCCCATCCGCACGCTGGCCCGGATCCAGGCCGCCGACAGGTTGCCCCATCCGCACGCCGCCTCCGGGCCGCCGAGATAGATGGCGGCGGCCTTGAACGCGTGGTGCCAGGCCCGCATTGCCCGCAGCGACGGCGCGGTGCACGTGTCCATGCCCTTGACCGGCATCCTGAGCCACCTGGGATGGCAGAGCCGGTGATGGCAGCACCGGTGATGGCATTTGTGGTGCCGGTGGTGATGGCGCCCGTGAGCTGGCTGGCCGGGCAGCAGGCCCGCACCCGCCGCCGCCAGGCCGGCCTGCGGCGCGGCCTGGCGGCCGGCCCCTGACAGCCCGGCCAGCGGTCCCTGTGGCAAGTGCCCCCCGTACCGGCGCCGGCAGTGCCCCCGGTACCGGCGCCGGCAGTGCCCCCTGCGCCAGCGCCGGCAGTGCCCCCCGGACCAGCGCCGTGGCGGCCGGCTGCCCGGTGGCGGCCCAGCGCAGCGTGGCCAGGATGCCCTTGATCTGGCCCGTCGCGGCGCCGTAGGTGGCGGCGATGCGCAGCGCATGGCGGGGCAGCAGCGCGCCCATCGCATGGTCCGCCGAGTCCCAGGCGACCACGCCCCGGGCGGGCAGCTGGCGCCGCTCGGACGCCGTGAGGTGGGCCGTTGCCAGGCTCAGCGTGGCGACCCGGCCGGCCAGGTGCGCCGGGCACTGCTGGTCGGCGCCGGGCTGGCCCAGGTAGACCGCGTTCTGGTCGTACCGGATGCACCGGTACGGGTCGCGGGCCAGCCGGTAGACCGGCCAGCCCGCCGGGACGTCGATCGTGTACCCGGCGAAGGCGACCACTTTCGTCCCGCCCGCCGCCGTCCTGGCCAGCGCCGCCCGTTGACCGGCCGGTGCCACGGCCCCCCCGGCCGGTGCCACGGCCCCCCCGGCCGGTGTCACGGCCGCCCCGGCCGGGGCTCCCGCGAGAGTGCATCCAACAACCATCAGCACAGTGGCTACGCGTCGCATCCGAATTCCCCCGAAGGCGAACACACCACACCCGCCGTGAGTGTGGGAGCTCACGGCCGGCCCTGTGCCCGCGATAACGGGCAGTCAGCTCACCCGTTGCGGGTGAAACTGCGCCGGGACCGTGTTAGCCCGGGTGGGCGACCCCCCTGGAACCCCCCGATGGCCAATGGCCGCGTTCCTTCGTCACGCGGCCATTGGCCGTATATTTGACGGGATTGCCAGCGCCTGCGACGCGGGCGGCAGGCGGGAGGATGACCAGATGACAGGCCAAAGGGGCAGGCCGCAGCGGGGAAAGGTGCGGCCGCTGCCCCGGGGTACCTCGCTCTACACTCCCGGAGCGAGCGACACCCGGCGCACGCTGGAGCAGTCCAGCGCGCGGCCGTTGGTGCTGCTGCACCAGCTACCGGTCTGGGTGGTCCCGTTGCTGCTGGCCGCGCTGCTCATCACCGGGCTGGCGGTGCCCGGATGGATCGGGGCCGTGGCCCTCGTCCTGGTGGCGGCCTTCCTCGGCTGGCTTGCCGCGGTGTCGTGGCCCAGGCTGACCCTGGGCGGGCGGCTACTGCGCGTTGCCGCGGTCGCCAGCATGCTCGTGGTCGCGGGGATCCAGGCCGTTCGGTAGCGCGGGCAGGGAGTTCGGCACGGCGCCGCCGTACCTGCGGTCCCGGCTGGCGTAGATCTCGCAGGCCCGCCACAGATGGCGCCGGTCGAAATCGGGAAACAGCGTGTCGAGGAACACCAGTTCCGCGTAGGCCGACTGCCAGATCAGGAAGTTGGACAGCCGCTGCTCACCGGAGGACCGGACGAACAGGTCCACGTCGGGAATATCGGGCTCGTCCAGGTACCGGGCGAGCATCTTCTCGTCGATGCGCTCAGGCCTGATCCGGCCCGCCACGGCGTCGGCCGCAAGCCTGGCGGCGGCATCGGCGATTTCCGAGCGGCCACCGTAGTTCACGCAGAACTGCAAGGTCAGCACCGAGTTGCCCGCGGTCATCCGTTCGGCGTCCTCAAGCTCGGAGATGACGCTGCGCCACAGCCGCGGGCGGCGCCCCGCCCACCGGACCCGGACACCCATCTCGTGCAGCTGGTCGCGGCGGCGGCGGATGACGTCCCTGTTGAACCCCATGAGGAAGCGCACCTCGTCCGGGGAGCGCCGCCAGTTCTCGGTGGAGAACGCGTACGCGGACAGGTAGGGGATGCCCAGCTCTATCGCGCCCATGATCACGTCGAAGAGGGAGTACTCGCCCCGCTTGTGGCCCTCGGTCCTGGGCAGGCCGCGCTGCTTGGCCCAGCGGCCGTTGCCGTCCATGACCAGCGCGACGTGCCGGGGCACCAGTTCGGCCGGGATGGCCGGTGGCCGGGCGCCGCCGGGATGCGGGTCCGGCGGCCGCACCGGCCGCGTCCCCCGCACCGGCCGCGCCCCCCGCCGGTCACCGCCCGGGCGACTCATGCCGTCTCCTCACCAGTCCCTCACACATGCTCCACGTGCCGGAGCGAGCGGATGGAGTGCTCCAGGTGCCACTGCAGGTAGGCGGCCACCAGGCCGCTGCACTCTACCTGGTGGCGCGGCAGCGACGCGTCCGCGAGCGCCCAGTCGCCCCGCAGCAGCGCGCCCATCAGGGCGACCGTGTGCCCGGACGGGGTCGCTGCCCCGGCCGGCCTGCAGGACCGGCAGGTCAGGCCGCCCGCCGCGATGGCAAACGCGCGCAGCCCCCCACCCCCCGCTCCCCCTTCACTATCCCCCGTCACCGCCGGCCCCCCCGGTGAGCCGCACACCGCGCACTCCTCCAGCGCGGGCGCGTACCCGGCGACCGCGAGCGAGCGCAGCAGGAACGCGTCGAGCACCAGGCGCGGGCTGTGCTCCCCCTCCCCGAGCGCGCGCAGCCCGCCGACCATCAGCAGGAACTGCCGCTGAGCGGGCTGGCGCTCCTCGGCGGTGAAGCGCTCCGCGGTCTCCAGCATCGCCACGCCGGCGGTGTAGCGGGGGTAGTCCGAGATGAGCGGTTCCCCGTAGGCCCGCAGTGAGTCCGCCTGGGTGACGATGTCCAGCGACCTGCCCTCATACAGCAGCAGGTCGACGTGCGTGAACGGTTCCAGCCGGGCCCCGAACCGCGACTTGGTGCGGCGCACGCCCTTGCCGACGGCGCGGATCCGCCCGGTCCGCCGGGTGAGCACGGTGATGATCCGGTCTGCCTCACCCAGATCCTGAGTGCGCAGCACGATCCCGTCATCCCGGTACAGGCCCACCCCGCCATTCTCGCGCATGACACGGACACCGCCGGGCGTCGGCGCGCCCGGCGGGCCGCCCCGTACGGGGGTTTGCCGACCGGCCCGGGTAGCCCGGGCCCGGCGTATCGCGGCGTGACACGCCAGGGCGGGGCACCCGGCCCGTGCGCCGGCGAGCGGGACCGGCGGCTAACCGCTGGCGCCCACCCGGTTCACCGCGGACAGGACCGCCTTGAGCGACGCGGTCACCGTGTTGGTGTCCACGCCGACGCCCCACAGCGTCTGGCCGCTCACCTCGCACTCCACGTACGCGGCGGCCTGGGCGTCGCTGCCCGCGGACAGGGCGTGCTCGGTGTAGTCGAGCACCCGCACCTCGACGCCGATCGAGCCGAGCGCGTCGCAGAACGCGGAGATCGGCCCGTTGCCCGCGCCCTCGATCTGCCGGCCTTCGCCGTCCACGCTGACCTCCACGGTCAGCGCGTCCTTGGCAGCCACCACCGAGGAGGTGTGGTGCGCCTGCAGCGCGACCCGGCCGGCGCTCAGGTACTCGGCCGAGAACGCCTCCCACATCTGCGCCGGGGTGACCTCGCCGCCCTCGGCGTCGGTGCGCGCCTGGACCACCCGGGAGAACTCGATCTGCAGCCGCCGCGGCAGGTCCATCTGGTGCCCGGCCTTCATGATGTAGGCCACCCCGCCCTTGCCGGACTGGGAGTTGACCCTGATCACGGCCTCGTAGGTGCGCCCGACGTCGCGCGGGTCGATGGGCAGGTACGGAACCTCCCAGGGCTGCGCGGCCAGGTCGGTGCCCGAGGCAGCGGCGGCGGCCTCGTGCGCCTCGAACCCCTTCTTGATGGCGTCCTGGTGGGACCCGGAGAACGCGGTGTAGACCAGGTCGCCGGCGTAGGGGTGGCGCGGGTGCACCGGCAGCTGGTTGCAGTACTCGACCGTGCGCCTGATCTCGTCGATGTCCGAGAAGTTGATCATTGGGTCGATGCCCTGGCTGAACAGGTTCATGCCCATGGTGACCAGGCACACGTTGCCGGTCCGCTCGCCGTTGCCGAACAGGCAGCCCTCCACCCGGTCCGCCCCGGCCAGCACGGCCAGCTCCGCGTCGGCGACCGCGGTGCCGCGGTCGTTGTGGGTGTGCACCGACAGGCACACGTGTGCCCGCCGGGACAGGTTGCGGCTCATCCACTCGATCTGGTCGGCGTACACGTTGGGGGTGGACCGCTCGACCGTGCACGGCAGGTTGAGGATGATCTCCCGGTCCGGGCCTGGCTGCCAGACGTCCATGACCGCCTCGCAGACCTCGGCGGCGAAGTCCAGCTCGGTGTCCATGAAGATCTCTGGCGAGTACTCGAACCCGAAGTCGCAGCCGTCCAGGTACTGCTCGGCGTACTTGACTACCGACCGTGCCCCGTCGGCCGCCAGGTCGCGGCATTCCTCGCGGCCGATGCCGAACACGACCCGCCGGAACACCGGCGCCGTCGCGTTGTACAGGTGCACGGTGGCCCGCGGCGCGCCGGCCAGGGACCGCACGGTCCGCTCGATCAGCTCGTCCCGCGCCTGGGTGAGCACCGAGATCTGCACGTCGTCCGGGATGACGTCGTCTTCGATCAGGCTGCGGACGAAGTCGAAGTCGGCCTGGCTCGCCGAAGGGAACCCGACCTCGATCTCCTTGTACCCCATCCGCACCAGCAGGTCGAACATGCTGCGCTTGCGGGCTGGGCTCATCGGGTCGATCAGCGCCTGGTTACCGTCGCGCAGGTCGGTGGACAGCCAGCGGGGTGCGGCGGTGATCGTCTTGCCGGGCCACGTCCGGTCCGGCAGGCGTACCGGGCGGAACGCGGCATAGCGGTGGCAGGGCATGCCACTAGGCGTCTGTTGTACTCGCATTTGCGGAACTGCTCCCTCGAATCGGGCGGGTAGCCGACGGCAACGCGCAACCCCGCGGCGAGGGAGCCGGCCTTATCGGGCCCCGCCGCGGCAGCTAAGCAGCAGTCCGCGCACGGGCAAGAGGCTATCAGACATCACGACGGCCGTGCTGAGCGTGGGCCGTCACGCCAGCGCCGTACGGAGATTCAGTGGCACCGCGGTTGCTCTGGTAACCGAGTCCGAGCCGGGGTTACTCGGCGCTGGCGCGCTCGGTGAGCGTGATGACGCCGAGAACCTGGGCCAGGGTCATGCCCAGGCCCGCGCCGACCGCGTGCGCGGCCGCACGCTCGGCCCCGGTGAGCGGGCCGTCGGCCATCCCGATCCGGACCACCTCGGCGAGGAACCACTCCCGGGCCGGAACGGCAAGCTGGGCGCCCACCTGGGTCAGGGCCGGCGCCCAGGCGCGGTCGGGCTCGGCCAGGTCGGCGTCGAGGGCGGCGTCGCCGTAGCCCTGTGCCCCGGCGCCGGTGATCGCCTGGATCGCCCGGTGCCGTGCCGGGAAGCAGTCCTGGTCGCCCGCCCGGAGCATGGTGGCCGCAGCGGCGCGCATGCCCGCGGGCAGCGCGGCCTGCATCTGCGCGGCCGTGGGCGCCCGGAGCGCGCCGACATGGTAGCGGGCCCGGCAGGTGGTGCACTGCACGTGCTCACCGGCCCTGGTCAGCGGGATGACCGGGAGGAAGAACAGGGTGAGGAAGCGCCGCCCGGCGCGGCGCCGGTACCGCCGGTCGCCGCCGCAGCGCGGGCAGTGGAACAGTCCCTGACCGGTGGTGCGGAAGAACACCCGAATGCCCCAGATGATCAGCACGGTTGCTCCTGAGGAAGGGGGTTTGCCCCGGTCCGGGTGGGGGGGCCGGCGCTGCCGCCCGTCCGGGCGACCCGCCCATCATGACGCATTCGCACCCTGCCGTGGGGCCACACGGGGACATGCGCGGCCCCCTGGCCTGCGAGGACTGTGACAACCGTGACATCTGTCATGCCAAGGTCCTGATGTGCGTGACAGGGCAACCGCCACGGTGGCCTCTAGCGTGAAAACATGATCACGAACAACAGGGGTGCCAGCCCGGCCGTCGCCTTCCGCGACGTCGTCAAGGCGTACCACCCCGATATCAAGGCGCTGGACCACGTGTCCTTCGATATCCAGCCCGGCGAGACGGTGGCGCTGCTCGGCCCGAACGGTGCGGGCAAGTCCACCGCGATCGACACCATGCTGGGGCTGCGCACACCCACCTCGGGTGCGGTCCGGATCCTGGGCGGGTCCGCGGCGGCGGCCGTGGCAGCCGGCCAGATCGGCGGCATGCTGCAGACCGGCGGCCTGCCCGAGGGCGCCAGGGTGTCCGAGCTGATCGGCCTGTTCCGGCAGCTCTACCGGGACCACCGCAGCACTGCAGAGCTGCTGACCCTGGCCGGCATCGCCGACCTGGCAGACCGGCGGGTGGAGCAACTCTCCGGCGGTCAGGCCCAGCGGGTGCGGTTCGCGCTCGCTCTCGCGGGCAACCCGGAACTGCTGTTCCTCGACGAGCCCACCGCGGCTCTCGACGTCGAGGCCAGGAGGCACTTCTGGCGGTCGGTCGAGACGATCGCCGGGCAGGGAGCCACCGTGCTGTTCGCCACGCACTACCTGGAAGAGGCGGACGCCAACGCGACCCGGATCATCGTGGTGAACCACGGCCGGGTCATCGCGGACGGCACCCCGGCCCAGATCAAGGCCTTCACGGCCACCAGGACGCTGCGCTTCAGCACGCCCGCGCCGGACCCGTCGGAGCTGCTGAAGCTGCCCGGTGCCGCCGACGTCGTGGTGAACGGCGATGCGGTAACGGTGCGGACCAGCGACGCCGACGAAACGCTGCCGGCGCTGTACGCGCTGGGGCGGCAGGTCAAGGCCATGGAGGTGGGCGGCGGCGGCCTCGAAGAGGCGCTGATCGCCCTCACGTCCGCCGACAACGGCCCGGCCACGGAAGGGGTGAGCTGAGCATGGCCGCGTTCCTCCGTTTCGAGATCGTCCGCAGCCTGCGCAACGTGCAGTTCGTCGTGTTCATCGCGGGGTTCCCTGCGCTGCTGTACCTGATCTACGCCAAGCAGACCGGGACCTCGCAGGGCCTGACGGTCGCGGCGATCCTGATGGTCTCCATGGCGGTGTGGTCGGGCATGGGCTCGGCCATGTTCGCGACCGGCCCGCAGCTCGCCAGGGAGCGGCAGAACGGCTGGATGCGCCAGCTCCAGGTGTCGCCGATCTCCGCGCCGCGCTGGTTCGCTGCCAAGCTGGCACAGGGGCTGCTGTTGATCATCCCGGGGTTCGTCCTGCTGATCCTGCTCGGGTTCGGGTACGGCCATGTCTACCTGGCAGCCGGCCGGGTGGCCACGCTGGCCGCGGTGCTGTTGCTCGGGGTGATCCCGTTCTGTGTGCTCGGCCTGGTCATCGGCCTGGTCTTCGACGGCCAGACCGCCCAGGTGGCACAGATGCTCACCATGCTGGTGCTGGCTTTCCTCGGCGGCATCTTCATTCCGTACAGCAAACTGCCGCACGTCATGCAGGAGATCGCCAAGGCGCTGCCGAGCTATCACCTGGTGCAGCTCGGCTGGAACGCGGTGGCGGGCCGGGTACTCGGCGTCGAGCACATGCTGGCGCTTGCCGCCTGGGCGGTGGCCCTCGGCCTGATCGCGGTCTGGCGCTGGCGCCAGGAGAGCACTACCGCCTGAGGAACTGCCAGGCATGATGGTGAACATGCGGCTGACCAGCCGGAGCGAGCCCGGGCCGGGGCCGGGGCCGTCGATCGACGACGACGACCTCGACACCGGCATCACCGGGCTGCTCCGGTACCGGCGGCTGGCCATCCGGGTGCTGCTGGTGATCTTCCTGCTGCTGCCGGCCGTGGCGCTGCTCACCTCGCACCACCGCAGCAGTGGCCACCCCGCCTTCCTGATCCTGGCCACGCTCGCGTTCGTGGCGCTGACCGACCGGACCGTGCTGGTGCGGATGCCCGAGCCCGGGAGGTACGAGCGCTGGCAGTGGTGGCTGCTGCCGCTGCTGGTCGCGCTGGGCGCGGCGCTCTTCGCGGTGGGCGGCATGGCCTGGCTCACCGCGCTCGCCATCGCCTCCGCGGCCGTGGGGCGCATCTCGCCGGGCGGCCGGGCCACCGTCCTCGGCCTGGTGTGCTGCACCGGTATCGCGGTGGCGATCAGTGCCGCAACCGGTCTTGGCTATGGCGACACGCTCATCGCCGGCGCCGTGGTCGCGCTGGGCAACCTGCTGGCGCACAGCGCGGAACGCCGCAACGTGCTGATGTACCGGCTGAAGGAGACCCGGGCCGAGCTGGCCAGGGCGGCCGTGGCGGAGGAGCGGCTGCGCATCTCCCGTGACCTGCACGACCTGCTGGGGCACAGCCTGTCGCTGATCACCCTCAAGGCCGAGCTGGCCGGGCGGATGATCGGCACCGACCCGGAGCGGGCGGCGATCCGAGATCGCGGAACTGGAGACCGTGGCGCGGCGGTCGCTCACCGAGGTGCGCCAGGCGGTGACCAGCTACCGGCAGCCCAACCTGGCCGCCGAGCTGGTCAGCTCCCGCCGCATGCTGGCCTCGGCGGGGATCGACTGCCAGCTCCGGGTCCCCGGCGCCTACTCGCTGCCGCCCGCGGTGGACGCGCTGCTCGCGTGGACGGTCCGGGAGGGCGCGACCAACATCGTGCGGCACTCCGCCGCCAGGCACGCGGACATCGTCATCGAGCTGACCGACACCGAGGCCTCCGCCAGGCTGTCCGACGACGGCGCGGGACCGCGCGGGAAGGGCCTGCGCGCCATGGCCGGTGCCATCCCGGGTGACAGTGCCGCTGACGGCGGCGGGGACGACGGCGGGGACGGCGGCGCCTCCGGGCGTGGCACGGCTGCCGGGGCCGCCGGCTCTGGCCTGGCCGGGCTCGCCGAGCGGGCGGCCCGGCTGGGCGGGGCCCTGTCCGCGGGCGGGGGCGAGGACGGCGGGTTCTGGCTGCGGGTCAGCGTGCCGCTGACCGGCACGCTGGCCGGCGGCGCCGCCCCGGACCCCGGTGCCGCCGCGAACCCACACCCCGGCAGGGAGCAGGCGCCCTCGTGACCGTGCACATCATGATCGCTGAGGACCAGACCATGGTCCGGCAGGCCCTGGTGGCCCTGCTCGAACTGGAGAGTGACATCACCGTGGTGGCACAGGCCGCCAGCGGTGATGAGGCGATTGCCATGGCGCACCGTTACCAGCCCGACGTGGCCGTGCTTGATATCGAGATGCCGGGGCCGGACGGGCTGGAGGTGGCCAGGCGGCTGGCCAAGGACGGGTTCGGCGGAAAGATCGTCATCGTGACGACGTTCGGCCGGCCCGGCTACCTGGCCGCCGCGATGGCGGCCGGGGCGCGCGGCTTCCTGCTCAAGGACGCGCCTGCCGCCGAGCTCGCCACCGCCATCCGGCGGGTGCACGCCGGTGAGCGGGTCGTCGACCCGGCCCTGGCCGCGGCGGCGCTTGCCGAAGGTGCGAGCCCGCTGACCGCACGGGAAACCGAGGTGCTGTCCGCCGCGCGTGGCCACGCGGCCATCTCCGACCTGGCGGCCTCGCTGCACCTGTCCTCCGGCACGGTTCGCAACCACCTGTCCGCCGCGATACAGAAACTCGGCGCCCGCAACCGGGCCGAAGCGATCCAGATCGCCGAGCGCAAAGGCTGGCTCTGACGGCCTCAGCTCCGGCGTGCCGCACGGGGATGGCCGGGGGATGACCCGGGCGCGGACAGAACTCCGCGCCCGGGTAACCCCCGTCCATCTCACGCGGGATTTCGGATGAAACATGGTGGCGGGCGGGAGCAGCAGGGCTTGGGTAGGTACATGCGGACCGAACGGTTCGACCCCGCCAGCGACTCCACGGCTGCGCGGGCGTGCCATGACATCCACCTGGCGGCGTATCGCGCGGACGGCGTGCGGCGGGCGCCGATGTCGCCCCGGGTGTTCTGGACCTGGCTGCGTTATGGCTGGGCCGAGAGCCCGGTGGAGTCATGGCTGGCACGGGATGACGAGGGCGAGGTGCTTGGCTGGTACCTGCTCGGCCTGCCGGAACGGGAGAACCCGCACGTGGCGGACGTCACGCTGGTGGTGGCGCCAGCGCGGCGGCGGGCCGGGCTGGGCACAGCGTTGCTGGGCCACGCGGCGGACCGGGCCCGCCAGGCCGGCCGGACGCTGCTGACCGGCCACTCGCAGGAGGCAGGCGCCGGGGCGGACTTCGCCCGCGCCCTTGGCGCCAGGCCCACGCTGGCCGGGGTCTTCTGGGCCCTGCGGCCACGCTCCCTGCCCGCCGGGCGGCTGGCCGCCCTGCGGGAGGAGGCCGCAGCCGCTGCAGCCGGTTACTCGTTCGTGTCCTGGGAAGGGCCGACCGCGGAGTACCGGCTGGTGGAGGTCGCCGCGCTCTTCGGCGTGGAGGCGGACGCCCCGCGCGCCGAAGGCGCGGAGCCGCCCGGCTGGGATCCGGCCCGGGTCCGGACCTGCGACCAGCGAATCGCCGACCAGGGGTGGCGGTACTACACGGTGGCCGCGCGGGCGCCCCGGAGCGGGCGGCTGGTGGCGATCACCCAGCTCGGGGTCGACCCGTTCGATGGGTCGGCGTTCCAGCAGCTGACCGCGGTGGCCGGGGCGCATCGGGGGCACCGGCTCGGGCTGCTGGTCAAGGTGGCCATGCTGGAGTTGCTCGCCGCGCACGAGCCGCAGCTCACCCAGATACTGACGCTGACCACCGAGGGCAACGGGCACATGGCCGCGATCAACACCGAACTGGGCTTCACGGTCCTGGAGCGGCAGCTGTCCTGGGAGCTGGAGACCGCCCGCGTCCCCCGCCCCGCTGACCCCGGCACTCAGGGCGTGCCCTAGTCGTAGAAGCCGAGCCTGCGGAGCTGTTTCGGGTCACGCTGCCAGTCCTTGGCCACCTTGACGCGCAGGTCCAGGTACACCTTGGTGCCGAGCAGCGCCTCGATCTGCTGCCGGGCCCTGGTGCCGACCTCCTTCAGCCGGGCGCCCCTGGCCCCGATGACGATGGACTTCTGGCTGGGCCGCTCCACGTACATGAACGCGTGCACGTCGGTGAGCTCATCCCGGTCCGGCCGCGGCCCCATCTCCTCCACCACGACCGCGATCGAGTGCGGCAGTTCGTCCCGGACGCCTTCCAGCACCGCTTCGCGGATCAGCTCGGCGACCAGCACCTGCTCGGGCTCGTCGGTGAGCTCACCGTCTGTGTACAGCGGCCGTCCCGCCGGCAGGTGCGCGACCAGCACCTCCGTCAGGACGTCCAGCTGGAAGCCGGTCGCGGCGGACACCGGCACGATGTCGGCCCAGTCGCCGAGGTCCGTGACCGCGGCGAGCTGCGCCACGACCCGCTCCGGGGGCGCCAGGTCCGTCTTCGTGACGATGGCGACCACGGGCGTGCCCTTGACCGCGCCTAGTTCGGCGGCCAGGTACTTGTCCCCCGGGCCGATCCGGTCGGACGCGGGCACGCAGAACCCGATCACGTCCACCTCGGTGAGCGTGGCGCGCACCAGGCTGTCCAGGCGCTCCCCCAGCAGCGTGCGCGGCCGGTGCAGGCCGGGCGTATCCACGATGATCAGCTGCGCGTCACTGCGGTGCACGATGCCCCGGATGGCCCGCCGGGTGGTCTGCGGGCGGCTGCTCGTGATCGCGATCTTGGTACCGACGAGCGCGTTCATCAGCGTTGACTTGCCCACGTTCGGCCTGCCCGCGAAGCAGGCGAACCCGGACCGGAACTCCGGCCCGGGCATGGCGCCGGGCCGGGCCGCAGCGCTGGCCGGTTCCCGGGCCGCACCGGGCCGCGCCGGGGAGGCGCCCGCCGGGCTCGCGGCGGCGGGCCGGGTCGGTTTCGGCTGCACTCCCACGCGTGAATTCTCCCGTACCTCTTGCCCCGGCACCGCCTCAGGGCTGCGCGGTCCCGCGCAGGGCCCCGTCCGGGCCGGCGTGGAATACGGGCGCCTGCGGGCCGAGGTCCGCCACTGCCGCCAGGTCCGCCGGGTCTGGAGCGTCGGCCTCGCTCACCAGCGCCGCGGCCTCAAGGCTGGTCGCGCCGCTGGAGACCGCCATCGCCACCGCCAGGCGCAGGGCCGACAGCCGCAGCGAGGGCAGCGACACGGTGGCGGCCATATAGGTGCGGCCGGTCTCGTCCCGCACCGCGGCTCCCTCGGCCGCGCCGGTCCTGGCGCGGGCCGACCGCGCCAGCGTGACGATCTTCTGGTCTTCCCCGCCGAGGCCATCCACGGCGCCGAGTCTAGGCCCCCGGGCACCGTCCGCGATCAGCTCGCAGCTCCGCCGCCCGGCACCCCAACCCCGCCCACCGTCCACGTGATCATGGTGTTCTGGCCGCTGGAGCGCCAAAACACCATGATCACGAGCAGGCCTGGTGCGGCGGGCCGGGATTACGGGGATTCTGGCGGGCCGGCGGGCCTGGGCTCACGATCGGGGCGGCGGGCAGCCGCTCCGGCCCGCGGGCGGCCGGTGCGCTCGACGGTCACCGTGCCGATCCGGTTGCGCCGCCCGGCGAGGCTCTCCGCGGTCAGCTTGAGGCCCGCCACAGTCGCCGTGGACCCGGCGATGGGCACCCGGCCGAGCGCGTGCGCGAGCAGGCCGCCGACGGTTTCCACGTCCTCCGCCTCGATGCTGACCCCGAACAGTTCCTCCAGGTCGGTCACGGGCAGCCGTGCGGTGACCCGGGCCCGCTCCGGTTCCAGCCACTCCACCATCGGGCGTTCCTGGTCGTATTCGTCGGCGATCTCCCCGACGATCTCCTCCAGGATGTCCTCGATGGTGACCAGCCCGGCCGTGCCGCCGTACTCGTCGATCACGATGGCCAGATGGATCTGGCGGGCCTGCATCTCCTGCAGCAACACGGAAACCGGCTTGCTTTCCGGCACGAACGTGGCAGGGCGCATGACCGATTCGACCTTTTCGACCGTCTCCGCCTCGGGGTGCTCACGGCTGCGGGCCACCAGGTCCTTGAGATAGGCGATGCCGATGACGTCGTCCTTGTTCTCGCCCACCACGGGTATCCGGGAAAAGCCGCTGCGCAGCGCCAGCGACAGCACCTGCCGCACGTTCTTGTCCCGCTCCGCGAAGACGATGTCGGTACGCGGCACCATGACCTCGCGGACGATCGTGTCGCCGAACTCGAACACGGAGTGGATCATCTCGCGCTCGCCCGGCTCGATGACCCGGCGCTCCCCCAGCAGGTCCACCAGCCCGCGCAGGTCCTCCTCCGACTCGGCGGGGCCTTCCCTGGCGCCACGCCCCGGGGTCAGCGCATTGCCCGCCGCGAGCAGCAGCCGCGGCAGCGGCCCGAGCGCCTGGACCGTGGGAACGAGCACCCCCGCCGCGGCCCCGGCCAGCTGCCGGTCGTACTTACGGCCCAGGGCAACCGGCCAGATCCCGGCCACGACGTACAGCAGCGCGGCCATGCCCGCCAGGGCGATGAGGAACGTGTGCCAGCCGGTGCCCAGCAGCTTCACCAGTGCGGCGGTCGCGAGCACCACGGCGGCGGTCTCGGCGCCCATCCGGACCGCCAGAAGTACGCTCAGGTACCGTCGCGGCTCCGCCAGGATCGCCCGCACCGGGGAGGAGTTGCCGTTCGGGCCGTCCTTGGCGCGCTCTCTCCCGCCCGCCCTGACCATGCGGAACAGGGCGATTTCGGCGCTAGCGCACAGACCGGCCGCCACCGCGAGCGCTACTGCGGCGGCAAGAAGCCACACCATCGCAGCATCACCCGGATTCCCCACCGGCCTCCCCGTCCCGCCTCGCTGCGTCCTCGGTCAGGCCGCGCTCGGCGCGCCAGGAGTCCAGCAACTGGTCCTGCAGTCCGAACATGGTGGCATGTTCCCGTGGCTCGGCATGGTCGAAACCGAGCAGGTGGAGGATGCCGTGGGTACACAGCATCTCCAGTTCGTCGGTGACCGGGTGCTGCGCCTTGCGGGCCTGCTTGGTGGCCACCTCCGGGCACAGGACGACATCGCCGAGCACGGTGACCGGCCCGGAGTCGCCGGTGGATCCGGCCCGGTCCGTGCGGTCGCTGCCCGGGGGCGGCGGGCGCAGCTCGTCCATGGGAAAGGCGAGGACGTCCGTGGGACCTTCCTCGCCCATCCAGCGCTGGTGCAGATCGGTGATAGTGGGACTGTCCACCAGCAATACGGACAGCTCCGCCAATGGGTGGATCCGCATCTCGTCGAGCACGTGCCGGGCCAGCGCCGCCAGGGCGGGCTCGTCCACGCTGACCCCGGACTCGTTGCGTATCTCGATGCTCATGCGCCCGGCCCGGTCACTGGGCCCGCTTGCCGGGTCCGCGGGAGCCTGCCCGGCCGGCACCGCGCTCGGCAGCCCGGCCCCGCAGGCTGCCGTCCCGCACCGGTGCGGCCGTGCCACCGGTCCGCGCCTCGTAGGCGGCGTAGGCGTTCACGATGTCCCCGACAAGCCGGTGCCGGACCACGTCATGGCTGGTCAGCCGGGAGAACTGGATATCTTCGACGCCTTCGAGGATCTCCTGCACCAGCCGCAGCCCGCTGGCCTGCCCGGCCGGCAGGTCGACCTGGGTGACGTCGCCCGTGACCACCATCCGGGACCCGAAGCCGAGCCGGGTGAGGAACATCTTCATCTGCTCGGCCGAGGTGTTCTGCGCCTCGTCCAGAATGATGAACGAATCGTTCAGCGTGCGCCCGCGCATGTAGGCCAGCGGCGCGACTTCGATTGTGCCCGCCGCCATGAGCCGCGGGATGGACTCGGGGTCCAGCATGTCGTGCAACGCGTCGTACAGCGGGCGCAGGTACGGGTCGATCTTCTCGTACAGCGTGCCGGGCAGGAAGCCAAGGCGCTCACCGGCCTCCACCGCGGGCCGGGTCAAGATGAGCCTGTTGACCTCCTTGGCCTGCAGTGCCTTGACCGCCTTGGCCATGGCCAGGTAGGTCTTGCCGGTGCCGGCCGGGCCGATGCAGAACACGATCGTGTGCTCGTCGATCGCGTCCACGTAGCGCTTCTGGTTGAGCGTTTTGGGCCGGATCGTCCGCCCACGGGAGGACAGGATGTCCAGGGACAGCACCTCGGCCGGGCGCACTCCCGACTTCCGCCGGAGCATGGGAATGATCCGCTCCACCACGGCCGGCGTCAGTTCCGCGCCGCCGCCGACGAGCGCGGTCATTTCCTCGAACAGCTCCGCGACAAGGGCCGTCTCGGCCGCCGTCCCGGTAATAGTGATCTCGTTTCCCCGGACATGAATATCGGCGCGGAAGGAACCCTCTATCACGTGGAGCAGCTCGTCGCCGGACCCTAGCAGGCTGACCATCGAGTGGTCGTCCGGGATCACGACCTTGACCTGGGTACTGCCAGCGGCCGGCTCGTCAGCCGGGGTCCCGCCCTGGGCGCGCCGCCGGGACTCGCGGGAAGTGTCCGTCAATTCCTTGTCTCCGCCTGGCGCGGGCACCCGCCCGCGCATCGCTGAGCCCATGTTATCCGCCGGGACGGGCGGCCCGCTGAGTCAGCCGGGTGGCCAGGTCATGTCCCTGCCGCCGAGCACGTGGGCATGCACGTGGAACACCGTCTGACCAGCCCTTGGCCCGGTGTTGAAGACGACGCGGTAACCATCGGCGTCGATCCCCTCGGCCGCTGCCACCTGGTGCGCCTGCGCCGTCACCTCGGCCAGCAGGCTACCGTCCGCGGCGGTCAGGGCGGCCAGGTCAGGATGGTGATCCTTGGGGATGACCAGGACGTGCGTGGGAGCCTGCGGGTTGATGTCCCGGAAAGCGACCGTACGGCCGCTTTCGGCCACCAGTTCGGCCGGGATGTCACCCGTCACTATCTTGCAGAAGAGGCAGTCGGCCACCTGCGGATCCTAGCGCGCAGGCTAGTCTGGGGCCCCCGATCGACTCTCTTCATATGACCCCCATGGTCGGCTCCCGGCCTATATTGTTGGCACGTTGCGAAGTTTGTGGTGCACGCCTCCGTGATACATGGCCCGGCATGTGTGTGTTTCGCTTGTGTACTCGCGGCGACGACGTCTGGACGGGGCCATGGCAACGCGCCACATGCGAGGTCCGTTGTTGGGGGTCGGAATCGTTGAGGTCAGGCTGCGGCCGTGGAATCTTCTCGCAATTCCAGCATGACCACAGGTGAACCGGACGCGGCAGCAGCGCGTCCCATAACCGTGACAACCGACACCCTGCTGGCTGATGCTTCGCTGGAGTCGGTTCCCGCAGAGTGGGATGCCGCCAGGGCAGTCACCGCGATCTACACGACGCACTACCGTTCGCTGGTCCGCCTGGCGGTCCTGCTGGTACGTGATGTCGCGACCGCGGAGGAAGTAGTGCAGGACTCGTTCATCGCCATGCATGCCGCATGGCGCCGGCTCCGGGACACCGAGAAGGCGCTGTCTTACCTGCGCCAGTCGGTGGTGAACCGGTCCCGGTCGGTGCTGCGGCACCGGGTGGTGGTGGACAAGAACGCCCCCAAGCCGGCGCCGGATATGCCCAGCGCCGAGCAGGGTGCGATTTCCCTGCTTGAGCGGTCGGCGGTGATCGCCGCGCTGCGCACGCTGCCGCCACGGCAGCGCGAGGCGCTGGTGCTGAAGTTTTACGCCGATCTCTCGGAGGCGCAGATCGCCGCCTCCATGGGGATCAGCCGGGGTGCGGTCAAGAGCCACACCGCCCGGGGCGTAGCGGCACTGCGGGTCGTGTTGGAGATGGAGACATGAGAAAGGTCAGGGGGGCCGCTAGCGGCCTGGAGCGAGGAGCATGACGGGACAGGAACGCGACTACGAGGCAGTCCTCAGCCGCGTGTTGCACACGACAACGGATCAGCTTGAGCCTGTTGGCGATGGCTTGACGAAGATCCGCGCACGGCTCAGCGAGCCGTGGCTCAAACGGCAGTGGTTGCTGCTGCGCAGTGAGTTCATGGTGCTCGGCTGGCTCGTCGTCGTCCGGTGTGAGTCCTTCCTCAGCATGGTCAGGTCCGGCAAGCCAGGCTCTGACGTGGCGGACTCCGCCGCGGGCCCGCTCGCGCCGCTCCTGGCGTGCGCTACCCCGGACACCGAAAAGCGCGGCAGGCGGCGCAGGTCGCTGCGGCCCGTCCTCAGCGGCATCACGGCCTGGGTCGCGTCCAGAGGCCCTGGGCGTGGCCGTGAGGATGGCCGCCGCAGCTCGCAGGGCCCGGTAATGAACTGGCTCCGCCCGGCCCTCGCGGTGGCCGGGGCCGTGGTTCTTGTCGTGGGCGGGGTCTTCGCCCTCGGGAATATCCAGCAGGGCTTCGGCTTCATCGGCTTGGGTGCCGACGGCGGCAGTAGCCAGCCAGGCACCTCCAGCCATAGCGGTGGGACCGGCAACACCAACGGTGGCGGCGACACGTTGAAGAGCTCGAGCACGCCGAGTCAAGGCCGCTCGGGGGCAGTCAAGCCGGGCGCGGCCACGTCGCACGGCAAGGTGGGCGCTTCGCCGACGCCTTGCCCCGCTGCCAGTCCCCCGGCGCAGAACACCCCGACTCCGTCGCCGACTCCGACCTCGGCGAGCCCGACCCCGACGCCGACCGTCAGCCCGACCACGACGCCGACCGTCACCCCGTCGCCGACCACCTCGCAGGCTCCCCTCGTCGGTGCCAAGCCGGGGCACAGCCAGGAGGGCATCGGGACGACGGCGCTGGTGATGTGTGCGCCGGCCGCGTCGCCGAGCCCGTCGGGTCAGGCGCCCTCGCCGTAGCGGGCCGGGTCAGCCCCACCGGCCGGAGCGGCTCGCCACGATGGCGGCCGCTACCAGGCCGGCCGAGGAGGTCCGCAGCACGGTGGGGCCCAGCCGGGCGGCCACGGCGCCCGCCTGCGTGAGTTGTGCGGTCTCCTCCGGGCTGACACCGCCTTCGGGGCCGACGATCACCAGGATGTCGCCGCTGCCGGGAAGGTCCATTCCGCTCAGCGCTACGGGCCCGGACGGGTCGAGCAGCACCGCCAGGGCAGCCGTGGCCACCCGCCCGGCGAGTTCGCCGGTGCCGACCGGGGCGGTCACCTCCGGCAGCCATGCCCGGCGGGACTGCTTGGCGGCCTGGGCCGCCGCCGCGCGCCAGCGGGCCAGGGCACGCTCGCCGCGGGTACCTTCCCAGCGGGTCACACAGCGGCGCGCTGCCCAGGGCACGATCACATCAACGCCGCCCTCGGTCATCAGATCCACCGCCAGCGGGCCGTGATCTCCCTTGGGCAAGGCCTGGGCCACCACGAGGGCCGGATCCGGGCGGGGCTCGCTGCGCCGGGCCAGGACGCTCAGCTCCAGCGTGCCCGCACCCGCGGCGGTGACGACGCACTCGGCGACCAGCCCGGCGCCGTCGGTCAGGTCCGCGCGCTGCCCCACGGCGAGGCGGCGCACCGTGGCGGCGTGCCGCCCCTCCGGGCCGTCCAGGACCACCGTGCCGGCGGCCAGGGCGGCCGGGTCGCTCAGGAAGACCGGCGGGCGGGAGTCGGGCTCAGCGGCCGTTGAAGGCATCCCGCAGCCTGGAGAAGAAGCCCTGCTGGCCGGGCGCGAACCGGCCGGGCGGCGTCTCCTCGGCCCGGAGCTTCGCCAGCTGCTTGACCAATGCCTCCTGCTCCTCGTCGAGCTTGGTCGGCGTCTCGACGGTCACATGGATCACCAGGTCACCCCGGCCCGAGGAGTTCAGGTGCCGCACCCCCAGTCCGTACATGGGGATGACCTGGCCGGACTGCGTGCCCGGGCGGATGTCCAGTTCCCTGGCCCCGTCCAGGGTCTCCACACTCAGGGCGGCGCCCAGAGCGGCCGCGGTCATCGGGATGGTCACCGTGCAGTGCAGGTCGTCGGCCTGGCGCTCGAAGATCGGGTGCGGGCTCTGGACGATCTCGAGGAAGAGGTCACCGGGGGGGCCACCGCCCGGCCCGATCTCGCCCTCGCCGGCCAGCTGGATGTGGGTTCCGTCCTCGACCCCTGCGGGAATCCGGACCTTGATGGTGCGCCGGGTGCGGACCCGGCCGTCGGCGTCACATTCCGGGCAGGGCCGCCGGATGACCGTGCCGAACCCGCTGCAGGCCGGGCACGGCCGCGAGGTCATCACCTGCCCCAGGAACGAGCGGGTGACGTGGCTGACCTCGCCACGGCCGCCGCAGACGTCGCAGGTCTCGGGGTGGGTGCCCGGCGCGGTGCCCTCACCGGAACAGGTCGGGCAGACCACCGCGGTCTCCACGGTCAGGTCCCGGGTCGCGCCGAACGCGCATTCGGACAGGTCGAGGTCCACGCGGACGGTGGCGTTCCGGCCCCGCCTGGCCCGGCTGCGCGGGCCTCTGGAGGCCGCGCCTGCCCCGAAGAACGCGTCCATGATGTCGCTGAACGGGAACCCGGCACCGAAGCCGCCCGCCCCGGGCGCACCGGCCCGGGACAGCGGGTCCACGCCCAGGTCGTACATCTGGCGCTTCTCGGCATCGGAGAGCACCTCGTAGGCCTGCGTGATCTCCTTGAACCGCTCCTGCGTGGTGACGTCGGGGTTGACGTCAGGGTGCAGTTCACGGGCGAGCCGGCGGTACGCCTTCTTGATGTCTTCCTGGCTGGCGTCCCGCGGCACGCCCAGGGTGGCGTAATAGTCGCTGGCCACTACGACCCCGCCAGGATCTGGCCTACATACCGTGCCACCGCGCGTACCGCTCCAATCGCCGTCGGGTAGTCCATCCGCGTCGGGCCGATCACGCCGAGCCTGGCGAGTGCCTGATCGCCGGGCCCGCCGTAGGCGGCGGCCACCAGCGACGTACTGCGCAGCCCTTCGACCTCATTCTCCGCGCCGATCCTGACGGTGATCGAGGCCTCGCCGGCGGATTCGCCGAGCAATCGCATCAGCACCACCTGCTCCTCCAGTGACTCAAGGACCTCCCGCAGGCCCTGGGAGAAGTCCGCAGGGGTGAGGTTCGCCGCCCCGCTCACCACCACGCGCTCCTCATGATGCTCGACCAGCGTGTCGAGGATCACCGAGAACACTTCGGCGGCGTTGTGCCGGTCGCCGTACTGCACCCGCTCTGGCAGTTCGACCACGAGCGACGCCGCCTCGGACAGCCGCCGGCCGTCCAGGCAGGCGTTGAGCACCGCGCGCAGGTGCGCGACGGCCGCCTCCTCGATGGGCTCGGGCAGTTCCACCGCGCGCTGCTCCACCCGCCCGGAGTCGGTGATCAGCACCAGCAGCAGCCGCTGCGGCGCGATCGGGACAAGCTCGATGTGCCGGACCGCCGACCGGGTCAGGGACGGGTACTGGACCAGCGCCACCTGCCTGGTGAGCTGGGCGAGCAGCCGCACTGTCCGCAGCAGCACGTCGTCGAGGTCGTAGGCCCCGGCCAGGAAGGTCTCGATCGCCCGCCGCTCGGCCACCGACAGCGGCTTGATCCCCGACAGCCGGTCCACGAACAGCCGGTACCCCTTGTCCGTGGGGATGCGCCCGGCGCTGGTGTGCGGCTGGGAGATATACCCCTGCTCTTCCAGGACGGCCATGTCGTTGCGGATCGTCGCCGGAGATACGTCGAGGTGGTGCCGGTCGACCAGAGACTTCGAGCCGACGGGTTCCATGGTGGAAACGTAGTCGCGGACGATGGCGCGCAGGACCGCGAGCTTCCTGTCGTCCAGCACCTGCCCACCTCCCTAGCACTCCATCATCCAGAGTGCCAATTCTATGGCGGACTGGGGCCCAAGGGCACCGTGGCGAGGACACCAGCGTGCCAGCGGTATGCCGCGCGAGTCACGCTGATCCGGTAGTTTCCCTCCTGGGTTTAGCTGTTGAGCAGGCAGAAGACCACACTGGGGGGCGTGATGGGGGGCGGCCAGCGCGGGCCGGCCGACCGGCCAATGCCGCATTACCGGCCGGCGCCAGCCTCAGGCCGTGCGATTGCGGATCGCACGATCCCGGAATATCTGCCGGTGGCAGACTGGCCGCCGGCACCTGACTATCCGGCCGTGCCGCACTACCTCTCGGTCCGGGGTCATCCGCCGGTGCCGGGCCGGCCGGCCGCGCCCGGGACGGGCTGCCGGGCCCTGCTGCGCCGCCTGGCCGGGTCCGTGCCGCGCCGTCGCGCGGCGGGAAGGTCCGGCCGCCGGGCGGCGGTGCTCGGCTACCTGACCGTGCCGGTGTTCGGAGCGCCGGTGCTGATCTACCTGACCACGCTGCGGGGGCCTGGCTGGGCGCGCCGTCACGCGGCGCAGGCGGCCAACGTGTGGTTCACCGGCCTCCTCTACGACCTGTCCGCGGTGATCATGGGCGCGATGCTCGCGCTCGACTCACCACCGGTCGCGCTGATGGTTTTCGCGCCACTGGTCGCGGCCCGGTGGCTGGCCACGCTGGCGTACCTGGCCCGCGCCGCCCGCGCGGCCGGGCGCGGCGCGGCCTACGCCTTCCCCGCCTGGCTGTGCATGCGGCTGGCCCGCTGAGGGGCCAGCCCTAGCCGGTCAGGTCCCGGACCACGGCGTCGGCGAGCAGGCGCCCCCGGCGGGTGAGCACCACCCGGCCCTCCTGGTGCGCCTCCCGCTCGGCCAGCCCGTCCGCCACGGCCGCCCGCGCGGCGGCGGCTCCGGCCTGGCCGAGTTCGGTCACCGGACAGCCCCCCGAAAGGCGGGTGAGCAGCAGGATCCGTTCCAGGCGGCGCTCTCGTTCGGCCAAAATCTCCCGGGCCTGCGCGGGGCTTTCGCCGGCCGACACACGCGCGGCGTACGCGGACGGGTGCCGGACGTTCCACCACCGGGTACCGCCGACGTGGCTGTGCGCGCCCGGCCCGACGCCCCACCAGTTGCCGCTCTCCCAGTAGAGCAGGTTGTGCCGGCACCGCGCCGCCGGCCGCGCGGCCCAGTTGGAGATCTCATACCAGTGCAGCCCGGCGGCGGTCAGCAGGTCGTCGGCGGTCAGATACCGGTCGGCCATCGCGTCGTCGTCGGGCGGCGGTACCTCGCCGCGCTTAATGCGGGCGGCCAGCTTGGTGCCTTCCTCCACGATCAGCGCGTACGCGGAGATGTGGTCCGGGCCCGCGGCCAGGGCCGCCTCCAGCGACTCCCGCCAGTCCGCGTCGCTCTCCCCCGGCGTCCCGTAGATCAGGTCCAGGCTGACGTGCTCGAAACCCGCCGCGCGGGCCCAGCGGGCGCACTGGGCAGGCCGGCCAGGCTGGTGCACCCGGTCGAGCACCGCCAGCACGTGCGGGACCGCGCTCTGCATGCCGAGCGAGATCCGGGTCACCCCGGCGGTCCGCAGCGCCGCCAGCGAAGCTTGGTCCACGGTCTCCGGGTTGGCCTCGACCGTCACCTCACAGCCCGGCGCGAGCCCGAACTCGCCGTCGATCGCGGCCAGGATCCCGGCGAGCTGGGCGGGCGGCAGCAGCGTCGGCGTGCCGCCGCCGATGAACACGGTCGCCGCCTGCGGGACGTCGGGCCCGAGCACCTTGCGGGCGAACCTGATCTCCGCGGCTGCCTGGCCCGCGTACGACTCACGGCTGGCCCCGCCGCCGAGCTCGGCGGCGGTGTAGGTGTTGAAGTCGCAGTAGCCGCACCGGGTCTGGCAGAACGGCACATGCACATAGATGCCGAACGGACGGCCCGCCAGGCCCTGCACCGCACCGTCAGGCAGGCTCCCGTCGCGGGGCGCGGGCTCACCCGCGGGAGGCGCGCCCGGCACGGCTCTCCCCTCGCAACGGCCACCCGGCCGGGCGGGCCAGGGTACCGCTCATGAACCCGAGGCGGCCCGCTCGAGCACGCCGGGCGCGATCTCGTCCCAGGCCAGGCCGCGCCCTTCGACCCGCAGCAGCCGCGACATCAGCTCGGCGTCGCCGTAGTACGCGGTCATCGACTCCGCGATGGTGACCCGCTCGTCCGGGCGGGACAGCACCTCGACCGGGTCCCCCGCGGCCACCACGCCCTCGCGCAGCACGCGCAGGTACGCGCCGGGCCGCCGCGCGTCGGCGAACCGCTTCACCCAGTGCCGCTCGTCCATCCAGCCCGCGAACACCACGCAGGGGATCCGCGGCCCGGTGACCTGGACCGTGGCCGTGCCCAGCTGCCAGATCTCCCCGATCAGCGCCCCGGTGACAGCCACGCCCGCGGTGGTGATGTTCTCGCCGAACATGCCGTTGGCCAGCTCACGGCCAAGCTGCTCCACCCACCAGTCCAGGTCCTCCCTGGCGTAGGCGTACACCGCCTGCTCGGGGCCGCCGTGGGCGGGCTTGTCCACCTGCTCATCGCCGCCAAGGCCGAGCCTGCCCACCTCGACCTGCCCGGCCGCCGGGCGCTTGTCGATCGCGGTCCTGCCCAGCTTGCCGGCCCAGTCCGCGTCCCTGCCACGGCCCACGTTCACCGAGATCACGCGCGCGCTTGTCACGTTTCCGACGCTAGCGCAGCGGCCAGACCAGGTCGAACAATAAATCTCCGCGCCCGGGCGGCCGCGGTGCCGGCGGAATCGGGCTGCCGGGGAGGGTCTGGGCGCGGGCAGGCCGGATTATGCTGGACGGCACCGAGGGGAAGCTCCGGGGGTTGGAGGGACCTATGGTGGTCGGGCAAGGCTATCCGGCACCGGGCGGCGGGCGCGGCCAGATGCGTGCCGCCGACGCGGACCGTGACCGCGCGGTGAACTACCTCACCACCGCCTACACCGAGGGCCGGCTGGGCAAGGACGAGTACGACGCACGCCTGGAGACCGCCCTGGTCGCGCGCACCTATGCCGAGCTGGACCAGGTCGTGACCGACCTGCCGGGCGCACGGGTCGGCCCGGTGCCCCGGCGGGACCCCACTCCGACCAACGGGCTGGCGATCGCCAGCCTGGCCTGCGGGGTGGCGCAGTTCGCGTTCGGGCCGCTGCCGACCATCCCGGCCATCGTGCTCGGTCATATGGCCAGGCACCAGATCAAGCGCACCGGGGAGCAGGGCGCGGGGATGGCACTGGCGGGCCTGCTGCTCGGCTGGGCGGCGGTCGCCCTGGGCGTCCTGGCCATCCTGGCCCTCACGCTGTTCGTCGTGACGCGCGCCGGCCACGCGGCCGGGATCCGCGCACGTGCTGCCCAGGCAGGTGGGGGTACCGCAGGCACCGCCGCCGCCGCCCGCGCCCTGATCAGCGCTGCTTGTCCGGCTGGGTGGACAGCGCGGCGATGAAGGCCTCCTGCGGCACCTCGACCCGGCCGATCACCTTCATCCGGCGCTTGCCTTCCTTCTGCTTCTCCAGCAGCTTGCGCTTGCGGGTGATGTCGCCGCCGTAGCACTTGGCCAGCACGTCCTTGCGCAAGGCGCGGATGTTCTCCCGGGCGATGATCTTGGACCCGATGGCCGCCTGGATCGGCACCTCGAACTGCTGGCGCGGGATCAGCTCGCGCAGCTTGGAGGTCATCGCGACCCCGTAGTCGCGCGCCTTGTCCGAGTGCACGATCTGGCTGAACGCGTCCACCGGCTGGCCCTGGAGCAGGATGTCCACCTTGACCAGGCTGGCCTCCTGCTCGCCCGCGGGCTCGTAGTCCAGCGAGGCGTAGCCGCGGGTCCGCGATTTGAGCTGGTCGAAGAAGTCGAAGATGATCTCCGCGAGCGGCATCGTGTAGCGGATCTCGACCCGGTCCTCGGACAGGTACTCCATGCCGCCGAGCGTGCCGCGGCGGCCCTGGCACAGCTCCATGATCGCGCCGATGTACTCGGCGGGCGCCAGCACCGTGGCCCTGACCACGGGCTCGAAGATCTGCGCCACCTTCCCCTCGGGGAACTCACTGGGGTTGGTGACGATCGTCTCGCCGCCGCCGTCCAGGACGACCCGGTAGACGACGTTCGGCGCGGTGGAGATGAGCGACAGGCCGGACTCCCGCTCCAGCCGTTCCCGCACGATCTCCATGTGCAGCAGGCCGAGGAAGCCGCACCGGAAGCCGAAGCCCAGCGCCAGGCTTGTCTCCGGCTCATACACCAGCGCGGCGTCGTTCAGCTGAAGCTTGTCCAGCGCGTCCCGCAGGTCCGGGTAGTCGTCCCCGTCCAGCGGGTACAGGCCGGAGAACACCATCGGCCTGGGGTGCGCGTAACCGGCCAGCGGCTCGGCCGCCTGCCGGGCGGCGCTGGTCACCGTGTCGCCGACCCGGGCCTGCCGCACGTTCTTGACGCCGCTGATGAGGTAGCCGACCTCGCCCGCGGCGAGGCCGTCGGCCGGGATCGGCTCCGGCGAGATGACGCCCACCTCCAGCGTGTCGTGCGCGGTGCCGGTGGACATCATCAGGCTCTTCTCGCGCCGGGACAGCCTGCCGTCCATCACCCGGACGTAGCTGACCACGCCACGGTAGGTGTCGTAGACCGAGTCGAAGATCAGCGCGCGGGCCGGGGCGTCCGGGTCGCCGCTGGGCGGCGGCACCTGCGCGACGACCGCGTTGAGCAGGTCCGGCACGCCGGTGCCGGTCTTGGCCGAGACCTGCATGACTTCGCCCGGGTCGCAGCCGATCACCCGGGCCAGTTCTTCGGCGTACCTGGCCGGCTGGGCGGCCGGCAGGTCGATCTTGTTCATTACCGGGATCAGGTGCAGGTCGGCGTCCAGTGCCAGGTAGAGGTTGGCCAGCGTCTGGGCTTCGATGCCCTGCGCGGCGTCCACCAGCAGGATCGCCCCTTCGCACGCGGCCAGCGAGCGGGACACCTCGTAGGAGAAGTCCACATGGCCGGGTGTGTCGATGAGGTTCAGCACGTACTGGCGGCCGTCGGGGCCGGTCCAGGGCAGCCGGACGGCCTGGCTCTTGATGGTGATGCCGCGCTCGCGCTCGATGTCCATCCGGTCCAGGTACTGGGCGCGCATCTCCCGCTCGCCGACAACGCCGGTGAACTGCAGCATCCGGTCCGCCAGGGTGGACTTCCCATGATCGATATGGGCGATGATGCAGAAGTTCCTGATGATCTCCATGGGCGTATGCCCGATGACAGGTGCGGCAGCGGCCGGAGACGCAGGGCGTCGGCCGGCCGGCAGGGCCTGCTCAGGCACGGAGGACACAGGAAATCCCAAGGTCGATCAAGGGCATGCCCCAGAGATCCACAGGGGCATGCCCTAGGTTGCCGCGTCCATGGTCGCATGCCGCGGGGGCTGACCGGTGCCGAGCCCCGGGGGTGGGCTGCCCGCAGGCAGGCTGCGGCAGCGCCTGCGGCGTGCTGCCAGGCGTCAGGTCTTGCTCAGTTCCGCGCAGCGCGTAGCCATCGCGGACTTGCGGTTCGCCGCCTGGTTCTTGTGGATGACGCCCTTGCTCGCGGCCTTGTCCAGGCCCTGCGATGCCGTGCGCATGGCCACGGTCGCCGCTTCCGTGTCGCCGGCGTCGGCCGCCTCACGGAACTTGCGCACCGCGGTCTTCAGTGATGACTTGACGGCCTTGTTGCGCTGCCGGGCCTTCTCGTTCTGCTTGTTGCGCTTGATCTGGGACTTGATATTCGCCACGCGGAAGCCTCGCTCAGGTTCTGGTCTGGTCGGGTGGGGGCGCGGGCGGATTTCGCACCCACGGCAGCCCCACGAAATCCAAAGCGGGGCGCAACACTCCGAAGACGAAGGATATCCCAACCTGCGGCCCGCACTCAAACCAACGGCCACAGCGGCCCGGCCGCGCCCCAAGGCCGCTCAGATTCGCCTGGTAGGCGGCCACACCCGGGTCATGCGACACAGGCAGCCGCGCGGCTCAGCGGCCGGCGCGGCAGGCCACGATCGTGCGGACGGCCACCTCGAGGGCATAACCGGGGTTCGCGCCCTCGCCCTTCACCTGTGCGTCGGCCTCCGCAACGGCGGTGAGCGCCCGGGTGATCCCCTCCGCCGTCCAGCCCCGCAACTGCTGGCGGACCTTGTCGATCCGCCAGGGCGGGGCGCCCAGCTCGGCGGCGAGCGCCGCGGCCGGCTGGGATCGTGACGCGGCGCCGACCCGCCCGATGAGGCGGACCCCCTGGGCCAGGGCACTGGTGATCAGGACCGGTGACACCCCGACAGCCAGGGCCCAGCGCAGGTATTCAAGCGCCTCGGCGAGGCGCCCTTCCACCGCCCGGTCGGCCACCGCGAACCCCGAGGCCTCCGCCCGCCCCCGGTAGTACCTGGCCACCGTGGTCTGGTCGATCAGGCCGGTGGTGTCGGCGGCGAGCTGGGCGCACGCGGCGGCGATCTCGCGCAGGTCGGAGCCGAGGGCGTCGATGAGCGCCCGCAGGCCGCCGTCGTCGATCCTGCGGCCTTCCGCGCGGCACTCCTCGCGGATGAACGCCATCCTGTCGCCGATCCGGGTGATCTTGGGGTACTGGGCGACCTGGGCGCCGCTGCTGGTCAGCTTGGCCAGCAGCGCCTTGCCCTTCGCGCCACCGGCGTGCGTTATCACCAGCGCCACGTCCGGCGGCGGGTCGGCGGCCAGCGCGGCTAGCTCCTCGGCCACCTCCTTGCCGGCGTCCTGGGCGTCACGGACGACCACGACCGGCACGGCGTCGAACAGCGAGGGGGCGGTGATCGAGGCTAGCTCGCCGGGCGCGAGGGCGCCCGCGGACACCTCGCGCGCCCCGGCCGCGCCGTCCGCCGCCGCGGCGGCGGCCAGGCGGGCAACGGCCCGTTCCACGAGCAGTTCCTCGTCCCCGGTGACCACGCTGACGCGGGCGCCTCCGGTCGCGGGCGCGGCGGCACCCTTGGCTTCACGCACGGGCATGCCACCAGCATTCCATGGAGCAGCCAAGAAAGGCGGCACGCGACCCAAGCGAGACCGTCAACCAACCCAAACCGGGGGCGTGGGGGTTCCGGGGGCTCGGCCCCCGGGCAGATACTGCGGGCGCCAGGGAAGCCGAGCGAAGCTCGGCGAACATGGCAGACTACCCCGGCGAACAGCACTAGCCGCCTCGGCTCCGGCTACGCGAGGACGGGCTCGCCGCCGCGCCAGACGCGGAGCGGGCGCAGCCCGTACGACCAGGCGAAGGCACCCTCGTGGTCGGCGTCCCAGGCGACGATGTCGGCGTACCGGCCCGGGGTCATGGCGCCGAGTTCGGGGCTGCGCAGGGCCTGGGCACCGCCCAGGGTCGCCGCGCGCAGCGCCTCGGCCACGCTCATGCCGAAGTGCGTGATCGCCAGGGAGACCACCAGCGACATGTTCGTGATGCCGTTGACGCCCGGCGAGTGGTCGGATCCCAGCGCGACCGCGACACCCTTGTCGAGCAGCGAGCGGACCGGTGGCACCTTGCCGACCTGCAGTGCCGTGCCGGGGCAGAGCACCGCGGCGACGCCCGCCGTGGCCAGCACGATCACGTCCTCCTCGCAGGCCTCGTGCAGCAGGTCCGCGGACGCGCAGCCGAGTTCCGCGGCCAGCGTGGCCGCACCGGTGCGGGACTGCCCGCACGCGTGCAGCCTGGGCAGCAGGCCGGCCGCACGGCCCGCGCCGAGCACCCAGCGCGCCTCGCGCTCGGTGAACCGGCCCTCTTCGCAGTACACGTCCACGCTGTCGGCTCCGGCGGCGGCCGCATCCGCGCACCAGGAACCCACCGCGTCCACGTAGTCGTGGCGGCGGCCGAAGAACTCCGGCGGCACCGCGTGGGCGGCGAGGAAGGTCACGTGCACCCGGGGCATCCCGGGCTCGTTCTCCAGCGACCGGAGCATGCGCACGTCGGCGAGTTCCCCGTCGCGGGTGAGGTGGTAGCCGGTCTTCGCCTCGATGGTCGTGGTGCCGGACAGCAGCCACTCGCGGAGCCGGTTCCGCACGCCGTGGCACAGCGTCCAGGGGTCCGTTCCGCGGGTCACCGTGACGGTCGAGGCCATGCCGCCGCCGGCCGCGGCGATCTCGTTGGGCGAGGACCCGCCGGTGCGCATCGCGATCTCGGCCCACCGGTTGCCCGCGTAGACCGGGTGCGTGTGCGCGTCGATCAGCCCGGGGGTGACCAGGCCGCCGTTGAGGTTCTGCACGTCATCCACATCGACGATGTCGTCGATGACGCCCGGCAGGCTCCGCGGCAGATCGGAAGCCTGGCCCACCCAGGCGATCTGGTCGCCATGGGTGAGGATCGCCGCGTTGCTCCATACCTCAGAACCGGTCCACAACCGGCCTATGTTGGTCAGCAGGCGCACGTTCGCGTTCACCATGGCGCACGCTCCCACGCGGGTACAACCCAGATGTGGGTCACCTGCGTCGTCAAGCGGTCACCTGCCATGGCTCGTGCCGTGTGGTGGAGCAACATCGCACACCCGGGATCGTGAATCGCATGTGGAGCCGCCCGAGTGCTGGGGAAGATGCGGCAACAAACAATATCGGTTCAGTCACGGTATTGCACGAGAGGGTGCGTGTACAGGCCGAATCGGAAGAAGGCGGGCCAGATTCATAGCCGTTCGGAGAACTGGTTCACGCCAGGCGCCTTCCGCACGCACCTGCCCGCCACCGGCGTGTCCCGGGCAAGACGACCATACCAGTGACATTTACGCAGGCAGCGGCCCGGCACAGGGCTCAGGACGGCTCGCTGCCGCGCCTGGATCCGGCCGCCGGGGCAACTTCGGCGCCAGTTGTGGCCCCGGTGCTCGCGCCGGCCAGCTGCGCGGCCAGATCCGCGGGCACCCGCGCGGTGAGCTGCGTGCCGCCCTCGCAGTGCGCGACCGCCAGGACCTCACCCTCCCGGTGTGCCCGGGCCACCAGGTCGCTGCGGTCATAGGGCACCAGCGCGCTGACTTCGGCGTCGCGCCTGGGCAGCGCCGCCTCGACGGCGGCGAGCAGGCCGTCAAGCCCGCGCCCGGTCCTGGCCGACACCACCACGGCGCCGCGTTCGGCCAGGCACAGGCCTTTGATCTCGATCGGGTCCGCCTCGTCGGCCTTGTTCACCACCACGAGCTCTGGCACCTTGCCCGCGCCGATCTGGCCGAGCACCTCGCGGACCGCGCTGATCTGGGCCCGCGGGTCGGCGTCGCTGCCGTCCACGACGTGCAGGATCAGGTCGGCGTCGGCGACCTCTTCCAGCGTGGACCGGAACGCCTCGACCAGCTGGTGCGGCAGGTGGCGGACGAACCCGACGGTGTCGGTCAGGGTGAACCACCGGCCGCCCGGGGTCCGGGCGCGCCGCACGGCCGGGTCCAGGGTGGCGAACAGCGAATCGTCGACGAGCACGCCGGCCCCGGTCAGCGCGTTCAGCAATGTCGATTTCCCGGCGTTCGTGTACCCGGCTATGGCGACGGAAGGGACGTTTCTGCGGCGCCGCCGGCGGCGCTGCACCTCGCGGCCCGCGGATATCCCGGCGATCTCGCGGCGCAGCCTGGCGGCCCGTGTCCGGATCCGGCGCCGGTCCGTCTCGATCTTGGTCTCGCCGGGCCCGCGGCCGCCGATACCGCCGCCGGCCGCCACGCGGCCGCCGGCCTGCCGGGTCAGCGACTCGCCCCAGCCGCGCAGCCGGGGCAGCAGGTACTCCAGCTGTGCCAGCTCCACCTGGGCCTTGCCGGCCTTGGTCCGGGCGTGCTGGGCGAAGATGTCGAGGATGAGCGCGGTCCGGTCCACGACCTTGACCCGCACCACGCCTTCCAGGCTGCGAAGCTGGCCCGGGGTGAGCTCGCCGTCGCAGATCACCGTGTCCGCGCCGGTCTCGGTGACGACGTCCGCCACTTCGCGCGCCTTGCCCGAGCCGATGTAGGTCGCCGGGTCGGGCTTGCCCCGGCGCTGCACCAGCCCGGCCAGCACCACAGAACCAGCGGTCTCGGCCAGCTTGGACAGCTCCCGCAGCGAGTTCTCGGCGCTGGCCAGCGTGCCCTCGGTCCAGACGCCGACAAGGACGACCCGCTCCAGCCGCAGCGCCCGGTACTCGACCTCGGTGACGTCGGCGAGCTCGGTGGACAGGCCGGTGACCCGGCGCAGCGCATGCCTGTCGGCGAGATCGAGGTCCCCGGCCGCGGGCCGGGCTGCGCCGGCACCCAGGCTGATCTCGCTGGCAAAGTCGCTGTCAACCTCGGGTGATGAACTCATCGCTGCCTTGGGTCGGTCTCCGTCCGGCGCGCCACGGCCTGCTGAAACAGGCGCAAGCATCTCCGGGCCTGGTTGGTCAATGCTGCCATGCCGGCGTATCCAGGTCATTGCAATAACGTCTGGGGGCCGCTGGTTGTGCCCCAGTTACCGACGGGTAAGTTTTTGGGGCACGCTGGCTTTGACCGCCATCGCGGCTGCGGGCTAGCGTCAATTCCACATTCCGGCTGAGAAGAGGCGCGAGATGGCGGCTGGCAACGGCATCGAGATCACTGGCCCGCCCGGGGACCGGTTCGAGGAGATCCTCACCCCCGACGCACTGAATCTGATCGCCATGCTCCAGCGTGACTTCGGCGCCAGGCGGGCAGAGCTGCTGGCCGCCCGCGCGGCCCGGCAGCAGGAGCTGCTGGCCGGCGGCATGCTGGACTTCCTGCCCGCCACCCGGCATATCAGGGAGGACCCACTGTGGCGGGTGGCCTCGCCCGCGCCGGGCCTGGTGGACCGGCGGGTGGAGATCACCGGGCCCACCGACAGGAAGATGACCATCAACGCGCTCAACTCCGGCGCGAACGTGTGGCTGGCCGATTTCGAGGACGCCAACACCCCGCTCTGGCAGAACATGGTCACCGGCCAGCTCAACCTGTGCGACGCACTGGACCGCACCATCGACTTCACCAGCGACGAGGGCAAGGACTACCGGCTGCGGCCCGACGACGAGCTGGCCACGATCGTGGTCCGCCCCCGTGGCTGGCATCTCGACGAGAAGCACATGCTTGTGGACGGCCAGCGGGTCGCGGGCGGCCTGTTCGACTTCGCGCTCTACCTCTTCCACTGCGCCCAGCGCCAGCTCGGCAAGGGCAAGGGCCCGTACTTCTACCTGCCCAAGATGGAGAGCCACCTCGAGGCGCGGCTCTGGAACGACGTCTTCAACGTCGCCCAGGCCGCCCTCGGCCTGCCGGGCGGGACCATCAGGGCGACCGTGCTGATCGAGACCATCCCGGCCGCCTTCGAGATGGAGGAGATCCTCTACGAGCTGCGCGACCACAGTTCCGGGCTGAACGCGGGCCGGTGGGACTACCTGTTCAGCATCATCAAGAAGTTCCGCTCCCGGGGCCGCGAGTTCGTGCTGCCCGAGCGCAACGCGGTCACCATGACGGCGCCGTTCATGCGCGCCTACACCGAACTGCTGGTGAAGACCTGCCACGGCCGCGGCGCGCACGCCATGGGCGGGATGGCCGCGTTCATCCCGAGCCGGCGGGACCCCGAGGTGAACGCGACCGCCTTGGCCAAGGTCCGCGACGACAAGACCCGCGAGTCCGCGGACGGCTTCGACGGCTCCTGGGTGGCGCACCCGGACCTGGTCCCGCTGTGCAAGGAGGTCTTCGACGCGGCACTGGGCGACCGGCCCAACCAGCTCGACCGCCTCCGCGAGGAGGTCAGCGTGACCGCCCAGGACCTGCTTGCGGTCGCCAAGACGCCGGGCGCCATCACCGAGGCCGGGCTGCGCAACAACGTCAGCGTGGCGCTGCAGTACCTGGCCAACTGGCTCGGCGGCAACGGGGCCGTGGCGATCTTCAACCTGATGGAGGACGCGGCCACCGCGGAGATATCCCGCTCCCAGATCTGGCAGTGGGTGCACAACGACATCACCCTGGACGACGGCCCGCTGGTGACCCGCGGCCTGGTCGAGCAGATCATCGCCGAGGAGCTGGGGAAGATCTCCGCCGCGCTCGGCGGCGGCTTCGACGCCGAGCGGTATCAGCAGGCAGCCGGCCTGTTCACCGAGGTGGCGCTGGCCGACGACTACGCCGATTTCCTCACGCTGCCCGCCTACGAGCGGATGCCCTGACGGCCCGCGTGCCCGCCCCGGCCCGCCGGGGCGTTGCAGGCAGCCCGCAGCGGGGGCACCCTGGAGGGACCGGCACCGCACCCGAGGGGAGAAGATGATCAAGCAGCTCATCCCCCGGATGACCGAGATCTGCGGGCCCGACGGCGTGATCACCGACCCCGCGGAGCTGCGCACCTACGAGTGCGACGGCCTCACCTCGCACCGGGTCACCCCGGCACTTGCCGTCCTGCCCAGGACCGCGGCGGAGGTCGCCGCGGTGGTGGCAGAATGCGCCGCGGCGAAGGTGCCCTTCGTGGCCAGGGGCTCCGGCACGGGGCTGTCCGGCGGTGCGCTGCCGCATGCCGAGGGCGTGCTGATCGTGACTTCGAAGATGCGGCGCATCATCGCGATCGACCCGGCCAGCCAGCGGGCGATCGTCGAACCGGGCTGCACCAACCTGTCGGTGAGCGAGGCGGCCCGGCCGTTCGGCTACTTCTACGCCCCCGACCCCTCCAGCCAGGTGGTCTGCTCGGTGGGCGGGAACGTGGCGGAGAACTCCGGCGGGGCGCACTGCCTCAAGTACGGCTTTACCGTGCATCACATCACCGGGCTGGAGATCGTCACCCCGGGCGGCGAGCTGACCTGGCTCGGCGACGGCACCGGGGCGGCCCCCGGTTACGACCTGCTTGGCGCGTTCACCGGCTCGGAAGGCACGCTGGGCATCGTCACCAAGATCGTGGTCAAGCTGACGAAGATCCCGCAGCTGGTCAAGTGCCTGCTGGCCGCGTTCGAGACCACCGGCGCCGGCGGGAACGCGGTGTCGGCGATCATCGGGGCCGGCATTGTCCCGGCGGCGATCGAGATGATGGACGCGCTGGCGATCGAGGCCGCGGAGGCCGCGGTGAGCTGCCGCTACCCCGAAGGCGCCGGCGCGGTGCTGATCGTGGAACTCGACGGCCCGCAGTGCGACGCGGAGCGGGAGTGCGCCGCCGTCCGCGCGCTGTGCGAGCAGGCAGGCGCGACCGAGATCAGGGAGGCGGACGACCCGGCGGAGCGGGCGGCGATCTGGGTGGGCCGCAGGTCCGCGTTCGCGGCGGTCGGCAGGATCGCGCCGGCCTACATCGTCCAGGATGGCGTGGTGCCGCGCAGTGCTCTCGGCGCGGTGCTCGACAAGATCGCTGAACTGTCGGCGGAGTCGGGCATCCGGGTGGCCAACGTGTTCCACGCGGGCGACGGGAACCTGCACCCGCTGGTGCTCTACGACGACGACGTGCCCGGCGCCACCGAGGCGGCCGAGACCCTGTCCGGCGCGATCCTGGACCTGTGCATCACGCACGGCGGGTCGATCACCGGCGAGCACGGCGTGGGGGTGGACAAGTCACGGTACATGCCCAAGATGTTCGGCGCCGACGACCTCGACACGATGCAACTGCTGCGCTGCGCGTTCGACCCGGCCAGCCTGTGCAACCCGGGCAAGGTGTTCCCGACGCCCCGGCTGTGCGGAGAGGTTCCCGGGCCGCGCCGTGCGCCGCACCCGCTGGTGGCCTCGGGGCAGGTGGATCAATTTTGAGCGGCATTACGCTACCCCGCGCAGTCCCGCCGTCCGCCGCCCCGCGGGGGTGCCGTGGGCGCTGACCCGGTCCTGGAGGCACTGAGCGCGGCCTGCCCAGCCGCCCGTCCGGCGCAGCCAGGGGACGTGGTCGCCGGGGTGATGCCGCGCTTCGCCGCCTCCCCGGCGACCGTCGCGGAGGCAAGCGAGCTCCTGCGTGCGGCCGCCGCGCACGACCTGGCCGTGGTGCCGCGCGGTGGCAGCAGCAAGCTCGGCTGGGGCGCACCGCCCCGGCAGTGCGACCTGGTGGTGGACACCGGGGCGCTGGATCAGGTGCTCGAGCACGCCGCGGGGGATCTGGTTGTCCGCGTCCAGGCCGGGGTGAGCCTGGCCCGGCTCGGTGCGGCGCTGGCCGGGGCCGGGCAGCAGCTTGCCCTTGACCCGCCGCCGGCCCCGCTCGCGGTGCACCGGGCCGCCGGGGGATCCGGGCCGGGCCGGGCAGCCGGGAGCGCAGCGCCGTCCGGGGCTGACGGAGCAGCGCCGGAATGGCTCGGCGCGACCGTCGGCGGGACCCTCGCGACCGGGGCTGCGGGCCCGCGGCGGCTGCGCTACGGTACGCCGCGGGACCTGCTGATCGGGATCACCGTGGTCCGCGCCGACGGCACCGTGGCACGCTCCGGCGGCAAGGTGGTCAAGAACGTCGCAGGTTATGACCTGGGCAAGCTGTTCACCGGCTCGTTCGGGACGCTGGGGCTGATCGTGGAGGCGGTGTTCCGGCTGCATCCCCGGCCCGCCTCCGCCGCCTACGTCACGGTGGACCGCGACGGCCCGGACGAGGCGTACCGTGCGGTCGCCGCGGCGGCGGGCAGCGAACTGGCGCCGTCGGCCATCGAACTCGACCGCCCGGCACGAGATCAGCCGGTGCGGGTGGCCGTGCTGATGGAGGGTGACCCGGACGGCACGGCGGAACGGGCCGGCCTGATGCGCGCGCTGCTCGGCAAGGGAGCGGCCGCGCGGCCGTCCGCACCGGGCTGGTGGGGGTGGCCGGCGAACGGCAACGAGCAGCCGGCAACGGGCAGCCGGGTAACGAGCAGCCCGGCAACGGGCAGCCGGGTAACGAGCAGCCCGGTGCAGGGCAGAGCGCTGACCAGCGGCCGGGTGCGGGGCAGTCCGGTGACGGGCAGCCGGGTGGCGCGGCGGACGCCGGGCAGGCCGGCACGCTGATCCGGATCGGGTTCTGGGCGGCGGGGCTGCCGCAGATTCTGCGGGCGGTCGACGCCGCGGCCATGGCCGCCGGCCTCGACCCGGCCGTCGGCGGGTCCGCCGCGGCAGGGGTGATCTACGCAGCGGTCAAGCCGGACGCGGACCCGGCCGCGGTCGCGGCGTTCGTCTCCGGGCTGCGCGACGCGCTGGCCCGCGGGGACGGTGACGCACGGCCCGCGCCCGCCGCGGTGGCCGACGGGCCGCCGGTGCTGGCCAGCGCCGTCGTGGTGCATGCCCCGCCCCGGGCACGGGACCTGATGGACCTCTGGGGCCCGGTGCCGTCGCTGTCGCTGATGCGCGCGGTCAAGGACCAGTTCGACCCGGGCCACCGGATGGCGCCGGGCCGGTTCGCGGGAGGGATCTGATGGACGAACGCGCCGGTGCGCTCGATCCCGGCGGGCACCTTGCCGCCGCGGCCGGGGACTGCGTCCATTGCGGCTTCTGCCTGCCCGCCTGCCCGACCTACCAGCTCTGGGGCGAGGAGATGGACTCGCCGCGCGGGCGGATCCACCTGATCTCGCAGGTCCTGGACGGGGCACCGGTCAGCGAGAAGGTGACCACGCACCTGGACCGCTGCCTGGGCTGCATGGCCTGCGTGACGGCGTGCCCGTCCGGGGTGCGCTACAACGAGCTGATCGAGGCGGCCCGCGCCTGGCCGGAACAGGCGGGCTCCGGGGCGGGCCCGGTGCAGGCCGGCGCGCCCCGCTCGGTCAGGGACAAGGCCGTGCGCGCCGCGATCTTCGCGACGTTCCCCTACCCGAAGCGGCTCCGCGCCCTGTCCGGCCCGCTGCGCGCGGCGCAGCGCGCCGGGTTCGACCGGCTGGCCCAGCGCGGCCCGCTGGCCCGGTACGCCCCCGAACTCGCCGGATCGATGCGGCTGGCGCCGCGCTCCCCCGGCCGCCGGGACAGGCTTCCCGCCCGCATCCCGGCCCGTGGCCAGCGCCGCGCGGTCGTGGGCATGCTCACCGGCTGCGTACAGCAGGTTTTCTTCCCGCACGTCAATGCCGCCACCGCGCGCGTGCTCGCCGCCGAGGGCTGTGACGTGATCGTGCCGCCCGGCCAGGGCTGCTGTGGTGCGCTGTCGCTGCACGCGGGCCGGGTGAACGAGGCTGCCCGCTTCGCGGAGCGGACGATCACCGAATTCGAGCGCGCGGGCGTGGACGCGATCGTGATCAACTCGGCCGGGTGCGGGTCGGCGATGAAGGAGTACGGCGCATTCTTCGCCCGTGCGGCCGACGGCGCGCCCGGTCCCCTGGCCAACCGGGCAGCGGCGTTCAGTGGCCAGGTGCGCGACTTCAGCGAATTCCTCGCCGAGCTGTACCGCGACCACGGCGGGCCGCGCGCCGTGCGGCACGAACTGAAGGCCCTCACCGCCTACCACGACGCCTGCCATCTCGCGCACGCACAGCGGATCCGGCAGCAGCCGCGAGAGCTGCTGCACGGTATCCCTGGCCTGGACCTGATCGAGGTCGGCGGCGGCGGAACCTGTTGCGGGTCTGCGGGCATCTACAACCTGGTCCAGCCGGAGGCGGCCGCAGACCTCGGCCAGCGCAAGGCCGCGGCCCTCCGGGCGACCGGGGCGCGCCTTGTCGTGTCCGCCAATCCCGGCTGCAGCCTGCAGATCGCGGCCGCCCTGGCCGCCGACGGCGGCGACCCCGTGCTCGTGGCGCACATTGCCGAGGTGCTCGACGCCTCGTTCCGCGGGCTGCGCCTGTCCGCCCTGGGTGTCGGCACCGCCTAGTAACCTTCCGCTGCCTGCGTGCGGCGCGGGCCGCCACGAAGGGAACCGTGATGCGGAAGATCATCTTCATGATGTCGGTGTCTCTCGATGGGTACTTCGAGGGGCCGGGCCACGACCTCGGCTGGCAGCAGATCGATGAGGAAGTGCACCAGCACTTCAACGATTGGCTCGCCACGGCGGGCGGTTTCCTGGACGGGCGTGTCACCTACGAGCTGATGGCCAGCTACTGGCCGACCGCCGACCAGGACCCGGCGGCCTCCGCGCAGAAGATCGAGTTCGCCCGGATCTGGCGGGACATGCCCAAGACCGTGTTCTCCCGGACCCTGGAGCAGGCCGGCTGGAACACCACGATCGTTCGGGAGGTGGTTCCGGAGCAGATCGCCGAGCTCAAAGCGCAGCCGGGCGGCGACCTGGTGATCGGCGGCTCGATCCTCGCTGCGGCGTTCCTGGCCCATGACCTGATCGACGAGTTCCGCTTCTACGTCCAGCCGGTGCTCCTTGGCCGCGGCCGGCTGCTGTTCCAGCCCACGGACGCGAAGGTCAGCCTCCGGCTCGCCGAGACCCGCGCCTTCGGCAACGGCGTCGTCCTGCTCCGCTACGAGCGCCTCCGCGCTTGATGAATGTGAACCTGCTGTTGTTCTGACGGCGTTGTCAACATGTGCCATCGGCCGCGCCCTTCCTGGATGATCATGTGGATATGGCCCATGGGTGGGGGCCATATCCCCATGATCATCAATTCCGGAGTAGGAGCACGCGCCCGGTACGGGTTAATTGTCCGGTTTGATGAGACAGTCAGGCCGGGCTTTGAACACCAGGTTCACATTCATGACTGGGCGGCGGCCAGCCCCGGGCGGCGGCCAGCCCCGGGCGGCGGCCAGCGGGCGGCCAGCCCCGGGCGGCCCTGGGCGGCGTCAGCGGGCGGGCGGCCCCGGGCGGCGTCAGCGGGCGGCCAGCCAGGACGGGTCGAGTTCGCCTTCGGCGACGATGACGGCCGGGCCGGTGAGCCAGGCGCGGCCCGCCTCCAGGGTTACCTTCAGGTCTCCGCCCGGCACCCGGACATCCCAGGTCCCGTCGCTCCCGCCCGCCACCGCGGCGGCCGCGGCCACGGCGCCGGTGCCGCACGAGCGGGTTTCGCCGGAGCCGCGCTCGTGTACCCGCATGGCCACACTCGCCGGGCCGGTCACCTGGACCAGTTCCACGTTGCCGCCCTCGGGGAACTGCCCCGGGTCCAGTCCGGGCGCGCGGGACAGGTCGAACGCGGCCAGCGGGCCATCGACCAGGCAGACCAGGTGCGGGTTCCCCACCGACACCCGCAGCCCCGGACGCGCCTGGCCAGCGATGACGGCACTGCCCGGGCCGAGCACGGCCACGGCGCCCATGTCCACGGTGACCCCGCCGTCGTCGTCCAGCCGGATCCGGCGCGGCCCGGACCGGGTGGCCACGCTGAACTCGGGGCCTGCCCCAAGGCCATGCCGCACCAGGTAGCGCGCGAACACCCGGATCCCGTTGCCGCACATTTCCGCCAGGCTGCCGTCGGCGTTGCGGTAGTCCATGAACCATTCCGGCCCGCCGGCGCCGCCGGCGGCCCCTGCCTCCCGGTCCGCACGCCCGGCAACCCCGCACGCCGCGGCCCGCACCGCCCGGAGCACCCCGTCCGCGCCGATCCCGGCCCGCCGGTCGCACAGCCGGGCCGTGAGACCGGCGGTGAGCCCGCTGGAGCCGTCGGGGTCGAGCAGGATCACGAAGTCGTTCTCGGTGCCGTGCCCCTTCGCGAACCGCATGGCCCGATCGTAGTCAGCGCTCCCCCGGCAGGTCACCGGCGCCCGCGGCGGCATGGCGTCAGTCCGGCCGGGGCTCCTCCCAGGAGGCGACCAGGTAGGTGACCCCGTAGGGGGCGGACATGCACAGCAGCCGTCCCTGCATGCGGCGCCCGCCTGCCGCGCCCGCCAGCACCTGCCACGCCGCCCGGCCAGCCACTACAAGCTCCTCGTCCAGGGCCGGGTCCAGCCGGGCGAGCCAGCGGGCATCCGCGGCGGCGAGCGCCTCGGCGACCTCCTCGTCGTAGTCCTGCGCGTCCGGGTCGGGCACGCCGGGCGCCTCCCGGGCAGGCCGGGCGCACGCGTCGCCCATGGCGAGCAGCGCGACGCGCGGGGCACGGTCGGCGAGAATCCGGCCGAGCTTGATGCAGTCGCCCGCGGCGGCGGACCGGGCCACCTCCTGGAACACCACCGCCACACCGCCCGCCGCCGCCCCGTCGCGGTCCAGGATGCCGCCCTGCTCAAGCAGCCAGCGGCCCACGGTCAGCGACAGCGGCAGGACCGGCTCGCCCGCGCCGACGGTCACGCCGACCCCGAACGCGTGCAGCCCGCCGGAGGCGTCCGGGCCGTACTCGCGGTCCGCGGCGCCGCCGCCGACCACCACGATCAGCCCGGGCCGCGCGCCCGCGAGCCCCGCGACGGCCCGGGCTGCTGCGGCGGTCACCTTGCGCAGCTCATCCGGGGGGTCGCTGGCGGCCGAGCCGAGCGCCTCCGGGATCAGCAGGGGCGGGTGCGGGCAAACGGCCCCAGCGATCAGCATGGCGTCAGTTTGCCGTAGCTATGCTCACGCCGGCCATCCCGGGGCCGCCGTGTGCGGCCCGGTCAGGAGCCCGGCCGGCCGAGGGCGGGCATGCCCAGCAGGACCGGCGGCGTGCTGGCGGCTATGTCGCCGGCAGCCGGCGGTGCCAGGCCGTCCTTGCGGGCCTGCCATGCGTCCCCGCCCCGGGTCCGCCGCACCGTCACCGGCGGCTGGTCCGCGATCAGGTAATGCGGCGCCGCCTTGGTCACCACCGTGGTCACCACGTCGCCGGGGCGCGGCGCCGTCCCCGAGGGCGCGAAGTGGACGAGCCGGTTGTCCCGCGCCCGCCCGCTGGCGCGGTGGGTGGCGCTGTCCTTGCGCCCTTCCCCTTCGGCCACGAGCACCTCGACCTCGCGGCCGACGAGCGCCTCGTTTTCCGCGCCCGCGATCTCCGCGACCAAAGCGGTGAGCCGCCCGTACCGCTCGGCCACCACGTCCGGGGGCACCTGGCCGGGCATGGCCGCCGCCGGCGTGCCCGGCCGCTGCGAGTACTGGAACGTGAACGCGCCGGCGAACCGGGCCGCCCGCACGGTGTCCAGGGTGCCGGCGAAGTCCTGCTCGGTCTCACCGGGAAAGCCCACGATGATGTCCGTGGTGATGGCCGCGTCCGGGATGGCCGCCCGCACCTGCTCCAGGATGCCCAGGTACCGCTCCTGCCGGTAGGACCGGCGCATGGCCCGGAGCACCGCGTCCGAGCCCGATTGCAGCGGCATGTGCAGGCTCGGCATGACGTTCGGCGTCTCCGCCATCGCCGCGATCACGTCGGCGGTGAAGTCCCGCGGGTGCGGCGAGGTGAAGCGCACCCGTTCGAGCCCGTCGATTGCCCCACAGGCCCGCAAGAGTTTGCTGAACGCCTGCCGGTCCCCAAATCCCGCTCCGTAGGAGTTGACGTTCTGCCCGAGCAGCGTGACCTCAAGTACGCCCTCGCTGGCCAGCGCCGTGACCTCGGCAAGCACGTCGCCGGGGCGGCGGTCCTCCTCCCGGCCGCGCAGGCTCGGCACGATGCAGAACGTGCAGGTGTTGTTGCAGCCCACGGAGATGGCCACCCACGCCGCGTACGGGGACTCGCGGCGCACGGGCAGCACGGAGGGGAACCGCTCCAGCGATTCGGCGATCTCGACCTGTGCCTCGGCCTGCACCCGGGCTCGTTCCAGCAGCGCCGGCAGCGATCCGATGTTGTGCGTGCCGAACACCACGTCCACCCACGGGGCCCGCTCGGCGATCCCGGCCCGGTCCTTCTGTGCCAGGCAGCCGCCCACCGCGATCTGCATGCCCGGGTGCGCGGACTTCACCGGCAGCAGGTGGCCAAGGTTCCCGTACAGCCGGTTGTCGGCGTTCTCCCGTACCGCGCAGGTGTTGAACACGACCACGTCGGGCGCGGCACCCTGATCCACGCGCTGGTAACCCGACTCCTCGAGCAGGCCGGCGAGGCGCTCGGAGTCGTGAAAGTTCATCTGGCACCCGTAGGTGCGTATCTCGTAAGTGCGGACCGTGTTCATGTCAACAAACGAGGGTACGCGCACCCCTCGGCATATCCGGAATCTCCCGTGGCCAGCCCGGCCTTGGTGGACCATGTTGGCATGACAGACACCACTGCCGCGCGGCCCCTCCCGTGCGGTACCTGGCCTTCGCCCATCACCGCGGCGGATGTCGCCGGCCAGTACCGCCAGGTTTCGTTTCCCGTGACGATCGACGGCGAGGTGTGGTGGCAGGAAACCCTGCCCGGGGAGCTGGGCCGGGCCACGGTCGTTCACCTGGGAGCGGCGGGAAAGCCCAGGCAGGTGCTGTCTGCCCCGTGGAATGCCCGGACCCGGGTGCACGAGTACGGTGGACGGTCCTACCTTCCGGTGCGCGCGGCGCGGCGGGGGGGCGGGCAGTCCTGGGCGATCGTCTTCGCGAACTTCGCTGACCAGCGCCTCTACCTCGCGGATGAGCCAGGTACGGACGGAGCCGGCAGCACGCCCCGGCCGCTGACCCCCGCGCCGCTGCCGGAGCCGGGTACCCCGGAGTTTCGTTTTGCAGACTTTGCCTTGTCGCCGGACAAGCGGGAAGTTTGGTGCGTACAGGAGCGGCACGAAGCCGGCCAGGTGACCCGCGCGATCGTCGCGGTGCCGCTGGACGGCTCGGCCGCCGGGGATGCCGGCGCGATCCGCGAACTGACCAGCGGGGCCGATTTCTACGCGTTCCCGACGCCCTCCCCCGACGGCCGCCGCCTGGCCTGGGTGTGCTGGAACCATCCGCGGATGCCGTGGGACGGCACCGAGCTGCGGGTGGCCCGGGTGGACGAGCCGATCCCCGGCAAGGGCGGGCTGGTCAAGGGCGGCGTGAGTGAGTCCGTCCTGGCCCCGGTCTGGCACGACGACACGAGCCTGTACCTGATCTCCGACTGGCCGGGCTGGTGGAACCTCTACCTGCTGAGCGTGGCCGCCGGGCCCGCCGAGGCGGTCTACCCGGCCGAGGAGGAGTTTGCCGCACCGCTGTGGCAGCTCGGGCAGCGCCCGTACGCGGTGCTGGCCGACGGGCAGCTCGCGGTGCTGCACGGCTGCGGTGGGCTGCGGCTGGGCCTGCTCGACCCCACGACCGGGGAACTGACCGACCTGGACATCCCGTACCAGAACTTCGCGCCCGAGCTGTCCGCGGACGGCATGTCCGTCGTGCTGGTGGCCGGCGGGCCGAGCACGCCGATGTCGGTGATCCGGGTCGACATGACCACGGGGAAGGCGAAAAAGCTCTATTCGCCGGCCGGGCGCCTGCCCGCGTCCGGGTACCTGCCCAAGGCACGCAAGCTGGAGTTCGAAGGGAAGTTCGGCCAGGAGGTGCACGCCTGGGTATACCCGCCCGCCAATCCGGAGGCGACGGCCGGTGCGGGGGAGCTGCCGCCGTACGTGGTCTGGGCACACGGCGGCCCGGCATCGCAGGCAGACCGCAGGCTTGACCTGGAAAAGGCGTACTTCACCAGCCGGGGCATCGGCGTCATCGACGTGAACTACGGCGGCTCGGCCGGCTATGGCCGGGTGTACCGGGAGCGGCTGCGCCACCAGTGGGGCGTGGTCGACGTGGAGGACGTGATCGCGGCAGCGCAGGCGCTGGTCAATTCCGGCGACGCGGACGGCGCCAGGCTGGTGATCCGCGGTGCCTCCGCGGGCGGCTGGACCGCCCTGGCGGCGGTTACCGCACATGCTGCCGGCAGCCCGTTCAAGGCCGCCACGTCCTACTACGGCATCACCGACCCGCGCAGTTTCGCCGCCACCACGCATGATTTCGAGTCCAGGTACACCGACGGCCTGATCGGCCCGCTGCCCGGTTTCGCGGCGGCCTACGCCGAGCGTTCCCCCGCCCAGCGCGTCAGCACCGAGACCTGCCCCATCCTCCAGCTACACGGCCAGGACGACCCGGTCGTCCCCCCGGCCCAGGCCCACGCACTGGCAGCCCAGCTCACCCACCAGGGCATCCCCCACGCCCTGCTCGAGTTCAAAGACGAGTCCCACGGCTTCCGCCACCCCGAAACGATCATCGCCGCCATCGAGGCCGAACTCTCCCTCTACGCCCAAACCCTGAACTTCCCCCACCCCGACACCCCGATGCTAAGACTCCACACCACCGCCCCCGACATCCCCGAACCCGCTCCCCCAGCCGAACCCCCACCAGCCCCGGAACCACCCCCCGCTCCCCCCTCCACGAAGCGGCCGCCGCAGCCCCGCCAGCCCCCAGAGAGCAATCGCCCGAGAGCAACCCTCCCGCGCCTAAGCCCGTGCCGAGCCGGAGCAGCGCAGCTCATCCCAACGGCACCAGGGTTGCTCTGGACAGCGTTTTGTCCCGCTGTTCAGAGCAATGCTGGTGCCGCCCTAGCCTGGGCGTGTCAACGCGCGAACTCAGTAGCCCGCGATTCACGCACCACCGTGACCCGGATCTGCCCCGGATAAGTCAGCTCCTCTTCAACCTGCTTGGCCACGTCCCGCGCAATGACCTGCGCCTGAATGTCATCGACCCGATCCGGCTTCACCATGACCCGGATCTCCCGCCCGGCCTGCATCGCGAACACCTTGTCCACGCCCTCGTGGGCGGTCGCGATCTCCTCAAGGCGCTCCAGCCGCTTGACGTACGCCTCCAGCGACTCGCGCCGGGCCCCCGGCCTGCTGCCACTGATCGCGTCGGCGGCCTGGGTGAGGACGGCTTCGACGGTGCGGACCTCGACCTCGTTGTGGTGCGCTTCGATGGCGTGGACCACGTCAGCCGACTCGCCGTACTTGTGTGCGATCTCCGCGCCGATGAGGGCATGGCTGCCCTCCACCTCGTGGGTCAGTGCCTTGCCGATGTCGTGCAGCACGGTGCACCGCTTGAGCAGCACGGGGTCCATGCCCAGCTCGCTGGCCATCATGGCGGCGATATGTGCGGACTCCACCAGGTGGGCGAGCACGTTCTGGCCGTAGGAGGTGCGGTAGCGGAGCTGGCCGAGCAGCGTCACCAGTTCCGGGTGCATGTCGGTGATGGCCAAGTCGACCATGGCGTCCTCACCGGCGCGCTCGCACAGTTGCTCCACTTCGGCCTTGCTGCGGTCGTAGGCCTCCTCGATCCGCTGGGGGTGGATGCGGCCGTCGAGCACCAGCTTCTCCAGTGCGAGCCTGCCCACCTCCCGCCGGACCGGGTCGAAGCAGGACAGCAGGACAGCCTCGGGCGTGTCGTCGATGATCAGGTTGACCCCGGTCACCGACTCGAAGGCGCGGATGTTGCGGCCTTCGCGGCCGATGATCCTGCCCTTCATCTCCTCGCCGGGAAGGTGCAGTACCGAGACCACGGACTCGCTGGTCTGCTCGCTCGCGACCCGTTGGATGGCGAGGGTCACGATCCGCCTGGCCCGCTCTTCCCCGTCGCGGCGGGCCTGGGTCTCGGCCTCGCGGACGATCAGCGTGGCCTCGCGTTTGGCCTGGTTCTCGATGGTGGCGACGAGTTCGGTCTTGGCCTGCTCGGCGGTCAGCCCGGCGGCCCGCTCCAGTACCGCAAGGCGCTCGTCGTCCAGCCGGGCAAGCTCGGCGCGCTGGGCGTCGAGTCCGGCCCGGGTCCCCTCCAGCTCTGCGGACCGCTGTTCCAGCTTGCGCAGTTCGCCATCCAGCCTGCCTTCACGCTCGGCAAGGCGCGCCTCCCTGCGTTCGAGATCGGCGCGAAGCTGGACGGCTTCCTCCCTGGTTGCCTGGACCTGTTCCTCGGCTGCTCGCTGTGCCTGCGTGACCTGGCGCACCGACTCCTCGGCCCGCCGCACGATGGCCGCCGCGTCAGACTCCGCGCTGGCCCGGATCTGCTCGGCGGCCTGGCCAGCTTCTTCGAGGCGCCGTTCCGCGGCGCGGCCAGCCTCCGCCGCCCGGCGTTCTGCCTCGGCGGCCAGCGCTGGGCTGGCGGATGAGTGGGCTGCGGCGATTTCCTGGGGTGCCGGAACCGTGCGGTTCCCGGCCTTGCGCACGACGGCGAACAACGCACCTGCAACGGCGAACAGCGCAAGGATCCCGATCACCGCGATCACTACAGCGATTGTGTTGCTCATGGCACACCTCAATCCTGCTCGCGGGCCCCGGCTCCGTGGTGCGGAGCCAGGGCTGATCCCTGTGGCGAGGGGTCAGGCGCGCCATGCGCGGCGTGTTGCTGCGCGGACGACGACTGCCGGCGAACCGGCCAGCCGGGCCAGCCCGGCCACCGGTGGTTCCGGCAGCCGTACCTCAGCGCTCACGGCGGGCTATGCGGTCAGCAGCTTCGCCGCCACCCACAGGACCGTGCCCGGAGGGCCGTGCCCACTCCGACCGCCGCCCGCAGGAGTATTACTACCCGCCAAGGCGCCGCTCATGAGAGCGCCGCCCGCGGGACCCGGTTCGCCACAGGATCCCCGGCCCTGTGGCACCCGGTATGTACCGGGACAACGACAGTCGCCCGGGCCCGGCCAGCAGCCGATGACCTGCACCGACAGCCGATGGCGCCGCCAGTCCTTCCGGCGTGGTCGCCGTCCCCCGCAGTCGCTGGCAGGCCAGCCCACACTGTTCCTGCCCGCGATTCGGGATCTCGCCGCCGCGGGCCCGGCTGCGGCCAGAGCCTGCCGGGCACACGAGCTGCCCACCCAGCTCCTGGACTGGTCGTGCCGCGCGGACCCGCATGGCGGGTCCTTGCGGTCCATGCCCAGGCACCGCGTCAAGCCCTGTCCGCCCCCTATCAGCCACCGCTTTCGCGGGGCCGTGGCCACTGCCTAACCGAACCCGGTTCAGGGCTGGCCTGGCTGGCCAGCACCTCGCCGGATCCGGCCGCAGGCCGGATCTGTGTCCTTACCGGCAACCGGGCGCAACCAGTTGCCGGGCGTGTCGTATGTTCCCAATCGCCTCTAACGGTCTAACACCTCGCTGCCGTGAGGTTAAGCGCTGATAACAATTTGGGCAAGCTCGGCCTAGTGATGCTTCCGTTACTCAACGCACCGTGCGCCGCTCACAGCCAATCGTCACCGGCGCCGTCTTCGCTAATCCACGCCAGATCCGCCCCGCGGCCCGCATCGTCTTCCTGCTCTTGTTCCAGGGCTTCCCGCACCACCTGAGCGGCCAGGCCAGCCGGATAGCCCTTACGGGCCAGCATGCCCATCAGCTGCCGGGCCCGGGCTGGCATCGGCTTCCCCCGGCTGGCCGGCAGCCGCTTGGCCACCAGCCGCCGGGCGGTGGCCAGTTCGTCCTGTGGCCCGAGCAGGCCCACCGCCGACCGCACTGCGCCGTCGGGTATCCCGCGCTGCCGCAGTTCGGCGCTGAGCGCGCGGCGGGCGAGGCCGCGGCCGTGGTGCCGGCTCTCCACCCACGCCCGGGCGAAGGCCTCGTCGTCGATCAAGCCGACCTCAGCGAACCGGCTCAGCACGGATTCCGCGACCTCGTCCGGAATCTTCCGCTTGCGCAGCGCGGTGGCCAGCTGTGCCCGGGTGCGCGGCCCGGCGGTGAGCAACCGCAAGCAGATCGCCCGCGCCGCCTCCTCGCTACCAGGGTCCGCGCCAGCGGAATTCACGCCGCCGGAACCGGTCTCCCAGGGATCCGCATCACCCGAACGCGCACCACCGGAGCCCGGAGCGCCGGAGCCCGGAGCGCCGGGGCCTGCGCCGCCGGGGTTCCGGGCATGGCGACGGCCAGCGCGGCGCTCGCCCGGACCGCCGGACTCCGCGCCGGGATCTGCCTCGGCGGAACCCGCGGCGGCGAACGCCTCGGCGGCCTCCTCGTCAGCACCCGGCACCAATCCGGGACCTGGGACCAAGGTCAGGTGCCCGGTGCCGGTCTTCCGGCCGGATGACCCGCTCCTGGTTCTGCGGCCTCCCTGGCCCGGGAGGCCCCTATCCCGTGCCATGAGAGCTACCCGGCACCACCGGGCCCGCCGGTGACCCTGGTGACACCCCGGCCGCCGGACGCACCCGCAGCCGCGGCTGCCGTGCCTGCCGCGGCTGCGGCCCCATTCGGGACCGCGCGCAGGCCCGCACCCGACGCCGGCTCCTTGTCCGCCGCCTCCGCGTCCAGGCGTGCGCCGACGCCGAGCTTCTCCTTGATCTTCTTCTCGATCTCGTTGGCAAGATCGGGGTTGTCACGCAGGAAGTTCCGCGCGTTCTCCTTGCCCTGCCCGAGTTGGTCGCCCTCGTAGGTGTACCAGGCACCGGACTTGCGCACGATGTTCTGCTCGACCCCGAGGTCGATCAGGCCACCCTCCCGGCTGATGCCGGTCCCGAACAGGATGTCGAACTCCGCGGTGCTTGAAGGGGGGCGCCACCTTGTTCTTGACGACCTTCACCTTGGTGCGGTTGCCGACGGCATCGGTGCCGTCCTTGAGCGTCTCGATCCGGCGCACGTCGAGCCGGACGGAGGAGTAGAACTTCAGCGCCCGCCCCCCAGAGGTGGTCTCGGGGCTGTTGTGAACCATGACGCCATCCACGAAGTAGCAATGCGATCCCTCGACCTCGATGTCGAAACGGCTCATCGACCGAGTCGGCGGCTTGACGTGGATGTCCAGGACCTGAGCAGGGACGGGCCGGGTCCTCGCCGGCAGCGAACTCCGGCTGCATGGCGAACCTGCCCTGGAACCTCGGCAGCAGTTTGTAGTCCATCGATGGGTGGACATAAGGCGCGATGAGCTTCTGGAACTCCGCCGACGCCGCGGTGGTGAACTGGAGAACGCTCACCTTGCGTGCCCCCCGGGCGGTGACCTTCACATCCAGCCGGTAAGCGTCCCGAAGGTAGTCGACGAGCCGCTCCCTTGAGCCCGGGCTCATCGCCTCGACACAGATCTCGATCCGGCCCGTGCCGCCCCTGGTGCGCTCCTGGACGCCCTTCGAGCGGACGGTGAAGGAGCCGTCGTCCATGTACCAGACCGCCAGCGCGAGCGGCGTGAGGCTCTTGAGATAGTCCCAGGTGAGGTGCTTTTTGCCATCGCCGAAGTAGACGGTCTCGCGCAGCTCTCCCAGTTCGGGCAGTGGGGTGAAGTCGACGAAGACCGCACCCTTGGCGTTCGACGTCCTCGTATGCGGGATGTTGTCCAGCAGGGACACCTTCCAGTCCAGGTAAGCCGCCTGCTTCGCACCGTGCCCCATCCGGAACCGGGTGCCGGACCTGCCGCGGAGGTTCGGGGATAGCGCCCCGTCCCCCATGAGCGACCCGAGGATCACCTGGGCTTGCTGTGCGCCGAGGATCTGCTGCTCCGCGACGAGGACCCGGTCACCGGGAATCAGCTCACCAGCTGGGCGCCAGCCACCGGGGGTGCGGATGAGGTGGTTCTCGGTTGCGGCGAACTGCGCCCGCCCGTTCTTCCCCGACTTGGCAACGGTGAACTGCAGGAACTGCTCGGCCTTGCCGTTGTTGAACCAGTTGACGATACGCCGGGGAACCACGCGATCGGTCTCCGGATCGTAAGAAAGGACCTCGACGTCCATCCGCTGGTTGACGATCTTGCCGATCTTCTCCTGGGTGCCGTCAGCCAGGGTGACCCTGGTCGAGTAGGACATACAGCCGAACATGACCCCGACCTTTTCCCGCAGCTGGTTGATGAAGATCGCGGTGGTCTTGGTCTGGTTCAGCGCGCCCGCGAGCTTGCGCAAGGCCTGCGACATGAGCCGGGCCTGCAGGCCGACGTGGGCTGTCCCCCATCTCGCCCTCGATCTCGGCCCGTGGCACCAGCGCGGCGACGGAGTCGATGACGATGACGTCGATCGCGCTGGAGCGGATCAGCATGTCTGCGATCTCCAGTGCCTGCTCGCCGGTGTCCGGCTGGGAGACCAGCAGCGCGTCAGTGTCCACGCCGAGCTTCCCGGCGTACTCGGGGTCGAGGGCGTGCTCGGCGTCGATGAAGGCTGCGATCCCGCCCGCTTTCTGTGCGTTAGCGATCGCTTCGAGGGCCAGGGTGGTCTTGCCGCGTTCCTTCGGGTCCATATATTTCCACGACCCGGCCGCGTGGGAGCCCCCCGATACCCAGGGCGATGTCCAGCGAGATCGCCCCGGTAGGGATCACCTCGATCGGTGCCCGGACCTCGTCACCCAGCCGCATGACGGAGCCTCTGCCGAACTGCCGCTCGATCTGGGCGAGGGCGGTTTCCAGGGACTTGTCCCTGTCGCCGGCTTTCCCGCCCGGCCTGTCGATGCCTGCCATGGGTACTCCCATTGGGTAAGGGGCTTCTTTGTCCGCGCTGACGCTACGCGCCGCCACCGACAAAACTCTCCCGCGCGGTGACCACCAATCGAGATCGCGCCGCGGCCGCCACAGCGGCCGCCACACAGCTCACCACTCTAGGCGAACAACTGTTCGATCAGGCGCAGGACACGCACACGTTCGAGAAGAAACATCCGGCCGCCATCATCCCGGCCGCGGGAGCCTGCCAGCCCCCTGGCCGGGAATGGCGTCAGCGCGATTCCTCCGGTATCTCGAAGGCCTCACACACCGCGAGCCACACGGTTTTCGGTTCCTTCCCCGCGGCCAGGGCCTGGTTCACCGTCGCGCCGCCCAGCCCGGTCAGCACATAGTCCTTGGCAACGCTGGCGGCGTAGGCCTCGCCGAACTGCCCGCGCATCTTTTCCCAGAACACCGTGAGCCGCACGGCGCCAGGGTACCGGCGGCCCGGGCCCGCACAGCCCGGGACACCAGCCGCACAGCCCAAGCTCTCGGACCCACCGCGCCGCGCAGCCCTACGGCACCGTCTCAGCGGCGCGCGGGACACGGGCCGCGCATCAGGGCAGGCTCGCGACGTTCACCGTCTCAAGTTGCCGCGAGGCGAAGTCCGTCACCAGCAGGACGCGGCCGTCCGGTTCCAGGGCCATCTGCCGCGGGAACCCCCCGGCGGGCAGGTACCCGGCCAGCGCGGGCCGGTGCGCGAGGGCCGCGGCGACATCCACCACCGCGAGGCTGGACTTCGCACCCTGCTGGCTGAACCGGTTGGAGTCGGCGACGACCACTCGCTGCCCGCCGTCCACCAGGGCCAGCCCGACCGGCGCCTCCCCCACCTCGGCCCGTGCGATCAGCGAGTGCGCCGGGTCCCCGCGCAGCCGGGAAGCGGAGAAGCCGAGCAGCATGTCACTCCCCCGCGCGGTCACCCACACCGTCCCGCCGCTCGTGGAAGTGATCACCCGCACCGGGCTGCAGCCGGCGGTGACCGTGGACACGATCGCGTGCGCCGGATCGGTCTCCGCCTTGTGCACGCTGATCACCGCCAGCGTTCCCCGGCCGCCCAGCTCGAGGCTCTGTGTGCCATGGTGTGCGGCCCGCCGCAGCTCGCTGAAGGACTGCAGCTCGCTGGTCGAGTACAGCCAGTCCCCGTTCGGCGACACAGCCAGCCCGACCGGCGCGACCCCGGCCGGCACGTCCCCGACGAAGCCGGAGCTGCGGAAGTGGCTGGCCAGCGCCTGCTGCAGGTTGAAGACCGCGATCTTTTCCGAGTCTTCCAGGCTGACGAAGGCGAACCTGCCGTCGCGTGAGGTGGCCACCTCGATCGCGCCGCCTGCCGGCCCGCTGCCGCCACTCCTCAGCGTGCCCAGGACCGCGTTCCCGCTGCCCTGTTCGGCGGCCTGCACGCTGACCACCGTGGCGCCACTGCCGTTCGCGGCGAGCAGGTAGCGGCCGTCCGCCGTGAGCGTCACGCCCAGCGGCTGGCCGCTCACCGGAATCTGCCGGACCAGCCTGGGGACGGCGGACCCGGCGTCGGCGAACACGCCGATCGCGCCCCCGCTCCCGTTGGGCAGCAGCGACACGAAGGACCAGCGCCCGTCCGCGGTCACCGCGACGCCGAACGGGTCGCCGGGCACCGGTGACAGCCGGGCCAGCCCGGCCGGAAGCTGCCTCCCGGCCGCGGCCGCGGCGCTGCAGCCAGGCGCGGTGACGCTGGACACCACGGGACCAGTCGCTGCTGATCGGGGTGCTGGCGCGCCTTGCGACGTGTTGGAACTGCAGGCCGACAGCGCCAGCACGAGCGCCGCGACGGCGATGGCTGGCTGCCCGGAGAGCCTCACGGGTTCGACGCTATCCCCTTCGCCCGCTCGGACACCCCAGCGGAGTTTGCGGCAGGCCGCAGGCCCGGCCAAGAAATGTACGGGAATGTCTGGTGCGTGACCGGGTACGAGTACCCCGGGGAAGCTTCTCCGACAGAAGTTTTGGGACGGGGCGCGATGAACGAGATGGCGGAGACCGGCCCTGCCTCAACGAGCCTGGAGGACAAGGCCCCCAGCCCTGCCCGCGCGCCCGCGCGGCCCGGCCAGGCTCCGGCCGGCGCGCCGGCACCCGCCAGCCCTCGTCGGCGCGGGAGGCGCGTGCTCGTCATCCTGTTCGTGGTCAGCATTGCGGTAGCCGTCGCCGCGGCAGCGGTGACCGCTGCCCTGCTGCTGCATCGCTCGCACTGGCCGCCGCCCCCGGCAGCACATCCGCTTCGCGCCACCGTGTTCGGATTGCAGCCGGGCCAGTGCTTCAATTCTTTGCCGAACGGAATCGCCGGGGCGCACGCGGTCTCCTGCCGCGCGCCGCATGACGGGGAGATCTACGGCGCGTTCCGCGTGGTGGGCCGCGACTGGCCGGGCGGCGCCGCTCTCAGCAGCCAGGCCCGGGCGGGCTGTCAGGCCAGGCTTACCGGCTACCTGAACCCGCAACTGGACACCAGCGGCATGGCTGAGTCCTACGCCTACCCCAACCAGGGTGCCTGGGCGGCGGGCGAGCACATGGTCATCTGCGAGATCCGCAGCACTCAGGGCAAGCTGACCGGCTCCGTCCGCGCCGCCGGCCCCTGACCCGCCATGTGCCCGGCAAGCCTGTGCCCGGCAAGCCTGTGCCCGGCAAGCCTGTGCCCGGCAAGCCTGTGCCCGGCAAGCCTCTCGCCCCCCTACTCCCCCGCATGCGCCCCCTCCCCCCAGTGTGAATGTGGATTTAGTGCCCCTCTAAGGGCGTCGCTGTCATATTCATGCCCATCGCAGGTGGAGGACTGTGGTACGGCTGGCCGGGCGGCCCGGCACTCGTGGGCGGAATTGTCCGCAGGGCAGGGCAGGATGGAAGGATGCCCGCCAGGACCCGAGCCAGGAGCGAAGCGCCGTCACGGGCGCGCGCCGACGACGCGGGCACGGGCACGGATCCGCTGGCCGGGTTCGGCGCGCTGACCAGGGAATGGTTCAACGGCGCGTTCACCGAGCCGACTCCAGCGCAGGCGGGCGCGTGGGCCTCCATCGCAGCCGGCGACAACACGCTGGTGATCGCGCCCACCGGGTCAGGTAAGACGCTGGCGGCGTTCCTGTGGGCGCTTGACCGGCTGGCCAGCAGCCCGGTGGCCGCCGATCCGAAGCAGCGCTGCCGGGTGCTTTACATCTCGCCGCTCAAGGCCCTTGCGGTGGACATCGAGCGGAACCTGCGCGCCCCACTGGCCGGGATCCGCCAGGTCGCGCAGCGCCGCGGGGTGCCCGAGCCGGACATCCGGGTGGCGGTGCGCACCGGCGACACCGGCGCCGACGAGCGGCGGCGGCTGTCCAGCAAGCCGCCGGACATCCTTATCACCACGCCCGAGTCGCTGTTCCTCATCCTGACCTCGAAGGCGCGCGAGTCGCTGCGCGGCGTGGACACCGTCATCGTGGACGAGGTGCACGCCCTGGCCGGCAACAAGCGCGGCGCTCACCTGGCCATCTCGCTGGAACGGCTGGACGCGCTGCGGAGCGGCGCCGTGCCGGGCGAGCCCGGCCAGGACGAGCCCGCCGGCCCGGCCCAGCGGATCGGGCTGTCGGCCACCGTCCGGCCGCCGGAGGAGGTGGCCACGTTCCTCGGCGGCGCCCGGCCGGTGACGATAGCGGCGCCGCCCTACGTCAAGCAGATGGAGCTGCGGATCGTGGTCCCGGTCGAGGACATGACCGACCCGGATCCGCCGCCCGCAAGCCTCCGCCCGTCGGCCGGCCCGGCCGACGGTGGCGCACAAGCCGGGGAACCCGATCTGCGTGACGCCGCCCAGGGCCAGCGGTCCATCTGGCCGCACGTCGAGGAGAAAGTGCTCGACCTGATCGAGGCGCACCGGTCGACGATCGTGTTCGCCAACTCACGCCGGCTGGCGGAACGGCTGTGCGGCCGGCTGAACGAGATCGCCGCGGAACGGGCGCAGGCCCGCGACGAGGCCGCCGCTGGCCTGGACGGGCCAGGCGGGCCGCCGCCCCCGGGGCCGCCGGCTCAGATCATGGCGCAGTCCGGCGCCGCGGCGGGTGCCCCGGCCGAGGTGGCCCGCGCACATCACGGCTCGGTGTCCCGGCAGGAGCGGGCGCAGATCGAGGAGGCACTGAAGGCGGGGCGGCTCCCCGCCGTGGTGGCCACGTCCAGCCTGGAACTCGGCATCGACATGGGCGCCGTGGACCTGGTCATCCAGGTGGAGTCCGCGCCGTCGGTGGCGAGCGGGCTGCAGCGCACCGGCCGGGCCGGCCACCGGGTGGGCGACGTGTCCCGCAGCGTGATCTTTCCGAAGTACCCGGGTGACCTGGTCGAGGCGACCGTGGTCGTGCAGCGCATGCGGGACGGTGAGATCGAGGAACTCCGCGTGCCGCGCAACCCGCTCGACGTGCTCGCCCAGCAGATCGTCGCCATGGTGGCGATGGACGACTGGCAGGTCGGCGACGTGGAGCGGCTGGTCCGGCGTGCGGCCCCGTTCAGCGGGCTCACCAGGGGCGTGCTCGACGCGGTGCTTGACATGCTGGCGGGCCGCTACCCGAGCGAGGAGTTCGCGGAGCTGCGCCCCCGGCTGATCTGGGACCGCACGACGGGCACCTTGCGCGGCCGGCCTGGCGCGCAGCGGCTCGCGGTGACCAGCGGCGGCACCATCCCCGACCGGGGCCTGTTCGGGGTGTTCCTGGCCGGCCCGCAGCGTCAGGGCCGCAACTCGCACCGCGTCGGCGAACTCGACGAGGAGATGGTGTACGAGTCGCGGGTCGGCGACGTGTTCGTGCTCGGTGCCAGTTCCTGGCGGATCGAGGACATCACCGCCGACCAGGTGCTGGTCTCCCCCGCGCCGGGGCAGCCGGGCAGGCTCCCGTTCTGGCACGGGGACACGATGGGCCGCCCCGCGGAACTGGGCCGGGCGGTGGGCGCGTTCTGCCGGGAAATCGCCGCAGCGGGCCGGGAGGAGGCTGCGACGAGGCTGCGTATTGCTGGATTGGACGATCTGGCGGCGCAGAACCTGATCCGGTACCTGGACGGCCAGCGCGAGGCCACCGGCTACCTGCCCGACGACCGCACGCTGGTGATGGAGCGGTTCCGTGACGAACTCGGGGACTGGCGGCTGGTGCTGCACAGCCCGTACGGGGCCCGGGTGCACGCGCCGTGGGCGCTGGCGATCGCCGCGCGGCTCAGGGAGCGCTACGAGGGCATGGACGTGCAGGCGCTGCACACCGACGACGGGATCGTGCTGCGGGTGCCGGACACCGACGAGCCACCGCCGGCCGGCATCGCCGAGCTGGCGGCCGAGGAGGTCGAGCCGCTCGTCACCGCGGAGCTCGGCGGGTCGGCGCTGTTCGCGTCCAGATTCCGTGAGTGCGCGGCCCGTTCGCTGCTGCTGCCCCGGCGCCGGCCGGGCCACCGGTCCCCGCTGTGGCAGCAGCGGCAGCGGTCGGCCCAGCTGCTCGCCGTGGCGTCCAAGTACGGCACGTTCCCCGTCGTGCTTGAGACGGTCAGGGAATGCCTGCAGGACACCTTCGACGTGCCCGCCCTGGCCGGCCTGATGCGCGACCTGGCCAGCCGCAAGGTCCGGCTGGTCGAGGTGGAGACTCCGGCCCCTTCTCCGTTCGCCAGGTCGCTGCTGTTCAGCTACGTCGGCGCGTTCATGTACGAGGGCGACTCGCCGCTGGCCGAGCGCCGGGCGCAGGCGCTGGCACTCGACTCCTCGCTGCTGGCCGAACTGCTCGGCCAGGCGGATCTGCGGGAGCTGCTCGACCCTGCGGTTGTCGGCCAGGTGGAGGCGGAACTGCAGCGGCTCACCGCCGAGCGCGCCTGCCGCAGCCTGGAGGCCGTGGCCGATCTGCTCCGGGTCATCGGGCCGCTGTCACCGGCGGAGGTCGCGCAGCGCTGCGCCGAGCCGGGCATGGCCGGGGGCTGGCTGGCCGAGCTGGACGCCTCCCGGCGGGCGATCGAGGTGCGGATCGGCGGGGAGGCCCGGTGGGCCGCCATCGAGGACGCCGGCCGGCTGCGGGACGCGCTCGGGGTACCGCTGCCGCCCGGGGTGCCCGTGGCGTTCACCGAGCCGGTCCCCGACCCGCTCGGTGACCTGGTGGCCAGATACGCCCGCGGCCATGGGCCGTTCACCGCACCGGCGGCGGCCGCCAGGTACGGACTGGGCGTGGCGGTCATCACCGGCACGCTGCACCGCCTGGCCGCGGAGCACCGAGTCGTCGAGGGCGAGTTCGTGCCCGGCGGCCGGGGCACCGAGTGGTGCGACGCGGAGGTGCTCCGCATGCTGCGCCGCCGCTGCCTGGCCAAGCTCCGCAAGGAGGTCGAGCCCGCGCCACCGGAGGCACTTGCGGCGTTCCTGCCTGCCTGGCAGAACGCGGGCCAGCCCGCCGGAGGCCCGCGCCGCGGCGCGGCCGGGCGGGCCGCCGGTGGCTGGCGCCCGGCCAGCGCGGATGCGGTCTTCGACGTGGTCGATCAGCTCGCCGGGGCGGCGCTGCCAGCCTCGGCGCTTGAGACGCTCGTGCTTCCCGGCCGGGTTCGCGGTTATCAGCCCGCCGTGCTCGATGAACTGACCGCCGCCGGGGAGATCGTGTGGTCCGGCGCGGGCGGGCTGCCGGGCGGGGACGGCTGGGTGGTGCTCGCGCCCGCACAGGCGGTGCCGCTGCTGTTGCCGCCGCCCGCCGAGATCACCATGACCCCGGTGCATGACGCGGTCCTTGCGGTGCTTGAGGGGGGCGGCGGCCTGTTCTTCCGCATGCTGGCCGACCGGGTCGCCGGGATGCTCAGGGACCATGACTGGCGCGGGCTGTCCGATATGGCCGTGGCGGCGGCGATCTGGGACCTGGTCTGGGCGGGGCGGCTGACCAACGACACGCTGGCGCCGTTGCGCACGGTTCTCGGTACCGGCCGGCCGGTGTTCGACGGGGTTCCGCCGGGACGGCAGGCGGTCCCCGCGGCGCCGGGCCCGCTGGCTGGAACCGGTTCCGGGGTGAACGGCGGCGCCCGTGGCCCCGGCGCGGGCCAGGGTGGCGCGGGCCCGGCGCCGGGGGCCCGGCGGCGCCGGTGTGGCCCCGGGGAGCAGCATTAGGATGGCGGGCCGTTCGGGCCGGATCGGTGCCCGCAGGCGCGGGTACGGCCGGCCGGTGGTGCCCACGCGGACCGGGCCGCCGACGGTGACCGGGCGGTGGTCGCTGCTGCCCGACCGGGATCCCGACCCCACCCGGCGCTCGCACGCCATCGCGCAGGCACTGCTCGACCGGCACGGCATCGTCACCCGTGGCTCGGTGGTGGCCGAGCGCGTACCCGGAGGGTTCGGTGCGCTGTACCCGGTGCTGCGGGCCATGGAGGAGGCCGGGCAGTGCCGTCGCGGGTACTTCGTGGAGGGGCTCGGCGCGGCGCAGTTCGCCCTGCCCGGCGCGGTGGACCGGATGCGGGCTGTCGCCTCGGCCCAGGAGGCGGCCGCGGCCGGCCCGCCCGCCGGTACCGGGCAGCCACGCTGGCCCGGCCAGCCGCCGCCGACTGGCCCGCTGCCGGCCGGCGCTGTTTCCCGGCCGGCGGCCGCTGCCCGCCCGGCGGGTGCCGCCGGGCTCCCGGGTGCTGCCCAGCCGGCGGGTCCGGCTTGGCCGGAGGGAGTTTCCTGGCCGGAGGGCGCCATCTGGGCCGATGAGGGCGCCGGAACCGGTGACCCGGCAGCGGGGAGCGCCGCGGCGGGAGACCCAGCGGCCTGGGGTGCTCCGGCAGGAGACGCGGAGGCCTTTGGCGGCGGGCGCGACGGGGCCACGAGCGGGACCACCGCAGCCGGAGACGCGGAGGCCTTTGGCGGCGGGCGCGGCGGGGCCGCGAGCGGGACTGCCGCAGCCCGAGACCCAGCGGCCTGGGATGGGGGCGCCGGGACCGCAACCGCGGCGACAGGCACCGGGCTTTCCGGGGGCACCGGACCTTCGGGGAACGCAACCGCGGGGACCGGGCCGCCGGTCACGGTGCTCGCGGCGGCGGACCCGGCGAACGCGTTCGGCGCGGCCCTGCCCTGGCCGCCACGGCCCGGCGAGGTGCCCGGGGCACACCGTCCCGGCCGCAAGGCGGGCGCGCTCGTGGTGCTGTCCGATGGGAAGCTCGTGCTCTATGTGGAGCGCGGCGGCAAGACCCTGCTCTCCTGGACCAGCGACCCGGCGGTGCTCGTCCCGGCGGCGGCGGGGCTTGCCGAGGCGGTGCGGGGCGGTGCGCTGGGCCGTCTCACCGTGGAGCGGGCCGACGGCACCGGGGTCTACGACACGCCGCTGGCCCAGGCCCTCGCCGATGCGGGTTTCCGGCCGACCCCCCGCGGCCTGCGCCTGCGCGGCTGAGCCGGCCGACTCCGCACGTGGTCAGGCGGCCCACCGTACGCGCAACGACGGCGGCTTGCGGAACACCAGCCCGCGCGGCGCGGCTGGGTGCGCCGGGTCGAGGCGCAGTTCCGGCAGCGTGAGCACGGCGCGGACCGCAGCCTGTGCCTCCAGCCTGGCCAGATGGGCCCCCAGGCAGAAGTGCGGGCCATGAGCGAAGGCAAGGTTCAGCCTGGCGTTGGATCTGCGCACGTCGAACGTGTCCGGGTCCGGATACACGGCAGGATCCCGGCCGGCCCCGGCCAGCGAGACCGTGACCAGGTCGCCCGCACGGATCCGGGCGCCGGCGAGCGTGACGTCGCGGGTGGCGTAGCGGTCCACCACGGCGGCCGCGGGTTCCAGCCGCAGGGACTCCTCCACCGCGCCCGGCACCAGACCCGGATCCTCGCGGACCAGAGCCAGCTGGCCGGGGTGCCGGAGCAGATGAAGGATGACGTTGCTGATCATGCCCTCGGTGGTCTCGATGCCGCCGAACATGATCACTGCCGCGTTGGAGATGACCTCGGCGGTGGTCAGCGCCGGGGAAGCGGTCCCGGCGCCGCCGCTGTTCTCCGCCGTGCTGTCCACGGCAGCCGCCGCCGTGCCGTCCACGGCAGCCGCCGCCGTGCTGTCCACGGCAGCCGCCGCCGTGCTGTCCACGGCAGCCGCCGCCGTGCTGTCCACGGCAACCGCCCGGACCGTCCGGCACCGCGGCGTGCCGTCCACGGTGGCCACCGGCGTGCCGTTCACGCGGGCGCCGGCCGCCGCGGCAAGGAGCGACGGCGGCTCGCGGACCGATCCGATCACCGCGGTGAGCCGCGCGCTCAGCGAGCCGAACGCCTCGGCCCCGGCCACACGGGCCCGGTCCCGCCGGACCTGGTCCTCGCGCACCTCGTCCTCGCGGGCCCCGTCCTCGCGGGCATCGCCGCCGCCCGGGACCGGGCCGTGCTCACCGGTCAGGGCGGACACAGAGCCGACGATCGCCGCGTACCAGTCGAGCACCGTCGCGGGGTCGGCGTCACCCAGGCCGAGGGCCTCGGCCACGACCGCCACGGCCAGCGGGCCGGCCAGGCCGCGCCGCAGGTCCGCGGCGCCGCCGGGCCGCATCGCCGCCACCAGGCGATCGGCTTCCGCCACCACGAACGCGGCCAGCCGGGCGTGAATCTCGGCACGGCCGAAGCCCCTGGTGAACGGGGCGCGGTGACGGCCGTGCGCGGCACCGTCCAGGGAGAGCATGCTCGGCCCGACGACGCGGGCCGTGGAGAACCTCGGGTCGTCCACCGTGAAGGCCACGCTGTCCCGCATGACGGCGACCGCGAGGTCGTGCCTGGTGACCAGCCAGCCGTGCAGGGCAGGCAGCCAGGAGACCGGTTCGGTGTCCCGGAGGCGGGCCAGCCGGGGGTGCGGGTCGTGGTCAAGATCCGCCAGGGTGATGGCCGCACCCAGCGGGAACGCACCCGGGCCGGAAGCGGTGCAAGCGCCTCCATTCTGGTCACGGAAGGTCACTTTGACCACGGTATCTGACCGTTGCCAGGGCGCCGCCGACGGCGTGCCGTACCGGCCGGTGCACCATCCACTCCGTCATAAGGGCCATAATGCTGGGCATGAGATTGTCTGCCCGTGCTGATTACGCTCTGCGTGCAGCCGTGGAACTGGCCGCCTCCAGTGGGGATCACACCACGGCCGAGCAGCTGGCACGGGCGCAGAACATCCCGGCGAAGTTCCTTGAGGCGATCCTGACCCAGCTGCGCCGGGCCGGGCTGGTGCGCAGCCAGCGTGGCCCCGAGGGAGGATTCTGGCTGGCGAAGCCCGCCAATGAGATCTCGCTGGCCGACATCATCCGCGCCGTGGACGGGCAGCTTGTCGGGGTGCGTGGCGAGCGCCCGGAGAACCTCGGCTATATCGGCGCAGCCGAGCCACTGCAGAGCGTCTGGATCGCGCTGCGTGCCAACGAGCGGGCCATCCTCGATGAGGTCACCCTCGACCACATCGTCACCGGCGAACTCCCCGCCCGGGTCCGCGAACTGATCAACGACCCCCGCGCCTGGGCCTAACCCCGCGGCCTTCGCCAAACCACCGCCGCTAGGCCAAGCCACCGCACCTAAGCCCGATGGAGGTCCCGCCGACGAGCAGGCTGAGGCAGCCCTCAGACCGGCACCATGTCGGTGATGTCGCGGATCCGGCGGGCCACGTCGTCGTACCCGGCCTGGTGACCGCTGGGCAGCTTGATGGTGCTGATGACAGGCTCGGCGCCGTCGCCCAGCTTCGCGCCCTCGCCCAGCTTGGCACCGTCGCCCAGCTCGGGCGCGGTGGCCAGGTTGAGCGACGCCGGCACGGCACCACCGAAGGAGCGCACCACCGGCGGGGTGAGCGCGGGATCCTTGGCTGCCCGCAGCGACGGCTCCCTGGTACCGGAAAGAACCGGCTCACTCTGCAGTTCTGCCAGGGCGAAGTTGTCCGACACCTCACGGAAGACCTGGGACAGCGGGGTTTCCAGCGCGCCGCAGATTGCCGCGAGAAGCTCCGAGGACGCCTCCTTCTGGCCGCGCTCGACTTCGGACAGGTAGCCCAGGGATACCCGGGCAGCGGCGGACACCTCACGGAGGGTACGACCCTGGCGCAGGCGTAGCCGCCGCAGCGCGTCACCGAGCAAGTGACGTAGCAGGACCATGTCGCGCTCCCTTCGCGAAGTGAGTCTGGCAGTCCCCACGGTACCTGGCCTCACCGACACTCGGGGAGTGCAGGCGGAGCCATGTTCGCTGATGACGTAACGCTGTAATCAGGGATCATCTTCCCGTAGCAGCTTCCACAGCAGTTTCAGGGCTTCTCCGACAGTGTCCCGCCGGATGTCGTTACGCCCGCCGGCCAGGGCCAGGGCCCGGGTGACCGGCACGCCTGCGCTGGCCCCGATGTGCACGGTGCCGGGCGGAAGCCCGGCCACGGGATCCGGCCCCGCCACACCCGTCGTGGCCAGGCCCCAGGTGGCGCCGAGCCGGTCCCGGGCGCCCGCTGCCATGGCCGCGGCCACATCGGGGTGGACCGGGCCATGCCGGGCCAGCAGGTCGGCGGGGACGCCGAGGAGCACCGTCTTGAGCTCGGTCGCGTAGGCGACGATGCCGCCGCGGTACACCGCCGAGGCACCCGGAATCGCGGTGATGGCCGCGCCGAGCATGCCACCGGTGAGTGACTCGGCGGTGGCGAGGGTCTGGCCGCGCTCCCCCAGCACGCTCACGATCCGGGCCGCCAGGTCGCCGGGTGAGTCCACGGGACCATCATGGCCTCCGGCGGCACCGGCCGCAGGGTGGTGCGTCAAGGGCGCCCGGCGCGCCTCCCTCGGCACCAGCCGCCCGGCGGTGCCCCTCGGCACCAGCCGCGCGCCTCCCCCGGCACCAGCCGCCCGGCGGTGCGTCAAGGCGCCGGGCGGGCCCGGCCGGAGACCGGCCGACGGCGCAGCCGTGCGGCTCGTATCGCATAGTCGGCGCCGGTAACCAGGGTGACCAGTACCGCGGCGGCCATCACCACGGCTCGCAGCCACTGCGGCACCCCGGGCAGCATGTACAGCGAGATCGCCAGCACCTGCAGGAGGGTCTTGAGCTTCCCGCCCCGGCTCGCGGCGATCACGCCGTACCTGATGACCCAGAACCGCAGCCCGGTCACGGCGACCTCTCTGGCGAGAATCACGATGGTCACCCACCACGGGAGCCAGCCGAGGTAGGACAGCGTCACCAGCGCCGCGCCGGTGAGGGCCTTGTCCGCGATCGGGTCGGCGATCTTGCCGAAATCGGTGATCAGCCCCCTGCTCCGGGCGACGCGGCCGTCCAGCAGGTCGGTGACCGAGGCGGCGGCGAACGCGACGAACGCCGCCACCCGCCAGGCCGTGCCGCCAGCCAGCAGGCAGGCCACTACCACGGGGACGAGCACCAGGCGGATCACGGTCAGCGCGTTGGCCAGGTTGACGAGCCCCGGCTGAGGCGGCACCACCGGGCCGGCGACCCCCTGGGCCGGAGGTTCAGCTTCGGCGGTCACCGCGGCCCCGCCGGGTCAACGCATCCCCGCCCGGGCCGGTGCCCCGGCCGGAGCGCTGAGGCGGGCCTCGGCCACCAGGTCCACTCCCTCGGACCCGACCACCACGGCGCTGACGATGTCGCCGACGGTCAGCGGGGCCGACGACCGCACGGTCGTCACCCCGTCCACCTCGGGTGCCTGGTGCGCGGCGCGGCCCTGGTAGCGGCGGGGTCCCAGCGGCTCCTCGATGAGCACATCGATGGTTTCGCCGCACCGCTCGGCGGCGCGCTGGGCCATGAGTTCCTCGGCGAGGTCGGACAGGTCGTCGGCCCGGCGCGCGATCTCCGCCGGATCCACGTGCCCGTCCAGCGAGGCGGCCTCGGTGCCGTCCTCGTCGGAGTAGCCGAAGATGCCGATCGCGTCCAGGCGGGCGTCGGAGAGGAACTGTTCGAGTTCCGCGACATCCTCGGGGGTCTCGCCGGGGAAACCAACGATGAAGTTGGACCGGACGCCGGCCTCCGGGCACCGCTCCCTGATCTGGTCGAGCAGCGCGCAGAACCTGGGGCCGTCCCCGAATCTGCGCATCGCCCGCAGCACCCGGCCGCTGGCGTGCTGGAACGACAGGTCGAAGTAGGGCGCGACGCCCGGGGTGGAGGTCATCACGTCGACCAGTCCCGGGCGCAGCTCCGCGGGCTGCAGGTAGCTGACCCGGATCCGGGAGATGCCGGGAACCGCCGCCAGGCCGGGGAGCAGTTCGTCGAGCAGCCGCAGGTTCCCCAGGTCCTTGCCGTAGGACGTCGAGTTCTCGCTGACCAGGAACAGTTCGCGGGCTCCCTGGCTGGCCAGCCATTGCGCTTCGGCGATCACGTCGGCGGGCGGGCGGGACAGGAAGGCACCGCGGAAGGCCGGAATCGCGCAGAACGAGCAGCGCCGGTCACAACCCGAGGCGATCTTGAGCGGAGCCACCGGGCCGCCGTCCAGGCGGCGCCGCAGCACCCGGGGCCCGGACGCCGGTGCGACGCCGGGGGGCAGATCAGGAGCCGGCCCGGGCCCAGGTATGCCATGCCCGGGGACGTGGCCCGCGGCCGCGTCGCGCCGGCCCAGCGGGGCTATGGGAAGCAGCCGGCGCCGGTCCCGTGGCTCGTGCGCGGGCCGCCGTTCGCCCGCCAGGACCGCGTCCAGCCGGGCGCCGATGTCGCCGTAGTCGTCAAAGCTCAGGACCTGCGCCTCCGGCAGGGCGCCGGCGAGTTCGGAACCGTACCGCTCGGCGAGGCAGCCCGCCGCCACCACCTTCGCCGCCGAGCCGCCCGCGTCCAGCAGTTCCGCGATGGACTCCTGCTTGGCGGCCTCGATGAAACCGCAGGTGTTGACGAGCACCACGGCGGCCTCGTCCCGGTCGGTCAGGGTCCAGCCGGCGGCTTCGAGCCTGCCCGCGAGTTCCTCGGAGTCAACCTCGTTGCGCGCGCAGCCCAATGTGACCAGGCTGACGGTGCGCCGCCCGGGTACGGATGAATGACTCGAAGGCACACCGGCAGACTACGGTAATCGCGCCCGTGCGCTGGCCGGGACCGGCTGCCGCCGGCCCGCTAGCCCGTGGCGGCGCGGGGCAGCTTCTGGCCCGGGCCGAAGTTGAGCGTCACCGGCTGGCCGTAGGTACCCGGATGGCCCAGGTCCCTGCCGTTGACCGTGAGTACGATCCCGCCGGGGTTGCCGATCTGCATGGACACCGCGTGCCGGAACCGCCAGGTGCGCGTGCTGCCACTCAGCACGTAGACCTGGAACAGGAACTGGCCGTGCGGTTTGGTGAATTGCACCCAGCAGTCCTGCGTGGCGGTGAGCCGGATGGTCAGGCGGCGGTGATGCACTGCGGAAGGGGCCGGCGACGGCCTGGCGGTCGGCGACTTGGACGCCTTGGGGTGCGTGCCGCCGGCGGCCGCGATAGGCCGGGGCGAGGTGCCATGATCGACCAGCCGGTACACGCCGTAACCGAGCGCCACGGCCAGGGCGATGACCAGCACCACGCTCCAGTTCGCGGAGCGCCGCTCCTTCAGCCGGATCGGGGTCGACGGCTCGAAGACGTCAGCAGCGGTGATCGCGTTCGGCGCGCCGTGGATCGCGTCGTACTCACGAACCAGCTCCTCGGGATCGAGCCCGACCACCCGCGCGATGCTGCGGATGTGCCCCCGAGCGTAGAAATCACCACCGCATGCCGAGAAGTCGCCGCGCTCGATTCCCCGGATGATCGTCTCCCTGATGCAGGTCTGCTGACTGACCTGCGCAACGCTGAGACCGGCCTGGCTGCGCGCCTGCGCCAGGGCATCACCAACGCTCACGCGGCGCCTCCAACTGATTGCTAGCACTGCGGACCGCCCGGGGACGCGGCGCAGTGGCCGAATGCTGCGCTCCTGCAGTACGGGAGCAGTCACCAAGTGTAGACATGCCCACGATCGGGAGCGTGGACACCGGGCCGCCTCAATCGTCCCCGGTACCTCGCAGAGATGCCAGCAAACCGGGCAGATCATCCGGAAGCACCAGCACGTCGCGCGCCTTGGAACCCTCGCTGGGCCCGACAATGCCCCGGCTCTCCAGCAGGTCCATCAGCCGGGCCTTGGCGAAGCCCACCCGCATCTTGCGCTGCAGCATCGAGGTGGAGCCGAACTGCGTGCTGACCACGAGTTCCGCGGCCCGGACGAGGTCGTCGAGGTCGTCGCCGATGTCGGGGTCGATCTCGCGGGCCTTGCCCTCGGGCACGGCGACATCCTCGCGGTAGGCCGGCTGCGCCTGCTTGCAGCAGTGCGCGACGATCTCCCTGATCTCCTTCTCGGTGACGAACGCGTTCTGCAGCCGCAGTGGCTTGCTCGCCCCCATCGGCAGGAACAGCGAGTCACCCTGGCCGATGAGCTTCTCCGCGCCGGTCTGGTCCAGGATGACCCGGCTGTCGGTGGCGCTCGCGGCGGCGAAGGCCAGCCGGGATGGCACGTTGGCCTTGATCAGCCCCGTCACCACGTCCACCGACGGGCGCTGGGTGGCGAGCACCAGGTGGATGCCGGCGGCCCGGGCGAGCTGGGTGATCCGGACCACGGCGTCTTCCACGTCCCTGGGCGCGATCATCATCAGGTCGGCCAGTTCGTCCACGATCACCAGCAGGTACGGGTACGGCAGGTAGATGCGCTCGCTGCCCGGCGGCGGGGTGAGCTTGCCCGCACGGACCGCCTTGTTGAAGTCGTCGATGTGCCGGAACCCGGACGCGGCCAGGTCGTCGTAGCGCCGGTCCATCTCCCCGACCACCCAGCTCAGCGCCTCGGCGGCCTTCTTCGGGCTGGTGATGATCGGCGTGATCAGGTGCGGGATGCCCTGGTAGTGCGACAGCTCCACCCGCTTGGGGTCGATCAGGATCATCCGCACGTCGTCCGGCGTAGCCCGCAGCAAGATCGACGTGATCAGTCCGTTGACGCAGGTCGAATTGTGTGTCGGCACACATGACCGGCCCGCCAGGTACATGCGGCTAGAGCTACTGACCGCAATGCAGCGGACCGGCACCGACTCGATGGGCCGGACATCGACTATGTATCGCCGCCGTGCCGTGCTACCTGGGTTAGCCAGACCCTGCCGTGCCAGCTTGCGGCTGAGCCGGAACACTGGCTCGTGCGGCGTGAAGCCAACGGTGTAGGCAGTTGACGTGCTCTCGAAGCGGCCATGACAGGGCTTGGTTCGCAGTGTGGCTTTATATCCAAGGCCAAGCACCAATTCCAGAACTCCGTATGCGAGATCCCGGTTGGTGACCGCGAACTCCACCATTCCTCTGGGGCTGCAGTAGCCGTCCGTGTCAAGCAGCCCGGCGAGCAAGGCACGGCGCTGTGAGACGGACGCATGCAGATACTCCTCAGGAATGTGCTTTGGCCCAAGCTCCCGGAAAATTCTGCTGAGCGTCCGGTAGCGCGCACGGGGCGGCGCGCCCGCGACGGAGGTACCTCTTCGCCCTTGCGGGAAGCGGCCACCCGCTGCACGCAGAACAGCGGAGAGGCCGACACCCGCATGAAGTGCGGCCCGCTCCACGCTCATCCCCTGAGCTGCCAGTTCGAGCGCTTCAGCGATGCGCCGCTCACGCTCGGGACTGTTCGAAATCGTGTACTGGATGCGGGTGCTGGCGTGATGGGTGATCACGTACCCGTCGTTACGAATGTGTTCCAGTATCTCTTCGTCGGCACACGTGAACCCGGCAGTCATCGTGCCCCCGTCGCCGAGCCAGCAGCCAAACGTGTAAGGAGCCACAGGCAGGTCCCGCTCGGGGTAGTGGAGCGGCCCACACAGCGCGACCGAATGATTGAACCGCCCCCACGTGCGAAGCGACGCGGCGATCTGGGCAGTCGTCACCGGCTCGGCATCGGCTGGGCGGACGCGGCTTGCGCCAGCGGGCACGCTGATGCGTTCCACGAGTGCCTTGTAGAGCAGCTGCCGGGAGTACGCCGGCGCCCAGAACCCGACCTCGCGCCCTGCTCGGCGGTACGTCGGCCGGATTACACGTCCCTCATTTGGAAGGGACATAGCCGCCCGGTAGATCGCATTGCGGAACTGATCGCCGACATCGGCTATCACCTCGGCGGTGCCGATGAGCCGGTCCGGTTCACCAAGAACCTCGGCTGCCCGCTCGGACACCTGAGCGACATCCGCCGAAGACCAATACAGAACACCCCGGGGAGGCCGGCCACGCCGCTGACGTCCCGCTGCTGTATCGGTCCGCCACAGGTGCTCAGCATCCGCGACAATGACGGTGCCGTCGGAGAACTCGACCTCGTAACACGGCCGACCGTGCATGACTGGGGTAGCCCCGGTCACCAGGCATGGCTCGCCGTTCTCATCAAAGACCCGGTCGCCTATCCGGACTTCACCCATGGTCGTCCAGCCGCGCGGGGTCGGAATCGGTGTGTCGAGAGCGAGCGCCTTGCCCGCCCCGGTCGCCCCAGCGATCAGGATGTGAGGCATCTTCGCGAGGTTGGCGATGACCGTGGCGCCCTCGACGTTCTTGCCCAGGCCCACCACCATCGGATGGTGGTCGGACAGCGCGACCGGTGAGCGCAGCACGTCGCCGAGGCTGACGATCTCGCGGTCGGTGTTGGGGATCTCCACCCCGATCGCGGACTTGCCCGGGATCGGGGACACGATCCGCACGTCCGCGCTCTTCACCGCGTAGGCGATGTTCCTGGTGAGCTGGGTGACCCGTTCCACCTTGACGGCCGGGCCCAGGGTGATCTCGTACCTGGTGACCGTCGGCCCGCGGGTGAAGCCGGTGACCGTGGCATCCACGTCGAACTGTTCGAGCACCTCGGTCAGGGCACGCATCACCACGTCGGTGGCCCCGGTCCGCACCTTTGGCGCGGTGCCCGGCTTGAGCAGCGCGGCGGGCGGCAGCGTGTAGCTGGCGTCGCTCGCCCCGGCGAGCGTGAGCTGCTCGCCCTTGGGCGGCCCCAGGTGTTCCAGTGGCTGCCCCGGTTTGCGGGCGGCTCCCGGTGGCCCGAATCCCAGAGCATCGAGCAGGCCCTCGGTATCCCCGGAGCCCTCCAGCCCGGCGGCGGCCGCTCCCGCGGGGCGGGACGGCTCCTCCAGCACCGGGCCCTTGCCCCTGGGCCTGCCGGTACCCGCTGCACCGCCGGGACCACCTAGGAGCGGGGTGTCGTATGGCTTGACATGATCGCCCGCCTCAATGGCCGTGGGCCGTTTGCGACCGCCGCGGCCGAGCGCGGACGTCTTGCCCCCCGCCTCCCCCGCCTCGTCCTCCGGATAGGCGCCGCGCAGCCCGGCGAGGCGTTCCGGCACCCGGTGCAGCGGGGTGCCGGTGATCACCAGCAGCCCGAACCCGCAGACCAGCGCCAGCAGCGGCGCCGCGACCCAGGGCGTGACGGCCGCGACGAGCGGCGCCGAGGCGAAGTAGCCGATGAAGCCCCCGGCGGCCTGGATCGCGCCCGCACCGTTGGCCGGCGACGGCGTGCCGTGCGCGATGTGCACCAGGCCGAGCACACCCACGGTCAGCGCCAGCCCGCCGATGACGATCCGCCCGGTCTCCGCGTTCCGGTCCGGATGCCGCAGGTACCGCCAGGCCAGCAGGCCGAGCAGCACCGGCAGGGCCCAGGCCATGGAGCCGAACCCGCCGCGGACCACGTCGGTCATCAGCTTGCCGACGGCATTGCCCAGGTGAAACCAGGTGGTGGCGGCGACCACCAGGGCCGCACCGAGAAAGGTGAGCCCGGCCCCGTCTCTGCGGTGCATCGGGTCCAGGTCTGCCGCACTGCGGCCCAGCCCCCGGGCGGCGAACCCGACCGCGTGCGCGGCCAGCATCCAGGCGGCGGCGAGAGCACTGGCGAGCCACCCGAACAGGATCAGGAACCCGTTGCTGGCCGGCTGCCGCCGCTGCGGCCGGCCCGTCCTGCCGCGCTGGTTCCCGCCCCGGCCCTTGGCACCCTTGCCGCGCCCCCGGGCGGGCGCCCGGCTGTTGCTGCTGGCCCGGGTGCGCTGCGAGGTGCCCGCTGCCCGGGGCCGCGAGGCCGTCCTGCCCTGCGGGCGGGCGCCGCCCTGCGACACACCGCCCTTTGACCCACCAGTCTTTGGGACACGGGTCGCCATGATTACCACGGTAACGAGTACCCGCGGATCCGGGCGAAAGACACGCCGCGCCTCTCGCCCTCGGCTTAACCGGTCAGCCCGGGACGTTAACCGGTCAGCCCGGGACGTTAACCGGTCGAGCGCCGGCGCGCCAGCCACCCCGGCGCGCCCCGCGTCAGACGTCCACCACCACCGGGATGATCATGGGCCGGCGCCGGTAGTTCTCGTTCACCCACCGGCCGACGGTCCGCCGTACCAGCTGGCTGAGCTGCCGCGAATCGTTGATGCCCTCGGCCGCTGCCGAGGCCAGCGCCTCCTCGATCCGGGGAATCACCGCGCCGAACGCCGCGTCGTCGATCCCCGAGCCCCGGGCATGGATCTCCGGCGGGGCGGCGAGCTTGCCCGTGGTGGAGTCGACCACCACGACGATCGAGACGAATCCCTCGTCACCGAGGATGCGCCGGTCCTTCAGCGAGGTCTCCGTCACCTCGCCGACCGACAGGCCGTCCACGTACACATAGCCGCACGGGACCACGCCGGTGACCGAGGCCTTGCCCTCGACCAGGTCGACGACCAGGCCATTCTCGGCGATCACGATGTTGTCGTCGCTCACCCCGGTCAGCGAGGCGAGCCGGGCATGGGCCCGCAGGTGCCGCCATTCCCCGTGCACCGGCATGAAGTTGCGCGGGCGGGCCAGATTCAGCACGTAGAGCAGTTCGCCCGCGGACGCGTGCCCGGACACGTGGACCATCGCGTTGCCCCGGTGCACGACCTTGGCCCCCCACCGGGTCAGCGCGTTGATCACCCGGTACACGGCGGTCTCGTTGCCCGGGATCAGCGAGGACGCCAGAATCACCGTGTCGCCCTCGGCAACCCTGATCGGGTGGTCCCGGCCGGCCATCCGCGACAGCGCCGACATCGGCTCGCCCTGGGACCCGGTGGAGATGAGCACGATCCGCTCGGGCGGCATCTCCTCCGCATCCTTGAGGTCGACCATGAGGCCGCCGGGCACCTCAGGGATCCGCAGGTAGCCCAGGTCCCTGGCGACTCCCATGTTGCGCACCATGGACCGGCCGACCAGCGCCACCTTGCGCCCGTGCGTCGCCGCGGTGTCGAGAACCTGCTGCACGCGGTGCACGTGGCTGGCGAAGCAGGCCACGATGATCCGCTGGGTGGCGGAGGCGAAGATGTCGCCAAGCACGGGCGCGATGTCGCGCTCGGGCGTCACGATCCCCGGAACCTCGGCGTTGGTGGAGTCCGACATGAGCAGGTCGATGCCCTCGGCGCCGAGCCGCGCGAACCCGCCGAGGTCGGTCAGCCGCCCGTCCAGCGGCAGCTGGTCCATCTTGAAGTCGCCGGTGTGCAGGACCATGCCCGCGCGGGTCCGGATGGCGACGGCGAGCGCGTCCGGGATCGAGTGGTTCACCGCCAGGAACTCGCAGTCGAACGGCCCGAACGACTGCCGGGTGCCGGCGCCGACCTCGACGGTCTGCGGGGTGATCCGGTGCTCGGCGAGCTTGCCGCCGATCAGGCCGAGGGTCAGCTTGGAGCCGACCAGCGGGATGTCCCGCCGCTCCCGCAGCAGGTACGGGATGGCGCCGATGTGGTCCTCGTGGGCATGGGTGATCACCACGGCCTCGATGAGGTCGTAGCGTCCCACCAGGCTGGTGAAGTCGGGCAGGATCAGGTCCACTCCGGGCTGGTCGGGCTCGGGGAACAGCACGCCGCAGTCCACGATGAGCAGGCGGCCGGCGTGCTCGAACACCGTCATGTTCCGGCCGATCTCACCGAGACCGCCGAGCCCGGTGATGCGCAGGCCGTTGCGAGGCAGGCGGGCGGGCAGGCCGAGATCGGGGTGCGGGTGGCTCACCAGGCAGCCCCGCCCGCCCGGCCGGCGCGGGCGCTCATGCCACGGTCCCCGGCAGCTTCACGCCACCAGCCACAAGATCGGTACGCAATTGCTCTAGCTGTGCTTGCGTGGCGTCGACGAGCGGCAGGCGGGTGACCCCGCCGGGCAGTCCCAGCAGGCCGAGCGCCGCCTTCGCCATGATCGCGCCTTGAGTTCGGGTCATGATCCCGATGATGACAGGCAGCACGTCGAGGTGTATCTGGCGGGCCTCGCTCACCCGTCCCGCCCGGTAGGAGTCGATCATGTCGTGCAGCCGGTCGCCGACCACGTGCCCGACCACGCTGACGAACCCGGCCGCGCCGACCGACAGCCACGGCAGGTTGAGGATGTCGTCGCCGCTGTAGAACACCATGTCGGTGGCCAGCATCACCTCAGAGGTCGTGCCGAAGTCGGCCTTGGCGTCCTTGACCGCGACGATCCTCGGGTGCTGGGCCAGCCGGATCAGGGTCTCTTTCTTGATCGCCATGCCGGTGCGGCCGGGGATGTCGTAGAGCATGCACGGCAGCCCGGTCGCGTCCGCGGCGGCGCTGAAGTGGGCCACCAGGCCTTCCTGGGGCGGCTTGTTGTAGTACGGCGTGACGAGCAGCAGTGCGTCCGCGCCCGCCCGTTCCGCCTGTCTGGCCAGTTCGCAGGTGTGCGCGGTGTCGTTGGTGCCGACCCCGGCCACGATCGTCGCGCGGTCGCCCACAGCCTCGATGACCGCGCGGAGCAGGCGGTCCTTTTCCGCGTCGGTGGTGGTCGGCGACTCGCCGGTGGTTCCGCTGATGACCAGGCCGTCGTTACGCATGTCGTCGACCAGGTAGGTGGCGAGGCGGGCGGCCCCGTCGGTGTCGAGTGCTCCGTCGGCGGAGAACGGCGTGATCATCGCGGTCAGCATCCGGCCGAAGGGCGCCCCGTCACGGGACGCGCCACCGGGCTGGCCTGCGGACGCCTGCTGGGTCTCAGTCATAGATGAAAACTACCGGCGCGTGGCCGCCTGAGCACGCGAAGACGCGGACGACGTGAGCTCGGGGGTACCCACGTCGGCCGCGTCTACATCGTGAATCGCAAACGAGCGCCGTCGCGTTACCAACAGTTCACAGAATGTGTGCGCGCCCTGCCCCGAGCGCCCTGCCGAGGCGTGCCCCGGGGTGTCAGAAAACCGGGATGATGTCCTCGGCGTTGATGTCGTCGGCCACGTCGACGCCCTCGATGTCCAGTTCCGGGATGGCCGGGAACGCGATGCCCCACCGGGTGACGATCACCCGGATGCGGGCGATGGCCACCCGCCAGTTCTCCGCCTGCTCCTCGTAGGACAGCACGCCCAGGCCGCCCTCGCGGGCGTGGTTCATCAGGATCCGGTGGTTGGCCATGAAGTACGGCGGAATCTCCCAGAACCCCTCCGGCGGCTCCCAGAGGATCATCGAGAGGAAGACGAAACCGGCCCGCAGTTGCCTGGTGATCAGGTCCTTGACGTCCTCGGTCAGGCCCGGCCACTCGTTCTCCAGGATCGTCATGCAGATCTGCAGGTGACGCGATTCGTCCCGGCCGATCCGCTGGAACATCTCCGAGAACACCGGGTGCGTGGTGCCCGAGGACATGCCGCGGAACAGCGTGGACGCGGCCATCTCGCCCATCATGAAGCTGGTGAACAGCACGGGCAGGGAGTACTTGCCGACCGCCTTGTTGTAGCCGCTCCAGTACCGGCCGCCGTTGTGGTACAGCCAGGCGATGTTGTTGTGCGCCGCCTGCTCGAGCGGCGTGACCGGCTGCCAGTCCAGCGGGCCGCCCGGCCACAGCTTGGCGATGCTGCGCTGGCAGCACTCCTCGTGGTTCATCTCGTCGCGGGTGATCGAGAAGAAGCACTTGCGGACCGGGTCCTCCTCGTGCTGCTCGAACGCGTGGATGGTGGCGCGGGCGAACACGGCGGGCCCGGAGGCGTCGAAGTTGGCAAGCACGGAGAACCAGTACATGATGCCGAGCCGCTGCTCGGTGGTGAAGTCCTCGGCCCGCAGCCCGTCCCACGGCAGGTCGGCGGGGTTCCAGACGACGCGCTTGGACTTCTGGTAGATGGCGGCGAGCTTTTCGGTCTCCACCCGCCATTCCATCGGGTAGATGTTCGGCTGCGGAATCTCCGGTGCGGGCCAGAACCCGCCCTCGGGGATGACCAGCTCGCGATCCGGCTCAGCCACCTGTGTGCTCCGTCCTGCTCGGCAGCGCTCTATGACAGGGTACGGCCAAATCTGCGGCAGGCCGTCATAGCGGCTCCCTCGTCAGAGCCCGAGGTCGCGGCCGATGATCTCCTTCATGATCTCGGTCGTGCCACCGAAGATCGTCTGCACCCTGCTGTCGGTGAACGCCCGGGCCACCGGGAACTCACGCATGTACCCGTACCCCCCGTGCAGTTGCACGCACCGGTCCACGACCTTGTTGCAAAGCTCGGTGTTCCACCACTTCACCATCGCCGCGTCGGCGACCGACAGCTTGCCCGCGTTGTGCTCGAGCACGGCCTTGTCGGTGAACGCGCGGGCGACCGCGGTCTCGGTCGCGATCTCGGCGAGGACGAACCTGTTGTGCTGGAACTTGCCGATCGGCCTGCCGAAAGCCTCTCTTTCTTTGCAATACGCAAGCGTCGTGGCGAACACCGCCTCGGCGCCGGCCAGTGCCGTGGCGCCGATGGCGAGGCGTTCCCTGGGCAGGTTCTGCATCAGCGCCACGAATCCGCCGCCTTCCTCGCCGAGCAGGTTGCCGGCGGGGACACGGACGTCGTTGAAGAACAGTTCCGAGGTGTCCTGGGCGTGCATGCCAACCTTGTCCAGGTTGCGGCCGCGCTCGAAGCCGGGCATCCCGCGCTCCACCACGAGCAGGCTGATCCCGCGGTAACCGGCGGCCGGGTCCGTCCGGGCCGCGACGATCACCAGGTCGCAGAGCTGGCCGTTGGAGATGAAGGTCTTGGACCCGTTGAGCACGTAATGGTCGCCGTCGCGGACCGCGGTGGTGCGCATCCCCTGCAGGTCGCTGCCTGCCCCCGGCTCGGTCATGGCGATGGCTGTGATCAGCTCGCCCGTACAGTAGCCCGGCAGCCACCGCTCGCACTGCTCTGGTGTGGCCAGGCGCTGCAGGTAGGGGCCGATGATGTCGTTATGCACGGCGAAGCCGGGCCCGGAGGCCCCCGCCTTGGCCAGCTCCTCGTCGAGGATCAGGTAGTAACGGTAGTCGTGCACCACCCCGCCGCCGCCGTACTTCCCGTCGATCTCGATGCCTAGCAGCCCGGCGCGGCCTGCGGCCAGCCACACGTCCCTGGAGACCATCCGGTCCGCCTCCCACTTCTCGTGGTAGGGCGTGACCTCCTTGGCGATGAAGGCCCGGACCATTTCCCTGAAGTCGTCGTGCTCGCTGGTGAAGATGTCGCGCTGCATGCGGTGCTCTCCTGCTGCTCGTTCCCTGGCGCGGGCCCCGTCCGGCTGCCTGCTCCCGCAGGCGGCCGCCTGAAAGTGAACGTAACACCGCAGGCCTGGTCAGTCCGCCAGCCCGGCGGTCTCAGCGGCCGGCCGGTCCGCCACCTCCGCCCGGGAACCAGCCACATAGCTATTGCTATTGCGAGTAGTTTGCATCTTCCATAGAGTGCGTCTTATCCGCTGGTGCTGAGGGGGTTGATGGGTTCATGGTCGCCGTGCAAGCCCGAGCCAGGCGCATCAGGGCGGCACTGACCCCCAGCGAGTGGAGCCGTGTGGGCGGCATGGCCGGGACCGTGGTCGGGCTGCATGTGCTCGGCTGGGGAATGCTCGCGGCCGCCCTGAGCGGGCACTATCACATCAGCAAGACCGAGATTTTCGGGCTGGGCACCGGGTTCCTCGCCTACACGCTGGGCATGCGGCACGCGTTCGATGCCGACCACATCGCGGCCATCGACAACACCACCCGCAAGCTGGTGGGCGAGGGCAAGCGGCCGCTGTCGGTCGGATTCTTCTTCTCCCTGGGCCACTCCTCGGTGGTCTTCGTGCTCGCAGTGCTGCTGAACTTCGGCATCCGCAGCCTCGACACCCAGGTGCGGGCCAGCAACTCCGCGCTCCAGCATGTGACCAGCGTGGTCGGCACGCTGGTGTCGGCCACGTTCCTGTTCCTGATCGCGGCCCTCAACGCGGTGATTCTGGTCGGGATCCTGCGGTTCGTTAGAGAGCTGCGCTCTGGCGCCTACAGCGAAGCGGAACTCGACGAGCAACTGGACAAGCGCGGCCTGATGATGCGGTTCCTCGGCCCGCTCGCCCGCAAGGTGGACGCGCCATGGCGGATGTACCCCATCGGCGTGCTGTTCGGCCTGGGTTTCGACACGGCAACCGAGGTGGCCCTGCTGGTGCTGGCGGGCACGGCGGTGGTCGGCGGCCTGCCGTTCTACGCGATCCTGTCGCTGCCCATCCTGTTCGCGGCCGGCATGAGCCTGTTCGACACCGCCGACGGCTGCTTCATGAACTTCGCCTACGACTGGGCCTTCGCCCGGCCGGCCCGCAAGATCTTCTACAACCTCACCATCACCGGGCTCTCGGTGTTCGTGGCCGTGTTCATCGGCGGCGTCGAGGTGCTCGGGCTGATCGCGCAGAATGCCGACCTCAGCGGCACCTTCTGGTCGTTCCTTGCGGGCTTCAACATCAACAAGGCCGGGTTCGTGGTCGTCGGTGTGTTCGTGGTCACCTGGACCGTCGCGCTGGCCGTATGGCACTTCGGCAAGATCGAGCAGAAGTGGGCAGCGGCCGCCGAAGGCCCGCAGGACTGACCCGAGGCCGGGCCGGCAAGGTTTCACCCGCAATTCACCCACGCCTCATCCGTCGCGCGGGTCGCAGGCCGGTGCCGCGGGCGCCGTGCGTGTTTGTGGTCATCGTGCCAACGACCACAAACGCATTGCGGGACAGTGACGGATATCCGCGGATCCGCGGTGGCCATGCGCGGGTTCTGGGGCAGCGCAAGGCTCCTGAAGCTGTACAGAAGGCCGAGTTGCCCCGGTGAGCTGGATTGCGGAGGGCTGACCTGGAACGACGGGGTCAGGCTGCGCTCGGCTCCACCAGGTAGGCGGCCCACTGCGGGTCGCCGTCGTACATGGCCCCGATCAGCCGCCAGTGCGGCCCACGCGGCACGGCGGGATCACAGCGCATCGTCCAGCCGAGTTCCTCGACCAGCCGGTCGCCCTTGCTGTGGTTGCAGCGCATGCACGAGGCGACGCAGTTCTCCCAGGTGTGCGTGCCGCCCCTGCTCCGCGGCACCACGTGGTCGATGGTCTCGGCCCGATGACTGCAGTAGGCGCACTGGTAGTTGTCCCGGCGCATGAGCGCGCCACGGGTGAGCGGGATCCGGCTCCGGTGCGGCACGCGGACGTAACGGCGCAGCCGGATGACCGAGGGCATGGCGAGCACGAGCGATGTTGAGCGCAACAAGGCGCCCTCCGAATCATCGTGCACAACCTCGGCTTTTTCCCCCAGGACCAGGCACACCGCACGGCGCAGGCCAACCGTGGTCAGCGGTTCATACGTCACGTTGAGCAGCAATACCCGTCGCACGCCGCCTCCCGCCTGGGGTGCCTATGCCGACCGCCTGGGGTGCCTATGCCAAGCACAGCCTAACGGGCGCGGCCCGAACGCTCTAACACCTGGCACGGCATCGCGCTCCGCCGCTCCTTCCCGCCAGCCCGCCGACGGCTGCCGTCCCCTCCCGGCAACCCTGCGTTCCGCCAGCCAACCGCCTCGAAGCCCACACAGCCACGATCATGCCGCCTGCGAGGCGCCCGTTGCCCAGCCGCCCGCCGTACTGCCCCCGCCTCCGGCAGCCCGGCGCGATCCCGCCCGCCAGCAGGCCTGGCCGGGCGGCTGTGACGATCCAGCGACCGCAGCGGATCACCCGGGCACACCCCCGCCCGCGCGTCGCACCCCCGCCCGCGCGTCGCACCCCCGCCCGCGCGTCGCATTGAGGCATTCGGCCGCCGACGGTGACTAGTTGTGAGATTTAGCCGCCTTGATGTCCGATTTATTGTATTTTTTGATTACGGATCGCGTGAGTTCCGGTAAGCGGGGGGCGGGCGGGGGCCGCAGGGTCGGTGGCGAGGGGGGCGCTGGCCCGGCGGCCCTCAGCCGGTGTCCGCTTGCGCCGCGCCCTGCCCGGACCTCTTCAAGCGGTGGCCAGGGCCTCGCGGTACTCACGCACCGCACTGACCTCACCGTGGCGCCCGGCTACACAATCCCCCAGCGACCTTGCCGCTCGCACCATGATCTCGGACCGGTGCTCCCGCGGCACGGCGAACAAGGTCTCCTTGCTCAGCCGGAGTGCCTCCTCCGGCTCGTCGGCCTCCAGACGGCACCGGGCCAGGCCCAGCGTGGTCAGGGACCGGTCCAGGACTTCCTCGGTGGAGTACAGCCGCAGGGCGTGCCGCAGGGCCTTCTCCGCGCCCTGGTGATGGGCAAGCGTGACCAGCGTGTCGCCCTCGTGGAACAGCAGCTGGCGCTCGGTGTAGCCGAAGGCGGTGTCGCCGCGGTCGGTGGAGGGAAGCTGGGACAGGGCTTCATGAGCGCTGTCGAGCAGGCCGGAGGCACGCCGCAGGCCCTGGGGCTTGGCGGTGCCGCCACGCCGTGCGGCCACCCTGGCGAGCGCCCGGGCCTCCATGACCGGGGCCATCGCCGCGGCAACGCACACGTTGCGCCCGGCCAGGCCCGCCCCCGCCCGGGCCAGCGCCACCGCCTCGGCCGGGTCGCCGTAGTACAGCGGGACCAGCGCTTCGCGCACCGCTATCCAGGCCCGGAGTTGCCGGTCACCGGTCTCGTCTCCGGCGGTGCGCGCAGTGCGGAAGAAGGACCTGGCCAGCCGCTGATGGCCCACATTGATCATGATCATGCCGGCCAGCCCGGCAAGCTGCGCCGCGAGCCGGCAGAGCCGCTCGCTGAAATCGAGCGGCTGCCTGTGCTCGCACATCCGGCGCACGTCACCGAAGTCCAGTAGTACGTCACAGAGCAGTCGCAACGGCGGGACGGTCAGGTACTGGATGCCATAGTCGGCGGTTGTCTCTTCCCACTGGTCCAGCATCGTGGCCGAGACCGTCCCGCCCACCAGGGCGTCGTCCATCCGGCGGCGGATGCGTTCCACGGCACCGAGGAACTGGCTGTCCACCCCGGCGGCCGCGTCCGCGATCATGCGCAGCTGGGCCCTGCGGAGCACGTCGTCGTCGTCCTCGGCCTCACGTGGGTCCACCGGGAAGCCGAAACCGTCGTCCTGGAGCGGCACCGGGGAGGCACCGGCCGACGGCCGGACACGCAGGTAGCTCACCTCCGATGCGCCCGCGGCCGCCCGGTCCTGGGTGTCGCCGAAGGCCGCGCCCGACTGGGCAGACACCTGGGTGGCTGGCCGGGCCCTCGGCCCGGCGCGGTGTGGCCGGCCGCAGAAGCACTGGCCGGGATACCCCAGGTCCGCGGGCTCGGCCCGGTACACCGCGCACAGGTAGTGCAGGTATTCCGGGCCAGGGCGCTTCTGGCCGCTCTCATACGCGGACAGCAGCGTCTCGCTGAACCGAGGGGCAGGCCGGCCCTCGCTGGCGTACCAGGCGCGGATCTGGGCGACGACGTCGGCAAGCGAGACGCCGAGCGCCAGGCGGTAGGCGCGGATCCGGCTGGTCCCGGCGAGTGGGGCACACCGATCGTGGATCTCGGCCGCGATCTGCGCCGCGTTCAGCCCGCCAACCAGCCCGGCGGCGCGGGTTTCGCGGGCGACCACAAACTCCTGCCGCGCCTCTCCCCCGGCCAGCCGCGCCACCAGGTCGGCCGACGGAGCGGCTTCCAGAGTGGGCAATGGCGCCGGCGAGGGGAGCGCTGACGATGGTGCTGCGGTTGGTGGTGCTGCGGTTGATGGTGCTGCGGTTGGTGGTGCTGCGGTTGGTGGTGCTGCGGCTGGTGGTGCTGCGGCTGGTGGTGCTGAGGATGACCATCCGGGGGATGACGACACAACGGGTGACGACACCGGCGGTGACGATGGCCCGAACGACTGCTGAGGCAGCGGATGCGTCTGATCGGTGTGCTCGTCAGCACGTGAGAGCTCGTCGGCGCCTTGCAACATCCCGGGCCCCTCTCCTTCGGCGCTGGCCCGCCCCCCGGCCGGGTGATACCGACTCAATGTAACTTGAGAGTCGCTCAGCGAGAATCGGAATCTGTGAAATCGACATTGCGCTGGTTGGTGTGCGACATGCACATACAGCGCAAAGCCTTAGTGCATGCTGCATATAGGACTGCCGGGCCTGCAATGCTAGAGCAAAACTGTGTCCGTCTGGTAACTACCACCCTTAGTAACTGCGGCGGCCGGCGCAGCGGCTGGCACGGGGCCACGTACCCTGGACGCCAGCTATGGACACGACTACAGAACCGGCCAGCTTCTATGAGGCGGTCGGCGGCGAGGAGACCTTCCGCCGACTGGTGCACGTCTTCTACGAGGGCGTCGCTGCCGATCCGGAGCTCCGGCCGGTGTACCCGAGCAAGGATCTCGGGCCCGCCGAGGAGCACCTGCGGCTGTTCCTCATCCAGTACTGGGGCGGCCCGCGCACCTACGACGAGCGCCGTGGGCATCCCCGGCTGCGCATGCGCCACGCGCACTTCTCCATCGGGGAAACCGAGCGGGACGCGTGGCTGCGCCACATGCGTGCCGCCCTGGACGAACTGGGGCTCGATCCGGAGCACGACGCCCAGTTGTGGGACTACCTCGTCATGGCCGCGCACAGCCTCGTCAACCGGACCCGTGAGTCCGGCGGCCCCGACCTCGGCCTGACCCCCACCTAACCCGCCGAGGGGGCGCGGGGCAGCCGAGCGCAACCGGGGCCGTGCGGGTCCGGGGGCTCGGGCCCCCGGGTGGATACGGCGGGCCATGGCGAAGGCGGCCGAAGGCCGGCGAGCACAGTTAGCCGACCCGGCCCCGGGCCCTCTTCAACCGCGGGTGAGCTTGCGGTACGTGACACGGTGCGGCCGGGCAGCCTCGGCGCCGAGCCGCTCGACCTTGTTCTTCTCGTAGCCCTCGAAGTTGCCCTCGAACCAGAACCACGACGCGCCACCCTCCCAGGCCAGGATGTGGGTGGCGACCCGGTCCAGGAACCAGCGGTCGTGGCTGGTGATCACCGCACAGCCGGGGAAGTCGAGCAGGGCGTTCTCCAGCGATGACAACGTCTCCACGTCGAGGTCGTTGGTGGGCTCGTCGAGCAGCAGCAGGTTGCCGCCCTGCTTCAGGGTGAGCGCGAGATTCACCCGGTTGCGCTCGCCGCCAGAGAGCACGCCGGCCGGCTTTTGCTGGTCCGAGCCCTTGAACCCGAACGCGGCCACGTAGGCCCGGCTGGGGATCTCGGTCTTGCCGACCCTGATCGAGGTCTCGCCGTCGGAGATCACCTCCCAGACGTTCTTGTCCGGGTCGATGCGCGACCTGTTCTGGTCCACGTAGGAGATCTGCACGGTGTTGCCGACCGTGAGGCTGCCCGCGTCCGGCTGCTCGTCTCCGATGACCATCTTCATCAGCGTGGTCTTACCCACGCCGTTCGGCCCGATGATGCCGACGATGCCGCCCTGGGGCAGGGAGAAGCTCAGGTCCTCGATCAGCACCCGATCGCCGAACCCCTTGGTCAGCCCCTCGGTCTCCACGACCTGGCGGCCGAGCCTGGGCCCGGGCGGGATCTGGATCTCCTCGAAGTCGATCTTGCGGCGCGCGTCGGCCTCGGCGGCCATCTCCTCGTAACGCTGCAGCCTGGCGCGGCTCTTCGCCTGGCGCGCCCGCGGGTTCGACCGGACCCATTCCAGTTCGTCTTCGAGCAGCTTGCGACGCTTGACGTCCTTCTGCCCCTCGATCTTCAACCGGCCGGCCTTCGTCTCCAGGTAGGTCGAGTAGTTGCCCTCGTAGGGGTAGGCGTGGCCGCGGTCGAGTTCGAGGATCCACTGCGCCACGTTGTCCAGGAAGTACCGGTCGTGGGTGACCGCCACCACGGTGCCCGCGTACTTCTCCAGATGCTGTTCCAGCCAGAGCACGCTCTCGGCGTCGAGGTGGTTGGTCGGCTCGTCCAGCAGCAGCAGGTCCGGCTGGGCGAGCAGCAGCGCGCAGAGCGCCACCCGGCGCCGCTCGCCACCGGACAGGACGTCCACCTCGGCGTCGGGCGGCGGGCACCGCAGCGCGTCCATGGCCTGCTCGACCTGGCTGTCCAGGTCCCAGGCGTCGCGGTGGTCGAGCTGCTCCTGCAGAGTGCCCATCTCGGCGAGAAGTTCGTCGGAGTAGTCGGTCGCCATCTTCTCGGCGACCAGGTTGTACTGCTCGAGCAGCGCCTTGACGTCGGCGACGCCCTTCTCCACGTTGCCGAGCACATTAAGGCTGTCGTCCAGTTCCGGCTCCTGGGCCAGCAGCCCGACCGTGAAGCCGGGCATCAGCTTCGCGTCCCCGTTGGACGGCTGTTCCACACCTGCCATCATGCGCAGCAGGGTCGACTTCCCCATGCCGTTGGGGCCCACGACGCCGATCTTCGCGCCGGGCAGGAAGGCCAGCGTGACGGCGTCCAGGATGACCTTGTCGCCGTGGGCCTTCCGCACAGCGCGCATCTGGTAGATGAACTCGGGCATGCCTCCAGGGTAGGGGCTTCCGGCGCCAGGATCGGACGAACCGGAAGCCCCACGGACACAGTTCACCCTGGCCGGGCACCCGGGAACGCCTCAGGGCAGGCACACCCAGCCGGGCACCCCGCGACCCGTGCGCCCGCGCACGCCGGTCAGGCAGGCACACCCAGCCGGGCACCCCGCGACCCGTGCGCCCGCGCACGCCGGTCAGGCAGGCACACCCAGCCGGGCACCCCGCGACCCGTGCGCCCGGAACGCCGGTCAGGCAGGCACACCCAGCCGGGCACCCCGCGACCCGTGCGCCCGGAACGCCGGTCAGGCAGGCATGCCTGCTTCGGCCGCTGCCCCGGCGTCCTCGGCACCATCCGCCGCAGGATCCGCCGCGGCCGCCGCACCGAGCGACTCGCTTAGCTCCCTGGCGAACTCGGCCACGGCACGCTCGTCGATCATCCCGCCCCCGGCCGGAGGGGCACCGCTCGCAGCCCCGTTCGAGCGCCCTGCGGGCTCCAGCCCGTCGGCGGGTTCCGCGCCCTCCCCCGGCACCGTGCCTTCCTCGGCTCCAGGCGCACCTCCGGACAGGGCGGCAGCCACGGCCGCCGCTCCGGTTGCGGGCCACCGGGTGCGCGAGAACTGAGCCACCCCACGGGTCAGGTCGTGGCCGACCGACGCCGCCTCGACCTCCACCGCCGTCCTGGGCGCACCCTCCGCGTCCTCGAAGCGCCTGATCTGCAGGCGGCCCGTGATCAGCACCGGTTCTCCCTTGTGCACGGACATGCTCACGTTGTCGGCCAGCGTCCGCCAGCACTGGATGGTCACGAACGACGTGGGCCCATCGCCCCACTCACCGGTTTCCTTGTCCCGGCGGCGTGCGGTATAGGCGACGCGCAGCCGCACGGACGAGGTATCGCCGGCGACCTTCTTGAACTTGGGCTCGGTGGCCACGTATCCGGCCAGGTGCACCTGTGCATCGTGGATCATCTCGGTCCTCCCTGTCTTTGCCGGAAGGGGCGCGGCGAGCTCGCGCCCGTTCCGGGCCGGCCCCGGGGTCGGGCACCGGCTGCCCACCACGTTCACGCGCCCGGGCATCAAGGGCCATCGGGCACCCGCTGTCTGTGGACAACCACGCGGAAACCGCGCACCTGTGGATAAGCCAGGGAGGGATCTATCGTTTTGTGCGAAAATGCGCGCGCTGGTGCCCTGGGGAAGCCCGCCAGGCCAGCGCCAGCCACCGTCCTCGGGCGCAGGCACGCAGACCGGGGCGCCGCGGCACCGGCCGGACCGGCGGCGTATCGGGCCCGATACGCGCAGGTCAGGCGGCGACGAGTTCGTCCGGTTCCGCGATGACGTCGACAAGGGCGCCGTTGCGGAACACGGTGATGGACAGCGGCCGGCCGATCGCGTCGTCGAACATCAGCCGCTGCAGGTCCTGGGCCTTCTCGACCGGCTGGCCCGCGGCGGTCAGCAGCAGGTCGCCAGCGCGCAGGCCGGCCCGCGCGGCCGGGCCGCCGGGGACGACCTCCGCTACCCGCAGCCCGTTGGCCCTGCCCCACCGTTCCCGCTGCTGGGCGGGCAGCGGCGCGGGCACGCTGACCAGGCCCAGGTAGGCGCGCCTTACCCGGCCGTGCTGCATCAGGGTGGAGATGATCTTGCGGGAGGTGGCATTGACCGGGACCGCGAGGCCCACGCCCACCCCGGCGACGGCCGTGTTGATGCCCACCACCCTGGCCTGGCTGTCGGCGAGCGCCCCGCCGGAGTTGCCGGGGTTGAGCGCGGCGTCGGTCTGGATCACGTCCTCGACCAGCCTGGCCGCGGATCCGCTGCGGGTGGGCAGCGAGCGCCCCAGGGCACTCACCACGCCCGCGGTCACCGAGCCCGCCAGGCCGAGCGGGTTGCCCACCGCCACCACAAGCTGGCCGACGACGAGTTCGTCCGCCTCGCCCAGCTCGGCGGGCGGGGGGGTCGGCCCGGCGGCCCGCACCACCGCCAGGTCGGAGAGCGGGTCGGCGCCGACCGTGGTGAACGGCACCGAGGTGCCGTCGCCGAAGGAGGCGGTGCCCGACTGTGCGTTGCCGACCACATGCGCGTTGGTCAGCAGGAAGCCGTCGCTGGTGTAGACGACCGCGGAACCGAGGCTCTCACCGGCCCGTCCCGAACCCCGCAGGGGCACGCGCAGGCTGGCCACCTTGCCGGTCAGTTCAGCCGCGACCCCGGCCACAATCTGGGAATACGCGTCAAGCGGGGGCATGATCAAACGTCATCTCCGTAACTGAGATTACATCATTACACGTGAACCTCAGGTTGGGGAGATTGCTTCCCTGCCGCCGTTTCAGGCCGTCGCGCGGGCGACCGCCAGCTCGTCGTGGAACCTGGCGAACTCGGACAGTTCCCGCTCCACCGGCGCGAGCACGAACCGCTGCGCGACATCGGCGATTGCGGTGCGCATCCGCTGCTGCACCTGTTCCCGCTCCTGATCGGCCTCGCGGATGACCAGCGCCATGCAGCCGTTGGCGGTCAGCCATCCCAGCAGCAGGATCGCCGCCACCATCAGGGCGACCCACGGCAGCAGGCCGACGTTACGCAGGAGCAGCGTGGCATGTGGCGCCGCCCCGAACGCGCCAAGGACGATGATCGCCAGCAGCCAGACCACGCCCACCGCCGCGGTGCCGAGCAGCAGGCCCTGCCACGCCGCCACCGCCCGCCACCACGGCGCCACGCTGTTCTCCTTGGGCAGGGACTGGGCGATGGCAGCGCCGAGGGCAGCCGGGACTTCTTCGGTCCCGGACCTGGCGGCCTGGCGAACGCTGGCCTGCCAGGACCCGGGCAGCCCGCGGCCCGCCTCGTCGGCGAGCGCGGTGATCGCGTTGCTGATCTCCGCCCGCTGCGCGCCGGTGGCACCCGCCGACACCTCGCGCAACTCGTCCCAGAGCGCGCCCAGCCGGACCTTGCGCACCGGGTCGCGACTGGCCACCCGGTCGGCCAGCCACGCCACGGGCCAGCCCACGTAGTCGACGGCCTTCAGTTCTCTGGCGCTCTGCAGCGCCCGGCCGACACCGCTCACCCCAGCGGCCGCGCAGAACGCGGCGGCCAGCGCATCGCTGGCCGCCGGGGACACGGCACGCCTCGCTATGTCAACGATGTCGCCCGGCGCCTCGCCCGCGCCGCTCTCGGCGTTGCCGACGGCATCTGGGCTGCCCGGGTCACCGTCGGCGGCCGGGCCGCCGGCCGGCTCCGGCACGGCCCAAGGCGGCCCGGCCGGCGCGGCCGGTCCGGGCACGGCCGTCCAGGGCACGGCTGACCTCACTCGCGCTCGTGCCTCGGCGTCGCCCGCGTAAGGCCCGAACCGCGCGGCCACAGCGTCCACGTCCGCGCTGATCCGCCGCAGCGCCGCCTGCCTGGCGATCACCGTCTCGATCAGTGCCCTGCGCAGATCGGCGACGCCAGCCGCACTGGTGGCCGAGGTCAACAGGACCCTGGCGTCGTGCAGCCCTTCGGCATCCAGCAGGCGGCGCAGGTCAGAAACGCAGTCCTGGGCCTGCTCCGGGGTCAGCAGGTCGGCCTGGTTCAGCGCGGCCGCGATCACCGACGAGTGCCCGGCCATCGGCACCAGGTACCGGCTGTGTACCGCGGCGTCGGCATATTTCTGCGGATCAAGTACCCACACCATCAGGTCGGCCTGCGCTACCAGACGGCTGACCTCGGAGGATCCGCCGGTGACGACCGAGTCGTGGTCGGGCAGGTCCACCAGGAGCAGGCCGGTCAGCGCGCGCTCGCCTTCCTCCAGGGCACTGGACCGGGCGTAGCGGCGGCGCGGCTCGATACCCAGCCAGTCCAGGAGCGGCCCGGCTCCTTCCACGCCCCAGACGCAGGCGTGCGGCTCCCTGGTCACCGGGCGGAGCACCCCGGCCGGTGAGAACTGCGCCCCGGCAAGCTGGTTGAACAGCGACGACTTGCCGCTGCCCGTGCCGCCGGCCAGCACCACGATCGTGTGATGTGCGGACAGGCGCAACCGCTCCCCCGCCCTGGCCAGCAGCGCTTCCGCGTCGGCCAGCAGGTCGGCGCTGAAGCCGTCCGGCCCGACCCGGGCGGAGCCGATCTGGACCAGCCGCGCCAGGGCGCTGAGGCGCTCGGACAGGCTCACACCGCTCGTGGGCAGCTCACCCGTAGGTACCGAGCCGGCCAGCGCGGCCCGGCGGTGGGTCCCCGCGCCGGGCCCGCCCGGGCCCGGCGCCCCGGCGACCGGCGCCTCGGTCTCCATCACCGGGTGCCCCCGCGCACGACCACAGCCGCGCTCACCGTGCCACCTCCAGGGCGTAGGTCGCCTGGTAGAGGCGCAGGCTCGCAGCGGCGTCAGGCGTGCCCACCGCGTCGATCACGTCGGCGAACCGGCGCATCTCCTCATCGAGGAGCAGTGCGATCCGGTGCCGCAGGTCGGCCCCTGTCCGCGCCATGATGTCCCGCAATGGCCCCGCCCCGAACAGCGTCGTGAGCAGGCGGCGCGGAATCGCCGCCGTGCCCGTGTCGTCCTCGCCGGCCCCGAACAGGCTGACGATGAGCACCGTGGCCAGCGAGTCGTTGTCCAGGGACACGACCTTGGCGATGGATCGTTTGGTGACGTTCTCCGCTTGCACAAGGCGGGTCACCTGGTCCTGCCAGGCGCTGACGGCCCGCGTCGCGTGGGCCGCCAGGTCCGGTGACGACCGGCCGAGTGCCGCGATCCGCGCCTGCGGGTCGCCGAGCCCCTCGCTCGCGGCCCCGCCGGGCTCCGCTGACTCCCAGCCGAAGATCAGGCCTGCTTCCGCGGCGAACTCCGACTGCCATGCCGCGGTGCTGCCACCCGAGCCGAGGTGGTCGAGCAGGACCGCGCCCGCCGGGTGATCCCGCCAGCGGGCCAGGCAGTCCTCCGCGGCGCGGTTGGCCGCCGAGGTGATCAGCGACTCGACGGCGGTGCGTGCCGCCATCTTCAGCGCCTGGGCCTTGGCCGGGGCCCGGTGCCGGCGCTGCCTGCTTCCCCGCCGCGACTGCAGGGACTGCAGGACGTCACCGGCGCCGGCGAAGTCCTGCCAGCGCGCGAGCACCTCCCCGCTCATCAGGGAGCCGTCCTGCAGTCTCCGGTCGATCTCGTCCAGGCCCGCCTGGTAGGACCCGGCCACGGCGCTGGTCAGGCCGGCCCGCAGGGTGACCTGAGCTTCCACCTGGGCGGCCAGCGAGGGCACCCGGGTGCGGAAGGTGTCGAGGACCCCGGACATGGTCCTGGTGAGCACGGCCACGCGGCGATCGGGCTGTTCCGCGGTCTCCGCCAGCCACTCCCGCACCGGCGCACAGATCTCTGGCGGCAGCTTGGCGTCGATGAGGATGGTCTCTGGAATGACGAATTGCTGATTGCCGCCCAGTCCGTTCGCTTCCAGCATGGCGTGGAAGTGCTCGACCACCTCAGGGCTGACGGCAGGAAGAACACGAGACAAAACGACGCCCAGGGCTGCTCCCCGGTCCCTGGCATGCTGGAGTAGTTCCCACACCATGGCATCGGCATAACGGCTTGCCGTGGTCATGAACAGCCACAGGTCGGAGGCGTCCAGGAACTGGTAGGCGAACTCGCGGTGTGCCTGTACCACCGAGTCGATGTCGGGCGTGTCGAGTAGCGCCACGCCCTTGGGCATCCCCTCATTCGCCGCGAGCACGAGCAGGCCGTCCTTGCCGGACCGGGCGAGGCCCTCCTGGCGCACCCGCGGCACGGTGGGCAGGAAGACGTTCTCAGCGAACCAGCCCACGTCATCGGGGTGGCAGGCGAGCACCGGGCTGTTGGTCGTGGGCCGGCGAATGCCGGTCATGCTGACATGGGTACCGACGATGCTGTTCACCAGCGTCGACTTGCCCGCCCCCGTGGAACCGACCAGGGCCACCAGGATCGGGGCACCCGATTCGCGCAGGCGCGGCAGCAGGTAGTCGTCGATCTGGCTGAGCAGTTTGTGCCGTTCCTGCCGGGCCTCCTCCACGCCGGGCGCTTCCAGCGGGAGCGAGGCTGCGACGATGGGCTTGCGCAGCGCGAGGATCGCGGACTCGAGGAGCCGGCCGTCCACCCGGACATGCGGCTCGATCTCCTGGCCCTGCGCCGGCTCCGGGCCTTGAGGCCCCCCTGAGCCTTCCGGCTCCGGGCCTTCCGGCTCCGGGCCTTCCGGCTCCGGGCCTTCCGGCCTCTGTGCTTCCGGCCTCTGTGCTTCCGGCCTCTGGCTTTCCGGCTTCCCGGGAGCTTGAGATGAGTGGGGGCCCTGGGCGGGTCGCTGGGCCCGGGGTGCCTCCTGGGCCTGAGCCTGCTCGTCGCCGCGCGGCGAGACCTGGCTGTGCCTGGGCTTGTGGCCTAGCCGCGGGCCCTCGGCGGCCGGCCGGGCCGGCCCGGCTGGCGCGGCCTCGGCAGCGACCGGTCCCGCCGGAGCGGGCTCGACGGGGGCGGGTGCGGTCGGCGCTGGCTCACCGGGGGCTGGCCCGGCCTGGACTGGGCCTGCCGGAGCGGGCTGGGCGTCGGCCATCGGCCTCGCACTCGCGCCCGCCCCCGGGTCGCGCGCCGCGGCAGCCGTTACTTTCTGACCCTCGGTCATCGCCCTTCCACCATGTGCTGACACTTCTATCCAGCCGTAGTCCCACAGGTCATCCTGGTTCCCCCTGGTCACCAGGGGCCGTGGCACACGTCACGATCATTCCGCGTCAGACCCGCCCCCGGTAACTGACATCGCGGGGTCACCCTTAGTGACAACCGTCCTTCCGCGTGGTCGCGTTACCTGCTGTGGTCATTATGTACCGACTGGGCAGAGTACCCATCAGGATGGACGAAAGAGGGGCCCCCGGGCCCTGATGCGCTCCCCCCGTCGCTCTCCCCCCATGGCCCCGGCCGGCGCATTGAGAGTAGCCCAGAGTCCGAAGCAGCCGTGGCTTCCCAGGGAAAGCACTGACAGCCTGCGGCTACACTGTCCACGCGCCGTGCGGTACCAGCCCTCAGGCTGGAGCGCGCTGCGCGGCAGCCCGAGCCCGGCTGCCAGGGCGGGGCACCGGGAACTTCGATGCTCAAGGATGCCCGGATACCCCGTCATAAGCACAGGGCCGCGGCAGGCCCGGAATACCAACCAGGGCCCGTGGCGGCCGGGCCATACCTGGTGGCTTCACCGGACCAGGCCACACCGCCCGCAGGATCCCGGTAGAACCGGGTGAGGCACAACTGTGATGTCGCTACCGCGAACGGAGAACATATGACGGCTGAACAGGGTTCCCGGGTGCTGGTGACCGGAGGTTCCGGGTTTATCGGGCGCCGCCTCGTGCGCGCGCTGCTCGATTCCGGCGCCGAGGTCACCGTGGCGGACCTGCTCGAGCCGGCCGAGCCGGGAGTTCAGGCGGTAGTCGGCGACCTGCGCGACGAGTCCGTCGCTGCCCGCGCCGTCAGCCCCGGCACCGGCACGATCTTCCACCTGGCCGCGGTGACCTCTGTACTCCGTTCGCTTGAGGATCCCGTGGGCACCTACCAGACCAACGTGCAGGCAACCGCCACGCTGCTGGAACTGGCCCGGACCCGCGGGGTGGGCAGCTTCATCCTGGCGTCCACCAACGCCGTGGTCGGTGACGTCGGCAGGAGTGTCATCACCGAGCAGGACGCGCTCCGGCCGCTGACTCCCTATGGGGCCACCAAGGCAGCCGGGGAGATGCTGGTGAGCTGCTACACCGCGGCTTACGGTATCGCCGGCTGTGCGCTGCGGTTCTCCAACGTGTACGGCCCTGGCATGCAGCACAAGGACAGCTTCGTGCCGCGGCTGATGCGCGCGGCGCGCGACGGCCACGGGGTGCAGGTATACGGCGACGGCACCCAGATCCGTGACCTGATCCATGTGGATGACATCGTGTCGGCCCTGCTCCTGGCCTGGCGCAGCCGCGCCACCGGCTCGACGATCATCGGGGCCGGCGAGTCCGTCACCGTGAACGACATCATCGCGGCCGCGCGGAGCGTCACGGGTGCGCCCATCCCGGTCGAGAACATCGCTGCTAAGCCCGGCGAGATGCCCGCGGTCATCGTCGACATCTCTGCCGCCCGTGCCATGGGCTACCGGCCCACGCACGACCTGAAGTCGGGGATCGCCACAGTGTGGCCAGAGTTCGCGCCGGCCGGCGGCGCCGGCTCCCGGTACAGGGGCTCAGGCCCCGGATGGAAAGGCTGCACCGTGACCAGCACCCGTCAAGACGCGGCAGTCGACGACGCCGCGGCGACCGCCTTCTTCGGCCAGCACGGCGAACGGGCGACCGCGCTGCCCCCGGTGGCCATCGTCATCGCCGCCTACAACGAGGAAGGCGTGGTCGGCTCGGTCGTGGATGCGCTGCCCAACACGCTGTGCGGGCTGGGCACCATGGCGATCGTCGTGTCGGACGGCTCCAGGGACGGCACCGCTGAAGAGGCGAACGCGCATGGCGCGCTGGTCTGTGACGTGCCGGTGAACCGGGGCCAGGGTGCGGCGCTGCGGCTGGGCTACCGGCTGGCCCGCGAAGGCGGCGCGCAGTACATCATCACCACCGACGCCGACGGGCAGTACAACCCGGCCGAGATGGACGCGGTGCTGCGGCCCGTGGTGGACGGCCGTGCCGATTTCGTCACCGGGTCGCGCAAGCTCGGCAGCCAGGAAACCAACGACCCGGTGCGCCGCCTGGGCACCTGGGTGTTCGCGGTGACCATCAGCCTGCTCACCGGGCAGCGCATCACCGACTCCTCGTTCGGCCTGCGCGCCATGCGCGCCGAGGTAACCGGGGCGGTCCGGCTACGGCAGCCCCAGTACCAGTCGTCCGAACTGCTCATCGCCGTGCTCACGCACGGGTTCCGGGTGGCGGAGGTGCCGGCCACCATCCACAAGCGCAAGGTCGGCGAGAGCAAGAAGGGGCACAACGCGATCTACGGGCTGAAGTACGCAGGCGTCGTGCTCGGCACCTGGTGGCGCGAGCGTCAGCGCCGGGTGCCCGGCTCCGGCAGGGCCGCGTCGTCCCTGGCCGGCGCGCGGCCAGCCGAGCGCTCGGCTGCGTTGTCCGACCACGCCGACCCGTTCACCCGGGCTCCCGAGCCCGCGGCCGCGAACGGCTCGGAGCCGTTGCCCTCACCCGCGGCAGCCACGGACGGAATGCCACCCGCGGCTGACTGAGTCCCTCGCGCGCCGGGCATTTCCGAGGCCGGCAGTTCCGACATCAGCTCCGAGACCCCGGCTCCCCTGTCCTTGAAAAGGATGTAGTGGAAGATCAGGAAACGGGTCAGGAACGTCACGCAGTTCGCCACGAAGTAGGCGGCGTCAACGAACAGCACCCGCTTGACGTGGGTCAGGCCCATCGCGATGGCCTGCTGGTTGGCCCACTTGGTGGTGAGCGTCAGCACGACCGCGGTGCCCACGGCCACGATCCAGAAGGGCAGGGTCTCCTTCAGCAGGTTGGGCTTGCCTTTGCGCTCCCAGGCCCACCGCGACAGGATGTAGCTCACGGCCGCACCGACAAGCCAGGCCGCGACGGCCGAACGGCCGGCGGTCCAGCCCACAGGCCCCAGGCACACGGTCAGCGTGATCTGGCTGGCGATGACCGCTCCGGCGGCCACCACGATGAACCTACTGAACCGTTTGCCGACAGAGGTTTGCAGCCTGCGCTTCACGGCCGCGCCGATCCGAGACGATCCGACAGTCATGCAGCATCCTCATTGCGGGGGCCGGCCTATCACTGGCCGGCGGCCTTGGGTTATGAGTCCCGGCGGCGGAAGCGGGCGGCCTCCGGGCTGCGATCCTGGCCACGCTATCGCGGCTGTGTGCGTGCCGCAGGCAAAGCGCGCCGTCTGGGGCCGGGCTTTCCCGGCCATATCCGCCCAGGCTACCCGCCTCCCGGCGGGTAAACGCACGCATGGGACTTCCATGGCACTTCCATGGTCTTCGCGTGAGCACCACGATCGGTGCACCGGTCCCGGAGCAGGCATTTAGCTGCCATTTGTGTATTGATGGCTCCTTTCTGTGACCGGACGAAGGGCTGGGCGGCAAGCCGAACGGCGGGCCGGGTGCCCGGCCGGGCGGCGGCCCGGCCGGCGGCCGGGGCGTCAGCGCAGGCTCCCCCCGAGATCGCGCGGAAGCGTCCACGACGAGGTCTGCGGATAGAACCGGGAGTGCCACAGCTGGCGGTCGGAGCCCCGCCAGAACACATCGACCACGCCGTTGCTCTGGCCGACCGCGGCGAGCTTGGTCCCGATCGCGCCCAGCGGCATCGCGGCGGCCGGGCCCCAGCCCGCGCCCTCGCTGGTGGAGCGCCAGAGCTTGCCGCCCCGCCCCTTCCAGAACGCACTTTCCGTGCTGGGCGTGGAGCCCACCACGGTGAGCTGCCCGTCCATGCCGCTCCCGGTGCGCTCCGGGGTGCCCCATCCAGCGTTCGAGCTGTAGGTGCCGCGCCAGACGCTGCCCGGGGTGGCCCCGCCCCAGAACACGTCGATCTCACCGTTGTGCTGCGCGGTGGCGTGTGGTGCGGCACCGATCTGGCCCATGCCCAGCGCGGACGGCGCGCGCCAGGAGTGCGACCGGCTCCGCGACATATGCCAGAGCTGCCCGTCCATGCCCTTCCAGAAGACGTTGACCGTCTCCGCGCCCGACACGGCCGGGGACGGCTGTGAGGCGAGCCCGCTGGCCAGCAGCGTCGGGCCGTGCCAGCCACTGGCGGGCGCGTAATGGGCGCTCCAGAGTTGGTGCGGGTTCACGCCCCGCCAGAACACGTAGACGTTGCCACTGTCGGTGGACACCGCCCGCGGCGCGGTGCCCAGCGGGCCCATCGGCAGTTCCTGCACGGCCGACCAGTTGCCGCCGCTGGCGGTCACGTAGTGCAGCCGGCCGCCGTGGGCGCCGCGGAAGAACGCCATCATCCCGGTGGCCGTGGTCACGGCCGACGGCTGCCCCTGCAGCGTCCCGCCCAGGCTCACCGGCGCGGACCAGCCGCGCCCGGGCTGATAGGCGGTCGACCAGAGCGCCCGGTCGCGGCCGGTGAAGAAGGAATCGACCACGCGGCCGGTGGTGCTGACCGCCCGGGATGCCTGCCGGGTGGGGCGGCCGTTGCCCTGGCCGCCGCCACCACCACCGCTGCCGCCGCCGAGCTGGACATCGAGGTAGTCCTGGTCGATGTCGATCCGGTAGCCGCCGTGGCGCTCGGAGATGTTCCCGGAGAACTGATGCACGCGCTGGTGGTTGGCCCAGTCGCCGGCCGGGACGTTGGCGTCATTGGTGTCGGCGAAGCCGTTCCACAGCGCGTCGTAGATCACGTCCGGCATGGCGCTGGACGTGTTCGCGTAGTTGCTGGCCAGGTCGCTGATGCCGGAGTCGGAACTGCTGTAGATGGCGGACTTGTAGCCCAGCGAGTGCAGTTCCGTGGTCCACGCGGTGAAGAACTTCATCGCGGCCCGGCTCCGGCTCGGCGAGTAAGCCTCCATGTCGTAGTAGATCGGCGTTCCCGCCCCGAAGCCCAGCGTCCGGGCCTGGACGACGGCGTCCTGCGCGGCGCTGACCGCCTGGCTCGTCGCGCTGGTGACCTCACCCTTGAACGACACCTGCGGGCCGACGTACAGCGGGATGAAGTGCCAGCCTGCCGCCGCCTGCTGGCTCACCCAGGCCGCGGTCAGGTTCGGCTGTGCGCACGCGCGGTCCGAGCCGCCGATGTAGATGCCGATCGCCTGATAGCTGGAGTGGGCCAGCCAGGCGCTCATGACGGCCGACGCAGGCGCGGCGCAGGCGTCGAAGCCCAGGCCGGTGCTGTTGGTCGCGCTGGCCGGGACGGTGGGCCCGGCGTTCAGGGTGCCCAGCCGGATGTCAGCCGGGTCCTGGACGGCCGGCGGCGGCAGCCCGGCGGACCTGAGTATGGCCAGGACCTGCGGCCGGTCGTTCTGGTACGCGGCGGTCACCGTGATCCTGGGCGCGTTGACCGTGATCCGCCGCGCGACCGGGTCCTCGGTGGCCTGGGACGGCTGGCTCCCGGCCGCCACAGTGGCCGGCGCGACGAGCACCGCCTCGGTGGACCCGACCAGCCCACTGGGGCACAACTGGCCGGTGCCCGGCTGGCCCAGGTAAAAGGCGTGCCGGTCGAACCGCACGCAGGTGGCCGGGCTGGCCGCGAGGTCGATCACAGGCCACGCCGCCGGGACCTCGAATGTGTATCCCAGGTAGGTGACCTGCCGCAGCGTCGCCGGGGCGCCCGCATGTGGCCCCCGGCCGCCGCGGTCCGCCGGCGAATGCTGGCCGGCCGCGGCGGCAGCACCTGCCACCGACAGGGTCGTAGCAGCAAGCACCGCCCCCACGGCAAGTGCTCGCTTCTGCCAGACGATCGCGAAGACCATGATCGGCTCTCCCCCCGTTTTGTGCCTTTCCTCGCGCTCCTGGCGCCGCCCGCTGGCCCTGGGCTCCCCCGAGCCCGCCCGCGCGGGCAACTCTCGCCAGTGACGTTAAGCAGTACGCAGCCGGTACCGGCCCACGTATTCCCCCCATTAACGGTATATAGCGATGATTGCCGCTAACTGTTCAATATCCCGGAGCAGCATACATTGCCGATTCTGGCCGGCTTGCACCGGCTTTGACGCAGCGGCGGCCGTGCCTTATTTACCCGAATTTGTGCGCTACGGACTCCGGCGTGCCCGGTGCCCCGGCCGGGACTGCCCGGCCAGCGCGAACTGCCCCTTACCTCGCCGAACACCCCCGAGTCGTCCTCCTTCCCCGCCCCCCGTCGCGCGTGGCGGAATGTGGCATCCCCATGGCGTCCCATCCCGGGCCGCGTGCCAACAAGAGCACCTCTTCGGTGAAGTGATACCCCTTTCCGCAACCCGCATGACATTTCCTGTGATCAGGTCCCTATGCCGCCCGGATTACGCTGATTTGCGACGGGCTTGATTGACCCCGGCCGTCGTTAAGACGCGCATTAAGGGCCGGTACCGGCGGGGGCATTCGCGCCGGGCAGGGAGCGGGGAACCTTACCGTGGCCGCGGCCGCGGCCGGAGAATAGGCCGCGGGGTCAGCCGGGCAGGCCGGTCAGGCGGCCGAGGCACGCCGCCGCGTGGCCGAAGAACGCGGCCCGGTCGGTGACCACGTTCTCGAACTGCCCGAACAACTCGAAACTCACCAGGCCGAACAGCCCGGACCAGGCAATCAGGGCTGCCGCGGCGACGTGGTCGGGTACCCCCTCCAGGATGGCGTCCCGCAGCCGCGCCGCATCCGGGGTGAACGACGCGGGCACGGGCACCGGTGGCCTGGGCGGATCCGCGGTGGCCCCGGCGCGGTACGCATCGCCGATGATCTTCCCGAACACCGCCGCCACCCGCGATGCTGGCCCGATCGTCCGCTCCGGCGCCTGGTAGCCCGGCACCGGTGAGCCGTACACCAGGGCGTACTCGTGCGGGTGGGCCAGAGCCCAGTTGCGGACGGCGCGGCAGGCCGCCAGCCACCGGCCGGCGTAGTCCTCCGCCGGGGACGCCGCCTCGGCCTTCTCCACGGCCACGCCGACCGCGTTGTAGCCGTCGATGATCAGGGTGGTCAGGAGGTCGTCCCGGCTCGGGAAATAGCGGTAGATGGCGGAGGAGACCATCCCCATCTCCCGCGCGACCGCACGCAGCGACAGCCCGGCCGCGCCCTCGGTAGCCAGCTGCCGCCGGGCGATCTCGGTGATCTCCCTGATCAGCTCGGCGCGGACCCGCTCGCGCGCGGTCTGGCTCGCGTTCACAGCAGCAGAATATCAGAGCACCGCTCTCTAAGCGAGAGCACCGCTCGCCCTGCGGGCGCGGCAAACCGCACGTCCGGTCAGACGGCGTGTACGGCGGCGTACCGGGGCTGCCACATGGCCGCGCTCACGGCGGCGGCGGTGATGCCGGACAGGCCGGCGACGCCGTCGTGGGCGGCGGCCCGGGCCACCGCGAGCGCGACCTGGGCCGAGGTGGTGCGGAGGTCGTCGATAGGGGGCAGGAGAGGCGCGCCGGGCGTGGTGGTGTCGGTGAGTCCGGCGACGACCTCAGCGGCGGCGGTGATCATGTGGTCGGTAATGCGCCGGGCCCGGGACAGGAGCGCGCCGAGACCGAGGCCGGGGAAGATGAGCGCGTTGTTGGCCTGGCCGATCTGGTAGGTGACGCCCTTGTAGGTGACGGGGCCGAACGGGCTCCCGGTGGCGATGAGGGCGCGGCCGCGGGTCCAGGCCATCAGGTCGGCCGGGGTCGCCTCGGACAGGCTGGTCGGGTTGGACATGGGCAGGATCACGGGCCGGTTCACGTGCGCGGCCATCTCCCGCACAATCTCCTCGGTGAAGGCGCCATGCATCGTGGAGGTGCCGATGAGGATGGTCGGGTGCACGCGGCGCACGACCTCAGCAAGACCGATGCCGCTGGCGGTCCCGTGCCCCGGCCAGTCGCCGACCTCCGTAGCGGGGCGGGCGTAACGGACCTGAAAGTCGCGCAGACCGGCCATGTCGTCGGTGAGCAGGCCCTGGCGGTCCAGGCACCAGAACCGTGCCCGCGCTGCGGCGGTGTCCAGCCCTTGGCTGGTCATCGCGCGATAGAGCTGATCGGCGATGCCGATACCGGCGGTGCCGGAACCGAAGATGACAATGCGGTGCTGGGTCAGCGAGGTCTGGCTGGCGTGGGCGCCGGCCAGTACGGCGGCGAGGTTGACCGCGCCAGTGCCCTGCATGTCGTCGTTGAAGGTGAGGATGTGATCGCGGTAGCGGTCCAGGATGCGCCGGGCATTGCCGGGCCCGAAATCCTCCCAGTGCAGGAGAGCGCCGGGAAAGACCTTGCGCACGGCGGTCACGTAGGCGTCGATAAAGGCGTCATAGGGCTCCTGGGCAGGCCGCTGGTGACGAACGCCCAGATACAGCGGGTCCTCAAGCAGCTCTGCCCGGTCGGTGCCGACGTCCAGCACCACCGGCAGGGTTCGGGCCGGGTCGACGCCGGCCGCAGCGGTATAGACGGCGAGCTTGCCGACCGCGATATCGATCCCCCCGACCCCCCAGTCGCCGATGCCGAGGATGGCCTGGGCGTCGGTTGCGACGATGAGATCCACGTCGCCGGCAGACAATCCAGAAGCGCGCAGGGCGGTCTCGATCTGGCCGGGCGCATCGATGCTGAGATAGACGCCGCGTGGGCGGCGGTACTGGTGGCTGTAATGCTGGATGGCCTCGCCGATCGTAGGGGTGTAGACGATTGGCAGCAGCTCGCTGAGGTGGTCGGTCAGTACCCGGTAATACAGCACCTCGTTGCGGTCGTGCAGTGCGGTCAGGTAGAGGTTCTTGTCGATGGCGGTCGGCTGCTGCGAGCACTGCAGGTAGACGCGCTCGGCCTGCTGTTCCAGCGTCAGGACCCGGGATGGCAGCAGGCCGGTCAATCCCAGCGCGGCGCGCTCGGAGTCGGTGAACGCGGTGCCCTTGTTCAGCCGGGGGTCGCTGAGCACGCTGTAACCCCGGCAGCCGGTCTCCCATACCCGTTCTGCAGAGTTCCACCGGATCACCGGCTGGGGGTCTGAGCGCATGGCCTGATCTCCTTCGTCCAAGCTGAGGGCCGACAGGTTCCCTCAGGGCAGCCATCCCCCTGATCAGGCCCAGGCCTGGGCCAGCCTCGGCAGCCTCAGGCTTCGGACCAGCCGTCCATGGGGAACCCGGCAAGCAGTTCCCTGACCTCCCCCGCGATCCGCTCGATGACCTGCTCGTCCTCCTTGAGCGCGGCGCCGACCGCCTCGTCCATCCAGGCGGCGACCTGCGGCATGTGCTCCTCCCGCAGCCCGCGTGTGGTGAGCGCCGGGGTGCCGATCCGGAGCCCGGACGGGTCGAACGGCTTGCGCGGGTCGAACGGCACGGTGTTGTAGTTCGTCTCGAGCCCGGCCCGGTCCATGGCCTTCGCGGCCGGCTTCCCGGCGATGCCCTTGGACGTCAGGTCCATCAGGATGAGGTGATTGTCGGTGCCGCCGGACACCAGATCGAACCCGCGCGCCACCAGTGCGTCCGCCAGTGCCTTCGCATTGGCCACGACCTGATGGGCGTACACGGCGAACTCCGGCCGCGCGGCCTCGTGCAGCGCGACGGCGATCGCGGCCGTGGTGTGGTTGTGCGGGCCGCCCTGCAGCCCGGGGAAGACGGCCTTGTCCAAGGCCGACGCATACTCGGCCGTGGACAGGATCATCGCGCCACGGGGCCCGCGCAGGGTCTTGTGGGTGGTCGTGGTGATCACTGGCGCGTGGCCGGCCGGGGACGGATGCGCCCCGCCCGCGATCAGCCCTGCGATGTGCGCGATGTCGGCAACCAGAATCGCGCCCACCTCACCGGCGATGGCGGCGAACGCCGGGAAGTCGATCGTCCGGGGTATGGCCGTACCGCCGCAATAAATGATCTTCGGCCGCTCTGCCAGCGCCAGGTCACGGACCTCGTCGAAGTCGATACGCCCCGTGTCGGCCCGGACCCCGTACTGGACCGAATGGAACCACTTGCCGGTGGCCGAGACCTTCCACCCGTGGGTGAGGTGGCCGCCCGCCGGCAGCGCCATGCCCATCATCGTGTCGCCCGGCTGCAGGAACGCCAGGTAGACCGCGAGGTTGGCGGGCGAGCCCGAGTACGGCTGCACGTTGGCGTGGTCCACGCCGAACAGCGCCTCCGCCCGCCGCGCCGCCAGTTCCTCGATCGGGTCGATGAATTGCTGGCCCTCGTAGTAGCGCCGCCCCGGATACCCCTCCGAGTACTTGTTGGTCAGCACAGACCCCGAGGCCTCGAGCACCGCGGCGGACACGTAGTTCTCCGACGGGATCAGCCGGATCTTCTCGAACTGACGGCGCGCCTCCGCGTGGATCAGATCCGCGACCTCCGGATCCTCGCTCTCGACATGCGGAATGGGCGGCTGGTGCATGGTGACCTCCTCGGGGCACTGCGCGGCGCCAGGTGGCCGGGGAAGGCCCCAGGCCTTGCGCTTCGTGCACTTCAATCATGCCGAACGCCAGGCCCGGGGTACACCACCAGCCATGCCGCGCGCCGCCCGGGGCCGGTCAGGCGGGACCTCACCGGGACGCCTGAGAAGTCACGATCATGGCCGTTATCCAGGCGATGTGGCCTGGGCGTTACCTGGATCCTGCACAATACGTTCGGTAGGCGCCTGTAGCTCAGCCGGATAGAGCAGCTGCCTTCTAAGCAGCGGGTCGCGGGTTCGAATCCTGCCAGGCGCGCGACCTGGGCCGATACAGATCGTCCGTAGGGGACAGCTTGCAGTGAGCGACTGTCCGCGGTGCATTACCTGCGAAGGTGTCCCGCACGGCGCTCACGGAGCGACTGCCAAGAGGGCGGTTCGATGACTTTCCGATGTCACAGGTTCCCGGTACCGTGTCGCCATGAGCGCGTCGCCTGTCAGTGATCCTGGTCCTTACGAGGTGATCCATCTGGGTGGTGAGGCGGCCGCCATCGTCCCTCTGCCCGAGCTGCGGCGACTGCGGGCCGTCGAGCGGCATGCCTCCCCCGAAGCACTAGAAGAGGCAGAGATCGAGGCCACGCTCGCCGCCCATGACGAGTGGGTCGCTGCCGGGTGCCCAGGCGCGCTGTCACACGAGGAGGTCATGGCCGAGCTGCTCGGCAGCGACCAGTGAAGATCCGGTGGACCCCGGTGGCTGCGGCCTCAGCCCGCCGGTTTCCTGCGTGATCAGGACGCTATGCGAGCGATTGGCGCCGCCGTCGCAGGCTTAGCCGAAGACCCACTCCCCGCCGAAGGATTCCATAGAGGGAGATATCACCGACTGCGAGTCGACCGCTATCGGATTTTGTACGTCATCGATGGTGATGTGATTACCATAGAGCGATGAGCCCAGGAACCGACCCCAGGGCACCCACTCACCCCGGCCAACTTCGCTGCTTGCCACCGGCTCCCCCACCCGCTCGGGTTCTTGGCCGACGAACACCGAATGCTCGGCGTCGACCGAGCCCGACAAGGGCTGAAACGTGATCAGGTGTCCGATGCGGCCAGCCCCAAGGAGATCCTCTCCGCGAACCCCTCGATCCTTGAGGACCTGGGTCGGCACCTTATGGACTGTGGCCCTCTCGAACTCGGTGCGACGATCGGCAGGCTCGACGAGACGTAGCCCGTCCGAGAACTGACGGAACCGGGGACACCCACAGATCCTGTCGCTACTACCATCTTGTGCCCTCTTTGTGATCCGGCGCGCCCGGTGCCGGTGCCGGGCCTCTGCTGGCTGCCTTGTGCTGTGCCGCAGGCCGGGCCGCAGCCCGTGTGACCACGCCACACCACACCACTGCCGAATTGAGCCATAACTGATCGAGGGCGCGCGGAGCGCGCCTGGCCTCATCGGAATGTTGCGCCCCGGGTGGCCGCCCGCCGCCCTTTGGCCCTCCGGGCCACGGCGGCGCCGGCGCGCGAGTCGTCCCAGCGGGCCGTCGCCCCAGGTCCAGCACCCAACGATCAGCGCAAAATGCGCGACCTGTACGAGTGGCGCCATCCTCCCAGCCCCGGAGCGAGATAACCCATTCGGGAGCTTCTCGTCACATACGATCCCTGCGGCCATCCTCACTGGCGATCTTGGTCAGCTCGAGTGACACCCATCAACGGGAGAGCAAGAGACCGGATAGACAGCGGCACGTCCACGCCTCTGTGACATGAGATCGCACGCGAGTGTCCCGCTAACCCGGACGACATCAGCTAGGATTCGATTCATCCGCCCGCCCGGTAAAACCTGCCAGATCACGGCCTTAATAACCATGCAAGATTCTAGTAGTCGTAATTCATCCGAACCGCCGACTCTGTACCTCGATCAAGTAACACGACGGCCGCTACTGAGAGCTGAACAGGAAGTGGAGCTCGCGAAGTGGATCGAAGCCGGTGTTCTTGCGAGGGAGAAGCTCGATATAACATCAGGTATCGAGCGAACCGAGCTAGAGGAAGTAAGGCGCCGCGGGGAGCTGGCATACCAACAAATGCATGAAGCCAATCTGGGCCTCGTGGTGAGCATTGCAAGACGTTACGTCGGCCGCGGGCTCGACCTTGCCGACCTCATTCAAGAGGGTAACCTAGGCTTGATGACCGCGATTGCCAAGTTCGACTTTACCCGAGGAGTCAAATTCTCCACCTTTGCAGCGTGGTGGATTCGACAGGCCTTGACTGTCGCCATGCGCACAAAATCACGTCTCATCCGCCTGCCTTCAGTTGTTCATGCAGACGAAGTTCGCCTTCGTATGGCAGCCACTAAACTGGCACTTCAACTAAATCGTGAACCGACGAATCGCGAAATCTCAGAAAAGCTTTCAATATCGGAAAGCGAAATAATCCGGCTCCGTGAACTCGGGCGAACACCAATAAGCATCCATTCGTCACTGCCTGATAGGCAAGTTACGATCGAGGAAATTCTAATAGACGAAGCAGAGCTCTCACCTCCGCAATTGTTTGCGATCAACGAGACACGGCAAGCTCTATCTTCGGCTCTAGCGAATCTTACAGCCGACGAGCGAACGATAATAGAACTGAGATACGGAATGATCAGTCAGCGTCCGCTCTCGCATAGCGCAATTGCAAAGACACTAGGCATGAACCGTAAGAAGGTCGCATCGCTTGAAGCATCTGCTCTTATGAAACTCCGGGCTGATCTCACTAACGTCGCCTAACATCCTGATCCCACGGTCGAGCGGTACGCTTGCAGCGTGCTTCAAGCTGCGAGCTAACGAAGCCCGGCCTGCATTCGCCCTGAGCGAACGGCGCTCATCCTATCCGGGACGCGGTGCCCGAGCTGAGCTAATATGCTGTGTAGCCGAGTTGACGAAGTGCAAGCCTCATCCCGTCGTAATTGACCGAACCAATTTCATTGCGCCATTCTCGTTCGATTGATGCGATACTATCGTTTATAGCGTCGTTCGCGCTCTCGCCCAACTTGGTGCGCGAAATAAGACGTACCCGATTATCCGTTGGATCTTTCCGGCTGTAGACGAATCCTGATTGTTCTAGCCAATTAAGCAATTCAGTCAGCCCGGATTTACTCCTCCCTGTTATCACAGCAAGATCCGTGATCCGAATCCCTTCCGGGGGAATCATCTGGAGCATACGTCGATGAGTCTCTCGCAGTTCAGGGAACTGATCCCGACAAAGCATCCCCGTCTCTGACTCGAAGCGTTTAGCGACTGTCTCCAGCCACCACGGCAGTTGATCGGGCATGCTTACAGTGGAGGCCTTAGGGCTCATAAATCACTTACCCTCCACTTCATACAGGCGTCTGAGGAGATGTATCCATCAGCCCGCGTACCAAGGTCTCGACTGACTCGTGCGTCATGGCAGCAGCCTGCTCTGACGCTTCCTTGTGGAGAAACTGTTTCTTTGCACCGTCAATTATATATTGGACCATAGACCAGTCGTCGGGAACAGGTACAAGGAGATCCATGATGTGCTCAGGCTCAAGATGTTGCTGTATCGATCCGTACTCATTGCGGATCATTTGATCATGAGCTGCCTTAGTCTGGAGATAGGCATATGCGTACCAGCGCAGATCGTCATCCCCAATTCGTACTCGGATAAGATCGTCCGAGACGATAGCGCCATCCAGCCGGGCAGAAATCATAGCCACACGCCCGACGGAACCAGAGCGAGTTATCACGATGTCGCCACGCTGAACTCGTATTACTGCAATAGTACGAGCCTGGGTCGCTGAAGCCCTATCTACATCGATCCATTTTACACTATCACCTTTATCCTGCAGTACGGCAGATGGCGTATAATAGGGCTCAACTTTTTCGTTGATTTGTGCTTCTACGATTATGTTCTCACTCTTCAGCCGGGGGCCTTTGAATATTGAGATATCGCTAGCAGCCTGACTCAAAGCGGTCACAGACCAGCCTGGAAGCTGATCGACTTCCTCAAGACGTCTAATAGTCTCGTTTAGATTTGGTAGGTAAGCTTGGGGATTGATCTTGAGTTCTTCGTCTATGTCAGACCGATGGATCATGAAACGCATTTCGGACGCTCTTAGATGGCCAACCTTCCAGGCGTTGAAGTCATCCAGTATTTCTTGTAGGTCATGATCGATCTCTTCGGTTGGCTGGCCAGATCCGTCGAGTCTGTAAATCGGCTCTCCCTCGCTATCTTGACCGACCTTTCGAGAAATTGCCATAAAGATTTCGTAGTCTGTTGGCGGCTTCACGCCCTTCGGAAGTTTTTCGGCGAAGAGGAGACAGGTACGCGTTCCTGTATAAGGCTGAAAAGTGTTCTTGTGGCAATTGATGACAGCCAAAACCTTGGCCTGCCGGAAGAGAAGGGTTCGCCCGCTGCGGTAGGTCGCGACGTCTAGGAAGCTCTTTGGCAGAACGATCCCTATACGGCCACCTGGAGCGACCCAGTCGAGAACGCGTTCGAAGAACAGTAGTTCTGGCGGTGCGCCATCAGAGAGGAACTCTGGAGTAGGTGCGTAATTGGATCCCACTCCAGCCCAGCGCTTTCCTGTCGCGAAAGCGCTCAATGCATTAGCGTCCTTCACCCTTCCCTCGCCCACCCCTGCGAAGGGAGGATTAGTAACTACGATGAAAGGCTTTCCTTTCCCACAATTCGCGACAACGGTCTTATCAAGTTCTGCATACGGCCCGAGGCTATCGCCGCGCGTCATTCCCGTATGCCCGTCACCATTAAGAATCATTGCCGTCTTCGCCACTTTAACGAGACGACGGCTAATTTCTACCATGAACATTCGGGTTCTGAAGCCGTCGAGTTGCCGTTGCTGGCCGAGCTTACTGCTCTTGCCAGAGAAGATCTTTCCACGTACATGTCTAAGGGCTGAGGTCAGAAATCCGCCGGATCCTCCTGCCGGATCGAGAATAATGTCTTGATACCCGGGATCAAGAATAGAGATCATAAAGTCTACGACGAGCCGGTTTGTGAAATACTGACCACGCTGGCGTTTCAAATAGACATCCGTATACTGCTCATAAGCATGGCCCATAATATCCCAGTCAGTGGTGGAGCCGAGATCTGCAAGCAGTTCGTAGTTCTGTAGCTCGACCACAACGTCACATACTGCCCGGTCGCCGACCCCTATCTGCTCATGCCCATTGAAAATGTCTCTGTTAAGGTCCGCAACCTCACGAAAGAGCTTCTGAATGCGGACTGCGACTGCATGCTGTCCTTCAACTGCCGAATACTCATCCTGCGTGCAGTAGAAGTCCGGCATGTCCCCCTCCCGCTCTTCGTCCCGGGCCTTAGCAAGGATTAGACGAAGCATGTCCATGGCAAGATCCTCTTCTTCACCATCTGCCCCACGGCCATGGAGCTTATTGTGGCAGCGACGCAAGAGGCCCTTTACGTCTTTAGGATGAATAAGCTGATCCTTGCGGCGCCTGCCAATGGCGTCCCATGTCTCGCGAAAGCGAGGTATTCCAGTCCATAGCGTAAGCGCATTCTGTGGAAAGCGGCGGAAATAGCTGACCTCGTCTCCGTTGTACCAAACCCCCCCCTCGGCGGAGGTATTGTAAATATATGAAACTAGCTGGTTATAGCCATCTGTTTCTTTTTCGCGCTTACACTCGACAACTAGCCGCATATTGCCTTGATCGCGTCGCGCACAGGCAGCAGCAGTCTTATAGACGACGATGTCTGCCCTAACTGGAGTCCCCTCTGAATCTGTCATCTCATTACGGCCGTAGTAGATTGCGACTTCGCGAGCCAGAACGTTCTTCGGGTATCCATATTCGTAGTGGAGAATATTGAGATACCTCTGCCGGACGAACTCTTCTGGTCTTGGGTCAAGTGCCTGGCCAGTGAGGAAGTCGATGATCTTGCCGGATTCGTTAAGCGGGATGCCGGAGACGTCTGCCATGGGTAACTACCGTACCGGCAGGGTGCCCGGTTGTCCTGGCAGGTCGCGTGTTCAAAGCGCGGCGGCGGCCTTGGGCATGCACGTATGGCCAGGAGTAGGGCAGCCGGAGGCGTCCAAGACGGGAGCTACATGGAGCGAGCAGGTGCTCAGGCGCGGCGAGAAGCGGCTAATGGTAGCGGGGGAACCCGATGATGGGGCGAGAACTCGTCACAAATGTGCCTTGTCCGCGGACGACCTCAGCGAAGCCTGCATCGACAAGTGTCTTGACAGCCCGGCGGACCGCAGAGCGACTGACCCCGTACAAGGCCGCCAGTTCATGTTCAGCGGGCAAGCGCACTCCTACCGCAAGCCTGCCAGCATCCATCTCTGTCCTGAGATCGTTGGCTACTTGTAGCCAGACGGGCTGCTCCGAAGCACGATCAAGCCGCACCGACCTCAATCCCACCAGCATGTCGCCAGCTTAACAGTCCGCGCTCGCTGCGAAAGATCATGACGCCTCCGGCGGGGGGGCGCTCCGGATCCGGGATGAGCGGGTTGATCATCCCGCCCGCTATCGACCCGGGCGAGCCCAGCGGGCCAGGCCACCTGCGTCCAGATCGTTCGTCCAGTGGGGCGCTCCATCTGGATCCAGGAGGCCTGGCTCGCTCCCCTGGCGGGCGGGTCGACGGCAGACGGGATGATCAGGAGGCTAGGCGTTTGCGGGAGCGTGTCATAAAGGCGGGGAAGGCTCCCCGCCGTGCCCGATGCGTGCCCGATCGAGGGGGGAACAGCGGGGAATCTCGGTCACTCATGGGTATGCCCACATGGCCGCTGGCTGGCACCCGGCAGGTCGGACCGGCGCCGACGACGAACTCCTAAGCAGTCGTTCACCCTGCCGTGTCATCTTGGCGCAGGAGCGACACAATGTAGCTATGCCCAGGAAGGACTTCAGCCTGCTCGGGGTCAACCGTTATTTGAGCCGGTAAGGGAGATAAGTGAAACACTCTAGGGATCTGATGCTCCAGAGTTAGACTTACTGAATGGACTCCATCGTGAGGGAGTGTGGTCTATGAGCGAGATTCAACGGATCGGCCTATATTATCCGTACCGAAGTATTGGCGGCTTATATAGATCACGAAGCACAGCGCAGGTTCCAGCAGCCGTTGGCTGATCTACGAAAATGGATGCAAGGACAAGGCGTAGACGCAGACCGGCGCCAGGTCCGCCGCGAGCTCGGCGAATGCCGCTTCCATCAGTTCGGGATCTACACTGGCGGCGCAGGCCGCCCAGTCTTCGTTATGCGTCACAACATCATGATCACGGGGCGGCCTGCGCGCGCCCAATCGCCCTGGCCACCGTCGCCGGCGGCCCATCCGTTGCAGCACAACGCAGGTGACTCCGCGTCACGTCAGGTCAGGGTCTACGACTGGAGTACTGGACAACGATGACATCCAATTCCCCGCGAGGACCAGTATCGCCTCCGAGTTCCCGACCGGATCCTCGAGTTCGAAGCGTAAAGGGGCTGCCGCGATGAATGAGTCCGCCCGTCCGCTCGGCGGACGGCTGCCGCTGGCCGACCCGGCGACGCTCACCCCCGCCCAGCGCGAGCTCTACGACCAGCTGATCGGATCGTGGGTGGTGTTCACCGACAAACTGGGCATCCTGTCGACGACCGAGGACGGCTGCCTGATCGGTCCGTTCAATGCGCTCCTGCTGCATCCCGAGGTCACGGCGAAGCTGTTGGAGTTCCAGGTCGCCGAGTCGACGAACACCAGCCTGTCGCCGAGCGTGCGCGAAGTGGTGATCATCGTGCTCGGCTCCGTGTACGGCGCGGACTACGAGCTGTACGCGCATAGGTCCGTGGCGCGGACCGCCGGACTGGCCGACGACCATGTCGCCGCCCTCTCCGGCGGAAACATCCCGGAAGGCCTGGGCGAGCACGAGAAGCTCGCGGCACGGCTCACCTATGCACTGGCAACGCGTCACCACATCGACGACGAGCTGTATCAGGAGGCCGAGTCGGCTTTCGGAGCGAAAGGCCTGTTCGACATCGCCGCCGTGATGGGCGTCTACCACACGGTGTGCACCATGCTCACCCTGTTCGAGGTGCCGGCGCCGTAATGCCCAGAGCGTCCGGCGTGCAGGCCACGCACGCCGGACGCCCCCCCTGATGACCGAACATCAGGGACGGGGACATGAACATCACGAACTACGGCTGGAGTACCAACTTAGGCCCTGCGGCCCACGGCGGCCCGCCGCACCGACTCAGCGCCGCAACGATCAGCGGCGCGCGAGCTGCAAGAGCGGGCCATCCTATGCGGGTACCTATGCTCCGCTCCGCCGCTTTGGCGCGGCCACCATCGCGTTGAACGCGGCCACCTCACGCTGAACCCCCCTGAGCGCAGACGTGAAGCCGTAGACCTTCGTCTGGTGCTTCTCCCCGTTGGCGCACAGGACGGTGCTGGTCCCCTGTGCCTGTGTACCTGGCAGGGGAGACCCACCGAAGCGCATGAGTTTCGCAAGGCTGGCCGTCACATCGGAACCGTCGAACCCTTCCCCGCTGTCGGCGTCAACCCACGCCTCGGCGCCGGCCAGCGGGCCAAGCAGCCGCGAACTGTCGGTCTTCGTCGTGGCATTGTGAGACCCAATGGTGAACACCTTGCCGTCACCGATCAGGACCTGCACGCCCAGCCGCCGGAAAACAGTCACGCCACCGGCGTTCTCAAAGGCCTCGTACACCTGAGCTTGGCGCTCCATCTCGGCCGTCTGCACGGCATCGGCAGCGAGCAACTCCTGAACCCTCTCCGCAACTGCTTGAGCTGCACCAGCGTCGAGCCCAACCAGAGCAGCCCACGCCTGGGCCCAGCCATCCGCTGTCAGCGGAAAGCGATCAAGGACCTTGTCCCCCATGAAACCGAGGCGGGCAACAACGAAGCACGGACCATCCTTCCTGCTGTCCTGCCATCCAAGGGTGTATCGCTGGCCACTATCCACGATGAGGTGCGGAGAACCTCGCGACAGTGTGCCGGGCGACGGCGTGGGCATTACTGGAGCCTTCGCTCCCACCGCCGCTACATCATGTCGCCCTGCG
>CAVPSA010000019.1:0-55536 GCA_963707905.1 uncultured Actinomycetes bacterium | reverse complement strand
GGATGATCAGGGATAGGTGTGTCTTCCACGATCACCTCCCTCCACCAACTCGCACCATTGGGCCAGACGGATTCTGGTGCCCGCGAGGGAACGGAGGAGTCTAGAGCCATAGCGGGTCAGGTGGCCGGAGCGGAGAGCGCGGGAACCACCTTCGAAGGCGGGGCGTCCAAGGTTCATGCGGCGAGCTTCCCTCTGGCTGATCGGGCTGATTCCGGTGCTCGCAGCGGCAGCCTGCGGGAGCACTAGTTTGACCGTCGGCCAGCACGAACACACATACCGGGACGCTGCTGGGTGGACCATTCAGGTCCCGCAAGGCTGGCACGCCGTGCGGTTCCGCGACTCCAAAGACGGCATCACCTCGGCCGGTGTGCAGCTGTCCAACGTCCAGCTCCCGCAGCCCGCTCTAGTCCCCGGATTCCCAATCCAGGCCAATGGTGGCGTCCTGCCCACGCGCGGGGTCGGAGTGGTCATCGCCACCGATACCGACCCCAAGGTCCCCCATGGCCCTATGGCGGCGCCGCCCCTGCCAGCCTTCGACGCCCCGAACGGCTGGAAATACTGGAACGCAGGAAGCGCGTCCGCCGGTGCTCCCTACATCGAGATCTTGTGGTTCCGCGCCCACAACGCGACCTTCATCGCGACTGCGAAGATCGGCCCGAAGGCTACCAGCAGCGACCGCAAAGCCGTCGCCGCTATCATCCAGTCCCTCCGTGCAGCCAAGAACGCAGCCTAGCGTCCGGGCGCTGGCGGACACCGGCACACCGACTCTGGCATCGGCACGGACACTCTTGCGTGCCCCGGTGAGAGAGGGGGACCATCATGAACATGGTGACAGGCTTCGGCCGCAGGCATCCGCGCAGCGTGATACTCATCCGTGTGCTGGTCACGGCCTGGCTGGTCGCCCTGACCGGCATCCTGCTGGCCTACGGCTACTGGGGCTGGGCGCTGCTGACATTCGCGGGCGCGGTGGCGAACATCGTGGTGGCCTATCGCGTCTGGCGGGCGACAATGCGTTAGACCCCGGGCCCAGTCCCACCTCGATATCGTCACTGGCCTCACCCGGGTAACGACCGGTCAGGAATCGAGAAGCCCCGGTCACCGGGCCGAACCTACGATGAAGGTCGTCCCGATCAAGACCCGCGGAGGAGAAGACCTGCAATGACAGGAACGCAGAAGCCCGCCAAGAGCACCACGGCGAAGAACAAGACGTACGAGGGATTCACGAACGAGGAACGAGGCGCGATGAAAGAACGCGCCCAGGAACTGAAGACGGCCGGGCGCCGAGGCCCGCGCGCGAGCAAGCCGGACGGGGAACACGACGTGCTCGAGAAGATCGCCGGGATGCTGGAACCGGATCGCGTCATGGCCGAGCGGCTCCACGCCATCATCAAAGCCAGCGCGCCAGCCCTCTCGCCGAGAACCTGGTACGGGATGCCCGCATACGCCAAGGACGGCAATGTCGTCTGCTTCTTCCAAAGCGCACAGAAGTTCAAGACGAGGTACGCGACGCTCGGCTTCAGCGACAAGGCGAACCTCGACGAAGGCAACATGTGGCCGGCCTACTTCGCGCTGAAGGAGCTGACCGCCGACGTAGAGGAAAGGATCGGCGCGCTCGTGAAGAAAGCGGTGAGCTGAGGACTGAGCCGCACCGCTGTCCACCGGCGGCCCGAAGGCGGTCAGCGTACTGCGTACCGAACAAAGACAGAGGCGTCCGGGCGAGTCTCCACGGAGATGAGCTCAAGATCGCGGATGCTTCCCAAGGCCCCGAGATCATAGCCCTCGAAGATGGCGGGAGCCCCGGCGCAGCCGACGACGACGGGAAGGAACTGAATGTCGATCTCGTCGACCAGGCCCGACCGGAGGAGTGCACCGTTGAGAACGCCGCCCGCAGCAGAGACGACGCAATCCACGCCGAACGCCTCACCCAGCCGGTGCAGCGCCCGGCCCAGATCGACATGATGCTCGCCGACTTCGAGATACGGCACATCATGTTCGCGGAGGAACAGGCGGTAGGCAGCAGGGGTCGACCTCGACAGCAGCACGGCCAGCCTTGTGCCATCCATCTCAGACGTGGTCCAGCTGATCCTGGCGCGACTGTCGATCACGACGAACCACCGGCCGGGATGGGTGCGCAGGTTCGCCGGCAGGAAGTCCCCGGCGGGGACTCGCGCACCGGCATGGTCCTCGAAGATTGCGGCCGGCGCGTCCCGACCCGTAAAGGAGTTGCTGCCCTCCAGGGAGACGCGGGCGCCGTGGAGGGACAGGGCATCTACCGTTTCGAACCGGTCAAGCGGCCGCCATCGCGTGTCGAGCATTGACGGTGTCGAACGGGACACCGCGATACGGCCGTCGATCGAAGCAACGTTAAAGGTCACGAGACGCAACGCGGACCCCCTCAACGGCAGATCAGTCAGACCGGCCCGCTACCACACCTGAGTACATCAGCTGCCTCGGACAGCCGCCGGCCTGCACGGCTACAGGCGCCAGCAATAGCGGTGCCCCGTGATGCGCAAGGCATCACGGGGCACCTCAAAACCTCGTCAGCCCGCTACCTCCCGGATCCGGTTGCTGCTCACGTCGGCCACCAGCAGGTCTCCTGCCGCGTCCACCGCCACGCCCTGCGGGTGGTTGAGCTCGGCGCTCACCGCCGGGCCGCCGTCGCCGGAGAACCCGCCGGTGCCGTTACCGGCCACCGTGTAGATGTCCCCGGCGGTCATCGCCTGCCCGTAGAAGGTGCCGTCGCCGGCCGCGACCACCCGGACCCGGTCGTTGGTGTTGTCCGCGATGACCAGGTTCCCCGCGCCGTCCACCGCCGTCTGGCCCGGGCTGCCCAGCTCGGCCGCTGTGGCCGGGCCGCCCTCGCCGGAGAATCCGAGGGTGCCGTTACCGGCCACGGTGTAGATGTCCCCGGCGGTCATCGCCTGCCCGTAGAAGGTGCCGGTGCCTGCCGCGACCACCCGGACCCGGTTGTTGCCGCTGTCGGTGATCACCAGGTTGCCTGCGCCATCCACGACGACGTCCTCCGGAATACTCAGCTCGGCCGCCGTGGCCACGCCGCCATCACCGGAGAACCCAAAGGTGCCGTTACCGGCCACCGTGTAGATGTGCCCCTTGGTCATCGCCCGCCCGTAGAAGGTGCCGGCGCGGGGCGCGACCACCCGGACCCGGTTGTTGGCACCGTCGGCGATCACCAAGTTCCCCGCGCTGTCGACCGCCACGTCCTGTGGGCTGTCGAGCTTGGCCGTAGTAGCCACGCCGCCTTCACCCGTAAAGCCGGGCAGGCCGCTTCCGGCCACGGTGTAGATGTCCCCGGCCGTCATCGCCTGCCCGTAGAAGGTGCCGGAGGTAGCCGCGACCACCCGGACCCGGTTGTTACCGCTGTCCGCGATGACCAGGTTCCCCGCGCCGTCCACCGCCGCCTGGACCGGGCTGGCCAGCTCGGCGCTCGTGGCTGGGCCACCGTCGCCGGAGAACCCGAGGGTGCCGGTACCGGCGATCGTGTAGATGTCCCCGGCGGTCATCGCCTGCCCGTAGAAGGTGCCGTCGCCGGCCGCGAGCACCCGGATCCGGTTGTTGCCGCGGTCGGCGATGAGCAGGTTCCCCGCGCCGTCCAACGTGACGCGCCGCGGGCCGTTGAGCTCGGCGCTCGTGGCCGGGCTGCCGTCGCCGGAGAACCCACCGATGCCGGTGCCGGCCACGGTGTAGATGTCCCCGGCGGTCATCGCCTGCCCGTAGAAGGTGCCGTCGCTGGCCGCCACGACGCGCACGCGGCCGTTCACCCCGTCGGCGATGACCAGGTTCCCCGCGCCGTCCACCGTCGTCTGGTCCGGGCTGGCCAGCTCGGCGCTTGTGGCCGGGCCGCCGTCGCCGGAGAACCCGAGGGTTCCGCTTCCGGCCACCGTGTAGATGTCCCCGGCGGTCATCGACTGCCCGTAGAAGGTGCCGGAGCTAGCCGCGACCACCCGGATCAGATTGTTGCCGCGGTCGGAGACCACCAGGTTCCCATCGCCGTCCACGGTCACGCCCCGCGGGCTGTCGAGCTCGGCGCTCGTGGCCGGACCGCCCTCGCCGGAGAACCCGGTTGTGCCGGTACCGGCCACGGTGTAGATGTCCCCGGCCGTCATCGCCTGCCCGTAGAAGGTGCCGGAGGTAGCCGCGACCACCCGGACCCGGTCGTTGGCACTGTCGGCGATGACCAGGTTCCCCGCGCCATCCACCGCCGTCTGGTCCGGGTAGTACAGCTCGGCCGAGGTGGCCGGGCCGCCGTCGCCGGAGAACCCGTAGGTGCCGTTTCCGGCCACCGTGTAAATGTGCCTGGCGGTCATCGCCTGCCCGTAGTAAGGTGCCGGTCTTGGCGGCGACCACCCGGACCCGGTCGTTGCCGCTGTCGGAGATCACCAGGTTCCCCGCGCCGTCAACCGCCACGGCCGGCGGCCCGTCGAGCTTGGCCGCAGTAGCCAGGTGGGTATCACCCGCATAGCCGAACTGGCCGTTTCCGGCCACGGTGTAGATGTCCCCGGCGGTCATCGCCAGCCCGTAGAAGGTGCCGCTGCTGGCGGCGACCACCCGGATCCGGCTGCCGCCCCAGTCCGCGATTACCAGGTTCCCGGAGTGATCCAGCGTCGTCCCGCAGGTGCTCAGCTCGGCGCCGGCCGCTGGGCCGCCATCACCGAGCGGGCCGGCGGTGCCCGTGCCCACCGGTGTGGTCAGCCTGCCGGTCTGCGGGTCTACCTCCCGCACCACGCCGGAGTCAGCGACGTAGAGGCTGCCGGAGTTGTACGAGATGCCGCATACAGCGTTCTGCCCGGTCCCGAGGGACACGGCCGTGCCCGCGTCCGGGCCACCGACACCCCCCGCGACGGTGGTGATGTCCCCAGTCGCTACCGCCGACCGGACCCCAGCACTGCCCGCCTGCGCCAGGCCGCCGCCCCAGGCCAGCGCCGCCGACGACGCCGCCAGCACCAGCGCCAGCACGGAAGCCACGACCGCTGGCCGTCCCAGCCCGCCAGATCCCCCACTGTTCATGACACGCCTTCCACAACGATTCCCAGAACCCAGCCGATGGATACGAGCGAACTAGCTAGAAGGGGCGGCCATACGCCTCGCCCACGGTCTGCGGATCGGTGACGGTGATCTTCGGGTCCGCGGCGATGGCCTGGATGATCTTCTGCCAGTCCGAGTAGCAGTACCGCACCGTGATGTTCGTCCAGTGCTCGGCCGGATTCGGCGAGGTGCAGTCCCACTCGTTCATGTTGCTGGTGTACTTCGGGTTGGTGCCGGTGACCAGGATGTATGCCTGGAAGATGAACCACTGGCCGGGCTGCAGCTTCTTGATCTCGCTGATGACCGTCGAGGGCATCGTGTAACGCCCGTTCTGGATGTGGACGTTGTAGCACTTCTGCGTGGGATCGTTACAGGGGCCGCCGACGACCGCGACGGGGTACGTCCAGTAAGGCGGCGTCGTCGATTCGGTGGCCAGGTTGTTGACGCCCTTCTGAGCGTGGTCGTACTGGCGCCCCCAGTCGAAGCAGTTCTGGCCGTACTTGGTTTGCAAGTTGATGACCGCCTGGTTCTTGGTGTACGAGCCCGGATAGGCGATCATGCCGGCCGCGCCGGGCAGCCCGTGAGCGGCGATCGTCTGCTCGCTCCCGCAGGTCTGGGCGTACGCCTCCGCCGGGGTGAAGGCCTCGATAGCCGCCAGGCCCGGGTACGTGGCGGTGTGGGACACGAACGACCAGCCGTAGTTCTGCGCGAGGTTGGTCGCATCGGCCCAGGACGCAGTCAGGTCGTCGTTGTAATGCGTGCAAAGCCTCGTCGTGTCGCCGGTCTTCTTCGTGACCAGCGTCCCGGTGCCCGCCATGCCCAGCGACTGGAGATAGGGCGCGACCGTCCCGTCCAGGGTGGCGATGTTGGCGTCATCCTCCACGCAGTTGTCGGCCGCCGACATCTCGGTACGCGAGAACAGCAGGGTGACGAAGGGCCCTTGACCGAGCGACGTCGAGGCTGGCGGCGCGAGGCCCGCGCTCGCCGGGTGCACCGAGCCACTGGCGACCGATCCCGCGGCCGGCACGAGCGCGATCGCCGCGGCCGCCGTCACGGCGCTCAGCAGGAGGACCCGCCTCCTGCCCGGATACTTTCTGTCACGCTTCTCGGTCATTTGGGTGACCCCCCTAGGGTCTGATCTCTGGTTGCCGGGGTGGCTTCGGTGGGGCGCCGCGCTCCAGGGCGCGGGGCGCCGCGCTCTAGGGCGCAGCGCCTTGTTTGACAGAGGCCGTTCGGGCCGAAGCGCTCGATGTCGAAGGCTGGGGCGTAAGAAGCTGGATCGGGCCGGTATTGGGGACCTGCCCGTTGAGCACGAGGAAAGAGCTGAGCCCGTCGTGGGTGTAGTCGATCGGGTAGGCCGTGTCGCCGCCACCGACGGTTGTTTCCGGGATCGTCATACTGGGTGAGGACGCCGCCTGTCGCGTTCAAGGCCAGCAGATAGTCCTGCGCGTTCTGGCTCCCGGTCCTGCCGCAGACCACGTAGATGTCCGGGTTGTTGTCCCCGTTGACATCGCCGATCGCGAGTGACCTGGCGCTCTTGATGCCCTTGACTGGAGGATCTTCTGCTTGCCGAAGGTGTGATTCGCAAGCTGGAGCCGCTCGGCGAGCACGCTCCCGGTGAGCGTGATGAGATCGGGGAGGTTGTCGTGGTTGACGTCGACCATGGCGGCGTCCACCGCCTTGATCGGGGTGCCGAGGATCGAGGACACGTCGGTGAAACCCTGGCCCTGATCGTTTTTGAACAGGTGCAGGCCGCCCGTTTCCCCGCAGACCAGCAGGTCCGGCCAGCCGTCACTGTTGTAGTCCACGGTGTGCGCGCACAGTGACCCGATGTTCATATCGAGCCCCATCGCCGGGTCGTCGACAAACGAGCCCTGCCCGGTGTTGATATAGAACCGGTCTATCGAGGGCATGCCGTCCGGGCGGAGCGACTCCGTGCCGTAGAAGATGTCCGGGTAGCCGTCGTTGTTCGCGTCCAGGACGGCGCCATACCGGCCGCGGCCCCACGGGTCGGTCACATTTTCCTGGTAGGCCTGGTCGACGAACGTGCCGTCAGGCTGCTGCTGCATGTACAGCGCATTGGCCTTCGCCGCCGAGCCGCGATCGGCTCCCACGCTGCAGAACATGTCCTGCAGGCCGTTCTGGCTGAAATCGGCGGCCATGCAGTCGTGCCGGTCCTTGGTTTGCTGCATGGTTTGCTTGAAGTAGTCCACATCGGACGGGCTGAACGTGCCGTCCTGATTGTTGAGCCACAGGTTGGCCGTATGCCAATGGCGCGCGATAAAGATATCCGGCCAGCCGTCCCCGTTGAAGTCGGTCACGGCCGCGCTGAAGGTCCAGTCCTGCGTGCCGCCGATGCCTGCTGCGGATGCCTGGTCGGTGATGGTCACCGGGATCGGGGTCGTCGCTGGCGGAGTGTTCGGCGGCGGGTTCGGCGCGGGGCCGACGCCCGGGATGCCTGGCACCAGAGGCACGGGCTCCAGTTTCCCGGGACCGAGCGAGAGGGGGCCCGACGGGCAGCTCGCCTGTTCGACGATCGCCTTTGAGCCCTGCCTGCCCACCAGGGTCATGCTCGAGCCCGCCGGATCGAGCGCCATGCCGATGATCTCGGTGTCGGCCGCGGGGGCGTTGGCCGAAGCCACCGGCGTCCATGATGTCCCGTCGAAATGCTCCACGAGCGACAGGTAGCGCTGCAGGGTGCCGTCGTAGACGGTGCCAGCTGCCCACACGTTGTCGGGCGCGAGCTCCCTGACCTTGCGCAGCATCCCGGCGCCGGGAACCTGTGAGTAGCTCCACGTGCTGCCATCCCAGTGCAGCGCCAGTGGCTGGTTGACACCGCCGTCAAAGTAGTAACCCACGGCCCACACGTCGTCGGCCGACAGCACGTCAACCCCGGTCAGGACCGTGTCGACCGTGCCGGGCGGCGTCGGAAACCCACCCGCGCCGGTCACCGAGGCCCACGTGGGCGACGGCTGCGTCGTGTCGTAGCGCAGGATGAGCGGCTGCAGGCCACTTGAGCTCTCCCGCCAGCCGACGGCCCACAGCCCGGTGTCCTGGGTTCCGGCGATGGCCGTGAGCGAGTTGTCCGTGGCGGTCCCATCGTTGGGGCTCGGCACCGGCGTCCACGTCCCGCCCGATTCCTGCTCGATCAGCGTCTGCCGGGTCCCGGCGGCCGTCCTCTGGAAACCGGCCGCCCAGGCGCTTCCGTCCGCCTGGGTGTCGACGCTGGTGAAGAGCGCATCACTGGGGAACGTCCCCGTCGATACCGTTGACCACTGCGTTCCGTTCCAGCCGAGCGCCAGCGGCGTGTACTTCCCGCCGACTTGCGCGTAGCCGACCGCCCATCCCGCGCCGGGGATCATGGAAACGCCGTTGAGGGCGTTGTTCCCGGTGCCCACGTTCGGCGAAGGGACGACCGACCAGGCCGACCCGTTGAACCGCTCGGTCAGCGTCTGGTTCGACTTCTGCGCCACGCCGATGTTGCCCACGGCCCAGGATTCACTATCGGACACGTAGGAAACATCCGAAAGCTGATCGCCCGAGGTCAGCGCCCCGTTCTGGCGGTTCAAGAAGCCGCACCCCGAGGCGGCGGCAGGGCTGATACCGGCGCCCAGCAGCGCCGCTGGCACCACCGCGACGGCCAGCAATGTGCCAGCCAGCCGAAAGACCGAACGATTGCTCCCCATGATCTGCTTTCCCCCCTGACGGGTTAACCCGTCCCTCCTGACAGCAGTCAGGAAACGATTATCTGATCAAGCGGGGCAACCGAACCAGAGTTATAGCATGACCAAGGCCTTAAAGTCACGTTAAGTTAGGCCGGCCTCCGTGGCCGCGAGCCTGTTTTTCGCGTGCCCACCGTGCCGGAACTGCGGGCCATCCTGCACGACAACGCCGCCGGCCTGGTCAGCCGGCCGTAAGACCAGCGATCCAGATCCGGAGGCAACCTTTGCGGGGGGTCAGGTAGTCGTGTTAAGCGACGCGCCGCACGCGCGGGCGCGCCCGCTGACCGGAGGGTGCCGTGGACGCCGAGGAGGCAGGCTTCGCACAGTTCGTGGAGGCTCGTGAGCGCGCGCTCCAGCGAACCGCCTGGCTGCTGACCGGCGACTGGGCCTTGGCCGAGGATCTGGTCCAGACAGCGCTGGTGCGGGCGTGGCCACGCTGGGAGCGGATCCTGCACCGCGACGACCCGGAGATCTACGTCCGCCGGGTGATGGTGAACACCTGGTCGACCTGGTACCGCCGCAAGTGGCGCGGCGAGAAGCCCGCGGCGGCCATGCCGGACAGCGCGGCGGCCGGGGACCTGGTGGCGGAGCTGGCCGTGCGCCTGGCGGTGCGGGATGCCCTCGGGGCGCTGCCCCGGCGCCAGCGGGCGGTCCTGGTGCTGCGGATCTACGACGACCTGTCCGAGGCGCAGGTGGCCGAGGTGCTGGACTGCACGGTCGGGACGGTCAAGAGCACGATGTCGCGGGCCCTGGCCAAGTTGCGCGAGGACCCGAGGCTCGCCGAGTTCATGAACGAAAGGTCCGGTGATCGCGATGGACGCCCGGTTGCGTGATCTTCTCACCACCGCGGTCGGTGACCCGCCGCGCCGGGTGACCGCCGAAGCGGTGCGCCGCCGGGTGGTCAGGCGGCGGCGGGCGGAATGGGCCACAGGGACGGCCGCCGTCGTGCTGCTCACCGGGCTTGGCATCGTGGTGCCAGGGCAACTGTTCGCGCCGGGCGGCGGCAAGAGCAGCGGCAGCAGCGCGCCCACCGGGGCGCCGCGCTACTTCGTCCAGACCGTCGCGCCAACGCCGGGACAGCAGGTGACGGTGGTGCGGGCCACGGCCACCGGGGCGGTGACGGCCAAGGTCAACTGCCCCTGGCCGAAGTCGTACCCCGCGGACGAGGGGCTGGCGCCCGCCGACGGGCAGACGTTCTTCCTGGCCTGCCAGAGATCTCACGGCATCCAGCATTTCGTGGTCACCGGGACCCGGATCTACCGGTTCCAGCTCACCGGCTCCGGCCGGATCCCCGGCTACTCCCTGGTGCCCGGCGGTGACCTGGGCGCGGTGCAGGTCGGCCGGATGGCGGCCACACCCGACGGCACGCAGCTCGCGGTCAACGTGACCCCGGGCAAGCGCACGGCGCAGACGCGGCCCAGCATCGAGGTCGTCAACACCCAGACCGGTGCCCGCGGGGTGTGGCACAACGGCACCGGAGCGCCCGGCACGACCCAGTTCGGCGTCGGTGACCTGTCCTGGACCCGCGCCGGCCGGAAACTGGTGTTCCAGGCGACCGTGTGCACGCCGGGCGGCCAGTGCGACAGCGGAGCCCAGTGGCGGGTGCTCCGCCATCCGGCCACCGGCGGTGACCTGGACAGCAGCAAGCTGCTGGTGCTGAAGTCCGCGCTCACCGGGCACGCCCAGGGGTACATCAACGACTCGGTGATCACCCCGGACGGGTCCGCGCTGATCGTGGTGGCCCTGCATTCGCCGCGTGCGACGCCGGGCAACATCGACGTGGTCAAGGTCGACCCGGCCACCGGCCACCCGATCCGGGTCCTGTTCCAGGAGAACACCGGCAACGGCGTGTCCTACGGCTCCTTCAGCTCCGACCCGTCCACCCGCTTCCTGATCCTCAACGCCGGTCCTCCCCAGGGCGGGACACACAACGGCTGGATCGACCACGGCCGGCTGGTGCTGCTGAAGCCAGCGAACGGCAGCAACGTTGTCTTCGAGACCTGGTAGGCCCGCCCGGTCACGGCTGCTTCCGGCACAGGCGGCGATCGACATGCGATACGACGCCCCGGGGCGATCCGGCCCGCCGCGCCGGACTCAGCCCGGGATCGGCCAGAAGACGGCGGTGGCGTCGTCGTGGATCTTGCCGCGGGGCCAGCGCTCGCCCCGGGGGTCGGTGGACTCGGCCGCCCGGACCTGATCGATCAGGCCCGGCGGCCCGTCGCGGGCGAGGATGCCGCACACCTGGGCCCAGCTGGCCAGGTGGAACCGGTCGGCCAGGCGGCTGGCGCCGTCGCTGAGCAACGCCACCGCCGACAGGCCGGCCAGCGGCTGCGAACCGGTCAGTGCATGGCCCGCGGCGGCGGGGTCCGCGGCCGCGAGCCAGTACCCGCCGGGCCGGTTGCGCGCATCCTCCAGTTCCTGCGAGTAGGCCCGCCACGCGGCATCGTGTTCCGGGGTGCCGGGCGCCAGGCTGGCGGCCGGCCGGAACCTGGCCATGGTTTCGCCGAGCTTGGTGTCGGTGATCGCGCGCGGCTCGCCCGCGCGGGGCATGAGCACCAGCACCGAGTCGCACAGCACCAGGTATTCCAGCGTGTCATCGCGCTGGCGGGCGATGATCACCGTGGCACCCGGCGTAGCGGGGTGCCCGAGGTCGCAGGTGCCCGCGTGCATCTGGCTGACCCGCTCGATCCCCCGGTTGAGCACCTCGGCGAGCGGCACCCGCTCATCACAGGCCCCGGCGGCGAGCAGGCCGCCGAGCGTGCGCGCGTACCAGGCGATGCCATGCACGCAGCCGATGCCCGAAGCCGGCACATATCCGGCTCCGTCGAGCAGCACCACGGCCCCGGGCACGGCGGCGGCGAAGTCCTCGTTGGGCCGGCCCGCCATGCCGGGCTCACTGGCCAGCAGCACCCGCATGCCCGCCGCCCTGGTCACGGGATAATCGACCAGGCGCTGCCGTTCCAGCGCTCGGCGGGGAGCGACACCCCGGCGACGCGAACTGCCCGGCTCCCCAGCCGCCCGGGCCGCCAGATCCGGAGGACATCAGCCATGCGGAATCACCCCGATCGATGCTGAATTGACCTATGGACGGACGCAAAGCCCGGTGCCATCCTAGGCAAAGTGCCTACGGGCGGCCGGTGGTGCACAAGACGTAGCGGGTGCCGCCCGGGGCCTCATCCACAAGGAGGTGGGGGTATTGAGAAAACCCGTCAGGTCCTGGATGTATCTCACGGTGACGGCCGCGATTGCCATCGCGCCTGTCGCGGTAAGCACTGGCGCCGCGTCCCAGGCTTCGACCCACGCGGTCAAGCACACGGTGACCCACGCGGTCAGGCACACGGCCAACTACACCAAGCCCATGCACATCAACTGCGCGCAGGCGTCGGCGATGTGCACCGAGGTCGCCCACTCCAACGGAGTGTTCGGCCACTACGTCGGCCATGACGAGCCGTCGATGCTGTTCTTCTCGCACAAGAATGGCTCCGGCAACCACATGAGCTACAACGTGACGCTGCCGACCGACCCGACGGCGAGCGACCCCAACCTGCCGAACAAGTCGTACCAGTTCGAGCTGAGCGGAGCCGACTGGTTCGGCATGGCCATCTGTGACACCCAGTCGTACCCGGAGCAGGTGAAGACCTGCCCGCGCGACAGCGACAGCAACATCCTCGACCCGGCGATCTCCCCCAAGCATGTGGGCCAGGCCTACATGGAGATGCAGTTCTACCCGCCCGGGTGGATACCGTGGCCGGCCTGGCGGGTGGCCGTGGGCGCAAGCACCTGCAGCCCGACCCAGTGGTGCGCCGCGATGAACATCGACAGCCTGTCGCTCAACCCGGTCACCGGTAAGGCGAACAACCCCACCTGCCTGGCCAAGGCCGGTGAGGAGTACCTCAACTTCGCCTTCATCACCAAGAGCGGCAAGTCCCAGGCCCCGGCGAACCCGATCGGCTCGACGAACAAGACGTTCACCCCGGGCCCCGAGGACCTGTTCATGAACCCCGGCGACCATCTCAAGGTTGCCTTCACCGACACCTCGAACGGTGAGAAGGTCACCATCACCGACACGACCACCGGCCAGGTGGGGTCCATGACGGCGAGCGCGGCGAACGGCTTCGCGCAGATCAAGTACGCCCCGACCGGCTCGTCCTGCACGGCCATCCCGTACAACTTCCACGCGATGTACAACCGGTCGACCGCGAAGACCCGCGTCACCTGGGCGGCAGGCTCGTACAACGTGGCGATGGACACCGAGATCGGCCACTTCCAGTTCTGCACCGGCCCGAAGAAGATCCCGGCCACCCCGTACGGCCTGCTTCCCAACGGCACCCCGACCTCCTGCCCGAGCGGCAACATGGAGGGCCGGGGGGTGAACAAGCAGGCGCCCGACGGCGACGACTACTTCTGCTTCCCAGGCAGCGAGGCACTCCTCTACAAGGTGACCGGCTGCACGTACACAAATACCGGGTTCGACGGCGCCTCGTATCAGCGGCTCTGGCCGGACGGCAACACCAAGATGCACCCCACGCCGTTCCAGTTCAGCAGCCCGGAGACCGGGCCGGGCTACAACACGCAGTACGCCCAGGCCGGGTTCGAGACCGACCTGCCGGCCATCGAAGGGACCTGTAATACGGGCACCGGGGCGGGCTGCAGTCTCATACCGCAGACCGACCAGGGTGTGCCGGCCGCGTTCTACCCGTTCTACACCACCACCGCGAAGGGCGGTGGCGGCTGCAAGTGGCAATTCGGGAATGACATCCCCGGAGAGATCAGCAACTACGGCCAGAACGGCCAGTACGGCACCCTGCTCCAGCAGTCCTACACCAACCCGGGGGGCAGCAGTTCCCCGTCCTTCGAGGACTTCCGGGGCATCATTCCCAACCCGTGCCCGCAGACGTAACGCTGCCGCGTTGAGGGCCTTCGGGCGCTGGTGAGACCGGCGCCCACCGAGGGGACCGCCGCCAGGCGGTCCCCTCGGCATTTCGATCTTCATGATCGGCGCAGGCGGGCCGGGCCTCAGGCGGCCGGGGTCTGCCCGGCCAGGACCTGGAGCAGCAGGCCGGTGTCCGCGTTCCCGCCGGTCTGGATCACCGCGACGCGCTTGCCCGCCGCCCGGGAGCGCTCGGCGAGCAGGCCCGCCAGCGCCAGCGCCCCCGCGGGCTCGGCGACGTTGTGGGTGGTGCTGAACAGGATCCGCATCGCCTGCGCCGTGTCGTCCTCGCTGACGGTGAGCACACGCGCGGCGCCCGCGCGGATGGCCGCGATGGCGTCCGCGTCCGGCACCCGGCAGGCGACGCCGTCCGCGAACGTGTGCGCGGTGTCCGTGGTGACCACCTGGCCGGCCTCGAACGACAGCGCCGTGGCCGGGGCCTGCGCCGCGACCACCCCGATCACTTCGGTGCGCAGGCCGAGCAGGTCGCGCACGCCGATGATGCCGCAGATGCCCGAGCCCATGCCCACCGGCACATAGATGGAGTCGAGTTCGCCGGCGGCGCCGAACAGTTCCCGCGCATAGGTGGCCACGCCGAGCACCAGGTCCGGGTGGAACGGCGGAACCGTCTCCAGACCGCGCCGGGCGCCCAGTTCGGCGGCGTGCTCCCGGGAGGACTGGTAGTCACGGCCATGCACGATCAGTTCCGCGCCGAAGCCGCACATGGCCGCGTTCTTGTCCGGGCTGTTGCCCTCGGGGACCACGATCGTGACGCCGATTCCGGCGGCCCGCCCGGCAAAGGCCAGGCTCTGGCCGTGGTTGCCCCGGGTCGCCGAGACGATGCCCTTGACCTCGGGCCGCCCGGCCCGGAGCCGCTCGGCGTAGACCAGCCCGCCGCGCACCTTGAAGGCCCCGGTCGGGGTGTGGTTCTCGTGCTTGACCCAGACCTCGGCGCCGACGTGCTCAGCGAGCAGCGGCCACACGTACTGAGGCGTCGGTGGCACCCACCGCCCCACGATGCCGGCCGCCCAGTCAAGATCCCCGGAAGTGAACCCCATGCCCCAAGCCTGCCATGCCCTCGTCCGGCCGCCGCTGTGGCGCTTGTCACCGCGCCCGGCCAGCAGGAAGCCTGCTTCGCCCCGGTGCCGACGGACCCTCTACGGTGAGGGGATGCTGGAATCGGCGCTTCCCGTCGCCTTCGTGCCGAGCACCGACCTGGGCCGGGCACGCGACTTCTACGAGGGAGCACTCGGCCTCCCGGTACAGGACGTCAGCAGCTTTGCCTGCGTGTTCCTGGCGGGCCCGATCACGCTGCGGGTGACGCTGGTCGGCGAGCTGGCGCCACCGCCGTTCACGGTGTTCGGCTGGCAGGTCGCGGCGATCCACGAGACGGTGCCAGATCTCGCCGGCCGCGGCGTGGAGTTCGTCAGGTACGAGGGCATGAACCAGGATCCCGCGGGCGTGTGGACCGCGCCCGGCGGTGCCCAGGTGGCCTGGTTCCGCGATCCGGACGGCAACGTCCTATCGCTGACCCAGCTCCCCGGCTGACCTGCCCGGCGGGACTGCCCCCTCGATACAAACCATCACCGTCGGCGTCGGCGTCCGCGCCGGGCTGGCGGGTGGAGACCGACGGCGGGCGGTTAGGGTTGCGGGTCATGGACAACGAGCAAGCGCGGGCGCGGCTGCTGGCCGAGCGCACCGAGGTGCTAGGCCTGATCCAGGACACCGAACGGGCAGGCCAGGAGGACCGGGAGACCGAGGTCGACGCGGCGGAGACGGGTGACAGCGCCGACGCCGCGCAGCCACTGGCCGCCGAGGGCATTGACGACGCCGTCGCCGAGAGCCTGCGGGACCGGCTGGCCGCGCTCGACCGTGCGCTGAAGCGGCTGGACGACGGCAGCTACGGCCGCTCGGTCCGCAGCGGCGCGCCGATCCCGGCGGAACGGCTGGAAGCCGACCCCGCGGCGGAACTCACCGTCGAGGAAGCCCGGGCCGGCTCCTGACGCGCGGGCCAGCCCTTGGCGCCGCCCTCAGCGCGGCACCGGTTCGCTGGTGGCCAGGCCCAGACCGCGCATCGCCTTGCGGTACGCGACCGCCACCGCGTCGAACTTCAGGTGCAGCTCGGCCGCCAGGTCGAACGGCACCTGCTCGGGCCGCTGCGACTCCACCACCACCTGGTCCTGTCCGAAAATGGTGTCCTCGAACTCCTGGATCACCCGCTCCGGCTGGTCGAGGTTGTAGTTGCGGCCGATCACCACGTAACCGGCGCAGCGGTCGGCGGCAACCGGCTGGGAGGCGAAGAAGTACACCATGCCGCGCTCGCCGCCCCAGCCCAGGCGCAGCACGATCGTGTACGGCAGGTGCAGTTCGTAGCGGCTGCGCCGCTCGGGCGGGCCGGCCTGATCGTTGCCGAACACAGGGAAGTCGTCGGTGTTGGCCGCCTCCGGCCGGACGATCGAGTAGTGCAGCACGTGGCCCTCGACGGCGACCTCGTACCGCGGCACCACCGGCCGGTCCGGATCCCCCAGCAGCCCCGGGTGCACCCAGGGGAAGTGGCCGAAGTCGGTGAAGTTCTCCACCTGGCGGGCGGCGTCGCAGCGCCAGCGGTACGGGCCCGCGGGCACCAGCGCCCAGGTGCCGTTCTCCAGTTCCGGCACCTCGGGCAGCGGCCAGCGCGGCTCCGCCAGCGCCACCCAGATCAGCCCGTACCGCTCCTGGCAGCCGAACGCACCGATGCGCGCCTTGCGCGGGACCCGGGACGGGTCCTCCAGCTGGGGTATGGCGGCGCAGCGCCCGTCGGCGCGGTAACGCCAGCCGTGGTAGGGGCAGACCAGTTCGTCGCCGCTGACCCAGCCGAGCGACAGCGCCGTGCCCCGGTGCACGCACAGGTCGGCGTTGGCCCGTGGCCGGCCGTCCTGCCCGCGCCACAGGACCAGCGGCTGGCCGAGCAGGTCGGCATGCACCGGCTGGCCGGCGAGTTCCCCGGCGAACGCGACCGGATGCCAGCAGTCACGCAGCGCCGTCATGTCGGCGAACGCCCCCGGAGCCTGCATGGTGCCCGTCCTTCCGCCTGTCACGGCCTCATCGGGTCATTACACCCGGTGGCCGTAGCAGGCTGGTAGAGAGGGATCAGGTAACTTCGGCATCCTGGCACCGCGCCGGGCCCGCCGCCAGCGCGGGGCCGCCGACACCGAAAGGCGCGCAGATGTCCGCGACACCCCTGCCAGGGCTGCTCGGAGCCGTGGCACCGGTACTCGAGAATTACGGGTACCTCGCGGTCGCCGGGCTCATCCTGGTGGAGAACTTCGGTGTGCCCGCGCCCGGGGAGACGATCCTGGTCGCCGCCTCGGTCTACGCCGGCACCGGCCGGCTCAACATCGTCGCGGTCGGCGCCATCGCGGTGCTCGCGGCGGTCGTGGGCAACTGCATCGGCTACACGATCGGGTACTTCGGCGGCCACGCGCTCGCGCTGCGGTTCGGCAAATACGTGTTCCTGACCCCGGAGCGGTTGGCGAAGACCGAGCGGTTCTTCGAGCGCCATGGCGGCCTGGTGGTCGTCGCCGCGCGGTTCTTGGAAGGGCTCCGCCAGGCGGCGGGCATCATCGCCGGGACCGCCGAGATGCCGTGGCGGCGTTTCGTTGCCTTCACCACGATCGGCGCGGTCCTGTGGGTGGCGCTCTGGGCGCCGCTCGGCTACCTGGCCGGCAACCATATCGGCACCATCTACGCCGACGTCGTGCGCTATTCGCTGTACCTGCTGATCGCGCTGGCGGTTCTGGCCGCAGCCTTGATCACCCGGGCCATGCTGCGCCGCAGGCGCCGTGCCGCGGCACAGGCCGGCCCGGTGCCGGACCTGAGGGACGCTCCCGGTGCCAGGAAGGGACCGGATGCCAGAAAGGCGAAGAAGTGGTGACCATGGCAGATACCGGGTACGCGGGCCGGACCGTGCTGGTGTTCGGCGCAACGGGAGCACTGGGCGGCGGCCTGGCCGCAGCGTTCGCCGCGGCCGGCGCGGCAGTGGCCGGGGCTGACAAGCACCTGCCACACGCCGGCCGGCGGCTGGACGGGGTCCGCTATCACGAGGTGGACGTGCTGGACGACGCCGCGCTCGCGGACCTGTTCGGCCGGCAGCCGCCGCCGTGGGCGGTGGTCAACACCATCGGGGGGTACGCACCGCACACGCGGCTGGACGCCCTCGACCCCGCCGAGCTCACCACCCAGCTCAACCTGAACCTGGTCAGCGCCGCTCTGGTGACCAAGCACGCCCTGGCCGCGCTGCGGCGCACCGGCGAGGGCCGGATCGTGCACACGGCCAGCCGGGCCGCCCAGGTGACCAAGGGCCAGGGGTACGCCTACTCGGTGAGCAAGCTGGGCGTGCTGCACCTGGTGGCGATGGCCGCCGACGAGACCCGTGGCACCGGGATCACGGTCAACTGCGTGGTGCCGAGCATCATCGACACCCCGGCCAACCGGGCGGCCATGCCGGACGCCGACCACCAGGCCTGGCCGAAGGTCGCTGACATCGCCCTGGCCTACCTGTTTCTGGCCTCCCCGCAGGCACATCTGGTGTCGGGCGCCGCGATCCCGGTGTAGGCGTATCGCACCGAAGAAGAGAAACCTAACCCGGGCGCGGTGGGTCCCGGCCGGGTAGCAGCATGGATGAACCCCGTTTCCCTGGGTAATCACCGCGAACGGGGCCTTCGCCGCGCACAAGTAGGTGAACCCGCCGGTCACTGTGCATTCCCGGCCGGTAACGTAGAACACCTACGGCAACGGCACCCAGGCGGCAGATGACAGAGCGGAGATGTTTCGGATGAGCCTACCCACCGGTCAGCAGCGCATTTTGGAGTCGATCGCGGGCAAGCTCGCCGAATCCGATCCCCGTCTCGCCTCGCTGTTCTCGATCTTCACCCGGCTCAACCTGGCCGAGAAGATGCCGTGGATCGAGCAGGTCGCGGTGCGGCCGGTGGCCGACCGGCTGGCCGGCATCGGAGGCTGGTTCCGGTGGACGGCCCGGCGCCCGGCCGCCCGGCTCCGCGCCATGGTGCTGCTGCCTGCCGCGCTGACCGCGGTCGCCTGTGCCCTGACCCTCGCGTTCGGCTTCCCCGGCAGCCAGCGGCACGTGCCGGGCGCCAAGGCCCCCGCCGCCAGGGAACTCGTCGTCAAGTCCCGTGACCTGGTGGCCAAGTCCCGGCTGTGCCGGGCGATGATTCCGGATGCCCGCCTTCGCGACCTGCTGACTGCCCGGGCGCCCCGCGCGGCAGCGCCGGGAGGCGCCCGATCACGCCTTGTGTGCCGCGGCCTCCAGCGCCCGCACGCCCAGCCAGCCGTCGTGCTTCCAGAGGATCTTCCCGGCGGCCGAGGTCAGCACGAACCACGGCTGGTCGGCCACGCCGTACCCGTCGGCGGCCCGGCCCGTGGCGTCGGCGGCCACCGGGTAGCGCAGCGGCGTGCCCAGGTTCTTCAGGTAGGCCGCGGCCGCGCCAGGCGACGGCTCGGTGGTCTGCTCGTCCACCGCGACCAGCCCCGGCAGCTTCCCGTGCCGCGCGGCGCGCGCGTAGGAGTTGAGGGCGAGCAGGTGCGCCCGCAGGTCGGAGGTCTCCGCGACCCAGGTGGCGAAGAACATCACCAGCCGGGGCTGCCCCGGCCCCAGGGTCACCGAGCCGGACGGCACACCGGGCAGCGTGACCCGCGCCGCCGGTCCCTGGCCGGAGATGTAGGCCAGCGAGTGGGTGCTCGCCAGCGGCGGGTGGCCGGGCAGCAGGCTGGCCACGCCTTGGGCGAGGACCTGCGCGGCCTGGGTGATGCTGGCGTAGTTCATCTGGGTGAGGTACACGGTGCGCTCGCGGCCCTGCGGGTCGATCACGAACAGGGCCGGGGTGTGGTCGATCATCCCCTGCTGGACCTGCACCGCGATGTGGTAGGCCCGCCAGGTCGCCTGTAGCTGCGGCAGGGTGCCGGTCAGGAAGTCCCACTGGTTCACCATGGCGTGCGCCCTGGAGTAGGCCATGACATCGGCCACGCTGGTGGCCTTCGGGTTGGCGTCCACACCAAGCAACTGCACGTGGCTGCCCGCCGCGCCGAGCAGTTCCTTCGCCGCCACCATGCTCACCGTGGTCAGCGGGCACACCGTGGTGCACTGCGAGTCCACGAACGCGAGCACGACCGCCTTGCCGCGGAACTGGCTCAGCGCCATCCGCTGGCCGAACTGATTCTCCAGCCGGATGTCCGGGGCCGGCGTCCCGCCCAGCGGGCTGCCGGGGTCCACCGCCGGGTTGTTCGCCGCCTGCATGCCACCGCCGGCCTGCCCGGCGCCGGTGGCGGCCGCCGGCGCCCCCGTCGCGCCGGACGCGCACGCCGCCAGGGCAAGACCGCACGCCGCCACGACCGCCACTCTGCTGGCTCTGGCCCCGCCACCCCGCCCTAGGGCCAGGCTCGCCGCCTTCACCGGGCACCTCGCCACACGTCGCGCCCGGCCGATGGCCCGGTGGCCCGGGGCCCGTCGGCCGGGTCCCGGACCCAGATCATCCGGCGGCCCCGCTCCCCCGGTGCCTCACGTTCGTGTTTCTCCACCCGGTCGAGCCGGTAGCCGAGTTTGCGGGGCACGCCCGCGCTCGCGGTGTTGGCCTCATCGCAGTGGATCTCCACCTGCCGGGTCCCGGGCAGCGCCAGCGCCACCTGGGTGAGCGCCTGCGCCGCCGCGGTCGCGTAGCCGCGCCGGGTCTTCGCCGCAACGGTCCAGTAGCCGATCTCGACGGCGTCGTCAGCGGCCCTGCGGTGCAGCCCGATCGTGCCGACGAACTCGCCGTCCGGGTCGTTGACCTCGCCGGGGGCATCCGGGGCGGGCAGCCCGGTGCCGGTGGCGATCATCACGTAGATGAACCCGGTGCCCGACTCCCACAGCTCGTCGGCCTCGGCCACCCGCACGAGCTGGGACCGCAGGTCGGCCGCTTCCGGGGTGGCCCACGGCATCCACGGGCGCAGGTGCTCCAGGCTCGCGCCCACCGCCACCGCGATCGCGCCCGCGTCGTCGGCGTGCACCCGGCGCAGCACCAGCGGTCCGGCCGGCACCCGCTCGGGCGGGCAGGCAGGGTGGCGGGGCAGGGGCGCGGGCGGGAACGGCCTCTCGGCGGCTGCGGGCATAGATCCTAGTTAAGCAGCCCTCACGCGGAGCCTTGACGGGAACCGGCCGGGCCGGCGGGGAGCGCCTGCGCCGGGCCGCCGGGGACGGCCCCGGGCGGGTCGTCCCCGACGATCACGCCGCCGCCGTGCCCCCAGACCAGGTACCGATAGGACAGGTTGAGCAGGGCGGACAGCCTGTTGCGGCCACCGAGCAGATAGAACAGGTGCAGGCCCAGCCAGGCGAGCCAGGCCAGCGTGCCGCGCAGCCGCGCGCCGTGGGCAAGCTCGACCACGGCGCTGCGCCGGCCGATGGTCGCCATGATGCCCTTGTCGTGGTAGTGGAACGGCTGCGTGGGGTGGCCCGCCATGAGCAGCGCGATCTGCTTTCCCGCATGCCGCCCGGTCTGGATGGCGGGCTGGGCGACCTGGGGCAGCGGCAGGCCCTCGATCAGCGCGACATCCCCGGTGGCGAAGATCCGGTCCTGGCCGGTGACCCGCAGGTCGGGCCCGACCTCGATGCGGCCGCCACGGCCTTGCGGCAGGCCCCAGGCCTGTACGGCGCCGGGCGCGGACACCCCGGCCGCCCACACGGTGACGTCGCTGGGCAGCTTGTCGCCGTTCGCCAGGATCACCTGGTCGTCGGTGATCTCGGAGATCTCGGTGTCCAGGTGCACGTCCACGCCGCGGCGGCGCAGCTCGGCCAGGGCGTAGCGCTGCAGCTTCTTGTGGAACGGCGCCAGCAGCGCCGGGGCCATCTCGACCAGCCTGATGTGCACGTCCGCCCGGTCCACCTCGGGGAAGGCGTCCGCGTCATCGCGCAGCTCGGCCAGGGCACCGGCCAGCTCCACGCCGGTCGCCCCGCCGCCGACTACGGTGAAGTTGACGGGCCTGCCCGGGCCCTCCGCGTCGAGCCGTTCCAGCCGGGCCATGATGTGGTCCCGCAGCGCGACCGCGTCGTGCCGGGTGTACAGGCCGAAGGTGTTCTCGGCCGCGCCGGTCACGCCGTAGTAGGCGGCCGACACCCCGGTGCCGAGCACCAGGTAGTCGTAGCCGAGCACGGTGCCGTCGGTCAGCGTGATCCGGCGTTCGGCCGGGTCGATGCCGGCCAGTTCCCCCGGCCGGAACCTGGCGGCCTTCTTGCGCGCGAGCGCACGGAGCGGGTAAGCCACGTCGCCCGGGTTCAGCCCGCCGGTCGCCACCTGGTACAGCAGCGGCTGGAAGGTGCTGTAGATGTTCCGGTCGATGAGCAGTACCTGCGCGCCCACCCGATGCAGTTCCTTCACGGCCGTCAGCCCGGCGAACCCCGCCCCGACGACGATCACCCGGGGCGCGTCCTGCGGCGGCTGACTGCGACGCCGCGCTGTCATCTTGGAGCCTCCTTCGTACCGGTAGGTGTCTACCCGTCCCCTTTACAGACAACCCGGCCGGCCGCGCAAACATGCCCCGGGTCAGCGGTTGAGCACGGCAAGCTCGGGGCGGGCGCACCTCGGCACGGCGGTCCCGGCCGCCTGGCCGGCCACCTGGCCGCAGATCGCGAGCAGCACCGCATCCTGGCCCGGCGGAGCGCTGCCCCCGATGCCGGACAGGTCCACGAAGTAGTGCGGCCAGGGCAGCGGCCGGCTCGTCCAGAGCACCTGCTGCGCCGCGATGTCATAGGCCCAGGCCTTGCCGAGCGCGCCGTGATCGATGCCGAGCACCGCGCCCTCGCGGACCCCGTACAGCCCGGACGAGGAGGCCGCGCTGACCCGGGCCAGGGTGCTCCCGGTCTGCGGGTTCACCCCGATCAGCGTATTGCCGGAGATCAGGTAGAGCCGGCCGGCGACCGTGTCGACCGTGTCGGGCAGCGCGCTGGGATAGTGCCACAACTCGCGGCCGGTGGTGGCGCTGTAGCCCCTGGCCCACCGTGCCGAGGAGAACACCAGGACGCCGTGGTAGGCGAGGCTGAGCGCGCCGAGGAAGGACGGGCCGTGCGGGCGCACGAGGTGCTGCGCTCCGGTGCCGAGGCTGATCCGGCGCAGCGCGGTGACCGGCGCGGAGCCGAGGTACCCGCCGGCCGCCACCGCCATGTAGAGCTCGCCGCCGTCCACCTGCCAGGCCTGCGGGACCGCGCCGGTGGGCCGGCTCCAGCGCACGGCGCCGGTGTGGTTGGCGTAGCTGGTCACCGCGCGGGGCCCGACGACGACCGTGGTGGCGGGGCTGGCCGCGACCGCGCCGCCGAACTGGGCGGCCGGGTAGGCGTGGATCCGGTGCCCGGTGCTGGCGCGGAGCACGACCTCGGTCCGTGGCGGGCCGTTGCCCGCGGCGGACCCGCCGCTCGTGGCGGGTGTGCCCGGGGCGGACGTCGCGCTGGCGGACGGCCCGGGCAGCGCCGGCCGGACGACCCCGACGGTGACCACGCCCGGCCACACCCGGACCGCGATGACCGCCGACCCGGCCGGGAAGCCGGTCAGCACGGTCGTCCACAGCCGCTGGCCGGTGCTGGCCTGGTAGGCGGACACGGTGAGCCCGGAACCGACCGCGGCGATCTCGGATCCCAGCGCGGCGTAGGCCTGGCCGTTGACCGGGGTGGTGCCCACCTGCCCGTTCTGCACGGTCCACGACCCGGGCATCGGCCGGACCCACCTGATGGTGCCGGCGCTCTCGCAGCGGACCCGCTGGCACACCAGCGACGACCCGCCCGCCGCCGTGCCCGGGGTGATCGCGGCAACGAGCAGGACGGCCGCGAACGACAGGCGGCGTACCCACGTCCGCCAACCCTGCGTTACCTTCACGCCTCGCTCCGCGCCTTCCCGGCTGCTGCCGCCCGGCCCAGATCCCTTCCGCGGCACCACGGTAGCGCCGCCGGCTGAGGGCCGGCTGGGCAGGCGGGGCGGCAGCCTCTGGGGAGGGGATTTGCCGCCCGTGACGGGTGCGGCTGTGGATAGCGTAGGCGTGGCCGCCCTGCCCCGCCCGCGGACCGGCGGCCCGACCGGACCGACTGCTACGGAGATGACCCATGACCGCGCGCCCGCCCTTGCCCTATGACTTCATGCCGTCCGTGCCGTCGTTCACGCTGACCAGCACCGACGTGGCCGACGGCCAGCAGATGCCCGACGCCCAGGTCTTCGACGGCTTCGGCATGACCGGGCAGAACATTTCCCCGCAGCTGAGCTGGTCCGGCTTCCCCGCGGAGACCAAGAGCTTCGCGGTGACCTGCTTCGACCCGGACGCCCCCACCGGATCCGGGTTCTGGCACCTGGTGCTGCTCGACGTGCCCGCGTCAGTCACCGGACTGGCCACCGGCGCGATCAGCGGCGACCAGTCCGGGCTGCCCGCCGGGGCGTTCTGCGTGCGCAACGACTATGGCGCCAAGGCGTTCGGCGGTGCCGCGCCACCCGCGGGCGACCCGGCCCACCGGTACGTGTTCGCCGTGCACGCGCTGGACGTGGCCGACCTGGCCAGCCAGGGCGTCGACTCCGACGTGTCACCGGCTGTCGCCGGGTTCAACCTGCGCTTCCACACCATCGCCCGCGCCCTGCTCATCCCGGTGTTCGGGCACTGAAGGCTCACCACGACGCCACCTGATCGCCGCACGGCGACGGGTCGTAGCCGGGCAGGCTGTCCAGCTGGCTGAGCAGCCACGGCGAGGCGAGCACCCGCCGCAGCGCCTGGACCTCGCGGGAGCCTGCCTGCCGGGCCGGGATGACCAGGTCGAACCGTTCCGCGGCGAGCGGGACGAAGGCAAGGCCGTAGGCGAGCGCGGCCGGCTCGCTGGCCACCCCGGTGTCCGCCAGCCCGGCCGTGATCGCGGCCGCGACCTGCAGGTGCCCGGTGACCCTGGTGCCATAGCCGGGGAGGGTGTCCGGGGCGATGCCCAGCCGGGCCGCCTCACGGTCAAGCACCCGGCGCGCCTCGGCGCCCCGCTCCCGGTTCACCAGGCGCAGCCCGCACCGCGCGGCGTCGGCCAGGCCGCCGACCTGGCCGGCCAGGTCGGGCCGCAGCACCAGGCCCTCCCGCCAGGCGGCGAAGCCGAGCACCTCGGCGCCGTCGTGGCGCAGGCGCTCACGGGCCGGTCCGGTGTTGTACTCCCCCGCGCGCCCGCGCAGGTGCGCGCCCGCGACGTGGACCAGGCCCGCCTCGGCCAGGCGCAGCGCCTCCCCGCTGCCGCAGGGCCACCAGGCGAAGCCGACCGGAGGGTCGAGCCCGGCCAGCGGGGTCTCGAGCAGTGGCAGCGCCGGGTCGCAGCCGGCCACCACCAGGGTCGGCCGGGGCGGCGCGACCGGCAGCACCTCGCCGGCCCGCCCGGTGACCACGCCCCCGGCGGGCACGAAGCCGGCCTGGGCGGCGGTGTCGCCGGTCAGCGGGAAGGCCACGAAGGACTCGCCCAGCGGCGCCAGCGACACCCGGGCGCCGGGCGGCCCCAGCGGCGCCACCTGCTGCGCCGCCACCGGCGGGGGCTCGTTTCCCGGGCCGAACAGCTCTTCTGCGGTCACCCCCAGGGCCCGGGCGAGCGCGAGCGCCACCCGCAGCGACGGATCGGAATGGCCGGCCTCCACCGCGGAGACCGCCTGCCGGGACACTCCTGCCATCCGGGCAAGCTGCTGCTGGGAGAATCCCCTTGCCTGGCGGGCCAGGCGCAGCCGGGCACCCGAGCCAGGCCCGCCCCTGGTCATGCCGACACCTGGGTGGAGCGGGGCAGCAGCATGCCGTCCGCGCCGAAGCACGGCGGGTCCAGGACGGTGACCGTCGCCTCGGCGCCCGGGGCGTCGGGCAGCCGGCACCAGACGACGTCGGGACCGGCGGCCAGGGCGGCCTCCCAGCCGGCCCCGGCCGGGTGACTGGCCTGCACCTGCCCGGACAGCACCAGCCCTCGCCCGGGGTGGGCTCCGGGCACCACACGTTCCGGGTGCACCCCCGCGACGGCGCCCGTGCCGCCCGCCGGGCAGGGCACGAAGCCCAGGTAGCCGACCAGTTCGGCGACCCGGCGGCTGGCCGGCCACCGGACCACCTCGTCGGCCGCCCCGTCCTGTATCAGCTTCCCGGCGTCGAGCAGGGCGAGCCGGTCGGCGAACGCCTGCGCCTCGGCCAGTTCGTGCGCGACCAGTACGACAGGGATGTCCCGGTCCGCGGCGAGGGTGCGCACCAGCGTGGTCAGCACCCGCCGCAGCCCTGAGTCGAGGCCGGTGTAGGGCTCGTCGAGCAGCAGCGTCTCGCAGCGCGCGAGCAGCAGCCGGCCGAGCGCGACCCGGTGTGCCTGACCGCCGGACAGTCCCGCGGGCCTGGCGGCCAGCAGACCGTCGATGCCCAGTTCGGCGGCGAGCCGCTCGGTCCGGGCCTGGTCCGGCCGCGGGCCTGCCCCATATTCCAGGTTCTGCCTGACGGTGAGGTGCGGAAACAGCGCCGGGTCCTGGCGGAGCAGCCCCACCCGGCGCTGCCACGGCGGGACCGCGCGCCGCGGCGCCGCGGTCTGGGTGAGCACCCGGCCGCCGAGCACCACGCGTCCCCGGCGCGGCGGCACCAGCCCGGCGATCACCTCCAGGGCGGTGGTCTTGCCCGCGCCCGACGGGCCGAACAGCGCCAGCCGCTCCCCCGGCGCCACCTGCAGCGTCACCGCGAGGGTGAACTCCCGGCGGTCAACCTCGACGTCGGCCTCGAGCACGGGCGCTCCACAGGTAGGCGACAACGGGCAGCGGCAGGGCGACAACCAGCAGGACCAGCGCGAAGGGCAGCGCCGAGGCCAGCCCCGTCTCCTGCAGCGTCGTCCAGATCTGCAACGGTAGCCCGTAGGGGTGGTAGGCGATGATGATCACCGCGCCGAACGCCCCCATGGCCCGCGCCCAGGCCACGGCCAGGGCCATCGCCAGCCCCGGCGCTGCCAGCGGCAGGGTGACCCGGCGCACCGCGCGCAGCGGCCGGTCGCCGAGCAGCGCCGCCTGCTGCTCCATCCGCGGGTCGACGGCCGCGATCGCCGCCTGCGCGCCGAGCACGTAGTACGGCGCGGACTCGTAGACCTCGGCGATGACCAGGGCGAAGAACGTGTTGGTGGCGGAGAGGTTGAAATGCCCGAGCGCCTGGCCGATCGGGGTGAAGGGCCCCACCATGAAGATCAGCAGCAGGCCGATCACCAGCGGCGGCAGCAGCAGGCAGGCGAGCACGCCGGCCTCCCACAGCCGGGGCCAGGGCAGCCTGCCGCGGGCCATCATCCACGCCAGCGGGGTGCCCAGGCAGATCAGCACGATGAGGGTGATCACGCCGGACTGCAGGGACACCACCAGCGGGGTGAGCGCGCCGGGGGCCCGCAGCGCGCTGCTCACCGCCTGGGGCGTGACGTGGAAGAACAGCGTGATGACCGGGCCGAGCAGCGCGATCCAGATCACCGCCGCCGCCACCAGCGACAGGACGGAAGAGGCCGAACGCAGCGCCGGGGCCAGGGCCGCCCCGGACGCCTGACCTGGCTCCGGGGCTGGCCTGACCACCCAGCTCACGTGCTGCTACCCGCTTACTTCAGCCTTCACCGCGGCGGGAACCGCGCTGGCGTCGCCGGTGATCGTCGGGGTGAGCAGGTTGTACCCCTCCTTCGCGTACGTCGCCCGGCCGGCCGGCGACAGCGCGTAGGCGATGAACGCCGTGCCCGCGCTGGTCGGCGTGCCGATGATGGTCATGACGTAGGCCAGCGGCGAGCCGTGCTTGGTCACGTTACCGGTGATCGTAATGGAGGCCTTGTGGTACTGGTCGGCCATCGTGGGGTCGCCGAGGTTGATGGCGGCCGGCAGCAGGATGTAGTGCAGGTGCATCTGGCGCGCCTCGGACAGGTAGGCGCTGGACGCGTCGAGCTGTCCGGCCTGCAGGTGCGCGAGCAGCGAGGTCTCGGCGAAGACCTGCGGGGAGGATGCCGAGTTCAGCGGCGAGCCGAGGATCTTCGTGACCGTGCTGGACGGCAGGTGGCAGTAGCTCTGCGCAAGCTCGATCATGTAGATGAACGAGCGGCCCTGCGGGTCGGTGTTCGGGTCGGTCCTGCCGAGCAGGAACCCCTTCTTCTCCATGATCGGGAACAGGTCGCAGATCGGCTTCTTGCCGCTGGCGATCGCCGTGAAATCGGCGGCGTACTTGCTGCTGGGGTTGTAGGCCACCGCGATCTGGGTGCCCGCGTACTGCACGTACCACTTGGTGAACTTGGGGAACAGCGGCGTGATGTTGTCCCCGCCGACCGCCTGGAACACGTTCGGCGAGATCTCCTTCGAGGCGATCTCGGCCTCCAGCGCCCCTGACTCGCCAGCCCGGCCGGAGTACCCGTACCCCTTCGCGGACTGGAACGCCGGCCCGAAGACCTTCTCGTTGAGGAACTCGAGCGACGCGGCGTAGGCGACGCTGGCCGTCCCCTTGGGCTTACTGCCGGACGAGGACGGCGACGGCGAAGAACTGCTGCTGCTGCAGGCAGCCAGGACGAGCCCTGCGGTGGCCACGGCCACCAGCGGCCAGGCGCGCAGCGCGCGGGCCGCTGATCCAGTGTTCAGCATGATGAGACAGTAGCTACGGCTGGTTGCGCCCCGCAAGAAGTGCTGACATTCCGTTGCCGGGTCGTGTCCTTGCGCAGCGGCCGGTCCGGGCCCACGTCCGCTTCCGTGCCCGGGGCAGGCCGGCAGCGCATCGTTTACGCCCTACGATGGAGGGCGGCCGGGGGATTCTTGTGGACCCTTTATGAGGACAGGCGATGGGTAAGGCGAGCAGGATCAAGCAGCAGAGCGCCCGCGAGAAGATCGCGGCGCAGCGCGAGGCGGCACGCAAGGCGGAGCGGCGCAACCGGATCATGATCACCGGCGGCAGCACGCTCCTGGTCCTGGTGGTCGTGCTGGCGTTCATCGTGATCAAGCTCACCCAGGGCTCGACAGCCAGCCAGGCCAGTTCCTCGACCACCGGCACGCTGCTGCCGGCCAGCGTGTCCAGCCAGGTCACCGGCGTGCCCGTGGACACCCTGAACAGGGTGGGCCATGGTGCGGTGCCCGCGTTCACCCAAGGGCAGCCCGCGTTTACCGCCGGGTCGGGCGCTGCGCTGACCAGCGCCGGCAAACCGCAGATGCTCTACATCGGCGCCGAGTTCTGCCCGTACTGCGCGGCCACGCGGTGGTCCATGGCGGTCGCGCTGAGCCGCTTCGGCACGCTGACCCCGCTGCACGGCATCCATTCCTCGTCCACGGACACCGACCCGAACACCGCGACGCTGACGTTCTACAAGACCGGTTACACCAGCAAGTACCTGAACTTCACACCGGTGGAGGTCCAGACGGTCAGCCGGGCCGCGCTGCAGAACCCCACCAGCGCGCAGAACGCGGTCTGGGCCAAGTACGAGCCGGACCCGAGCACCCGCGGCTACCCGTTCATCGCCTTCGGCAACAAGATGGTCATGAAGGGCCCCATCTTCGACGCCGCGGTGCTGCAGGGCAAGACGTGGAGCCAGATCGCCGCCGCACTGAAGGACCCGACGTCGCCGATCGCCCAGAGCGTGGACGGCGCGGCCAACTACATCACCGGCGCCATCTGCAAGATGACGAACAACCAGCCGTCCGACGTCTGCTCCTCGCCGGCCGTCACCGCCGTGCAGAGCGGCCTGTAGATGGCCACGCAGAAGCCGGGGGCGAGCGCCCGGCCAGGCGGCGGGACCAAGTCACGCGACAAAGGCACCCGCGGCGGCCGCCCGGAGGCGGGCGCCACGACCGGCCAGCGGCAAGGTAAGCAGCCCGCGCGCCAGGGCAAGCCGGGCAACGGCCAGGCACGGGCGGGCGGCCAGGCACAGCGCGGCCGCACGGCCCCGGTGGCGGCCGCCGTGCCGGAGGCGCCCGGCGCTGCCCCGCCGCCAGCCTGGTTCCAGTGGACCACCTGGGGGCTGTCCCTCGCCGGCCTGGGCGTCTCGATCTACCTCACCATCGCCCACTTCAACACGGCGGTGACGCTGGCCTGCCCGGCGACAAGCACGGTCAACTGTGAAAAGGTCACCACGAGCCCGCAGTCGTACGCGTTCGGCATCCCGGTCGCGGTGCTCGGCCTGGCCTTCTACCTGTTCCTCGCGGTCGCCAACTCGCCGTGGGCGTGGCGGGTGACCTGGCCACCACTGCGCTGGGCACGGGTGGGCTCGATGGTGGTCGGCATCCTGTTCGTGCTCTGGCTGGTCTACGCCGAACTGTTCAAGATCGGCGCCATCTGCCTGTGGTGCACCAGCGTCCACGTGATCACGTTCGCCTTGTTCGTGCTGATCGTGTTCAGCGCCGCCGCCGGGTACGGCATCAGGAAGGATCCCGCCCTGGCCTGACCCGGCCCGGCCGCGTCGTTCCGGGGGCCCGGCCGTCTCGTCCTGGAGACGAGGCGAAGGTCGTCGGTGCGCCGATGACAGCGGGCCGTGCCACCCCTAGCGTCGTTACTGGTCCCGCCGTTCCGGCTGGGCCTGACGGCGGGAGGCCCGGGCATGACCAGCGTGATCAGGTGCGAGGGCCTGACCAAGCGCTACCGCGGCGTCACCGCGCTGGACGGGCTGGACCTCGACGTCGGCCCTGGCCAGGTGTTCGGCTTCCTCGGCCCGAACGGCGCGGGCAAGACGACCACGCTGCGCATCCTCCTCGGCCTGGTCACCGCGACCGCGGGCCGGGCCTGGGTGAACGGGCGCCCGGCCGGTGACCCGGACGGGCTGGCCCAGATCGGCGCGATGATCGAGGAGCCGGCCTTCTACCCGTGGCTCACCGGGCGGCGCAACCTGGAGATGCTGGCCCTGTCCGGGCCGCCGCTGCCGGGGCCCCCGGGCCAGATCGGCCGGGTGCTGGCGGCGGCCGGCCTCGGCACGGCGGCGGACCGTAAGGTCAAGGGCTACTCCCAGGGCATGCGGCAGCGGCTCGGCCTGGCGGCTGCGCTGATGCGCGAGCCCTCGCTGCTGCTGCTCGACGAGCCGGCCAACGGGATGGACCCGGCGGGCATCGCCGAGTTCCGCACGCTGCTGCGCTCGCTGGCCGGCCGGGGCATCACCGTGTTCCTGTCCAGTCACCTGCTCACCGAGGTCGAGCAGATCTGCGACCAGGTCGCGGTGCTGCGCTCCGGCCGGCTGGTGGAACAGGGCCCGGTGGCCCGCCTCGCCGCGGCCAGGGCGCGGGTGCGCGCGGTGCTTGACCCCGCCGACCAGCCCGCGGCGCTGGCGCTGCTCGCGCCCTGGGCGGCCCGGCCGGACGGCCCGGACGCGGTGCTGGTGGACCAGGCCGACGGCCAGGCGGTGACCCGGGCGCTCGGCCAGGGCGGGGTCTGGCCGCACCAGGTCGTCCTGCACCGGCCCGCCCTGGAAGAGGCATTCCTGACCATGACCGAGGGCACTGTGGGGATGAACGATGCGACTGCTGCACGCTGAACTGGCCAAGCTCGCCAGGCCGCTGACCTTCGGGGTGGCGGCCGCGGCGGCGCTGTTCTGCCTGCTGCTGGCCGCCGGCGGCACCCACAACGCGGTGCTCGGCGGCCAGGGCGCGCCCCGGCACGTGCCGACATGCGCGGCGGAGCAGGTGCCCGCCGGGCCGCAGTGCGCCCGCTGGCAGGCCGCTGCCCGGGCCCGGCTGCGGCAGATCGACGCGGTGCCCGCCCAGGTCGCCGCCCAGCTTGCCCCGGCCGCGGCCGGGGCCGAGGCGGCCGGGCTCATCGCCTCTCTGCCGGGGGCACTGGCGATGGCGCTGCTCGCGGGCGCGCACGTCGGCGGCGAGTGGTCCGGCCGGACCATGAAGAGCCTGCTCACCCAGCACGGCCGCCGCTGGCAGGTGCTGGTGGCCAAGCTGGTGAGCCTGTGGCTGGCCGGCCTCGGCCTCATCGCCGCCTGCTGGGCGGCGCTGGCGCTGGCCGGCCCGGTGCTGGCCCGGGTCAACCACCTGCCCGGGCCGCAGCAGACGGTTGCCCAGGGGCTCAGCCTGTCCGGCTCCCAGGTGGCCAGGGCGCTGCTCGTGCTGGCCGCGTTCGCCGTCATCGGGCTGCTCGCCGCGGTGATCACCCGGGGCGCCATCGGCACGATCGCGGCCACGGCGGGCGCGGTCATCGCGATGCTGGCCGTGGCGGCACTGCCCGGCGCCGGGCGCTGGACGCCGGCCACCTGGGTGGCCAGCTGGATGGGCTTCCCCGCGGGGCTCGGCTCGGTCACCGCCCTGCCGGCCAACTTCTGGTCCCGGTTCCTCGGCACCGGCGCCCCGCCCGGCCAGCTGGCCGGGTTCGCCGGGCTGGCCGCCCTGGTGGTGGCCGGCCTGGCGGTGGCGGCGGCGATCTTCCGCCGGGCCGACATCAGTGGCTGACGCGGCGCGCAATGCTGGCTCCGGCCCCACCACCCCGCCCATGCGGTCCGCGGCGGGGCGGCGCCAGGTGGTCATACCCTCGGATCATGCGCGTGCCGGCCTGGCGTGACCTCGGGCGCCCCCAGCGGGCAGACCTGGCCATCGCGGCCGTGCTGCTGGCCTGGGGGCTCCCGGACGTGCCGTGGTGGTGGGAGCCGTCCGGCCACGCCGGGTCCACCCCGGTCGTGCTCGGCTCGCTGGGGCTCACGCTGGCCATGTCGGTTCCGTTCTGCTGGCGCCGCCGGTTTCCCGCGCTGGTGCTGGCCGCAGCCACCGGGGTGCTGGCAACCCGGGCCGCACTGGGCCGCAACGAGATCTCGGCGTTCGCGGCCGTCCTGATCGGCGCCTACGGTCTCGGCGCCTACTCGGTCGCCACGAGGCGGTACGCGCGCTGGCTGGGCTGGGCGGCACTGGCGGTGGCGCTGGTGACCGTCGCGGTCAACCACATCAGGCTGGCCGCCGCACCGTTCGCACTGCTGGGGGCCGCGTTCGTGCTCGGCGACGCGGCAAGCGCCCGGCGCGCGGAAACGGCCGCCGCGGTGGCGGCGGCGCACCAGGCGGAGCGCACCCGCATCGCACGCGAGCTGCATGACGTGGTGGCCCACCAGCTATCGGCCATCGCCGTGCAGGCGGGCGCCGCCCGCGTCGTAGCGGACAGCCAGGACGCGGGCGAGCACAACGCGGGCGGCCTTGGCAGCACGGCCGAAGTCCTTGCCCGGCTGGAACAGCTGTCCAGGGAAGCGCTGGCCGAGCTCAGCCACCTGCTCGGGGCCCTGCGGCGCGATCCGGATGCCGCCGCCGACGAGCCGCCCACACCGACGCTGGCCGGACTGGACGCGCTCATCGCCTCGGCCAGGGCCGCGGGGGTACCGGCCGAGCTGGCCGTCGAGGGCCGGCCGCGGGTGCTCTCGCCCGGCGCGGAACTGTCCGGCTACCGCATCGCATCGGAAGCACTGGCGAACGTGGCCAGGCACGCCCCTGGCGCCACGGCCCGCGTCGTGCTCCGCTACACCGGGGAGCGGCTGGAGATCACCGTTAAGAACGGCGCCCCACCGCACGGCCACCCCCGGCCGGCCGCGGCGCCCGGCCCGGGAGCGGGGCCCGGCCCGGAACCGGGGCGGGGCCCGGGACCGGGGCGCGGGCCGGGCTCGGGCTGGGGCTGGGGCTGCGCGGGATGCGGGAGCGAGCCGAACTCTACGGCGGCACCCTCGACGCGGGCCCGTGCCCGGACGGCGGGTTCCTGGTCACGGCGGCCCTGCCCTACGGCGCGACGGCAAGCAACCAGGCCGGTGACGGAGCGGGCCACCAGACCGGTGACGAGGCGGGCCACCAGACCGGTGACGAGGCGGCCGCCACGGGAGGCACGCGGTGACCGGCGCCGAACCAGTCCGCATCGTGATCGCCGATGACCAGGCCCTGGTACGGGCCGGGCTCGCCACGCTGCTGGACAGCCAGCCCGGGCTGGCCGTCGTCGGGCAGGCGGGCACCGGTGAGGAAGCGGTCCACCTCGCCCGCAAGGTCGCGCCGGACGTGGTGCTGATGGACATCAGGATGCCGGTGCTCAACGGGCTCGCCGCCACCCGGCGTATTCTCTCCGCCCCCGCGGCGCCCGGCGCCCGGCCGGTCCGGGTCGTCGTGCTGACCACCTACGACCTGGACGAGTACGTCTACGAGGCGCTGCGCGCGGGCGCGTCCGGCTTCCTGCTCAAGCACGCACCACCAGAGGAACTGCTGCTCGGCGTGCGGGCGGCCGCCGACGGCGGAGCGCTGCTGTCCCCGCAGGTGACCCGCAGGCTGGTGGCGGAGTTCGCGGCCCGGCGCCCGGCGGCCCGCCGGCCGCCACCGGAACTTGCCCGGCTCACCCCGCGCGAGCGGGAAGTGCTCGACCTGGTCATCTGCGGCCGGTCCAACACCGAGATCGCTGACGCGCTGACCGTGTCGCAGAGCACCGTGAAGACCCACCTGGGTCACATCCTGGACAAGCTGGGGCTGCGCGACCGGGTCCAGGCGGTCGTGTTCGGGTACGAGCACGGCCTGGTCGAGCCGGGCGCCGGCTGAGAAACGCCGGCGACAGGAAATGCCACCCGTCCCTGCGGCGTTGCTGACCGTGGGAAGCATGACGGGGAGGGAAGGGACACGTACCCAAAGGAGCGCACCGACCGGAACACAACCACTGATCGCGTGCAAGGCCCGGCCAGCGCACCGGGCGCCAGCCCGCGCGAGCGCGGCTGGATGGCGCGGCTTGCGGGGTACTGCTGGCGCTACCCGCGCAATGTGATCCTCGCCCTCGGCGGGACCCTGGTGGTCAGCGCGGTGGCGATCGCTATCCCGCTGATCCAGCGGGACATCGTGGACAGCCTTACCGGCAACGTTGCGGCCGCGATCTGGCCACTGGCGGTGGCCCTGATCATCGCGGCACTGGCCAACTTCGGCGCGCTGTACCTGCGGCGCTACCGGGCCGGCCAGCTCTCCCTGGATGTGCAGCACGACCTGCGCACAGAGATTCTCGGCTCGCTGTCCCGCCTGGACGGCACCCGTCAGGACGAGCTGCACACCGGCCAGATCGTGAGCCGCTCGATCTCCGACATCACCATGGTGCAGAGCCTGCTGTCCATGGTGCCCATGCTGATGGGCAACGTGGTCCTGTTCGCCGGCTCGCTGATTGCCATGGCCGTGCTGTCACCGTTGCTCACCCTGGTGGCGCTCGCCGTCGCCCCCAGCTTGTGGTTCGTCTCGCTGCGATCCCGGCGCACCCTGTTCCCCGCGAGCTGGGACGCGCAGCAGCGCGCGGCGGCCGTGGCGGAGGTGGTCGAGGCCGCGGTGACCGGCGTGCGCGTGGTGAAGGGGTTCGGGCAGGAAACGCAGGAGATGGAGCGGCTCGAAGGGGCCAGCTCCGCGCTGTACGGCTCCCGGGTGCGCACGGTGCGCCTGATGGCCAAGTACACCCCCGCCCTTCAGGCGATCCCCGCGCTCGGCCAGGTCGGGGTGCTGGCGCTGGGCGGCTGGCTGGCGCTGAACGGGTCGATCACGCTCGGCACGTTCCTGGCCTTCTCCTCCTACCTGATGGCGATGGTCTGGCCGGTCCGGTCCCTGGCCATGCTCGTCACGCTGGGGCAGGAGGCCAGGGCCAGCGTGATCCGGGTGTTCGAGGTGATCGACGCCCGCCCGGTGGTGACCGACCGGCCGGGTGCCTCGGCGCTGCCGCCGCAGACCCCGAGCGTGGAGTTCGACGACGTCAGTTTCGGCTACGTGCCGTCGCAACCGGTGCTGCGCGGCCTGTCGCTGCGGGTCGCGCCGGGTGAGACGCTGGCCGTGGTCGGCACCGCGGGCTCTGGGAAGTCCACGATCTCGCTGCTGCTTCCCCGCTTCTACGACGTGGGCGGCGGCCAGGTCAGAGTCGGCGGCGTCGATGTCAGGGACCTCACCCAGGACTCGCTGCGGGCGGCGATCGGGCTGGTCCTTGAGGAGAGCTTCCTGTTCTCCGACAGCGTCGCCGCCAACATCGCCTTCGGCCGGCCGGACGCGAGCAGGGAGCAGGTCATCGCCGCGGCCCGGGCGGCCGAGGCCGACGAGTTCATCACCGACCTGCCCCAGGGGTACGACACCGTGGTCGGCGAGCAGGGGCTCACCCTGTCCGGCGGCCAGCGGCAGCGGGTCGCGCTGGCCCGCGCGCTGCTCACCGACCCGCGCATCCTGGTGCTTGACGATGCCACCTCGGCGGTTGACCCGCGGGTCGAAGCGGAGATCCACCAGACCCTGCGGCGGGTCATGGAGGGCCGGACCACGCTGCTGATCGCGCACCGCCGGTCGACGCTGCGGCTCGCGGACCGGATCGCGGTGCTGGACGAGGGACGGCTGGCCGCCGAGGGCAGCCACGAGGAACTCATGGCATCGTGCCCGCTCTACCGGCTGCTGCTGGCTGGCCCGGGCGACGACGCGGAGGGCATCGACGCCGGCGAGCTTGGCTTCTATAAGAACGATCCGGCCGGGCAGAACCCGGACCGCGCAACGCCCGCCCGGGCCCCGGCGGCGGTCCTGGTACCGGGCGCCGGGGAACCGGAGGCCGCGCCCCCGCCGGCCGTCCCGGGAGCCAGCGGAGGGCCCGCGGCCCCACCGCCGGCCAGGTCAACGTCCGGCAAGCTCCGCACCAGCGCCTCGGGCGGCTTCCTCGCCGGGATACCTGCCTCCCCGGAACTGCTGGCCCAGGTCGACGCCCTGCCGCCCGCAACGGAGACGCCCGGGGTGGACCTCGCCGCGGCCCGCGCCCCCGAGCCGCACTTCACCCTGCGCCGCCTGCTGCGGCCGTTCCTCATCGCGTTCGCCGTGGGCCTGGTGCTCGACGGCCTCGACGCGCTGGCCAGCCTGGCCATGCCGGCCCTGGTCCGCGGTGGCATCGACCATGGCATCGAGACCGGAGTGCTGTCGGCGATCTTCATCGTGTCCGCGGTGGCACTACTGATCACCGTTGCCGACTGGGTGATCAACGCGGTGCAGACCACCGTGGTGGGCCGGACCGGTGAGCGGCTGCTCTACACGCTGCGCGTCAAGATCTTCGCGCACCTGCAGCGGCTCGGGCTCGATTACTACGAGCGTGAGCTGTCCGGCCGCATCATGACCCGGATGACCACCGACGTGGAGGCGCTCTCCTCGTTCCTGCAAACCGGGCTCATCACCATGGTGAACTCGGTGCTGCTGATCGTGGGGGTGATGGCCGCGCTGCTGATCATCAACCTGACCCTGGGGCTGACCGTGCTGGCGATCATGCCGCTCACGATCGTGGCCACGGTGGTGTTCCGCAACAAGGCATCCGTGGCCTACCAGGACGCGCGGGAGAAGGTCAGCGCGGTCAACGCAGACCTGCAGGAGAACGTGGCCGGCCTGCGCGTCTCCCAGGCCTACCGCCGCGAGGAGCACAACCTGGAACGCTTCGCCGGGCGCAGCGACGCCTACCGCCGGTCCCGGCTGCGGGCGCAGCGTTACATCGCGCTGTACTTCCCGTTCGTGCAGTCCCTGTCCACCCTGGCCAGCGCACTGGTGCTGCTGGTCGCGGCGGGCCAGATGCGCAGCGGCGCGCTGACCGCGGGCGCCCTCATCGCCTACCTGCTCTACATCGACATGCTGTTCTCACCGGTGCAGCAGATCTCCCAGGTGTTCGACGGGTACCAGCAGGCCGCGGTGGGCGTGCGCCGGATCCGGGAGCTACTGCACACCCCGACCACGACGCCGCAGGCCGCGGATCCCCGGCCGGCGCCGCGCGGCCCGGCCCGCATCCAGTTGCAGGATGTCCATTTCGGCTACCTGGGCAGCGGGAAGGAGGCGCTGGCGGGGGTCAGCCTGACCGTGGCGCCCGGCGAGACCGTGGCGCTGGTGGGGCAGACCGGGGCGGGCAAGTCCACGCTGGTCAAGCTGGTGGCGCGGTACTACGACGTGACCGGCGGCCGGGTCCTCGTGGACGGCACCGACATCCGTGATCTCGACCTGGCCGGTTACCGGCACCGCCTGGGCGTGGTCCCGCAGGAGGCGTTCCTTTTCGCAGGCACGGTACGCGACGCCATCGCCTACGGCCGCCCGGAGGCCAGTGACGCCGAGGTGCTGGCGGCGGCCCGCGCCGTGGGCGCCGTGGACATGATCAGCCGCCTGCCCGGCGGCATCGACCACGAGGTGGCCGAGCGCGGGCGCAACCTGTCCGCCGGGCAGCGCCAGCTCATCGCGCTGGCCCGTGCCTACCTGGTCGATCCGGACATCCTCCTGCTCGACGAGGCGACCGCCGCGCTTGACCTGGTCAGCGAGGCGGCCGTGGCGCGGGCCGCGGAGCGGCTGCTGGCCTCTCGGACGACGCTGGTGGTGGCGCACCGGCTCACCACCGCCGCCCGTGCGGACCGGATCGTGGTGCTCGACCAGGGCCGGATCGCGGAGGTCGGCACGCACGACGACCTGCTCGCGGCGGGCGGTACCTATGCCTCGCTCTGGGATGCGTTCACCGGCGACGCCACGATCGCCGCCTGACCGGCTGCCCCGCGACCGTTCACCCGGGCCGCCGCCGGGCCTCGTTACTACGATCTCGTACTACACGATTTCGGTCTGCCGCCCCGGGTCCGGGACGGTCCCGCCGCGCAACGGCGCTGCCGGGGCATCCGCTGGGGCGGCCGGCCCGGACTGCGCCAGCGTGTCTTGCCTGCGGGCGCTGCGGCTGAGCGCGGCCAGCTCGCCGACCAGGGACCTGGCCTGCTCCTGCTGCCGTTCCCTGAATTCAGCCCGGACCCGCTTGCCCGCGGCGTCGAGATGCACGGTGGCCAGCCCGAGCCGGCGCTGCAGCGGGCCCTGGACCAGCCGCACGCTCTGCGTCTTGGCCAGCGGCACCAAGGTGGTCTCCCGGCGGACCCGCCCGGTGACCGCCACGGCCAGCGTCCCGTCGTGCCCGGCCGCCAGGAAGTGGTAGCTCAGCAGCGCCTTCCAGCGGGCCCGGCGCGGCGGTTTGGTCAGTGCGGGCCACCGGGGGGTTCCAGGGCCATGGGGTCCGGGGGCTTGCCCCCGGGACGGGAGAGTGTCCCCCCGGATCACCACCGCCAGCAGCCGCCTGGCCTCGTCCTGGGTGCCCACCGGCAGCAGCGCTTTCCGTACCGCCCCGGTGCCCTCCGGGTGGTCGTGGCCCAGGCCGCCGGCCACGTCGACCTCCAGGCGGCACCAGTGCAGCGGCCGCCAGAACAGCGGCTCGACCATGCGTATCGCCTGAATCCGCGGCACCGGGATGGTCTCGGCCACCGTGCCGAGCAGCCCGCGCCGGATCCGGACGCCGTCGGGCGAGACCGCCACGGTGAAGGCGTACTGGGTGGAGACCCGCCGCCAGGCGATCGAGCCGCAGATGACCAGCCACCAGGCCAGCGGGGCCCCCACAGCGAGCAGGCCGCCCGGGGTGACCGCCACGATCGCCGCGCCCACAGCGACGGCCACCACGGCGAGCGGGACGGCGGCGATCAGCGCCGAGCCGACGAGCCGGCCGGTGCCGACCGAGGTGACCACGCTTTCCGCGGGCTCCGGGGTGGCGGGATCAAGGCCATGGTGGGCCGCGAGCAGGCGCGCACGGAGCGCGAACGCCGCCGCTTCGGTCAGGTAAGCGAGCCGTCCGTCGGCGTCGCCGGACCCGGCCAGCCGGACCCTGATCTCGGCGAGGCCGAGCATCCGCGCGAAGAAGGGACGCACCAGGTCCACCGCCTGGATCCGGGCGATGGGCAGCTGCCGCGAGTCCCGGCGCAGCAGCCCGGTCTCGATGCGCAGGGTGACCCCGTCCACCTTCCACCGGGTGACGAACCAGTTGACGAGCGCGGCCACGGCGACGAGAACCGGCAGCGCCAGGTCGTACCAGCGGGTGCCGGTGCCGCTGCCGACAATCCCCGAGGTGGAGAGCCCGGCCAGGGCCAGCACGGCGACCAGCCCTCGGCCGGAACGCACCAAGGGCGACAGCGGATGCAGCCGGCGCCAGCCCTGGTCCAGCATCGTCTGTCTCGGCGGCGCCAGGACCTGCGGCCCCGGCGCGCTGCCTCCCGCCGAAGGTGCGCTGACCCCGTCCAGGGGGGCGCTGCCCGGCCGCGGATCCGTCACAGGCCCGCGGCCTTGGCTTCGCCGAGCGCGGCCAGGCGGTCGCGCAGCCGTGCCGCCTCGTCGCGCTCCAGGCCGGGAATCCTGGCATCACTGGCGGCGGCCGCCGTGTGCAGCTTCACCGTGGCCAGGCGGAAGATTCGGTCGATGGGCCCGGCGCTGACGTCGACGAACTGCATCCGGCCATAGGGAACCACGGACAGGCGGTGGATCAGCACCCCGCGTTCCACGATGAGGTCCTCGTCGCGCTCCTGGTACACCCAGGACCGGAACCGGTTGCGCACGAACCACAGGGCCGCCAGCGCAACGGCGATCACAACGGCAACGGCGATCACGGCCGCCGCGGGGCCGAGCGTTAACCCGGCCGCTGTGCCCGCCACCACCGCGGCCGCGCCACCGGCGGCGGCCACTTCCGCGCGGCGCATCCGCCACAGGCGGGGCGAGGGGGACATCACCCCATGATCCGGCAAACCGGGCATGGCCTCACGGTACCCCCCGTGCCGGAGCAACCAGGTTGCCGCCGCCGGCCGGCGGCTGCTTGGCTGAACGCATGACCACGCCGCGCACCACCGGCCAGGCGCCCTCGGCGCAGCACCGCGAACTCACGGCGGACGATGTCGGGACCGTTGTCACGCGCCACGGAATCCACACGGTGGAGCCGCTCATCCGGCCTTACCTGCGCCATACGCCGGCGATCACGGTGGACCGGGCGGACTTCGGGCTGCCGCCCGGGCGGCTGGTGCTCAAGCTCGAGCAGCTACAGCACAGCGGATCCTTCAAAGCGCGCGGCGCGTTCGCGAACCTGCTGCTCCGCGACATGCCCGCGGCCGGCGTCGTGGCCGCGTCCGGAGGCAATCACGGCGCTGCCGTCGCCTTCGCCGCCCGTGCCCTGGGGATTCCGGCGCGCATCTACGTGCCGCACGTCTCCTCACCGGCCAAGATCGCCCGGATCCGGGGTTACGGCGCGGACCTGGTCGTGGCGGGCGACACCTACTCCGATGCCCTGGCGGCGAGCCAGGAGTGGACGGCCGGCTCTGGCGCCCTCCCTGTCCACGCCTACGATCAGGCCGAAACCATGCTCGGCGCGGGCACCCTTGGCATGGAACTCGCCGACCAGGCCCCGGGTGCCACCCAGGTGCTGGCCAGCGTGGGTGGTGGCGGGCTGCTCGCCGGGGTGGCCGCGTGGTACGCGGGCCGGGCCCAGGTGGTGGGTGTCGAACCGGAGGGCGCGCCAACCCTCACCGCGGCGCTGCGGGCAGGCCGGCCGGTGGACGCGGAGGCCGGCAGCGTGGCGGTGGATTCGCTGGCACCGCGCCGGGTCGGTGAGCTGACCTTCGCGGTCATCCGCCAGAACGCGGCCAAGGTGCTGCTGGTGGATGACGATGCGATCGTCAGGACCCAGCAACTGCTCTGGGAAACACTGCGGGTGGTGGCCGAGCCCGGCGGCTGCGCGGCCCTGGCCGCCCTGGTGTCCGGACGCTGCGAGCCCGCGCCGGGCGAGACCGTAGCCGTGGTGATCAGCGGCGCGAACACGACCGCAGTCGACTTCGGCCCGGCGCCTGGCTCCGCTCCGGGCTAGCTCGCGCGGCCTCGGCAATCGGAGCGCTGCTCCCCATGCGGACAGCGGCCAGCGGGGTTCCGGGGGGGCGCTCCCCCGGGCTAGCACGGCCACGGCCCCGTGACGAAGAAACGGGGCCGCAGGCCAGCGGGGGTTCCAGGGGTCGCCCCCTGGGCTAGCACAGCAGCAGGCTGGGTGGGGCGTGTGTCACGCCCCACCCAGTCCCGTGGGTTGAGCGGTGGGCCGGGAATAGCTAGGCCGGCCACCCGGCCCACCGCGCCGCCGCCACACCGCACCCTGGGCGTGGGACGGGTCTTGAGGTCTCAGGGATCCGTGACTGGCCCGGTGCGGACTGACCGGCGCGGGTGCCCCGCCGGCCTCCGGTTCGCTCGCGGCCTGCCGTGCGGTCCCTTCTTATGAGGATTCCCCTGCTTGCCCGGGCCATGCGGGCCAGCGCCCCGCTGGCCTTTCCCGTGCCCGTTGCCTTGTCCCTGGCCGTTGCCTTGGCCCTGGCCGTTGCCTTGGCCCTTGGCCGTTGCCGTTGCCGTTGCCTTGGCCTTGGCCGTTGCCTTGGCCGTTGCCTTGGCCGTTGCCTTGGCCGTTGCCTTGGCCTTGGCCGTTGCCTTGGTGTCCCTGGCCGCTGCCCTGCCCTTGCTGGCCATGCGGGCCCTTGCTCTGTGGGTGCCCGTGCTTTCCCTGGGCGCGTGGGCTGCCCTGGGCCGTAGGGGGCAGCGTGGCATGTGGGTGGGCCTGCCGTCCGGCGCCAGGGCCTCCGCTCGCCGCGGGCTGCCCGTGCGCGGCGGACCTGCCACGGTGCGGCAGGCCATGCTGCGGCGGCGGGGTGGGCGCGCCGATGGCCTCATGGGCGAGGCGCTGGATCGGCGCGGGGAGCACGTTTGCGAAGGCGGCGGCCGCGCCGCCCCCGAGCACGACGGCCACGGCGGTAACCGAGGCGCCGACCTTGACCCCGAGCCGGGCGGTGCGGCGGGTGGTGTTACGCCGGGCGCGCTGAGCCGGTATCGGCACGCCGGCCCGGCGCCGGAACTCGGCGAGAGCGCGTGCCTCACCGGCCAGCTCCATGCCGGTGGGCTCCGCGGTCAGCGCGGCCAGGACGTCGGCCACCGGCCGCAGCCCCGGGGCGGCATCCGTCGTCCCGGCAAGCAGCGCGGCCAGGTCAGCGTCCGTCACAACGGGCTCGTCCTGGCGCTGCGGCTGCGGGATGTTCGGCATGTCAACATTCGGAACGTCGTTCCCAGTCACAGCGTTACACCTGCGTCCGCGGTGATCTGGGCCAGCCTGCGCAAGCCACGGTGCGCGGCCACCCGGACGGCGCCGGGGCTCTTGCGCAGCATCCGCGCCACCGACTCGGTGTCCAGCCCGGCGACCACCCGCAGCAGGATCACCTCCGCCTGCAGCCGTGGCAGCCCGGCAAGCAGGGCGATCGCCGCCGCCGTGCTGAGATTCTCCATGGCCGCTTCGGCGGAATCCGCGCTGCCTGGCAACTGTGCCGCGGTGACGTCGTCCAGCGCCGCCTCCGGGCGCCGCGAGCGGTACCTGGCCAGGTCGATCGCGCGGCGCCGGGCCGTGGTGAACAGCCACGCCCGCCACGCCTGTTCGTCGCCGCGGAACGACGGCAGCCCACGGACCACATGCACCCAGGTCTCCGCCGCGATGTCCTCCTCGGCACCTGGCGCGATCACCCGCAGATAGCGCAGCAGGGCCGGGTTGGCGTCCCGCCACAGCCGGGAGAATGCGGCCTCGCCGCCGCCCTGCGCCGCAGCCAGCAGGCCCGCGAACTCCTCACCGATCACAGTGCCCGCTGTCCTAGCGCCCGCCGATGTCCTCACTCCATACCTCGGGGAAACGTTCCTGGAACTCCTTCATGACGGCGACGCATCGCTCGTCGTCGGCCAGCACCACCTTGACTCCGTGGCTGCTGAGGAAGTCAAGGTCCCCGGCGAAGGTGCTGGCCTCACCGACGACCACCCTTGGGATCTGGAAGAGCAGGATCGCGCCGGTGCACATCTGGCACGGGGAAAGCGTGGTGTAAAGGGTCATCTCGCGGTAGGAGGCCTGCCTCCCGGCGTTGCGCAGGCAGGACATCTCGCCGTGGGCGATCGGATCCGCCGACTGGACGCGCTCGTTGTGCCCGGAACCGATCAGGCGGCCGCCCACCGCCAGCGCGGCGCCCACGGGTACCCCGCCGACGGCGAGGCTGGCCCTGGCCTCAGCCAAGGCCACATCCATCATCGCCTGATCTACCTCGGCAGGCGTCTCGGATTCCATGGGCAACTCCCTTGTCGCGCCGTGCCGCGGTGGGCTCTTCTGTCGAGGCTAACCGCGATTGGCCGCCGCGCGCTCCCGCGCCGCGTGTTCTCCCGTCCTGGTCACCGTACCTGGACGTGCCGTTCGCTCGCGGGCACCCCGAACGCCGGCTCACTATGGCCCTCCGCACCAGGTTCTGCGGCCCGGGCAGGCCCACGGCGCAGCACGGCTCCGGCCAGCCCGCGCAGCCGCCACCAGGCATGAAGCTGCCGGAATCCGGCGTTCTCCGCGACCGCGGCGTAGACGAGCAGCGCGAAGTCCCGCCAGGAGCGATACCGGTGATAGGTGAGCTCCTCGGCAGCCACACTGACGAGGGTCAGGAACGCGCCGTACCCGGGCCCGGCGATGACGAAAAGCAGCGCCGCGCCGGGACCGATGAAACCTAGCCCTAGGCCGACCGCGAAGACCGCCACGGCGAGCAGTTCCACCACCGCGCTGAACAGCTCGAAGATCAGGTAGAAGGGCAGCAGGAGCAGGCCGGCCCTGCCGTACCCGGGATTGAAGATCATCGCCCGGTGTGCCCACAGGGCCTCGGCCTGGATCCGGGACCAGCGGGCGCGCTGCTGAGCGAGCCGCCGGTAGGTGTGCGGCACCACTGTCCAGCAGCACGGCTCAGGGACGAAGCCGATCCGGTAGGGCTGCCGTTCGTCACGCAGCCGCTGGTGGATACGGATGGTCATCTCGAGGTCGTCGCCATCGCTGCCCGGGCTGGCGCCGCCGACCAGCTCATAGATGTCCCGCCGGTAGACGCCGAACGCGCTGGAGATGGAGAGCATCCCCCCGATCTGTGACCACCCCGCGCGGCCGAGCAGGAACGAGCGCAGATACTCAGCCGTCTGAATGGGCAGGAGCCAGCCCCCGGCAACGCGCGGCCTGGTCACCCGCCCGTCCCGGATCGCCGAGCCGTTGGCCACCCGGATCGTCGCCCCCACTGCGACCACCCTGGCCGGGTCCTCGATGAATGGCTTGGCAACCGTGAGCAGGGCATCGGTGTCCGGGTAGGTGCCGGAGTCGATACGGCAGACCAGCGGGTACTTCGCTGCGTTGACGCCCACGTTGACGGCGTCGGCCGGGTGGCCCGCACCCTGCTTGCGGATCACCAGCAGGTTGCTGCCGTCGCGCGGCGCGTGCACGGAGATCACCCGGCCTGCCGTGGTGAACTCATCCCTGATCACCTTGTCGACCGGGACGAGCCCGAATTCCGCCTGCAGGCGGCCGAAGGTGTCGTCGGTGGATCCGTCGTCCACGACGATCACCTCGAACTCGGGATACCGCAGGCCGAGCAGCCCGCGTGTGCTCCCGACGATCAGGTCCGCCATGTTGCACGCCGGAACGATCAGGCTGATGGGCGGCGCGAGCGGGCTGGCGAATATCTCGGGCAGCCCGGCGAACCGCACCCGGCTGCGGTCCATGACCGCCTTGCCCGCGGCCAGCGCGAGGAGCACCAGGCAGGCGGAGTTGAGCAGCACGAAGTACGCGATGCAGAACCAGGCGAGGCCACGGACCGTGGCGGCCACTACCGGCACTACCGGCCCTGCCGGGAAGCCCGGGCAGCCGGGCTGGGCTGATCGGCCGGTGGGCGGGCCGCCGGGGCCTGGGCTGGGGCGGAAACCTGCGCGGGGGCCGAAGCCGGGGCCGGAGCGGAGTCCTGTCCAGGGGCCGGAACCGGAGCCGAAGCCGGAAGCCGAAGCCGGAACCGGAGCCGAAGCCGGAACCGAAGCCGAAGCCGGAACCGGAGCCGAAGCCGGAACCGGAGCCGGAACCGAAGCCGGAACCGGAACCGAAGCCGGAACCGGAACCGGAACCGGCACCGGGGCGGAGGCGTGTGCGGGGGCCGCAGTGTGCGCCGGGACAGGTGGCCGCTCCCCCCGCGTCAGCGCCCGCCGGGCCAGCGCCTCCCTCGCGTGCGCCGCTCCGCTGCCCAGGCCGGCCGCGGCCAGGGACAGCGCGGTCACGCCCGCCCCGCCGATCTCGGCCAGCGCCATGGCGGCGTTGTGTGCCACCCAGTAGTGCGGATCCTCCAGGCAGGCGGCCAGCGGCGCGGTGCTGCGCGGGTCGCCGATCCGGCCCAGGGCGTACGCCGCGGCGGCGCGCAGCGCCGGGTCCTCGCAAGCACGCAGGCACGCGGTGACCGGGCCGATGGCCTGAGGCAGGCCGAGCCGCCCCAGCGCGCGGACCGCGCTGATCCGCACCTCCACACTGCCACTGCCCGCGTTCTCCGCCAGGCCCTCCCAGGCAGGCAGCTCGTCGAGCAGGCCGAGCACGTTGGCCGCCATCGCACGCTGGCGCCGGCCGCCGGCCAGTTCCGCCCGCAGCCCGGGCACCGCCTCCGGCCCGAGGTCCAGCAGTGCCGAGGCGACGATGCCCTCGGGCACCGGGACCGGCCGGCTCAGCGAGTGCAGCAGCGTCCTGGCGGCCGCCGCGGAGCCCGTCTTGCCCAGTGCGCGGGTGGCGACGATGCGCACCTCCGGGCTTTGGTCCCCGGTCACCAGCTCCACCAGTCGGCGTTCCGCCTCCGGTGCGGCGATGAGGCCGAGCCGCTCGGCCGCCCGCGCCCTGCGGCGCGCGCGTGGCGAACGCGTCCTGCGAATCAGCTGGGCCATCGCACCGCGGCGGGACAGGACATCGGCGAGAAACACCGCCGCTTCACCGCGCACCTGCGCCAGGTAGGCGAACGTGATCCGCTCGGCCGCCCGGCCCGGCCCGCCACGGGCGGAGATCAGCGCCGCCGGGACCTCGCCGCCGCTGACCACCGCCAAGACCATCGGCCGCATCTGCTGCTCCGCGCGTGCCCGGCGGCCGCTCAGCAGGGCACGCAGGACCCGCCACGCGACGGTGCCCAGGAGCAGGCTGGCGGCAAGCGCGGCACCCGCGCCGCTGACATCGAGGAGGAAGCCGGTGGTGGGGAAGGCGGGCATTGGGCTCAACCCGGTCCCGGGCCGTCCCCCGGCGTCATACCGACTGCCTGCGCGACAGCACGGCGGTCACCCGCCGGACCAGTTCCCTGGGGCTGAACGGCTTGATCACATAGTCGTCGGCGCCGAGTTCGAATCCCCGCTCGACATCGTTCTCCTGGGCCTTGGCGGTGAGCATGATCACCGGCATTGCCGCGGTCGTCTCGTCGGACCGCCACCGCTCCAGCACCTCGAGGCCGGAGACACCTGGCATCATGACATCGAGCAACACCAGGTCGGGGACCTTCTTGGCGACCTCGCGAAGCGCCGCGTCACCGTCGGACGCCCGGCGCACGTCGAAGCCCGACTGCTCCAGTTTGTAGGTGACGAGATCACACACGTCGGGATCGTCGTCAACCACGAGGACACTGGTCACGCCATCACCTCACTCAAGCCGGTAACGCTCGGCCGCCGTGAGCCCCGGCCTTGCGGCCCGTGCGCGGGCTGCGCGGCGACTGCACTATGTATTCATAGTCTCACGCTATGTGAGTAGAGTCACCTAGGGGCAGCCTGCGGCCGCACCGGGCCAGGAGTCCCCGCCGGGCCTGCCAGTTCGGGCTGGTCAGCTGCCACCGACGCCGAGCGCGGTGAGCACGACCAGGACCACGGTGGAAACGGCGAACACGCCGTGCGCCAGGACGATGAGCAACGGGAAACTGCCCTCTGCGGGCAAGTCCCGAAGCGACGGCATCCCCGGCGCGGTTCCGGGCGTGGCTCGGGCTCCGCTCCCGGTGCGGCTCCGGGCTCCGCTCCCGGCGCGCCTCCCGACATGGCTCCCACCGGCACGCTGACCTCCCCGTCCGCCATCCGGTAGACCGGGATCCAGCGGGCGAACATGGTCAGCCCGAGCAGGGCGATGGCAACGAGTATGCCCACGGCGGTCCAGGCCAGCACCGGCCGGTCGAGCAGCAGGTACGCGACCCAGACGCCCAGGCCGGTCACCGCGAACCCGACATGGGCAAGTATCACCGGCAGTGGCAGCCGGCTAGCCGAGTTGCCCTGCCGGGTGGCGTCGTTCTCGATCAGCCACACCGCGAGCATGTAGAGCCCCCACAGGGCAGTGATAAACCAGACAATCAACGCAACGAAGCGCATGGCCTCTCATCTTCGCTTCGGCCGCAGACCCAACGGCCCGTGGTCCCCCTTCGGATCCCCACACGGACCGGCGGTCTGCCGGACCGGGCGAGACTCCCCTTTCACGGTCGCCAACCGCCTCCGGTTCAGCGTCGCAGATCGCTGCACGTCAGGTCCATTTGCCTGACTGCAATCGTTCGCTACGAAACGTTATGGCCGGACCGGGCGCACTTAGAATACGGGACTTTCGGAATAAATCCCCCATTCGTCCCGAAGTACCCCACATATCTCGCCCAGTGTGGCCTCGGCCTGGGCAGCCACGAGGATGGGCCGGATCATGTTGCCCGAAGACCTGGCCGCCGCGACCACCCCGGCCAGGGCCCGGTCCACGGCACCCCCGTCACGCTCCGTGCGGCGCCGCGCAAGCTCGGCCACCTGGTCACGCTCCACCTGATGGCTGACCCGCAGGATCTCCACCGGCTGGCCCACCGTGTCGGGGTAGCAGTTGACGCCGACGACCTTCTTGTCCCCCTTCTCCAGCTTCTGCTGGTAAACGAAGGCAGCCTCGGCAATCTCTGCGGAGAACCATCCGGTCTCGATGCCGTGCAGGATCCCGCTCATCATGGTGCCGTCCGGGCCGAGCGCCCGGATCCGCGCGAAGATCTCCTCCGCCTCCCGCTCCAGGCGGTCGGTGAGCGCCTCCAGGTACCACGACCCGCCAAGCGGGTCGGCCACGTTGACCACGCCGGTCTCTTCCATGATCACCTGCTGGGTCCGCAGCGCGATCTCCGCCGCCCGCTCGCTGGGCAGCGCGAGCACCTCGTCGAGAGCGTTGGTGTGCAGCGAGTTGGTCCCGCCCAGGACCGCGGCCAGCGCCTCGATCGCGGTACGCACCACGTTGTTGTCGGGCTGCTGTGCGGTCAGCGACACCCCGGCGGTCTGGGTGTGGAACCGCAGCCACTGGGCGCGTTCGGTCCGCGCGCCGTAGGTGTCGCGCATCCACCGGGCCCAGATCCGCCGCGCGGCGCGGAACTTGGCGATTTCCTCGAAGAAGTCGACGTGGGCGTCGAAGAAGAACGAGAGGCCGGGCGCGAACACGTCCACATCAAGCCCGCGGGACAGCCCGAGCTCGGTGTAACCGAACCCGTCGGCCAGGGTGAACGCAAGCTCCTGCGCGGCCGTGGAGCCCGCTTCCCTGATGTGGTACCCGGACACCGACAGCGGCTTGTAGTCGGGGATCTCGGCAGCGCAGAACTCCATGAGGTCACCGATCAGGCGCAGGTGCGGCTGCGGCGGGAAGAGCCACTCCTTCTGCGCGATGTACTCCTTGAAGATGTCGGTTTGCAGCGTGCCGTTCAGCACGGAGATCTCCGCCCCCTGCCGCTGCGCGGCCGCCAGGTACATGCAGAACACCGGTATCGCCGGCCCGCTGATCGTCATCGAGGTGGTGACCTCGGCCAGCGGGATCCCATCGAACAGGACCTCCATGTCGCGGGCCGAGTCGATGGCCACACCGCAGTGACCGACCTCGCCGGCCGCACGCGGCTCGTCGGAGTCACGTCCCATAAGGGTCGGCATGTCGAACGCGACCGAGAGCCCGGCACCGCCCGCCTTCAGCAGCATCTTGTACCGCTCGTTGGTCTGGCGGGCGTTGCCGAACCCGGAGAACTGGCGGATCGTCCAGGCCCTCCCCCGGTATCCGGTCGGGTACAGGCCGCGGGTGAACGGGAACTCACCCGGCCAGCCGATCCGGGCGAAGCCGGGCACCACGGCGCCGGGCGGCGGCCCGTACACCGGATCCACTTCGACGCCGGACAGCGTGGTGAAGTCCGCCTCGCGCCGCCGCGCAGCGTCATAGCGGCGCTGCCAGCGGCGCCTGCCGTCCTCGGCCTCCCGCGCGTCGGGTGTGGTGGCTGCGTCCATGGTGATCCTCCGCCCGTGGCCGAGATAGTAGGACGTCCTACTATCTCGGCCTCCAGTGTAACCCCGCTGGTCCGGCAGCAGGGATTGCCCGCAACCGAAGCGGCCGCTGCGCCGTCTCAGGTAGTGCCGGGCAGCACGGGGATGTGCCCGGACACTGGTCGGACCCGGCATGAAGGGTGTGGTAGACCTGTGCAAACCGGACCTGCTGAGGTAGCCGCACCCGCACCGAGAATGATGACCTTGACAGGGGCGTGGGTTACCCCCCCGGGCACATCAAGCCGCGGAGAGCACGTGGGCACGTTCCGCGCCAGCGACCGGCTGGCCGCCGAGGAACTCTTCCATGCCTGCTACCCGCGCCTGGCCGGCTGGGTCCGCCGCCTGGTGGACGACGACGACACCGCCCACGAGATCGCATCCGAGGCCTTCACCAGGCTGCTGGCCCGGTGGTCGTCCCTGGACAACCCGCAGAGCTACCTCTACATGATCGCGACAAACCTGATCAGGGACCACTGGCGCAAGGTCGGCAGGGAGCGGCGCGCACTGCGCGCGGTGAGCGCCACCATCACGGCCGAGAGCGTCCATCACCCGGCCCAGGACGTGGATGTGCGCGCCCTCATCCAGGGCCTGCCCGACCGGCTGCGCCAGCCGTTCCTGCTGCACTACTACGCCGGATTCCCGATCAGGGACGTGGCGGAGATGCTCGGCCGGCCGGAAGGGACGGTCAAGGCCGACCTGCACCACGCGCGGGCCAGGCTCCGTGCTGTTCTGGGGGAAGCCCATGGATGAGCCCCGCGACGACATCGACACCTGGCTCCAGGAACGGGTGACCCCCTTGCTGCCGAATCCAGGCTCCTTCGAGCAGATCAGGAGGCGGGCACGCCGCCGGAAGGCGGCGCCGGGCAGCACTGACGGCCGCCGGGGCGGTCGTGGTGCTGGCCGGCGCGATCACCGTCCCCCGGCTGATCCTGTCCGGAGGCTTCGGCGGCACGCCCACCGCGCTGTCCAGTTCGCCGACAGCGGTGCGCAGTTCCTCGCCCAGCCCGGCCACCTCGGCGCAGACCGGCACCTCCGGGCCCGACGCCACCTCTTCCACGCCCACGCCCCCCAGCCGGCACCCGGTGCCGCCGAACTTCGCCGCCTCCTCGGTCACCTTCGTGGCGACCAGCACCGGGTGGGTGATCGGCCAGGCCGGGACTCCGGGGCACTGCGGCCCGCCCAAGGCATACGACTGCACCTCGGTCGCGGCCACCAACGACGGCGGTTCGACCTGGCACGGCGTGCCAGCGCCGGTCACCGGCGCGCCGGACGGCGCCACCGGGGTCAGCCAGATCCGGTCCCTGAACGGCGTCAGCGGCTGGGCGTTCGGGCCACAGTTGTACGCCACCCACGACAGCGGGCAGACCTGGGCGCAGATCCCGACCCACGGGATGCGGGTGACCGACCTGGAGACGGTGAACGGCCTCGCCTTCGCGGTGTGGGCCCGGTGCGCCAGCACGGGCGCGGACTTCGCGGCGGACTGCACCGCGTTCTCGCTGTACTCCAGCCCGGCCGGCCACGACGACTGGACACCGGTGCCGGGCGTGACCGGCCTGCAGGCGAGCGGCGGCGCGCCCGGCTCCGCGCAACTGGTCCTCACCGGCAGCAGGGGCTACCTGATGACCCCGGGCGGCCAGTTGTTCAGCGGCCCGGTCACCCGTCCCGCGCGCTGGCGGGCGGTCAGCACGCTGGCGGGCGCCCCCGTGGCGCTCCCGTGCGCCCCGGGGGCCGCGGAGGCCGGCGGCCACCCACTGCAGGCCATGCTCGCCTCCACCGGCCCGGGGCTCGTCCTGCTGTGCGCGGGCCAGGCAACCGGGAACCGGCAGGCCAAGGCCCTGTACTACGCGGCGGACGGCGGGCGCTCCTGGAGCCCGGCGGGCTCGGCCCCGGCCCGGGGCACCGCCATGTCGCTGTCTGGTACGCCCACCGGTCCTGTGCTGGTCGCGACCAGCGGTGGCATCGACTTCTCCACGAACGCTCCGGGCGCGTCGGGGGCCCTGACCTGGCGCACCGCCCACGGTGCGACGGCCCCGGGCGGTTATTCCTACGTCGGGATGACCACCTCGGATCAGGGCGTCGCCGTGCCGGCCAACGTGAGCATGGACGCGGTCTGGTTCACCTATGACGGCGGGGCGCACTGGGTGGAGTCCCCGGTGCGCTGACCGCCGCCGTGCCGCGGCTCCGGCGCCAGCATGGACGCGGTCTGGTTCACCTATGACGGCGGGGCGCACTGGGTGGAGTCCCCGGTGCGCTGACCGCCGCCGTGCCGGGCTCCGGGCGGAAATCCCCGGCGGTCACCCGCAGCCCGCGCAGCAGGGTGAAGATCTCCGCGAGTTCCACCGGGTCGTAGCCGGCCATCCCGAACCGGGCGGCCATCAGGTCGGCGGTCGAGCGGGTCACCACGTCACGGCCGCTGGGCGTGATCTCGGCCAGGATCCCCCGGCCGTCGCGCGGGTTGGGGCGGCGCCGGACCAGGGCGTCCCGCTCCAGCCGGTCGACCGTATTGGTGACGCTGGTCGGGTGGACCATCAGCCGTTCGCCGATCACCCGCAGCGGCAGCGCGCCATGGCGGCTGAACGCCAGCAGGACCAGCGCCTCGTACCGGGCGAAGGTGAGCCCATACGGCCGGAGCAGGCCGTCGAGCCCGGCCAGCAGGATCTGCTGCGCCCGCATGATCGAGGTGACCGCGGCCATCGCGTCCGCCGGGCCGAACCTGTCCCCCCAGATCTCCGCGGCGCGCTCGATCGGATCGAACGGGAGGTCCAGGGGCTTGGCCACAGGCACACGCTACCGCCACGGCCCGGCGGCGTTAGGCTGCCTGACATGGACTGGAGCCTGCTGGGCTGTGGCGCCGGGGGCCATGTCACCTTCGCCCCCGGCGAGCCAGGGCTGCGCGAGCGGTTCGGCCACACCACCAGGGAAGGCCCGGCGTGGCGCTGTCTGCGGTGCGGGACCTTTGTCATCGGGGAGCCCACCGCCAGCGGCCCGGCGGACAGCGCGCCGAAGGTGCGCCGCGGCAACGAGGTTCGCAGTGCGCTCATCCTGCGCATCTTCGCGGTCGAGCGGTTCCTCCGGGCGCTGATCTTCGCCGCGCTCGCGATCGCGGTCTGGCGCTTCTCGGCCTCCCGGCTGTCCCTGGAGCAGTCCTACGACCACGCGCTGCCCCCGCTGAAAACGCTGCTGCGCGACTTCGGCTTCAGCGTCCAGCATTCCAAGATCCTCGGCCTGATCAACAAGGCCTTCACGACGGACCCGAGGATCTTGACCTACCTGGCGATCGGCTGTGCGGCGTATGCGGTGATCGAGGTCATCGAGGGCGTCGGGCTATGGCTGGTCAAGCGCTGGGGCGAGTACTTCGCGATGATCGTCACGTCGATCGGGCTCCCCTATGAGATCTACGACCTGGCCAACAAGGTCACCGCACTCCGGGTGGTGGCCTTCTTGATCAACCTGGCCCTGGTCCTCTACCTGGTGGTGACCAAGCGCCTGTTCGGGGTGCGCGGCGGCAAGGCGGCCTACGAGGCCCGGCTGCGCAGCGAGTCCATCCTGGACGCCGAGATCGCGGCCCTCGCCGCCGAGCCGGCGGAACCCGGACGGCACGCCAAACCAGCCCCCGACGACGACCCGGCCCCCGCCACGGAACCGGCCGCCGTCCGCGAGCCCTTTCAGGCTGCCGCGGCGCCCCCCGCCGAAGAGCCGCCGGGCTCTGAGCCGGCCGACCCGGCGGCCGATGAGGCTCCAGATGCGGACGAGGCTGGCGTGACCGCCCCGCCGCCGCTGCCCCGCCGCCACCCGCGCACCTAGGCACCCTGTCCCCGGAACGTTTGTGATGGGTGCGCCACCCATCACATTCTTTTGTCATGTTGCGCCACCCATGACGTCAGGGTCCGGCGCAGTGCGGGGTGATGCCCCGCCTTTCTTCTTGTTTCTTTCTTGCGAACTCGGCCTGCCTGTGTGTGCCGTTTGTCCTGACTGTGGGGCTATATGGCCCTGGTGGGTGTGCCGATGATCCGGGAGATTGACGATGGTGGCGAGGGCCCCAGGGGTGACACGCCACTCCGGCTTGGCGTGAATCGCCCCGGCGAGTCCGGAGACTCGACTTTGATGATGATTACGCTACTTCATTACCGTCGCAATTGCAATAGTAGATCTGCTCCAATCTCGCCGGCGGAATGTCGCCGCAGTATTCGTAGAGGCGCTTGTTGTTGAACCAGTCGACGTAGCTGGCGGTCTCGGCCGACACGTGCGCTGCGTTCCGCCACGGCCGCCGCGGCTTGATCAGTTCCGTCTTATAGAGGCCATTGATGGACTCCGCCAGAGAATTGTCGTGGGCATCACCGACCGTGCCGATCGACGGGTCGATCCCTTCCTCAAAGAGGCGGTCGGTGAACCGCACCGACGTATATTGGCTACCCGCATCGTTGTGATGAATAAGGCCGGTCAGATCCTTGACACCCTCGCGTTTCCGGGTGAAGATCGCCTGATTGATCGCAGCCAGCACCAAATCGGTGGTCATGGATGTCGATACTTTCCAGCCGAGAATGCGCCGGGCATAGGCGTCGATGACGAACGCGACGTACACCCAGCCGGCCAGCGTCGAGACGTACGTGAAGTCCGCGACCCACAACCGGTTCGGCGCCAGCGGGGCGAAGTCGCGGTTGACCAGGTCCTTCGCCCGGGCTGCGGCCGGGTCGGCGATGGTCGTGCGCTTGGCCTTGCCGCGCTGGGCTCCCAGCAGCCCGAGCACCTTCATCAGCCGCTCGACCGTGCACCGAGCCACCTCATGGCCGGCCTGGCGCAGGTGCAGCCACATCTTCCGCGCCCCGTAACACCGGTAGTTCTCGTCATACTCGGCCACGATCAGCTCCTTGAGCTGCTCGTCGCGGATAGCCCGCGCGGACGGTTTCCGGCCGCGCGCCTCGTAGTAGGTGGACGGGGCGAATTTGCAGCCCAGCTCGGTTAGCTGGACGCAGATCGGCTCGACCCCGAACCTCTCTCGGTGCCTGTCGATGAACTCGACAATCAGCGCTGTGGACGGTCGAGCTCCGCCGCGAAGAAAATCGATGCCGCCTTCAGGATTTCGTTGGCCCGCCGCAGTTCACGATTCTCCGCCCGCAGTTTCCGCAGGTCCGCCGATTCCTGGCTGGTCACGCCTGGCCGGCCGCCCGCATCGATCTCCGCCTGCCGTACCCATTTCCGTAGCGTCTCCGCGGACCCTATTGCGAGTTTCCTGGCCACCGCCCCGATCGCGGCCCACTCGGACGGGTACTCCGCCCGGACCTCCGCCACCATCAACACGGCCCGCTCCCGCAGCTCACGCGGATAATTCGTCGACGCTCGTCCCATGACCCCACTCTCCCAAGAGATGAAGTCTCCGGACACTCCGGGACGGCTCAGCGTACCGGTGCAGAACAACCGAGGATTGGGCCTGGGACCGGCCGCAGCGCCATCGCTGATGCCAGCCAAGGGCATCCGGTCCCGGGCGCATGGCAGGAGGTCTTGTCGATGCGCAGGCGCATCATCCGCGTGCTGTGTGGCGTGGCAGCGGCGGGCATCACGTTTCTCACGGTCGGCTTTGCCGGGGCAGGTGCCCAGGCCACGGCAGCCACGCCGTCTCTGGGACAGCCGGTGTACACCAACGGCCAGGGCGGTTACATCTCTAATGGACGGTGGTTCCGGTTCGGGGCAACCACTGTGACCGTCGCGCCACGTCTGGTGCCTCAGGCCAACGGTGGCAGCATGATGATCATCCTGGACACCAGCCTTCCCTACGTACTGGGCGCGGCCACCATCGGTGTGGATCCTGGTGGCGGTCCCGGAACGGTCTGGTGGAACGCTCCTACTACCAGCCCGGATAACAAGGGTACGTTCGCGCTGAGCCCGCAGGTCGGTGACCAGCTCGCCGTGAGCATCTACTACGACCGCAGCAGTTACA
>CAVPSA010000018.1:0-188989 GCA_963707905.1 uncultured Actinomycetes bacterium | reverse complement strand
TCACATTCTGGGGTGACCTTTGACCCGGTGACCTGATCCCCAGGATTCGGCGCCTACTAGGAAGACGGGAGCAGGCCAGGATGCGGTCACGGGTCTGGGCTGCTGTTGCCCGCGCGGTCCTGGCGGATGGCGTCTTCGAATCTGGTGAGGCTGGCGCTGAGGTCCTCGCCGCGATGGTGGTCGGTCCAGGTGCGGAGCATGGTGGCGAGGGGGGCCGGGTAGGCGGCGGGTGCCTGGGTGGCAATGCCGTCGAAGGCGGCGAGCTGGCCCCGGGCTGTCTCGGGTTCGGTGCCAGGGATCAGGGTGACGGCGATGCGCACGGGGTCCGCGCTGGTGCCGCAGTCCGCGATGTCGGCGATCGGCAGGGCGTCGCCGCTGGGTGGACGGCGGGCCTGAAACTCGGCCTGGCGGTCCAGGTCTTGGGCTACCTGTTCGGGGCTGCTGTCCGGGGGCAGCGACTCGATGACAAGCTGGGCGCCGGCAACGGGCCGGTGGTCGGGCCCGGTATACCCGAGCACGACCGGGGCGGGGCCTTCGTCGGGAGGCTCGGGAATGGGTGGGGGTATCGGGTTGCCGGTCAGGCTGATCCGGCCGGTCTGGCGAAGGAGGACCCGCTGGCCGGCTGCCAGGGCATCCAGGTCACCGGTCACCGTGCAGCCGGAGACGGGCCACGGCGGCCCGGCGATGGCGAGGATGTCACCGTCCGGGGCGTCGGGGTAATCAAGAAGATGGCGCAGCGCACTCCAACGTGCCGCAAGATGTCGCGACGCTCTTGGAAGCGCCCGGCAGCGACTGGGAGGACAACGAAGAAGATTGGCCGCCCGAGGGTGAGGAGCCCTTCAAGATCTTGCGGGCCGATGCCGAGGATCGTTACCTGCGTCTGCATGTGGAGGCAGGGATGGCACTCGAGATCGCTTTGGCCACTGGCGAGTTCCGGCCGGGCCGCTACACACGTACAAACAACTGGAGCAACGACTGGACGCGCCAACAGCCCTGACCGGTGACCCTGGTGGATCTCCCCCGCGGGTTGCAGGGACGGTGGTGCACTCGGCTACGGCCGGGACCGGCTACGGGCCGGCGGGGTGGGCGAGTGGGCCAGCCAATTTAAGTTCCCTGGGACATAGCCGTTAGCGCTGGCCGACGCGTGCCTGGCTGCCCTGCCTGCGCAAGCTACTGCCGGGCAGGTTCCTGCCGGGCAGGTTCCTGCTGGTAGTACGGGCTGGCCGTCTCGCTGAAGATGAGCAGCACTGACGCCAGCCCGACCAGCCAGAGCACCGCCGCGGCGATCACGTCGGCCCAGGTATACGGCAAGGCGTCCTCGCCGCCGCCGAAGATCGGCACAATAGTGAGGACGCAGAAGAACGCCACAAAAGCAGGCCGCGCCCAGTGATAACCCCGGCCGTTCGCCCAGGCCAGCCACAGCCACACGCCAGCACCGATCGGTGCACTGGCTAGCCAGAAGCCAGCCTGGGTGAGCATGACAGTGGGCCACTGCCCGCCAGTGAGGTCGCTGGCGGCGGCCGCCCTGACGCCGCCGAGAGTCACCAGGACGGTGACCAAGGCGGCCAGCGTCAGCACCGCACCGGCGTACATGTGCCGGACGGCGTCCCGCACCGGGCGTGGTGCACGTGACATGCCAAAGTGCATCCGCGCCGCGCCCCGGATCAGATCCGCGGACTCCGCGAGCCCTACCCGCCGCTGGCCCTCGTGCGCAGTGGCCAGCAGCACCGCGAGAATCTCGTCCCCGCTGTCGCGCCGGAACGCCTTCGGGTAGCACGCCAGCACCCGCCGGTAGCGCCGCTCCAGCCGGGACGGGCCAGTCATGTGACCACCCCCAACGGGTTCAGCCGCGTCAGCGCCGCGGTGGCATTGGCCTGCAGCCGGGCCGCCTCGGCGGCCAGCCGCCTGGTTCCTTCGGGGGTGAGCCGGTAGTACCGGCGCAGCCGGCCCTCCACGATCTCCTCCCGGTCCACCCCGATCAGCCCATCCGCGCGCAGGCGGTCCAGGGCCGTGTACAGCGTCCCGGCGCGCAGCCGGACCCGGCCACCGGAAATCTCCTGAATATCGGCGATGATCCCGTACCCATGCTGGCTGCCATCGGCCAGCGCGGTCAGGATCAGGAACGTCGCCTCCTGCATCGCCCGTTCAGTCATACTGACTTTATATACCGCTGAACTAGCGGTGACAACCCCGCCCGAGCTGCCCCGAAGATGGGATAGCCCGCGCAGTGCGGGGTGATGTGACCCGCCTTTCTTCTTGTTTCATTTCTTGCGAACTCGGCCTGCCTGTGTGTGTGCCGTTTGTCCTGACTGGTGGAGCTATATGGCCCTAGTGGGTGTGCCGATGATCCGGGAGATTGACGATGGTGGCGAGGGCCCCAGGGGTGACACGCCACTCCGGCTTGGCGTACCGGTGCAGAACAACCGAGGATTGGGCCTGGGACCGGCCGCAGCGCCATCGCTGATGCCAGCCAAGGGCATCCGGTCCCGGGCGCATGGCAGGAGGTCTTGTCGATGCGCAGGCGCATCATCCGCGTGCTGTATGGCGTGGCAGCGGCGGGCATCACGTTTCTCACGGTCGGCTTTGCCGGGGCAGGTGCCCAGGCCACGGCGGCCACGCCGTCTCTGGGACAGCCGGTGTACACGAACGGCCAGGGCGGTTACATCTCTAATGGACGGTGGTTCCGGTTCGTGGCAACCACTGTGACCGTCGCGCCACGTCTGGTGCCTCAGGCCAACGGTGGCAGCATGATGATCATCCTGGACACCAGCCTTCCCTATGTACTGGGCGCGGCCACCATCGGTGTGGATCCTGGTGGCGGTCCCGGAACGGTCTGGTGGAACGCTCCTACTACCAGCCCGGATAACAAGGGTACGTTCGCGCTGAGCCCGCAGGTCGGTGACCAGCTCACCGTGAGCATCTACTACGACCGCAGCAGTTACACCACCCTCACCGCGGCAGACCTGACCCAAGGGGTTACGAAGACGGTGCAAGTCAATACAGGCGGCAGCATTGTCTACAACGCTGTCGAGCTGTGGGGTGCTGCCCTCAACAACCCGCCACCCCCGCAAGCCGACACGCGGATGTGGAAGGTGGCCAGCACACGCCTGACCACCTATACCGGCCACCACGGCACCGTCACCGGTCCCTGGCAAACCAGCCAGATGATCGGCACCACCACTGGCACCTTCACGGGCGTGGCGGTGGTGAGCCCTTCTGGGCTGTGGAACGGTGGGCAGAACTTCGGAGTCTGGCTGCGTCACCGGTGACAGCAAGGGCACAGCAGATCCCCGGGACCGGCGTTGTCCCATTTACCACGACACATTCTTTCGTCATGGTTGCGCCACCCATGACAAACGCGGTGGCGGCTAGCGGCTACCGGCGGGCGTATCGGCAGCGGCGATCAGTTCGTGGGCGGCGGTGAAGGGGTCCAGCTTGCCCGCCGCGACCTGAGCGGCCAGGTCCTCCAGTTGCGAGTCGCCGGGCAGGCCGCCCACCCGCCGCCGCAGTTCGGCGAGGGCGATCGCGGTGATCTCCTCGCGGGCCCGCGCCCGCCGCCGGGCCTCACCCTGGCCCGAGGAATCCAGCCAGGACCAGTGCGCGTCCACCTTCTCGGTCAGTTCGGCGATGCCTTCTCCCTTGACCGCGACGGTGGTCACGATGGGCGGCCGCCATTCTTCAGCGCTACGACGGGCCATCGCGATCATGCCCCGCAGGTCCCTGACTGCTTCCTGGGAACCCGGCTTGTCGGCCTTGTTCACCACGAACACATCCCCGACCTCGAGGATCCCCGCCTTGGCCGCCTGGATGCCGTCGCCCATGCCTGGCGCCACCGCGACCAGCGTGGTGTCGGCGAGCGAGGCGATCTCGATCTCGGCCTGGCCCACGCCCACGGTCTCCACCAGCAGCACCGCGAACCCGGCGGCGTCCAGCACCCGGAGCGCCTGGGGAGCCGCCTCGGACAGGCCGCCGAGGTGACCGCGGGTGGCCATGGACCGGATGAACACGTCCGGGTCGGTGGCATGGTCCTGCATCCGGACCCGGTCACCGAGCAGCGCGCCGCCGCTGAACGGGGAGGTCGGGTCCACGGCGAGCACGGCCACCCGCTGGCCGCGTTCCCGGTAGGCGGCCACCAGGGCGGCGGTGATCGTGGACTTGCCCACTCCGGGCGCCCCGGTGAGCCCGACGACGCGCGCCTGCCCGGTCAGCGGGGCGAGCGCCGTGGCGATCTGGCGCAGTTCCGGCGCGGAGTTCTCCACCAGCGAGATCAGCCGGGCCAGTGCCCGCGCGTCCCCGGCCCTGGCCTTCCCGATCGCCTCACGCGCCCGCTCCCCGGCCGGGTCGGACCCGGTTGCAAGAGACCTCTTGTCGCCCACAGGCATGTCACGCCGCAGCCGCTGGGCCGAACGCCGCATCGCTTCGCGCTGCGTCCCGGCGGCGAGGCTCTGCTGGTCCCGGGGGCGAGCCCCCGGGACCCCCATGCCTCCCGTACCGCCCTCTTGCGCGCCTCCGGCACGACCAAGGGAGGCCCCCCAGGGCCGACCGCCCGCGAGGGAGGCCATGAATTGAGCTCAGCCATGATCGCCCGGCACCCGCAGCAGCAGCGCGCTGCCCTGCCCGCCGCCGCCGCACAGCGCCGCCGCGCCCAGCCCACCGCCACGCCGGCGCAGCTCGTGGGCAAGGTGCAGGGCGAGCCGCGCGCCGGAGGCGCCGATCGGGTGGCCGATAGCGATCGCGCCCCCGTTGACGTTGACAATGTCCGGGCCGATGGCCAGGTCGCGCATGGACTGGAGCACCACGGCCGCGAACGCCTCGTTGATCTCGACCAGGTCAAGGTCGCCCACGGCCAGCCCGGCCTTGCCCAAGGCATGGCGGATCGCCCGGGACGGCTGTGACTGCAGCGAGTTGTCCGGGCCGGCCACGTTGCCGTGCGCGCCGATCTCGGCGAGCACCGGGGCACCCCGGGCGGCGGCTGCCGCCGCGGACATCACCACCACGGCGCAGGCCCCGTCGGAGATCTGCGACGCCGTGCCCGCGGTGATCGTCCCGTCGGCCCCGAAGGCAGGGCGCAGCCTGGCCAGAGACTCGGCGGTGGTCTCGCCCCGCACCCCCTCGTCGGTGTCGAACAGCACCGGATCCCCACGCCGCTGCGGCACCGGGACAGCCACGATCTCATCGTTCAGCAAACCATCCTTGATCGCCGCAGCGGCGCGCTGGTGCGACAGCGCAGCGAAGTCATCCTGCTCGGCGCGGCCGATGCCGAGGCGCTTGTTGTGCACGTCGGTCAGTTCGCCCATCGGAGTGTGCTCGAACGGGTCGGTCAGCCCGTCGAGGGCCATGGCGTCAAGCAGTTCCATCGCGCCGTACTTGTGCCCGGCGCGGGCGCCCGGCAGCAGGTGCGGGGCCCTCGTCATCGACTCCATGCCGCCGGCGACCACGATGTCGAACTCGCCGGCCCGGATGAGCTGGGCCGCGAGCGCGATGGCGTCCAGCCCGGACAGGCACACCTTGTTGATGGTGATCGACGGCACGGTCATCGGGATGCCCGCCGCGACCGCGGCCTGGCGGGACGGGATCTGCCCGGCGCCGGCCTGCAGGACCTGCCCCATGATCACGTACTGGACGTCGGCGCCGGTGATGCCCGAGCGTTCCAGCGCGGCCTTGATGACGATGCCGCCGAGGTCGGTGGCGGCGAGGTCCTTGAGCGAGCCCAGCAGGCGGCCGGTCGCCGTCCGCGCCCCCGCCGTGATCACCGCTTCTGGCATGGTTTCCTCCGCTGCTCCCCCGCCCCGGTGCGGCGCGGGCGGGACGTCTGCCACGATACCCAGGGGTGACCCGCGGCCCCGCAGCCGCCGGGCCGTCCCTGGAACTGCCAGGACGCCCACGGGAGGCAGCGGTGCTGGACCGGATCGACCATGTGGGCATCGCCTGCCACGACCTTGCGGCGGCCATCGCTTTCTACGAGTCCGTCTTCGACCTCACCGTGGCCAGCCGGGAGACCCACGAGGACCAGGGAGTCCACGAGGCCATGCTCCGCCTGGGCGAGGGGCCCGGGCCGTCCTGGATCCAGTTGCTCGAGCCGACCGGGCCGGACACGCCGGTGGGGAGATTCCTGGCCCGCCGAGGGCAGGGAATCCACCACATCGGGTACCGGGTGACGAACATCACTGAGGCCCTTGAGGTCATCGGAGCGCGCGGGGTGCGCCTGCTTGACCAGCGCCCCCGGCACGGCTCCATGGGCGCATCGATCGCCTTCCTGCACCCGGCGGATGTGGGCGGGGTGCTGACCGAGCTGGTCCAGCCGCCGGAGGCATGAACCCGGCGGCACCTGGCTACAGGCGTCACGGGTTGCGCCGAAAAGTGAATCTTGGCCGTCGGGAAGCCGGAAAGCCGGCGTCATCACCTGCGTAACGGGAGTACGCTGCGATGGATCGGGCGAGCGGTCTCATGCGTCGGCGCCGGTGGGGGTTGCTGGGCTTTGTCATTCCCTCACGGCCGGATGCTAGGAACTCGTCTGCCCCCCCGCAGGCCCCCTCTTCGTCTAGCCCAGGATCAAGCCACATGCAGCCTGAAATCGACGCTCAGCTCAGCAATTTCTTCGAAGACGCCCCGGCCCGCGACTTCGCCAAGGTCATGCGCGGCTACGACCAGCACCAGGTCGACGAGTACCTCAAGCAGACCGATCTGGAGATCCGGCAGCACCGCGAGCAGGTCGGGGCGCTGCAGCAGGAGCTGACTGAGGCGCATCGTCAGCTCCGGGAGCAGGAGCGCCCCACTTACGCGGGCCTGGGCTCCCGGATCGAGCAATTGCTCCGCCTCGCCGAAGAGCAGGCGACGGAGATCGTCGGCGAGGCCCGCTCCGCGGCCAACGAACTGCAGGCCGCCGCCAAGGTGGACGCGGCCGAACTGCGCGCCGGTGCCGAGAACGAGGCGGCCGAACTGCGCGCCAGCGCCAAGCGCGAGACCGACGACCTGCGCGGCTCGGCCGAGCGGGAAGCCGACGCGATCCGCACCGGGGCGCGCCGTGAAGCCGACGAGCTGACCTCCACCACCGAGCGCGAGGCCGCCAAGCTCCGCGCCATGGCCGACCACGAGGTGGCCGAGAAGCGGGCCGCGATCGAGCGCGACATCGCCAAGCTCCGCACCACCACCGAGCGCGAGGTCGCCCAGCTCAAGGCGTCGTCCAAGCGGGAACGCGACGAGATCCTCACCACCTCCAAGCGGCAGGCGGATGAGATGCGCAGCCAGGCGCAGCGCATCCTGGAGGAGAGCGAGGCACAGCGGGCGCAGGCCGAGGCGGAGTTCGAGATCCAGCTCGCCTCGCGCCGCGAGGAAGCCGAGCGCCAGGAGGCCGAGCGCCTTTCGGCCGCGCAGGCGGCAACGCAGAAGCTGGTCACCGAGGCGGAGCAGCGCGCCGCCACCGCCGAGCAGCGGGCCGCCAAGGCCAGCGCGCAGGCCGACCACACCCGGCGTGAGGCCGAGCAGCATTCCAAGCAGCTGGTCGGCAACGCCAGGAAGAACGCCGACCAGATCGTCGCCCAGGCCAAGGCCCAGGCCGACCAGCTCACGGCGGACGCCAAGAACGAGATCGAGCGGCACCGGGCCTCGGCCCAGCGCGAGGTCGACGACCTGACCAGGCAGAAGGAGAGCATCTCCACCCACCTGGCGCAGATCAGCCAGCTCCTCGGCACCCAGATGCCGGGCCTGTCCGAGGCGCTCAAGCCCCCGTCACGCCCGGCCGTCGCACCGCAGGCCGCGCCCAAGGCCGTCGCGGGACCGCCGCCGCCCGCGCCCCGGCAGGAGCCCCGGCCGGCCCAGGCTCAGCAGCAGCCCCCGGCCAACGGCCCCAAGCAGCCGGTGTCGGCCAAGGCGGCAGCCAAGTCCAACGACGAGGAGTGGTGGACCGAGTAACCACCGGTCAACGTGAGGAGGGGCGGCGCTACGTGCGCCGCCCCTCCTGCGTTTTCCCGGCTTCCGGGCCTCTTATCATTCGAAACGTTCGGTTTAGCGCCCGATTTGCCCGGTATGGGCGCACGTCTCGAATGATAAGGCGGGGGGTGGGCCGGTGCGGGGGGGTGCGGGGGGTGGGGGGTGTTAGGCCATTGTGGTTTGGCCGCCGTCGACGACTAGGGCCTGGCCGGTCATGTAGGAGGAGGCGTCGCTGGCCAGGAAGACTGCGGGCCCGGCCATCTCGGCCGCGCGGCCCCACCGCTGCATGGGCACCGTGGCGATGGTCGCCTTCCCCGTCGTCTCGTCCTCCCACAGGTAGCGGCTGAGCTCGGTCGCGGTCCAGCCGGGGCACAGGGCGTTGACCCGGATGCCCAGCGGCGCCCACTCCACGGCCAGCGTCTTGGTGAGCGAGATCAGCCCGGCCTTGGCCGCCCCGTAGGGCGACAGGAACGGCGAGGCGGCCAGGCCCGCGACCGAGGCCACGTTGATGACCGAGCCGTGCCCGCGCTCGGCCAGGTGCGGCCCGATCGCGTGGCACACGTACACGGCAGAGGTCAGGTTGAGCCGCATCAGCTTGTCCCAGCCCGGCACCCGCAGGTCCATGAACGGGGCCACAAAGTTGGACCCGCCGGCGTTGTTGACCACGATGTCCACCTGGCCGAGGCGCTCGATCGCCGCGGCGACGGCGCCGTCCACGGCTTCCTGGTCGGTCACGTCCGCCTGGATCACGAACGCCTCACGCCCGTAACCCGCAGCCTTCCCGGCGGTGGTCGCGAGCCCGTCCTCGCTGCGCGCCACCAGCGCGAGGTCGGCTCCTGCCTCAGCGAAGGCGACCGCGATCTCCTGCCCAATGCCACGGGAGGCCCCGGTGATCAATGCCTTCTTACCGCTCAGATCGAAAAGGGTCACCGTAGGTCCTCCCACTCGGTTGGCAGCGGCCACGCAGCCGGGTTCACCCGGCGCACGATCTCACCCAGAACAGTACGCACCGCGGGCTCCCCCACCCACAGGTGCTTGGCCCGTTCCCCGGCGATCACCTCGGCCTTCGGCACCCGGGCGAATCTGGCCCGCGCCTCGTCCGGCCGGAGGTAGTCGTCGAACTCGGGCACCAGCACGAGCAACGGCTTGCCTGAGGCAGCCCAGGCGTCCAGTTCGGCATCGCCGGCCCGGCGCAGCGGTGGCGACAGCAGGATCGCGCCCTCCACCGCCGGGTCGTTCCCCCACTGCAGCGCGAGTTCGGTGCCGAACGACCAGCCAAGCAGCCATAGCCTGGGCAGGCCGGCGGCCACGCACCAGGCGATCGCCGCGGCCACGTCGTTCCGTTCGGCCAGGCCGTCGCCGAACTCCCCCTCGCTGCGGCCGCGATCCGACTCGGTGCCCCGGGTGTTGAACCTGACCACGGCCAGGTCCGCCAGCGCGGGCAGGCGGTAGGACGCCTTGCGCAGGATGTGGCTGTCCATCATCCCGCCGTGCGTGGGCAGCGGGTGCAGGCACAGCAGGGTGGCCACCGGATCCCTGCTGAGCGGCCGGGCGATCTCCCCGACCAGGGCCAGGCCGTCGGCGGTCTGCACGGTGATGTCCTCGCGCCGCGCGGGCAGCACGGTGGCGGCCCTGATGTCTGTCACGGTGCTCCTTACCTGCCGGGCCGGCCGGGTGCGCGGCGGCGCTGCCGCCTGTCCCAGCACGGCCGGTGCCAGTGCCTGCGCTCCGCCAGCCCGGGCGTGTAGGCGGGCCACACGACCAGGTGCGCGGTTCCGGGCTGGATCTCCTGGTCACAGCCGGGGCACCGGTACATCTTCACGGTCGCCTCGCCCGGCATGGCCCGGACCACCCAGTCCCCGTCAGGCCCCGACTCGATCCGCTCCGGGCCGAGCCGCAGGGCCGGGGCCTCCGCGTCGTCTTCTCCCTCGCCCCCGGGCCGCGCGGGTGGCAGCCCGCCGCGCGGCCGGCGCGGCATGCCGGCCGGCAGGCGCCGGGCTCTGCGAGGGCTCACGGGCGTCACTGTAGGGCATGTCAACGGGTTTTCTGATCGGGCCCGGGCGCCACGGTGCCCGCAGCCGCATGCCTGGTCCGCGGCGGCCGCCGCAACCGGCGGGCACGCCGCGGCGGATATATCCGAAACCCCCTGTTTCTCTCCCATAATGACGAAACTGGATGGCCTGGCCTGGGTGAGCCTGGGGGTGTGGCGTGGAGCGGTGTGCCGGCGCTGACGCGGGGCTAGCCGGCCGCGCCACCGAACTGGCCCGGATCGGCCGGTTCCTTGACGAGGTGGCCAGCCACCCGGCAGCGCTGCTGTTCGAGGGCGAGGCCGGCATCGGCAAGACGACGCTGTGGTCGGCCGGGATCGACCAGGCCCGGCGCCGGGGCTGGCAGGTGCTCACCTGCCGCCCGGTCCGGCCGGAGGCCGCGCTCAGCTTCTCGGCGCTGGGGGATCTGCTGGAGCCGGTGCCGGACTCCGTGCTCGGCAGGCTGCCGGGCCCGCAGCGGCGCGCGCTCGATGTGGCCCTGCTGCGTGCCGAACCGGGGCCCGAGCCGCCCGACCAGCGGGCGGTCGCGGTCGCCTTCCTCGGCGTGATCCGGGATCTGGCGGAGGCCGCCCCGGTGATCGTCGGCGTGGACGACCTGCCGTGGCTGGACCGGGCCTCGGCCGCGGTGCTTGAGTACGCGCAGCGCCGGCTCGCCACCCAGCCCGCAGGCCTGCTGGCGACGGCCGCCACCGGAGACCAGCCCAGCCTGGTGCCACTCGTGCAGCGATGGTTCCCGCCCGGGCGCCTGGAGGCCGTGACGGTGGGGCCGCTTTCCGCCGAGGCCCTTGACACCATCCTGCGTGCCAAGGGCGGACCGCCAGCCAGCTGGCCCGAGGTGGTCGAGGTGCACGAGGCGTCGGGCGGAAACCCTTACTTCGCAATGGAACTGGCGACGGCGATGGGCGCCCGGGGCGATCGGCACGGAGCCAGGCAGCCGCTTCCGGTGCCCGGTTCGCTGCTGCCGCTGGTGCAGCGCCGACTGCAGGCGCTCACCCCGGCCGGCGGCGAGGTCGCGCTCCTTGCGGCGGCAGCCGCGGCGCCGACGGTCGAGGTGGTCCTGGCCGCCTGCGGTGACGATCAGGATGCCCAGGAGGGGCTGGAGTCCGCCGAGGCGGCGGGCGTGCTCCAGATCACCGGGGACCGCGTCCGGTTCACGCACCCGTTGCTCCGTTCCGTGCACTACTCCAGCGCCACGCAGCGGCGGCGCCAGCAGGCCCACCGGCGCCTGGCGGCGGTCACCGGCGCGGCCGAGGGCCAGGTGCGCCACCTGGCCCTGGCGGCCTCGGGGCCGGACGGGCACCTGGCTGACCGGCTCGCCACGGCCGCCGAGGATGCCTGCCTCCGGGGCGCCGCCGTCGCCGGTGCCGAACTCGCCGACCTGGCACTGCGGCTCACCCCGGACGGCCATCCGGCCACCCGGGCCGCGCGGCTGACCGACGCGGGCCGGCTCCACCTGGCCGCCTTCGACCCCGAGGGTGCCCGCGAGCTGCTGGACCAGGCAATCCGGCTGACCGGTCCCGGGCCGCTGCGCGCTGCCGCACTGCACCACAGGGCCAGGGTCGCCGGCTACTTCGAGAGCGGCGCCGCCGCCCTCCCGCTGATCCGCCAGGCGCTCGCGGAGGCGGAGCCAGGCACGGCCCTCAGCGCGCTGATCCACCGCGACCTGGGCTTCCTGCTTGGGGTCAGCACCGAGAACTTCAGCACGGAGCCGGTCGAGCACTTTCTGGCCGCCCTCGAGACCGCGCAGCGGCTCGGTGACCAGGGGCTGATCGCACAACTGAGCGCCTTCCGTGCGCTGGCCGACTTCGTCATGGGGCACGGCGTCGACCGCGACCTGATCGGCCGGGCCGTGCGTGCGCATCAGCAGGCCGCACGGGTGCCGATGGAGCTTCGGCCGCGGGTGGTGGCCAGCCACGTCCTGCGCAGCGGCGATGACCTGGCCGGAGCACGGGACCTGCTGGCCGCCGAGTACGCCGACGCGATCGAGCAGGGCGCCGAGACCGACCTGCCGTTCGTCGCCATGCCCATCGCGGAGCTGGAGACCTGGGCGGGGAACTACGATCGCGCCGGGGAATACGCCGACCACGGCTACCGCGTCGCCCTCGCCTCGGGCGCCATCACGGGCACGGCGTGCATGCACGCCGCCCGGGCGATGATCCGGGCCTTCCGCGGTCCCCTGGACGAGGCCCGCGCCGAGGCCGGCGCGGCGATCGACGAGGGCTTGCGCTCCGGCGTCTACTACCCCGCGCTGCTCGGCAGCCACGCGCTCGGCCTGGCCGAGCTTGCCGCGGGGGACCCCGCCGCCGCCCACGCGATCCTGGCGCTGGTCACCGCGGCGACGGCCGGCCGGGAGATGATCGATCCCGGCTGGCTGGCGCTGCGGCCGCTCCCCGACGACATCGAATCGCTGATCCGGCTCGGCGACCTCGCGGCCGCGGAGGCACTGCTGGTTTCCCTGGAGGAACGCGCGCAGCGCCTGGACCGGGCGTGGGCACTGGCCAGCGCGGGCCGCTGCCGTGCGCTGCTGATGTCGGCCCGCGGTGACCAGGAGGCGGCGTCCGCCGCGCTGCGGCTGGCGTTCGCCGCGCACGAACGGCTGGAGATGCCCGCCGAACTGGCCCGCACGCACCTGGCCGCCGGGGAGGTGGCCCGCCGCGCCCGCCGCAAGGTGGCGGCGCGGGACCACGTGACGGCGGCCCTGGTCCTGTTCACCCGGCTGGGGGCCGTTCCCTGGGCGGAGCGGGCCACCGCGGAGCTGGCCAGGCTCGGCACCAGCCGGGTCGACGGGCCCGGCATGACCGAGGCGGAACGCCAGGTGGCGGGCCTGGTCGCGGCAGGGCACACCAACCGGGAAGTCGCCGTCGAGCTTTACATGGGGCTGCGGACCGTGGAGGCGCACCTGTCCGCCGTCTACCGCAAACTCGGCGTCCGCTCCCGCAGCGAGCTGGCCCGGGCCTGGGCAAGCGGCCTGCCTCCGCCGCCGGCTGACCCCGGCCCACCGGCCTGACCCCGGCCCTGGCCTGGCTGCGGCCCCCGCAGCGGCGCCGGCTGCGGCCCGGCCGCGAAACATTGCGGGTTTCCCGGATTCGTCGCGGCCCTGCGCGCGCGCATGATCGGTGCCGAAAGCTGTGGCAACTCGAAGCCAGAACGGGGTTGGTTTCATGTACAGGTTCGGAAGACTAGCGGTCGCCGCCGGGGCCGCCGCCGCCATCCTGGGCGCAACACCGGGCCTGGCGTCCGCCAGCCCGGCCGGGCCGGCAGTTCCCGGCATCCCGGCCATCACCCTCGTGTCCCCCATCGCGTCCGGCTATGCCGCGGTGCCCAAGGCGGGCGGCGCGAAGGAGTTCATCCATGTCCAGGCCATCTTCACCGTCCCGGGCGTGACTTGTTCCGCCCAGAACGCCACCGCCCAGACGCGGGCCGGCCTCGACGGGATCACCGACAGCACGGCCGAAACGGTGGGCGTCAGCGAGGCCTGCGTGAACGCGGTGCCGTTCTACACCGCGTTCTACCGGATGTACCCGGCGGCCCTTGTGCCCACGTTCCACCCGAGCCCCGGCGACACGGTGACGGCCAGCGTCACCGCCGACGCTGGCGTTTACACGCTGTCCGTCCACGACCTCACGTCCGGGAAGAGCTTCACCGTGACCAAGACCTGTGCCGCGTGCCTGAACTCCTCGGCCGAAGTGACCGCGGGCTCACCGTCAGGGATCGCGCCCGCCGAATTCACGGTCGTGCACTTCAGCAACATCGTCGTCATCGACGGCAGCGGAATTAGCGGCGGCCTCGCGAACGCGGCCTGGAACACCGACAAGCTGACCCAGCCGGGCAGCCCGCACACCGTGGCGGGCCCGCTGAACACGTTCTCGTCACCGGCCCACTCGACCTTCGCGGACACCTGGGCGCCCTGACCGGCCCGCGCCCGCACCGGCCGGGCGGCCCCATCGATGGCGGCCGCCCGGCCGGTCAGCGCGTGGTGAGCCCCTGCAGCCGGCGCTCAAGGAAGTCCCGCTCCGCGGCGTTCCCGGCTTGCTCGATGGCCGCCCGGTAGGCCCGCGCCGCCTCGCCGTCGCGGCCGAGGCGGCGCAGCAGGTCGGCGCGGATGGCATGAAAGAGATAGAAGTCTTCAAGTGCAATACGATCCGCCAGGGCCAGTGCGGCTTCCGGGCCGTCAACCTCGGCCACCGCGACGGCCCTATTGAGGGCCACCACCGGGCTCGGCGTGATGGCCATGAGCTGGTCGTACAGCAGCACGATCTGCCGCCAGTCGGTGTCCGCCGCAGTCGCCGCATCACTGTGCACGGCCTGGATCGCCGCCTGGATCTGGTACGGGCCTGGCTGGTCCCGCCGCAGGCACCGGCGGACCAGGCCCTGGCCTTCGGCGATGAGGGCCAGGTCCCAGCGGTCCCGGTCCTGGTCGGCGAGCAGCACCAGGCCGCCCGCGGCGTTGCTGCGCGCGGCCCGGCGTGCGTCGGTGAGCAGCATCAGCGCGAGCAGTCCCAGCGCCTCGGGCTCGTCCGGCATCAGTTCGGCCAGCAGCCGCGCCAGCCGGATCGCCTCGGCGCACAGGTCTTCGCGGACGAGCGCCGCCCCCGAGCTTGCCGTGTAGCCCTCGTTGAAAATGAGGTAGAGGACGGCGAGCACGGCGCGCAGCCGGTCGGGAAGGTCGGCCTCGGCCGGGACCCGGTACGGGATTCGCGCGTCGCGGATCTTCCCCTTGGCCCGGACCAGCCGCTGCGCCATGGTCGGCTCCGGCACCAGGAAGGCGTGGGAGATCTGCGCCGTGGTGAGCCCGCCAAGCAGCCGCAGGGTCAGCGCGACCTGGGCGGCCCGGGCGAGCGCCGGGTGGCAGCAGGTGAAGATCAGGCGCAGCCGGTCGTCGCGCACGGGGCCCTCCTCTGCGGGGTCGCCACGGGCGTGCAGCAGGGCAGCCTGGGCGTGCCGGTCCTCACGGGACGCCTCACGGCGGAGGCGGTCGATGGCCCGGTTGCGGGCCGTGGTGATGATCCAGCCGGCCGGGCTCGGCGGCAGGCCGCCGGACGGCCACCGCTGCACGGCGACGGCGAACGCGTCCTGTACCGCATCTTCGGCGATGTCGAGGTCGCCGAAGGTGCGGGTCAGGACGGCGACCGCGCGGCCGTACTCGGCGCGGAAGACGTCTTCGATCTCCGCGGCCGACGGGGCCGGCGTGCCGGGCATCAGTCCTCGGCTTCGCCCTGGAACGGGCGCACCTCGATGGGCAGCGTGGTCGCCTGTGCATAGCGGCGTCCCCACGCCAGCGCCGCGTCCAGATCCGGGGCCTTGAGGATGGTGAAGCCGCCCAGGTGCTCCTTGCCCTCGGCGAACGGGCCGTCGGTGACGAGCACGTCGCCGTCCTTGGGCCGCAGCACGGTCGCGGTGCTCGGGCCGTGCAGGCCCCCGCTGAAGACCCAGCACCCGGCGTCCTTGAGTTCGGCGCGGATCGCCTCGATGTCGGCCATTATCTTGTCCAGGATCTCCGGCGGCGGGGCCGGCCCGTCGGGCTGGTAGACGCTGATCAGGTACTGCTTCATCGTGTGCTCCTCCTGCTGATGGTGGGCCTCTCACCTGCTACACGAACGCCCCCGGCCGGTATCGACATCCGCTCGGGCGGTCTTGCGGAGAAATCCGGGCCTGGGCCACGATCCCGCGGAGCGTTACCGTCAGCCATGGCTACTCTCCCGAAGAACGTGCGCCGGCTCGCCTTGATCCTGGGTTCCGTGCTGGTCGCCGGCCCTCTCGTCACGGTACTGACAAGCGCGGCTCAGGCTCCCGCCCAGCCCGCGGCGGCGGCACCATCGTTCGTACTGAAGGGCTCCGCGGTGGGCGGGGTCAAGCTCATCCAGATCGGCCAGGTGCTCACGTTCGGCTTCACCGAGACCAACAAGGGATCGAAGGTGGACGGCGAGGACCTGGTCCTGGAGAAGCTGACCGGCGTCACGGGGACCGGCGTGCCGCTGTGCGTCGTCGCCGACGGCTCGGCCATCAACCCGGACGGCTCCCGGTGCGAGCCCGGCACCGTAGGGCACGGGCAATCCGCCTCGTTCGTGATCACCACCAAGGTGACCGGGAAGCCGGGCCTGGCCGCCGCGGCGCGGCTGTGCCTGCAGAGCGAGGCCACCGGGGTCACCGGGCCCTGCACGACGGTCATCACCAGGATCGCCTGACCGCGGGCCCGGCCTGTCCGGCCGGCCAGCCGTTCCGCTCCTCCTCGTAGGCGATGCACGCGGAGAGCCGTTCGGCCGTCCAGGCGTGCACCTGGATGCCATCCCGCGAGGCGGTCAGCCTCCTGGCGTCCGGACCGCTGGCCGCGGACGCCCAGACCGAGCCGATCCGCCACAGCGGATGTTCCTCACGCAGTCGCTCAATGTCGCCTTGCTCGCATGACTGAATAATAGCTCATAGAAGCTCTTAGAGCTAGTCGAAGTTTTCGCAGCTTATGGCATGTCTATGTTGATCATGTGCCCGCACGACCGGTGGATCCCTTCGGGCGTGAGCATGCCTATGTCCAGGTAGCCAACGACGTTGCCCGCAGGATCAGGGCCGGCGAGATCACCAGGAAGCTCCCCTGCCGAACGAGCGCTCGCGAGACGAATACGGCGTTGCCTACGTCACCGTGCGGCACGCGATGCAAGTCCTCCGCGAGCAGAGCCTGATCGTGACCATCCACGGCCGGGGCACCTTCGTTGCGGCCTCGCTGACTTCGGGCGGAGACCAGCCGGGCTAGATGCCTCTGGGTCCGTGCGGCTACCTCGCCAACTCGATACGCCTCACGCTGGGAGGACTGCGATGTCGTATTTCTGGCAGTGTGGGTCTCTCGTGACGAGGGTCAGGTCCTCGCAGGCCGCCTGGGCAACCAGCATCCTGTCGAAGGGATCCCGGTGGATCATGGGCAGTCGTGCGGCCGTGACCGCATGGTCATGCCTGATCGGCAGTTCCCGGAATCCGCAGTCACGGATCAGTTCTGGGAGACCAACGGGCTCAGCAAGCTTGCCAATCGCCTGCTTGATGGCCACTTCCCAGATGGTCGCGGTACTCACGTAGACATCAGGCTCATGGTCAAGCTTGCTCTTGATGTCATCCGTGAGCGTCGAATCGTCAGTGAGCCACCACAAGACGACGTGCGTGTCCAGCAGCAGGCTCATGGGGCCACGCCGAAGTCGCGAGCGATGGCCGCGTTGACTTCGTCGGAATCCCAGTCCGGAGCCACCACCAGCCGACCGCGCAGCGAACCCCGGCCGGTTCGTTTGGTCTTCCGCGTCAGCGGGACGACCTTGGCCACGGGATGCCCGGCCCGGCTGATGATGATCTCCTCGCCGGACTCGACCCTTTCGATGATCCGCGACAGGTTGGTCTTCGCATCGTGGATGTTGAACTGCGCGGCGGGCTCGCTAATCGTGACCACCTCCTTAGCTAAGAGGTTAGTCCACTCACCGAGCCATCGCTACCGCGAGCGCGCGAATCATGGCTTGCGGAGGGTGAGGTCGAGCATGAAGGGGCTGGTCAGCCAGCCGTCTTGGCCGGACGCGGCCTGACGCAGGGACCGTTCCAGCTCATCGACTTCCGGACCGGCGGCCACGCCGGTGCCCACCAGGCGGCTCTTGAGCGCGGCGACTGCGCTGGCATGGATGTCGAAGCCCACCGATGGCTCCATCACGTTGAAGAACCCGCTCGCTGCGGCAACCTCGAAGCCCGCGCGAGCGGCCGAGGCACGCAGGTTCTCGATGGCATCGGGCGCCACCCCGGACTGGGCCGCGGCTTCGTGCATCAGTTCCCAGTAGCGGCCGATCGCGCCGACGTGCGGATAACTCTGCGGTGGCGGGGTTCTGAGCGGCTCCTGGACGATCAGCCATCCCCCCGGCCGGAGCATGCCGCCGATCTTGCGGAGCGTCCGCTCGGGGTCGGCCTGGTGCATGAGGAAGGCCCGGGTGAAGCCGAGGTCGAACGGCCCACCAGCGCCCGCCGCGTCGAACTCATGGACGTCACCGGCCACGACCTCGACATTGCCGATGCCCAGAACGGCGACCACGGACCGGGCGCGCTCGACCGTGGCCTGGCTGAAATCGACCCCGACGACCGCCCCGTCCGGGCCCACAAGCTCGGACAGCACCGCCAGGCAGCCCAGTGGGCCGCAGCCGCACTCGATCGCCCGCCAGCCCGCGATGTCCCCGATGCGGCCGACCGCCGCGCGGGCCGACTCGGCCTGTACCTCGGCGACGCGCAGGAGCCGGCGAAGGTCCCGGTCGCTGCCGTCAAGGACGTAGTGCCGGATCCGCTCAGGTATTGACTCGGGCAATTCGGCCGCCTCCCGTCGTGGATTGGCGCCCACCCTGAAGATCCTGCCCGCTGCCAGGCCGTGGCACTAGCTAGAGTTGCCTCTCGTGCGGCTTGTCATTGCGCGGTGCAGCGCGGATTACGTGGGGCGGCTCAGCGCGCATCTGCCGATGGCGATGCGCCTGCTCATCGTCAAGGCGGACGGCTCGGTGCTCGTCCATTCCGACGGCGGTTCCTACAAACCGCTGAACTGGATGTCGCCGCCGTGCCGCCTGGAGGAGTCGCCGGGCACCTGGCGGGTGGTGAGCAAGGGCGGCGAGGAGCTGCGCATCACGCTCGAAGAGGTGCTGCACGACTCCAGCCATGAACTCGGCGTCGACCCAGGACTGCAGAAGGACGGCGTCGAGGCGCACCTGCAGGAACTGCTCGCCGCGCAGGTGCACCTGCTCGGCGAGGGCTGGCGGCTGGTCCGCCGGGAGTACCCGACCGCGATCGGCCCGGTGGACCTGATGTGCCGGGACGCAGGATCGACGGCCGTGGCCGTGGAAATCAAGCGCAGAGGCGAAATCGACGGAGTCGAGCAGCTGACGAGATATCTCGAACTGCTCAACCGGGACCCGGCGCTGTCCCCGGTGCGCGGTGTGTTCGCGGCCCAGGAGATCAGGCCCCAGGCCCGGGTGCTCGCCGAGGACCGCGGTATCCGGTGTGTCACCCTGGACTACGACGCCATGCGCGGCGCCGTGGACGACTCGCTCCGGCTGTTCTAGCCATACCCGGCTTATGGGGTCCGGTAGACGTCAGCGCGGTGGTCAATACGGACGACGTGCACGATCCGTTCGGCCTCATCGATGCGGTAGATCACCCGGTAAGCGCCACGTCGCGCCGAATGGTAGCCGCTCAGTTCGCGGGTGAGACGCTTGCCGACCCGGTGCGGATTGTCCAGCAGCGCACCGGTCAGGAATTCTGTGACAGCGGCCGCGACTGCCAACGGCAGGCCGCGAGGCGGCCCTTCAACGAGGACACGGCGCGCGGGGGGAGCCAGGGACAGGGCGTATGCCTCGTCACTCACTCGCCACCCTGCTCCGTTCGCATGCGCCGCTCCATCTGTCGCCGTAGCTCATCGGCATCGATGGCTTCGCCGCGGGCGATCTCAGCCTCCGCCGCCCGGATCTCATCCAGAGCACCCGGCGTTGACAGCAGATCCAGGGTCTCCTCCAGCGCCTCCAGATCTGATACGGACATGATCACCGCCTCGGGGCGGCCGTTGCGGGTGATAACCACTCGGTCGTGGGTGTCCCGTACCTCATCCAGCACCGCAGATAGGTGGGCCTTCGCGTCGGCCAGCGGAATCACTGTCATGACCTGAATTATAGTCATGAGATGCGGACTGCGCCATGTCCCGCAGCTCCGCTTGACCTCAGGTCGCACGACCAGCGCAGGAGGCTGGGGCCGGCTTTATGACGAAGGCGTCTTGTCGGTGCCCCGTGGCAGCATGGCCGCGTGGTTACCACCGACCAGCGGCGCACGGCCGTCGCGGAGCCGCGCTCAGCGCAGGCTGCCGAGGTCCCGGCCGGGCGGCTCCGTGCGTTCGTGCGGGCCCAGGTTTTCGGGCTGCCCGGGCCGTTCTGGCTGGTGTTCAGCGGGACGCTGATCAACCGGATCGGCTACCTGGTCGAGCCGTTCCTCGCCTATTACCTGACCGGGGTGCGTGGGCTCTCGCTGGCCACCACGGGCGCGGTACTTGCGATGAGCGGTGCGGGCTCGATCGTTGCGCAACTCGGCTCCGGGGTGCTGTCCGACCGGATCGGCCGCCGCGCCATGCTCACGTTCGGCATGCTGGCGAACGCGGCCGCGCTCGTCGCCCTGGGTTACTCGCGCGGCCTGGCTGCCATCGTGGTGGCCACGCTGATCTTCGGCATGACCATCGACCTGTACCGCCCGGCCTCCGCGGCGCTGATCGCCGACCTGGTGCCGCCCGCGGACCGGCCGCGTGCGTACGGCCTGTTGTTCTGGGCGGTCAACCTGGGGTTCTCCATTGCCATGGTGCTCGGTGGCACGCTGGCCAGGTCCGGCTTCGTCTGGCTGTTCTGGGCGGATGCAGCGACCTGCGCCGTGGCAGGCGTCATGGCGTGGCTGTGGCTGCCGAGGGACCGGCCGCGACGGACCCAGCCGGGCGTGCCGCAGCCCGGAGCCGAAGCCGGGACGGTGTCCCGATCGCGCCACCGGCCGGGTCGGCCTGCGGGCTTCCTCCGCGATCCGGTGATGCTCGCCTACCTGGCGCTGACCCTGTGCTACTGCTTTGTGTACCTGCAGGCCTACACGACCCTGCCGCTGGCCATGCGGCTGCAAGGGCTGTCACCGCAGGAGTACGGCCTCGCCATGGCGGTCAACGGGATCGTGATCGTGGCGCTGCAGCCGTGGGTCAGCGGCTGGCTCGGCAGGCATGATCATTGCGCCGTCCTGGCGGTGGGCTTCGTCGTCGTCGGCCTTGGCTTCGGGCTGACCGCACTGGCGGGATCCGTGCTGGCCTACGCCGCGACCGTCGTGGTGTGGACGCTCGGCGAGATCATCACGGCCGGGCTGGGCGCCGCGATCGTGGCCGACCTCGCCCCGCCGTCGATGCGGGGCCGCTACAGCGGGGCTTACGGTGCCGTCTGGTCGGCCGCCTACCTGCTCGGGCCGCTGGGCGGCACCCGGCTGCTTGCGCTGAGCCCGGCGGTGCTCTGGCTCACCTGTGGCCTGCTCGCGACGGCCAGCGCAGCGGGGCTGCTCGTGCTGGCGCCGGCGATCCGGCGCCGTTCGCACGCGGCACGGTTGTCCGCAGACGGGCGTGACGAGCCCGATAAACAGCTGTGACCCGAATTGTCCGCACTGAGGTGGCCTGCTTGGTTACGATGCGCTGATATGAGCGCTGACCAGGACTCAGGAGCGGTCCTTCCGGTCCGGACCTCCCGATACCGCCGGACCGGGCGGCATTCCAGCCCGCACCAGCTCTCGCTGCCGTCCGACAGCCCCGCGCTGGTAATCGCCGTCCCCGGGTCGGCCAGGCCAGAAAGCGAAGAGATCGCCGAGCGGGTCGCCGACGTGGCGGCCGCTTCCTGCCACGGCGCCGAGGTACGGATCGGCTTCCTGCGCGGCAACAGGGACCACCTGGACGAGGTGCTCGCCGACCTGGTCAGCCAGGAGGGCACCCTGGCCGGCGTGGTGGTGCCGCTGACGCCGTTCCCGAACCCGGAAGTGGATCAGGCCATCTCGGAGTCGGTCGCGGCGGCCGAGGCACCGCTGCTCATCGCCGACCCCCTGGGCCCGCACCCGCTGCTGGCCGAGGCGCTGCACGCGCGGCTGGCCGACGTCGGCCTGGCCCGTGCCGCCAGGGTCGGCCGGATCAGCATCGTGACCGAGACCGCTGCCGACGGGGTCATCGTGGGCGCCGTGGGCGGCGAGGAAGCGGTGCAGGCGGCCGAGGTTGTCGCGGTGCTGCTCGCGTCCCGCCTCACCACCCCGGTGGCCGCCGCGTCGCTCACCGATCCCGGCAGCATCAAGGATGCGGCCATCCGGCTGCGGCAGGCGGTCCCGCGCGTCGCCCTGGCGCCCTGCATGGTCGGGCCGGAGCTGACCTCGGGCACCCTGGAGGCGATCGCCGCGCTGACCAGCACCGAATGCTCCCCGCCGCTGGGCAGCCACCCCGCTGTGGGCAAGCTCGTGGCGATCCGCTACGGCGCCGCGCTGGCGGATCCCCAGGTGGCGGCCATGGTCGCGCGGGGCAAGACCGCGTCCGCACACGCGGCGGCCAGCAACGGCGACGCGCCATCCGCTAGCCATGCCGACGCGCCGCCCGCCGATCACACCCAGGCTCAGCCCGCGGCCGAGGACGGCGCCGAGTCGCAACCGGCATCCGCCCCGCCCGCCGGCACCAGCGCCCAGTAGCCGTCAGCCGCCGCACGTCACGCCGCTGCCCGCGATCCTGGGCGCGCCCCGGATCCCCTCACGCTGTTTGACTCTGCCCTTGGGGGAAGTCCGAGTCCGGGACACACACCGGCCGTACCGCCGGGAGGCAGTGTTCCGCATGGCTTATCCGCGCTGTCGTTTTCGCTATCGGTGGCGTGCTCGAATTGTCCCCGGCCGCTTCGGCACGGCCGCCAAGCAAATAGGCGGGCCGCCTGCCAGGCTTCCCTACGGGCGGCCTCAGGAGCTCGGCAGCCTGTTCGCGGCCATCATCGCGGGCGCGGTCACCGCAGCTGAGCTCCGGCGGGAGCGCTCGGCGACATGCTCGCGGTGGACGAGCCGACGGTGGACGAATTCATGTCCGACATTGGGCCGAATACCTGGGCACGCCAACTACGACTGGCCGCCTACTTCTCCCCGGCCTCCGCCCTGCCTACCGGCGACCAGGAATTGGTGCAATGCAGCTCAGCTTCGCGGGTGCCGCGGGGAACGCGGACCCGGTCTCAGGAGCGTTACATCGCGAAGGGCTTCGTGACAGATGACGGAGTGAATCATCTACTCCAACTGATGCGCGGGATCAGCAAACCCGCATCGCAGCGAGGACCTTCACCGCCCCGGGCTGCGCGGCCCGTCACCCGGTCACATCTACCGCCTGGCCTGTGACCGGCTCGGCGTGCCCGCCCGAAGAAATGATCTTCCTCGATGATCTGGAGCCGAACGTGACGGCGGCCGCCGAACTCGGTGCGAGCGGGATCCGGTTCACCAGCACGGCCCAGGCCATTGCAGACATCGAAGCGAGGCTGGCGCGGGTCCCGGGACCCGGAGTCATGATCACGAACGGCCGGGCAGGACGGTTCCCGCCCTCAGTGCGCGGCGGCCGGGGACGGCACCCCGAAAGCGGCGGCAACGCGGCGGAACGCTCCCAGCGCGGTATCAACGCCAGCCGCGTCCACGTCCGAGTGGGTGAGCATCCGGAGCTTGCCCGCGACGATCGTCACCAGGACGCCCTCGCCCGCCAGGGCGGTGGCCCACGCGTCCAGTGGCTGCCCGGTGCCCGCCACGTCCACGAACACGATGTTGGTCTGGACCGCGGCCAGGTCGACGTGCCCGGGCATGATCGCGGCGATCCCCTCGGCCAGCCTGCTGGCGTTCTGGTGGTCCTCGGCCAGCCGCCCCGGCCCCTCGGCCAGGGCGATCAGCCCGGCCGCCGCCATGATCCCGGCTTGCCGCCACCCGGCACCGAAGAGGATCTTCAGCCGCAGCGCCTCCGCGATGAAGTCGGCGTCCCCGGCCAGGATCGAGCCGATCGGCGCACCGAGCCCCTTGGACAGGCAGAACATCAGCGCGCTGGCCTGCGCCGCGTACTGCGACACCGCCGTGCCGGTTACCGTGCACGCGTTGAAGATGCGCGCGCCGTCCAGGTAGAGCGGCACTCCCCGGCCCGCGCAGACGGCCGCGATCTCCGCCAGCGCACCGGCCTGCAGCACCGTGCCGCCGCCGACCTGGTGCGTGTTTTCCACGGCCACCAGCCCCACCACCGCGGGATCGTAGGGTACCGGCTGCACCGCGGCTGCCACCTGGGCAGCGGTCAGCAGGCCGTGCGGGCGGCCCGCGATCGTGCGGAACGTGATCGAGGACAGCATCGCCGACGAGATCAGTTCGTGCGTGCCGACGTGCGCGTTCTGCTCGCACACCACGACGTGCCCGGGCCCGGCCAGCACGTGCATCGCGATCTGGTTGCACAGCGTGCCAGTGGGCAGGTAGAGCGCGGCCTGCTTGCCGGTCAGCGCGGCGGCCTGCTCCTGCAGCCGGATGACCGTCGGATCGTCGCCGAACAGGTCGTCGCCCACCTCGGCGTCGGCCATGGCGCGCCGCATCGCCGCCGTGGGCCTCGTCACCGTGTCCGAGCGAAGATCCACATACCCGCTGTCAGCCATGCCGTCGCCCCTTCCGCGCCAGGCGCGGTCAACCGTCTGTGCTCATGAAGCCGGGCCCTGCTCGCTGAGGAGCGCGGCGTTGACGGCGCGCGCCTCGGCGGCCAGGCCGGGGACCTCCACCACGGTAATGCCTGCCTGGCGGAGCAGGGCGGCCCCTCCCCCGGGGGCGAAGACCGGCGGCTCCAGCCAGGCGATCACCACGCGGCGCAGGCCCGCGGCGATGATCAGCTCCGCGCACGGGGTGGGCCGGGAGGCGCGGACCCGGCACGGTTCCAGTGAGCTGTACAGGGTGGCGCCGGCGAGCCGGGAGTCGGCCGGGTCGATCTTGGCGAGCGCCGCCTCCTCCGCGTGACCATGCGGGCCGGCCTCCCGGGAGTAGCCGGTGGCCATGACCGTGCCGTCGGCCGCCACGACGGCGGCGCCGACGCAGAATGCCGAGGGCGACAGCGGGCAGCGCCGCGACAGGTCGATCGTCTGCGCGAGCCACGCCTGGTCCGCGACGGTCGCCTCCGCCCCGGTGCCCGGCGCGCCCGCGCTCAGCGCGCCAGGCTCCGCCATGCCGCCATGGCCCGGGCCGGCCGCCGCGTCCCGCCCGGCGCGCTCGCGCGCCCCGTTCTCATTGCGCGCCGCCGGGCCGTCCCCGCCGAGCAGGTATCGCAGCAATACGACATCGTCGAGCTGGCGTACCTCCGCCAGGTGCATCGGCCGTGCGGGGTCATGCGGATACACGCCGGGCCCGGCGAACCGTGGCGCCGCCGCCGCGCCGACGAAGAACGGGGCCACGGTCAGGGCCAGTTCGTCCACGAGCCCGTTCGCGAGGAACTCATGCCCCAGCCGTGCCCCGCCCTCGACCAGCAGCCGGTGCACGCCGCGGCGGGACAGGTCGGCAAGGATCGCCGCGAGTCCCACCGGCGGCGGGACGGCGATGACCGGGGCAATATCGTTCAGCATGTTCTGGAGCTTGGGCGCCTGCGGGGCGGCGCAGTAGACAACAGGACCGGCGCCGGTGGTGGCGTCGAAGAACCGGGCTGACGGGTCCAGGTCGCCGCTGGCGGTGAGGGTCACCCTGGCCGGATTCTCGGGGAGGCCACGGCCCACCCGGCTGGCCCGGCGCCCCGCGGAACGGATCACCAGGCGCGGGTTGTCGCGGCGGATGGTGCCCGCACCGACCATGATCGCGTCCGCCTCGGACCGCTCGGCGTCCACCCGGTCGAGGTCGGCGTGGCCGGACAGCACCAGCCGCTGCGGCCCGGGCGCATCCAGGCAGCCATCCACGGACATTGCGCAGCTCAGTAGCACATATGGGCGTTCGGGCGGCTGCAGCGGCTCGATGTGCACGATCCCCCAGTCAACCAGATGAGCGGTGCCGGCCGGTGCGGCTCGGCGGCGGTATCTGAGCGGCCGCCGGCGATGGTGGTTTACTAACGCGTAACAGGCGGCGCACGGCGGCCGGGCGAGACGCGAGGACTGATGGACACGCTGCAGGCAGGACAGACGAGTGCCCCCGAGACCTTCGATTCGGTCAACCCAGCGACCTCCGAAGTCATCGCCACCTTCCCCGTGCTCGGCCAGGCCGAGGTGAACGCCGCCGTGGAGCGGGCGCACGACGCCGCGGCCTGGTGGGCCGGCCTGGACTGGAAGCAGCGGCAGGCCCGCCTGCTGGCCTGGAAGTCGCACCTGACCCGCTATATCGGGCGGCTCGCCGAACTCATGCACACCGAGACCGGCAAGCCACTGGACGACGCCAAGCTGGAGATCGTCCTGGCGATCGTGCACATCGACTGGGCGGCCAAGAATGCCCGCCGGGTGCTGAGCGCGCACCGGGTGCGCAGCGGGCTCACCGCGCTGAACCAGGCTTCCTACGTCGAGTACGCGCCGCTCGGCGTGATCGGCGTGATCGGCCCGTGGAACTACCCGGTGTTCACCCCGATGGGCTCGCTGGCCTACGCACTCGCGGCGGGCAACGCCGTGGTGTTCAAGCCCAGCGAGTTCTCCCCCGCCGTCGGTGGCTGGCTGGTCAGTTCGTTCGCCGAGGTCGTGCCGGAGAAGCCGGTACTGCAACTGATCACCGGCGCGGGCACGACCGGCGAGGCGCTCGCGCTGAGCGCGGTCAACAAGATCGCGTTCACCGGGTCGAGCCCCACCGCCCGCAAGGTGATGGCCGCGTGCGCGCAGAACCTGACGCCGATGATCGCCGAGTGCGGCGGCAAGGATGCCATGCTCGTTGGCGCCGACGCGGACCTGGACGCGGCCGCCGACGCCGCCGCCTGGGGCGCGGTGTCGAACGCCGGGCAGACCTGCATCGGGATAGAGCGGGTCTACGTCGTGGACGAGGTCTACCACACGTTCGTGGAGAAGCTGTCCGAGCGGATGGCCGCGGCGCGGGCCGGCGATGACCGGGAGGCCAGCTACGGGCCGATGACCATGCCGGGCCAGATCGACGTGGTGGAGGATCACATCGCGGACGCCCTGGCCCGGGGCGGGCGCGCGGTCCTCGGCGGCATGCAGAGCATCCGCCGGCCGTATGTGGACCCGGTGCTGCTGGCCGATGTGCCGGAGCAGAGCATGGCGGTGCAGGACGAGACGTTCGGGCCCACCATCACGGTGACCAGCGTGAACGACATGTCCGAGGCGGTGAAGCTGGCGAACGCGAGCCGGTACGCGCTCGGCTCCGCGGTGTTCGCCAAGAACGCGAAGAAGGCCATGGACACGGCGCGGGCGCTGCGCAGCGGCATGACCTCGATCAACTCGGTGATCGCGTACGCCACCGTGCCGTCGCTCCCGTTCGGCGGGATCGGCGACTCCGGTTTCGGCCGGATACACGGCGCGGACGGGCTGCGGGAGTTCAGCCGGGCCAAGTCGATCACCCGGCAGCGGATGAAGCCGCCGCTGAACCTGACCTCGCTGGCGCGCAGCGACAAGGACATGAACCGGCTACTGACGCTCACCACCCTGCTGCATGGCAAGCGCTATCGCTGAGTAGGGCCCCGCTCCCCTTCGGGACCCCGCTCAGCGATAGCTCCGGGCGGCCGGGCCCCCGCCGGCTGGCCGCCCTGGCACCTGTCCGAGCGGCCGGGCCCCCGCTGGCTGGCCGCTCAGGCACTTGCCCGAAGCATGTCAGCGGAGGATGTAGCGGGGATTGAGCGCGGATTGCGCGCTAACGGCGCGTTCAGTCGCGACGGGGATCGGACAGCACCACGATGGACCGGGGGTTGACGGTGACGTTGTCCCCGGCGCCTCGCGGCGCGGCTGCGGAGCTGCCGGGCGCCGCCGGGTCGTAGGTGTCGATATCGGTACGCCACGATGCTTGCCCCCTGGTGGCTGGCAGGACGAACTCGAGCGGTTCCCACCATGCGTTCACCAGGACCAGGAAGTCGTCATCCAGCAGCCAGGTTCCGTCTTCGGCCCGGTCGGGGTCATCGGAGCCGTCCAGGTACAGCGCGATGGCCAGGGCGTTGCTGTCCGACCAGTCGGCGGCCGTCATCTCGGTGCCCGCGGGAGTGAACCAGCGCAGCTCGGATGCTTCTGCCCCGGAAAGGAAACGGCGGCGGCGGAACACCGGGTGTGCTTTGCGGAGGGCGACAAGCCGCCTGGTGAACTCCTGTAGCCCGGTGTCGGGCTTGGACCAGTCAAACCAGGTGATCTCGTTGTCCTGGCAGTAGGCGTTGTTGTTGCCCTGCTGGGTCCGGCCCATCTCGTCACCGCCGAGCAGCATCGGCACGCCGAACGACAGCAGCAGCGTGGTGAGCATGGCCCGGGACTGGCGGGCGCGCAGCGCCAGCACGTCGGGGTCGCCGGCCGGGCCCTCGGCGCCGCAGTTCCAGGACCGGTTGTCGCTGGTCCCGTCGCGGTTGTTCTCGCCGTTGGCCTCATTGTGCTTGTCGTTGTAGGAGACGAGGTCGGCGAGGGTGAAGCCGTCGTGGACGGTTATCAGGTTGACGGAGGAGGTGGGCCGGCGGCCGGCCGTGGCGTACAGGTCCGAGGAGCCGCAGAAGCGGTTGGCGAACTCGCCGAGGCCGACCGGGTGGCTGCGCCAGAAGTCGCGCATCGTGTCCCGGTATTTGCCGTTCCATTCCCGCCACAGGTCCGGGAAGCGGCCCAGGTCGTAGCTGTCGGCCTGGCCGACGTCCCATGGCTCGGCGACCAGCTTGGCCCGCGATACCACCGGGTCCTGGGCGACCATGTCCAGGAACGCCGACACCTTGTCGAAGGCGCCGTCCTGGCGGGCCAGCGTGGGCGCCAGGTCGAACCGGAACCCGTCGGCGTGCATCTCGGTCAGCCAGTAGCGCAGCGAGTCCATCATCAGCTGCAGCGTGATCGGATCGCCGGCGTTCAGCGAGTTGCCGCAGCCGGTCGTGTCGTAGTAGCTGCCGGGGTTGCCGGGCTCGACCCGGTAGTAGGCCAGGTTGTCGATGCCGCGGAAGCACAGTGCGGGGCCGTCGGGTCCCGCCTCGGCGGTGTGGTTGAACACCACGTCGAGGATCACTTCCAGGCCGGCCCGGTGCAGCGCGTCGACCATGGCCTGGAACTCGCTGACCTGGCCGCCTTGGCGGCCGGCCCGGACGGCGGCGGAGTACCCGTTGTGCGGCGCGAAGAAGCCGATGGTGTTGTAGCCCCAGTAGTTCGTCAGCCCCTCCGCGACCAGGAACGACTCGGGCACGTTCTGGTGCACCGGCAGCAGTTCGACGGTGGTGACGCCCAGGCCGAGCAGGTACGCGATGGCGGCTTCGTGGCCCAGGCCGGCGTAGGTCCCGCGCAGCGGCGGGGGAATGCCGGGATGGCGCATGGTGAAGCCCTTGACATGGACCTCGTAGATGATCGTGTCCGCGTAGCGGTACCAGGGGCGGTTGTCATCCTGCCAGCCGAATGCCGGGTCCACGACCAGGCTCCGGGGCACATTCGCCGCCGAGTCCAGGGTGCTCGGCTTGCCGGGGTCGGCTGCGTCCTGGCCGAGCACCTGCGGCCCGAACGAGACCGTTCCGCTGACCGCCTTCGCGTAGGGGTCCAGCAGCAGCTTGGCCGGGTTGCACCGCAGGCCTTGGGCCGGGTTCCAGGGTCCGCCGACGCGGTACCCGTAGGCTTGCCCCGGGCCGATGCCGGGCACGAACGCATGCCAGACATCGGCGTCGTTATCGGCCAGCGGGATCTGCGTTTCCGCGCCGGCCGCATCGAACAGGCACAACGTGACGCTGTCGGCGACGCTGGAGGCGAGCGCGAAGTTCGTGCCCGCGATGCCCAGGTGCTCGCCGGGCGTGGCGCCCAGCGGGAACGGGGTGCCGGGGAGCGCGGCGGTGTCTGGGGCCTGTGGGGCGGCCCGGCCTGCCGGGACCGTCCCGGCCGCGGTCGTGGCGGCAGGCTGGCTGCTGGTCACTGCTGCCACTCCCCGCCCTGCCGCAGCCCGCCCTCCAGCCGCCCGAACCCAGCTACCCGATCCCGTTCAGCACCCACTGCCAGCCCCGTCGCGTTCCGATGTGCCGCGCTGTCCCCGTGTCGTGCGCGCCTATGACCAAACATGATCCTGGCACCCGTCAACATTCAGGTCGGCCTCTATGCCGTTTCTATATGGCTGGAAACATGCGTTCATCACCCCAAGCGGGTGAAGAGGGCAAGCCCGGCGACGCCCATCTTCGGGAAGCCGAAATGGCGCGAACCGGAGCGTGTGTAACCAGCAGGTGAACGGTTAGCAAACTCATCACTGCCGGCTGCGCCATAGGAGGCGTGAGTGACGGCGTGCCAGATCCCGGCGCCGGCCATTCTCGCCCTCGTCTTCATCCAGGAGGGGTGGTGCCGCCAGGTCGCTGGCTGACAGGCTGAGACTGTGCACGGCTGCCTGACGGCCGGATGCACTCCCTGAGCGGCTGGTGCGGGATGGGGGCCCATGGGCGAGGGACTGGACCCAATCGAGACTGGCAAGAAACTGCATGAGCATGGCGAGGCGGCGCGGCGAACCAACGAGGAAGACAGTCACAGTGAGTCCGGTGACCGTCATTCCCGGCTCATCCAGATCGGCGAGGCGGTGCTGCTGGCGCTCGTCACCATTACGGCTGCCTGGGCCGGGTACTCTGCGGCCCGCTGGGGCACGGCATCGCGGGTCGAGATCGCCCAGTCCTCGACGATGCGCAACCTGGCCACCCGGGACGACCTCATCGCCCTCTCACAGCGTAACTTCGACGCCTCGACCTTCAACGCCTGGTTCATCGCGTTCACCCTGGACAGCCCGCAGAAAGAAGCAATCGCGGAGCACCGTTTCCGGCCGCAGTTCCGGGTCGCTTTCAATGCGTGGATGGCGACCGATCCGCTGCACAACCCGCACGCCCCGCCCGGCCCGACGTACATGCCTCAGTACAAGCTGCCCGCGCTGGCGCAGGCCAACGCGCTCGACGACGAGGCCACCGCGAAATTCAACGCGGGCAACCAGGACGCGCAAACCGGCGACAACTTCGTCCGGATTACGGTATTCCTGGCCGCGGTGCTGTTCCTGGTGGGCATCGGCAGCTCGTTCAAGCTGAACGGCGTCCGGTACGCCTTGATCACATTCGGATCCGTGCTGCTGATCCTGTCGATCGTGCTGATTTTGCAGCAGCCGGGGCTGCCGAGCTGAACCATGCGAAGAAGGGCGGGTCGGCGATTCTCTTCTCAAACGACAATGGAGATGCTCCCGGCCCCGCCCGCGATCAGCACGTCATCCGGCTGGCTAAGGTCCAGGATTAGGCGAGTTCGGCGGGGAGCGGCTCGGGTTCCAGCGCCGGGTCGACCGGCTCCAGCGGCGCCCGGCCGATGATCAGGTCCGCGGCGCGCTCGGCAATGGCGATGGTGGGGGCGTTGGTGTTGCCCCTGGTCACGGCCGGCATCACCGACGCGTCCACGACCCGCAGGCCCTCGACGCCGCGCACCCGCAGTTCCGGGTCCACCACGCTGGTGATCTTGGCGACGGCCAGCCGGGAGTCGCCGCCCATGGCGCAGGTCCCGACCGGGTGGTACAGGGTGCCCAGGTCGCGCCGGATCCACTCGCGCACCTCGGCGTCGGTGTGCACCTCGGGACCTGGGGCCAGTTCGTCGGTGCAGACCTTGGCCAGCGGGCTGGCCACCGCGAACTCGCGGGCCATCCGGACGCCCTCCACCAGCGGGGCGATGTCCGTGCTGTCGGACAGGTAGGCCGGGTCGATCGCGGGCTTGTGCCGTGGGTCGGTGCTGCGCAGCCAGATCCGCCCCCGGCTGCCGACATCGACCAGCGTGATGAGCAGCGTGAATGCCCGGGTCTGCGGATCGGCCAGGCCCTCGTTCAGGAACGGCGTGGGCAGCACGTGCCACTGCAGGTCAGGCGCGGCCAGCGAGGGCCGGGTCCGGCTGAACCCGCCGGATTCGGCCACGTTGGAGGTGAACGGCCCGGAATGGCGCAGTTGCCAGCGGAACAGGTTCTTCGGGCCCGCCTTCTCCCACAGCGCGGGCACCTTCGGGGTCCGCCAGATAGCGGGCACGACCGGATGATCGGACAGGTTCGCGCCCACGCCGGGGCTGTCCACGACCACGCTGACACCGACCTCGCGCAGGTGGTCGGCGGGCCCGATACCGGACAGCATGAGCAACTGCGGGCTGCCGACGGCGCCGGCGCTCAGGATGACCTCGCCCTGGGCGTAGGCGGTCTCCTCGACGCCACGCTGCAGGTACCGCACCCCGGCGGCCCGGCCGCCCTCCACCACGACCTTGGTGACGCGCGCGTCGGTCTTGACCTCAAGGTTGGGCCGCGCCATGGCCGGGCGCAGATAGGCGTCCGCGGCGGAGCACCGGCGGCCATCCTTCTGGGTCACCTGGTAGAAGCCGCTCCCGTCCTGCTGTGCGCCGTTGAAGTCGTCGTTGGCGGGCAGCCCGCACTCCTGGGCGGCGGCGACCCACGTCTTGGTCATCGCCGACTGGAAGGCCAGGTCGGACACGGACAGCGGCCCGGTCCCGCCGTGGTAGGCATCGGCACCGCGGGAGTTGCTCTCGGCCCGGCGGAAGTACGGCATCAGGTCGGCGTAACCCCAGCCGCTGCAGCCGTACTCGTCCCGCCAGGTGTCGTAGTCGTGGCGGTTGCCCCGGATGTAGATCATGGCGTTCATCGATGAAGACCCGCCGAGCATCCGCCCGCGCGGCCAGTAGATGGCCCGCCCTGCCGCCCGCTCCTGGGGCACGGTGTGGAAGTCCCAGTCGTAGGTGCTCTGGAACAGCAGGTTCAGCGCCGCCGGGATGTGGATCTCATCGGCATCGTCCGGGGGGCCGGCCTCGATCAGCAGAACCCGCGCCGAAGGGTTCTCGGTGAGGCGCAGCGCCAGGACACATCCCGCACTACCGGCACCAACGATGACATAGTCGTACACAGCCACCTCAAGACCGCAGAACGCGTGCGAAAGGACAACCCTAACCCGCCGCCCGGCAGCTCGCCGGACCGTCCCCGGCCGGGTCGCCGTGATCTGCCGAGAGCAGCGCAACGATAACGCCAGAGACCAGGTCCGTGCCACACCGTCGGCCAGGCCTGCATGAGCCTTGCCGCCCCTTCCGGGCATGGAGCGGCTCCCCCTCCGGGCCTTTCCGCGGGTAGATCCGGGTGAGCCCCCTGCCGCTCTGGGGCATGGAGCGGCTCCCCCTCCGGGCCTTTCCGCGGGTAGATCCGGGTGAGCCCCGGGCGCTTTTGCGGCCGGGGCTCACCCCTCCGTCCTGCCTGCCACCGCTCGCTCCGGCGGGCCCCCGAGATCCGCCGGGCGGATGGCCAGCAGGGCCAGGTCGTTACGTTGAGTCAGTTGTGACTCTTCGCATTTATACGATGCCACATCGTTGTCAGGATGTGAATACCCCAAGGTCAGGCTATTGATCACATTGTTCCTGGGCGGGCAGGTGGCGGGCAGATCCGTGCCATACGACGCCCGGCTTGCCCGGAAACGGGCCGTGCCCGCTACGGTGAGTCCATGCCAGCAGACGCCAAAGACGCCCGTGACAATCCTGTGGTGCTCTCCCGCATCTACACCAGGACCGGTGATGGCGGGACGACCGCACTCGGTGACGGCAGCCGCGTCGCCAAGGGGGATCCGCGGCTGGCCGCCTACGCCGACGTGGACGAGGCCAATTGCGCCATAGGCACCGCGCTCGCGCTCGGCCAGCTTGACTCCGATATCGCGGCGCTGCTCACCCGGGTCCAGAACGAGATGTTCGACGTCGGCGCGGACCTGTGCAACCCGGTGGTCAGCGACCCGAAGTACCCGCCGCTGCGGGTCGAGGAAAGCTATATCAGCGACCTGGAGCGGGCATGCGACGAGCACAACGAGGGCCTGCCCACGCTGCGCAGCTTCATCCTGCCCGGCGGCACGCCGGGGGCGGCGCTGCTGCACACCGCACGGACCGTGGTGCGCCGGGCCGAGCGCAGCGCCTGGGCGGCCCTGGAGGCCTACCCTGACTCGGTGAACCCGGCCACCGCCAAGTATCTCAACCGGCTCTCTGACCTGTTGTTCATCCTGGCCCGCCGGGCCAACGCCGGCCGTGGCGACGTGCTGTGGAAGCCCGGCGGCGAGCGCTGACCGCACCGTCCGGCGCTGAGCGCGCTGGTCCGGCGCCGAGCGTGCCAGCCGGCGCCGAGCGTGCTCGCTAGGGGCTCAGTGGATAGGAGCCGGGCGGGGCGGATTCCAGCCAGGCCAGGAAGCCGGTCAGCGCGCCCTCGGCCATGGCGAGTTCCACGTTCTCCGGTGTCTCCCCCGCGGTGCAGGACACCACGACCATCCCCCGCCCAAGCAGCGCGGCTTCGGCGGGATAGGCCTCGCGCCTTGACGTAACCGACAGGGTCCGCCGGGCCAGCACTTCCTCCGGAGTGAGCAGCACGCCGACCGCGTCGTACCAGCGCAGCTCATCCTCTCCGTAGGCGGCGACGCCCAGCCGCCAGGTGCCACCGGGCCTGCGCAGCCCGCACTCCACCGTGCCGCCGCCACGGTCCAGGAGCATCCGGCGGATGGCCAGGCCGATCGCGCAGAGCACGACGACGGCAAGGAAGGCGGCGAAGATCCAGGCCGCATCGAGCGCAATCGCTGTGCTCATCCCCGGCCCGGCCGCTGGCTCTCGTCAGGACTGGTCGCCAGTGGCTCGCAGCACGGCGCGCGAGTATCTCACCTCAAGGGGTTCGGTCTCGCCCGGCGGCAACTGCCCGGCCTCGGCCAAGGCGGTGTCGAGCCGGGCCCGGGCGGCGGAAACCTCCACCTCGGAGCCGAGCTCGGCCTGGCGCACCAGGATCGAGACCCGGTCGTCGGCGACCGAGAGGAAGCCGCTGCTCACCGCCGCGCGGACCTCACCCCGGCCCTCGCTCCCGCCGTCCTCGACGTCCAGGATCCTGACCAGGCTGGCATCGGCCAGAAGCCCGACCACAGGCGGGTGCCCGGTGAGGATGCCGATATCGCCGTCGAGGGTCTTGGCGATCACCATCCGGGCCATGCCGGACCAGATCTCGCCGTCCGGGGCCACCAGCTCCACTCGCACGCTCACGTCGGTGGCCCGCCTCCCGCTCCGGGCTTGGTGCTCACTGCCGCTCCAGCTCCTGGGCCTTGCGCTCCACGTCCTCGATCCCGCCGCACATGAAGAACGCCTGCTCGGGGATGTTGTCGTACTTGCCCTCGCAGAGCGCCTTGAACGAGGACACCGTCTCGGACAGCGGCACGAACACGCCCGGCTGGCCGGTGAACTGCTCGGCGACGAACATCGGGTGCGACAGGAACCGCTCGATCCGCCTGGCCCGCTTGACCGTGACCTGGTCCTCTTCGGACAGCTCGTCGATGCCGAGGATGGCGATGATGTCCTGCAGCTCCTTGTACCGCTGCAGGATCCGCTGCACCTCACGAGCGACGTCGTAGTGCTCCTGGCCCACGTAGTTGGCGTCCAGGATGCGGGAGGTGGAGTCGAGCGGGTCGACCGCGGGGAAGATGCCCTTCTCGGTGATCGCCCGGGACAGCACCGTGGTCGCGTCCAGGTGGGCGAACGTGGTGTGCGGAGCCGGGTCGGTGATGTCGTCGGCGGGGACGTAGATCGCCTGCATGGAGGTGATGGAGTGGCCCCGGGTGGAGGTGATCCGCTCCTGAAGCTGGCCCATCTCGTCGGCGAGGGTGGGCTGGTAGCCCACCGCCGAGGGCATCCGGCCGAGCAGGGTGGACACCTCGGAGCCGGCCTGGGTGAACCGGAAGATGTTGTCGATGAACAGCAGGACGTCCTGGCCCTGCACGTCGCGGAAGTACTCGGCCATGGTCAGCGCGGCCAGCCCGACCCGCAGCCGGGTGCCCGGGGGCTCGTCCATCTGGCCGAACACCAGGGCGGTGTCCTTGATCACGTTCGACTCGGTCATCTCGATGAACAGGTCGTTGCCTTCGCGGGTGCGCTCGCCGACCCCGGCGAACACCGAGACACCGCCGAAGTTCTTGGCGACTCGCGTGATCATCTCCTGGATGAGCACGGTCTTGCCGACGCCCGCACCGCCGAACAGGCCGACCTTGCCGCCCTTGACGTACGGCGTCAGCAGGTCGAGCACCTTGATCCCGGTCTCCAGGATCTCCGTCCTCGCCTCCAGCTTGTCGAACGCCGGGGGATCCCGGTGGATCGACCAGCGGTCAGTGATATTCAGGGACGCGGTCGGCACGTCCAGCGTTTCGCCGAGCACGTTGAACACATGGCCCTTGGTGACGTCGCCGACCGGTACCGTGATCGGGCCGCCGGTGTCGGTGACCGTGGCGCCCCGCACCAGCCCGTCGGTGGGCTCCATGGAGATCGCCCGCACCATGTTGTCCCCGATGTGCAGCGCGACCTCCAGGGTCAGCGTCTTGACCTCCTCGCCCAGCGTTACGTCCACCTGCAGCGCGTTGTAGATGTCGGGCATCTGCTCGGCGCCGAACTCCACGTCCACGACCGGGCCGGTGACCCGCGCGACCTGGCCGGTCAGGCCAGCGCTGCCGTGGCCGTCCCCGGCGGCTGTGTTCTCTGCGGTTACGGTCATCGCGATCTCACTCGCTCCCTGCGATCGTCTCGGCCAGCGCGTTGGCGCCCCCGACGATCTCACTGATTTCCTGGGTGATCTCGGCCTGGCGGGCCTTGTTGGCTTCACGGGTGAACTGCTCGAGCAGGTCATTGGCGTTGTCGGTGGCCGACTTCATGGCGCGCCGCCGCGCCGCGATCTCGGCGGCCGCGCTCTCCAGCAGCGCATGGTAGATCCGGTTCTCCACGTACCACGGCAGCAGGGCATCAAGAACGGCCTGCGGCGACGGCTCGAAGTCATACAGCGGGATCGGGCCCTCGGGGCGCTCCTCCTCGACCTCCCGGACCTCCAGCGGCAGGATGCGGCGTACCGCCGGCCGCTGCGTGAGCATCGACACGAACTGGGTGTAGACGAGGTGGATCTCGTCCACACCACCGTCGGCGGCCGGGCGCTCGAAGTCTTCGATCAGCGCCGCGGCGATCTTCGCGGCGTCGCCAGGTGCGGGCCGCTCGGAGTAGCCGCTCCACTCGGCGGCCAGCTCACGCTCGCGGAACCGGTGCCAGGTGATGCCCTTGGTCCCGCTCACGTAGGTCTGCACCGCGGCACCGCGCTCCTCCTCGACATGCGCCCGCAGCCGCTGCGCCTCGCGCAGCACGTTGGCGTTGAAGCCGCCGCAGAAGCCGCGGTCGCTGGTGAGGATCAGCACGGCCACCCGCTCGGCACGGGCCGGCTCGCGCACCAGTGGATGGTCTATCTGCGCGGAGCGGCTGACCACCGCCTCGACCGCGCGGGTGAGCTCCTCGGCGTAGGGGGTCGCGGCCCGCACCCGCTGCTGCGCCTGGATGATCCGCGAGGACGCGATGAGCTCCTGGGCGCGGGTGATCTTGGCAGTGGACTGGATCGCCCGGATCCGCTGCCTGACCGCCCGAAGCTGTGCTCCCATACTCTGTCTTCCCGCCTACTTCGGCTTCGGCTGCGGTGGCACGCGCTTGTTGACCACGGTGTGGCCGACCTCGGCCTCGTCGAGCGGCTCGGCCGGCTCGTCGGACACCAGCATCCCGCCGCTGGAGATTTCGAAGCTGCGCCTGAAGTCCTCGATGGCGTCCTTGAGCGCCGTGGCGGTGTCCTCGGACAGTTCCCCGGTCTCGCTGATCGACTGGTACACGCCGGGGTGCTTGCGGCCCAGCGTGCCGAGGAACTCCTCTTCGAACCGGCTGATGTCCTCGATCGGAACGTCGTCGAGGAAGCCGCCGGTGCCCGCCCACACCGAGACCACCTGCCGCTCCACCGGCGAAGGCGAGTACTGCGGCTGCTTGAGCAATTCGACCAGGCGCGCGCCGCGGTCGAGCTGGGCACGGGAGGCGGCGTCCAGGTCGGAGGCGAAGGCGGCGAAGGCCTCCAGGTCACGGTACTGGGACAGGGCCAGCTTGAGCCCGCCGGCGACCTTCTTCATCGCCTTGATCTGTGCGTCACCGCCCACCCGGGACACCGACCGGCCGACGTTGATAGCGGGCCGGACACCGGCGTTGAACAGGTCGGTCTCCAGGAAGATCTGCCCGTCGGTGATGGAGATGACGTTCGTCGGGATGTAGGCAGAGATGTCGTTGGCCTTGGTCTCGATGATCGGCAGCCCGGTGAGCGACCCGCCGCCCATCTCTTTGGACAGCTTGGCGCACCGTTCCAGCAGCCGGGAGTGCAGGTAGAAGACGTCCCCCGGGTAGGCCTCACGGCCGGGCGGCCGGCGCAGCAGCAGCGAGATCGCGCGGTAGGCCTCGGCCTGCTTGGACAGGTCGTCGAACACGATCAGCACGTGCTGGCCCTGGTACATCCAGTGCTGGCCGAGCGCCGACCCGGTGTAGGGGGCGAGGTACTTGAACCCGGCGGGGTCGGAGGCGGGTGACGCGATGATCGCCGTGTACTCCATCGCACCGGCGTCTTCCAGCGCCTGGCGGACCTGGGCGGTGGTGGAGCCCTTCTGGCCGACCGCGACGTAGATGCACTTGACCTGGCGCTCCGGGTCACCGGATTCCCAGTTCGCCCGCTGGTTGATGATGGTGTCGATGGCGATGGCGGTCTTCCCCGTCTGCCGGTCGCCGATGATCAGCTCGCGCTGGCCGCGCCCGATCGGGGTCATCGCGTCGATGGCCTTGATGCCGGTCTGCAGCGGCTGGTTCACCTTGCTGCGCTGGACCACGGACGGGGCCTGCAGTTCCAGGGCGCGAAGCTCGGTGCCCTCGATCTCGCCCTTCCCGTCCATGGGTATGCCCAGCGGGTCCACTACCCGGCCGAGGAACTCGTCGCCCACCGGCACGGACAGCACCTCGCCGGTGCGCCGCACCTGCTGGCCCTCTTCCACCTTGCTGAAGTCACCGAGGATGACCACGCCGATCTCGCGGAGGTCCAGGTTGAGCGCGAGGCCGCGGATCCCGCCGGGGAACTCAAGCAGCTCGCTCGCCATCGCCGAGGGGAGCCCTTCGACATGCGCGATGCCATCACCGCATTCGGCGACCGTACCGACCTCCTGCCTGGAGGCCTCGCCCGGCTCGTACGCCTGGACGAAGTGCTCCAGCGCGTCGCGGATCTCGTCGGGCCGGATTGTCAGCTCCGCCATGGTTCTCTCTTTCTGGTCTGCTTCCGCTCGCGGGACGCTGGCCTCATGCTGCCCAGTGCCGTCTGAGCGCGGCGAGCCGGCTGCTCAGCGTTCCGTCGATGAGCTCATCCCCGATCTGGACGGACACTCCGCCCACTACCCGGGGATCGATGACGACATTCAGTTGAATGCCGTGGCCGTAGATGGCCGAGAGCGCCCTGGTCAGCCGCTGGCGCTGGCGGGCGCCCAGCTCCGTGGCGACCCGCACGACAGCGATCAGCCGCTGCCGCCAGTCCGCGACGAGCCTCGCGTAGTCCGCCAGGTTCGCTTCCAGATTACGCCCCCGGGGGTTGATCACCGCCTGGGTGATGAGCCGCAGCGAGGCCGCCGTCACCTTGCCCGAGAGCAACTGGTCGAGCAGCGCGCGCTTCTGGTCGTCCGGCATCCGCTGATCGGCCAGCGCGGCGAGCAGTTCGGGCTCGCCGCTGGCGATCCGGCCGAACCGGAACAGTTCGTCTTCCACGTCGTCCAGGTTGCCCGCACTGCCGGCGGCGGCCGCGGTGGCCAGGACCGCAAGCTCCTCGGCCGCGTCGGCCAGGTCCCTGGGCACCGACCAGCGCGCACCGGCCAGCCCCTCGGTCACCTCAAGGGTGGCCGCGGACACCCGGTCAGCGAGCAGATCGCGCACCAGCCCGGTGCGAGCCTCCCGCGCGCTGGTGTAATCGGCGAGCGCACGCCGCAGGCCCGGCTCCCGGTCGAGCAGGCGCACGACCGCGAACAGCTCGTCTCCCACGGTGGCGGCGACATCCGCGTCGGCAACGACCTCGGTCAGCCGATCGCGCGCGTCCGCGAAAGCGACCCGGCTAGCGCCGCGCATGCCCGCCTCCCGCCCCGGCGCACCCGGATGTCACCGTGGCCTCACCTGCGCAGGCCCGGCCGATGACCGTGGGCGCTGCGCTCATGAGGGTGACTCCGTGGCTACCTGCTCGGATTCCAGCTCTTCAAGGAAGCGGTCCACGACGCGGCGCTGGCGCGCGTCCTGGTCCAGCGACTCCCCGACAACACGGCTGGCCAGCTCGACCGCGAGCGCACCCATCTCGGTGCGCAGTGCCTGGATGGCCTGGGTGCGGTCCGCCTCGATCTGGTCGTGCGCAGCCGCCACCAGGCGCTGTCGCTCGGCCTCGCCTCGCTCGCGTAGCTCCGCGAGGATCCGCGCACCCTCTTCCTGGGCATCCTGGCGCAGCCGGGATGCCTCGTGCCTGGCCTCGGCGAGCTGCGCCTGATACTGCTCCAGCGTCTGCGTCGCTTCCCGCTGGGCCTCTTCCGCGCGCTGCAGGCCGCCTTCGATCTGGTCGGTCCGCTCCTTCAGCGTCTGCTGGATCCGCGGCATCAGCACCCGCCACAGGACCGCGAACACGATAAGGAACGAGATCGTGCCGATGACCAGTTCGACCAGGCTCGGAGACAGCGGCCCGAGGGATGAATCGGCAAGGTACATGACCGTCAGCCTTTCTGCCTTACTCGCATCTCATGATCTGCGTCGATCAGGAGTAGTGGAAGACGAAAGGCACCACGAAGCCGATCAGCGCGAGTGCCTCGGTCAGCGCGAACCCGATGTACATGTTGGCCCGGATCATGCCGGCGGCCTCCGGCTGCCTGGCCATCGCCTCCACGCCGTGACCGAAGATCAGGCCGATGCCGACGCCGGGGCCGATGGCCGCCAGGCCGTAAGCGACAGCACCGATGTTGATGCTGATGATGCTCTTCGTGGGGGCAGCGGCTGCCAGGAAATGAATCAGGTGAAGCATCCTTGCTTTCCTTTGCGATTAGGCCGGCGGTGTTCTCCCGGCGATCGGAAGGCGGCCGGGACGATGTGCCGCCCAGGCGGCACATCGCGGTCCCGGTCGCTGGTCATGTCAGTGCGCCGTCTCGTAGGCGCCCCCGATGTACTGGGCGGTGAGGATCGTGAAGATGTACGCCTGCAGCGCCTGGATCAGCATCTCGAAACCGGTGAGCACGACGGTCATCACGAATGATGCCCCGGCGAACACCAGACCGATGCTGGCACTGAACAGGTACCAGGTCGCGATCGTGAACACCGCCACCAGGATGTGCCCGGCGAACATGTTCCCGAAGAGCCGGATCGCCAGCGTGAACGGCCGGACGACGATGTACTGCAGGACCTCGAGCGGCGCGACAAGGAGCAGGATGCCGATGGGCACGCCCGACGGGATCATGCTCTTGAAGTAGCCGCCGAAGCCCAGGTTCTTGATGCTCACGAAGTTGTAGGTGAGGTAAACCATGAGCATCAGCGAGATCGGGAACGCGATGTGCGACATCACCGGGAACTGGAGCACCGGGATGATCTCCATCAGGTTCGCGAACCAGATGAAGAAGAACAGCCCCACCAGGAACGGCAGGTAGCCGTCACCCCGCTTGCCCATCATCGGCCGCAGGATCTGGTCCCGGACGAACAGTATGCCCAGCTCACCGACGTTCTGCACGCCCCTTGGCACGATCTTCGGCCTGGCGAACGCGGCCCAGAAGAACCCGATCACCAGCCCCGCGCAGAGGACCGCCTGCACCTCCGGCATATAGACCTGGAACGAGCCAATGCTGAAGAGCGGATGGAGGAACTGGAAGCTCGTCGGATACCCCGGGGCGGGGTAGCCGCAGCCGGAGCCGAGGTGGCATCCCTCTGCCACCGGCACCCGGGACGTGAAAGTCACCCTTTGACTCCTTAAGCGTGCGCGTGGCCTGGACGGCCTGCACTACCCGGGCCGGCCGCCGCGTATGCGGGGCCGCGGTGCCGGGCAGTGACTATCAGGACCGGCCGTACCGGTAGATCACCAGCCAGATGGAAAGGGCAAGGCCGAACAGCATCCCCAGCGGGAAGATCAGCGACAGCCCCGTCCAGTGTGCGATCAGCCAGCCAAGCCCCCCGTAGGCAAGCATGCCCGCGAGAAGGTAGCTGAACACGGTCATTCCGACGTTCTGCCCACCGTCGCCCGGCGGCGGGCGCTCGCCGGTCATGGCAGGACGGCGGGGGCGGCACTGGCCGCAGGCAAGCCGCCGGCACGTGGGCAGGCTGGCCTGCGGGCCGCGCTACGCCGTCCGGACGCCTGGTCGCAACCACTGGTCACCGTTTCCCGTCCGGTTCGACGTACGGAACCTTGAGCCGGGCCGAGACCATGGCCTGGGCCGTCGTAAAGACGACGACGCAGACGACCACCGTGAAGCCGAAAAGCCTGCCGTTGAACGCTGTGGTGCCGCTGTACCTGACGACCAGGTAGAACAGGGCAAGGATCTTGATCAGGTACGTGGATACCGCGGTCAGCCATCGTGACCGGCGGGCTTTTCCGGGAGGCCCAGCTCATCGCGGCGGCGCTGATGCCGAAGAAGACAATGACGATCCCGACCCCGAGCAGGGCACCCACCAGGCCCTTGCCACCGCCAAGAGCGCCGCTCAGCACGACCATGACCAGCGCCGAGATGGCAGTGACCATGGCAGAACGCCGGAGGATCACGGCGTAACTTGCCATCTGCCAAACTCCGAGGGATCGACTGTCGGACGAACGGCCAGCGGGCGAGCGTGGCCATCCTTGCCCTGGCGCCGGCCGCGGGGGCTGCCTCGCCGCACAAGCGGCGAGGTGCGCCGCCGGGTGAGCGAAAACGTATCACGAGCCCCATCGATAGCCCTTACCTGGGTGCTCGTGAAAGATATCACAAGCTCCTTGACGCAGGCTTTACCGGGTCACCCATAGTGATACCTATAGCCATTCGTAATGACTTCAGTACTTTAAGTAACAGATATCAGGGTGGTCATCCGACCGGGGCCGCCGGATGTTCACGCCCCGTGCGCACGGCTTCTCAGGCCCCATGCTCGCGGGCCGGCGGCTCCCGGCCCACGCTCCCGGCCGGTGCTTACGGCCAGGGTGGCGAGGCCGGCGGCTCCCGGGCCGGCGGCTCCCGGCGGCTCCCGGCCGGCTCCCGGCCGGTGCTTACGGCCAGGGTGGCGAGGCCGACGGCCAGGGCGGCGCGGCGGGTGGCCGCGGCGGGGCAGCAGGCGGCCATGGCGGTGCAGCGTGCCTGTTCCGTGACCCGTCCGAATCGGCCGTGGCGGCGCCCTGGCCCGGCCAGGGCAGCACCGGAATCGGGCCGGTGGCGTTCGCATCGGCCAGTTCCCATGGCGGCACGGAACGGCCGGCCGCCCACGGCGGGACGGCATGGCCGGCCTCGGGGGGCAGTTCCCAAGGCGGCACGGAACGGCCAGCCGCGAGAGAACTTGTTCCTGAGGGCGGCGCGGTACCCCGCGAATCCCAGGATCTGACGGGACTGGCTGGCCCCGGCGATGCCGTGGTGTTCCCGGTCTCCCACGGCGGCACCGCCTGGGCATCATCCGGGGGCACCGCACCACGGCCGTCATCCCGGATCGGAGCAGACCGGGCGGGCTTGGCAGGCGGCTTGGCTTCGCCGGCCTGCCATGGCAGCACCGGCCGGTCGCTGCTGCGTGGCGGCAAGGTGTCGGCTGCGTCCGAAGACCAGCCGCCCGGGCCGACGGCACGGGTGACCGGCGAGCCGGTCTCGTCCTCGGGATTGGCCGCCGGGGCACCTGAGCCAGCCGTGCCGTTGCCCACCGAACCTCTGCGCCCGCGGCCCTTGGCCGCCGCGGCGCCGTTACTCCTGGCCCCGTTGCCGGCCCGGCCTTTGCCCGGCAGGTCGCCGTTCCCGGTGGCGCCGTTACCCTCGCGACCCGCGTCAAGCCTGGCGCGGATCGCCGCTCGCGCCGCGTTCCCCTCGGCGGTCTCCGGGACCTGCACCACACCTGCCCCGGCACCTGCCCCGGCCGGATGGGCCGGTCCCTGGTCGGCCACTGCCGGTCCGGCCAGTACCGCACCTGCGCTGGCCGCACTCACCCGTGCGCTCGCTGGAGCCGGGGCCGCTGAAGCTGGGGCCGCTGAAGCTGGGGCCGCTGAAGCTGGGGCCGCTGAAGCTGGGGCCGCTGAAGCTGGGGCCGCTGGCGCCGGGCGTGGGACAGGTCCGCCTGCGGCACCGTCCCCGGCGCTGGCCCGCGACCATGGCCGCAGCCGCGGCATCGTCACCAGCAGCAGGACCAGCACCGCGGCCACGGTGACGATGGCCAGAACGAACAGCGGGGTCCGGACGATCGACAGCAGGATGACCGTGCCGGAGAACAGCGCCGCCCACAGGTACATGATCAGCACGCTGGTCCGGTGCGAATGACCGATGGCGAGCAGGCGGTGCTGCAGGTGCTTCTTGTCCGGGGCGAACACCGACTTGCCGGCCCGGGTCCGGCGCACCACGGCCATCATCAGGTCGGCGTACGGGATCAGCAGGATGGCGCCCGGCACCAGCAGTGGAATGAACGCGCCGTACCGGTTGACGGTGCCGGCCGCGTAGGCCGCGTTGTCGGTCAGCGAGGCAGGGTCAAGCAGCGCAAGGCTGGATATCGGCGCATAGGCAAGCATCAGCCCGATGAGCATCGAGCCGGTGTCCCCCATGAAGATGCGCGCCGGATAGAAGTTGTGCGGCAGGAACCCGATGCACACCCCGGCGAGCATCACGGAAACCAGGGCGGGCTCGCTCTGGTCCAGCAGCCCGAGCCGGTGCACGAGGGTGAAGTAATAGGCGAAGAACGCGAGGCCGCCGATGCCCACGATCCCGGCGGCCAGGCCGTCCAGGCCGTCGATGAAGTTCACCGCGTTCATGGTGACCACCACGACCAGGATGGTCACCGCCACCTGCTGGTCGCTGGTCAGGATGAGGGTGACACCGCCGGGCGCGGGCAGCCACGGGATCTCGGCGCCGCTCCACACCAGGATGACGCCGGCGGCAACCTGCCCGGCCAGTTTGCTGAGCGCCCCCATCCCCCACCGGTCGTCCACGAAGCCCATGATCACGACGAGGCCACCGGCCAGCAGCAGGCCCTTCGCCATGTTGGTCTCGGTGAACACCCCGTTCAGGCCGCTCAGACGGCTCGCCACGAGCAGGGCGACGGCCAGCCCGCCGTAGATGGCGAACCCGCCGAGCAGGGGGGTGGGCTGTTCGTGGACGTCGCGTTCCCTGGCCGCGTGCATGGCGCCCACAGCGATGGCGAAACGGCGCACCGCTGGTGTCAGTATGTAGGTCACCGCGGCCGCAGCCAGCAGCGTGATCACATACTCACTCATGGGCGCCCCACAGCCGTGTGTTCGCGCGCATCACGCCCACTCTAGGCCACGTGGGCACGACGCACGGCCATCGGCTGATCACGCGTCCTCCTCCTCGCCGTCGTCCACGATCAGGGCAACGACCTCGCGCAGCCGCCGGACTGGGATCACCCCCCTGCGCAGCAACCGGGGCACCGGCCCGGTCATGTCCACGATCGTGGAGGGGACCTCGGCGGCGCACGGTCCGTCATCCAGATAGACGCTCACCGCGTCGCCAAGTTGCGTTTCCGCGTCGGTGACGGTCGTCGCGGCGGCCGAACCGGTCAGGTTGGCGCTGCTCACCGCGAGCGGGCCGGTCTCCCGCAGCAGGTCGAGGGCGACCGGCTGCAACGGCATCCGGACCGCCACGGTGCCCTTGGTGTCGCCGAGGTCCCACACCAGGCTCCGGGCCGACCGGAACACCATGGTGAGGCCGCCGGGCCAGAACTCGTCGATCAGGTCGTTACCGGACGCGTTCACGTCCTCGACCAGCGCGAGCGCGGCACGCCTGCTGCCGACCAGCACGGGCGGCGGCATCTGCCTGCCCCGTCCCTTGGCCGAGAGCAAGGCGGTGACCGCTTCGGGCGAGAAGGCGTCGGCCGCTATGCCATAGACCGTGTCGGTGGGCAGCACGGCCAGTTCGCCCTTGCGCAGCGCCGCTGCGGCCTCGGCAATGCCCGCCGCGCGCTGCGCCGCGTCCCTGCAGTCGTACCGTGCGCTCATGGCATCCAATCCTTCCACCCCCCGGCCCTGCCCGCGCCCAACAAGCCCACCTCCCAGGGCCAACCCCGCCCGCGCACCCCACGCACCCGCGGAGTCCATGATCACGGGCGATCTACCGTGAATAACGCGGGAAATCGCCCGTGATCATGGATGCCATGGCCGCTGGTTACCGTCCGGGCCAGCGGGCGGTCACGAACCGGTCCCGGCCGGCCAGGTCCTTGTGGTTGCGGGTGTCCGCCCAGCCCCGCTCCTCGGCGAAGACCCAGTAGACCGCCGCGCCCTGCGGCGCGCCGTGCTCCACCGCCACCAGGCCGTCCGGGCGGAGCAGCCGGGCCGCCGTCCGCTCGATGACCCGGATCGCGTCCAGGCCGTCGGTCCCGCCCCACAATGCGCCCGCGGGGTCGTATTCGGCGACCTCGGGCGGCACGACCGCCCCGACAGGGATGTACGGGGGGTTGCTGATGACCAGGTTCACCGCGGCGTCCAGTTCCGGCACGGCGCTGGCGAAGTCCGCGGCGTGCAGGATGACCCGGCCCGCGGTGTGCGGTGCGTATTCGGCGCAGTGGACGATGTTGCGCCTGGCCCAGCCGCGCGCGAGCGGGTCGGCCTCCACCGCGTGCACCTGAGCGCGCGGCACCTCCTGCGCGATCGCCAGCGCGATCGCCCCGGAACCCGTGCCCAGGTCCACGACCACCGGGTCCGCGACGTCCATCGCGGTGAGCTTGTCGATGGCCCAGCCGGTCATCACCTCGGTCTCCGGCCGCGGCACGAACACCCCGGGCCCCACCGCAAGCTCGGTGTACCTGAAATGGGTGAGGCCGGTGATGTGCTGAAGCGGCTCGCGGGCCTCCCGGCGGCCTATCTCGTCCCAGAACCTCGGGTCGAACCCGGCATCCGGCACCAGGTGCAGTTCGCCGCGGCGCACCCCGTGCACGTGCGCGGCGATCACCTCGGCGTCGGCGCGCGGGGATTCCACCCCGGCCTCGGCCAGCCGGGCCGCCGCGATCGCGACCTCATCCAGCAGCAGTGTCACCGCGGGCCTGCCGGGCTGGCGGCGGCCACCGGCCGCTGGAATTACCCCTCACCGCTGGCCGCCAGGTGCGGACCTGTCCGCCTCGACGAGGGCGCCGATCACCGCGTCCAGGTCTCCGTCGAGCACTTGGTCCAGGTTGTGCGCCTTGTAGCCGACCCGGTGATCGGAGATCCGGTTCTCCGGGAAGTTGTAGGTGCGTACCCGCTGCGACCGGTCCACGGTCCTGACCTGGCTGCGCCGCTCGGCCTGTGCCTGGGCCTCGGCGTCGGCCTGCGCCTGGGCCAGCAGCCGGGCGCGCAGGATGCGCAGCGCCTGCTCCTTGTTCTGCAGCTGGCTCTTTTCGTTCTGGCAGGACACGACGATCCCGGTGGGCAGGTGGGTGATCCGCACCGCGGAGTCGGTGGTGTTCACGCTCTGGCCGCCGGGGCCCGACGAGCGGAACACGTCCACGCGCAGGTCCGCCGGGTCGATGGTCACCTCGACCGGGTCCGCCTCGGGGAGTACCAGCACCCCGGCCGCCGACGTGTGGATCCGGCCCTGGGATTCGGTGACCGGCACCCGCTGGACCCGGTGCACCCCGCCTTCGTACTTCAGCCGCGCCCACACCCCGTCGCCCCCTCTTCGGCGCGAGGATTTCACCGCGACGGTGGCGTCCTTGTACCCGCCCAGGCCGGTGACGGTGGAGTCGAGCACCTCGGTCTTCCAGCCCTGGCGCTCGGCGTAGCGCAGGTACATGCGCAGCAGGTCGGCCGCGAACAGCGCCGACTCCTCGCCGCCCTCCCCCGCCTTGACCTCAAGCAGGACATCCTTGCTGTCGTTGGGGTCGCGCGGCGCCAGCAGTTCGGCGATCTGGCCTTCCAGCTCCGCGCGGTGGCGGGCAAGCTCGTCGGCCTCGGCCGCGAACGAGTGGTCCTCGGTGGCCAGTTCCCGCGCGGTCTGCTCATCGGCGGAGGTCTGCTGCCACTCCTGGTAGGCGTGGACCACCGGAGTCAGTTCCCCGTAACGGCGGCCGAGCGCCCTGGCCCGTTCCGGATTCGAGTGCACGGCAGCGTCAGCCAGATCGTGCTCCAGCCTGGCGTACTCCTCAGCCAGGCCGCTGAGCCGCTCGAACACCGTGCTTCCCTTCGTGCCAAATCCCCTATAACGGCCAAGATCACCGTGCCGGGAGGCGTCGCGGGCCTCCCGGCACGGTGATCTGAGTCAAGCTACTTGCTGGGCCCCTTCTTGCCGAACTGCCGCTCGAAGCGAGCGACGCGGCCACCGGTGTCGAGGATCTTCTGCTTGCCGGTGTAGAAGGGGTGGCAGTTCGAGCAGACGTCAGCGTGGATATTGCCGTTGCGTGCCGTCGACCGCGTGGTGAAGGTGTTCCCGCACGAGCAGGTCACCGTCGTCACCACGTAGTCCGGGTGAATGTTTGGCCTCACGTAAATACTCCTGCCTGGTCGCCGGGTCGCCGCGCCGGAGGATCCGGCGGGCGTGAACCGGTACCGCTTATGCCTTACGAGTGTGCCAGAGCTGAGAACATGCGGCAGGCCGCGAAGATTCCCAGCTCCGGCCCGGGGTGAGCCGTTAGCTGTTGCTGACCGTGGTCTTCTGGACCTGGAGCAGGAACTCCGCGTTGCTCTTGGTGCCCTTCATCCGGTCCAGGAGCACCTCGAGCGCCTGCTGCGGCTCCAGCGCGTGGAGCACCCGGCGGAGCTGCCAGACGATCTTCAGCTCCTCCGGCGTCAGGAGGATCTCCTCCTTACGGGTGCTGGACGCGTCGATGTCGATGGCCGGGAAGATCCGCTTGTCGGCGAGTTCCCTGCGCAGCCGCAGTTCCATGTTGCCGGTGCCCTTGAACTCCTCGAAGATGACCTCGTCCGCGCGGGACCCGGTCTCGATGAGGGCGGTGGCCAGGATGGTCAGCGAGCCGCCGTGCTCGATGTTGCGCGCCGCGCCGAAGAACTTCTTCGGCGGGTAGAGCGCGGTGGAGTCCACACCACCGGACATGATCCGGCCGCTCGCCGGGGCGGCCAGGTTGTAGGCCCGCCCGAGCCGGGTGATGGAGTCGAGCAGCACGACCACGTCGTGGCCCATTTCCACGAGCCGCTTGGCCCGCTCGATGGACAGTTCCGCGACCGTGGTGTGGTCCTCGGCCGGGCGGTCGAAGGTCGAGTGGATCACTTCACCCTTGACCGTCCGCTGCATGTCGGTGACCTCTTCAGGCCGCTCGTCCACGAGCACGACCATGAGGTGGCATTCCGGGTTGTTCTTGGTGATCGCGTTGGCGATCGCCTGCAGGATCATCGTCTTGCCCGCCTTGGGCGGCGACACGATGAGCCCGCGCTGGCCCTTGCCGATCGGGCTGACCAGGTCGATGATCCGCGTGGTCAGCACGCCGGGGTCGGTCTCCAGGCGCAGCCGGTCCTGCGGGTACAGCGGCACCAGCTTGGAGAACTCCGGCCGGGCCCGGGACGCCTCGGGGTCGAGGCCGTTCACCTTGTCCAGCCGGACCAGGGCGTTGAACTTCTCCCGGCGCTCCCCCTCGCGCGGCTGGCGCACCGCGCCCTCGATGACGTCGCCCTTGCGCAGGCCGTGCCTGCGCACCTGGGACAGGGACACGTACACGTCGTTGGGCCCGGGCAGGTAGCCGGTGGTGCGGATGAATGCGTAGTTGTCGAGCACGTCGAGGATGCCCGCGATCGGGATGAGCACGTCATCCTCGGTGATCACCGGCTCGGCCTCGCCGCTGCGCTCGCCACGGCGCCGGTTGCGGTTGCGGAACCGGTCCCGGTTGCGCCGGCCGCCGCGGTCGTCGTCATCGCCGCGGCCACCCTGGTCGGCGGGCGCACCGCCGCGGGAGCCGTCCCGGCCCTGGTCGGACCGCTGTTCCGGCTGGTCGCGAGAGTCGCGGGCCTCGCCCCCGCGCGGGGCGTCGTCGCGGCGCACGTTGTTGTTGCGGCGCCGCGGCCGCTCGCGCGGGCCGTCGCCCGCTGGCTGGCCGTCGCCGGCCGCCTGGCCATCGCCCGTGGCCTCGCGCGCACCGCCACCGGACGGGGCCTCGCCCGCCGGGGCCGCGGCGCCAACGGTGTCGGCCGCCGGGGCGAACGTCAGCTGGCTGGGACCGCCGCTGGCGCCCGGTGCCGAGCCGGCCCGCATGTCCCGGCCGGACGTGACGGCCTGGCTGCCCTCCCCCGAGGCTGGCTGAATGGGTCTGTCAGGTTCCATGGCTTCCTGCTCACGGCGGCGGGGTGCGCCGGCTCCCGCAGGCGCGCCCCGCGTGGCGGAATGGTCAAGTGCGGCGCTCGCGGTCGCCGAGCGCGCGGGGCCGGTGGCTGCGCCGCCCTGCCGGCTCTGGATCGCCTCAATGAGCTGGCTCTTCCGCATCCGGCCTACTCCGGTGATGCCCATGGACTGCGCCACCCGCTGCAGTTCCGGCAGCAGCATGCTGGTTAGCCCACGGCCCGGGGGACGTGCCCCGTCGGCCGGCGCCTGCGTCACCGGAGCCGAAGTGGCCGCGGCAGCGGTGCCGGACCGTGGCTCGGGTGGATCAGACCGGCGCGGGGTATTCCCGGGCAGATCCCGGGTACCGGCGAAGAACTCGGTGGGTTCGCTCACGAGGGGTCCTTCCCAGAACTCAGGCGCCGGCTTCGCGAGCCGGTCGACCTGGTGTTACAGCCCGGTGAGTTGACCGGGCCAAGTTGTGCACCAGACGCAGGCCGGCGCCGTCTCGAAGTGCTGTGTGCTCGCGGAGTCCAGACCACGTTGGTGCCCCCGAAGACGAGAGCCCGGACCGGCCCACAAAGCACACCTTTCTCGCCCGAACCTCGGGTCCTGTCGCATTTCTTCAAGGCCATATCCCGCGCCTACAGCGGCGGAGGGGAAGAGGCGGTCCGAAGATTTGACAGGGAATCACCGGCCACAGCCGACCATGCAGCCGGTAACGCGGCAGATGACAGGCGAGCACTTGCCCCGACGGCGGGGCACCTGGTGCAGCACCCAGCTTAACACCATAAGAGCCCACGGCATTCCCTTGACTCTGGTCCGTGTGTCGCCGGATTTGTTGCCCGGCCCTGCGTGGACCCTCCCGCAGGGAGCACGCCAGGCTCAGGGTCCTGGTTCGTGGATCGCCCTTGCCGCGCGGCCTCCGGCGGGGGCTCACCCGTCCCGCCGGGCTGGACGGTGGCACCCTGCCGGTCGACCTTGAGGGGGGTTACACGCCAAGCGATACCCGTTTCCCTGGCGATTGAATCCACAACGGCCAGGCCAGGCCGGGTACCCGCCAGGCCAAGCGCCAGCACGCTCGGTCCCGCGCCCGACATCACCGCCGCCACCCCGGCCCGGCGCAGCCTGGCCAGCAGTTCAGCGGTCGGTGGCATGGCCGCCGCCCGGTACCGCTGGTGCAGGTAGTCCTCGGTGGCGTCGAAGAGCACCGCCGGGTCGCTGGTGAGCGCGGCCAGCAGCAGCGCGCTGCGGGCCGCGTTGGCGGCCGCGTCCGCGTGCGGGACCGACGCGGGCAGCGCGGCCCGTGCCTCGTGCGTCGCCATGGCACTGGGCGCCACGCAGGCCACGGCGGTGATCGCGCCGAGCACGTCGAACCGGAGCAGGCTGACGGGGCGGGCGGCGGGCTGCCAGGCGATGGTGAGCCCGCCCGCCAGGCACGCCGCCACGTTGTCGGGGTGCCCTTCGAGGTCCACGGCGAGCCGGAGCACCCCGGCGTCGGGCAGCAGGTCCGCGCCATCGGCCACCAGTGCGCGGGCGGCCAGGATCCCCGACACCACGGCGGCCGCCGACGAGCCGAGCCCCCGCCCGTGCGGGATCCCGTTGGTGCAGCGCAGCACGAGGCCGGCAGGCTGGCCGCCCATGGCGTCGAACGCGGCCCGTGCCGCCCGGACCACCAGGTGCCGCTCCCCCGCGCTGGCGGTCTCCTCGCCCTCGCCGTGCACCTCCACGGCCAGCCCGCCGCCGGTCACCCAGGCCTCGACCTGGTCGTGCAGCCCCAGGGCCAGCCCGAACGCGTCAAAGCCTGGTCCCAGGTTGGCGCTCGTCGCGGGAGCCCGCACCACGGCGGGCGACCGTGCCCAGTTCACCGGGCCACCGATCCCATCAGGCCAGCCCGAGTTCGGCCGCCGCGGTGCCCGCGTCCACCGGGATCGTCACCGGCGCGGGCGCGGCGGACACCGCCCACCCCGGATCCTTCAGCCCGTTGCCCGTGATCGTGCAGACGACCACGGAACCCGCGTCGAGCTGCCCGTTCTCGCGGGCCTGGAGCAGCCCGGCCACCCCCGCGGCGGAGGCAAGCTCGCCGAATACCGCCTCGCGCGCGGCCAGCAGCCGGTAGGCGGACAGGATCTGGCGGTCGGTCACCGAGCCGATCAGCCCACCCGAGGCGTCCCTGGCCTCTTCGGCCAGGTGCCAGGAGGCCGGGTTGCCGATCCTGATCGCGGTCGCGATCGTGACCGGCGCGAGCACCGGCTCGCCGCGGACGATGGGCGAGGCCCCGCTGGCCTGGAACCCGAACATCCGCGGCGTCCGCGCCGCCTTCCCCGCCTTCGCGTACTCCCGGTAGCCCATCCAGTAGGCGGTGATGTTCCCGGCATTGCCGACCGGCAGGCAGTGCACGTCCGGGGCGTCCCCGAGCGCCTCGATGATCTCGAACGCGGCCGTCTTCTGGCCTTCCAGGCGGTCCGGGTTCACCGAGTTGACCAGGGCGACCGGGTGATCGCTGGCGAGCTTGCGGGCCAGTTCCAGGCAGTCGTCGAAGTTGCCGTCCACCTGCAGCAGCCTGGCGCCGTGCACCAGGGCCTGGGCCAGCTTGCCGAGGGCGATCTTGCCGCGCGGCACGAGCACCGCGCAGGTGAGCCCGGCCCGGGCGGCGTACGCGGCGGCGCTGGCGCTGGTGTTGCCGGTGGAGGCGCAGATCACCGCCTTGGCGCCCTGCGCTGCGGCCATGCTCACCGCGACCGTCATGCCCCGGTCCTTGAACGAGGCGGTCGGGTTGGCGCCCTCGACCTTGAGGTAGACCTCGCAGCCGGTCATGTCCGACAGCACCGGCGCGGGGATCAGCGGGGTGGACCCCTCGCCGAGGGAGATCACCGGCGCGCCGTCCGGTACCGGCAGCCACTGCCGGTACCGGCGGATGATGCCGCCGCCGTCATGCCTGCTCTGCATATTGCCTCCCTCGCGGCGCTGCGCGTTGGGCGGGGCGGTGGGGCCGGTACAAGCAGAGTCGTGCCGGAGGCGCGCCAGACGATGGAGCGGAAGGGGTCATTCGTCGCTCTCCCCCTCGACCCGCATCACGCTGGCGACCGCGCGGACCGCGTCCATCGCGCCGAGGTCGGCCACGCAGGCGGCCAGCGCCGCGTCGGGCGCCACGTGGGTGACGATGACGAGCTGGGCGTCGTCGCCCCGGCCCTCCTGGCGCACCGCCTTGATCGACACGTCGTGCCTGGCGAACGCTTCCGCGACCCGGGCCAGCACACCCGGCTTGTCGGCCACGTCCAGGGAGATGTGGTAGCGGGTCAGTGCCTGGCCCATCGGCAGCGCAGGCAGGTCGGCGTAGGTCGTCGCGTCCGGGCCGCGGGTGCCGGCCAGCCGGTTGCGGGCAACCGCGACGATGTCGCCGAGCACCGCGCTGGCGGTCGGCACGCCACCGGCGCCGGCGCCGTAGAACATCAGCCTGCCCGCGGACTCCGCCTCGACGAACACCGCGTTGTAGGCCTCGCGGACCCCGGCCAGCGGGTGCGCGCGCGGGATCATCGCCGGGTGCACCCGCACCGAGACACCGCCGTCGCCGCGCTCGCAGATCGCCAGCAGCTTGACCACGTGGCCCAGCGTGCGCGCGCTGGCGATGTCGGCCGGGGTGACCCCGGTGATCCCCTCCCGGTGCACGTCGGCAGCATTGACCCTGGTGTGGAACGCCAGGCCGGCCAGGATCGCGGCCTTGGCGGCGGCGTCGAACCCCTCCACGTCGGCGGTCGGGTCGGGCTCCGCGTAGCCGAGCGCCTGCGCCTCTTCCAAGGCGTCGGCGAACCCGGCCCCCGAGGTGTCCATCTGGTCGAGGATGTAGTTGGTGGTGCCATTGACGATGCCGAGCACCCGGTGCACCGCGTCGCCGGCCAGCGACTCGCGCAGCGGCCGCAGCAGCGGGATCGCCCCGGCCACGGACGCCTCGTAGTACAGGTCGGCCCCGGCGGCGCGCGCCGCGTCGTGCAGCGTCATGCCGTCCTCGGCGAGCAGCGCCTTGTTGGCGGTGACCACGGCCTTGCCGGACCGCAGCGCGGTGAGCAGCAGGGACCGGGCCGGCTCGATGCCGCCGATCACCTCGACCACGATGTCGATGTCGTCCCGGCTGACCAGGCCGGGGGCGTCGGCCGTGATCAGCCCCGGATCCACGGTCACGCCGCGGGCCCGGCCCGGGCGGCGCACCGCGACCCCGGCCACCTGGACCGGCGCACCGACCCGGGCAGCCAGGTCGGCGGCCTGGTCACCGATGAGCCGGTACACCTCGGAGCCGACGTTGCCGCAGCCAAGCAGCGCCACCTTCAGCGGCCGTCCCTGACGGTTCATCCCTCATCCAGGCTGAGCAGGTCTTCGTGGGTTTCCCGGCGGAGCAGGACGCGGGAGGCGCCGTCGCGGACCGAGATCACCGGCGGCCGCGGCACGTGGTTGTAGTTGCTCGCCATCGAGCGGCAGTACGCGCCGGTGGCCGCCACCGCGACCAGGTCCCCCGGCGCGAGGTCGGCCGGCAGGTAGGTGTCCCTGACCACGATGTCCCCGCTCTCGCAGTGCCTGCCGACCAGCCGGGACAGCATCGGCGGCGCCGCCGACTCCCGGGAGGCCAGCGCGCACGTGTACTCCGCCCCGTACAGCGCCGTTCGGATGTTGTCGCTCATGCCGCCATCGACGCTGACATAGCTGCGCAGCCCGTCCACGTCCTTGATGGTCCCGACCTCATACAGGGTAACGGTGCCCGGCCCGGCGATCGCCCGGCCAGGCTCGACGGTGAGCCTGGGCATCTCCAGGCCCGCGGCCGTGCACTGGGCGCGCACGATGTCCTGCAGGCTCTGCGCGACCACCTTGATGTCCGCCGGGTCGTCCTGCGGCACGTAGGCGATGCCGAAGCCGCCGCCGAGGTCCAGTTCGTCGATGTGCACGCCGTGCTCGGCGCGGATCCGGACGGCCAGTTCCAGCACCCGGTGCGCCGCCACGTCGAACCCCGCCGTGTCGTAGATCTGCGACCCGATGTGCGAGTGCAGCCCGGCGAAGTCCAGCGACGGCGCGTCGAGCACCCGGCGCACCGCCTCGTCGGCCGCGCCCGAGGACAGCGAGAAGCCGAATTTCTGGTCGTCGTGCGCCGTTGCCACGAACTCGTGCGTGTGCGCTTCCACGCCGGTGGTGACCCGCACCAGCACCCGCGGCGGCCGTCCCGCACCGCCGGGTTTCGCTGCATTACGATGCCCGGCCGGCCGGCCGCCGTCCAGGAGCGCATCGCGTTCCTCGGTGAGGTAGGCGAGCCGGGCGATTTCCTCGAACGAGTCGACCACCACGTGACCGACGCCCGTGGCCACCGCGCGGTCCAGTTCGGTGAGCAGCTTGTTGCTGCCGTGCATGGTGATCATCGCCGGGTCGACCCCGGCCGCCAGCGCGACCTCGAGTTCCCCGCCGGTGCACACGTCCACGCCGAGGCCCTCGCCGGCCGCCCAGCGCAGCACCGCGCGGCAGCAGAACGCCTTGGCCGCGTAGAACACGGCGGCCTGGTCGCCGAACGCCTGGATGAAGTCGCGGCACCGGCCGCGGAAGTCCTCTTCGTCCAGGACGAACACCGGGGTGCCGTACTGCCCGGCCAGGTCACGTACGTCGATGCCGCCGACGGTGAGGACCCCGGCAACGCGCCGCGCGCCGCGCGGCCAGATCGCCGGGTCAAGCGCGTTCAGGTCGGCCGGGGGCGCGGGCGGGTGCTCGGCGGGCAGCACGTCCGCATGCCGCGGCCCGGCTGGGTGAGTCCGGCTCACTGCTAGCTGGCCTCCCTCGCGGGACGTCGTGCCGGAGGCGCGCAAGAAGGCCGCGCGCTGGCTTCGGGAGGCCCCTCGTGCCCGAAGGGCACAAGACGGCACAGTCTCGGCGCCGGGCTCCCGCGACGCAGTCGCGGCGTTCGGCCCGGCGCCTGCGGCGTGTATGTCCAGGTGGCCGACGAAGGCTGATCCATAACTCCCCTTGGTTACCTCGGAATCAGAGTCGGTCCGGCGCGTCCACGCCGAGCAGGTCAAGGCCCGCGCGCAGCGCGGTGGCGCTGGCGGCGGCCAGCCAGAGGCGGGCAACGATCTGCGGGCTGCCCGCAATGCCAGCCCCGACCCCACCACCCCGCCCTAGGCCCGGCCACACTGCCGGGCACTGTTCCTGGCAGTCGAAGTACGCAGCGGCCAGCCGTTCAAGGTAGCGCGGGAAGGTGTCCGGCCTGCCTCTGCCGCGCCGCCCCGGCCACCCGTTCCGGGAGCCAGGACAGTTCGTCGAGCAGCATCAGCTCGCTGGGGTGCGCGAGCAGCCGCGGGCCGAACTCCGCCGCGTCTCCCAGGCCCAGGCCGAGGTCAGCGGCCTGGCGCAGGGCGGATACAGCGTGCGCGTGTGCGTACCGGACAGCATAGGCGGGGACGTCCAGTCGGCGCTGCGCGGCGTAGCCGGGGTCCACCCTGGCTGGGGCGCCCGGCGGCATCCGGGCCAGCGCGTACCGGATCGCACCGGCCCCGGCGAAGTCGATGGCGTCCGCCACCGGGCCTCTTGCCTGTCCGGGGCGGGGACCGGCCCCGGGCCGTCGTTCGGCAAGAACGTCGGGGAATGTGAACGCACCGGCCGCCTCGGCCAGCCGGCCGGTCAGGTGCGCGGCGAGACGCCGCCGCGCGTCCGCCCAGTCCGGTGCCGTCGCGAGGTCCGGATCCGGCGGAGCGGAGAACGCCGCGTCGGCCAGCGCCGTGCCGCGCGCGCACGCGGGCCCGGCCGTGGTGATCCGGACCGCGAGCCTGGCAAGCGCGTCCTGCGTCACCGTCACGGTTACGTATCCGCCGGTCACGGTGACGGCGCAGATCCAGTCGGCCCGGCGCAGCGCGGCCGCGAGCGCCCTCGCGATCCCCTGGGCCTTGGCCGGGCGGCTTGCCAGGCGGAATGCGACGGGCGTGCTATACGTGCCGGGCTCGGGCCCGCCGTCCGGCGGGGCGGGCTGCCAGGGCCCCGTCGCCATGACCGAGGGTGCCGGCAGGTCGCTGATCTCCGCCGCCAGCAGCCGGTCCAGGTCCCCGGTGAGCACCGTTGCAGGCTAATGGGTCGCGGCGGCTACGCTCGACAGATGCCTGACAGAGCCGTCCGGCGCCGGGTTCTCAGCCAGAACTTCCTCGTCGACCGCCGCGCGATCGACGCGCTCGTGGATGGTTCCGGGGCGGGAGACGGGGACCTGGCGGTCGACATCGGCGCGGGAAACGGCCTGATCAGCGCGGCTCTGGTGCGCCGGGGAGCCCGGGTCCTTGCGATCGAGCGGGACCCGTCGCTGGCCGAGCGGCTGCGCGGGAAGTTCGCCACCTGGCCGGCGGTCACCGTGGTCGAGGGTGACGTGCTGGAGACGCCGCTGCCCGCCGAGCCGTTTCGCGTGGTCGCCAATATCCCGTTCGGGATCACCACGAAGATCCTGCGGCGGCTGCTCGACGCCGGTGCCCTTGCCCGCGCGGATGTGATCGTCCAGGCGGAGGTGGCGCGGAAGAGAGGCACCGGGGGGCGGGGCACGCTGCTGAACGCGTGCTGGGAGCCGTGGTTCGAGTTCGGCACCGGGGCGCGGATCCCGGCGACGGCGTTCCGCCCGAGGCCACGGGTGGATGCGGCGGTGCTCATCGTGACGCGGCGTTCGCCGCCGCTTGTGGACCCGGCGTCGCGGCGGGACTACACAGATTTCGTCACGGCCGCGTTCGGGGGCGCGCGGCCGACCGTGGCGAGCGCGCTGGCGCGGTCGATCCCCCGGTCCCGGTTCGCGGGTCTCGCGGGCGAACTGGGTTTCGGGGTCGACGCGCTGCCGTCCCATCTCGACGTGCACCAGTGGGCGGGCCTGTTCCGCGCGGCCCGGCCGTCCCCGGCGCGCGCGGGCACCACGGCGCGGGGCCCGGCCGGCCGCGCGCGGCATGCTGGATCTAGACGGGGTCCGCGACCGGCGGGTGACCGGCCAGCTCCCTGACCACGCGGATCATTTCTGACGGGTCGAACGGCTTGGTCAGGTAGGCGTCCACGCCGATCTGCTTGCCGCGCTTCTTGTCGTCCTCCTGCGCGCGGGCGGTGATCAGCACGACCTTGATCGTGCTGGTTTCCGGGTTGCGCCGGAGCAGGCTCGCCGTCATCCAGCCGTCCAGCCTCGGCATCATGATGTCGAGCGTGATCACGTCGGGGTCGATCGCGGTGACCTTGTCCAGGCAATCCTGGCCGTCCACCGCGGTCGCGACGTCGAACCCTTCCAGCGTCAAGTTGACGGCGATGAGCTGACGAATCACCTCATCGTCGTCCACCACCAGCACGCGTCCCAATCCCTGCGCCACGGGCGCGAGGGTAGCGTCTTCCCGGCACTGCCCGCGACAGACCGCGCCGGAAAGGCGGATGTACCTTCCAGGATGACCGGCCAAGGATGGCCAGCGGATGCGAACCGGCAGCCCTTCGCTGACGGCCCGGCATGCCCGCCGGGGCTGGTAATCTTGCGGAGTCCTGAGCCCCCGTAGCTCAGGGGAGAGAGCAACGGCCTCCGGAGCCGTGAGCGTAGGTTCGAATCCTACCGGGGGCACTCGCCAGACCAGCCCAAATCCTCGCTGACCAGCAGCTTTGTAGTTTGGCCACTCTCGATCATGTGCAGCCGTGTGCCGCCAGATGCCCCCGCCTGCGGCGACCCGGCCGCCGCTGCCCAGGGATTTGCGCCTGCGAGGACGACGGGCCGGACCAGGTGCTCAGTGAGTACATCCTCTTGCCGACCGCGAAATTAGTAGCTCCGAGGTCCGTCCGCGCAGGCGATTCGTTCGTACGGGTCAGCGCCTAAAGGCCGACGAGGCGACGCCAGGCCGGTCAACACGGTAGATGTAATGCAGCGCATCATCAATCGGGTTGTCGGGCGACATCGGGCCTTCAGCGATCCGCTTCAAGCCAGCCTTCTCCAGCGCACGCCAGGAGGCCACATTGGCGGCCACCACGGCGACAAGCACCGCGGGCGCATCAGAATACGAGTTCCAGGTGTCCTCAACGGCCGCAGCGATCATGCGGGATCCGAGACCGCGACCGCGCAGCGCTGGGTCCGCGATGAGGTAGTCAAGCTCGACGGCGCCGACTGGCACCTCGATAACTGCCGAGAATTCCGTGAGATCCTGGGGGTAGTCGCAAATCGCCGAGCGCTGCAGCAGGCCGATTGGCCGGCCGTCGAGGAGAACGAGGAGGTCTTCCCCCGGCTCCTCGCCTCGCGTACTCGCGCCGAAGTCGCGCTCGACCGCCTCAAGGGTTGTCTCATGATTCCACCACCGGGCGACCTGGGGCTCTCGCAACCACTCGGCCAGCATCGGAAGGTCCCCGGCAATCAACGGCCGCCACGACAAGAAACCATCGCTAATCCTCTCCACCGTCACAGCGTAGATCCCGGAAGGGAATCGTCCTACGCGATGGTCTGGCACTAGCCCAGCCCGGACAAATGGTGATCCGGAACATGCGCGGAACGACCTCCGCTGCCGCCGCCACCATTCGTGCAGTCGGCGCAGGTCAGCGCCAAGGTTCGTGCGATCACGCGGGCGGCCTCCGGAGCCGTGAGCGTAGGTTCGATCCTACCGGGGGCACAGCTAAAAAGCATAAATTCGAACACTGATACAATCTTGGCTGAGCCGGGCCGCGAGCCTGTGACCTGCGGCGATACGAATGCGTTCCACACCTTTGTGCCCGACGCGTACCCGGATTCCACCGCCTGACAGCAAGCTTCCTGCTCGTGGTCTATCCCGATGTCCGCCAACTTGCCGTACACACCCTCTGGACGCCTGACACCAGCCGCCGGGCAGGACCGTGTGACGCCGGTCGGCATGCAACATGGCCGCGCCCGCTCCGCGTGCCGGTGGTCACGATGATTCAGGCAGCCGGGCCAGCAGGGCGCCCTGATCGACCCTGGACTCGTCGCGGTTGCCGTAGCGTTCGCGCAGCGCCCGCCAGGCCGCCAGCTTCTCCGGGCGCATCCGCTGGCCGTCATACAGCTCGTGTATGTAGCAGTGGAGCACGCTCTCCCCGCCGGGCCCGAGGAATTGCACGGTCAAGACCTCCTGCCCAGGGAAATGTGGCTGGAACGGGTAGGGCGCACGGACGAAACGGACTCCGGTGATCTCATCGACCCGCACGGACATCGTCCAGCTCGCCGCCTCGTCGCCGAGTTCGACGTGCCACCACCGCCGGTCGGCCGGTCCGCGAAGCAGCGGCGTTGTCACTCCCTTTAGGTGCGCGGTACTCAAGCCGTCGCCGAAGACGAAGACCAGCGGCCCGGACCCCGACAGGTCCGCGATCAGATGTTCCAGCTCGCTGGCGGGCTCGCTGATATCTGCGGCCTTGCTCATCTCGTGCTCCTCACCCGCGTTGGTGCTGTCAGTAGCTGGCAACACAGCGCCGCGCCGGGTCAATACCCCACCGTCGCCGGGTCAGTGGTGGTTTATTGCTTGTGCGACCACTTGACCTGACGGTGGTCTGCAGCCGCATCGCCAGGCTCCGGAAGGGGCACCCACCCCGCGGCCGGAGCCGATCCGGCGAATCCCGGCAGTGGCACCTCCCCCTCGTGGGGACTGCGGTCCGTGTCCATTGATATTTCCTCTCTGCTCTTGCCGCGGCCGGGCCCGGCCGGTGATCCCATAGTGCGCGGGCAGCCATGAACCGACCATGAGAGGACGATGTGAGGCCCTCACATACACCGGTGCGAAGCGGACACGACGGCAATCCCCCGTCAGCGGCCGCCAGTCGCCAGGTTCTTCCTCATCCGGTTGTGGGGTGGGTTGGTGTTGCGTTGTTCGCTTGCAGCAGGTCGAACCCGTCCGGTGTGTGAAGCCTGCCGGGCCCGGTGCCGTGCCTGCCGGTGACGCCGTACTGCCAGACGAGGGCCCCGGTGGCGGGGTCGATCGCAACCATGCGGTTGTTGAAGTCGTCATTGGCCAGCAGGACGCCGCTGGGAAGCATTTCGGCTAGCGAGGGGTGGTCGAGCCTGCCTGGCCCGGATCTCGGGCCGTAGCGGTAGAGGATGTGGCCCTGACGGTTGAACTCCAGGATCTGCCCGGGTGAGGCGTAGTCGGCTATGAGGTAGCGGTTGGGACCGAGTTGTTGCGGGTCGGACGGGTAGCTGATCGGCAGCTGAGTCGTCCAGGCCAGCTTCCCGGTGTGGGTGTACTCGCTCACCCACGATCCGTTGATCTCCGAGATGAGCAGGTTCCCGTTCGGGAGGGGGGTGGCGCCGTTCGGTGAGCCAAGCGAGGTCGGCGGGTGGTGTACGCACACGCCGCTGGTGCCGATCTGGTGCGCGACGGTGCCGCTGGCGTTGATGATCAGCACCCGGCAATTGACGGCATCTGCCACGGTGACCTGCCCATTCTTGAGCAGGTAGGCGTCGTCAGGTTCGTGCAGGTATCCGGGGGCGGCGCCGGGCCGGCGGGCATGGCCGTAGGACCAGATGATCTTCCCTGATGGGTAGGCGATCTTGATGATGGTCTGGTTCTGCTCCTGGTTGGAGATGATGGCCGTGCCATGGTCGGCGAAGAACGCGTCGTCGGGGAAGTAGAAGCCCAGCGGATTCCGCACAGTGTCCGCCGACGGGTACTTCCACACCACGTGCATGCTGGAATTGAGCAGCAGGAGCCGGTTGTTGCCGCGGTCGGCGATGAGGAGCCTGGCTCCGAAATAGGGCGAACCTGCTCCGGGCGCACCGGCGGTCCCGAAGGCCCGGTCCGGGCGGAGCATCTGCACAGCGGCGACCAGCGCGCCGTTGGATTCACCACCGATGATCCATGCGGTGCCGCGGATCACCGCCACCGCGGCGTGCGATACCGGCACCTGCAGATGGCCCGCAGGCAGCAGCCGTTTGGCCGCAGGGTTGAAAGCCCAGATCGTCGAGACGGTAGTGGTGGCTGGCGAGGAGGCCCCGGCCCCCGCCTCGGTGCTCGTCTCGCCCCTGCTGAGCTGGGTCATGCCGAGGCCTGGCACCGGGGGGTGCGCGGCAGGGCTCTGGCCGCCCGCGACGAACAATTCGCCGCTCACCGTCACCGCCACGGCACCGGTCAGCGGCTCGGGCAGATGGCCGATGACGGCCGCCGAGTGGCGGGCGGGGTTGACGGCCTGGATGACGTCGGTTGGGGTGCCAGCGTGCGTGCCGGTGACGGCTTGGCCGCCGAACACGAAGATCTGTCCGCCGAGCGCGGCAACCGCCGGGTAACGCACCGGCACCGGCAGCCTGGCCACGATTGTGAAGGTATGGCCGTTCGTGGTGGCCAGCACCGCGGCGTCTGGGCGGGACCCGTCGTAGCCACCGGCCAGGTAGGTGGTGCGCCCGATGGTGACGGCCGCCGCGTCCGAGCGCGGCGTGGGCAGCGATCCGGCGGAGGCGGCGGCCGTGGCGGGAGCACCGCCGCGCGGCCCGGGAAGGGCGAACGCCTGGATCGCGGCGGTACTGGCCGTCGACCCTCCGCCGAAGACCAGCGCGTGCCCGCCGATCAACGCGGCCGCGGCGTCGTGCCCGGGAGCGCGGAGCGCACCCAGGTAACGGGCCGCACCGGTAGCGGTGCGGAAGGCGTAGATTCCATTCCCCGAGGCACCGCCTCCGGTCAGCCCGCCCATAACGATCAGCCGGTTCCCCGGCCCTGCGACGGCCACTTCGCGGCTGACCGGGACTGCCAGGTGCCAAGGCATCAGGCCAGCCTCGGCGGCCGCCAGGCCACGCGGAGCGGCAACCCCCGGTACCGGCGGAAGAGCGCGCCGCCGCGGAACCGCCGGCGTACCGGGGCTGATCATGATCCACGTGGCGATTCCCGCAAACAGCACCACGAGCACAGCCGCCGCGCGTCTGCGGCGAACGCGGGCCGGTACGCCACGCCGCCGGCGGCGAGGTCTTGAGGACGCGATCCCGCTCAGGCCTGTCTCACACCCTCCCCGGGAAGAAATGCCAAAGGATACGCACGATTCGCACGCGAGCAGGTAATGGCCCGTGCCGCACCGTTCCCACCGACAGTAGCCATGTGACCGGCATCGCGCTTATTAGGACTTAAGCTGAGAGGAAATTCATAGGTCCATTGTTGAAAGTGACCAAGTATCCAGGCCAGCGCCTCCAGGCCACGTGCGCGGCATGGGGATGATGACAGCCAGGGAGGCAGCGGCATGTCCGGCGCGCAGCTGTATGACGCCATCGGGGCCACTTACACGGTTACGCGGCGCACCGAGCCGCGGATCGCCGCAAGGGTCTGGGCTGCGCTGGGCGATGCGCGGACGGTGTTGAATGTCGGGGCTGGCACCGGCTCCTACGAGCCCCCCGGCCGTGACGTAACCGCGGTGGAACCGTCGGCGCTCATGCGTGCGCAGCGTCCCGCGGGCGCGGCGCCGTGCGTGGCTGCCGTCGCGGAGAGCCTTCCGTTCGAGGACCAGTCCTTCGACGCCGCGATGGCTTTTTCCACTGTCCATCACTGGCGGGACCCGATCGCGGGCCTGCGCGAGATGCGGCGCGTGGCCCGCCGCGTGGTGGTGTTCACGCACGACAGCAGTGACACCGGATGGCTTCGCCGGTTCTGGCTTACCCGCGACTACCTGCCTGAGGTCGCTGACCTCCTCGCAGGGCGGCCTTCGCTGACCGAGCTGGCCAGCGCGATCGGAGCTCACATGGAGCCGGTGCTCATCCCGTGGGATTGCGCTGACGGCTTCTTCGAGGCCTACTGGCGACGGCCCGGGGCATACCTGGACGAGAATGTCCGTCGCGGCGTATCGGTGTGGGCCAGAGTCGGGCCGGAAGCCGGGCAGCGGGCAGTGCGCAGCCTCCGCGATGATCTTGTCTCTGGCCGGTGGGCCGAACGCAACGGCGACCTCGTCGCTCTCGATGCAGCGGAGCTTGGCCTTCGGCTGCTTATCGCCTGAACCCCGCTGCCTCGCGTCCGCCGTCCTCAACCGTCAAGAGTCGTCACCCGGGCTGGTCATCGCCGGGCGGTGGCGGGCTGGTTCCGGCGCGGCTGGCGGCAGGTGGCCGCCCGCGCGGCCGGATTGGCCCGGCGCGGCCGGGCAGCCGCCCTGCGTCGGCGAGCGCACGGCGGAGCAGGAATTCGATCTGGGCGTTGGTGCTGCGCAGCTCGTCGCTGGCCCATTTGGCCAGGGCGTCGTGGACGGCGGGGTCAAGGCGCAGCAGGACGCTCTTGCGCTCGGTCACTGCGGCTCCGTGGCTGCCGTCATTGGTAGAGGGTGCCGGTGTTGACGACCGGCTGGGTAGCTTGCTCGCTGCACAACACCACGAGCAGGTTGGACACCATCGAGGCCTTGCGCTCCTCATCCAGCTCGACGACGTCCTCGTCCTGGAGCCGCTGCAGCGCCAGCTGGACCATGCCGACGGCGCCTTCCACGATCGTCCGCCGGGCGCCGACCACGGCGCTGGCCTGCTGCTGGCGCAGCATCGCCTGGGCGATCTCCGGGGCATACGACAGCCGGGTCAACCGCGACTCGATAATGTGCACCCCGGCGGATGCGACCCGCGCGCCGATCTCGGCGGAGAGCCTGCTGGTGATCTCGTCGGCATTGTCGCGCAGCGACAGCTCACCTTCCCGGCGGCTGGTGTAGGGGTAGCTGGAGGCGATGTGCCGGACCGCGGTCTCGGTCTGGATGGTGACGAACTGCGTGTAGTCGTCGACGGAGTAGATAGCCCTGGCGGTGTCGGCGACCTGCCAGACGACCACGGCGGCGATCTCGATCGGGTTGCCCTCGGCGTCATTGACCTTGGCCTGCGCTGATTCCTGGTTGCGGATCCGGGTGGATACCTCGATGCGGCGGGTGAACGGGTTCACCCACTGCAAGCCGGAGTCGCGGATGGTGCCACGGTAGCGGCCGAACAGCTGGACGACGCGTGCCTGCCCGGGGGCGATCGGGGTCAGGCCCGACAGCGCAAGGATGCTGGCGATAAAGATCAACACGCAGAGCACGACCAGCGGCAGGACGGCGCCGTTACTCTGCCGGCTTGCCACGATGGCAAGCGCCACACCGGCCAGCAGCCCGACAATGCCCGCTGCCAGCGTGGGCAGGCCGGTCAAGAACCGGGCCTCGTGCTCGGTCACCTGCTTGTCAGGCTGTTGCGAACCCGCGGGGGCTGCAGTCTGGGTGGCCATCTGGTGCTCCTCATAATTAGCCAAGTCTGATATCAGATTACCATCTTACTGATATCGGTTTCCCTTGGCGAGGCACCACGCTGGTATTCCTGGCCGTCATCTGCATGATGCCGCTGTCCTGGCGGCAATGCAGGCCGGCTGACCGGCCGGGCTGGTGCTTTTATGCTCCGGCCCGGCCAGGGCAGCCGTCGCCATCACCTTTCGCTGGCCTTGACGGTAGCTCGGGAAATGGCACTTTCCGGGCCGCCGTCAGGCCCTTTGGCCGCCGGCCTCGCGCCCGGCGCCAGCGCCCTCTGCCGTTGCGGTAACGGCCCCGCCTGGCGGCGGATTCTCTTGGCTCAGTGGGAAAACCGCGGGCATCGGTGCCACGAAAGCGCGGCCGTTCGTTACGGCATATTTCTTTTCTTAACGGCTGCCGCGGCCTGCCTGCTGCGATCCGCGCGCGGGAAGCCGGGCCCCCGGCCCCAGGCCTCCCGCACTGGCCGCGGCGGGCAACGGCGATGGCTATCGTGGGGCCCATGGCTGACAGGCTGGTGACCGGGCGCCTTGTGCTGCGCGGCTGGGACGACGGTGATGCCGGTGCGGCACTGGGTGCCTATGGTGAAGCTGATGTTGCCCGCTGGCTTACGCCGGCCATGGACAAGGTTGGTGACCTGGCGGCCATGCGCCTTGTGCTGCAGCAGTGGATCGCCGAGGATGCGCGGATGCTGGCACCGGCCGGCCGCTGGGCGATCGAGCTTCGTGACAGCGGGCAGGTGATCGGCGGGGCGACTCTGCTGCCGCTGCCGCCCGATGAGGAGTTCGAGATGGGCTGGCAGCTTCAGCCGCGGCAGTGGGGGCACGGTTATGCCACCGAGGCCGGGCTGGCGCTGGCGCGGTGGGCATTCGAGCAGGGCATCGAACAGGTCGTTGCACTGGTGCGGCCCGCTAACACGCGTGCGGCGGCGACGGTGCGGCGGGTCGGCATGGAGTGGGTCGGGGAGACCGAGAAATACCATGCCCTGCGGTTGCAGGAATTCCGCCTCCGCCCCGGCGACCTGGCCGCGGCGTCCGGCTGACATGAGTAATCCCGGGGCGCGCAAGAAGATCCCGCGTGATCCAGTGAACGACTACACGCGCGACGTGGCTGAGGCGCGGCGGGCTTTCCTGCGGGCGCGTACCGGCGCGGGACTGGACCACGTCTCCCGCTATTCATTCGACCCGTCGATCCTCCGCGGCAACATCGAGAACTTCATGGGCGTCGCGCAGGTGCCGATCGGCATTGCCGGGCCACTGCTCGTTAACGGGGAGCACGCGCTGGGCGAGTTCTACGTTCCGCTGGCGACGACCGAGGGCACCCTGGTCGCGAGCTACAACCGGGGGATGAAGCTGCTCCACGAGGCCGGCGGCGTGACGACCACGATCTTGGATGACGCCATGCAGCGCGCCCCTGCCTTCGTGTTCGACAGCGCGCGGGAGGCGCGAGCCTTCGGCGCCTGGCTGACCGAGCATTTCGCGGAGATCAAGCGGGTGGCAGAAAGCACCACCCAGACCGGACGGTTGCGTGGCATCGAGCAGTACTCCGCCAGCCGGATCCTGTTCACGCGCTTCGACTACACCACCGGCGACGCCGCAGGCCAGAACCTCACCGGCAAGGCGACCGCCGCGGCATGCGGATGGATCACCTCCCACTACGAGGGCATCACCAACTTCTATCTGGAGTCCAACTTCGCCACCGACAAGAAGAGCTCGCAGGTGAACATCTTGCGCACCCGCGGCAAGCGCGTCGTCGCCGAGGTGACGATTCCCGCCGCCCTGATCGAGGAGCGCATGCACACGAGCGGCGGCAAGCTGTTTCGGGCGCGCCAGGTTTCGAACCTTGGCGGCTTCATGTCCGGGGTCAACAACAACGGACTGCAGTCGGCCAACGGAATCGCCGCCCTGTTCATTGCGACCGGCCAGGACGCAGCCAACGTCGCGGAGTCCTCCGCGGCCCTCGGCTTCACCGAACTGCTGCCCAACGGCGACTACTACAGCTCGATCACGCTCCCCTCGCTGATCGTCGCGACCTACGGCGGTGGCACCGGGCTCGCCACCCAGCGGGAATGCCTGGAACTGCTCGGCTGCTACGGGACCGGGAAGGTGGCCAAGCTGGCCGAGATCGTCGCGGCGACCGTGCTCTGCGGCGAGCTGTCGCTCGGCTGGGCGATCCTCGCCGACGAATGGGTCACCGCTCACGACCTCCTTGGCCGTAACCGGCCCTAGGAAGAAACGGAAAGGGCCTGCGGCACCTGGCTGCCGAGTCCGGGCCGACGGCCTACCCTTCGGCGATCAGCCTGCTGAGCAGGCGGTCGTAGCGCAGCAGGTGAAGATCCCCGACAAACTGCGCACGAATGTAAGCCTGGGCAGCCCGTCCTATCCGGCTGGCTTCCCCGGGGTCGTCGAGGAGTTGCCGGACCGCCGCGCCGAAGGCCGCCAAGTCACCGGGGTCGGGCAGCAAGATGCCGGTGCCGTCGGCGATCTGGGTGATGATCCCGCCGACTGCCGACCCAACCACCGGCCGCGCCTTCCACATGCCTTCGGCCACGGTGAGGCCGAACCCCTCGGCAATGCTCTTTTGCGTGATGACGGTGGCATGCCGCTGCAGCGCGTTGACCATCGCGGCATTCTCATCGATGTCAGCCAGCGGCAAGTTAACCAGGAGGATCCGGGCACGGACAGCGGCCGGCAGACCGGCCCACTGCGTCAGGCATTCTCCGAACACCGCAGCGCCTTCGGGGTCATCGGTCACTCCGGTGACCGCCGGGCCAGCCAGCACCAGGTACCCGCCGCAGCGGGGGGCAACGTGGTCGGCGAAGCCCATCATGACTCCGGCCATGTCCTTGAGCCGGTCCCATCGGGAGACCTGAACCACCAGCGGATCCCCGGGGCCGGGGCGGCGGCCCGCGCCGGTGATCTCCGCGGGCCTGGCCACCACGCCGGTACCGCCGTCGTTGCGCACGAAAGACGCCTGCGCGCCCGGTGCGACACCATCCAGCACACCGATCCTGGCCAGGATGGCCTGTACGGTGCCGTCGTCCAGGTCTTGGTTCTTCGCGGAGAACGGGTCGATCGACGGCGGTATGACCCACGCCCTCTCGCCGGGAATCCACGCTGGAACGTACTGCTGACGGGAGAAGACGTACCCTTCCGCGGCGGCCAGGTGCGGCCGCAGAAAGCCCCATCCCTCCCGGGTCGCGTCGTTTTGCCAGTCCACACCGATGTGGCAGCGCCAGGCCACCCGTGCGCCCGCGCCTGCCACTGCCGCGGCCAGCCCAGCGGTCTGCGGGTCGTGCAGCAGCACCAGATCGCCCGGTCTTATCCGGTCAAGCAGCTCAACAGCGTTCGCAGCGAGTATCTGTGCGTAATGGTCGGCATCACTGCCGTTGAACGGGCCACCGGCGAACTGGCCGTGGATCTGGTTGTGCAGGCGCTTGGTGATCACGAAGAAGTCGGGGTCACCGGTGATGACCACCCAGCGGATGGCAATGTCGAGATCCTGCACATACCCGCACAGCACCTGCAGCATTTCTGCGACCCCACCGCCGACCGCGGTCGAGCTGACATTCCAGATCGTGCGGCCGGCCAGCCGCTCCCGGAATTCATCAGCCGCCTGGACCAGCCGCGTGTACCGCTGGTTACCGATAACCGGCTCCAGCTGGGCGACAGGGCGCCTTGCGACCTCCACCGACTCAACCAGGCTCATCTTCGGCGCCCTCCCTGGGGCCTACATAGACGGCCAGCCCGCCACGGAGCGGAACTCCCGGCGCCACGCTCAGCGGCATGGCACGCGGGGCTAGCCCAGGATGCCCGTTCGGCCCCGCGGTGGCAACGTCCGGCAGCCACGAACCGCACGCAGAAAACCGCGGGGGCTTACCGGGCTGTCCCGGCATCACGAGGAACCGCGGTTCTTGGCGAGCAGGTACATACCCAGTCCCGGGGCTTGGTGCGCTCGATTGCGCCACCTGGTTGCCTGCTGGTGCTCCGGGTGGCTGGCCGCTGGCGGCCGGGCCAGCATCGGCGCGTGGCCGGGCCGGCAGGCTCGTCAGAGCCAGGACACAGCCGGCCAGGACTACCACCGCGGCGGTGAGGAGCCCAAGATTGGCGCCGCTGATGAATGCCGCGCGGGCTGTGAAGGTGAGCAGGCGGCCTGCCGCACCGCCGACCCGGGCTGCGGCGCCGAGCGCGCCACCGATAGAGCCGAGGATGGTGCTCTCGATCGCGTGCGGCAGATGATGGGGGGCCAGCGCGGCGGTCATCCGGGCTTGGTATCGGGTGGACAGCAGGCTGCCGACAATGGCCACCCCCAGGGCGCCGCCGAACTGGATGAAGACGCCGTTGGTGGCTGACCCTACGCCGGTGTCCCCGCGGGGCAGCGAGCCCATGACCGATCCGGAGACCGCGGGCATGACCAGTGCCGCCCCGATGCCGGTCAGTATCATGCCGGGCAGCATGTCGGTGAAGGTCCAGGTAACCGTGGCATGGGAGACCTGCCACAGCCCGGCGGCGATCAGCAGCAGGCCCGCCGCCGTGGTGAACTTGGTCCCGGCGAAGCGGACCGCAGCGGTCGAGGCGGGGGCGATCACCACTATCGCAGCCGCGACCGGGAGCATCCGCAGCCCGGCCTGCAGCGCTGAGTAACCCAGGTTGAGCTGGAGGAACTGGGTGAGCACGAACAGCGCCCCGGCCAGCCCGAACAACGCCAGTGCGTTCGAGCCGACAGCGGCTGAGAAACTCGGATTGCGGAAGAACTTCAGGTTCAGCATCGGATGTGAGCTGGCACGTTCCCAGACCACGAAGGCTGCGAGGACCGCCAGCCCGGCGATGCCGGTGCCGATCACGGTGGCCGACGACCAGCCATGGACCGGCCCCTCGATGATGGACCACAGCACCAGCCCGAGGCCGGCGATCGAGAGCACCGCCCCGGCCAGGTCGGGCCGCAGCGCGGCCGGGTTCTTGGAATCGGGGACCAGTGGCAGGGCGCACAGCAGGCCGGCCACGGCGATGGGCGCGTTGATCAGGAACACCGATCCCCACCAGAAGTGAGCCAGCAGCACCCCCCCGACGATCGGCCCCAGGGCGAACCCCAGCCCGCTGGTCCCGGCCCACACCCCGATCGCCCACTGCCGCTGCCCGCCATCGCGGAACATGTCGGTGATGATCGACAGCGTAGACGGCATCATCAGCGCCGCCCCGATCCCCATGCTCGCCCGGGCAGCGATCAGCATGCCCACCGATCCGGAGAACGCCGCCCACGACGAGCCCGCGGCGAATGCCACCAGGCCCGCCAGGAACGTGCGCTTGCGGCCCACCCGATCGGCCAGGCTCCCCGCCACGAGCAGCAGGCCGCCGAAGACCAGCGCGTAGGCATCGACGATCCACTGCAGCTGGCTGGAGGTGGCGTGCAGGTCGCGCACCAGCGTCGGCAGCGCGACATTGAGCACCGTATTGTCCAGGTTGACCATCAGGATCGAGACGCACAGTACGGCCAGCGCGAGCCAGCGCGAAGACCCGGTGCTGCGGGTGCCCGGATGGGTTACCCGTATCGGATGCACGCGAACCGCCATCGTCATCTCCTCCGGCCGCAAGCAGCACCGGGAATCCGGCACCATGGGCTACTCCCATGATCACCAGGGGCAGCACCGGCACCCACCGCCGTAAGGCCCCCCTGGCACGGCCGGAAGTCCCTTGCCCGTGCGGCGGATCTCGCACCATCGCAGCCCGCCGTGTACCAGCGCCGCTGCTGCGGTCCCCGCTACCTGGGAGCTGGGGTCAGGAGCTGTATCGGGCCAGGAACGTTGGCACTGTCGCCGCCGCCGTTGAGTACGAGGAAGTCGGTGAGGCCGTCATGGTTGTAATCGAGTGGGTAGACCCGGTCTCCATAACCGACGGTTGTTTCCGGTATCGGCTGCGTGGTGAAGCCGCCCGAAGCGTTGCCTAGCAGCAGGTAGTCCGGAGCATTGGCATCCCCGGTCCGGCCGCCGACAACGTAGATGTCCGGGTTGTGATCACCATTGACATCGCCCACCGCGAGCGCCATCCCGGCATGCAGATTGAGGATGGTGCTGGGCGGCGCGAATGTTCCATCCGCGCGCTGGAGGCGTTCGGCAAGGGTGGTCGAAGTGAGCGTGAGGAGATCGGGACGGCCGTCGTGATTGACGTCGACCATTGCGGCGTCTACTGCGCTCACGTGGGCGCCGAGGATCGAGGACACATCCTGGAAGCCGCGGCCCTGATTATTCCTGAAGAGATGGAGGCCACCGATGTCGGCGCAGACGAGGAGGTCCGGCCAGCCGTCACTGTTGTAGTCGGCGGTGTGCGCGCATCTGGATCCGATGTCGAGATCGACCCCCATGGCCGGCGAGTCGACCATCGAGCCGTGCCCGGTGTTGAGATAGAGCCGATTCGGAGAAGGCAGCCCGTCTGCCCGAAGCGCGGCCGTGCCGGAGAAGATGTCCGGATAGCCGTCGTTGTTCGCATCCAGGACGGTGCTGTTCCGGCCGCGCCCCGCCGGGTCGGACACATACCACTGATAGGCCTGCTCGGTGAACGTGTGGTCAGGCTGCTGGATGAAGAGCTCGTTTGATTTCAACGCGGTGCCGCGATCCGTTCCGATACTGCAGAACAGGTCTTCCTGGCCGTCCGCATTGAAGTCAGCGGCCAGGCAGTCGTGCCTGTCATTGGCCTTGAAATAGCCCGCATTAACCTCGCTGAACGTGCCGTCGTGATTGTTGAGCCACAGGTGGGCTGCATGGAAATGCTGCGCGACAAACACATCCGGCCAGCTGTCAGCGTTGAAATCGGCAACCGCCGCACTCCAGGTGAGGTCCACTCCGCCAAGGCCCGCTGCCGCTGCCTGGTCGGTCACCGTCACCGGGACCGGAGTGGTCGGCGGAGACGTGGGCGGCGGCGGATTCGGCAGGGGGCCGACGCCGGGCGCAGATGGCACGGGTGGAACCGGAGCAGGTGCCCGGGCGGGGAGCGATACCGGCCCCGTGGGGCAGTTCGCCTGCTCGACAAGCGGGCTGCCACCCTGCCGGCCCACCGCGGTGAGCACCGACCCTGTCTTGTCGGTCGCGAAGCCGATGAGTTCATCGTCGCTGCCGGTGGAATCGGCCGATTTCACCGTCGCCCACGCCGTCCCGTCGAAATGCACGACGAGCGTCTGGCTACGGTGCGCACCCGCCCTGTAGTAGGTGCCGGCTGCCCAGACATTGCCCGGCGATATAACGCTGACCTCGCGCAGCAGCCCGACATCGGGAACCGGCGAGGTGGTCCAGTTGCTGCCGTCCCAATGCATTGCCAGCGGCCGCTTACCGCCGCCATCGTCGTAATAGCCCACGGCCCAAACATCGCTCGCGGTCCGCACGGCAACTGCGGTCAGGACCGTTTCCACCGCGCCCGGCGACGGCACGCCACCCGCACCGCTCACCGAGACCCAGGCGGGCGACGGGCTGGTCGTGTCGTAGCGGAGCACCAGTGGCTTCATCCCCGTCGGGCTCTCCCAGTAGCCGACGGCCCACAACCCTGTCGCCGGCGTCCCGGCGACCGCCGTCAGCACGTTATCGGCCCCACTCGTCCCGTCGTTGGGGCTCGCCACCGGCGTCCATGCCGCACCCGATGCTTGCTCGATCAGCGTGCGCCGCGTCCCGCTGGCTGTTGTCTGGAAACCTACCGCCCACGCGCTTGCTTTCGTCACGGCATCGACACCCGTAAAGTACGCGTGCCCGGCGAGCTGAGCGGGCGAGGCCACCGACCATTGCGTCCCGTCCCAGCGCAACGCCAGTGGCTGATATTTCCAGCCGGCCCGGAGTGCGTATCCGACCGCCCATCCGCCACCAGATGTCATGGAAACGCTGTTGAGGCCGTTGCTCATCGCGCTTTGATACGGCGAAGGAACCACCGACCATCCTGACCCGTCAAACCGCTCGATCAGTGCCTGATTCGCCGATGTCGCGCGGTCGAGCGCGTCACCCACAGCCCAAGACTCGCGAGGGGACACGAAAGCCACATCTCTAAGCTCACTGCTCCCGACCTGCGCCACGCTCTCGCTGCCAAGAGAACCGCACGTCGAAGCGGCGTGGCTAACGCCAGCACCCGACGCAATACCGGCAAACGTCCCTAGCGCCAGAGCCAGCCCCAGAGCCAACCGTCTTTTTTCCATCGTCAGCCACCCCAATAGCTGCCCTTCGCCCCCTGATAGCACCAGAATGATCTTGGGAAGCAGCCGGCCGGCAGGGTCGGAAGACCGTCAGCAGGCAGGACCAAAGGGCCCATCACCTGGCGCTGGAATTGGCACGCGACTCTCCAGTGATCATTGTTTGGCATCAGCGGCTGCAAGGGGTCCCGGCGACGTTTCGCCCGGATAAACATGGGCGCCAAAATGTGGAGCCGCGCAAAGAAGCAGCCCCGCCTCCGGTCACGCGTGCGTGGGCAGGGACGGGCCCAGCTTCAGTGACCTTCTTTGCCGACGCTGGCGGCGGGGGTAGCGTGGCGTGCGTAAGGGAGCGGCCCGGCGGGTGCTGCGCTGCACCCAAAGGGCTGCGAAGACCCGCCGACGTGCTGAGCGAAAGGCGGCTCCGCCGGTGGCTGAGTGCGCTGTCAGTGTGCGCCGCCCGGCGCAGGCCTGGTCTGCGCCGGGCGGTATCTGCTGGCGCGCTCTCGCCGGTGAAAAGGTTCGCGGGGCCGTAGCGGGCGCTGATCGCCCGCTGCTGGCGCGGCGGGCGGCAACGGTAATGATGGGCGATATCGGTGAGGAGATCACCGAGGTCGAACTGGAGCCGTTGCCTGAGGAGATGCCCGAGGACATGCCCGCAGCGGCGCCCGCGGAGCCGGCAGCGGAGCCTGTCCCGGGATGACCGCGCTGGCTGGGGAGGGCATCCCGGGGTTCAGCGGCCGCGACCTGCCGCTGGCCGCTGGTTCGGTGACGGGCGTGCGGCTGTGGCATGTGGATATGGCCTCGGCCGAGGCGGTCGTGAACGGCACTGCTGTCCCGGCGGAGGGCCTGCTGACCGGCGTGTTCGGCGGCGTCTGGGGGCGTGCGGAGAACGTGGCTGCATGCGGCGGCAGCCAGGGGTCCCCGCCGTGTCCCGGTGACCTGGTGCCCGCGCCTGAATGCGGGTGCGGATTCTGGGCGTACTGGGCGCTGCGGTACGCCTGGCGCTGCGACTACTACTGGCGGGGCGAAGTGATCGGGGTCATCCAGGGCTACGGGCGGACCAGGATCGGCACCCGGGGATGCCGGTGCCGCAAGGCCCGCATCCTGGGCTTGCACGTGCGCCCTGCCGATCCGGATTCCCAGCCGCGAGGCCTGCACCACCGCGACGTTGCCGAGGTTCTCGGCAGCTACTACAGCGTGCCGTGCTATCCGTCGCTGGCAGAGATGCTGGCCGCCCACCCGCTGACCGCTGACTACCTCCCGCGCCGGCATCGGCGCCTGGCCGCCTCTCCCGCGCTTGGCCCTGCGGTACCGGCCCTGCCCGCGCCGGCCATTTGGCTGCGGGCGATTGGGCTGGCGGGACAGCGCTCCCCGGACAACCCGTCCGGCTCCCACGCCTGAACCTGGCCGCCGGACCGGCCGGCGGATCACCGGTAGGCGGTGAGCAGGGCGATCGAGGCTGCCGGGCTCTCGACATGGGCGTTGTGACCGAGGCCGGGGAGTGTGACCGTCCGGGGGCCGAGCTTGGCCAGCTGCGCATCGGTGTTCATCGGGTCGTGTTCGCCGCGGGCAAGGGTCACCGCGGCCTGCGATCGCGCCACCAACTGCGCCATGTCGGGCGCCCCGACCGCGAAGGCACCCGGATCCATCGCCAGCCGCCATCGCCCGTCCTGCTCACGCAGTCCCGCGTCCACGGCCGGGTCGCCGGCTGGCAGCAGGCCGGCCAGACCCGACACCCGCAGGTAGCGGGCGGCGGCCTCGTCACGCGAGGCGAACCAGGCCGGCGGCCGGTGAGCCAGGGCCTGGGCCCGCTGCAGTTCCTCGCCGGTCCACGCGACCTTGATCCCCAGGCCTATGACCGCCTCCACAGCAACGGGGAACCTGCCGCTGGCCACGGCCAGGCCGACGACGCCGCCCAGCGAATGTCCCAGCACGACGGTGCGGGCACTGCGCTGGACGATGCCGGCGACCGCGGCCGCGAAGCCGTCGAAGGTATACGCAGACAGCGGCGGCGAACCACCATGACCGGGCAGGTCCGGCGCCAGCCAGCGCCCCGGCCACCGGCCGGCGAGCAACGGCCGCCAGCCATCCCAGACGTCACCGGTCGCGCCAAGGCCGTGCAGCAGCACCAGGAGCGGTTCCCCGCTGCCGCCTTCGTGGACACGCAGATCCGCCGCCATAGCGGCAGTCTGCCATTGCGCCCGCGAGCCGGGCCTGTCCCACGCGGGCACCTGGGTACGGTCTCGTGCCGGGGAAGCCGCCCGCCCCGGCAGGCCTGCTGATGACGACTGAGGTGGATAACGCCGGCGAGGGCAGGAACTATGGCAGCGAGGGCCGGCGTAACGCCGCGAAGCCCGTCGAGGTAATCATGGGGCGCCAAATGACAACGGCACGGCCTGCCCGGCCCGATACTGAGGTCGTCTTTGATCCCGCCACCTACGTCGACGGGGTGCCGTTCGAGGCACTGACCCGGCTGCGAACCGCGGCCCCGGTCGCATGGGTGCCCGAGATTCCCGTCCTGGGCTGGCCCGCAGGCCCAGGGTTCTGGCTGGTGCTGCGGCACGCGGATGTCGAATCGGTGCTGGCCAGGCCGCAGTTGTTCGCTTCCGCACGGGGAGCCACGCAGATCCGTGACCCGGCGACGCCGCAGGCGCTCGGCTACGTCAGGCAAATGATGCTCAACATGGACCCGCCAGATCACTCCCGGCTGCGGCGGCTGCTGACCCGGTCGTTCACGCGGCGGGCGGTCTCCCAGCTTGAGCACCGTATCCGAGGTCATACGCGGGCCATCTGCGATCGGGTGTTCACCGGCCCGCAGGGTGAATGCGACTTCGCCAAGGACGTCGCCGCGGATCTGCCGCTGCTCACGCTGGCCGACATACTGGGCGTGCCGCGGCAAGACCGCTGGCTGCTCTTCGACTGGTCCAACCGGGTGATCGGCTACCAGGACCCGGACTATGCCTCCTCGGCCGAGTTCGACCCCGCCGAAGGCACCCCCATGGCCAGGCAGGCACTGGCGCTACGGCCGGTGCCAGGCAGTGACGGCAGGATGCCTGATCCGCGGACCAGGGAAGGCATGCCGGACCTCTACGCCTACGCCCATCTGCTCGCCGAACACAAGCGGCGCCACCCGGGAGATGACGTGATGTCGATCCTGCTGGCACAGGTGGACGACGACGGCGGCCAGGTGTCGGTGGCTGAGTTCGAGAACATGTTCTGGCTGTTTGCCGTGGCCGGGAACGAGACACTGCGCAATGGCCTGCCCGGGGCTTGCATCGCACTGCTCGATCACCCGGGCGCACAGGATGAGCTGCGCTCGGATCCGGCGCTGATGCCCGCCGCGGTCGAAGAGATGCTGCGCTGGTGGACGCCGGTGATGACCTTCCGCCGGACGGCGACCGCCGAATGCGAACTCAGCGGCCAGCGCATCGGCGAGGGGGACAAGGTGGTCGTCTCATTCGCCTCGGCCAACCGCGACGAAGCCGTCTTCGCCGACGCCGGCCGGTTTGACATCCACCGCCACCCCAACCCCCACATGGTGTTCGGCCACGGCCCGCACTTCTGCCTCGGTGCTCACCTTGCCCGCACCCAGATGCGTGCGCTGTTCGATGAGGTCCTGGCCCGCACGTCCGCCCTCAGATACGCCGGCGAGCCCGCTTACCTGCGATCGAACTTCCAGCGCGGCGTCAAGCGGCTGCCTATCGCCTGGACCGCATGAGCCCCGCCGCGGCGCGTCCCAGGACGGGCTGGCGGCCCCGGGGCTGGTGACGCAGACTGGCTGGATGCAGGTGGGCGGACAGGTAGACCGCCGGTTCGAAGCGGTGCGTGAAGCATTCGGCCAGGTGCTGGCCGACCAGGCCGGGACGGGGGCTGCCGTCGCCGCGTGGTGGAACGGCGCATGGGTCGTGGACCTGTGGGGCGGCTGGGCGGACGCGGGCGGCACCAGGCCGTGGCGAGCCAGCAGCCTCGTGCAGCCCTATTCGGTTTCCAAACCGTTCGCGGCCATGTGCGCACTGTTGCTGATCGACCGCGGCCAGCTGGAGCTGGATGCGCCGGTGCAGCGCTGGTGGCCGCAGTTCAAGGCCCGCGCCGACGTACGGCAACTGCTGTCCCACCAGGCAGGCGTGGTGGCGCTGGATGAGCCCGCCCCCACCGCGGCGTTCTATGACTGGGACTGGCTGTGCTCGCTGCTCGCCGCACAAGAGCCGGAATGGGAGCCGGGAACCGCGCATGGCGAGTCGGCGCTGTTTTACGGCCATCTCATTGGTGAGCTGGTCCGGCGCGCCGACGGCCGCGGGATCGGGCGTTTCCTCCGCGAGGAGGTATGCGGCCCGCTGGGCATGGATTTCTTCGTAGGCCTCACCGCAGCCGAGCAGGCCAGGGCGGTCGATCTGACCGGCGTGGCTGAATACTTCAGCGAGCAGCGGGCGGCCGGGATGCCGCAGCTGTACCGGCGGGCGGTGGCCAACCCGCCGGGTGCCTTCGATCCGGCAGTGGTCAACAGCAGCGCGTGGCGCGCGGCCGAAGTGCCTGCCGTCAACGGGCACGGGACTGCCCGCGGTGCCGCCGGGCTGTACGCAGCACTGCTGGCAGGCAAGCTTCTTTCGCCCGCGCTGCTCCGTGAGGCCACTACGGCTCAGTGCGCGGGCGTGGATGCGGTCTTCGGTGAGCACAGTGCGTGGGGCCTGGGGTTCGGTGTGGACACCGACGGGTTCGGCATGGGCGGATCTGGCGGCAGCTACGCAGGGGCCAGCACCACGGGCCGCTACGCGTTCGCCTTCGTGACCGGGACAATGGGCAGCCACGCCCCGGCGACGGTGGTCGAGAACTCTTTCCGCGAATGCCTGGGGATGCCGCCGCTCGACGAGTAGCGACCTCAGGACGCAAGCTGTTAGAGCGGCTCGCCTTCGAGCCGTCCCTCGGGGACCTTCCGGCCGCACATCACCAGTGCCAGGTATCCGGCCGGGCCGCGCAGCACCGGGCCCGAGCCGTACGACCAGTCCAGGTCGGTAGCCTGCAGGCTGCGCCCCTCGATGCTGGTGCCGAAGTGGGCCTGCACACCACCCGCGGTGAGGTCGTCCAGGGCGGCCCGGATCGTGGCATCCGGGGGCCGGCGCGGCTCTCCCAGTGGCACGGTCACGTCCAGGCCGTGGATCACCACATGGTTGAGAGCGCCGTGCCACCCGCCGCCCGGCGGCGTCCAGTGCGCCATCACCTCGGATCGCAGGTTGGCCACCAGTTCGCTGGCGGGCAGTTCGGCGTCCCGGGCGGCGACCTCGTTCGACAACCGGCCGAAGTCGAACTCGCATCGGCGCAACTCGGCCATGAACTCCTCTTCGGAGTAGCGCGCTGCCATGGTCATGTGCGCGATCACCTCGCGGACCCGCCATCCCGCGCACAGCGATGGCGTGTCCCATTGGGCGTCGGTCGCGGAATCGAGCAGCCCGGCCAGGGCAAGGAACTCGGCGGCCACGGCCGGCAGGCCGGCGTCATCGTTCATGATCAGCTCCTAGCCACTCATGCTGCCGGTAATCGTCCCGGCGGCGGTGCATCGCCGGGCACGACCCGGTGCTCGCTGAGTCCTCCGCCTGGCCGACGCGATGGGGCTGGTCCGCCCACCGCCTGACGGCTGAGCCGCCCCGCCCGCGGGCTACTCGCCCGTCTGGTCGTCGACCTCGGCGCCGGGAGCGTTCTCCTTCACCGACTCGATCCCGTGCAGAGCGGACTGCTTGCGCTCGTAAGTCTCGCTGGTCGCGATCACCTGCCCGTTAGCGGCGACGAGATTGAAGTGGTACTTGCCGCTCGACCCTTTCTTCAGCACGAACTTGCCGGCCATGCTTCCTCCTCGCGTCGAAGCTCGCTCAGTACCCGGCCGCGGCCCAGGTACACCTGCCCGACCATGCCAGTCAGCGCGGCAGGAAGTCCAGCAGCAGGCTGGTCACCTGGCCGGGTGCTTCGAGTTGCATCCAGTGACCCGGGCCGTCCAGGCGCTCGTACCGCCACGGCCCGGCGACGTTCTTGGCCGAGTCGGTCATCTGCACCTCGGTGAGGGCGATGTCCCCGGTGCTCCAGATGCCCATGGTCGGCGCCTGCACCGGGGGGAGCTGCATCGGCGGCGCGACCCAGCTCTCGGGCGGGATGTTGGCCCGGTAGTAGTTGAGGCCGGGCGTGAGCGACCCGCTGGCTTCCAGTTCGGCGATCACCTGGTCGGTGTCCGGATGGCCGGCCCAGGCACGGAAGTTCACCCAGTTGTCCTCGGACAGCCAGCGCTCGGCGATGCCGGCGTACTGGAACAGCAGCATGTACCACGACTTCTGGCGCTGCTCCAGGGTTCGCAGGAAACCCGCCGGATGGCCCACGGACAGGACCGCCAGGTGGTCCACGTTGCCGGGGGCGAAGGAAGCGAGCGCCCAGGCCAGGGCGGCGCCCCAGTCGTGACCCACCACGTGGGCCTTGCCGATCCCCAGTTCGGTGAGGATCGCCATGACATCCCCGGCCAGCAGCGGAATGGAGTAGGCGTCAACGGCCTGCGGCTTGTCCGAACGGCCGTAGCCGCGCAGGTCGGGGACGATGACCTGGAATCCGGCCTCGGCCAAGGCCGGGACCTGATGCCGCCAGAGCCGCCCGGTGTCGGGGAACCCGTGCAGCAGCACGACCGGGCGCCCCGCACCGTGGACCTCGTACTCGATACCGACTCCGTCGACCTCCACCCGGCTCATGCGCCCTCCTTCTTGGCTGGTCGTGCTTCCCGCGCGCGAGCGCGCACCGCCTGCGCCCCAGGGATTCAAACGGTACTTCGCCGGGCCACGGCCGGTCCCGGCGCCCTCCGGGCTTATGGTCGGGCTGGTTGCCCGGAGCAGCCGGGCTCACCCCAAAAGCCTAGGAATCAGGCGATACGGAACGTCCGGCCGCACGTAATTCCCGGAGTTGGCGTGGCTCGGTGTATGACTAAAGAAGCAGGGGTCCCGGCCCGGTGTGCTGAGCCTGCCCACCCCGCGGGCAGGCCGTCCCCGGCCGGCGTACGCCCCTGGGATCGGTGTGATGACCGCGATCTCCCGGCCATTGCGGCTGGCCGAGGCCGTCGGGGCCTTGTCGCTGGCCACTGACCTGGCAATGGGTCAGCCGCTGGAGCATGGGCTGCGCACCGCGGTGCTCTCGGTGCGGATCGCGCGGGCGATGGGCCTGCCCGAGGGCGATCAGGTGACCGTCTTCTATACCGGGCTGCTGCACTTCGCCGGGTGCACGGCCGAGAGCGAGATCGACGCGCGGTTCTTCGGCGACGAGCTTTCGGCGCGGCCGCAGATGATGGCGGTGGCCTTCGGTACCCGGCGGGACCTGATCGCCACGGCAACCCGGGTTGCCCATCCCGAGCGGGCCCGGCTCGCCCGGGCGGCGGCGATGGCCCGGTCGGCGTTCGGCGGCATCAGCGAGTTCCGCAAGTGGGCCGCCAGCCACTGCGACGTGGCCAGCGTGCTCGGGGCGCGGATGGGCCTTCCCGATCAGGTCCAGACGGCGCTGCGGCATCTGTGGGAGCGCTGGGACGGCCGGGGCATGCCGGGAGAGCTGAGCGGGGACCAGATCCCGCTGGCGGTGCGGCTCATGCAGGTGGCACAGGACGCGGATATGGCCTGGCACGAGGGCGGCAGCGTGCTGGCGGACAGCCTGCTCGCCGAGCGCGCCGGTTCCGGTCTTGACCCGGGCGCGGTGGCCGCCTTCCTGTCCCTGGGGGAACGGGCCTATGCGGGCCTGGACGCGCCGTCCATCTGGGACGCCGCCCTGCTCGCCGAGCCCGGCCCGCAGCCGGTGGTGAGCGAGGAGCGGCTGGACGCCTGCCTGTCGGCGATCGCGGACTTCGCCGACCTGAAGAGCATGTGGACGATCGGTCACTCCCGCGGGGTGGCCGGGCTTGCCGAGCGGTCCGCGGTGGTGGCCGGGCTGCCCGAGGCGGACCAGGTGCTGCTCCGCCGGGCGGGGCTTGTGCACGACATCGGCCGCGTCGCGGTCCCGGTCAATGTGTGGGCCAAGCCGGGGCCACTGAACCGCGACGAGCGGGAGCAGGTGCGGTTGCACGCGTACCACACCGAGCGCGTGCTGGACACCGCGGCCGGGCTGCGGCCACTGGCGCGCCTGGCCGGGTCGCACGGTGAGCGCTGCGACGGTTCTGGCTATCACCGGGGCAGCTGGTCCGCGGAACTGCCGCTGACCGCCTGGCTGCTGGCCGCGGCGGACTGCTATCACGCGATGGGCGAGCCGAGGCCGCACCGGCGGGCGCTGCCGGCCGGGGCGGCGGCCCGCGAACTGAGCCGGGAGGCGGAAGCGGGCAGGCTCGCACCGGACGCCGTGCATGCGGTGCTGACCGCCGCGGGCCAGCCGCAGCCCCGGGACACGGTGACTGCGGCCGGGCGCCAGCCGCCGGGATACCAGCCGGCCGGACGCCAGCCCCCGGGACGCCAGCCCGCAGGGCCGGGCGGCCACCGGCCGGCCGGGCTTTCCGAGCGGGAGTGCGAGGTACTCGGCCTGCTGGCCAGCGGGCTGGCCACCAAGCAGGTCGCGCGGCGGCTGGGGATCTCACCGAAGACCTGCGATCACCACATCCAGCGCCTGTACGGCAAGGCAGGGGTGTCCACCCGGGCGGGCGCGACATTGTTCGCGCTGGAACATGGGCTGGTCCGTCCCGATGAGACCACCATCCGATAACGGATGGCCCGGCGCGGAATCGGCCATCGATGCCAGAATGGGACGTTTTTATGCGATCGCGGCTTCCCGGGCATTAGTGTGGCGCGCTTAGCACGGAATCGGCCATGAGGACAGCGGCCGGCTATTTTCCGCAGTAGGGAGTTTTCCCGATTGCCGTGCCGCTGTGGTCTTGCTTAACGTCTCCGGTGACGGGGACCAGAAGGAGGTGGCTGGGCTGAGGCCGTTCGCCCTCGCCGGATTCGGGTTATCCGGTATCCGCCCTGGCGGTACCGTGCGGTGCCCGCATCGGCAGCCCGAGCGCGCCGGTGACCCCAGGTTTGCCTGCCTTCCCAGCCAGCACGGGAGCCGGGCCCGCCCTGCGTGCGCGGGCCCGTGCGTGGTCCCCGCGGCGGGGCGGCAGTCAAAGGGAGGGACGAACCTGGGGCGCCCAGCCGCCCGCATGAGCGCTCGCCCGGACATGGGGCGCGCCACCGGCTAGCGCGGCGGCAGGCCGGCTAGCCCTCGCAGAGACACCGATATCAGGTAAGGGCAGGACAATGCAGGACGGGCCACGGCTCCTGGTCGCCGCTGCGCTTGGAAAGATCATCGAACCGCTGCTGCGGCAGGCGCTGACCGACGCCTCGGTGCGGATAGCCGAGGACCGGGCCGCGGTGCAGCGCGCATTCGGTGACCGGCTGCGGTACGACGTGGTGGTCATCGACCTCACCTGGATGGACTACGCCGTCGAGTACAGCTTCGACGGTCTTGACGTGCTCGACATGCTCCGCCGGACCCGCAGGCAGACACCGGTGATCTTCGCCGCGCAGGGGCACGGCTCCGAACGCGATCACCTGGACGAAGCGGTGGAGCAGCCCGAGGTGGTCGGGGTCTACCGCAAGTCGACCGGGCCCCAGCCGCTGATCGACGCCGTGGAAATCGCTGCCGGGGGCGGCAGCCTCACCGGCCCGCTATTTTCCGCGGGCGCAAGCCCGCCGGATATTCCACGAATTCACGCTTATTTCGGAAAGGGGCGGGGTTCGACCGCCGCACGTTTGGCCGGGGCGATCGCTTCCGGCCGGGCCGCCAATCACGAAACGCTGGCCGGTGCGGCACATGTGGGCTACGACACGGCGGCAAAGCTGGTCGATTACCTGGGCCCGCTGATCAAAGACCGCGGTGAGCACAACCCGGAGCTCAAGATGACCCCGGAGGTGGTCTACCGGTGGTGCGGCGAGCACGCGAGGTACATCCTGAGCTGGTGCCGGCGTAACGGTTATGGCGATATCGCCGCCCGGGTCATGCCGGCCGCCAGCCCGCGACCGCCCCGGCAGCCGGGCGCCTAGCCATTGCATGCGGATTCTTGCATGGCGCGGCCGGAGACCGGCAAAGATCTACCTGACTGGGTTTCCGGAGAGCTTTGCTACCTGAGTTCCGGATATAACTGAATTGGCCGGCGCTGGACCCCGCGAGAGGGTTCTGCGCGGGTGCGGGGGGGTGCCGGGTAGCCGACGTGGCCGGTGGATCGCGTCGGCTACCCGGCGTTTTAAATGACAGTCACGTCCTGGCGGCCGGGGCCGGCCCGCTGGGCTGAGGTGTTCGCGGGCTAGCCGCGGCGGCGGCCGACGTAGGCGACGCGGTTCGGCTGGATCACCCCGGCATCGATCGCGGCCTGCTCGCCGGCCTCGCTGACGCCGGCCAGATCGGCGAAGAAGAACGGCCCGTCGCCAAGGAACTGCCGGTCGAACCGCGCGTCGAGTCCGGCGACGATGTCCGCCGCCGGGTGCAGGTGCTCACCGGCCGCCCAGTCCCGCCAGTAGCCCTCCCACGGCAGCCCCGAGGCGCGCCATTCGTCGTGCCGGTGCCGCAGCCAGTTGTGCTCGTCCGAGGGCCCCGGCAGCCGGTCGAAACACCACCGGGCGGTCGCGTCGTCGAACCGTTCCCGCGCCCACTCCACCACCACGATCGTGCCGCCGCCGGCCAGCGCCGCCGCGGCCAGGCCCAGCAGCTCGCCGAGGTCGGCGACATGATGCAGCGACGCGCACGCCACCACGGCCGCGGCCGGGCCGGGCAGCTCGTACCGTTCGAACTCCACCTGGTGGTACCACGGCCCGTCCGGCGCCTCCGGGTCGACGCCCGAGGCGTCGTAACCGGCGGAGCGCAGCATCGGGACGAACCCGCCGAGCGGGCCGCAGCCGATTTCCACCACGGCACCGGGCGGGGCGGGCAGCCAGCCGCGGACGAACGGCCATACCGCGGCGAGCCATCGCTCATCGGAAGTCACGCTCCCGATCCTAAGAGCCCTGTGCAGCGATGATCATGGGGATGTGCCCGCCGGCGGGCCCACGAGGACAGCCGCTGACATGGCCCGGGATGGCGGCCGGGCCCCGGATGCGACGATGGCCGGGTGAGCGATGCCGTTCCGGTAACCGACAACCAGGCCGCGTCCAGATTCGAGATCTCCGACGGCGGCCACCGCGCCGAACTGCGCTACCACCGCAATGGGAACCGGCTGGCCCTCATCCACACCGAAGTCCCGGGGGAACTCGGGGGCCGGGGCATCGGGGGCAGGCTGGTGACCGCGGCCGTCGACCGCGCGGCCCGCGACGGCCTGACGATCGTGCCGTTCTGCCCGTTCGCCCGCCGCTGGCTGGAACGCCATGCCGACGTGGCGGACCGGGTGGCCATCGACTGGCCGTGACCGCCGCGGGCAGGCGGCGGCTCCCCGGCCGGTTCAGGCCAGGCAGGTGAGCGGGGCACCGCCGTTGTAGGCGACCATGTCGGCCAGTGCGGCCACGATGTCGATCGGGCCGCCGCGCGGCGTGCCGGCCAGTTCGGCGCAGGCGCGGTGCAGGTTGCCGACGATCCGCTCCGCGTCCGGCCAGGCGGCGAACCGGCCCAGGTCGGTGCTCCGGGCCGCCTCCAGGGGGGACAGGCCGGCCTGGAGGCAGCGCTCCGCGGCGTCGAGCACGAACCTCAGGTAGTCCAGCGTGTCGTCGATGGGCCCACGGTCGCCGAAGACCGGGCCGTGGCCGGGCACGATGGTCTGCGCGCCGAGCGGCGCCACCACGGTCTCCAGCACCTCGACGGCACCGGCGACCGAGCCCATGAGCAGGAACGGCGTGCCGCCGTTGAAGATCAGGTCACCGCAGAACAGCACGGAACGCTCGGGGATCCAGACGATCGAGTCGTTGGTCGTGTGCGCGGCGGTCCCGACATGGCGGACGTGCGCCCGCAGGTCGCCCACATGCAGGGTGATCTCGTCGGTGAACGTGACGAACGGCGGGTCCAGGCGCAGATCGCCCCAGTCGGGGCCGTCCCAGAACGGCAGTTCCCGCGGTGGCCCGAACGCGATGGCCTCCTCCCGGGCGCGCTCGTGCGCCACGATGGCCGCGCCGCCGAACAGGCAGTTGCCGAAGGTGTGATCGCCGTGGTGGTGGGTGTTGACCACGGTGCGCACCGGATCCGGGGTGACCGCGGCGATCGCCTCCAGGTAGGCCTGGGTCCGGCGCTGTGTCGCGCAGGTGTCGATGCTGATGACACCCTGCGGCCCGGCCAGGAAGCCGGTGTTGTTGATCCACCAGGTGCCGTCGGGCTGAACGTAGGCGTAGATGCCGGCGGACACCTCGTGGACCTCCGGGCGCCCGGGGACGGTGATGTCGATGCGCTGGCTGCTCATCCGGATTCACCCCTCATCGCGGATCACACAGGACCAGCGGGATGTCCCGCTCGGTGCGGCGCTGGTACCCGGCGTAGCCGCGGTAGGCCGCGACCACCCGGGGCCACAGTTCGGCCTTTTCCCCGGCGGTGGCCTGGCGGGCGTGCACCAGCCGCCGCTGGCCGTCCACGGTCAGCTCGGCGTCGGGGTGCGCCATCAGGTTGCGGTACCAGTCTGGGTCCCGGTCGTCGCCGCCCTTCGAGGCCACGAGCACGATCCGCTGGCCGTCGACGACCGGCGCGGTGAGCATGGTCGAGCGCGGCAGGCCGGACTTGCGGCCCACCGTGTGCAACTCGACCACCTGCATCCCGAAGGCCGAGTTCAGCACCCGGCCACCGGTGCTGCGGAGGATGACCCGGTGGACCCGGCTCATGGTCTTCAGGCCGATGTCCGCCAACTGCTGCTGCAGGTCCATGGCCAGACCCTACCGAGCGGTATCCGACAGCGGTCCCGCGGTGCCGGCGGCGGGCACCGCGTCAAGGACGATCCCGAAGTGCTCACGGTAGGCGGCCAGCACCGCGTCGTCCGGGCCCAGGTCCTGCTCGGCGCGGGCGCCGCCGCTGGTCCGGATCAGGGTGCGGCCGCTGAGCGAGATCCGGCCGTCACCGGTGAGCCGCGAGCAGATCGTGCTCCAGGTGAAGTGGGAGTCCGGTGAGGTCTGCTGCCACCAGCAGGTTGGCACGAAGTCGGCCAGGGCCCGCTCGCGCCGCTCGATCCGGTACTGCGGCGCACCGTCCTTGGCCACGTCCACGTCACCGTCCGGCGCGTCGGCCAGCACGAACCGGCCGCCGGGGTCGTCCTGCGCCTCCCGGCCGTCGTAACGCAGCGGGTAGCTGCTGTGCGCGCCGAAGCCGACGTCGGCCAGCCACGGGCCGCTGCCGCCGGGCAGGCGCACCACCAGGGCCAGGTGGTCGAACAGCGGCCCGAGCCGGCCTTCGCCGCCGTAGACCCGCGCGGCGACCCTCCGCACCTGGGCGCCAAGCGCCTCAAGCAGCAGCGCGAAGGCACCGTTGAGCTCATAGCAGAAGCCGCCGCGCCGCCTGCTGACGATCTTGGTGATCAGGTCGGCCTCGTCCAGGGAGATGGGCTCACCCAGGTGGATGCTCAGGTTCTCGAACGGCACGGCCCGCTGGTGTGCCAGGTGCAGCGCGCCGAGCGCGGCCGCGTCCAGTACCGCCGGCAGGCCGGCCCCGATGCGGTCCAGGTAGGCGGCCAGCACTGCGCCATCCATCACAGCCGCCTGGCCATCATGATGTCATCGACGTACCGGCCGTTGATCAGGAACTCTTCGAGCAGGGCGCCCTCATGGGCGAAGCCTTGCCGTTCATACAGGCGGATGGCCGCCTCGTTGGTACTCAGCACCCGCAGGGTCAGCTTGCGGATGCCGCGGTCGCGCAGGTGTTCCGCCGCCGCGTCAAGGAGGCTGGCGGCCACGCCCCGGCGGCGCGCGTCCGGGTGCACGGCGAGCCCCTGCACCTGGATGACGTGCGCGTTCTCGAGCAGGCGCGTGGGCGGCTTGAGCCGGATGTAGCCGGCCACGCGGCCGTCAAGCTCGGCGACGAGGTGGGCCTCGGGCGGGTTGTCCGTGGTGAAGAAGGTTCCGTCCTTCAAGCCCGCGATCGACGGGAACCCCGCGTCCGGTGACCACGCGAGCGCATCGAGTTCGATCAGGGCTGCCCGGTCCGTCATCCGCGCGGGGCGCACCCGGACGCCGAGTGGCGAGTTCACGCGACCATCGTGGCAGACCGCCCGGAATGACCCCTCAGCGCGGGGCACCTGCGGCTCAGGCGGGCACCTGCGGCTCAGGCGGGCACCTGCGGCTCAGGCGGGCACCTGCGGCTCAGGCGGGCACCTGCGGCTCAGCGCGGGGCACCTGCGGCGGCAGCCCGGGCGAAGCGGCGCAGCGAGAAGTCCATCCCGCGCTGCGCCAGCGGCCGGGCCAGCCGCCACCCCCACCGGCCTGCCACCCCGAGCGGCAGGTCCAGCCGCTCGGTCCACCGGAACTCGCTGCCCGCCCCGGCCGGCACCACCTCGAACACGCCGGCGCCGCGGACCACCCGGCCGGTGTGCTGCACCACGCACCGCTGCGGCGGTTCCCACTCGGTGATCACCATCGTGTCGGTGAAGCCCAGCGGCCCGATCCCGGTCCTGGCGACCACGCGCGCGCCCGGGCCGTGGTCACCATGTACGCGGGTGGCGAGCATCCACTCGCCCTGCCCGGGCCAGTCCACCACCGCCCGCCAGGTGCGTTCGGCAGGCACCGGCACCTGGATCCGCGCGGTGATCTCGACCCGGTTGCTCACCGGCCCGAGCTTACGGGCGATCCCGCGCTCACGGGCGATGCGGAATACTGCCGACCATGCCTGAACTGATCTCGCAGCCGCGCCGGGTGCCCGCCGCCGGAGAGCCGCCGAAGCTGATCGACGAGTTCGTGGGCCGGGCCAGCACGGGTGAGGAGGGGCTGAGCGTCGCCCGGATGCGCAGCCCGTCCGGCTGGGCCGAGCCGGGCCAGCGCCCGGAGTTCGACGAGTTCACCGTGGTGCTGCGCGGCGCGGTGGTGGTGGAGTTCGAGGGCGGCAAGATGACCGTCGAGGCCGGCCAGGCCGTGCACGCCAGGCCCGGCGAGTGGGTGCGCTACAGCACCCCGGGCGAAGACGGCGCCGAGTACGTGTCGGTCTGCCTGCCGGCGTTCGCCCCTGGCACCGTGCACCGCGACGACTGAACGACCGGCGGCCACGGCTGCGGCGGCGCGCCGGGACGGGACGGGTCACCAGCCGAGTTCGCGGAGCCGTTCGTCGCCGATGCCGAAGTGGTGCGCGACCTCATGGATGACCGTGCGGCGCACCTGTTCGGCGACCTCTTCCCCGGTGCGGCAGATCGCGCAGATCGCCCGGCGGTAGATGATGATCCGGTCGGGCAGGACCCCCGCGTACTGGGTGGTCCGGCTGGTGAGCGGTATGCCCTGGTACAGCCCGAGCAGGCCGCGCGGCCCCGGGCCGTGCTCGACGGTGACCGCGACGTTGCGCATCATGTCGCCGAGTTGCTCCGGCAATCCGTCGAGCGCTGCGACTACCATCTCCTCAAACCGCTCCGGCTCGATCACGATCACATACCCATTGTCGCGGGCCGGAGAAGGGTGCAACCGCGGGGCCGGCGCCAGCGTCATAACTGTCACACGGCTCATGGAGCCGACCCATTCAGAAGGAAACCGTGATGGACACAACTCTGCTCCTGACCCGGCGGGCGCTTCCCGCGGTGGCGCTGGCCTGCGCCGCCGTGCTCGCCACGGGGTGCGGCAGTTCTTCGAGCACCACCGCGGCCGGCAATAGCCCGTCGGCACCCGCGGCCAGCAGTGCCCCGGCCCCATCCCCGTCGTCCGCCGCGGCCCCGGCCGGTTCGCCGTCGCCTGTGCCGACCGGCCCACAGCCCTGCCCGACCCGCTCCCTCCAGGTGAAGCTGGGCGTCGGCCAGGGCACGGCAGGCAGCGTTTACACCACGATCGACTTCACCAACATCTCCAGCGTGACCTGCACCCTGTACGGGTATCCAGGGGTGTCCCTGCAGACCGCGAGGCCGCTTCACCAGATCGGCAAGCCGGCCAAGGAGAACCCGCTGACCCCACGCAAGCTGGTCACGCTGCAGCCGCAGACCACGGCGAACGCACTGCTGCAGATCGTGGACGCGGGGAACTACCCGGCGAGCACCTGCGGCCCGGCGACCGCCCACTACCTGCAGGTCTACCCGCCGAACCAGACCACGCCTACCTATATCAAGTTCAGCACGCAAGCCTGCACCAAGCCCGTGCGGCTGATGACCGTGGACGTGGTCAAGCCAGGCTCGGGCAGTTCCTGACCGCCAGGCCCTGGCCAGCCGGCCGGGTGCCATGCAGCCATGCGGCCCGGCGACCGCCCACTACCTGCAGGTCTACCCGCCGAACCAGACCACGCCCGCCTACATCAAGTTCAAGACGCAGGCGTGCACCAAGCCCGTGCGGCTGATGACCGTGGCCGTGGTGAAGCCAGGCTCGGGCAGTTCCTGACCGCCAGGTCCCGGCCGGCCGGGTGCCGCCGCGGCACCCGGCCGGGATCGCGTCACTGCGGTCCAGGCCCCATGGCGCCGCCGCCACCGGCCCGGATCTTTGACACCGCGGGACGGCGCCCCCTACGGTTGCCAGGTCGCGGCGTTCGCCGCGGCGGTGCAACGGCAGCGAAGTCCAGTGAGAACCTGGCGCTGTCCCGCAACGGTGAAGCCCCATTCGGGGATGAGCCCGGTCGCCTGCTGCTGCGCCACGGTTACGGTCCTCGGAGGAAGGGCGGTCCGGTCGGGCCCGGTCCTCCGCATCTCGTAGAGGATGGCCTGTGGACAGCCCGCCGGCACCAGCGCCCCGCCTGCAGCCCGCCGAGCGCGCGCGGCTTACCGTCATGGCGGCGGTGATTTTGCTGCTGAACGCCGGCGGCTGGGCGATCTTCGTCCTCACGGTGATGCCGCACCACTTCCAGTACGCCAAGCTCGGGGTCGGCCTGGGCGTCGCGATCACGGCGTGGACCCTTGGCCTGCGGCATGCGTTCGACGCCGACCACCTGTCGGCCATCGACAACGTGACCCGCAAGCTCATGGCCGATGGCCAGCGCCCGCTCGCCACCGGGTTCTTCTTCTCCCTGGGCCATTCCACGGTGATCGTGGCGGTCGGCGCGGGCATCTCGATCGCCGCCCATGCCGTGTTCGGTGCCGTGGTCAACCCGGGTTCCACGTTCGAGACCGTCGGCGGCACCGTGGGCACCGCTCTGGCGGCGTGCTTCCTCTACCTGATCGCGGGGCTGAACCTGGTCGTCCTGGCGGGCATCGCGAGGGTGTTCCGTGACATGCGGCGCGGCCGGTACAACGAGGCGGAACTGGAGCAGCAACTGCAGGCGCGCGGCCTGATGTACCGGTTCTTCGGCCGGTTCATGCGCTCGATCAGCCGCACCTGGCAGATGTATTTCGTGGGCCTGGCGTTCGGCGTCGGCTTCGACACGGCCACGGAGGTGGTGCTGCTCACCGCCACGGTGTACGCCGCCACCTCCGGGCTGCCGTTCTACGCGGTGCTCGCCCTGCCGTTGCTGTTCGCCGGCGGGATGACCCTGTTCGACACGCTGGACGGCTGCTTCATGAACCTCGCCTACGGCTGGGCGTTCGCCCGGCCGGTCCGCAAGGTGTACTACAACCTGGTCGTCACCGGGCTGTCGGTCGCCGCCGCGTTCCTCATCGGAACCGTGGAGATCCTCGGCATCCTCACCAGCGAACTGCACCTGCACGGCGGCTTCTGGGACTTCATGGCCAACTTCGACATCAACAAGGCGGGATTCACCATCGCGGGCCTGTTCCTCGTCGTCTGGGCCGTGGCCATCGCGGTCTGGCGGTTCGCCGGCCTGGAGTCCCGCTGGGACAGCGCACTGCCGCCCGCTGACGCCGGCGGCTAGCGCGGGCAGGCGTAACGCAAAGAAGGCATGATGCGGCTATGGACGAGGTTGTCGCGCTGCGCCCGGTCACCGAACAAGACCTGCCGTTCCTTGAGCGGCTGACCCAGGACCCGGATGCGGCCGGGGAGTACGCCTGGGCGGGATGGCGCAACCTGCTCCGGTTCCGGCAGGGGTGGGCGGAAGACCGGCTGGTCGGCGACGATGGCGGGGTTCTCGTCATCGCCAGGGGCGGTGAGCGGCTCGGCTTCGTGTCCTGGTTCCAGGTGGACTTCCCGCCGTCGTACTACTGGAGCATGGGCATCGCGCTGCTGCCGGAGGCCCGTGGCCGGGGGTACGGCACGCAGGCGCACCTGCTGCTGATCCGGTATCTGTTCGCGCACACCACGGTGCACCGGATCGAAGCCGTGACCGAGGCGGAGAACGTGGCCGAACAGCGGGTGCTGGAGAAAGCCGGCTTCATCAGGGAGGGCGTGATGCGCGGCGTGTTCTGGCGGGACGGCGGCTACCGGGACGGTGCGCTGTACGGCCTGCTGCGCACCGATCCGGCCGCTGGCGCATGATGGCAGGCATGGACGATGACCTGACGCTGCGCCTGGTCGCCGAGGCCGACCTGCCCATCCTGGAACGGCTCACCCAGGACCCGGCGTCCACCGGTGAGTTCGCCTGGCTGGGCTGGTACAAGCTCACCAGGTTCCGCCAGTGGTGGGCGGAGAACAGGCTGATCAGCGACGACATCGGCATCCTCATGGTGGTCCGCGGGGCGGACCGGCTCGGCTTCGTGACCTGGCACAAGGTGCCGGCCACCCCGGGCTACTACTACTGGAACATCGGGATCGCGCTGCTGCCCGAGGCCCGCGGCAAGGGGTACGGCACGCAGGCGCAGCGGATGCTGGCCCGGTACCTGTTCACGCACACGACCGTGCAGCGGATCGAGGCGGCCACCGAGACCGGCAACGTGGCGGAGCAGCGGGCCCTGGAGAAGGCCGGGTTCACCAGGGAGGGCGTGCACCGCAGTACCGGCTGGCGGGACGGGGCCTACCGGGACGGGGTCTGGTACAGCATGCTGCGCAGCGATCAGCCCGGCTGAGCCGCCCGCGGGGCATCAGCCCAGTAGGCCGGCGCGGTGCTCCCAGGCGAGGTTGAGCACCGCGGCCCCGGATGCCTGGAGCGGTTCCCGGCCACCGGTGAGCCGGGCGACCGTTTCCGCGGTGAACGGGATTCCGGCCGGGCCGCCGCCGGTGATGACCCGGCCCTCGGCGTTCAGCGCGACCAGGCCGGCGAACTCCGCGTCGAAGAGCGGGGCGTCGAAGACCGCGACGGCAAGGACGTCGGTGGCGAACGTCAGCGGGTCCACGCCGAGCCCGAGGCAGTGCACCGCCAGCCGGCCCTCGCGGCGGGCGGCGGTGAGCCGGCGGTAGAACGGCCAGCCCTCGTAGTCGAGCAGGCCGCCGCTGGTGTGGTAGTCCTCCGGGGTGCCGAGGAACTCCTCGCTGAACTCCCTGGCCATGGACTTCCACAGGCTCAGGTCGTGCCGGATGGCCGCGGCCGCCGCCGTCACCGGCTGGAACAGGCCGACCGGCAGCACCTGGTACAGCCCGCCGCCGTGGTTCACCTTGGCGGGATCGCGCCAGTGCAGGACGAAGGACGCACCGCCGGCCGCGTCCCGGCGCAGCGTCAGGGTGGTGACGGCAACCAGGGCGGGCCGCCGGGCCAGCGCGCACGGATCCCCGGCCAGCGCGCGCAGCGGCAGGTCGGTCATGCGCACCGCGTCCCCCGAGCGCTGCCACGCCGCGGCAAGCTCATGCGCCACCGCATGCCCGAGGTCGATCCCTTCGAAGTAGCTGGTCTCCCCGATCCGCAGCCCCGCCGGGGCGGCCAGCCGGGCATCAAGCAGCCGGTAGCAGGGCCTGTTCTCGAACAGGGCCGGCCGGTCCAGCGCGGCGACCGCGTCGGTGTAACTGGCGTACCGGCGCCCACCCGGCCGCAGCGGCCGGACCTGTGCCGAGGCCACGTCGTACCGCCCCGGGGCGCCGTCCTCGCCCGGCGGCCGCCCATCCCAGGTCACCGGCAGGTCATCCAGCTCCAGCGGCGCGGCGGGCAGCCACTGCTCGCGGCACAGCAGATCCGCCGAACCGGCCCGCGGCAGGCCCGGGTACAGCCCGGCGGCGACCCGTCCCAGTTCATGCCGGTTCGCGGTCAGCACCGTGCGGACGGCTCGCCAGTCTTCGGTGGATCCGGCAGCCGCGGAGTGCCCATCGGCCACGGCCCGGTGGCACCTCCTCCAGTCCGCCGTCAGCAACCCGGCCACTCTAATCGCCTGGCACCCCAGGCCCCGTCCACACTCTGTAGCCGCAGCACTGACCCGTGTGTTTTGGCCTTTTCATTACCATCGTGAGGGGTTCCCCTGCGCGGCCCGCTGGTGTACAGCTTCCATATGGGCCGGCATACCGCCGAGCGCGGGCCAGCGAACGACTTGTTCATGGCCACGGTGCTGGCCGCCCTGTTTCTGCTGTGCGCGATCATCCTTGCCCTGGCCGCGAACTGAGCAGGCCGCGGGCCACGGCGGTCCTCGCACCCGCCATCGATGATCGATAAGGTGCCTGTCGCAAGCCATCGCGGCGGTAGCCCGGCGACAGCCATGGGGGGCGGATCCGGATGTGCCGCGCGGTCCAGCACGCCTGACCGTCCCAAGGAGGTCGGTATGTGGAAGCCCCGGCAGGCTCGCCGGCTGCCCGTTCTGTCCGCCCTGATCGCCGGTTCCGCGCTCGCGCTGGCGGTCCCGGCCCTGACGACCACCGCCGCCGCGGCCACTGGGGCCGTCGCCCGCCCGCATCCGGTGCTGCAGCAGGGCTACGGCGGCGGTGTGCAGCCCAACAAGCTGGGCGAGCTTGACTGCAACGGGTTCAGCCCGATCCAGCACTCCGTGAAGCTCGACCTGGCCTGCGCGGACCCGCACGGCTCCGACGGCGGCAGGTTCCTCGACCACGGGCACTACATCGGGCACGACGAGCCGTCGATGCGGTTCGTGTCCGGCCGGCGCGGCTCGGGGAACAACTTCAGCATCACCGAGAACCTGCCCAGGGACCCGGCGGCCCTGCCGACCGTGAAGACCCCCGGCAAGGACGTGACGCACTGGTTCGAACTGTCGATCGCGCCGTGGTTCTCCACCACCGTCTGCGACCCGAACTCGGCGCCACTGCTGCCGTGTACCCCGCGGTCGGACAAGAACGCGCCGCGCGGCAGGTACCTCGGTGGCGGCCAGGGCTTCGTGGAGCTTCAGTTCTACCCGCCCGGCTTCGCGCCGTTCGAGGACGCCACCAGTTGCGACGACGCGCACTGGTGCTCGGCGCTCAACATCGACAGCCTGGAGTGCCAGGGCAACGGCAGCGGCAACTGCAACCCGAACTGCACCGAACCGGTCAACTTCGCCTACGTGCAGGCCAACGGGGTGCCCACCGGGCCGCCAAGCCCGCAAAAGGGCAACCTGGCCACGTTCACGCCGAACTCCCGCACCCTGCTGATGAACCCCGGTGACAAGATCACCGTCCACATGTGGGACGCGAAGATCCCCGGCGGCCGTGCGCTGGAGGTGCTGGAAACCGACCATACGACGGGCAAGAGCGGTTTCATGATCGCCTCGGCCAAGAACGGGTTCATGACCACCAACCCGTTCGACTGCACCGGGACCCGGTTCAACTTCCAGCCGGCGTACAACACCGCGCGGGCGCAGAACGTCATCCCGTGGGGCATCGGCCCTTACATGATCAACACCCAGTACGAGATCGGCCACTTTGAGGCCTGCACCAGCGTGACGGGCCCCGCCACGCTCACCGCCGGCAGCTTCAAGGACACCTACTACAAGAACTGCCACGGCCCGTACGAGACCAGCCCGGACACGGGCAAATCGTTCGAGCCCGACGACTCGCCGTGCTTCAAGAAGGGCGACACCCACGGCGGCACGGTGGCCCCGAACCTGGTGACCGGCTGCGACGTGTTCTTCGACGCCATCGGCGACCTGGACTACGACGGCTCGCCTTACTGGGCCGACTGGCCGCACTCGGTCAAGGCCGGCCCGTTCCCGACGCCGTTCCTGCAGCGGCTGCCGACGAGCAGCGGGCACAGGTACTCGCAGATCCAGTTCATGACCGACACCAGCGCCACCGAGTTCAACACCGCGTGCAACCTGGTCACCGGCAAGGGCTGTGTGCTGCCGCCGAAGGGCCCCGGGCACTTCTTCCCGTTCTTCACCCTGGCGAAGGTGTCCGGGAAGTGCGTGTGGGAGTTCGGCAACATGGCCAACGGCCGCTCCTTCGGCGGTGCCAAGCAGTACGGCAAGGTGGGGCCGGGCACCATGGGCGCGTTCGCCGGGCGCGTCCGTTCCCAGCCGTCCTGCTGACGCAGATGCACAGGCCCGCCGGACCGGTCAACTGGGCGGGGAACGTCGAGTTCCGCGCGGCGGAAGTGCGCAGCCCGCGCACGGCCGCGGAACTACAGGCCCTGGTTGCCGGGAGCACGCACGCGCGTGCTCTCGGCACCGGGCATTCCTTCAACCGGATCGCCGACACCGATGGCGAGCTGATCTCCACCGCTGGGCTGCCTCCGGTCGCCGACATCGACGCGGCGGCGGGCACCGTGACCGTCACGGCGGGCGTCACGTACGGCGACCTGGCCCAGCGGCTGACCGCGGCTGGCTGGGCGCTGCCCAACCTTGCCTCACTCCCGCACATCTCGGTGGCCGGCGCCTGCGCCACCGCGACCCACGGCTCGGGTGACCGCAACCGCAACCTGCCCGCCGCCGTCCGCGCGCTGGAACTGGTCACCGCCGACGGCAGCCTGATCGCCCTGGACCGGGACACCGACCAGGCAAGGTTCCCCGGCGCGGCCGTCGGGCTGGGTGCCCTCGGCATCGTCACCACCCTCACCCTGGACCTGGTCCCGGCTTTCGCCGTCCGTCAGTACGTCTATGACGACCTGCCCGCGGGCGAGCTGACCAGTCACTTCGACGACATCATGGGCGCCGCCTACAGCGTCAGCGTGTTCACCCGGTGGACGGGCGGCCGGCACCACCAGGTGTGGGTCAAGCACCGGGACGGCGATACGGAGAACTTCCCGGCTGGCCGGCCCTGGCATGGCGCCCGTCCAGCCGACGGGCCCCGGCACCCGGTGCCCGGCATGCCCGTGGCCACGACCACGCGGCAGGAGGGTGTGCCTGGCCCGTGGCATGAGCGGCTCCCGCATTTCCGGCTCGGCTTCACCCCGAGTGCCGGCGCGGAACTCCAGACCGAGTACCTGCTCCCCCGGCAGGCGGCCATCCCCGCGATCGAGGCGCTGACCGGCCTGGGGGCGCTGATCGCGCCGGTGCTGCGGACATCGGAGATCCGCACGGTCGCGGCGGACCAGGCGTGGCTGAGCACGGCCTATCACCAGGACTCGGTCGCGCTCCACTTCACCTGGATCCTCGACCCCGGCGCGGTCCGCCCGGTGATCGCCGCGGTCGAAAGGGAACTCGTGCCACTCGGCGCCCGGCCGCACTGGGGCAAGGTGTCCGGCATGGCGCCGCAGGCGGTGCGCGCCCGCTACCCGCGCTGGGATGATTTCCGGGCCCTGGCCCGCTCCCTGGATCCGGCGGGCAAGTTCCGCAACGACTTCATGGACTCCTACTTCCCCCGCGAGGACTAGCTCGTCTCCCGTACGCGAGCGGCAGGGCGGGCCCCGCCCGGGCCCGCCCTGCCGCGGTGCTGCGATGCGCCTCGCCGCGGGCGCCGCCTAGTTGACGTTCACCTGTGCCGAGGCGATGTCGACGACGGTGCCTGGGCTCAGCCCGAGCGGGTTCGACGGCACCGTCACGTTGAGCTGGATCATGATCACCCTGATGCTCGACCCGGTCTGCACCACCCGGTGCAGCCACAGGGTGCCGATCCCGGCCAGCGGCACCTTGGTGTTCGCCGGGACGCTGTCACCGATCCCGGGCTGCCCGGCCACGGACAGGCCGACGAACGAGGAGGTGTCGCCGAACGACGGCGGATTGCCGGACGCGGTGACGTCCGCCTTGACCGCCGTCGCCGTCACCAAGCCGCTGAGCAGGTTGAGGTTCTGGATGGCGGCGGTCACCTCGCCCGCCACCCCCTTGCCGTTCGCGGTGCCGTTGGCGGTGTCGGTCACCGTGCCGGTGGTCAGCACGCCCGGGACCCCCAGCGAGACGGCCGAGTTGGTCAGGGTGTTCCCGTGCGTGCCCAGGCACGGCATCGGCTGCGGGAACTCCTCTCCGGCGATGACGTTGCCGCCCACACGGGCGCTCGCCCCGTACCCGGCACCGCCGAGCAGGCCGCGGACCGGGCCGCCGAGGCCGCTTGTGGCGTAGCTCACGTAAATCTGGGTCCCGGCGTCGGCCAGCGGCGTGCTGATGGTCACCACCACGTGGATGCCGATAACCGTCAGGTTCGCCGCGACCGCCCCGATGCTCGGGGTCTGCTGGTTGAGCAGTACGTACCCGACGCCCGGCAGGGTGATCTTGGTGTTCGGCGCGGGCGTACCGCCGATGGGTACCCCGGCCACGGACAGGCCGAGGAACTGGGTCCCGGCCGCGCTGACGGACAGCGCCCCGGTCGAGTTGTCGCGGCTCGTGGTGCTCACCGAGGTCACCGCACGGGCCGACACCAGGCCGCTCAGCAGGCTGACGGACTGGATGCTGCTGGCGGACGCCGAGGCGACACCGGTGGCCGTGGTTTGTGAGGCGGAACTGGTGTCGAGCGTGCCGGTGGTGAGCGCCGGCGGGGCATTCACCGATACCACCGTGTTGGTCTTTTGCACGCCGGGCTGCGAGACGCAGCCCAGGACGGACAGTGCCGACCGGCCCGACTGCACGACCGAGCCGACGTTTACCTGGGTGCCGTACGCGCTGCCCTGATAGCCGGTTTCCAGCGCATTGGCAAACGCGGCCGGTGCCTGGGCAAACACCCCTCCCGCGAGCACCACGGCAGCGGCCAGGCTAAAGGCATGAGTTTTCCGGAACATTCGCGCTCTCCCCTTCGCGATGTTTACAGCGGGTTCATCCCTACTGGGAAGTAACTACAGCACACATACTGAACCACAACTGCAATTCAAGTAACCGTCTTTTGCCAATCTCCCGCACGGCGGATTCCGCACGGGGCGGTTTCCTGGCGACCGGATTCCGGCAATACTCCACTTCCGGACGCCGCTGGGCCTGGCCGGCCAGGGCCAGGGCCGGCTCTACGATGAGGCGCATGAGTGCCGGCGCCCGGCCGCAGGCCGGCCTGGAGATCACCAGCCCGGCCAATGCCCGGGTGAAGCGACTGGTGGCGCTGCGGCACCGCCGGGCCCGCGACCGGGCCGGGGTGACCCTGGTCGAGGGCTGCGAGGAACTCGGCCTGGCCCTGTCGGCCGGCGCCCGCCCGCGGGAACTGTACGTGTGCCCCGAATTGGCCGGCCCCGGCGCACAGCAGATGATCGACCGGGTGGACGGCCTGGGCGCCGAGGTGATCCGGGTCAGCCGGGCGGTGTTCGGCAAGATCGCCTACCGGGAGTCGCCGGACGGCTGGCTTGCCGTGCTGCCTGCCGTGCGCACCAGCCTGGCGGCGCTGGAGCCCGGCACCAGCCCGCTCGTGCTGATCTGCGAGGGCGTGGAGAAACCGGGCAACCTGGGGGCGATCCTGCGCACCGCGGATGCGGCCGGGGTCACCGCGGTGATCGCGGCCGACCCGGTGACCGACTGGGCGAACCCGAACGTGGTGCGGGCCAGCAAGGGCACCGTGTTCTCCGTGCCGGTCGCTTCGGCCAGCACCGCCGAGGTGTTCGCCTGGCTGGAGAAGCACTCGCTGGCCCTGGTGGCGGCGGCCCCGGACGGCGACGTGCCGCTCACCGCGGCCGACCTGACCGGCCCGACGGCCATCGCGGTCGGCTCGGAGGCGCGCGGGCTGCCCGCCACGTGGCTGGAGCGGGCCGGCACGCGGCTGCGCATCCCCATGTTCGGGCGTGCCGACTCGCTCAACGTGTCGACGTCCGCGGCGATCCTGCTCTACGAGGCGGTCCGCCAGCGCACGGGCGGGGATCCGGCGGCTTAGGGCATGTCCTAGCGTGCTGCCGCAGCCCGTGCCTGGCGGGCGCGCTCCCGCTCCTTGACCCCCGGGCGGCGCAGCGGTGGCAGGGTCGGCGGCGGTTGCTGGCGCGGTGGCAGTCCGGCAAGCAGTTCCCTGGTCGCCTCGGCCACCAGGGCGACGGCCCGTTCGAACGGCTCCTCGGTGCGGCTGGTGGCCGACTGTACCCCGCTGACCTTGCGGACGTACTGCCGCGCGGCGGCCTCGATCTCCTCGCTGGTGGCCGCCGGTTCCAGCCCCCGCAGCGTCGTAATGTTCCGGCACATGCCCCTGACGGTACCTGCCCGCCACGACGGTCCCTTCAGCTTAGGTTCGGCAGATATCAAGCGAGCAGTCAGCCGGTACCAAGCGGACGATCAGGTTGACCGGCGATTGTTACGGGACTCCGCCGGCACCGGCCCCCAGCCGGGGAGTCCTGGTTGCGCCCCGTCGGCCTCCACCACGCCCGGCGGGGCGCACTGGCACCACCGGCGGCCCGGTGACGTGTCGGCTGCGGTCCGGTGCCGCGTGAAACGCCGGCCGGCAAAGGCCGCGGGTGGCCGGCGGCCACATCCTGGGTAGGCCCTGGGCATGGATTCCCTGGACGCCTACCGGGGCAAACGGAACCGCGGGCGCACGCCGGAGCCGATGCCGGACTCGGCAGAACCGGGCCCGCCAGAGCCTGGCACGGCCCAGCCCGGTAACCCGGCGCCCGGGGACGAGCCGGACCGGGTGTTCGTGGTGCAGGAGCACCACGCCCGCAGGCTGCACTGGGACTTCCGGCTGGAACGCGACGGCGTGCTGGTCTCCTGGGCGGTGCCCAAGGGGGTGCCCGACGACCCCGCGGTGAACCACTTCGCCGCGCACACCGAGGATCATCCGATGGAGTACGCCGGGTTCTCCGGCCGGATCCCTGACGGCGAGTACGGCGCGGGCACGGTCACGATCTGGGATCGCGGCACCTTCGAGGCGGTCAAGTGGACCGGCAGCGAGGTCAAGGTGGTGCTGCACGGGCGGCGGCTGACCGGCGGGTACACGCTGTTCCGCACCAGGGGCACCGACTGGATGATGCACCGGGAACGCCAGCCGCTGCCCGGGATACTGCCGCCGATGCTCGCCAGGTCCGAGCCGCACCTGCCGCCCGACGACGGCGCCTGGGCGCTGGAGATGAAGTGGGATGGGGTGCGCGCGCTGGCCTACTGCGAAGGCAGCCGGGTCCGGCTGGTCTCCCGGACCGGCGAGGACGTCACCGCCGCCTACCCGGAACTGCGTGGCCTGGCGGCGGCCGTGGGCCGGCGGGACGCGCTGCTCGACGGGGAGGCCGTCACCCTCGGCGAGTCGGGCTGGCCGGACTTCGAGGCACTGCAGAACCGGATGCACGTGCGGGACGCGTCGGTGGCGCAGCGGCTGGCCGCCGAGTACCCGGTCACCTACCTGGCGTTCGACCTGCTGCACCTGGACGGCCGGCCGCTGCTCGACCTGCCGTATACGCGGCGCCGGGCGCTGCTTGAGGAATTGGCGCTATACGGCCCCTCGTGGCAGACGCCGCCCTCTTTCACCGCGGAGGCCGGGGCCGACGTGCAGGCGGTGTCCGTGCAGCACGGCCTGGAGGGCGTCGTGGCCAAGCGCCTCGACTCCCGCTACGAGCCGGGGAAACGGCCGGGCACGTGGCGCAAGGTCAAGAACATCCGGCGGCAGGAGGCGGTGATCGGCGGCTGGCGCCCCGGCAAGGGGAACCGGTCGGGGCAGATCGGCTCGCTGCTGGTCGGGGTCCAGGAGGACGGCGGCCTGGCCTACGCGGGCCATGTCGGGACCGGGTTCACCGACCGGGTGCTGCGCCAGCTCACCGCGCAGCTCGCCCCGCTGCAACGGGCCACCTCGCCGTTCGCCGCTGCGCTGCCTGCGGACCACGCGCGCGACGCCGTCTGGGCCGAGCCGGTACTGGTCGCCGAGATCCGCTTCACCGGCTGGACCCGTGCGGGGCGCATGCGGGCTCCGTCCTACCAGGGCCTGCGCAGCGACAAGGACCCCGCCGAGGTGATCCGCGAGCCATGAAGGGCATGATCCCAGGCGGGTGTGAGTGGACACGGGAGGCCGCCCGGGGGCGTTACGCGGCGAGCTTGCCCCGGTGGTGCGGCTCGGCCCAGTCAAGCACCGGCCCGGCCGGCACGATCCGCTGCGGGTTCAGGTGCGGGTGGGTCGTGTAGTAGTGCCGCTTGATGTGATCGAAGTCCGTGGACGGGCCGAACGCCGGATGCTGGTACAGGTCACGCGCATAGGCCCAGAGGTTCGGGTAGTCCACGAGCCGGCGGATGTTCGCCTTGAAATGGGTGACGTAGACGCTGTCGAAACGGGCCAGCGTGACCCACAGGCGCACGTCCGCCTCGGTGATCTGGTCGCCGAACAGGTACCGGCGCTCGCCCAGCCGCTCCTCCAGCTCGTCGAGCGTGCCGAACAGGGCGGCGACCGCCGCGTCGTAGGCCTCCTGCGTGCCCGCGAACCCGCACCGGTAGACCCCGTTGTTGACCGACGCGTACACCCGGTCGTTGAGCGCGTCGATCTCCGCCCGCAGCGGCTGCGGGTACAGGTCGATACCCGGTGCTGCCCACGCGCCGAACTGCGTGCCCAGGTCGATCGTGATGTCGGGGAAGTTGTTGCTGACTATCTGCGAGGTCTCCCGGTCCCAGAGCACCGGCACGCTGATGTGCCCGTCGTAACCCGGCTCGGTCGCCGCATAGGCCTCCCGGAGCAGGGTGAAACCGTTGACCGGATCGGGGCCGTGCCCCGGGCCGTCACGGAACGCCCAGCCGCGGCCGTCCCTGACCGGGTCCACCACCGACAGCGACACCACCTCCTCCAGCCCGAGCAGCCCGCGCACGATCACGCTGCGGTGCGCCCACGGGCAGGCCAGAGACACATACAGGTGGTAACGGCCGGCCTGGGCCGGGAATCCGCTGGAACCGTCCGCGGTGATCCGGCCCTGGAACGGGTAGAGCGGGCGGACGAAGGCCCCGTCGCCGCGCACTGGAGACTTCACCGAGTAGTCGCCGTATTCCAGGAAATCCACCGGGCTGGCCACTGGGGCGATGCTGGTCATCTCCTCGCCTCCTCAGCGGCCTCGATACCCGCCGATTTGACCCTACCCGCCAGGGCATGTCCCCATAGATCATTCGGCCCGCTGCACGGCTTCCGGCCGGCGATCCCCGGTGCTGCGGGCGGCATGCCCGGCCGCGGCACCGGCCAGCCGGGACTGCAGCGTGAAGAAGATCTCGGCCGCCCGTGCACCGGTCCAGCCCGGCGGGAGGAGTTCGGCGGGCAGGCCGGGGTCCAGGTAGGGCAGGCGGCGCCAGTCGGTGAGGACCCTGACGTAATCGGCGAACGCCTCGCGCGGGCGGGCGGCGGCCCGGCGGGCCGGCCAGCCGAGCAGTACCGGTTCGTAGGCGGCAACGAAGTCGCTGGCCAGCCGTTCGGTCCGGTCCAGGTCCCACCACTGGCGCACCTTGGCAGCCAGGTCACCGAAGGCCAGGTGGTCGGCGTGGAACAGGTCCGCATACCCGGACAGGCCCAGCCGGGCGAGCATCTCCGCGGTCGCCTCGTGCAGGTAGGCCGGGGCGATCCACACCCCCGGCGCAGCCGTGCCGAACCCGAGGCGGCCGAGCTGGGACCGCAGCACGTGCCGCTGGTGCCGCTCCGCCTCGGGCACCGAGAACACCGCGAGCAGCCAGCCATCCCCCAGCTGCGCCCGCTCCCTGCGGAAGATCCGGTGATCTCCCTCCCGCAGGATCGCCTGCCCCTCCCCCGACAGCTCATACCCCGCCGCGCCGCCCGCCCGCCGGGCGACCAGAATCCCCCGCCGCTTCAGCCGGGATATGGAAGAACGCACGGCAGGCTCATCGACCCCCAGATCCCCGAGCAGGCTGACCAGCGAAGCGACCGACATCCAACCGCCCGCGCCCCGCGAGTACAGGCCGTAGACGGTCACGATCAGCTGCCGGGGCTGCGCACCCCGCCCTGTCGCCTCCATCACGCCCGTCACCCGCACAAGATAACGCTCGCTCTCCCGGCCGGTGTGGTATCAACGGGCCCGTGAGCATCGAGCGGATCAACCCCGGCGAACTGGCCCAGCCCTCAGGCTTCTCCCACGCGGTAGCCGCCACCGGCGGCCGCCTGGTCTTCCTTGCCGGGCAGACCGGTTACGGCCGGGACGGCGCGATCGTGGGCGGCGGCCTGGTCCCGCAGTTCGGGCAGGCACTGAGCAACCTGCTGGCGGCCCTGCGAGCCGCCGGCGGCGAGCCCACCGACCTGGTCAGCCTCACGATCTACGCGGTGGACCTCGCGGACTACCGCGAGCGGGCCCGTGAGATCGGGCAGGCCTGGCGCCAGCTCTGCGGCCGCGAATACCCGGCCATGGCGGCCGTCGGCATCTCCCGGCTCTGGGACACCGATGCGGTCGTCGAGGTACAAGGCATCGCGGTCGTAGCGGCAACGAGCTGAGCGGGGCGCTCCGTCAACCTTATGGCTGCGCAAGGCGTCCCCATAAATGGGGTAATTCGGTGATTCCCGCGCACCTGTTCGGCGCGACGACCGCGCATGAGGGATTGGGGAATGGCAATGAGGTCGAGTTACCGCATGGGCGCCGCTATCGCCATGACCGCTATGGGGATCTCCGCCGGCGCCGTACCGGCCGTGGCGGACGCCGGTCAGCGGGGTACCGCGGTTCCCGGCGGGGCGCAGGTCTGGGTGCAGCGGTTCGGTGGGCCGTTCATTTCCGCCACCGCCTCGTCGGAGGCCACCAACCCCAGCGGGACCGTCGTGTACGTCACCGGCATCACCACGAAGAAGGCGACCGGTCTGCGCGACGAGGTCACGGTGGCCTACAACGCGGCCACCGGCAAGCAGCTCTGGCTGGCCAGGTACCAGGGCACAGGGCGCCATCCCCGGGGCAGCGCGGGCGTTCCCGCCATCACGGTCAGCCCGGACGGCGCCACCGTCTACGTGGCCGGCGACCTCGCCAGAGGCGCCCACAACGACTACCTGGTGCTGGCGTACAACGCGGCCACCGGTGCCCAGCGCTGGGCGGTCACGCCGCTGGCCTTCGCGTCGATAGCGCAGTACCAGGCCGTCGCGGTGAGCCCGGATTCCAAGACGGTGTACGTCACCGGGACCCAGGACTTCGCCGGGAGTGCCGCGTTCAAGAGCTACGACACGATCGCCCTGAGCGCCGCCACCGGGGCCACCGTGTGGGACAGCCAAAGAGCGACCCGGCCACACGTGGGCCACACCCTCACGTCCATCGCGGTCGAGCCCGGACGGGTCGAGGGTGTTCATCGCCGGATCGAGCGGGATCATCGCCCTGGACCCCGCCACCGGCGAGCAGCTCTGGATGCTCATCTACAAGCAGGCCTACCGTCGGCTGCATCTCTCGCTGGCGGTCAGCCCGGACTCCTCGACCCTGTATGTCACCGGCGGCAGCATGGCCCCCGGCAGCGTGCAGCACTACTGGACGGCCGCCATCGTCGCCGCCAACGGCTTCAAGATGTGGCAGGCCACCTATCACGGCCCAGTGACGTCCGGCGCGACGGGCAGCACCGGCATCGCGCTCAGCCCGGACGGATCCACGGTGTACGTGACCGGCTCCGCCGGGCAGGCCAGCGGACTGAACGAGTACGCCACCATCGGCTACGACGCGGCCACCGGCCACCAGCTCTGGCTGGCCAATTACCGCACCACGCAGGCGAACGACAATGCCGCCGGCCTCGCGGTGAGCGCGGACGGGTCCACGGTGTACGTCACCGGTACATCGGCGGCCAGCTCGGGCGGCACGGCTGACTACGCCACCGTGGCGTACGGGGCGACCAGCGGTGCCCAGCTCTGGTCCGCCCGGTACACCGTGACCGGCGCGCAGAACAATGCCGCGGGCGTGGTCGTCAGCGGTGGGAACGCCGTCGTCACCGGAACCAGCGGGCCCTACGGTGGCCAGTCTGACTTCGCCACGGTCGCCTACCAGGGTTAGCACCCCCAGAGCAGCAAGGCCGGGGCCCCGCGACTCCAGTCGCGGGGCCCCGGCCTTGGAGGTTCTGGGGTCGCTCAATCCTGCGCGGCCCCAGGAACAACCTCAGTGACCGGCGAGCGCGGGCACCAAGGCTGCGGCGTTGGGCGTGCCCAGCCCGGTGACCGGGTCCCAGCCGGTGGTCGCCGAGTAACCGGGGATGGACGGGTCGGCCTGGTTGTTGCCGGTGGTCACGTCGTAGAAGTACGAGCTGTAGTTCGGCCCGGATGCGAGCGTGTACAGCGCCGGGTTGATCTGGCCGAGGCCGTGCCCGGCGATCTGGTCGGCGATCGCGACCAGGCCGGCCCACTGCGGACAGGACGAGGAGGTGCCGCCGACCACGTACCAGCCCGCGCTGCACGGGTTGCCGCTGGGACAGGTCAGGCCGCCGGTCACATCCCCGGGCGCGGTGTCGTAGACCAGCACCCCGGTGCGGGAACTGGCCTGGTAGGCGACGTCGGGGACGCCGCGCATGGTGCCGATGGCGGTGGAGCCCGCCGGCAGCGTGTCCTGGTAGGACGGGCTTGGTGAACACGTGGCTGAAGCCGCCGCCGGAGTCGATCCAGCCGATCTCGCGCGCGCCGGTCGGATTGGCGGCCGACTGGCAGTTCGCCGGCTGGTCGGCGGTGTCGACGCCGGTGCCGGTGGTGGGGTCGGTGCACAGGTAGGTGCCGCCCACGCCGGTCACCAGCGGGTCGGAAGCCGGCCATTCGACGGTCGGGAACGGTATCGGCCGGGGGTGCTTCACCGGCGTGAAGTACGTGTTGGCCGTGCCACCGTCGCCGGAGGATCCCAGCACGGTGACGCCGTTTTGTGCCGCGGAAACGAACGCGTGCCGCAGGTTCAGCAGCGACTGCGTGCTCCCGAAGGTCTCCTCGGCCGCAGCGAAGCTTTGCGAGATGACCGTCGCCTCGTGGTGGTCCACGATGTACTGCTCGGCGTTCATCATCGCCGGGAATCCCTGTACGCCCAGTGTCTCGGCGGGGTTGGTCGTCATGAGCAGGATGTTGGCCTGCGGGGCGATGCTGTGCGCCCACTCCACGTCCAGGCTGGTCTCCAAAGCCCAGATGTTGCGGGTCTGGGTGCCGGTGCCGTGGCTGCCCGCCGGTGGCGCCTTGACCTGGGTCTTGCCGTTCCAGTAGACGTGCTGGAACGTGGGCATCCCGGCCGTGCAGGTCACGCCCGGCTCCCCGCACATGTGCGGCAGGTCCATCTGGGTATCGAAGTTCCCCAGGTCCGAGGCCATGTTGGGATTGCCGAACGAGTCGATGATGGCGATGGTCATGCCCTGCCCCGCATCGTTCGCCGCGTACAGCGGGGGCAGGTTGTAGGAAGCCTGCATCGATGCCGGGGTGAAGCAGCGGCGGCCGACCGAGAAGCAGTCCGTCTCGGCCGGTGGTGTCGTGCTCGCGGACAGGTACTGGTAATCCGTGACCGCCGGAACCGGCGCCGGCAGACTCCCGGCGGCTACGATGCCCGCGCCAGCGGGCCCCAGTCCCAGCGCCGCCACCCCGGCGAAGGAGACAGTCACCACCTGGCGAACTGCCTGCCGCATGTGCTGGTAAAACACGCTGACCTCATCTCCTCTAATGGCGAGCAAAAGTTAGCTACCTGCCTTGGGCCAGACACAGCTCCAATCGGCTGGGCGCCGCTGCGGGGAAGCGGCGGCCGGAACCAGGAGAGAACACCCCACACCAGGCCAAACGCCGGGCAGCCCAAGCCCGTTACGTGCACAGGTTCGTGATGCGGTCGTGCGCACTCGCTGGCCAGACCGGCCGCCGGTGCGCCGGGTCCCGTGCGGCCCGGGGCGCAGGGCTGCCCGGACCTCGTATCGCATGTCGAATTATTGACGGTCGTATGAACAGCGACATATCGTGGCGGCAGGCACCCGGAAGGAGCAAGCGGAGTGCGTATCGCCGTGCTCGGCGGGGGGCCTGGCGGGCTGTACTTCGCCGCGCTGGCCAAACAACTCGATCCCCGCCACGAGGTGCACCTCTGGGAGCGGAACGCGCCCGGCGACACGTTCGGCTTCGGGGTGGTGTTCTCCGACGAGACGCTGGGCGGGATCGAGCACGCCGACGCCGCCGTGTTCGCGGCCATGGAGCGGGACTTCGCCCGCTGGGACGACATCGACGTGCACTACCACGGCACCGTGCTCACCTCGGGCGGGCACGGTTTCGCCGCGATGAGCCGGCACCGGCTGCTCGCCATCCTCCAGCAGCGGTGCGCGGAACTGGGGGTGCGGGCGGAGTTCAGCACGCCGGCCCCGGCCGCCAGGACGCTGGCGGCAGAATACGACCTGGTCGTCGCCGCGGACGGGGCCAACTCGCTGACCCGGTCGCAGCTGGCCGGCGTGGTCGAACCGGACCTGGAGGCGCGGAACTGCGCCTACATCTGGCTCGGCACCGACCTGGTCTTCGACGCGTTCAAGTTCTACATCCTGGACACCCCGGCCGGGGTCATGCAGGTCCACGGGTACCCCTACAGCCGGGACGCGAGCACGTTCATCCTGGAGGCGCACGACGAGGTGTGGCGCCGCGCCGGGTTCGCCGGGCCGGCCGCGGCCGCCGCGGGGCTGCCACCGGGGCGCAGCGACGAGGCGTCCATCGAGATCATCCGCGGCCTGTGCGCCGGCGTATTGGGTGGGGCGGCGGGGTCGGAGCGAGCACTGCGCGGGGCGGCGGGGTCGGGGCTAGCACTGGGCGGGCACGAGATCGTCGGCAACAACTCCCGGTGGGTGAACTTCACCACGGTGCGCTGCGCCCGCTGGCACCACGGCAACGTGGTGCTGATCGGCGACGCGGCGCACACCGCGCACTTCTCCATCGGCTCGGGCACCAAGCTGGCCATGGAGGACGCGCTGGCGCTGGCCGCATGCCTGCACGAGCAGCGCGATGTCGCCGCGGCGCTGGATGCATATGAAGCAGAACGACGCCCCGTGGTTGCGTCCACCCAGCGGGCGGCCCAGGCCAGCCTTGAGTGGTTCGAGCACATCGGCTCCTACACCGGCCAGGAGCCCGAGCAGTTCGCGTTCAACATCATTACCCGCAGCCGCCGGGTCACCTACGACAACCTCCGGCTGCGGGACCCGGAATTCGTCGCAGGGCTCGATCGCTGGTTCGCCGGGCAGCAGGATGCCGCCGGGGACGGCACCGGGCCGGGCATCCGGCCGCCGATGTTCCAGCCGGGCCGGATCGGCAGCCTGCACCTGAAGAACCGGGTCATCGTGTCGCCGATGGACATGTACTCGGCCTGCGACGGCATGCCCGGCGACTTCCATCTGGTGCACCTGGGCAGCAAGGCGCTCGGCGGGGCCGGCCTGGTGATGACCGAGATGGTGTGCGTGTCGCAGCCGGGGCGGATCAGCCCCGGCTGCGCGGGCCTGTACAGCGATGGCCAGGAAGCCGCGTGGCGGCGCGTGGTGGACTTCGTGCACGAGCGGACCGACGCGGCGATCGGGATTCAGCTCGGCCACTCGGGCCGCAAGGGCTCCACCCGGCTCATGTGGGAGGGCATCGACCAGCCCCTGCCCGAGGGCAACTGGGAGGTGTGCGGCCCGTCCGCGATCCCGTACTCCGCGGCGAACCAGGTGCCGCGGGAGCTGACGCAGGCCGGCCTGGCCGAGATCACCGGGCAGTTCGCCGCGGCGGCGGAGCGGGCCGCCCGGGCCGGTTTCGACCTGCTCGAACTGCACTGTGCGCACGGCTACCTGCTGTCGGAGTTCCTGTCCCCGCTCAGCAACCAGCGCACCGACGGCTACGGCGGGCCGCTGGAGAACCGGCTGCGCTTCCCGCTGGAGGTGCTGGACGCGATCCGGGCGGTGTGGCCGGCCGGGCGCCCGGTCACGGTGCGGATCTCCGCCACCGACTGGCACGAGGGAGGTGTCGACGCGGACGAGGCGGTGGAGATCGTCCGGGCGTTCGCCGAGCACGGGGTGGACGGCGTGGACGTGTCCACCGGTCAGGTGGTCAGCGACGAGCGGCCGGCGTTCGGCCGCAGCTACCAGACCCCGTACGCGGACCGGATCCGCAACGAGATCGGCCGCAAGTATGGTGTGGCGGTGATCGCGGTCGGTGTCATCTCCTCCTACGACGACGTCAACTCGATTTTGCTGGCCGGGCGCGCCGATTTCTGCGCCCTCGGCCGCGCCCACCTGTACGACCCGCAGTGGACCCTGCACGCCGCGGCGGACCAGGGCTACTCGGGCCCGGGCGCGGCCTGGCCGGACCAGTTCGCCGCGGGCAGCCGCAAGCCGCAGGCCGGGCGGGCCGACGGCCCGCGGCCCCGGCTGGAGCTGATCAGGGCCGGCCTACCGGGCACCGCGCACGCCCGGTGGCGCCCCGGTGGGGAGCCGCGATGACCGCGTTCGGGCTGACCGCCGCGCAGCAGGACTTCGCGGCCCAGGTGCGCGGGTACGCCGCGACCGAACTGCGGCCGCTGGCCGAAGCCGGCCAGCCGGGCCGCGTCAACAGGGAACTGCTGACTGCCATGGGGCGGCTCGGCCTGCTCGCCCGCCTATTCCCCGGTGCGGCGCTCCCCGGTGCGGCGGCCGGGGAGCCCTCCTCCCGCGAGGCCTCGGCCATGGATCTCTGCTTGCTCAGGGAGTCGCTGGCCACCCAGTGCACCGAGGCGGAAACCGCGCTGGCACTGCAGGGGCTGGGCAGCTACCCGGTGCTGCAATCCGGCGCCGACGAGCAGGTGCGCCGGTGGCTTCCCGCGGTGGCCGCCGGGACGGCCGTGGCCGCGTTCGCGCTGTCCGAGCCCGGTGCCGGGTCCGACGCCGCGGCGCTGGAACTCGCCGCCGTGCCGGATGCGGAGGGGTGGCGGCTGACCGGCATCAAGACCTGGATCTCCAACGCGCCCGAGGCCGACTTCTACACGGTGTTCGCCCGGACCACACCGGGCGCCGGGGCCCGCGGGGTCAGCGCCTTCCTGGTCCCGGCGGACCGGCCGGGGCTGTCCGGCACGCACCTGGACATGGTCAGCCCGCACCCGATCGGCACGCTGGCCTTCGACGGGGTGCCCGTGTACCGGGACGAGCTGCTCGGGGAGCCCGACCGTGGCTTCGCGGTGGCAATGCGGACGCTGAACCTGTTCCGCCCGAGCGTGGGTGCGTTCGCGGTGGGCATGGCGCAGGCGGCGCTCGAGGCGGCCTGCGAGTACGCGGCGTCCAGGACGGTGTTCGGCGGCCCGCTCAAGGACCAGCAGACGGTAGCGCACCTGCTTGCCGAGATGGCGACCCGCACCGAGGCGGCCCGGCTGCTGGTGTACTCGGCGGCGGCGGCCCTGGACGCGGGGGCGGCCGGGGTCGCCGGGCGCAGCGCCATGGCCAAGCTGTTCGCCACGGAGACGGCTCAGTACGTGGTCGACTCGGCGGTGCAGATCCACGGCGCCCGCGCCCTGGAGCGGGGCCATCTGCTGGAACACCTGTACCGGGAGGTCCGGGCCCCGCGCATCTACGAGGGCGCCTCCGAGATCCAGCGCACGATCATCGCCAGGCAACTCTTCAAGTAACGCGCGCCTGGTTCCGGGGCGCCGTCGCGGTCGGGGTGAGCCCGGACGGCGCACTGGTGTACGTCACTGGGACAGCGCCGGGGTTCCGGAGCAACAGCGCGAACTTCGCCACGATCGCCTACCGCGCCGCCGACGGCAGAACGTCGTGGGAGGCGCGCTACCGGGGCCGCCGGGACTTCGCCGGCGCGAACTCCCTTGCGGTCGGCCCGACCGGGCAGGCGGTGTTCGTGACCGGCTTCCTCGGGGTTCACGACGGCTGCTGCAACTTCGGAACCGTGGCCTACCAGCCGTAGACGGCCTACCGGCCACCCGCGCCGGAATCTGGTACGCCCGCCAGGCCCACGCCTCCCCCGCTGCCGTTCGCCGCTGCTGTGCAGAACGGTGTTTCCGGCGGTTGGGTCAGCTGGGCCCGGCGGCGGCACGCGGGCCGAGCGCGGCCAGCTGCCCGGCCGCGGACAGGCGCACCTCGTCACCCACTCCGTCGTCGCAGGCGATGGCACGGAAGGCTTCGGCGGCGGCACGCGGGGCGACGGCGGGCAGCAGCTCGGCCGCGGACAGGCGCACCTCGTCACCCACTCCGTCGTCGCAGGCGATGGCCAGACAGCCCTGGGCGGCGGCACGCGGGTCCAGCCGGGGCAGTTCCCCGGCCGCGGACAGGCGCACCTCGTCACCCACTCCGTCGTCGCAGGCGATGGCCAGACAGCCCTGGGCGGCGGCACGCGGGTCCAGCCGGGGCAGTTCCCCGGCCGCGGACAGGCGCACCTCGTCGGCGACGCTGTCGTCGCAGGCGATGGCACGGAAGGCTTCGGCGGCGGCACGCGGGTCGTGCTCAGCCAGCTGCTCGGCGGAGGCCATGGGATCGTCATGGGCGTGGAAGTGCATGGGTCTGCGGGCTTTCTGTGAGGACGGTTCAGCCTGTGGGTTCCGCTGGAGGTTTTTACTCGACGTCCCTGAGGACTTTTTGCACCTGATCCAGCTGGTCGCGTAGCTGGGCGAGCTGCATGTTGATCTCGCCGAGTTTCATGTCGGTGTGCTGCTGGGCGGTGACAGCCATCTCAGACAGTCGCCGGTACTCCTCGCTTGTGGTCACCTCGGCTCGTGTCTTCCTGCTGAGGGCAAGCTGCCGTCCCCACTGGAAGATCGCGTACGCGAGCAGGCCACCGACGACCAGGACGACGGCAACGAAGGCGACAGCAACCGTGCTACTCATGACCCACCTCTGAATCCCGCTCACTGGCCACCGTCAGGGTCGTGGCCGCGGCCATGATCGCCTGGGGTGTCAGCTGGATGGCGAACGGCATGACCTCGTAGAACTTCATGGCTTTCCCGTCCTCTGAGACCTCGATGGCGGCCGAGACCAGCCCGGCTGCCTCCAGCTTGCGCAGGTGGACCTGCAGGAGAGCCCGGCTGATGCCGAGCTCGCGGGCGAGCTGGCTGACGTAGTTGCGCTGCTTGGCCAGGGCCGCCACGACCCGGAGCCGGTGCGGGTTGGCCAGCGTGGCCAGCACCCGCAGCAGCCCGTCCCCGGTCATGTCAGCGGTGTCCACAACGTCCTTTCTTGCACCTGCCAAACTAAGTTAGCATATGCCAAGATCGCTTGCAAGGGTGGCGTCCGCGGCTCTGGGCACGCAGCTGCCAGCCGCCTTCCGCGACATTCCGCATCTGAAATAACCGTATTCCGATAACCCGCCACAATTTGTGATTTTACCCATTATCGGGGTCCTCATCGGCATGACGGCAAAAGGCCCCCGCCCGGCCGCACATTTAAAAAGCCACTATGATTTCGCCGAAAGGGCCAGCGGCATCACGCGCGCGCCGGGACCTGGACGAGGCAAGACTTCTTTCGGTTTGCGTGAACGCGTGAAGTGGGAAACCAGGCGCGAGGGGGGATGGGTGACGGATCTGCCTGCTGCGACTGCTCCAGGAACCGCGCCGGTCTCGGTGGCACGGCTTGAGCCCGATGCGATCGGAGTGTCGCAAGACACCGTGATCGGCATGGCCTCCTCCGCCCCGGCGGTGTCGGTCGGGCTGACTCTGGCGGCACTCGCCGCGACGACCGCCTACGGCAGTGGGCCGGTCCTCGTCCTCACCGCGATCCCCATGCTCGTCATCGCCAACGCCTACCGGCGGCTGAACATGTGGAACGCCAACTGCGGCGCGTCCTTCGAGTGGGTCGGCCGGGCGATCAACCCCTACCTCGGATTCATGACCGGCTGGCTGATGATCTCCGGTTACCTCATCGGAGCCGTGGCCGGCGTCGAATTCATCGGGCCGACGGTCCTCGCCGTGTTCACCACCAGTTCCGGCAGCACCTGGGCAGATATCGGCATCGCCACCGGCGTCGCGCTCGTCATGCTGGTGATCGCGGTAGTAGGCATCCGCATCACCGCGCAAACCCAGGTCGGCATGGCGGTGGTGGAATACACGATCCTCATCGGCATCGCGGCCGCAGGCCTGGTAGCGGTGCTGCGCCACGATCCCGGCACCTTCCCGATCACCAAGGGCTGGTTCAGCCTCAGCGGAATCGGCGGGCACGGCAGCGTTCTGGGCGGCCTGCTCATCGCCGTCTTCATCTTCAGCGGCTGGGAAGGCTCCCTCTACGTCAACGAGGAGGTCAAGCGCCGGCACACCAACCCCGGGCGGGCCGCCATCCTCGGGGTCGCCCTCCTCACCATCATCTACGCCATAGCGGTCATGGGCCTGCAAGGAGTCGTGTCACCGGCCAGGCTGCAGGCCCACTCCACGGCCGCGCTCACCTATGTGGCACAGGCCCTCGGCGGCCCCAGCCTGGCCAAGGTGATGGCGCTCTCCCTCGCCCTGTCGGTCATCGCCGCCACCCTCACCAACATCGTGCTCACCGCCCGGATCATGTATGGCATGGCCTGCCACGGCACGCTGCCGAGACTCCTCGGTAACGTCTCCCGGCGGTTTTCCACCCCGGCCCCCGCCAGCATCCTCGTCGGCCTGATCCTCGTCATCCTCACCTGGGTGTACCTGCTCGCCAACTCGGTACAGGACGCCTTTACCGCCGTGATCGACGTCAGCGGCCTGCTGTTCGCCGTCTTCTATATCCTCACCGCGCTGGCCACCATCGCCTATTACCGGCGCCGCGTTCTCACCAGCGCCTGGAACGCCCTGGTCCTCGGCGTACTCCCCATCGCCGCCGCAGGGTTCCTGGCCTGGATCGTCGCTGAATCGGTGCGAACATGCCCCCGCGGCAGAACTCTGGTCGCTGGCCGGCGTCATCGCCATCGGTCTCGCCGCGATGGCCTTCGCCCGTTTCGTACTGAAACCAGCCTTCTTCCATATCCGGCGGGAGAGCGACACCCAGGCACGCTAGGCCGGCACCGAAGCCGGGCCAGGCAGGGTCTGCGGGGTCAGCGGCCTTGCCAGCGGGGGTCGCGGCCCTCGGTGAAGGCGGCGTGGAACTCGGCGTAGTCCTGCCCGGTCATCAGCAGGGCCTGGGTCATCGCTTCCAGTTCAACCGCGGCGGACAGGCTCATGTCCTGCTCGCGGGTGAGCAGGGCCTTGGTCTGCGCGTAGGCGTGGGCCGGGCCGGTGGCCAGCCGCCGGGCCAGCCGGTCCACCGCGCCGTCCAGTTCGCCCTCGGCCACCAGTTCGCTGATCAGCCCGATGCGCTCGGCGTGCGCGGCGTCGATGGTGTCGCCAAGCATGAGCAGCTGGGTGGCCCGGCCCAGGCCCACCAGGCGCGGCAGCAGGTAGGCGGCGCCCATGTCCCCGCCGGACAGGCCGACCTTGGTGAACAGGAACGCGAACCGTGCCGCTGGGGTGGCCACCCGGAAGTCCGCCGCCAGCGCGATCACCGCACCGGCACCGGCGGCCATGCCCTGCAGCCCGGCGACGATGGGAATCGGGCACTCGCGCATTCCCCGGATCACCTCGCCGGTCATCCGGGTGAACGCCAGCAGTTCGTCCTGGCCCATGGCCAGCGTGGCGCCGATGATCTCGTGGACGTCCCCACCCGAGCAGAACGCCCGGCCGGAGCCGCGCAGCACCAGTACCCGGACGTCCCCGCGGTGCGGCAGCTCGGCCAGCAGGTCCCGCAGGTCGGCGTAGGAGTCGAAGGTGAGCGCGTTCAGCTTGCCCGGCCGGTCCAGCGTGACGGTAGCGATCCCGTCGGCGCATTCGAACCGGAAATGCCGCCACTCCTGCGTCAAGGGGACCGATCCGCGAAACGGGCTCATGGGCGCACCTCCGGCCTCACGATATCTCGGTCCATTGACTGTCGTCAGAGACGGGAATACTGGTGCTACCCCGCCGCGGCGGGTGCCGAACGAAGAGGGGCCGCAATGGAGCTGTCGCCCTCCGCCCACATCGATACCTTCTGCCGGGACCACCTCCCGCCCGCCGAACAGTGGCCGGACCTGCGCTTTGACCTCGGCGGGCTGAGTTATCCCGACCGGCTGAACTGCGCCGAGGCGCTGCTGGACGCCACTATCGCCCGGTTCGGCCCGGATCGCCCCTGCCTGCGCACCCCCACCGAGACGTGGACCTACGGCGACCTGCTCCGCCACGCCAACCAGGCCGCCCGGGTGCTTGTCGAGGATTTCGGCCTGGTGCCTGGCAACCGGGTGCTGCTGCGCGGGCCCAACAACCCGTGGCTGATCGCCTCCTGGTTCGCGGTGATCAAGGCGGGCGGGGTCGCGGTGACGACCATGGCGCTGCTGCGGGCCGGTGAGATCGCGGCGCTGGCCGACCTCACCCGGCCGAGCCTGGCCATCTGCGATCACCATTTCGGCACCGAACTGGAGGCCGCGGACCTCGGCATACCGGCGATCCGGTACGGCGGCGATGCCAGCGACGACCTGGTCCGCCGCTGCGAGGGCCGGGACGCCAGTTTCCCCGCCGTGGCTACCGCGGCCGACGACGTCGCGCTGCTCGCCCCGACCTCGGGCACCACCGGCAGGCCCAAGGCCACCATGCACTTCCACCGCGATGTGCTGGCTATCCAGGACACGTTCGGCCGCCATGTGCTCCAGGCGAGCCCGGACGACCTGTTCCTGGGCACCCCGCCGGTCGGCTTCACGTTCGGGCTCGGCGCCCTGGTGGTGTTTCCGTTCAGCATCGGTGCCTGCACCCTGCTGCTGGAGCGCGCCTCGCCCGGCGAGCTGGCGGAAGTGGTCGCCGGCCTTGGCGTGACGGTGCTGTTCACGGCGCCGACGATGTACCGGGCGCTGCTGCTCGCCGGCCACCGTGAGGCGCTGCGCGGCCTGCGCCGGTGCGTCTCGGCCGGCGAGCACCTGCCCCGGGCGGTGTGGGAGGACTTCCACCGCGCCACCGGCGTGCGGATCATCGACGGGATCGGCGCCACCGAGATGCTGCACATCTTCATCTCCGCCGCCGGGGACCAGATCCGGCCCGGGGCGACCGGCCTGGCCGTGCCGGGTTATGAGGCGGCGGTGCTCGGCGAGGACGGCAAGCCGGTGCCCGACGGCGAGCCGGGCAGCCTGGCCGTCAAGGGGCCCACCGGCTGCCGGTACCTGGCCGACGAGCGCCAGCGCGGCTACGTGCGGGACGGCTGGAACCTCACCGGCGACACCTACGTCAGGGACTCCGACGGCTACTACTGGTACCAGGCCCGCAGCGACGACATGATCATCGCGTCCGGGTACAACATCGCCGGGCCCGAGGTGGAACAGGCGCTGCTCGGGCACCCGGACGTGGTGGAGAGCGGTGTGGTGGCCGCTCCAGACCCCGGGCGCGGCACGATCGTGAAGGCCTACGTCGTGCTCAGGGATGGCGCCGAGGCCGGCCCGGACAAGGCCGCCGAGCTGCAGGCCTTCGCCAAGCAGGCGATCGCGCCGTACAAGTACCCGCGCGAGATCGAGTTCGTCGAGGCGCTGCCCAGGACCGCGACGGGCAAGATCCAGCGCTACCGGCTCCGCCAGCTCGCCGCCGACGCGGGCCGCCCGTCGTGACCGGGGCGGCCCGCACGCCTGAACGGGGTGAATGCGGGCCAGAGGCTGCCTGGCGGCAGCGCCGCGGTGCGGGCCCGGTAGGACAGGTATCCCGGCAGCGTCTGGGGGAGAATCTCCTCCTCGCAGCGCCCGGTGGGCTTGGAGTCCCACTCCTCACGCATGCCAGCGCAGCCGTTGGCCATACCCGTTAGTATCGGTATTCTGTTGAGTTGCCCTGACGTGTCTTTCGCAGTTGCGCATGCGCATGGCAGCTGGTCAACGACAACGGGTCCTACCGATTGTTCCGCAGCGCGTCATGTGCTCGGCCTATCTGCCGAGATCGCGTCCTCTTCCGAGCGCCCGGGGGGTTGGCCGATGGCAGAAGACAGCCCCGCCCAGCCTCTTCCACGGCGTGTATCTGCAAGCGATCGGCATGTGCCGGGCGGCAAGCAGGCGCCGAGAGCCGGGCCGGTACGGCCGGTTCGGCAGGCCGTGCTATCCGAAGATGCCCTGCGGCACATGCGTAATGCACTGGACTCGGTGAAAGCCGAAGCGCCACCGGAGATGCACGCGCTGCGTGCCGGCGGGTCTGCGTCCCTGCCCCGGCGGGTGCCTGGCGCGGGCAAGAGGCCTCAGCCGCCCGCGGCCATCGCGCGGCCGAGGCTGCCCTCCCGGGCAGATGAGGCCCCCACGGACGAGTTTCCGGCCCTGAGCGTCTCGTACCCGGGCGCCAACGCCGAGGAGACCACGGCGCAGCCGGATGCCCAGCCGGAGCCGGGCACCACACCGCCAGCTGAGCTTCTGCAGGCCCCTGCCCCGCGGCCCTCAGCGCAACAGCAGCTGGATGGGCGAGATCGCACGGACAGGGCAATCGGCCTTCCCGAGAAGCCGCCGGGCCATCAGGAGAACGGGCAGGACCGCCGGGCGAAGGGACCGGCCCGCCGGACGAAGAGTTTGGCCACCCGGATGAAGCCGCCTGGCCTCCGGACGAAGGCGGCTGGCCTCCGGACGAAAAGGTCGGCCGCCACCCCGAGCCCAGCGCCGACGACGCGGCCGTCCCGCGCGCCTCAACCGGCACGGCAGAAGGCATCGGCATCGCCGGGTGAGCCGACGCAAATGGCCCCGCTGTTCCCGGAGGAGTTGCCACCCGAGCAGGCAATCCTGCGCCCGCCGACCCTCACTTGGCCCCAACGGGCCCGCTGGGGCAGCCGTATTACCTGGCTGATCCTGGCGCTGGTCCTCGTCTCTGCCGGGCCACTTGCTCTTCTGCTGTCCCGATAAGGTGCCGGCATCGAGACGACGGCAGCCGGATGCGCCGGGCGTGATGGCTCCTGTCTGGTCGCGGGGAGAACTCAACGGCCGTTGTCGTCTGGGGACGAGGGAGGCCGAGTGTCCGTTATGGGGCCCGGGCGCTGCCGGCCCCCGTCGCGATCTGCTGCCCATGGACCTGTGGGCACCGGTGGCGGTTCTCCCGGCGGTTTCTCGGCTGGCTCCCAGGGCAGGCCGGCCGGGTCCTTTCCGATGCCGTTATCCCCTGGTTCGGCTCCCCATGCTTGCAGGGTGCCGGGCGGCGTGTCCCATGTGGAGGGGTCATGCGCCGTATTGGCCGCCTCCGCGGGGACGTGGCTGGCCGTGCGGCCGTCGGGCGAAGAACCGCTCCGGGCGGACTCGTCCAGGCCTCGATCTCCGGGGCGGCGGGTGCCGGGACCGGGTGGGCCGACGGCCGGACCCAGGACACCACGGCGCAGGAGCGCAAGGCGGGTGAAATCTGGCCGCGCTGTACGGATTTCCCCGGAGCCGGCCGGCCCCGAGACTGCGTGCCGGCCACGAGCCGCCCCGGCCTCCTGCGGGACACGCGTGAAACCGCGTGCTGCTTCGCGCCACCTCCGGCCACGGATGATGATGAGGCCGATGACGCACGCCAGGGCGATCGCCAACAGGGCGAACTCCCGGTACCGCAGAACTTCCCGGATGACCGGACCGGATGCCGTAACCCAGGTGCGGAACCGATGTGCCGTGGTCCCAACGCTCCCATCAAGCACAGATGCCAGCTCCTACTTGTTAAACAGCGTATGCGCAATCTCGATGACCCCTGGCCCGAGGATCACCACCATCAGTGCCGGGAAAAGGCAGAAGATCAGCGGGAATGTGATCTTCACCGGTACCTTCTGCGCCAGTTCCTCGGCCCGCTGGCGGCGGCGCACCCGCATCTCCTTGGCTTGCTCGCGCAGCACGTGGGCGACCGGAATGCCCATTTCGGCGGATTGCACCAGGGCGGCGATAAAGGCCTGCAGTTCCGGCACGGTGGTGCGGTCGGCCATGGCCCGCAATGCCTGGGTCCGGGACTTACCGATCTGCATCTCCTGCAGCACGCGGGAGAATTCCGCGGCCACCGGTCCCTTGGTGTTGCGCGCCACCTGCGCGAGCGCGGCGTCGAACCCGAGGCCGGCCTCCACGCAGATGGTCAGCATGTCCAGCGCGTCCGGCAGGATAACCGGGATCTGCTGCTGCCGCCTCAGCCCTGAGTTGTACAGGAGCAGGTCGGGCAGGAAGAAGCCGATCACGGCACCGAGCCCGGCGCCCACGACGAACAGCTCCGGGTTGCGCACCCCGTACAGCGCACCGAGCAACCCCAGTGCCACCAGGCCGAGCCCCTTGACGGCGAGCATGCGGTCGGAGGTCCAGCCGCGCGGGTTGCCCGCGATGTCGAGCCTGCGCTGCATGACGGTCGCGACGCCAGCGGGGGAAAGCCGCTTCGCCAGGCGCCGCATCCAGTCGGGGATCTGGAACGGGTCGGCGTCCTTGCTGCGGCCGACGGCGTCGCGGGTATAGCGCTCGTCGATCGTGGCCAGCGCCCGGTCGACGCTCGGCCGGGCCTGCCGGGCCAGCATCAGCGCCATCGCCATGACCGCGACCGCCAGCGCGAGGGCGGCGAGGCCGCCAATGAGAAGGACAGAACTGGACATCTCAGATCTTTATCCTGATCATCTTGCGCATCCAGAAAGCACCGAACACCAGCAGCACGATGGCGGCTGACAGGAGGAGCTTGCCGACGCTTGTGGTGTAGAGCGGGCGCATGTACTGCGGCGCGCTGACGAACAGCCAGATGCCGATCAGCACCGGAAGCGCGACGAGGATGTAGGCGGACAGCCGGCCCTCGGCGCTGAGCGCACGCACCTGGCGGCGGAGGAATGCGCGCTCCCGGATCGTGCCGGCAATGGTGAGCAGGATCTCGGCGAGGTTGCCGCCGACGCCCTGCTGGATCCGGATCGCCGTGACGGTCCAGCGCAGGTCCTCGGACTCCATCCGGTTGGCGACCGCGTCCAGCCCGTCCTCGAGGTTGCCGCCGAGCCGGACCTCGCCCAGCGCGCGGGAGATCTCCCCTGCGATGGGCTGGGTGTCCTCGCGCACGACCGCGTCCAGCGCCTGGGCCAGCGAGAAGCCGGCCCTCAGCGCGCTCGCGACGAGCTGCAGCGTGTCGGGTAGCTGCTCGCCAAAGGCCGTCCGCCGGCGCACGATCCGCATGCTCAGCGAGACCCGCATGGCCAGCCAGCCGATCAGCCCGCCGACCAGGACGCCGAGCAGGACGTAGCTGGTGACAAGGCTCAGCGCGGCCGCGACGACGACGCCCAGGCAGATGCCCAGCAGCGCCCATTCGGCCGGCTTGCGGGCCACTCCGGCCAGGTCCAGCCGCTCGGCCAGGCGGTCCTGCGCCGCGGAGGTCATCAGCCGCTTGGTCGCATCCTGGGCGGCGCGGCTGACCTTCCGGGCGTCCGCCACCTCCTCCGCGTCCAGCGTGGCCGGATGCTGCGGGCCATAATGCCCGATCCGGCCCGCCAGGTCCCGCTCCTGGCCGGCCCGGGCCGCGGACCGCAGCGCGGTCAGCACCAGCAGGAACAGCGCCACGAACAGGGCCGCGGCGCCCGCGATCAGCGACCACGGCAGAGCGGGCGCGGCACTGGCCGGCGCCCCGCCTGCCTGCGGCCGTGGCCGGTGGGTCCGGGGGGCTGGCGGACGGACCGCGGAGGGCTTCCCGAAAACGGCCGTGGCGAGCGCGGCCACCCGCTGCGGGCTGATCAGGTGCTTGCCGCTCCAGGACGCGACCAGGTGACCGCCGCTCCGGGGAGCGAGCGGGCCCAGTCTGCCGATGTAGTCGTCCTCGTCGGTGCGCTGCATGATGACGTCGGCGGGAATGGGCGCGGCAAGGGCGGGGCCGACGAGGTTCTCGGCATCGGAGATCACCAGAAGCCTGCTTCCGGCCGTGCGCAGCCGGGGCTCGGCCGTGGTCACGTGAGCCAGCGCGGCGTAGATTCCCTCCGAGTTGTAGAAGCTCCCGCCGGCCCCCTGCACGGCGGACACGGCCGCCTCCAGCCGGGCCCGGTCGGTGGTGGGGCGCAGCACGAGATGCCACCCGGTGGCGAACGTGATCAGCCCGGCAGGCACGCCCGGCGGGAGCGCGCGCAGGTACGCGAGCGCCGACCGGCGGGCGAAGACCACCCAGTCGGTGGAGGAGTTGTTGTCGAGGAGGATCATCACCGTGCGGCCCTGGGCCGGGGCCAGCGTGTCCGCCCCATCTGCGGCGGCCGCCGGCCCCATCAGCAGCACGGCCGCGCAGGCCAGCACCGCGCACGCCCGCGTGAGCAGCGGCCGCGCCGGTGCCGCGGCCCTGGCCCTTTTCGGTGCGGCACGGGCACCCCGCCGCCGCACGGCCGGCATCGGGGTCATCGGACGAACTCACCCCGGAAGATCCCCGGCGGCACCTGAACGCCGCGGTCGGCCAGCCGGTTCAGGAACAGCGGGCGCAGCCCGGTGCCGCGCAGGTGCCCCGGTGACGGCCGCGGTCATCCGTCCCCGCGTGGAAATCGAACATGAACAGGTCCTGCAGCATGATGACGTCACCCTCGGTGCCGTGCACCTCGGTGATGTGGGTGATCCTCCGGGAGCCGTCCTTGAGCCGCGCCTGATGCAGGATCAGGTCGATGGCCGAGGCCATCTGCTCGCGGATCGCGCGCTGGGTCAGCTCCACGTCGGCCATCATCACCATCGTCTCCATCCGGGACAGTGAGTCGCGCGGCGAGTTGGAGTGAATGGTGGTGATGGAGCCGTCGTGGCCGGTGTTCATCGCCTGGAGCATGTCGAGGGTGGCCGCGTCGCGCACCTCGCCGATGATGATCCGGTCCGGCCGCATGCGCAGTGCGTTGCGCACCAGGTCCCTGATCGTGATCTCGCCGCGTTTCTCCAGGTTGGGCGGGCGCGATTCGAGCCGCAGCACATGCTCCTGGCGCAGTTGCAGTTCGGCCGCGTCCTCGATCGTGACGATCCGCTCATCGGCCGGTACGAAACTGGACAGCACGTTCAGCGTCGTGGTCTTGCCCGATCCGGTGCCGCCGCCGATCACGATGTTCAGCCGGCCCTCCACGCAGACCCGCAGCAGATCGGCTACCTGCGGGGTCATCGTGCCGAACTGGATGAGATGGCCCACCGTCAGCGGCTCGACGGCGAACTTCCGGATCGTCAGCAGCGATCCGTCGAGCGCGACCGGCGGCACCACGGCGTTGACCCGGCTGCCGTCGGGCAGCCGGGCGTCCACCATCGGGCTGGCCTCGTCCACCCGCCGGCCGATCCGTGCCACGATCTTGTCGATGGTCCGGCGCAGATGGCCTCGTCGGCGAAGGCCGCGTCCACCGGGTACAGCAGGCCGTCGCGCTCGACGTAGATCTGGTCGTGGCCGTTGACCATGATCTCGGAGACGTCCGGGTCGCGCAGGAATGGCTCCAGCGGCCCGTGGCCGAGGATGTCATCCGACACCTCCTGCGCGACCCGCGACCCGGTCGGCTGTCGTCATCGGGGTCTCGTCGCGCTGCAGCACTGCCTGCAGCGTCTGCGTCACCTGCCGTTCCAGTTCCCGCTGATCGATGTTCGCGTCGTACAGCTTCGGCCCGAGCGTCTCCAGCAGCGCCTCGTGCACGCTGCGCTTCAGCGGGCCGAACGGATCGGCGTGGCGGGCCACCCGGCGAGACGGGCCACTGCGTTCCAGCGGTTGCGCGCCGGCCATCCGCATCTGGGACAGCCGGTCGGACAGGCTCATGCGACCTTTCCCTTGCTGCGCAGCCTGCCCAGCCTCCGAGTGGTTTCCGGCGCTCCTGTCAGCCGTTCCTGGGCGAACCTGGAGATGGCCTGGCTGACCGGATGGCCGGGGGCTGTCCAGCGTGATGGGCGTGCCCTTGTTGATCGAGATGGGCACGGCGCGGCTGGACGGGACACAGCGCGGAGATCGGGCAGCGCACCACCCGCTCGACCCGCTCCAAGCTCAGGCCCACCTTGGAATCCGAGCGGTTGACCACCACCGAGCGGATCTGTCTCGGGTAGGACAGCAGGTCCAGCATGTCCAGCGTGACGCGAAGGTTCTTCAGCGCGGGCACGTCCGGCGTGGTGAGCAGGACAAGCTGCGCCGGAGACGTCCATCGCGGTCAGCACGTGCTCGCTGAACTGCGCCGGGGTGTCCACCACGATGAAGTCGAACATGGTGCGCAGCACGGCCAGCAGCTCCCCGACCAGCGGTCGGCGGGATCTTCTCCGCGTCACCGGGAGTGACCGGCGCCAGCAGCATGTCCAGGCCCGGCTGGTAGCCGGTCAGCAGGGACGCGGCGCCGGTGACATCCAGGTGGCCCGCCATCGGCAGCGCGTCCACCGATCGTCCGGACCGGGTCGCGCTGGACGCTGATCGCCACGTCACCGAAGGCCAGGTCCAGGTCCACCACGCACACGCTGGCCGGCCCAGCCGGGCGAGCGCCACGCCGAGGTTGATCGCCAGCGTGGTCTTGCCGCAGCCGCCCTTGGCGGCGAACACGGTCACGATCTGGCCCGGCGTCGACTCGTCCTCGACCGGTGGCGTGAGCATCCGCCGCGACACCTCGAAGGACCGGCGGCAGGCGGCCGTCAGCGCGGCATGGTCCGCCGACCGGGACGACCTCGCGCACCCCGGACTGCAGCGCCTTGGTCAGCAAGGCGACGTCGACCTCCGTGCGGGCCAGGATCACGCCCACGGCCAGCCTGGCCAGCCGCAGCGCCGCGCTGAACGCCAGAGCGTCGCCGACGGCCGCCCGCGGGCCGATCACCACCAGGGTCTCGTTCGGGTCGTCATTACGCAGCCGGGCCGTGGCACCCAGGGTGTCCGCGACGCGTACCTCGCCGCCGATGCTGTGCATCAGCTCTCGGGCGCTGGAAGTGGGCTCGCACAGGATGGGCACGATGGGCTCCTGGTCTCAGGGCTGGATCAGCGAAACGGGCGCGGCGTCGAACCTGGTGCCGGAGGTGGAGGTGAGCAGCGCCAGGTAGGGCAACCCCGTCTCCTCGACCTGGATGAGCCGCTCGGCATCGGCCTGACGCACGGCAAACGTCACCAGCACCGCACCCTGAGTCGCAGGGGCGTTGGCCGAGCTGCTGGACAGCGCGCCGCTGTTCTGTGCGGTGGACGGGGCTTGCGTGACGGACAGGACCTCCACCTCCGGCAGGACCGTCACGGTGTGGGCCTGGCTGGGCAGAAAACCCTGGTGGTCGACGTTGCAGGTTCGCGCCAGGTTGCCGGTGTTGCTGTAGGTGTCGAAAACGGCAACCCTGGCGCCGGGCGTGACGTAGCCCGCGACGTCCTCGGGCACACACAGCTGCATGCTCACCGCGACCATGCCTTTCGGGATCGCCACGCCGCCGGTGACCTCCGCGGCGGTCACCAGCATCGGCCGCAGCAGCACCTGCCCCGACGGCACCGCCCCGCTGGTGACCAGCCCGGCGAGCCCGGGGGTGAGCGACCGGACCGCGTCGGCGGGCACCGACGACACGGGCAGCCGCTGGCTGGCCAGCAGGCCCTCGCGCAGCGCCTGGCCGGCCTGGGTGCCCGAGGGGATCGTGCCCTCAGCCACGAGCACGGTGACGGCCTTCATGCCCGCGACGGCGCGGATATTGGCCTGGTGGACGTAACCCAGCACCGCGACGGTCCCGGCCGCGGCCAGCAGCACGGCGAGCGCGACGGTCAGCATCCGACGCTTCAACGTTCCTCCACTCTCCGGTCGGTCCCCGGGACCTCAGCCGGTCAGCTCGATGACGGAGACCCCGAGGTTGTTGTTGCCGAAGCGTCCCGGTGAATAGCGCGACCCCCTGAACGAAGTAGCCGTTGAGGCAGTAGTCGCCGCCCTGGCAGTTGTTCGCGGGGGCCAGCCAGGTCCGGGGCTCGAAGTACGCGCCATCGAAGCCGGGCAGGTGGTATCCGGTGACCACGAAGTCGGCAAAGCCCATCAGGGTGTAGCTGGCGCCGCTCTCCGATACGTAGACAGGGACCAGGATCGGAGTCTGGTTCTGCTGTGCGCTTTGCAGGGCCAGCACGCAGGAGTAGCTGGTCCACGGGCGGGTGCGGGCCGGGAAGGAAGAGCCGCTGATGGGCAAGGTGCAGTTGCCTCTGGGATGAGCCACCCAGCCGAAGCTGCCTGGCCCGTCCGCGCCCGCAGGCTCGGTCGCACAGCCGCTGCCGTTGCCCGCGTTCAGCTTGAGCACTTGGTCGAAGGAGGGCGCGGGCTCGGCTGGCGGACGCCGGGGCGAACAAGGCTCCCTGCTGCGTCGCCTGGTCCCACTCGCACGCCGAGATCGCGACCGCGGTAGTGGTCGCGGACGCGGGCGCGCCCCACTCCGCCTGGGCACAGGCGTGCACCGTGGTGCCCTGATAGCCGGAGTTGCCGAGCAGTGTGCTGGGCGAAGGCGGGGGGAAGCAGCGTCGAGCCGCTGGCGGTGAGCGTGGCCGTGTGCACGTCCACGTAATTGGTGCCGGCGGCGGCGGCTCCGGGCAGTCGGCCAAGGTGCCCGTGCTGCCGGGGCAGGATCCCATGTCCCCGGAGCCGCAGATCATGGGCACCCCGGCGGTGTTACCGGTCAGCGCGGAGGCATTGGCGTCGGCATAGCTGGTGGCGACGGCCGGGTCGCAGGTGCCGAGCGCGCAACTCTTCGCCACCCCGATCGCGGCCGCGTCGGCACCGTTCTGCAATTCCGCGCGTTCCTGGTAGAGCCGGCCGACGTCGATCACCAGGGCCGCCATTCCCAGCAGCACGCCGAAGCCGAGGAAAAGCGTGACCAGGATGGCGACCGCGCCCCGCTCGCCGAAGCCGGCCGCTGCAGCCGCCGGCCGGACCGGGTGATCAGGTCTCGCACGGCATGACCCCCGTCGCGGTCAGCGTGATCGGAGATCCTAGCCCGCCACCGCCGCCGAACAATCCGGCGATCGCCCCGATCGGGGTGACGAATGAGAACGCGTAGCTGGCCGTGACGGTGGCATTCGCGGCCGGCCCGGCACCGGGCGGGCAGGGGGTCACGTTCACGTTCACCGGGCTGAGCCCGGTGGCGGCCGCCTGGGTCCGGGCCGCCACGTTCGGCTCGCCCAAGGCCGCCAGCCTGGCCCCTTCACGGGCCGCCTGAGTGAGCGTTATCTGGGTATTGAGGGCTCGGCCGAAGTCGATGATCGCGAACAGGATCAACAGGAGCAGCGGTAGAACCAGGGCGAACTCCACCGCCGCGGCGCCACGGTCCCGTGCGCCACGGTCCCGTGCGCCACGGTCGCGTGCACCACGGTCGCGTGCACCACGGTCCCGTGCGTTGCGGCCGCTGAATCGCCGTGGGCCCATCATTGGCTTGCCCCTTCCTGGACCGAAGGGGCGGGACGGCTAGCTCTTCCGTCCCGCCCGCCGCCGGTCAGAGCGCGTGCAGAAGGCTGGTGCATGGTGCTGAGCTGTTGCCGGCATGCTCAGGTCACCGTGACCTCCGGTACCTGATGTCGCTGGCAAGCGGTACCTCATGGGCTGCACCCGGCCGCCGGCATCCGCCAGCGCCAAGGTCGTCTCCGGCACCGCGGCCGTGCGACGGCAGTTCTGCGGGGGTCTGCGCCGCTCCGCACCAGCAGGAACCCGCGAGGCATCCGGTCAGGGCCGGCCGCGCCAGCGGCCGGATCCCTGCCGGGGGCGCTCGCCCTCCATCCGGGTCAGAAATCGTTGTTGATAGTGGTGAGCCAGGTCCTGATGGTGCCGCCGAGGGTGACCAGGATTGCCGCGATCGCGGCCGCGATCAGCGCCACGATCAAGCCGTACTCCACGGCGGTCGCGCCACGGTCGTTCCGGGGCAATGGGTCGGCGAGGAAGTTCCTCAGGAACACGTAGTACTTGAGCATTGGCTGCCCTTTCGACGCACGGCGAGCGGCCATCCCGTTCGCCTCTGGCCGGACGGCACCGCGCCGCCCGGTCCGGGACACCATGCGGCAGCCAGAGGCAGCAGCGAAATCGGCCAGGGGGTCAGACAATCCGGCTGACCGGATGACATGTCGGGCGATCGGACGACATGCCGTGCCACCGGCCGGCCGGCATCTGAGCGCTGCCCGGCCAGGTTCTGCGGCCGTGCGCTCTCCTGGCGCCTACAGTGGACCGGCATGAACCTGACGTGGGCTGGAATCGGCTTCCTCGCCGGCCTGCTCGCCGGAGCCGCGTTCAGGGGCACGGTCTTCCAGCTGTCAGTGGTGAGCGGTGAGCCGGAACGGACTACGTGCTCGCAATGTGCTGTTCCGGTAGGCCGCTGGCCCGCACTTCAGTGCAGGCACTGCGGATGCAGCCTCGGTACCCCGCTGATGCTGGAATTCGCCACCGCCGGGGTGCTGGCGATGGTCCTCGGCCGGTTCGCCGGCCAGCCCGATGTGGTGCCGTTCAGCTTTGTTGGGGCGGTTGGCGTGGCGCTTGCCACGATCGACCTCGCAGTCCAGCGGCTTCCTGACGCACTCACCCTGCCCTCGTATCCCATCCTCATCACCCTGCTGGCCTTGTCCGCTCTTGACAGCCGGGACAACGCCGCGCTGGTGCGGCGCTTCTGGGTGGCCTGGTGCTCGCCGCTGGCTACCTGCTGCTGGCGTTGCTGCGACCCGGGGAACTCGGCGGCGGCGACATCAAGCTCGCCGGCCTTGCTGGGCTTGCGCTGGGCTGGCTGGGGTGGCCCACACTGATCACCGGGGCATCACTCGGCTTTGTGCTCTGCGCGGTGGTCAGCCTAGCCCTGCTTGCCATCCGGCGGACCACGCTGCACAGTGCGATCTGCTTCGGCCCCTTCCTCTTCGGAGGCGCCATGCTCGCGCTGCTCATCAGTAGACAATAGCGGGTGGCTCACCTGGCAAGGGTCTTCTGGGTTAGTCGCGAGGTCATCCGCGCCGTGCAGCCTCGTTCGGTTAAGAGACCTCATCGCCGTCGGCTACTCCGCGCCGCAAGTCCGGTACGAGAATCTCAAATCCGCAGGTCGTTAGCACATTGCTATGCGTTTCGGAGCGGTTACAAGTCACGCCTTGATAACGATGAGGACGAGGTGGTCATGCACCGAATATAACTTGAGCACCAATGGTGCGACCGTTAGCTGCGTTGGGCTCCGAGTGGCTCGGGAGCCAGGCTGTTAGATGTGTTATTACAACCGGCTGCCGGATCCGGACAGGGGAGGCGATAAGGCTCAAAGTGTCTGATATTTACCGGCTTAGCTGCTTGCCATTGCCGCACAGGCCCCGCAGTGGCTGGGTTCTGCATTTGTCGTTGATGGCGCCAGTTCGGCCGTAAATCCTGGTCCCGGGGGGGTGTGATGCCAATTCGTCTCGCTATCATTGATCCCAATACGCTTACCCGCTATGGTCTGCGTGGGCTCGTCGTGCATTCCGATATTGAGATCGTGGCCGAATGCCGGTTGGCGGCTGACGCGCAACGCATGCTTTCCGCCGTGCAGCCAGACGTGGTGGTGGTGGAGGCAACGCTGCCCGACGGCAATGGCCTGCAGTTGGTTCGCGAGCTCCGGGACCGCTACGCAGACCTCGGCATCGTAGTGCTCTCAAGCCAGCAAGAGGACGACATCCTGTTCCGGGCCCTTGAGACCGGGGCGTCGGCCTTCGTCCTGAAGACAGCACCGCTGGAAGAGATACTTGCAGCGATCCGGCACGCCGCCGTCGCCGCCTCGTCCTTCGTGGCATCGGGGCTGGCGGTGGCGCTGACCCGCCTTCGCATCGTGCAGGACCAACTCATGCTCAGCCCTCGGGAGAGGGAAGTGCTTGGGCTGCTGCACGACGGACTGTCCATTCCCGCGATCGCGCATGCAATGTACATCAGTCAGTCCACGGCGAAAACCTACGTCGCACGGTTGTATCACAAGCTAGGCGCAGCGAACCGGGCGCAGGCACTGATGACCGCCATGCATTATGGCCTGATCCACTACAAGCAGGACCTGCCGTCCCCGGATGCTCCGCCGCGGTTCGGCGAGCAGCAACAGCGAACTAGTGCGCTAGCCTCGCACAGCTAGGGTTTGGCCCGCTCCTTCCAGCATGTCCCGTGGCATGACGAGGCGGGCCAGCCCCGATCAGCCGCATCCAGTGATTCATGTACATCGAGCCTTGCCGGGGAAGGCTGGACTCTCCCGCCGCCCGGCCCCCCGACGGGCCTAGCCGAGTTCTGCGTCTCCCGGTGTGCGCCGCCCAGTCATTGACGAGCTGGTCGAGCACGGGCGCCAGGTTGCGCAGCTCGTCCAGGTGCGCGGGCCCGAGGCGGGCCAGCCGTGCCGCACCGTCGCGGGTGAGCACCACCCGGGTCAGCCGGCCGTCCTCCGCGTCCCTGGACCGTTCGACCACGCCGGCGGCGGCGGCCCGGTCGACGAGTTCCACCACGCTGTGGTGACGCAGCAGCAGGTACTCGGCAAGCTCCGAGATGGTCGGGTCCTGGTCTCCTGGATGGCCCTTGATCGCCACGAGAAGCTGATGCTGGGCGGGGGTGAGGCCCACCGCGCGCGCCTGTGTCTGGCTCCAGTGCAGGAAGCGGCGCAGGCTGGTGCGGAACGTCAGCAGGTTCTGGAAGTCGCCAGCAGACATCTCGGGCACCCTCTCACCGTAGCGCCAGGTAGACCCCTCCCTGGCCCGCCCCGCCCGATCCGGCGCCACATGATCCGCACCTCGCCGCTGCCAAGACCCGCACCCGGACCCGGACACATATATCGTGCTACGATTTAGTTCGGTCGCCAACCGCCTGGCTTACCCGCCGGGCCCGTCTACCTGGGCCGTCCCGGCGGGTAAGCCGTGTTTGTACTGCTGGCCGAGCGCCTGGGGAGGGCCCGATGAGTGGCGAGGATGAGGCTCGCGCCGCCGCGGAGTTGCGGCGGGCCGGCCTGCACTGGCGGCTCGACCCGGACGACCGCCCGGGCGACCCGGCCTGCCTGCTGCCAAGGGTCTGCCAGGCCTGCGGCGCCGTGGCCGAGTCCGACCCGCCGGCCACCTGCCCGCAATGCGGCGGTGAGATCCCCGGAGCCTGAGCCGCGCAGGCCCTGAGCCGCGCAGGCCCTGAGCCGCGCAGGCCCTGAGCCGCCCGGGCAATGCGGGCCGGTGCCGCAACGGGCGCGCGCGCCCGTGGTCAGCCTCGCCCGGCGAGCACCGCCTGGGTCTGGGTCACCTGCGCCACCCGCCGTCCCGCGTCGTCGGTCAGGTCCGTCTGCACCACGATCACGCTCCGGCCCACGTGCAGCGGCCGGGTGACCGCGGTCACCTCGCCCGACCGGACCGAACGGGTGAACACCGTGGCCGAGTTTGTGGTCGCGGTCAGCGCGCCGGGCGGCAGGTTCAGGAAGGCGCAGATCCCGCCGAGACTGTCGGCGAGGGCCATCAGCACGCCACCATGCAGGATTCCCCCGGAAGTGCAGCGCTCCGCGGCCCAGGCCATCCGGCCCCTGACCTCACCCGGCGCGGCGGAGTCCAGGACGATGCCGAGGCCAGCCGCGAACGGCATCATCGCCACCAGGCCGTCAAGCTCGCCCGTCCCAGGCCCGGGCGGCGCCTGCCCGGTCCCGGGTTCCGCCCGGCCGGCCGCCGCCTGGTCAGGCACCTGTTCCCGGGTCCCATCCGCCTGGTGCTCGCGCACCTGCTCCTCCTGCCTGTCGTCCGCCTGCCCCGCCGCGTCCACGGATACCACCCCGGCGGCAGCCGCCGCCTCGGCTCGCGCTCCCGCGCCTGCCGGTGCACCTTCCGCTGCCGGGGCTCCCGGTGCCCCAGCCGCTCCGGCCCCGTCCGCCGCTCCCGGCCCGGCCCGCGCCACCTGCAGCAGCGCGACCACCTCCTCGTCCGAGGTCTGTGCGAAGTCTTCATACCATTCGCCGATCGCCAGGAACCGGTCCGGCATCTCCAGGCAGATCACCTCGTCGGCATCGCCCCGCAGCGCCTGGTCGGCCGAGGGCGGTGCCACCGGGACCGCGAGCACCACCGCGGCCGCGCCGAGCGCCCGCGCCACCTGGCACGCGGCGCGGGCCGTCGAGCCGGTCGCGATGCCGTCGTCCACGATGACGGCGACCCGCCCGGCCAGGGGCTCATGCGGCGCATTCCCGCGGAACCGCTGCGCGCGCCGCTGCAACTCGGCCCGTTCCTTCGCCTCGACCTGGGCGATCTGCGCCTCGCTGACATGGGCGTAGCGCACCACCTCCGGGTTGATGACGCGCGCCCCCGATTCCCCGATCGCGCCCAGGCCGAGTTCGGGCTGGGCTGGCACGCCCAGCTTGCGCACCAGGATCACGTCCAGCGGCGCGCGCAGCGCGCGGGCCACCTCCGCCGCGACCGGCACCCCGCCCCGGGGCAGCCCGAGGACGACGACATCCTCGCTGCGCAGGAACTGCAGGCGGCTGGCCAGCCTGCGCCCGGCGTCGGATCGGTCGCGAAACCGCATGGTGATCCCCTTCCGCCGGTCTGGGGAATGTGTACCCAGCCAGAGCCATCCATGCGATCAACGAGCGCCCCGAACACGCCATATCTGCCCAAACCCGGCCCGGGGGACCAGGGTGCTCACCGGGCCGGAACGGGACGAGGCTGCTCGACCAGCGGGGACCGGGCCGGCCGCGGCCCGGGGGCGGGCCGTCAGGTGAGCAGGGTGCGCAGGAACGCGCGGGTGCGGGTGCCGTCGGCGCCGGTGGTGTACTCACCGGCCACGAAGTCGGTCACGCCCGCCTCGGCGAGCGCGCCGATCTGGGCGGCCACGGTGTCCTCGTCCCCGACGATGGCCACGTCCGCCGGGCCCGAGGCACCCTCGCGGTCGAGCATGGCCCGGTACGACGGCAACTGGCCGTAGATGGCGAAGATGCTGGCGGCCCGCTCCCTGGCGGCGTCCGGGTCGTCGGTGACGCAGACGGGCAGGATGCACACCACGCGCGGGCCGGGGCGGCCGGCGGTTGCCGCGGCCTCGGTGATCACCGGCACGATGTGGTCGCGCACGGTGGCCGGCCCGGTCATCCACAACACGGTGCCGTCCGCCTGCGAACCCGCCAGCCGCAGCATCTGGGCGCCGAGCGCGGCGATCACGACCGGGACCCGGCCGGGAGACGGGGTGGTCAGCCCGATGTTCGCCCGCACGGTGGTACCGGTGAACGCGACCGGCTGCCCGTCAAGCAGCGGCAGCAGTACCGCGAGGTACTCCTTCATGTGCAGGATCGGCTTGCTGAAGTCGTAGCCGAACATGTCCTCGATCACGATCTTGTGAGACAGCCCGATGCCGAGCACCAGGCGGCCGTCCACCGCCGCCGCGACGGTCCTGGCCTGCTGGGCCAGGACGGCCGGATGCCGCGGGTAGGTGGGCACCACGGCGGTGCCGACCTCGATGCCGGGTACCCGGCTGCCCGCGACCGCCAGCGCGGTCAGCGCGTCCACCCCGAAGATGTTGCTCATCCAGGCGGAGGCGAAGCCCTGGTCGGCGGCGCGCTGCAACTCCTCGCGCAGCGCCGTCATCGGGTTCGGGCCGGACGGATCCTGCAGCGATACGCCAATCCTCATGGTGTGCCTCCCGTGCCTGAGCCGCCTCGGCCATCCCGGTGTGCTTGCCCCATTCTGCTGGGCCGGGCGCCCGCCTGCCACGGCAGGGCCGCGCCCTACCTGTGCGCGCCTGCCTCGCGGGCATGCGCCACCGCCACTTCGGCGGCCAGGGCCGCGTTGTCGGCGATCAGCAGCCGGTTGACTGCCACGCTGCGGCCCCCGCTCAGTTCATGGACGAGGGACAATACGGCGGGCGTCACAGACTGCCCGGCCACACCCTGACGGTGTACCTGGCTGACCGCCTCGGCGATGATCTCCTCCAGGTCCACGGCTGGGTCCGGCGGACGGGCGAGGAGCAACCCCGAGGAGCCGTTCAGCAGCCAATGAAGACTCGCGATCCGGGCAGCTTCCCCGGCACTGGCGGCGACCGCGGACACCGGCGGGCCGCCGCCCGCGCTGTAGAACAGCGGCAGCGTGGGCGTCCGCCAGCCGAGCACGGGAACCCCCAGGGTCTCCAGCAGTTCCGCGGTGGCCGGAACGTCGAGGATCGACTTGGCGCCCGAGGACACCACCATCGCCGCGGTGCGCGCGAGTTGCGGCAGATCGCTGGAGATGTCCAGGCTCTGGGCGAAACCGCGGTGCACGCCCCCGGTGCCGCCGGTGCCCATGAACCGGATGCCGGTGGCCCGGCACACCGCCAGGGTCCCGCCGACCGTGGTCGCGCCGAGCGCGCCCTGCACCACGCACGCCGCCAGGTCACGGGCGCCCACCTTGCGGGCGGACTCCCCCGCTGACGCGAACCGCTCCAGTTCCGCCTCGGTCAGGCCGACGCGGACGGCACCGTCCACCACGCCGACGGTGGCGGGGACCGCACCGGCCGCGCGCACCCGTGCCTCCGAAGCCAGGGCGACTTCCAGGCCCTGGCGGCCGGGAAAGCCGTGGGAGACCAGCGTGGTCTCCAGCGCCACCACGGGCCCGCCGTTCCCGAGCGCGGCGGCGACCTCCTCGGCCAGCACCGGCGTGAACGTCATCGCGTGCCTCCCTGCCCCGTACGCCCCTGCGCGGTGGCTGGGCTGGCCGCAGCCGCGGCGGTCACGGCATGGCCCCCATCCTGGTGACGGCGCGGGCGGCCGCGTCCAGCCCGGGGCGGACCCCGCCGAGCAGGTACCCCGCCGCGAACGCGTCACCGGCGCCGGTCGCGTCCACGGCCTGCACCTGGTGTGCGGGGTGGGTGACCCCGCCGATCCGGACCCCGCGCGGTCCCAGCTTCACCACCATCTCGCTACCGGGCACCTCCCCCACCAGGTCCGCCTCTTCCTCCGTGCCGAACACGACCCGCGGCCGCAGCCCGGCCAGCAGTGCGCGGAAGCGGTCCACGCCATAGTCTCGCAGCGCCGCCGTGGAGGAGAGATCCACACTCGGCCGTGGCAGCCGCCGCGCCGCGGCCAGCGCTGCTCCCTGGACCGGTTCGCGCAGCAGGCTGTAGCCGGGCAGGTGCAGCCGGGTGCAGCCGTCGAACCAGGCGTCCCGCAGATGGCCGGCGGCCAGTTCGGTGCCCACGCCCCGGTCGGTCAGCATGGCGCGGGACCGGCCCCGGTCGGAGAGCGCGACGACCACCCCGGTCCGCCCCGGCAGGACCGGCCCGGCGAGCTGCACTCCCCGGCTGGCGAGTTCCTCTGCCACCATGCGGCCCGCGGGGTCGGCCGCCCGCGCCGCGATCAGGCGGGCCCGGCCGCCCAGCGCGGTGATCCACGCGGCCACGTTCGCCGCCTGCCCGCCGGCGCCCACCGAGGTGGCGGCGGGGGTATCGGTCTCCGGCTCGACCGGCCCGGCCAGCGACACGATCACATCGAGGTGCGCGTCCCCCAAGACGCAGATCATGTGCGTGACCGCGGCATCCATGCCCCCCTGCGCGAGTTACCCGTACATGCGGGCCGTAGCCCCACGAGCCGTGATGGTCGCCGGTCACGCCCAGGCCGCCGTCCAGTCCGGCCCTGATGCTCCACCAGCGTGCCAGGACCTGATCCGGATTCGCCGGGCGGCCCTCGCTCGGCACGCAGGCCGAGTGATTGATCTAGGATCGGCGCTGATGCCGAGACTCCTGGTGGTTCATCACACACCCTCCCCAGCAATGCAGGAGATGCTGGAGGCAGTGGCCCGCGGGGCGCGCACCGACGAGATCGAGGGCGTTGAGGTGGTCCTCCGGCCAGCCCTGACCGCGGCGGCCGCCGACGTCCTGGCGGCCGACGGTTACCTGCTCGGCACTCCGGCCAACATCGGCTACATGTCCGGGGCACTCAAGCACTTCTTCGACGGCATCTACTACCCGTGCCTGGAGGCCACCCAGCGGCGGCCCTACGGCCTGTATGTGCATGGCGCCTCAGATACCACCGGCGCGGTGCGCGCGGTCCAGGCGATCACCACCGGGCTGCGCTGGCGTGCGGTCCGGCCACCGGTATGCGTCACCGGGACCCCGGGCAAGGAAGACGTGAACGCCTGCTGGGAGCTGGGTGCGCTGCTGGCAGCCGAGGTGGCCGGGTGATCGGGCTCAGCCGAATGGGTACTTAGGGCGGGCTGCCGGAGCTGGGGTTCGAGGCAGGCAGGCCGGAGCAGATGCTGGACCCGGCGTTCCGGTTTTGCACGAACGTGGGACTGCCGTAGCCGCCACCGCCGCTGGCGGAACTTCCGGCGCGCCTGGTCGCGCCGTGCTTGCCAGGGCCGGGCTTGCCGGTCCGCGGCGCGGGCGGCGGTTTCACGCCGGCGAAGTCGGACCCGAGGACCAGGGTGACCGGGCCGGCCGTGCCGGTCCGCGGGGCCGGCCCGGTGAGCAGGTCCTGCGCCGCGGGGCTGGCCTTGAGCGACCTCAGCAGGGAGTAGGCGCTGTCGGCCTGCGCGGTGCCCGAGTAGGTCACGGTCGTGGTGCTGGTCGGTACCGCGTCGCCCACGCCGGTCACGTCGTAGCCCAGCTTGCGCAGCCCGGCCGCGGTCCGCCCGGCGAGCCCGGCGACCCCGGTACCGTTGAGCACCTTCACCTGCACCTTCCCGGCCGGCAGCGTGGGCAGGGCATGGTGCCATTGCTGGCCGTCCACGAGCATCTGGAAGATCACATCGGCCTGTGGCTGCTCGGGCAGCAGCCTGCCCGGCTCGGCCGGGTCCGGCACCGTCGGCATCGTGACCAGCGTGACGTGCCTGGCGCTCATGAGAGTGGCCAGCCCAGCATCGGACCGAGTCAAACCTGATCTACAGTCAGGCCGGCCTTCCGCGCGGCGCTGAGGTGCCGCCAGTGGCCGCCGTGCGGCTGGTCACCCGGATGGCCGTGCCGGCGGCGGCGGCCGGCCGGCTGGTCACGCATCTGCGCTCCCGTCAGGCCCGCCGCTTGCACTGGTCCGATGAGTCCTGGCGGGCATAGGACGGGCCTGGGCCACGGCACGGACACGGCCGGCAGCTTCGGCTTGCGCAGACGCTATCCGCAGCCGGGGTAACTGCTTCATGAACTTTGCCTGAGCAATGCCCACGGCAGACCGGCGCATCATTCCATGGTCATCATCGGGCGCTGCGGGCTGCGAAAATGCCAGGTCACGCCTGGAAGCGGAACATGCCCAGGGCCGGCCTCCCGCGCCCGGCCGCCCTCGGACCGGGCCGGCACGGCCACGGGAATGCCCACGGCCCTGGCACGGTTCCATACCCCGTACGGTATTGACTTCAGACCCGCTACCCCAGGGAGGAACCATGGCGACGGTCGAAGTGACCGCCGAGAACTTCGAGGCCGTGATCGGTGGCGCCGATCTGGCCCTGGTGGACTTCTGGGCGTCATGGTGCGGTCCCTGCCGGATGTTCGGCCCGGTCTTCGAGCGTGTGTCGGAGGAGCATCAGGACGCGGTGTTCGGCAAGGTCGACACCGAGGCCCAGCAGGCGCTCGCCGCGTCGTTCGGAATCACATCGATTCCGACTCTGATGATCATTCGCGACAAGGTGATCCTCTACGCCCAGCCCGGCGCGATCTCGGAGTCTGCGCTGGAAGACCTGATCGCCAAGGCGCGTGAGGTGGACATGGACGAGGTCCGCGCCAGCATCGCCGGGCAGCAGGCCACCACCGCCTGAGCCGGCACCCGGGCCCGGCACGCCGGTGCCAGCAACCTGACGCTGTTCTCCTCCGCGGCCCGCCTCATTCCTGCTCCAGGCGGGTGGCGGGCCAGTCGAGCATGCGGGCACCGATCACCGCGACCTGGAGCGCGAGTGCGTCCGCGGGCCGGGACGGATCCCGCCCGGTCAGCTCCCTGACCCGGGCCAGCCGGTAGGTGACGGTCCGCACCGACAGGTGCAGGTCCCGCGCCGCCGCGGCCGCGACACCGCCCCTGGCGTAGTAGGCATCCAGCGTGGCCAGCAACGGCGCGGCGCCTCCCCGGGCCCGCGCCAGCGGCGTGAGCAGAGTCTGCACCAGGTCGGTGATGGCCGCACGATCCCGCAGTAGCACCTGGTAGATGAGCAGGTCCGCGGCCTTGACGACCTCGTCGGCCAGGCCCAGCCGCTGGGCCGCGTCCAAGGCGTCCGCTGCCTCGTCATAGGAGCGCACCACGCCGCTCGGCCCCGGGTAGGGGCGCCCGAGGGCGACCCGCCGGGGCGGTGGCCCGGCCCGGCCGGGCTCGCGGGCATCGCCGCGCTGGCCAGCCGCCTGGCGGGCCAGCGCCCCGGCCAGGGCACGAGCCACCCCGGCCGCCTCGTCGTCGCCGGCCGAGCCCACGATCACGACCAGCCGGCCGCGGCGGCTCAGCACCAGCGACGAGGACGGTGCCGCGGCCTCCGCGACCACGCTGTCGATATGAATGCCAGTCAGGTTGACACCGCCAGCGCCGGCCGAGCCCACCACCATCACCTGATGCGGTCCAGCCAGGCGCAATCCCAGCCGCTCTCCCCTGGCCAGCAGGTCCGCCACGCCGCCCCGGCCGGACAGCAGGTCCTCGAAGAACTCCCGGCGCTCCGCCTCCTCGCGGCGGGCCACCGACAGGTAGGCGCGCTCGAACCCGCCCGCGGCGGCGGCCACCGCGTCGTCCGCGGCATGCAGCACGGCCAGCACGGCGCCCTGCAGCACCGTGGGTGAGTAGCTGCCGGCGGGCAGTTCGCGCCACAGCCGCCAGGTCGCCGACAGGTAGAGGTCGACCAGGCCGCCCAGCGCGACCCCGCCCTCCGCCGCCTGCTCACCGGACCGGGCGTAGCCGGCCAGTTCCGTGGCGGACAGGCGGCGCCCGCTGCCAAAAGCGTCCAGAACCGCGGGCAGGTAGCCGCCGAGGAGCCCGGGTGGCACCCCGCCAGCCTCCCGGCTCGCGGCACGGGTGATCGCAGCCAGGTCCGGCCCGTTGCCACGCGCAGTCACTCCAGGCACCGCCTCTCGGCCAGGTACGCCCGCACCAAGGCCTGGCAAGGGCGCCCGGTCTGCATTCTCGTAGGTTTCTATCTTGCCGGGAATCGGCAAGATACCGGGGCAATTCTTAGCCGGTGAGTCCCGAAGACCTGGTGCGGTCGGCAAGCAATAGTTAAAGCATCAGCTCGGAACGGCCGGGCCCGGCAGGCGGCGGGAGGTCACCATGACGGTCATCAGTCAGGGAACCCCCGGCGCCGTGTCCGCGCCGCTACGGTCGCCAGCCGGATTGGGCAGTCAACCGGGGCACTGCTCATCCCGGCCGGCCTGGCCGCGCCCGGGCCCGGGCGCCTTGATGGTGCCCGGGCCGGGCTGGCAGACCACGCCGCCCGCGAAGGGCACCCCGAACCGATAGACAACGACAGGCAGGAGCGGGCCGGGACGATAAGCCAGTGAGGGCCATCGGGTAGCCATGGCAACTCTTCACGTCCCTGCCTGGGGCTGGGTGGCGCTTATCGCCGCCCTTGCCGTGTTGCTCGGCGCGGACCTGCTGGCGAGTTCCCGCCGGGACCATCCGGTCAGCATGCCAGAAGCGGCCGGGTGGACGCTGGCCACCGTGGTGCTGGCGGTTTGCTTCGGCGCCATGCTGGCCATCACCTCGGGGAGCACACCCTCGGGGCAGTTCTTCGCCGGCTGGCTGACCGAGTACAGCCTCTCCATGGACAACCTGCTGGTCTTCGTCATCCTGATCAGCCGGTCCCAGGTGCCAGGCCGGCTCCATGGCCGCGTGGTGCTCGCCGGCATCGGTGTCGCCGTGGTGCTGCGCGGCACCGTGATCGGGCTCGGCGCGGCGGCACTGCACCGGTTCGGGTGGCTGGAATATCTGTTCGGCCTTTTTCTCCTCTATACGGCGGCCCAGGTGGCGCGGCACCCTAACAGGGCGTCGCTGCCCACCGGAACCAGCGCGGGTCACGTCGCCGGTGCGTTCCCGCGGCCCGCCCGGTCCACCGCGGACGAGGCCGGGGCACCGGGCGCCATGGTGGCGGACGCGCCCACCGGGGCGGCGGGCCGCATCGCGGCACGGCTGACCCGGCGCGGTACCGCCGGGGTGCTGACGCTGGTGATCGCGCTCGGGGTGGCCGACGTCCTCTTTGCGCTCGACTCCATCCCGGCCGTGTTCGGGCTGACCCGGGATCCGTTCCTGGTGTTCAGCGCCAACGTGTTCGCCCTGCTCGGCCTGCGCCACCTGTACTTCCTGGTGGCCGGGCTGCTCGCACGGCTGGTCTACCTGCAGGCGGGCCTGTGCGTGGTGCTCGCCTTCATCGGCGTCAAGCTCCTCGGTGAGGCACTGCACGGCTCCGGCGTGACCAGCCTCGGGCCGGTCCCGGTGCCGCGGGTCGGCGCCTGGCTATCGCTGGCGATCATCGTGCTGGTGCTCGGCGTCACCGCGCTGGCCAGCCTGCTGGCCCCGCGGTGGCAGGCCAGGCGGCGCAAGCGGGCCGACCGCGCGGTCTGCGACGGCCAGCGCTGACTTGGTCACTTATCACGCGAGCGGTGTGACTCGGCGCCCGGTTTGCCCGATTTAGGCGCACATCTTACGTGATATCACGCGGGAGGGGCGGGTCGGCGGGGCGGGTCAGGGGGCGAGGGCGTCGCGCAGGTGCGGCACGACGTCGCCGATCGCGACCTTGACCGTCTCACCGGTGGCGCGCGTGGTGACCTCCACGGTGCCGTCAGCCAGGCCGCGCTTGCCCACGGTCACCCGGAACGGTATCCCGGTGATCTCCGCGTCGCGGAACTTCACCCCGGCCCGTTCGGCCCGGTCGTCGAGGATGACCTCGATGCCCGCCGCGGTGAGCTGCTCATACACCGACTCCCCCGTCTTCGCGGACTCGGGGTCCTCGGCCTGGGCCACCGTCACGACAACGCTGAACGGTGCCACGGCGACCGGCCAGACGATGCCGCGCTCGTCGTGGTGGCCCTCGACGATGGCGGCCATCGCCCGCTCCACGCCGATGCCGTAGCAGCCCATGATGGGGTGCACCCGCTCGCCAGCGGCGTCGAGCACGGTAATCCCGAACGCCTTGGTGAACTTGTAGCCGAGCTTGAAGATGTGCCCGACCTCGATGGTCGGCACGAGTTCCAGCGGCTCGCCACAGCGGACACATGGCTCGCCGGTGGCCACCTCCCGCAGGTCGGCCCAGGTGCCGACGCTGACATCGCGGGCGATGTCCACCCCGCGCAGGTGGAAGTCGTCGGTGTTGGCCCCGGTGACCATGTCCCTGCGGCCGCGCAGCGCCTCGTCGGCGAGCACCGGGAGGTTCGTCACCCCGACCGCGCCGAGGCTGCCGGGCAGCGCGCCGAGCGCCTCGGAGATCTCGTCCGGGTGGGCGGGGCGGATCTCCACGGCGGCGGTCGCGTCCGCCAGTTTCTGCTCGTTGAGCGCGTGGTCACCGCGCATCAGCACCAGCGTGAGCTTGCCGTCGAGCACGTAGACCAGGGTCTTGATCTGCCGGTTCGCAGGCGCGTCGTAACCGGTCACGAGGTCCTCGATGGTGCGCACGCCAGGGGTGCCGAACCGCTCTGGCGCGGGCAGCCCCGGGCCGTCTTCCACGGGAATCAGCCGGGACGTGGCCTTCTCCACGTTCGCCGCGTAGTTGCAGGCCGGGCAGTGCGCGATCGTGTCCTCGCCGACCTCGGAGGGAGACATGAACTCGGTCGAATCCTTGCCGCCCATGGCGCCGCTCGACGCCTCCACGGGGATCACCGGGAGGGAAAGCCGCGCGAAGATGCTCAGGTAGGCGGCGCGATGCCGGTCGAAGGAGAGATCAAGCCCGGCGGGCTCCAGGTCGAAGCTGTAGGAGTCCTTCATGGTGAACTCCCGCACCCGGAGCAGCCCGGCCCGGGGCCGCGCCTCGTCCCGGAACTTGGTCTGGAACTGGTACCAGGCCTGCGGCAGCTGCTTGTGCGAGTTCAGCTCCTGGGCGAGCAGGGTGAAAATCTCCTCGTTCGTCACCGCCAGCACGTTCTGGCCGCCCTTGTGGTCGGTGAGCGCGAACATCACGTCGGCCATCGTCTCGGTGCGGCCGCTGCGCTCCCAGACTTCCTTCGGGTGCATGGTGGGCACCAGGAGTTCCTGGGCGCCGATCCGGTTCATCTCCTGCCGGATGATCTCGATGACCTTGGTCCGCACCCGGACCGCGAGCGGCAGCAGTGAGTAGTGGCCCGCATGGAGCTGCCGGATGTACCCCGCGCGGACCAGCAGCCGGTGGCTCGGCGTCCCGGCGTCCGCCGGGTCGTCCCGCAGGGTCGGGATGTGCATCTGTGACCAGCGCATGATGCGGGCTTCCTCGTCGTGGGATCTGGACTCCCGCGCCGCAGGTGACGGGGCGGGACGGAAACCGAGCTTAGTGGCCCTGCGCCGGGGCCTCGACTTGGTTTCCCGGTTCGAGCGGCGGCGCGCCGATCGGGAGGCAGGTCAGGCACTCCGGCTGGGCCACCGGATGCTCCGGCTCGGGGCGCAGCACGTCGTTGTCGATCGTCAGCGCGGACAGCACCGCGCCCACCGCAAGCAGGCCCGCGCAGATGACCATGGCCATCCGGAACGCGGGGGTCATCAGGGCCGGAACCCGGTAGGCCGCGCCGGTCAGGCCCACGGCCAGCGGGAGCCCGGCCACGGCAAGCAGGCCCGCGGCCCGGGCCACCGCGTTGTTGACTCCGCTGGCCACTCCGGCATGGCGCACGTCGGCGCTGGCCAGCACGGTGGCCGTCAGCGGGGCAACGGTCGCGGACAGGCCGAGCCCGAACAACACGACGGTGGGGAACACATCCGTGAGGTAATTAGCGTTACGTCCAATTCTGACCGCCAGGAGCAGGCCCGCAGCGCACAGCAGACAGCCACCGGTCATCAGCCAGCGCGGGCCGATGCGCTGCGCCAGCGCGCCCGCCCGGGACGACAGCACCAGCATGAGCAATGTCAGCGGGAGCAGCGAGACGCCCGCGGCCAGCGGCGAGTAGCCGGAGACCACCTGGAGCTGCAGCACCAGCAGGAAGATGGTGCCGCCGAGGGCGCCGTAGATCACGAAGGTCACCACGTTGACCGCGGTGAACTGGCGCGAGGCGAACACGTCCAGCGGGAGCATGGGCGCTACGCCATTCCCGGCACGGCCGCGATGCCGTTCCAGCAGCACGAAGCCGAGGCCAGCGAGAATCCCTGCGCCCCCGGTCAGCGCCGCCCGGGCCAGGCCGTGCGCGGGTGCCTCGATGAGCGCGTCGGTGATCCCGGCCAGGGCGAGCGCGGCGAGTATCGCGCCGGCCCAGTCGAACCGGCCGTGGCTGGTGGGGTCCCTGGTCTCCGGCACATGGCGCACCGCGACGGCCATTACCACGGCGGCCAGCGGCAGGTTGAGCAGGAAGATCCACCGCCAGCCGACCGAGCCGATGATCCAGCCGCCGAGGAACGGGCCGACCGCGCCGGCCACGCCGCCCAGGCCGGACCAGGCGCCGATGGCCCTGGGCCGGTCGTTGGGCGCGAACGAGGCCTGGATGATCGCCAGCGATCCGGGGGCGAGCAGCGCGCCGCCCATGCCCTGCAGCGCCCGCGCGCCGATGAGCACGCCGATGCCGGGGGCCAGGCCGCACAGCGCCGAGGCCAGGGCGAACCAGACCACCCCGATCACGAAGATCCGGCGGCGGCCGAGCCGGTCGCCGAGCGCGCCGCCGAGCAGGATCAGCCCGGCCAGGGTGAGCGTGTAGGCGGTGACCGTCCACTGCAGCCCGGCCAGCGAGGTGTGCAGGCTCTTGCCGATGGTGGGCAGCGCCACGTTGACCACGGTGCCGTCGAGCATCGCCATGCTCGACCCGAGCACGGTGGCCGCGAGCACCCACCGCCCCCGCGTGCTGGCCAGGCGGATGGCACCCGGCCCTGGGGATACCGCTGCGACCACGCCCCCGATCCTCTCACCGCGCCTGGGGGTTGCCCAGCCCGCGCGCGGGCGGCGCCCAGGGCCGCCGGCATCTCTTGTACCGTGCCATTGCAGGCACCGGCGGCCGGGCACGGTGCCCCGGTGGAGGGAAGCGCGTGCGGTACATGCTGCGGCAGCGGATGTTCTCGATCGGCGACGACTTCTGGATCACCGACGAACGGGGAGACCGCGCGTTCCTGGTCGACGGCAAGGCGCTGAGCATCCGCCAGACCCTGGAGATCAAGGACAGCTCGGGAGCCGTGGTCGCCAGCGTGCACAAGAAGCTGATGGCGCTGCGGGACGCGCTGGAGATCGAGCGGGATGGCCAGGTCATCGCCACCGTGCGGCGGGAGATGTTCTCGCCGCTGCACCACAATTCCGCCATCGACCTGGCCGACGGCCGCACATTGGCGGCGGTGGGGAACCTCACCGGGCGCGAGTTCGACATCAGGGACGGCGGTCACACGGTGGCCCGGGTGTCCCGGGCCTGGTTCACCATGCGCGACACCTACGGCGTGGACGTGGCGCCCGGCGGGGACGACGCGTTGCTGCTGGCCGCTGCCGTGTGCCTGGACCGGATCCACCACGAGGAGGACGAGCGGCACCCCGGCTGACGCCGTGGGCTCCTGCCTGCCCGGTGCCCGGCACGTCACGGCACCGGCTTGCCGCCCCGCCACTTCGATGAGCCAGGACCGTAGGCGAGCACGATCCAGACCGGGCCGCGGGCGAACGTCATCGGCTTGCCCGAGGCCGTGGTGAACGTGGTGCCGCCGGTTGCGGTAGGGCGGGACCACCGCGCCTGGAAGGCCTGGCCGTTGCGCAGCACCGTTGCGCTGCCCGAACCGACGGTTTCCGCGTCCGGCGGCATCATCGGGCCCTGTTCGAGGAATCGGGACAGGCCCACGACCACACGCTGGATGACGACCGTGGGCGCGGAAAGCTGCCCGGCGCCGGTGCTGCTGGCCGGGGAGCCGTCCATCCAGATCAGCCAGCGGTCCCTGGCGGGTGACCACCGGAACCGGAACGACGCGGCCGGGTAGGACACCGACTCCGCCTTGCGGGGATGGCCGCCGGCCGGGAGCGGGCCGAACCGGAATCCGATGTTGCGGGCCACGCTGGCGTGCGGCGCCTGTTTCAGCAGCGTCCGGGTGTCGGCGTAGAGGTTGTACGGCTCGACCCGGTCGACGGTCCGGAAGTAGCCACTGGCGGTCGCCGCGTACAGGTCCACGATCCTGGAGTGCTCGACCACCGGCACGAGCTGCGGCTGCGCCCCGGACCAGGCGAACGCCGGGCGGCCGAACTGGCGCAGCAGTTGCAGGTCGTCCTGCCGGGCGCTGCGAACCGGGCCGATCACCCGCGGGTAGTGCGACGAGAAGACCGCCATGATCCGGCTCAGGCCGCCCTCGACGGGGATCAGGTACACGATGTCGGCCCTGGCCAGCCCGGTGGCCGGCCGCTCCGGGACGGTGTTCCCGATCTTCACGATGAGCACCCGCTTGAGCTGGTGCACCGGCTCACCGGTGAACGGGGACAGCAGCGGGCCCGGGGGCGGCGACGGCGTATGCACCGGGACCGGTTTCGGCGCCGACGCCAGCTTGCCTGCCGTGTCGTGGCGCATGGCGAAGGCGATGCCGCCCGCTGCCAGCGCCACCACGACGACAGCCGCCACCGCGGTGAGCGCAACGCTCCGCCGATCCCAGACCATCTGTGCACCCCTCAGGGATTGTTCCCCAACGGCCCCATTTCATGATCGCGAGGATGGCCCGGAATGGCAAAGCTCAGCACACGCTGGGCACCGCCGGCCCAGGCGCGACGCCCAGCCTGGACCGGACCTCGTCGGCGCCGAGGTCGTGCAGCTCTTCCAGTATCGCCAGGGCCCGCCGCCACACGGCCTTGGCCATCGCCTTGTTCCCGACCGCGCTGTAGATGTCCCCGAGACGGGCCAGGACCCCGCCCTGCTCGGCCCGGTCCCTGACCTCCCGCAGCAGCTTCAGCGCACGGCGGTAGCAGGCGATGGCCTCGGCGTCGTCGCCGACCAGGTGCATGGCGTAGCCCAGATGATCCCAGGCATGGGCCTCACCGACCAGGTTGCCGACCTCGCGGTGCAGGTCCAGCGCCCGGCGGCAGTGGGCGGCCGCCGCCTGGCCGGAACCGAGCATCGCCAGGTGCCAGCCCAGGTTCTCCAGCGCATGCGCCTCGCCCGCCCGGTACCCGAGGTCCTGGTAGAGGCTGAGCGCCCGCTCCGCCTGCCGCCGTGCCTTGTCGTGGCGGCCCTGCCGGTCGAACAGCACCCCGACGGTGAGGTGGTTGCGCGCCTGCCAGGCGGTCGCACCGGCCTCGCCGAACAGCGAACTGGCCCGGAGCAGGTGCGAGCGCGCGGTGCCGTAGCAGCCCACCCGCAGGTTGGCGACGCCGAGGCTGGCGTGGGCATGCGCCTGGCCCAGCCCATCGTCGGCCTGCTCGGCGGCGGCCAGTGCGGCCCGCCCGAGGGCGGCCAGGTCGTGCCAGTGACCCTCCCGGTTGAGGTAGTCGGTCAGCAAGGCGGGCAACTGCCAGGCGCACGCGTCGTCGCCGGCGGCCGCAGCGGCGTCGGCGACCGCGAGCAGCACCTGGTGTTCCGCGCTGAACCAGCTCAGCGCCTCGGCGTAGCTAGCGAACTTCTCCGGCACCGCGCCTGGCTGCGCGGCGCCCAGGGTGACCGCCGGGCGGGCCGGGCAGAGCCGGCGCCCGGCGGCCGCAGCGGTATGCAGATAGTGGTCGCCGAGCCGGCGCCTTGCCAGCTCGCGCCCGGCCTTGTCCTCGCCCTCGGCGGCCAGTTCGGCGGCGTAGGCGCGAAGCAGGTCGTGGCCGGTGAACCTGCCGGGCACGTGCTCGGTCAGCAGGTGCGCGTCGGTCAGCTCGGCCAGTGCCCGGCGTGCCTGCGTGCGGCCGGTGCCGCCCAGGCTCGCCGCCGCGGCAACGGTGATGTCCGGGCCGGGATGCAGGCCGAGCAGCCGGAACATCCGTGCCGCTGGCAGGCTGAGCTGCCGGTAGGACCAGGAGAACACCTCGCGCACGCTGCTGGTGGTGTCCGCGGTCTCCAGCGCGTCCAGGCGCCCGTCCCCGCCGCCAAGCTCCGCGGACAGAGCGGCCAGCCGGAAACCGGGGCGGGCGGCGGCACGGGCGGCGGCGATCGCCAGGCCGAGCGGCAGGCCCGCGCACAGCCTGGCGAGGTCCGCCACCGCCTCGGGCTCTGCCTGGGCCCTGGCGGCACCGAGCCGGCGGACGATCAGCTCGCGGGATTCCGCCTCGGACATCACGTCCAGGGTGAGGATCCGCGCGCCGACCGTGGCGACCAGGCCGTCGAGGCGGGCCCGGCTGGTGATCAGCACGGCACACCGGCCGCTGCCGGGCAGCAGCGGCCGGACCTGGTCGGCGTCCCTGGCGTTGTCCAGCACGACCAGCACCCGCTTGCCGGCCAGGACGCTGCGGTACAGCGCCGCTTGCGCGTCGGGCGATTCCGGGATCTCGGCAGACGGCACGCCCAGAGCCTGCAGGAAGCCGCGGATCGCCTGCTCGGGCAGGACGGGCCGGGCGGCCGGGCCGAAGCCCTTGAGGTTGACGTAGAGCTGCCCGTCGGGGAAGTGCCCGGCAGCGCGGTGCGCCCAGACGGTCGCCAGTACGCTCTTCCCGACCCCGGGTGACCCGACGACCGCCCGGACCTGTGCCTCGCCGCCGGGCCCGGCGGTCTGGCCGGTCAGCTCGTCGAGCCTGGCCAGTTCGGCGGCCCGGTCGATGAACTGCGCAGGTGTCGCGGGAAGCTGGCGGGGCACCAGCCACGGCCGCACCGGCAGCACCGGGAAGGTGCCCGTGTGCTCCTGCCCGTCGGCCGGCCGGGGCTGGCCGTCAGCCGGCCGGGGCTGGCCGTTGGCCGGCCCGGGCCGCTGGCCGTTCCCCGGCCCGGCCTGGTGACCGTTCGCCGGCACGGGTGCACCGCCGTCGGCCGCGGCGGCCTGGTGGCCGCCCACCGCGGCGTACGCCCGGCTGCTGGCCGGTGCGGGCTGCTGGCCGCCGGGTGGTGCGGGCTGCTGGCCGCCCGCCTGCCCGGCACCGGGGAGCGGCCCGGCCAGGCCGACGTCACCGGCGAGGATGCGCTGATGCAGGAGCTGGAGCTCGGCCCCGGGCTCGACGCCCAGTTCGGCCACGAGACGGCCGCGGATCTGCCGGAACACGGCGAGCGCCTCGGCGCGCTGGCCCGACCGGTACCAGGTAGCCATCAGCATCCCGGCCAGGCGTTCGTTCAGCGGGTGGCGGGCCAGCGCCGCGGGCAGCTCGGCGGCCGCCTCCCGTTCCCGGCCGCAGCCGAGCATGCAGGCCAGGCGGTCCTGCAGCATGGAGAGGCGTTCCTCGGCGAGCCCGTGCCGGATCGCCGTGACCCGCTCGGTGTCCGGCGCGTCGGCCAGCGCCGGGCCGTTCCAGAGCGCCAGCGCGGCATCGAAGAGCGGGATGGCCGCGGCCCCGTCCGCCGCACGGGCTGCGCGGCCCAGCGACCGGGAACGCTCCGCGTCGACCAGGTCCTGGTCGAATTCGAGCAGGTACCCGTCGCCGCAGCGGGTCAGCGAAGCACCGGGAAGCGGCTTGAGCAGCTGCCGCAGCCGGGTCATCAGGGCCTGCAGGCTGGCCCGCGCCGACCGGGGCGGCTCGGCCTCCCAGATGGCGTCAATCAGTTCGGCGACCGGCACGACCTGACCGATCCGCAGCGCCATCAGGCCCAGGACAAGGCGCAGTTGCGGGCTCGCTGGCACCTGCCAGCTGTCAGCGGCCCGGAGCCTTACCGGCCCGAGCACCCGCACCACGATGTCGCGCCCCACAAGCCGCCTCCACGGCACGCCGCTCGCGTGTCAAGGTCATCTCATTCCCGATGCTAGGCGGTAGCTTTCCGGCATTTCATAACAAAAGCGACACCACCGGGCGAGCCGGCCTCTAACCGAAAGTCACTCGTCACGCTCCTGTGACATGCCAGCGCCAAGCGCGGCATCATGCCAGCGCCAAGCGCCCGCCAAGCGGGCCGCAAGGGCGGGCAGGCAGATTGGCCAGCTATGAGACGACCCCACGGTGCTAGCCCTGACCCCGCCGCCCCGCCCAACCCGAGCCGGGCCGGGCGCCCCCGGCTGGGCCGCTACCTGTCGGCAACCGCCGCGGTCGCGGCATTGGCCATCGCCGCGGCCGGTTGCAGCAGTGGCACCAGCAGCAACACGGGCGCCCCCGGCGCGAAGGTCAAGGGCGGCACGGCCGTCTATGCGCTGCCCCCGTCGACCACGCCGAACTACATCTTCCCGTTCACCAGCTCCGCCTACATCAGCGTGGTCAACGCCGCGTATTTCACCAACCTGATGTACCGGCCGCTGTACTGGTTCGGCAACGGGTCGCAGCCGCTGATGAACCCCTCCCTCAGCCTGGCGAACGCGCCGACGTGGTCGGGGAACACCGCCACGATCACGCTCAAGCACTACGTGTGGTCCGACGGCACCCCGGTCACCACGACCGACGTGATGCTCTGGCTGAACATGCTCAAGGCCGTCGGCGCCACCGACTGGGGCGCCTACACCGGGTTCCCGAACTCGTTCGTGAAGACCATCAAGGTGGTCAGCCCGACCGAGATCCAGCTGACCACGAACAAGACGTACTCGCACAACTGGTTCCTGTACAACGACCTGTCCCAGATCACCCCGATGCCGCCGGCCTGGGACAAGACCGCGTCCGGCACGTCGGACTGCGCGACCAAGGTCGCCGACTGCGCCGCGGTGTACAAGTACCTCGACAGCCAGTCCAAGGCGCTGACCAGCTACGTGGGCTCGCCGCTGTGGTCGGTTGTGGACGGCCCGTGGAAGCTGTCGGCATTCAACGCCGACGGCCATGTATCGATGGTCCCCAACCCGAAGTACTCGGGCCCGGTGAAGCCCTCACTGAGCCAGTTCCAGCTCGTGCCCTTCACGACCGATGCGGCGGAGTACAACGTGCTGCGGTCGCCCGCCGCTGGCGGGCAGAAGATCGACGTGGGCTACCTGCCGTCGCAGGACGCCCCGGCCAAGCCGGCCGGGTCCAGCCCGCTCAGCGCCGGGCAGAACCCGCTGCAGGGTTACACGCTGTCGCCGCTGTACCCCTGGGGCATCAACTACTTCGTGATGAACTTCCAGAGCAGCACCGGCAACGGCCCGATCATCCAGCAGCTGTACTTCCGCCAGGCCCTGGCCTACCTGCTCAACCAGGAATCCGTCATCAAGGGCCCGCTGCGCGGTTACGGCACGCTGACCCAGGGCCCGGTGGGCAACACCCCGGTGACCCACTACCTGTCGCCGCAGCAAAAGGGCGGCCCGATCTTCCCCTACAGCCCGGACAAGGCCAAGAGCCTGCTGTCCAGCCACGGCTGGAAGGTCACCCCCAACGGCGTGACCACCTGCACCAACCCGAGCCTGTGCGGCCCGGGCATCAAGCAGGGCCAGGGCCTGCAGTTCAGCCTGCCGTATGCCTCGGGTACCCAGTGGGAAGCCCAGGAGATGCAGCAGCTGCAGTCCAACGCCTCCCTGGTCGGCATCAAGATCAACCTGGAGCCCAGGCCGTTCAACCAGGTCACTGCCCTGGCCGCCGGCAACTGCAAGGTTGCCAAGATCCCGTGCAACTGGGACCTGGCCAACTGGGGCGGCGGCTGGTCGTTCGCTCCCGACTACGCACCCACCGGCGAGACGCTGTTCACCTGCGGCGCCATCGCCAACTCCGGCGGGTACTGCAGCAAGACCAACGACAACTACATCAACCAGACGCTGACCAGCGACAACCCGCAGGCCATGTACACCTGGCAGAACTACCTGGCGCAGCAGCTCCCGGTGATATTCCAGCCGAACGGCGTGTACTCGCTGACCGAGGTCGCCAGCAACCTGAAGGGTGCCCTGCCGCAGAGCCCGACGCTCGGCATCAACCCGGAAAACTGGTACTTCACGAAGTAACCCAAGGCCAGGATCGGCGCGGACAGCGTGCCTGATCCGGAGGTCCCGGCGGTCTGTGTCGCGGCGGCCGCCGGGGCCTGGGCACGCGGCCGCCGGGGCCTGGCACGCGCCAGCGTGCCGCCCCGGCGGCCATTTTCCATGTCTCCGGCAGCGCCCTGTCACGATCGGGGCGCTCATCTCGTCCTTGGCGGTGTCCGTGGGCCATACCGTGTCGCCACCCGGCCCCGAGCCGCGCCGCGGCGTCGGGCCGTGGCACGCTGAGACTCAGACGGCCACCGGGCGCGCCCCGCGCCCGGCCCGGCCCGCGATCATGGAGGCACCATGGACCCGATGCCGGAGGACTGGGACCGCGCCGTGGCGGTTGTCGCGCATCCGGACGACCTGGAGTACGGGACCGCCGCGGCGGTCGCCCGCTGGACCAGGCAGGGGCGCCACGTGGCCTACGTGCTGGCCACCGCGGGCGAGGCCGGCATCGAGGGGATGGCCCCGGACGTGGTCGGGCCGCTGCGCCAGGAAGAGGAGCGCCGCAGCGCGGCCGTGGTCGGCGTGTCCGCCGTGGACTTCCTCGGTCACGCCGACGGGCTGGTGGAGTACGGGGTGCCGTTGCGCCGTGACATCGCGACGGCAATCCGGCGGCACCGGCCCGATGTGGTGATCACCATGAGTTTCGACCTCACCTGGGGCGACGAGGGGCCGGTGAACCACGCCGACCACCGGGCCGTCGGCCTCGCCACGCTGGACGCCGTCCGGGACGCGGACAACTCATGGCTGTTCCCCGACGCGGGGCCGGCCTGGCATGGGGTCAAGTCGATCTACGTGGCGGCCACCGCCAGCCCCACGCACTTCGTGGACGTCACCGACACCATGGACGCGGGCGTGGCGTCGCTGCGCGAGCACAAGGCCTACCTCGACGGCCTCGGCGGCGACTTCGACCCGGACGACTTCCTGCGGAAGATGGCGGGTTTCGTCGGCCTGGCCGCGGGCTGCGAGTACGCCGTGGGCCTGCGCCGTTACCCGGGCTGAACCCAGCCAGCCGTTCCAGGCGGCCGCGTCAGGCGACCGGCCAGGTGTGCGCGGGCTCGCCGGTCTGCATCAGCTTGAGGTACCGCTGGGTCATCTCGCGGAGCGCGGTCTCGCGGTCGAGCCCACTGCGCTCCTCCAGGGCGTGCACCGTCTCCGTCTGCCAGGTCGCCCCGGTGCGGCCGGACAGGCAGCGTTGTTCGATGACCCCGAGCAGGCGCTCGGCTTCCCCGGAGTCGACACCTCGCTGGCACAAGCCCTCAAAGGACAGCGTGAGCAGCCTGCGCAGGGTCAGTTCGGCGGCCGGAACCTCGCCGAGGCCGGGCCAGTACAGCCGGGCCTCGATCCCGTTCTTGGCCGCCTCCATCAGGTTGTCGTGCGCGGCGGCGAAGGACATCCGGGTCCAGATCGGGCGCTCCGCCTCCGCGAGCATGTGGACAAGGCCGTAGTAGAAGGCCGCATTGGCCATGACGTCGGTGACGGTGGGCCCGGCGGGCAGTACCCGGTTCTCCACCCGCAGATGCGGCTCCCCGCCGGCCACCGCGTAGACGGGCCGGTTCCACCGGTAGACGGTGCCGTTGTGCAGCGTCAGCTCGGCAAGCTCCGGTATGCCCCCGCCGTCCAGTTCGGCCACCGGGTCCTCGTCCTCGCACAGTGGCAACAGCGCGGGGAAGTACCGCAGGTTCTCCTCGAACAGGTCGAACACCGAGGTGATCCACCGCTCGCCGAACCACACCCGGGGCCGGACCCCCTGCACCTGCAGCTCCTCCGGGCGGGTGTCGGTGGCCTGCGCGAACAGCGGGATCCTGGTCTCCTGCCAGAGTTCCCGGCCGAACAGGTAGGGCGAGTTCGCGGCGAGCGCGACCTGCACCCCGGCCACCGCCTGCGCGGCGTTCCAATAGCTGCCGAACAGTTCCGGGCTGACCTGGAGATGACACTGCACGCTGGTACAGGCGGCCTCGGCCATGATGCTCGCCGTATGCCTGAGCAGCCGCTCCGGGCCCTCGATGCAGATCTCCATCTCCTCGCCGCGGGCCGCGCAGATCTGCTCGTTGAGCAACTGGTACCGGGGATTGGGCGACATGGCCGTCTCGGTGGTGTGCTGCTCACGCAGGCTGGGCAGGATGCCGATCATGGCCAGCCGGACACCTGCCTGGCGCGCCCGCAGGTCAGCCCAGCTGTACTTGTCCGTCATCAGGCGCTCCATCGCGGCCAGCGCGTCCCCGGCCAGCAGCCGTGGCGCCATGTTGACCTCGATGTTGAAGCGGCCGAGTTCCGGGCTCCAGTCCGGGTCGTCGATCGCGGCAAGCACCTCGGCGTTCCGCATCGCCGGCGAGCCCGCCTCGTCGACCAGGTTGAACTCGACCTCCAGCCCCACCTGCTCGGGGCCGTCGGTGAACCGTGACTCCCGCAGCATGCGGGCAAGCACATCCAGGCAACTGCGGACCTTCTCGCGGTACCGGCGCCGGTCGGCCTGACTGACAACGATTGCGGGAACGTCCCTGCCCATCCGGCCCTCCACCTCCTGACACTGGGGCTGGCCTCTCCAACAGACTGACATGTGCTACTCGTAATGAATAGACAGGACATTTCCTGCATAACGGAAAGATGTTGCTAGCTGGGACCGCGAAGAGAGGGTTTACCGGGCGGTCCAGCCGCTGGCGGGGTAGGTCATGATGGCCTGGTGGACATCTCAGTGGACGCAGTGGTGAGTTACGTTGACCGTGCGGTGGACCAGATGACGGGAATTGTCACCGGGCTCGGCGATGATCTGGCTAACCGCAAGCCCGCGCTCCCGGGAGCGAATTCGCCCTATGTGATCTTGCGGCATTGCCTTGGCGTCATGGAATTCTGGGGCGGAGAAGTAGTCGCGGGACGCGAGGTAATTCGAGACCGGCCCGCCGAGTTTCGCGCTCACGGCCCGGTGGGCGACCTGGCCGCCGCTGCGCGGAAGGCGCTGGGCCAGTTCCGCGCCGACGCGGCCACGGCCGACTTCGCCGGGCCGCCCCGCGGCGGGGCCGGGCATCAGAAGTACCCAGGCGAACTGGAATTCAGCTCGCAGGGGCACGCGCTGCTGCACGTGCTCGAGGAGGTCACCCAGCACCTGGGGCAGATGGAGCTGACCCGCGACGTGCTGTGCGCCGCCGGTAACCCCGGCTAGAGCACCGAGGCCGCCCGGCGCACGACCTCTTCCAGCAGCTCAGGTGAGGTGCCCATGTTGAGCCGGGCGAACCCGTGCCCCTCGGCACCGAAGTCCGGCCCGCGGCCAAGCGCCACGCGGCCCTTCTCCAGGAACACCGCTGCCGGATCGTCGCCCAGGCCCAGGCCGCGGCAGTCCAGCCAGGCCAGGAAGCTGGCCTGCGGCGGCGCATAGCCTGCCCCGGGCAGGTGCTCGGCGAGCAGGCCGGTCAGCAGCTTCCGGTTCTCGTCGAGCTGACCGAGCACGGCGTCCAGCCACGGCAGCCCCTCGGTGAACGCGGCCACCGAGGCGAGCACGCCGAGGTGGCTCGCCAGCAGCGCCTCCCACCGCTCTTCCAGCAGCGTGATGCCCGCCGGGGCGCCCGCCACGGCCAGGCCGCACTTCAGCCCGGCGATGTTCCAGCCCTTGGTCGCGGACGTGAACGTGAACGTCGTCTCGGCCTGGGTCAGCTCGTGATCGATAGCGAGGAACGGCACGAACCGCGCGCCGGCCAGCGCCAGCGGCGCATGGATCTCATCCACAAGCAGCGCGGCACTATGCCGCTGGCAGGCGTCGGCGACCATGGCCAGCTCCGCTGGCGACCACACGTTGCCGGTCGGGTTGTGCGGGCTGCACAGCAGGTACGCGGCGGCGTCCGGCTCGCTCAGCGCCGCCTCGATCGCATCCGGGTCGAGTGCGTAGCGGCCGTCGGCGCCGCGGGCCAGCGGGGCGTCGATGAGCCGCCGCCCGTAGAAGCCGAACCGGAACCGGAACGGCGGGTACACCGGCGGGTTGACCACGATCCCCGAGCCCGGTGGCGTAATGGCCTGGACCACCTCGGCGAGCCCGGTCATCACGTCCGGGATCGCGAACACGCGGGACGGCTCCACCGTCCAGCCCAGCCGCTGCGCGGCGAACTGGGCGAACGCGTCGGGAAGCTGCCCGATGTGCGCGTAGCCGCAGTCGCCGATGGCCAGCGCCGAGGTCACCGCCGCCGTGATCGGCCCGGCCAGGCCGAAGTCCATCTCCGCGACGAACGCAGGCAGCACGTCGGGCGGGTACGCCCGCCACTTGTGGCTCCTGCGCTGCCGCAGTTCCGTCAACGAGCAGGTGCCAAGCAGCGGGTCCACCGACGCATGGTAACCGCTGTGCCCCAGGGCGACGGAAGCGCCCAGGCGCGAATGTGGTCGTTGGCACTCCACCCACATACTTTTGTGGGCGGAGTGCCAACGACGGCAAACGGGCGGCGGGCGGCGGGTCAGCGGGCCGCGGGGGCAGGCAGGGGGACGATGTCGGCGACGACGCAGGAGACATTGTCCGGGCCGCCGCCTGCGTTGGCCGCCTCGATCAGGTGCGTGGCGGCCTGGTCGGGATCGGCGGTACCGCGCAGCGTGTCGCGGATCATCTCGGTGCTGACCACGCCGGTGAGGCCGTCGGAGCACAGCAGGTACCTGTCACCGGCCCTGGCGTCGTGCAGCGAGGTGTCCAGTTCCACGGCGGTGCCGTCGATGGCGCGCAGCAGCAGCGACCGCTGCGGGTGCGAGGCCACCTCCTCCGGGGTGATCCGGCCCTCGTCCAGCAGCGACTGGACCACCGTGTGGTCGTGGGTGATCTGGAAAAGCTCACCGTCGCGCAGCAGGTAGGCGCGGCAGTCCCCGATGTGCACCAGGGCGAGCTGGGAGCCGGACAAGAGCATGGCGGTCACCGTCGTCCCGGTCTGGCTGTGGCCCTCCCCGGCATTTTCCAGATCGCCGACGGTGGCGCTGGCCTGCTCCACCGCCTGCTCCAGGGCGTTGAGCAGGTCCCCGGCGGGCAGGGCGTCGTCCAGCGGTTTCAGCGCGTCGATGACGGCGGCGCTGGCCCTGGCCCCGCCGCTGCCCATTCCGTCGGCCACGGCGAGCAGGCGGCTGCCCGCGTAGGCGGAGTCCTGGTTGGTCTCGCGGACCCTGCCGATGTCGGTCCGGGCCGCGTAGCGAATCGCAAGCGCCTCCTGGGCACTAGACATGGTGGTCTTCCTTCCTGACAGCGTTGCGATGAGGAAGGCGGCAAGGTCGCGCCGGCTCGCGGTGTCGGCCTCGACCTGGTCCCAGTAGGCGGCGACCTCGTCGGCGGCCCGGGCCGGCTCGGAGTCGCAGACGACCCGGATCCGGGCCAGCGGCATGCCGAGCCGGCGCAGCCAGGCGACCAGCCGCGCCCGCTCCAGTTGCGCCGGGTCATAGAACCGGTAACCGGACGCCGGATCCACGAACGCCGGCGGGAGCAGCCCGAGCTCGTCGTACAGCCGCAGCGCCTTCGGGGACAGCCGTGTGGCATGAGCGAACGCGCCGATCGACAGCAACCTCACGCCAGCCTCCTCGCACCCGGGCACCATGCCCGGTCTACCCGATGCTGGGGTTTGCCCCAAGGGCAGAGTCAAACCACCGCGACCACGTGACGGGGGAGGAAGGCGAGCCGGGCAGACGCGTGAGGGATCTGTGGGGCTGGAGGGGCGCCGATCGGGCGGGCTGCGAGCGGACGGCTTGGCAGGCCAGGCGGGCGGCGGGCCCGCAGGTTGGCGGGCCGGGCGGCGCGGACCGGCGGCGGGCCGGGGTGGCTAGTGCAGGTCGCCGGACAGATACCGGTCCAGGGTCGGGCCGATCGCGGCGGCGAGGTCGTCGGTGCTCGCGCTGGACAGCGCGCCGAGTTCCAGCACGTACCTGGTCAGCGCCAGGCCGAGCACCTGGCTGGCGACCAGCGCCGCCCGGTATTCCGCCTCACCGCCGCCATCTCGCCCCGTGCCGCCTCGCCCGGCTGCCTCGGCGATCCGGCCCAGAATCGCCTCCGTGGCGAACTCCCGCAGCATGGCCGCCGCCTGCGGGCTGGTCGTGGCCGAGCGCAACAGCCCGAAGAAGGCGGCCCGCATCTCGGCGATGTCCCAGGCGCCGAGCACGGTCCGGATCATGTGCTCCCCGCGCCCCTCCCCGGCCGCGCCTGGCCTCGCCGCGAGCGCGGCCTCCACCAGGTCCCTGGGGTTGAGCGGAAGCCGCATGGCCGCCACGAAAAGCCGGTCCTTCCTGCCGTAGAAGTGATGCACCAGGGCCGCGTCCACCCCGGCGTCGGCCGCGATGGCGCGGATCGTGGTGCGGTCGTACCCCAGGTCCCCGAACCGGGCCCGGGCCGCGGCCAGGATCGCCTCCCTGGTGCCGCTGTCGCCGCCACGGCGGCCGCTGCGCCTGGCCGGCCCCGCACGGCGGGTGGCGCCAGCAGCCCCGGGCCGCTTGACCGGGGCCGCCCCGGGCGACGGCTGCGGGCTGGCTGCGGTCATGGCTGGGCCTGCGTAGCGTCCGCAGACAGGGTGAGCTGGAAGAAGCGCTCTTCCAGGGTGGCCGGCGCGGACGTCACCGTGGCGGACAGATCCCCGAGCGCACGGCGCACGGCGTCCGGCGCGGCGCCCGGAACCCGCAACGTGCGCCCGACCAGGGCGGCCGGCAGGCCCGCCGCTTCCAGCGCCCCGAACGCCTCTGCCCACGCGTCCGACTCCACCACGCTGACCTGGGCATCTCCGACGATCTCCGGGAGGGTACCGCGAGCCACCACGCGCCCCGCCGCCATGACCACCAGGCGGTCACACTCGCCTGCCTCGTCCATGTAGTGGGTGGTGACCAGGACTCCCGCCCCGGCCGCCGCGGCGGCGGCCACCGTCTCCCACAGCCGGGCGCGGGCCAGCGGGTCCACGCCCGAGGTCGGCTCGTCCAGGACGAGCAGGTCGGGCCGGTGGGCGAGGGCCTGCGCGAACGCCGCCGTGCGCTGGATGCCGAGCGGCAGCGAGCCAACCACGGTCGTGCCGTACTGGCGCAGCGGTTCGGGCAGGACGGCGGCCGCCGATCCCTGGCCGAACACCGCCGCCGAGAAGGCGAAGTTCTCCGCCGGGGTGAGGTCGTCATACAGGCCCAGGCCCTGGGGCACGTACCCGATGCGCCGCCGGGTCCGGCGTGACGGCGGCTCACCGAACAGCCGGATCTCGCCGCCCGTGGGCCGCAGCAGCCCGAGCAGCAGCCGGATCAGTGTCGTCTTCCCCGCGCCGTTCGCGCCGAGCAGGCCGACCACCTCGCCCGGGCGCACCTCCAGGTCGACCTGGTCCACCGCCACGAAGTGCCCGAAGGCGCGGGTCACCGCGACGGCCTGGGCGGGCAGCCTGGTCATCGGGACTCCCGTTCGGCGCCGACGCGGGCCAGTTCGCGGGCAAGCGCGGCGACGGTGACCGCGTCCTGGAGGTCGGGCCGGACCGCGCCGCCGTCGCGGCCGTCACCGGCACCGGGTGGTGCCGGGCCGGGGTCCCAGACCCGCCAGCGCCCCTCCCGCCGCCAGGCACGCCGCCCTGCCTCCCCGGCCGGGCGGGTGTCCGCCACCGTCAGCGTGCCCTGCATCGCGGCCACGATCTGGTCCGCCGTGCCGCTCGCCAGTTCGCTGCCGGCGTCGAGGACAAGCACGTGACGGGCGCGTTCAGCCTCGTCGAGATAGCTGGTCGCCAGCACCACCGCGGCGCCGCCGGCGGCCGCGCGGGCGATCAGCAACCACAGGTCGGCGCGGCTGACCGGGTCCACTCCGGTGGTCGGCTCGTCGAGCACCAGCAGGTCCGGGCGGTGCAGCATCGCCGCGATCACACCGAGCTTCTGCCGCATGCCGCCGGACAACTGCCCGGCCAGCCGCCCGGTGACCTTGTCCAGCCCGGCCCGGGCGAGGAGTTCCGCGCTGCGCTGCCGCGCCGTCTCCGGCGGGATCCGGTAGGCGCTGGCGCGAAACGCCAGGTTCTCCGCGACCGACAGGTCCGGGTAGATACCCGATCCGGCGGCCAGGTACCCGGTCGCCAGCGGGGCGGGCCGCCTGACCTTTCCGCTGGTCGGGGCGAGCGCGCCGGCCAGGCAGCGGAGCAGGGTGGTGCGGCCCGCTCCGTCGCCGCCGACGACCGCACTCACCTGGCCCGGTTCGGCACGGAACCAGACATGGTCGAGGGCCAGGGTGCTCCGGTACCGGACGGATACGTCCTCGGTGCCCCACCAGTCCCTGGCGCTGTGGCCGGTACCCGGCGCGGTCACCCGGCGCTCCCGGGGGCCGGGGCGCCAGCCGCGCTCACCGCGCCGGCCGGGCTCGGGGCGCTGTGCGGGCTGCCGGATCCGCCGCGTGGGGCGGCCGGCGCGAGGTAGGCCCGGAACCGCAGGCTGGCCAGCGTGAACACGACCGCGCCGAGCAGCGCCAGGAAGAGGAACGGCCGCCAGAGAGCAGTGAGCGGCTCAGCGCGGAGCATCACCCCGCGGGAGATCTGGTTGAAGTAGGTCAGCGGGAGCAGGTAGGAGATCCAGCGCACCCCGGCCGCGATCGACGACAGCGGGAAGATCAGGCCGGACAGCAGCACCTGCGGCAGCGTGACCATGAACGCGAGCTGGATGGCCTGGCCCTGGTTCTCCGACACGCTGGAGATCAGGATGCCGAGGCCGAGGGTGACGAACAGGAACAGCAGCGCGCCAAGGGCGAACACCGCGAGCGAGCCGCGGAACGGCACCCCGAACAGGGTGACGCCGACGCCCACGACAATGGCCAGGTCCAGGGTTGCCACGGCGAAGTAGGGCACGATCTTGCCGAGGAACACGTCGCGCGGCTTGAGCGGCATCACCGCAAGCTGTTCCAGGGTCCCGGACTGGCGCTCACGGACCACCCCGAGGCTGGTGATGATCGTGCCGACGAAGACGAGCACCACGCCGGCCAGGCCGGGGATCATGATGTCCGAGGTTTTCAGGCCCGGGTTGTAGAGCACGGTGATGGTGGGCCGGACCTGGCTCGCCTGTCCCGGGGCCGCCTGGCCGCCGCTGGCGGCCGCGCCGGACACCGCGGCCTTGGCGGCCATGGCGGACAGGGATGCGATCGCCGCCTTGGCGGTGAAAAGCTGGCTGCCGTCGATCAGTACCTCCGGGCGGCCGGCCCCGGTGACCACCGCCACCGCGGCGTGACCGTCCCTTAGTTGCTCCTCCGCCCAGGCCCGGTCCTGCGACGGCTGCACGTCAACCAGCTCGAAGGGCTGGCCGAGCAGGTGCGCGGCCTGGCTGGCCTGCGGCCCGGCGGCGACGGTCGGGATCGTGGTCACGTCGAAGCTCGCCGCGTAGCCGAACACGATGAGCAGCACGACCGGCATCACGATCATCATGGCCAGCGTGCGGCGGTCGCGCCGTAGCTGCCGGAACTCCTTGACGATCATCGCCCACATGGCTGCTCCTGACGGCTGGCCGTGATTTCAACGCTCGTTGAATTCTACGGGCGTTGAATTCTTCCGGTCAACCGGGTCTTCCGTTCGGCGCGGGATCGCGCGGGATCGAGCAGGGATCGCGCGGGATCGCGCGGGTCAGCGGACGGCGCCGGTGACCAGCCAGGCGGAGCCGCTGGCGCGCAGCGTCAGGGTGACGAACCTGGCGACCAGCCACACGCTGTAGGCGAGCCAGAGGGCGACCAGGCCGCCGTGCCAGGCGTGCACGCAGGCCGCGGCGATGCCGAACACCGCCAGGGTGGCGAGCCCGGCCAGCGCGAGATAGTCCTGGTCCCCGGCACCGATGAGCACCCCGTCGAGCACGAAGACCACGCCGGCCACCGGCTGCTGCGCCGCGACGATCAGCAGGACGGTGAGCAGCAAGCTTGTCACCGGGGGCGCCGTCGCGAAGACGGCCGGCAGGAACGGGCGTGCGGCCAGGATGACAAGGCCGAACACGACCCCGTACACCGCGCCCCAGGTGACCATCCGGGCGGTCGCCGCCCGGGCCCCGGCCACGTCACCGGCGCCCAGGTACTTGCCGGTGATGGCCTGCCCGGCGATCGCGATCGCGTCAAGGGCCAGCGCGAGCAGCGACCAGATGCGGAACGCGATCTGATGTGCGGCGATCGCGGCGTTGCCCATCCGGGCCGCGAGCGCGGTGGTCACCACGAGCACGACCTGCAGTGCGAGCGTCCGCACCACCAGCGACACGCCCGCGAAGGCCGCGCTGCGGACCCCCGCGCCGTCGGGCCGCAGCGCCACCCCGGCCCGCCGGGCGCCCCGCGCGACCACGGTCAGGTAGGTGAGCCCCGCCGCGTTCTGCACGATCGCGGTGCCTGCGGCGGATCCGGCGAGGCCCCAGTGCAGGCCGAGCACGAAGATTGCGTTGACGGCGAGATTGGCCGCGCTGGCGCAGACCGCGACGGCCAGGGGGGTCCTGGTGTCCTGCAGCCCGCGCAGCACGCCCGTGCCGGCCAGCACGGTGAGCATGGCCGGCGCACCGAACAGGCTGATCCGCAGATAGGTGACGGCGCCGGCGGTGACGGCCGGGGACGCCCCGAACGCGTGCACGAGTTCGGGTGCGAACAGCCAGCCGGCCACGAGTACGGCTGTGCCGATCCCGGCGGCCAGCCACAGCCCGTCGATCCCCTGCTGTATGGCGGCCCGCCGGTTCCCCGCGCCGAGTTGCCTGGCCACGGCAGCGGTGGTCCCGTAGGCCAGAAAGATCGATATGTTCACCAGGGTGAACAGCACCTGGCTGGCCACGCCCAGGCCACCGAGGGGAATGGTGCCGATCCGGCCGACGATGGCCGAGTCGCCAAGCAGGAAGAGAGGCTCGGCCACCAGGGCGCCCAAGGCCGGCACGGCCAGCCGCAGGATTTCCGCGTCGTGCGGGCCCCGGCGGAACAGGGACCGGAGCCCGCGGCGGGGTGCCAGCACGGGCAGGTCCATGACCGCGATCCTAATCGCGAGATAACCGCATCTGCACTTTATTTGCAACTGTCTGGAATCCTGGGGCCTGGAGAGCCCGCGTGCCGCCCGGGGCGGCCGGGGCACTGCCGGCCATCTGGTCGGATAGAGCCATGGCCCGCACCACACACCAAGGCCGGTGGACCCTGGCCGACCGCTTTGCCTCCGCCTGGCATTACCTTCCGGTCGAGGTGCCACCTGGCTCGCACGCGCTGCGGGTGGAGCTGGCCTACCGGGCGCCGGGCTGCGTCCTGGATCTCGGCTGCCTCGGGCCGGCCGGGTTCCGTGGCTGGTCCGGCGGGGCGCGGCGGGAGTTCGTCATAACCCCGGAGGCGGCCACCCCCGGCTACCTTCCCGGCGAGCTGGAGCCGGGAACCTGGCAGGTGGTGATCGGCCTCTACCGGCTGCCCGCCGACGGGGCCGAGTACCAGGTGACCGCCGAGGCGAGCAGCACCCCGGGACGGCTGGCACCGCCACCCCCGCCCACCGCGCCGCCGCCGCTGGCCGACGGGGACCGGCAGCCGCGCCGGGCACTGCCCGCGGCGCCGGGGCGGCGCTGGCTCGCCGGCGACCTGCACACGCACACGGTGCACTCCGACGGCGGGCTGGCCGTGCCCGAACTGGCACTGCTCGCGGCGGGCAACGGGCTTGACTTCCTCGCGATCACCGACCACAACACGGTCAGCCACCACGCCGAGTTGCCCGCAGCCAGCGGCCGGTACGGGATCACCCTGCTGCCCGGCCAGGAGGTCACCACGAACGGCGGGCACGCCGGGGCACTCGGCGACATCGGCTGGGTGGACTTCCGCGAACCGCCGGACGCGTGGCTCGCCCACACCGAGCAGCGGGGCGGCCTGCTGTCGGTCAACCACCCGATCGGCGGCGAGCTGAGCTGGATGCTGCCGATGACCAGGCGCCCTCCGCTCGCCGAGGTATGGCACTGGAGCTGGCTGGACCTACGGTGGACCACCCCGATGGCCTGGTGGCTCGCATGGGATCCGGATTCGGTCCCGGTGGGCGGCAGCGACTGGCACCGGCCCAGCGACCTGTCCGCGGTGGGAACCCCGACCACCTGGGTGGAGTGCGAGGATGCGGATCCGGTCGCGGTACTCGCCGGCCTGCGCGCCGGGCGGGTGGGGATCTCCGCCCGGCGCGACGGTCCGGTGCTACTGCGGTGCGGCGACGAGCTGATCGCCGTGGACGCGGAGGGGACCACCCTGGCCGGGCCGGATGGGCCGCGGGCCCGGGTCACCGGGCCGCGCCAGGCCTTCCCGGCCGCACCCGGTCACCACCGGCTCCTCGACGACTCCGGGGCAACACGCGCCCTCATCGGCTGACCGCCGCGGGCCCACAGCGACAGCCGCGAGAAATCTCACCGCGCACCTGGGCAGTCCCCGCCCCGCACACCCACGGTTCTCACGCCGTGGGTGGTGTCTCGAAGCCGCATCGGGGCCCGGTTGCTCGCGCCAGCTTCAGGTCGAGCGTCGCAACCCGGGAACCAAGGAACTCAGCCAGCGCGACATACCAGGCGTCGTAGGAAGTGAGATTGTCCCTGAGGTCCCATACCCGGGGGGCAAACGGGCCGTAGGGAAAGAGTTCCACCCGCATGTCGAGCAGATCGGTATGTGCCATCGCCGCGACATCGGCGGAAATCTCGCCTGCTGCGGCGGCCCGGCGCAAGATGTTGGCCGCTTCGACCGGCATCAGATGCGGGGCACTGAGCGGCTCTCCGGCGAGCAGGGATTCCGCCCAGGAACCGGTGCTGCCGCTATCGACGAGCGCCGAGACCACGAGCGAGGCATCAACGACAAGCGTCACCGGCGGTCCTCGTCGCGGTGGGACAGGATGCGGTCGGCTGGCAGCGAAGACCCTGTCGCGGCCTTCCTTGCATGGATTCGTTGCACCAGGGCCTCGGCATCGGGCTGTCGCGCAAGTTCGATGAGCCTGGCCCGCAGGTACTCCTGCAGTGACCGGCCATTCAGAGCGGCACGGGCGGCCAGTTCATCACGGGTCTCGTCGGGAATATCCCGGATCGTGATCGAGATGGTCATACATGCATTATGCTGCTAGTGCAATCATAGTGCAACGCGGGCTAGCTGGTACGCGCAGGCCGGCCCGCAGGTGTACCTGCCACCCGACGAGTGCTCGCGTAGCAACCTCGAACGTGCCGTCACCGGACCCGGCTACCACCTGCGGCGCAGGTGGTGGTAGCCCGGCGGGAGCAGGCCCGCCGTCTGCCCCGCTGGCCGGTATGTCAGCTCCGCAGCGCTCAGGCGCTCCGCCAGCCCTGCGGCCATCAATCTGACAGGCATGCCTTGATCATCCCGCGTGGCAGGCCGGTCATCATGACGCACCCGGTTGCCGGGCGCTGCCTGGGTGTCCTCCCTGGAAGAAGTGACCTGGCGCCGTATCCTCGGTGGTGAACTCTCACTTGCGGAGGATGCGCCGTGACGGGCTACCGCCCGATGACCCTGGCCCAGCTTGCCCGCCGGCTGGCGCGGACGGCTGATAGCAAGCTGCGCTGGAAGCTGGTGTGGGAGTTCCTGGAGGAGTACCGGTGGGAGCCGGTAAGCGCACAGCCCTCCTTGCTCAACGAGGAACCGCCGCCGACCGGTGATGAGCGCTGGGACGCGCTTCTTGCAGCGCTGGCCGAACATCTGGCCGCCCGCCATGACCTTGCCCCGCCGGAGTGGGCTGACCTGCGGGTGCTGCGGCGGCCGTGGTTCCCCGCCGAACTGAAGGTGCAGCGGGCCGAGGCACTGGTCTGGGCACCGGCGGCCTTCCGCAAGCACGGCGTGTATCTATCGGCTGCTGATTTGGAAGCCGCGTGAGCGATCCCGGCGATGTCCTCCTCGGCCGGGCCGAACTGGAGCAGGCATTCACCGCCCTCGGCGGGCGCCTTGCCCGCCGGGGCGTCGTCGCGGACGTGTTCGTCGTCGGCGGCGCGGCCATGGCCCTCGCCTACGACGCCAGCCGGGTGACGCGCGATGTCGATGCCAGGTTCGTGCCGCACGGAATCGTGCTGGAAGAGGCTCGCCAGGTCGCGCAGGATCTCGGCCTGCCTCCCTGGTGGCTGAACGAGCAGGCAAGCGTCTACATCTCCGGGAAAGACGACCCAGCCAAGCGCCGCGTATTCGACCATCCCGGGCTGCGGGTCATGGCAGCCTCACCCGAGCACGTCTTCGCCATGAAGGCACTCGCAGCCAGGACACGCGACATCGACGATCTTCGCCTGCTCGCCGGGATGACCGGAGTGCGATCCTCAGCTGACGCTCTGCGGATATGCGCGGAGTTCTTCCCAGATGAGCCTGTCCCCCCACGATCTGCCGCGGTTCTACGGGAACTCTTTGACTGATCGCCTCGGCACAGTGCGCGGCGGACAGATCCAAGCTCATGGAGCTGGGTATCGCGGAGCAGCCAAAACCCCATGATCATTGCTGGCAGCGGGATGCCGGCCTCTTCTCGATGGGCACCGTGCGGGACGGGGGCTCTGGGGAGTCACCGGGCCCGAGTTCGGCCACCGTGGCCCACAGCCAGAGCAAACCTGCGGCACCCGGGCCGACGGTCATGACCGGATCCGGAAGACCGGGTGGTCCGGGGCGATGGCCAGCAGCTTGTCGTCCGGAGCATCGGGACCGACGCCCTGGAAGAACATGCCGACCTCGAACTTCCACTTCTTCAGGTAGGCCCGCAGCACGGCCGGCCGCTCCGCTACGGGCAGTTCGGCGGCGGTGAACTTCTCGACCCGCCGCCCGAGCCGCAGCTCACCGCCACCGGCCACGCGCATGTTGCGGACCCACTGGGTGTTGCCGCGCGGGGCGACCAGGTACCGCTGGCCGTCGATGGTCAGCGGGTTCACCGGAGTGGTCCGCCACTCCCCCGACTTGCGGCCGCGCACGGCCAGCACCCGCGAGCCGTAGACGCTGATACCCATCCTGGTCAGCCGGGCCACGGTGGCGTTGAAAATGCGAGTCGAGCGATTGGGCTCAAGGTAACGCGGCTGGCTCTCGGCGTTCATGGCAAGCTCCTCGGGCTAAGTTTAGAGAGCGGTGCTCTTTTCAATGACTAGTGTTCTCCATGCAGGCCTATTTGTCAAGAGCACTGCTCTCGTTTTGAACAACCGCTTCGCTATCTGGGTAAAGCCGCAGGTGACGCGCGGGTAGTGGGGACAGGATGCGGGGGGTGCGGGGACGAGGCTCGGGGTAGCGGAGACGAGGCGCGGGGATAGCGGGAACGGGGCGGGGGATGGCGGGAGGGGGGCGCGGGGATAGCGGGGACGAGGCGCGGGGTAGCGGGCGCGGGATAGCGGGAGGGGCGCCGCGGGACCGGGACCAGGCCGCCACGGCATGATGGGCTGAACCTGGAGGAGGTTGCGGATGGAATCAACGCCGAGATGGGGCATCACGCTCCCGCTGCGCAGTATGCCCCTGCCCGACCAGCGCGACCTGGTGGCCGCACTGCCCGACCTCGGCTACACCGATGCCTGGTCGAGCGAGGTCAACGGCGCGGACGCCTTCGCCCCGCTGGCCGCCGCAGCCCAGTGGACCACCGGGCTGCGGTTCGGCACCGCGATCGCCGGGATGTACACCCGTGGGCCGGCGTTGCTCGCCATGGACGCGGCGACCTGCGCGAGCCTGGCTCCCGGCCGGTTCGTGCTTGGCATCGGCACCTCCTCGCCGGTGATCGTGGAGGACTGGAACGGGCTGAAGCTTGACCGGCCCTACCAGCGGGCCAGGGACACGCTGAAGTTCCTGCGTCCTGTGCTGGCCGGGGAGAAGGTGAGCGGGGAGTTCGAGACGTTCACCGTCCGCGGGTTCCGCCTCGACCCGCCCCCGGCGCAGCCGCCGGGGCTCGCGCTCGCCGCCCTGCGGCCGGGCATGGTGCGGCTCGCCGCCAGCCTGGCGGACGGGGCGATCACCAACTGGCTCGCCCCCGCGGACGTACCGACGGTGCGCGCGGTGGCCGGGCCGGACTGCGAGCTGATCGCCCGGATCTTCGTAGTTCCCACCGACGATGCCGCCACCGCCAGGGCCATCGGCCGCCGCATGATCGCCGCCTACCTGACCGTGCCCATCTACGCCGCGTTCCACGTCTGGCTCGGCCGGGGCGAGGCACTGCGGCCGATGCAGGATGCGTGGGCCACCGGGGACCGCAAGAAGGCACTCGAACTGATTCCCGATGAAGTGGTGGACGAGCTTGTGGTGCACGGGCCCGCGGCGGCCTGCCGGGAGCGGGTGGCCGAGTACCACGCGACCGGGCTGGACACCCCGGTCATCATGATCGTTACCGCGCCGGGCGTGGACGAGGCGGCGGCGGTCCGCCAGCTCGCCCCGCCCGGGTAACCACGACCGCCGCGCCGGGATCACCAGGATCCAGGCAGCGCGGCGCCGTACCAGGATTCGATGATCCGGTGCGCGATGGACACCGGGGGCGGCAGCAGCACCTCCCCCGTGGAAACGGCCGCCGTCAGTTGCTCGCGGGTGAACCACCGCGCCTCGGCGATCTCCTCCTCGTCCACGACGATCTCCTGCTCGCCGGGGGCGCTGGCCACGAAGCCGAGCATCAGGCTGCGCGGCATCGGCCAAGGCTGGCTCCCGACATAACGCAGTCCGCTGACCCGCAACCCGGCCTCCTCCCCGACCTCGCGGATCACGGCCTGTTCCAGGGACTCCCCCGGCTCCACGAAGCCAGCCAGGATGGACACCCGCCGGAGTGGCCAGTTCCGGTTGCGCGCCAGCAGGCACCGGTCGCCGTCGTCACGGACCAGCATGATCACCGCGGGATCCACGCGGGGGAAGTGCTCGCTGCCGTCCACCGGGCAGCGCCGGGCGTGCCCGGCCTGCACCGGCTCGGTGACCGCCCCGCAGCGCGGGCAGTGGGCGTGCGTCGCGTGCCAGTTGGCGAGCGCGACAGCGTGGGTGAACAGCCCGGCGTCCCGGTCGCCGAGCAGTGGCCCGGCCTGGCGCAGCCCGGCCACCTGGACACCCGGCGCCGGCGGCACCGCGGGAGCTGAACCCGGGGCCGGCAGCGGGCCCGCACCCAGGCCGCCCCGGGGGCCGTCCACCCCGAAATAAGCGACCCCCGCGTCGTCCACGCCCAGCAGGAACCGGACGCCCCCGGGCGCCTTCCCCGGCGAGGTCAGCTCGAGCGCCGCCCCATCGCCGGCGAAGCGGATGCGGGCCTGCCCGTGGTCGAGCACCAGCACCCGAGTGCCCTCATCCGCCCAGGCGGCCGACAGCCAGGCCTCGTCGGCGCGGTGGTGACTGACGCGGTCCACCGCGCTCCGGGCGAGGCTGAGCCCGCTGAGCGCCCCGGCGCCGTACTCCGTGGGCCCGCCGGGATCGGGGGCATGGGCGCCGTCCGGCATCACCGTGCGCCCGTGCTGTGGCTGACCTCCGCTAGCTCGTCCCACATGTAGGCCACGGCCTCCGCTCCCCGCACCAGCATGGCCATGTCGGCCTTCTCGTTCGGCGCGTGGATCCGGTCGGAGTTCAGTCCGGCGGCGATGAAGACCAGCGGCGCACCCAGGATCTCGGTGAGGTCGGCCTCGGGCCCGCTGCCGCCCTCGCGGGTGAACATGGCCTCCATACCGAACGCACGCTCCACGGCCCGTTTGCCCGCGAGCACCGCCGGCGAGTCGATCGGCGCGACCGTGGGCCGCACTCCGGGGCCCTCGGGCGTGACGACCGCCTCGATCCCCGGGGGGGTGTGCGCCGCCACATACTCCTCCAGTGCGGCGAGCACTTCGGCCGGGTTCTGGTTGGCAACCAGGCGGAAGGAGAGTTTGGCGTGCGCCTGGCGCGGCACTATGGTCTTCGGGCCGGGGCCGGTGTGCCCGCCCCACATGCCGTTGACCTCAGCGGTGGGCCTTGCCCAGACCCGCTCCAGGGTGGAATATCCTTCCTCGCCGCAGGCGATCTGGCTGTTCCCCGCGTCGGCCAGCCACGCCTTCTCCTCGAACGGCAGCCGCCCGAACAACTCCCGCTCCTTCGGGGTCAGGCTCACCACCTTGTCGTAGAACCCGGGGAGCGTGACCCGGCCGCGGGCGTCGTGCAGGCCCGCGAGCAGCCCGGCCATAGCGTGCAACGGGTTGGGCACGCCACCGCCGAAGGAGCCCGAGTGCAGGTCGGTCTCCGGCCCGCGCAGGGTGATCTCCGCGACCGCGAGCCCGCGCATCCCGGTACACAGGGACGGCACGTCAGCCGCCCACATCGTGGTGTCGGAGACCACGATGACGTCGCAGGCGAGCCGGTCGGCCCGCTCCCGCAGCAGCGCGGCGAAATGCGGTGAGCCCGACTCCTCCTCACCTTCGACCAGCAGCTTCAGGTTGACCGGGGGCGCGGTGGCCCCGGCCGCAGCCAGGCAGGCGCGCAACCCGAGAGTGTGCAGCAGCACCTGGCCCTTGTCGTCGGACGCGCCACGGCCGAACAGCACGCCGCCCCGCTCGACCGGCTCGAACGGCGGGGAGTCCCACTCGCTGAGCGGCTCCACCGGCTGCACGTCGTGATGCCCGTAGACACAGACAGTGGGCGCGGCAGGGTCCGCCGCGGGCCAGTACGCGTACACCGACGGCAGCCCCGGTGACTCCGCGGTGCCGGTCTCCCAGATCTCCACCTCGGGGAACCCGGTCGCGCGCAGGTGTGCCGCGAGCCAGTCCGCGGAAGCGCGCACGTCGGCGTGGCGGGCCGGATCCGCGGAGATCGACGGGATCCTCAGCCATTGCTTCAGGTCATCGAAAAAACTTCCGGCGTTCTGCGCGATGTAGCTACGGACATCCATGTCTGTGATCGCCTCCCACCTGACCGCCCCCGGCACTCTAGACCACCGGCCGCGGCCCGCGCCGGGAGCCCGGGCTACCGTGCGATGAACAGATACTCGCGAGCGGTGCGCCGGCGGGCCGCCTGGTGTGTGCCGAACGCATAGGTGTGGTCGATCACCCGCACCTCTACGTGCCGTTTGACCTCGCGCAGGAGCCCTTCGATGGTCGCGGCGTCCGGCACGGCGTTGGAAGAGTACGAGAGCACGAGGGCGGCGTCGCCGAACTGCCTGACCAGGCGGCACAGGGCGTCGGTGACCGTGCGGGTGTAGGAGAACGGTGTGTAGCGCTTGGCCAGTTTCCGGGTGCGCGTGTGTTCCAGCAGTTCCTGGCCGCGCCAGTAGCCCGACAGCCCCTCCAGGAAGTGGTAGCGCTTGATGTAGCAGTTGTCGTCGCGCGGCGGCGCATAGGGCGGGTCCAGGTAAACCACGTCGTAGCCGCCCGTGGGCAGGTCGAACACGTCGAATGAGGTGGCGGCGCAGGACCGGCCGCTGTCGAACACCACGCCGTTGTAGTCGGCGGCCCGTTCGGCGAAGTGTTCGCGCAGCGAGAGGCGCAGGTCACGGCGGCCGTCGTCGTAACGGTGGCCGGTCACGGTGAAGACGCCCCGGGGCTGGCGGCGGGCCGCGGACAGGACGAGCGCGGAGATGGCCAGTGCCTGCCGGTGCCCGCTCATCCGGTCGATATGGGACCACGCGGAGTCGAGGAAGCGCAGGTCGGCGCCCGTGAAGTAGATCCCGTCGAAGGTGCGCTGGATGAAGTCGCGGTCGTCGGCGGGCGGGCCGCAGATCTCGGCGATGTCGCCCGCCCCGAGCGTCACATCCTGGTTGACCACGCTGGCCTGCGCGATGACCGCGGGGAATGCGAGGAAGTCGTTGGCGGTGACCTGGTAACCGCAGGTTTTGAGCAGGTAGGACACCACGCCGCTGCCGGAGAAGGCATCGAGCGCGGTGGCACCGCCCAGTTCGGTGAACGCCGTCGCCAGGTGCGGGATCAACCGGTACTTGGAACCCATGTACCGCAGCCGTGGGAACAGGCCGGCCCGGCGCACCACCTCCGGCAGCCCGGGCACCCCGTCCGCGCCGGGCACCCCGTCCGCGCCGGGCACCCCGTCCGCGCCGGGCACCCGGTCCGGGGACGGCACGGGCGGTGACTGCCCGATCTTGGTGGCCACGCAGGCCATCCTCGCACCGGCCGGGTCCTCCGGCGGGCGGGCTCGCGGTCAGCCCGGGTATGAGCGCACCGGGATCCCCCTGCGGACTAGACCGAGATCAGCCCCGGGGATGACGATTTCGCCCCGGCTTAGGGCCTAACGTCGGGACCCATGACGCCGCCACTGGCCCAGGTGCTGGACCACGCGAGCACCCCGGCCGCCACCGGAGAGCCCGGGCGCGGCCGCCCGGGCCGCGCTCCTGGCTGGCTTCCGCGCGGCGGCCGCGCCCGGGCGGCGGTCGCCGTGATCCGCCGGGAGTGGGTAGCCGGCACGTTCGCCGTATCCGCCGCTTTCGCCCTCGTCACCGCACTGACCAGCGTCAACGCGCCGGAACGCGTGTGGGGCGCCTTCGCCGCGGCCAGTTATGCGGTCTCCGCCGTCACCGCAGGCGCGGTGCGCCGCCGGGGTGCCAGCCTCGCGGTGCTGATCAGCCTCGCCGGCGCTGTGGCTGCCCCGCTGGCCTGGATGGCCGTCACCGGCATGGCACAGCCAGAGGTCGCGGTGATCATCCGTTCCGCCGCGATGCTCGTGCACCAGGGCACGCCGTACGCGAGCCCGGCGGCACTCGCCGCGGCCCACAGCTGGCGCGCGTATGACCCTTACCTGCCCGCGCTGATCGTGTTCGGTGTACCGCGGGTCCTCGCCGGCGGGCTGCTCAGCGACCCCCGGATCTGGTTCGGCGTTGTGTTCGTGGCCACCTTCGGCGCCGCCGTCCGGATCGCGCGCGTACCGCGGCCGGTGTGGTGGACGGCGCTGGTCGCCGCCTCCCCGGTGGTCGCCCTGCCGCTCGCGGTCGGCGGCGACGACCTGCCGGTGCTCGGGCTGATGTGCCTCGGCCTGGCGCTGGCCAGCCGGGGATCGCGCAGCCAGTGGCGGTGGGCGGCCGCGGCCGGGCTGGTACTTGGGCTGGCCGCGGCCATGAAGGCGACGGCCTGGCCCGCCGTGGCGGTGGTGGCCGTGCTGCTCATTGCCCGCCAGGGCTGGCGCGCCGTGACCTGGTTCGCCGCAGCGGTACTCGGCGTGGCCCTGGCCATCGACGGACCCGCCGTGGCCGCCCATCCCGCCGCCGCGCTGGCCAACACCGTGCTCTACCCGCTGGGTCTGGCCAAGGTCGCGAGCCCGGCCGCGAGCGTGCTGCCCGGTTACCTGCTCGCGAATACTGGACCCTTGGGCCACTGGACAGCGCTGGTGCTGATGGCGCTGGCCGCCGCGGGAGTCGGCGCCTGGATGATCGTCCGCCCGCCCAAGGACGCGCGTGGGGCGGCCTGGCGGCTGGCCCTCGGGCTGGCTCTGCTGTTCGTGCTGGCGCCCGCCAGCCGGGTCGGTTACTTCGTGTACCCGCTGGGCCTGGCCGCCTGGCTGCTGCCGTCCCGCTGGCCGGAACTGCCCGGTGAGCTGTCAGTCGATCCAGAACCGCAGCACAGGTGGCTCGCCGTCCAGGGTCATCACTGAATCCAGCACCCCGCCGCACGACTCGATGACGGTCCGCGAGCCGACGTTGTCCTGGTCACAGGTCACCAGCACCCGGCCGACCCCGGCCGCCCGCGCGATGATCAGGCTCTGCCGGAGGATCTCGGTGGCATAACCGCGGCGGCGGTGCTGCGGCAGGACGCCATAACCGATATGGCCGCCGCGCCTGGCGAGGAAGGCGTTGAGCATAAACCGGATGGACGTCCGGCCGACGATCTCCTGCGCCACGGCGGCCACCAGAAAGGTGCCCGGCACATGGCCCGGGGGCAGGTAGCGCCCGTGCCGATGGTCTTCCAGCTTCTTGAGGTAGGTAGCCCACGGCTTGCCCGGCTCGTATCCGGGACCGAACGTGAAGCCCTCGGCGGCCATGGCCCGGTGGCCGGCCGCGAACGCCGCCTCGTCCTCCGGGCCCGGCGGCCGCAGCCGCAATCCCCGCGCCGCTCGCTCGGCGCCGGCCACCCCGTCCGCGTCTCCCGCTGACACTGTCCCGCCGGTCACCCCGTCCGTGCCAACCGCCATCTGCATCGGGCCCGCCGTCATCGGGCCAGGCTAGCCCGGCCGCCCCCGCAAACTCATCTCAGTTTCCGCGCGGACCAGCTCAAAACGACCATTGACAGCGCTTACATCGACCATTAGCGTTACCATTCAACGGCATTTGTAACCGCTTACAGCCACCCAACGCTGAACCCAGGCCAGGAGAGCTGGTGAGGCGGCATGACCACGGTTTACGACGTCGCAGACCTGGCCGGCGTCTCCACCGCGACCGTGTCGCGGGTGATCCACGGCTCGCCACTGGTCCACCCCGATACCCAGCAGCGCGTCCGCGCCGCCATCGACCAGCTCGGCTTCGTGCCCGACGGTTCCGCTCAGGGGCTGAGCCGGCGCCGTAAAGACATCATCGGGCTCGCCGCCCTCGAACGCGGCACCGACGAGATCGACATCGAGCAGGCGGGCCAGTTGTTCGTCGACGAGGTCGTGCACGCCGTCGAATCGGTGCTGCGCGGCACCGAATGCTCGCTGCTGCTGACATTCGGCCAGGCCGGCGAGCAGTTCCAGCGGCGGGTCTGGTCGCTGTCCGGCAAGGTCGACGGGCTGCTCGTGGCGGAGGAAATCATGCCCGCGAGCAGGCTGCGCTCACTGGCCAGGCGCATCCCGGTCGTGGTCATCGCGGGCCGCCCCGGTGAGCGCGAGCTGGATATGGTCGCCGTGGACAACGAGGCCGGCATCCGCGCGCTCGCCGCGCACCTCATCGGCGGTCACGGCTATCGGCGGCTGAGCTTCCTGGCGGGCCCGGCCGACTCACCCGACGCACAGGAGCGGCTGGCCGCGTTCCGGCAGGCCGTCGCCGGGCAGCCCGGCTGCCATCTGGGCCCGGTTCTGAACGGGGACTTCTCCGAGGCCAGCGGCGCAGCCGCGGCACGTGCCCTGCTGGCCCACGGCCCGCTGCCCGAGGTGGTCACCTGTGCCAACGACCAGATGGCGATCGGCGCGATGCGCGAGTTCCAGCGGGCGGGCCGCGCCATACCTGGCGACGTAGCGGTGACGGGATTCGACGATATCTACGCCAGCCGGATCGTCACCCCTGCCGTGACCACGGTAAGCCAGCCGCTCAGGGACCTCGGCCGCAAGGCGGCCGCCCGGCTGCGCGCCCGCATCGAAGACCGGGGGCTACCGCCGCGGGCGGAAATCCTGTCCACCCACCTCGTGATCCGGGCCAGCTGCGGCTGCCCGCAGAGGTGATCGATACAGGTCTGCGAAAGGTGATCCACCCCGCCCCGAAAGGAGAACACCATGCGCAGTACCCCCCGCTCACTGCCGAGTCTCCGCACCGCCCGGCGTGCCCGCATCGGCCTCACGATGCTGGTCGTCGCCGCGCTCGCCGTCTTAGTAACGGTCGTCCCTGCCGCGTGGCACGCCTCGGCGAGCACCGTGCCACCGGCCCCGCCGGGCTGGTCCACGGTATTCAGCGACGGCTTCTCCGGTGCGGCAGGCTCGCGCGTGGACTCGCAGTGGACCTACGACACCGGCACCCAGTACAACGGCAGCGGATGTGCCGCCAACTGGGGCACCGGGGAGGTCGAGAGCAACACGAACTCGACCGCGAACGTATCCCTGGACGGCAGCGGCCACCTGAACCTCACCCCGGTGAAGTCCGGCGGAAGCTGCCCCACGCCGACGCATACCCCGACACCCACGCCGACGCCCACCCCGAGCCCGACGCCGACCGGCAGGCAGTGCACCGCGACCGCGGCCGCCGACATCTCCGCCGACTGCTACTCGGGCTCTCAGGGTTCCATCTCGGTGACCGCCGCGACCGGGGACACCAATCCATCGGGCGTCGATGGCAACCAGGTGGCGCAGCTTGCCAGCGGTGACTACCTGGAATATCCGGGGATCAACTTCGGCACCGGCTCCAGCCAGTTCGACGCACGGGTGGCCTCCGGCGCGGCGGGCGGCGTGAGCGGCCTGGTGGAGGTGGTGCTCGACAACCCGTCGAATGCGCCGGTCGGGAGCTTCGCGGTGGGCAACACCGGCGGCTGGTCGTCCTGGCGCACCGTCCCGGCGAACATCACGAAGGTCACCGGAACCCATAACGTGTACCTGGAGTTCTCGTCGGGCGCCTCCGGTGACCCGCCGTACGTGAGCCTCCACTACTTCAATTTCCCGGTTTCCTGACCGGTGCCGCGGGCCGGGCCGAACCCCCCGCTCCCGGCCCGGTCCGCGGCACCCAGGAGGAGTCATGCTTGTCGCGTTCTCGGTCACACCGCTTGGCGTGGGAGACGCTGTCGGCGAGTACGTCGCGGACGCGGTGCGCGTGGTCAGGGACAGCGGGCTGCCCAACCACACCGACGCGATGTTCACCACGGTCGAGGGCGACTGGCACGAGGTGATGGCCGTGGTCAAACAGGCCATCGACGCGGTCGCCGCGAAGGCACCCCGGGTCAGCGTGGTGCTCAAGGCCGACATCCGCCCCGGCGCGACCGGAGCGCTCACCGCCAAGATGGAGAGCCTGGAGCGCCACCTGGCCGGCTGACGGCGCCACGTTCCCCGGCCTGGTGCCCGGCAGGGACGCGTCAGCGCTCCTGGCCTGCCAGCGGGACCTCCTCGATGAGGGCGGCCAGCCCGGCCTCATCGAGGAGGTCCGCAGGCCGCAGCGTCTGGTCGTGCCGCACGTAGTAGAACGCCGCCCGTACCTGGTCAAGCGGCACCCCGGCCAGGGTTGCCCAGGCCACCCGGTAGGCGGCGAGCTGGACGGATGCCGCGCGCAGGTCGGCGGCCGAGGTCGGCGGCTGCCCGGTCTTCCAGTCGACCACGTCGTATCCGCCGCTGACCGGGTCGGCGAACACGGCGTCGATCCGCCCGCGGACCGTGCGGCCCGCGACCAGCGTCTCGAATGGCACCTCCACGTCCACCGGCCACCGGTCGCCCCACTCTCCCGCCTCGAACTGCTCCCTGAGCAAGGCGAGGTCGGCGTCGTCGGGATCGTCGGCCGGATCGTCGGCCGCTCCCAGCAGGTCGGTGGGGTCGATCAGCCGCTGCTGCCCGAACCGCTGCTCCAGCCAGCGGTGGAAGGCGGTGCCCCGCCGGGCCTGCGGCACCGGTGGGCGGGGCATCGGGCGGCGGATCTGCTGGGCCAGCCTGTCCGGGTCGGCCGCCATTGTGACCAGCGAGGACACCGACAGCTGCGCCGGGAGCGCGACCGCCGCCCCGGCACCGGCGCGCCGCTGGGAAAGCTCTCTCAGCAGCAGGCCTGCATCCCGGGACCAGGCGCGGGCGAGCGCCCGGTCCGCCTCGCTCAGCTCGCCGCCGCCGTCCGGCTCCTCCTCATCCGGCTCCTCCAGCACGGCAATCTCGTGCTCGACCAGCGCGGCCGCCTCCCGCACGGCCGCATGCCGTGGCCCCTCCGCGGCCGGCGGCCACGATACGACGGCGGGCTCGGCCAGCGCCGGGTTCTGCGTGCCGTCTTCCGGCGGCGGTGCCCAGTGCGCCACGGTGCCCGGGCCTTCGGCGCACGCGGCGCGGACCTCCTCCAGGAACAGCGACGGGCCCAGCGGCGACGCGGCCTCGCCCCACCAGTAGCCGGAGCAGGCGACCCAGTACGCGGCCCGGGTCACCGCCACGTAGGCGAGCCGCCGCTCCTCGGCCAGCTCACGCGCTGAGCAGGCGCCGGTGAACTTCTCCCGCGACGCCTCCTCCAGGTCCCGCAGCACCGGCAGGTCTTCTGCATCGCCGCGCAGGCCGAACGGCAGCAGCCGGGGGTTCTCGGTCCACCGCGTGGTGACCCGCGGCTTCGCGGGGAACACCGAGGCCCGCGGGCCGGCCGCCAGGCCCGGCACCACCACGGCGGCCCATTGCAGGCCCTTGGCGGCGTGCACGGTGGTAAGCGTGACCGCGTTGGCCCCGCTCGGCTGGCCGGACTCCAGGCCGAACTCCTCCGCCTCCGCCGCGGTCAGGTAGGCGAGGAATGCGCCGAGCGTGGGCTCCTCCTCGTCGTCGGCGAAGGCGGCCGCCGCATCGGCGAACGCGTCCAGGTCGGCGCGGGCGACGGCCGGATCCCGCCACGGTTGCGCCGCAACCTCGATGTCCAGGCCCAGCGTCCGCTCGACCTCCCCGACCAGGTCCGGCAGCGGCCGGCTGACATGCACGCGCAGCGCCCGCAACTCGGCGGCCAGCGCGGCGAACCGCTGGTAGCCCCGTGCCGAGTAGCCGCCCCGGTTCCCCAGGTCTTCCAGCGCCTCCGCCATGCTCCCGGGCAGCGCGGTCAGATCCGTGACCGCTTGCGCCAGCGCATCATTGTCATGCGCTACGCCGCTGCCCGCATCCCCTGCCCCCGCCGCGTCACCGCCGCCGTGGCTGTCCTGGAGACCGGCTGCGCCAGGGCCGGCCTGGCTGCCCCCGGGCGCGCGTTCCCCGGGGCGGTGCGCCCCCGGGCCGGCCGGGTCGTGGGGCTCGCGGGCCAGTTCCCTGGCACGCCTGCCCAGGGCGACCAGGTCGCGGGGCCCGATCCGCCACCGTGGCCCGGTGAGCAGCCGGGCGAGCGCGGCGGACTCCGCCGGATCGTGCAGCACCCGCAGGGTGGCCACGATGTCGGCGACCTCGGGGACGGTGAGCAGCCCGCCGAGACCGACCACCTCGACCGGAACCCCCTGCGCCTCGATCGCCGCCCGCAGCAGGGCGAACTGGGAGCGCTTGCGGCAGAGCACAGCGATGTCGGAGGGCTGGACGCCAGGCAGGTCCCAGGGCTCGCCGTCGGGTGCGATGCCGGCCGGCAGCCGGAGCAGCCCCGCGACCTGCTCGCCCACCCAGCGCGCCTCGGCGGTGGCGGTTTCGAGCAGCGCGCAGACCACGGCGCCGCGGCCGGCCCGCCCCGGCGGTGCCACCAGCCGGGGCACCTGGGACACCTGGTCCCGCAGCTCGCGCTGGATCACCGCGGCGACATCAAGCACCTTGCCGGTGTTGCGGAAGCTGGTGGCGAGCTGGGCGACCCTGGCCGGGTGCGCACCCGCAGCGAACTCCCGGGCGAACCGGGCCAGGTTGCCCGCGCTGGCCCCGCGCCAGCCGTAGATCGACTGGCAGGGGTCGCCCACGGCGGTCACCGGGTGCCCGCCGCCGAACAGCGCACGCAGCAGGACGAGCTGGGCGTGGCTGGTGTCCTGGAACTCGTCGAGCAGCACCACCTGGTACCGGGCGCGCTCGATCGCACCCACCTCGCGGTGCCTGGTCGCTATCCGGGCGGCCAGCGTCACCTGGTCGCCGTAGTCGATGACCTCCCTGGCCCTCTTGGCCGCGGCATAGCCGGACACCAGCGGCAGCAACTGCTCCCGGGTGCGCTGGCAGTCCAGGATCTTGCGGACGCCGCTGGGCAGCCGGGGCAGCGCCCGGGACGCCGCCTCCAGCCAGTCGCCGATCTGGCTGATGTCGGCGGGGTTGGCCAGGTGCTCGGCAAGCTCCCCGGCGAGGTCAAGCACCGCGGCGGTGACCGACTGCGGGGCCCAGTGAACCGCGTCCATCGGCCCGGCGTAGGCGGCCACCACCCGGGCTGCCAGCTGCCACGCCACGGCGGGGGTGATCAGGCGCACGGTGGGTTCCAGGGCTTCGCGTAGCGCATGGTCGGCGACGAGCCGGGCGGCGTAGGAGTGATAAGTGGACACGATGGGCTCGCCGTCGAGCAGGTCGTCACCGGGAAGCTCACCGGCCGCGAGCCCGCCTGCGGCGCCGCCGGGCAGATCGGCCGGCACTCGGCCATCCAGGGCGCCGAGCACGGCCGCACTGGCCAGGTCGGCCCCCGCGCGGCTGCCCAGCCGCCCGCTCGCAGGGCCGCCACCCAGCTCGTGCGGGCTGCCCAGCCGCCCGTCGGCAGGGCCGCCGCCAAGCTCGCGCGGGCTGCCCAGCAAGCCACCCGCGAGTCCGCGGTCCGCGAGCCCGCCGCCAGCGAGTCCACCGCCCGCGGCGGCAAACGAGCCGTCCGGCAGCAAGCCGCCCGCGCCGCCCGCCCAGAGACCGCCGGGCATCGGAGCGCCGTCAGGGCCGCCCGCCCCAGGGCCGCCTGGCAGGCCAGCCGGATCGCCGCCCGTGACGTCCAGGCCCACCCGGCGCAGGCCCGCGAGCCGGGTGCGCACCCGCTGCCCAAGCTCGGCGGCTGCCTTGCGGGTGAAGGTGAGGCCCAGGACCCGTTCCGGCCGGACCATGCCGTTGGCGACCAGCCAGACCAGCCGGGCGGCCATCGTCTCGCTCTTGCCAGACCCGGCCCCGGCGATGACCGCGAGCGGCTCCAGCGGCGCGGCGATCACCTCGGCCTGCTCCGCGGTGGGCTCGGGCAGCCCGAGCAGCCGGGCCAGCTGCCCGGGCTCGTAGCGAATGGGGTGATTCACCGGGTCACCTGCTCGCCGTCGGGATGCACGGGGCAGCAGGACCTGACCGGGCAGTTCCGGCACCCCGGGTTCACCCGCGCCTCGAACAGCGGGCCGGCCATGCCCGCCGCCACGGTCTCGACCAGGTCCCGCGCCCAGTCCGGTTCCGGGTCGCCGGTCAGCGCCTGCTGCGGCTGCACCCGGACCCGGGCAGACAGGCTCGCGTTGCCCACCTGGATCAGCTCCGCGCCGCCCGGCTCGGTCAGGCCGAATCGCTCGAATGCCCCGAGCAGCACGGCGAGCTGGTACACGCCGAGCTGGGGGTGCCGGTCCAGGTCCGTGGACGGCACCGGAGTGGAGCCGGTCTTCAGGTCCACGACGATGGCCCGGCCGTCGGGGTCCCGCTCCAGCCGGTCCACCCGCCCGGTGATCTCCACAGCGCCGATCTGGGCCCGCAGCTTCTGCTCGACCGCGACCAGTTCCCTCGGGTTGTCCCGGTGCCAGGCGAGGAACTTGTCCACCATGACCCTGGCCCGCTCCCGCTCCTTGTCGCTGTACCAGGGGCTGCCGAAGTCCAGGTGATGCCAGATCTCGTCGATCCGCTCACTGATCATGGCCTCGTCGGCACCGGTGGCGGCGAGCACGGCGGCCGCATGGATGAGGATCCCGAAGTGCCGGATCACGTCCGAGGACCCGGCGCCCGCGGCGACCTCGAGCAGCCAGCGCAGCCCGCACCGGTGGAACGACTCAACCTGGGACGGCGACAGCCGGACGAGCAGGCCGTCCGCCGCGGCCGGGATCGGCCCGGGATCGGACAGCTCGGTGAGCTGGTACCACTGCCCCGGGTGGGCGCCGCGGACACCGGCAGCGGCGAGCCGGGCGAGCTGGGCCGCGGCGGCCCGGCGCAGTGCGGGCGGACGGTCCGGGTCGGCCGCGGCCCGGCGCAGGTCGGCGGTCAGTGCGGGCAGCGACAGCCACCGTGGCGCGGCCCCGGCGACGTCCTCGATCTCGATCTCGTCACCAGCCAGCTCGGCCAGGAACCGGGACGGCCGTTCCTGGCTGTCGTCGCTGCCCGATGCGGTGACCACAAGCCGGCGGCGGGCGCGGGTGACCGCCACGTAGAACAGCCGGCGCTCCTCGTTGAGCAGCTTGGCCGCCAGCGCCGCGGCCATTGTGTCGGTGCCGGTGCCCGGCACAAGCACGCCCGCGGCCGCGTCCATGAGCTCGTCCATGCCGAGCAGCGAGGAGCGCATCCGCAGGTCCGGCCAGATGCCCTCCTGGACCCCCGCCACCACGACGACATCCCACTCCAGGCCCTTGGCCCGGTGCGCGGTCAGGATCCGGACGGCATCGCCCTCCGGGGCGTGGTCCGCGAGGGTGTCTCCCGGGATCTCCTGGCCGGACATGCTGTCCAGGAAAAGCGAGGCCGAGCCCGGCGGCAGCCGCACGGCGAACCTGGCCGCGGCATCGAACAGCGCACACACCGCGTCCAGGTCACGGTCGGCCGCGGCACCGCGGGATCCGCCCGCGGCCGACACCGCCTGCCACGCGGAAGCCACGCCCGACGCGTCCCACACCGCCCAGAGCACGTCGTGCGCGTTGCCGTCGCCGGCGGTCTGCCGCGCCAGCGCCAGCAGATCGGCCACCCGGCGCGCGGCGTCCGCGGCGGGCGCACGGATCAGGGTCAGTTCGCGCGGGTCCTCCAGAACGGCGGCCAGCGGCTGTGGCGGGCTGTCCTCGCCGGCGTCCCGTGCCGCCGCCCGGAGCGCCCGCCGGAGCCGGCGCAGGCCCAGGGCGTCGGTGCCGCCGAGCGGCCCGGCGAGCAGCTCGATCGCCGCTTCCTCGTCGAGAGTCTCCGGGTGCAGCGCGCAGCGCAGCAGCAGGAGCAGCGGGCGCACGCCGGGCTCGGCCTCCAGCGGCAGCTCGTCGCCAGCGATCACCGAGGGCACTCCGGTCGCGGCGAGCGCCCTGCGCAGCAGCGGCACCTGGCCGATCACCGATCTGACCAGGACCGCCATGGACGACCAGGGCACCCCGTCGTGCAGGTGTGCCCGGCGGAGCGCATCGGCCACCACGGTGGCTTCCTGGCTGGCGCTGGAGGCGACCACGACCCGGAGCTCGCCGGGTGGCACGGACGGCACCGGCCGCAGATCGCGATGGCCGCCCGGTGGCTGGCTGCCCCGCGGCTGGCCGCCGGACGGCTGGCCGCCGGACGGCTGGCCGCCGGACGGCTGGCTGGCAGGGGACTGACGACCAGGGGACTGGCCGTCGTCAGGCCCGCGGTCACGCCGGCCGCTGGCTGGCCGGCTGGGCGGCGCCACGGCGGGCGGAGCCGGGAGCCTGGCCGCGATCCGGCGCGACGCGGCGAGCAGGACGGGGCCGCTGCGCCGGCAGGTGCCCAGGGCGACCACCCGGGCGGGCCGGTCGTCCGGCGCGCGGAACCGGTCGGGGAACCGCATGATCGCGCTGACGTCGGCACCGCGGAACGCGTAGATCGCCTGGTCCGGGTCCCCGACCACGATCAGTTCCCGGCCGTCGCCGGCCAGGGCGTGCAGCAGCGCCTCCTGGGCCGGGTCGGTGTCCTGGTATTCGTCGACCAGGACCACGTCGTAGGCTTTCCGCTCCCGCTCGCGGACCGCACCGCGGGACAGCAGCGCCGCAGCGATCCTGATGATCTCGGCGTAGTCGTAGGCGGGCACCGGCGCCAGGTCGAATCTCGCGTCGTAGCGGGCGAGGAAGGCGCCCGCGGCGACCCAGTCATCCCGGCCCCGCTGCCGGCCCAGCCGGGCCAGCCCGCGCCCGTCGAACCCGCGTTCTGCGCCGCGCAGCAGGAAGTCCCGCAGTTCTGCGGCGAAGCCGCGGGTGCCCAGCGCCGGCCGCAGCCGTTCCGGCCAGCGGATGCCACCGTCCTCGGCCTCGCCGCGCAACAGCCGCCGCACCTCCAGCAACTGTTCCGGGCCAGGGAGCAGGGTCGGCGGCTCATCGCCGGCCAGCGTGAACTCGCGGCGCACCAGCGCGTACGCGTAGCTGTGGAAGGTCAGTGCCAAGGGCTCGCGAGTGGTCCGGCCAAGGCGGGCGGTGATCCGCTGGCGCAACTCCTCCGCGGCCTTGCGGCTGAACGTCAGCACGAGGACCCGTTCCGGGTCGATGCCGCGCCTGGTGATGCGCTCCACCACGGTCTCCACGATCGCGGTGGTCTTCCCCGTGCCTGGTCCGGCCAGAACGAGCAGTGGCAGCCCTTCGTGGTCCACGACGGCCCGCTGCGCCGCGTCGAGGACCGGGGCCCCGGCCGCCCGTGCAGGCGGGCGGACGAGGTGATAGGCCGGGGAATGCTCACTCATGTCAATTAGGCATTCCAGCAGACCCCTATGACATCCCGCGCTCCTTTGCCGCCCTAAGGCGCGACGTGGCGCTCGAAAGGCCGCCGGAAAAGGAGGTGGCGCACCGGCGCCCGCCCGCTGCTTCCACAGCGGGCGGGCGCCAGCGGGCCCTGGGTCGTGTTCACCAGGCGACGGTGCTGGAGGGGTCCACGTCGGGAATCTGGGCGAGCGTTATCGAGGCCTGGTGGCCGGTGGTGAGGTTCACCGCCTTGAGCCGGTGGGTGTCGCCGTAGGCCAGCAGGTGCTTCCCGGCCGCGTCCGCGATGAGGGAGTACTCGGTAAGGTTGCGGCCGCCTGGGCTCAGGCGGCCGACGACCCGGACTCGCTGGCCGGTGGTGGTGCTGTACTGGCTGAGGATCACGGAGCCTCCGTGCGAGAGCGTCTCCAGGTACGCCTGTGAACCGTTGTTGCTGAGGACCACATCGAACACGCCGGTGGGCACGTGCAGCACCTTGGTGGCGTGCCGCATCAGCGGGCCAGACGGCGAATCGGTGGGCAAGATATACGCGTTTGTTAGCCCGGTAGGGATAACGGCAGCGCCGACCACGAACCCAAGCCTCGAGCCGTCCCCGGTCAGCGACAGGCTGCCGAAGCTCACCGGGTGCCGGCCGTGGCGCGGGACTATCCACGTGGTGGTCTGCCCGGTGGCGAGGTTGATCAGACCGACCGTCTGCGGCATGCACAGGGAGGCCGTGAACGCCACCTTTTCCCCGTCGGCGCTGCTGGTCAGTTCCCCCACCTCCCCGGAAACCTGTGGCACGCTCAGCGGCCTCAGCCCGCCGGGGTGGCCGCGGCCGTCGATGCTGAACCGGAACAGATGCGTCGTGCAGCCGGCATGGGAGAGGTCAGTGATGACGGTCGCCACAAACGTGCGGTCGCCGCCCAGCCTGCTCACCGACGCGAAGTTGTGATACGGCTTGGGCGGCCGGATGTACCCGGCCACCTGCCCGGTCGCGGACCGGTAGATGTTCACCGCGGTGGCCTGCGGGTCGTGTCCCAGCGGTTTCACAGCGACCGCGGCGAAGAACTTCGGGGCGGCCGCCAGCCCGCCCGGCCGGTGCCCTGCTGCGGGCCCTGGAGTATGGCCGAGTGTCCCGATGGTTGCCGGTATGGCGAGGGCGATGAGAGCGACGGCAGCCATGCCACCGACCGCTCCCTGGATCCGGCGGCGGCGGCGAAGCTTGCGGCCCGCCCGCAGTGCGTTGTGTGCCACTGGCCCCATCGGCGGCCTGCCAGCCAGGGCGCTGTCCAGCGTCCTGCGCAGTGATGTCTCATCCATGTCGGGCATCCCTTGCCTCATCTCGTGTTTCCGGCGGGCGGTCCGTGAGCGCCGGATTCGGTGGTGGCGTCGCCCAGCACGCCCCGCAGCTTGCCCAGCGCCCGGGTGCTTTGGCTCTTCACCGCTCCCGGCGAGCAGCCAAGGACAGCCGCCACCTGGTCTACGCTCAGGTCCGCCCAGTACCGCAGCACCACCACCGCGCGGCCCCTGGGCGGGAGTGTGGCCAGCGCGGCGAGCACCACCATCCGTGTCTCTAGCGCCGGCAGCTCGGCCGCCCGTTCCGGAAGCTCGCTGGTGGGAATCTCCCCGGTGCGCCTCAGGCGCTTGTGCGCGAGGTAGGTGTTCACCAGCGTGCGCGTAGCGTAGGCGTGCGCTGTCTCCTGCCGCCTGATCCTGCGCCAGGAGACAAAAACCTTCACCAGCGTCGCCTGAACAAGATCCTCAGCGGTGTGCCAGTCACCGCACAGCAAGAACGCCATCCCCTGCAGGCGTGCTGACACGGCCCCGGCGAACTCAACGAACTCCTCCTCGGCAGTCACATGACCAGCACTCCTCCAAAGGCGGCCGGCCCCATGCCGGCCAACTGACGCTCGCAAGGGAAAGATGCCTCGGGCGCCGCGTCAGGTTTCGGCCGGGGTCCCGAAATCTTCAGCCCGGCCGCCTTACCCGGACCGCGCGCTGGTCGCGGGTGGCCGGCTACTGGACCGGCATGATCTTGAGGTACTGGGGGCCGGTCTTGGAGCAGGCGGCGAAGGGGAACGGCACCCGCTTGGACTGGGTCTGTCCCGGCGGGTACACCCGCAGCCCGGCCGCGGTCACGGGCCCGCACTGTGCTGGCGGGAAGATACCGCCCTCGACGATGCCCACCAGCGCCGTGGCGGTCGCGCCGTTGGCGAGGGTCACCGTCTGCGGGGTGGCGCCGATGCGGACGGCCGCGCTGCCCAGTTGCGTTCCGGTCAGGTTGGTCGCGGAGACCAGGCGTGTTCGCTAGACCAGAGCGCGCAGGCCGCCCGCTGATACACGGCGCGCCGCAACGCCCGCACGCCGGGCCAGGCGTCAGCAGTCCGGGGCAAGCCAGCGGGCGCGGCGCATGTCCACGCCGCGGACCTCGCCATCGGGGGCACGGCGCAGCGGCGTTCCCTCGTCCATGTAGTGGGTCAGCGCCTCCCGCTCGTGGCCGGCCAGGAACGACCCATCGGCGTGGATCACCCGCCACCAGGCCACGCCGCCACCCCACTGCGACATCACCCGGCCGACCTGACGCGGGCCAGCCTCACCCAGGTACTCGGCGATGTCCCCGTAGGACATCACGCGGCCTGACGGGATGCTCTCGGTGACCCCGAGCACGCGTTCGGCGAAGTCAGGCGGCCGCGTGGTCACCATTGGCCGGACGAGGGCCAGGTGTCGTCGTCGGCGGCGGGCGGATCTTCCGCCTGGCTGCCGGGGTCCGCAGGCTCCCCGAACCCGGCGACCGGGCCGGTGCTTACGTCCGGGGAACTGCTGGCCATGGCCTCGAACGGCCCGGGGGATCCCGGGGCCACTGGTGCACCCGGCGGTGCGGGACTCGCGGACCGCCCGTAACCGGCGGCCAGCCCGTTGCCGGTTGGCGGTTCATAGCCGGTGGAATCCGCTGGCGGCGCGGAGCCGGTCCAGGGCTGGTAACCCGGCGATGCCCCGGATCCCATGGGCTGCCCGGAACCCGCCGGCCACGCCTCGGCTCCGGCCGGCCCGGAACCTGGCGACGGCGGGGGCTCCGGTAGCTGCCGGTAGCCCTCGGGCGCCCCGTATCCGATCGGCTGCCCGCCGGCCGCCGGCCACCCGTGATCCGCGGCCGGCGCGGCACCGGCTGGCTGCCCAGGATCGGCCGGCGGCCGGGTACCGGCATAGGGCTGGGCACCGTCGGAGGACCCGTATCCCGAGGACGACGGGTAGCCGGCCGACGGTTTGTAGCCTCCGGTGGCCCAGTAGCGCGCCGGGCGGCCGTAATCTGGCGCGCCACCATCCGCCACGGCTCCTCCCGCGCCGGAGGCGGCAGGGCCCGGCAGGGCGGCGTCTGGCGGGCCGGTGGCTTGCGCAGGACCTCCCGCCCAGCCCCCAGACGCGCGGGCGTCAACCGGGCCGGCGGCCCCGGACCAGCCACCGGGCGCGCGAGGGTCAACCGGACCAGCCCCGGACCAGCCACCGGGCGCGCGAGGGTCAACCGGACCAGCCCCGGACCAGCCACCGGGCGCGCGAGGGTCAACCGGACCAGCCCCGGACCAGCCACCGGGTACCCCGGCTGCGGCGCGCTTGCGGGTCACGATCAGGCGGAACGCCACGACCAGCACGACGGCGAGGCATATCAGCGCGATTCCCGAGTCGAGCAGGAACTGCCGGTTGGTTCGCGGGGCCACGGGATCCAGCGGGATGGCCCCCGTTCCTCCGCCGAACTGCGCGGTCGCAACCAGGCCCCGTCCAGCGCCCCGATCGCGGGCCAGCCGGCCGGCCATCCGAAGCGCGGCCGTGGCGTCCACCGTGCCGAACCCGACCTCCTCGTCATAACCACCGTGCGGCTTGTCCCTCGTGCTCGCGGTGATGGCCTGTACGACCAGGGCCGGGGCCAGCGCCGGATACACCGACTTGATCAGCGCGGCCACCCCCGCGGTCAGCGCGCAGGCCGGACTCGTGCCGCTGACCAGCCAGTACTGACCGTCCCTGCCCTGCGCGGGCACGCGCACCCCAGGCGCCGCCACCTGGACGGACAGGTTGTCGCTGGAGAATCCGGCGGGCAGGCCGTCCTGCGCGACCGCGCCGACCCCGAGCACCCCTGGATAGTCGGCGGGGAAGGAATAGGGGGCGTTTCCGTGCGAGCCGCTGGAGGCGCCGCCGGAGTTGCCCGACGACGCGACCACCACGATCCCCCGAGCCAGCGCCTTGGAGATCGCGACGCGGACCGGAAGGCTGGCGCCCTGGTAGCCCAGGGACATGCTGATGACGCCGACCCGCTTGCTCGTCGCGTAATTGATGGCATCGGCGAGGTGCCCCTGCACCCGGGACTCCGGCTCGTGCTGGTAGTGGTGGTAGCCCGGATCGCCCTGATCGGTGACCGCGCGGATGGAGAGGATATTCGCCGCGGGCGCAATCCCCGTGATCCCGCTCGACCCGCCGGCATGCCCGTGACCGGCGATGAGGGACGCCATCCAGGTGCCGTGCACTCCCCAGTTCGGGTCCGTCGGCGGCGTGTTCACCCCGGAGAAGTCTCGTCCGGTCGTGACGGAACCGCTCAGGTCCGGGACCTGCCCGTTCACCCCGCTGTCGATCAAGGCCACGGTCACCCCGGACCCGTGCGTGTGCTGCCACGCACCAGCCACGTTCATTGCGTTCAGCACCCAAAGCTCTTGCTGGCGCACGGCGTCGGCCCGCGCCGCGCCCGCCGAGCCGATCGCGACCGCGGGCGCTGCCAGCAGCGCGGCCAGCACCCCGGCCAGCGTGCGCCACCGGCGGGGGCGCGGAGCCGGGCTCAGCATCCGGGACTGCCCGGGCAGTGCGGCACCGGCGGCGGGGCGCCAAGCCGGGTCGCCACCGAGTCGATGACCCCGGTCGCCAGGCTGCGCATTTCGTCCTTGGTGTAGGTGTCATTCCCTTGCTGGAGCCACGGCCTGCCGTCCGCGTAACCGACGGTGGCCAGCACCAGGTACGGGCCCTTGGCGCTGCTCCAGCCGACCTTCTTGCCGGGGTCCGCGAAGTGGGCGGTGGCGGTGCGGCGGAACGACACGGCCCGCAACCACGGCGGCTGCCCGGCACCGTGGTGCAGCGCCTTCAACGCCTTGGCGGCCGACGAGGCCGAGGAGACCGGCATGACCGCGACGCCGACGGTCACCGCGAAGGTCTGGGTGGTGTCCTGGTAGGTCGCCCTGAGCACGGCCAGGCAGCTCTGCTTGGTCAGCAGCGGCCCCGCCGTACGGCCGGTGGCGTCCCGGCATGAGGTCTGGCTGGCGATGCCGACCCGCTCCGCGCTGAGAGCCAGCGACCGGCCACCGCCGAACGCGGCTGCCGGCAATGTATATCCGATGGATGAGGGGAAGATCCGCCCGGCGGGCCAGTCGCGCCAGCGCTTTCCTATCTCCCAGGCCATAATCTGCTGCCGCTGTGCCTGGCTGAAGCTGCGCGGCAGGAACTGGATCGCGGCCGCCCCGGCCGACAAGACCAGCCCGGCCAGCCCCGCCGCGAGGCCAATCACCAGCAGTACGCGGCGCGCCCGGCCGCGTGGGCGGCCCGTGGCGCGCGGCAGGTACGGCGTACGCGGCTGGGAAGGGCCGCCGCCGTAGTCGGGACCGGCCGCCTGGCCTGCAAAAGTGCGGTCGGGAGGCGTGCCCTCCGGTGCCCGGGGACCCGGCGGGGCCCATGGCGGCACGGCTGGCGGTCTGCCCGACCCGGGGCCCCCGTTCTCCAGCTCGTCCCGCATCGTCACAACGGAATCGTACGGCCTGCCCGGCCGGTCCGCCCGCCCGGCGCAGGCTTGGCGGCCCCGCCGAAGGCTGCCGCCCGCACAGGCTGCCTATCAGTAGGACGGCAGTGAGGGATCGACTTGGCTGATCCAGGCGAGCACACCACCGCCCACGTGGACCGCGTCGGAGAAGCCCGCGTCCTTGATCACGGCGAGCACCTCGGCCGACCGCGCCCCGCTTTTGCAGTGCAGCACGATCCGCTTGTCCTGGGGCAGCCGCTCCAGCGCGGCACCGGACAGGAATTCCCCCTTGGGGATCAGCGTCGCGCCCGGGATGGACACGATCTCGTACTCGTTGGGCTCCCTGACGTCCACCAGGAAGATGTCATCGTTGCGGTCGAGCATGCCCTTCAGGTCGGTGGCCGTGATGGTCGACCCCGCCACGGCCTGCTGGGCGTCCTCGGAGACCACGCCGCAGAACTCCTCGTAGTCGATGAGCTCGGTAATCGTGGGATTCTTGCCGCAGACCGGGCACTCGGGGTCCTTGCGGACCTTGACCGTGCGGAACGTCATGTCCAGGGCGTCGTAGATCATCAGGCGGCCGGCCAGCGGCTCGCCGATGCCGGTGATGACCTTGATGGCCTCGTTGACCTGGAGGGAGCCGATCGTCGCGCAGAGCACGCCCAGGACGCCGCCCTCGGCGCAGGAGGGCACCATGCCCGGCGGCGGGGGTTCGGGGTACAGGCACCGGTAACACGGGCCGTGCTCGGCCCAGAACACGCTCGCCTGGCCGTCGAACCGGAAGATCGAGCCCCACACGTAGGGCTTGCCGAGCAGCACGCAGGCGTCGTTGACCAGGTACCGGGTGGCGAAGTTGTCGGTGCCGTCCACGATCAGGTCGTAATCGGCAAAGATCTGCATCGCGTTGTCGGAGTCGAGCCGCTCCTCGTGCAGGTTCACCGTGACGAGCGGGTTGATCTCGTTGATCGTCTCCTTGGCGGACACGGCCTTGGACTTGCCCACGTCCGAGGTGCCGTGGATGACCTGGCGCTGCAGATTCGACTCGTCCACCACGTCGAAATCGACGATGCCCAGCGTGCCGACACCCGCCGCGGCCAGGTACATCAGCGCGGGCGAGCCGAGGCCGCCGGCGCCGACGCACAGCACCTTGGCGTTCTTCAGGCGGCGCTGGCCGGTCTTGCCCACGTCCGGGATGATCAGGTGCCGGGAGTAGCGCCGGACCTCTTCCACGGTCAGGTCATCAGCAGGGGAAACCAGCGGCGGCAGCGACACGGCAGGTCTTTCTCCTCAGTCGTAACAATGCGGGCACTTTTTCTGCCCGCTCCAGAGTCAACCAGGGCCTCCCATGCGGCATTCCCCTCATGCGGACGCTGTCACCAGGCTGGGCCGCAGCAGGTGCACTACGCTGCCCGGGCCTAGCTGAATGCCACATCCATGCTGGATCAGACCGACAGTGCGCCGCGGGCGGCCGGATGCCTGGCTCTCCAGAAATGTCACCGTGGGCCGGTAGAACAAGGGACAGGCGGACGCGTTCGGGGGCGGTGAGCGTGAGCCGCCCGAATCGCCCGCACAGCCCGGTATCGCCTATTTACGGGAGGTTTCCATGCCCGCACTGCCCCCCGACCGGCCCGGATGCCCGAAGGCACCGGGCGGGCGCCGGCCACTCCCCGACCCAGCGGCGATCGAGCTCTTCCTCATTCCAGAGTCGGCCCCGCCCTACGACGAGGACGTTCCCGCCGGGGAAACGGGCGGGAGATTACCGGCCCGGCCGCCACACGGGGCGGAGCGGGATCACGGCGCCGGCCAGCCGGAGGCCCACCCGGCGCGCGACAGG
>CAVPSA010000017.1:0-66757 GCA_963707905.1 uncultured Actinomycetes bacterium | reverse complement strand
CGGCCCGGCACGGCCTGGTCAGAGCCGCCGGCCCGGAGGCTCGGACCGCTTGGGCCATGAGCCTGGCCCGGCAGGCTCGGACCGCATGGGTGCCCATGAGCCTGGCCCGGCAGGCTCGGACCGCATGGGTGCCCATGAGCCTGGCCCGGCAGGCTCGGACCGCATGGGCGCCCATGAGCCTGGCCCGGCAGGCTCGGACCGCATGGGTGCCCATGAGCCTGGCCCGGCAGGCTCGGACCGCATGAGCGCGCCCGTGAGGCTGGTGCAGACAGTCCGGGGCGGTGGATGCCCCCTTTGAGGCTGGCACCGGCCAACTCGGAACGCGCGGGTGCCCGTGAGGTAGGTGTTGCTCACGGGACGGTCAGGCTCGCAGGTATCCCCTCGCCTGGGGATGATCATGGTGTCTTGGTCGCTGGAGCATGGCAGGACAGGTCCGAACCCAGCCATGTCGGCCTGGCTTCCTTGATCACGGGCACTTTGGTGCGGATAGCCGCCCCAAGGTGACCGCGATCATGGTTGCGGTGCCGGTGGAGCGGCCAGAACACCATGATCACGAATGCGAGCGGGGTGCCGGGGGTGGCCTTACTGGACCGGCATGATCTTGAGGTACTGCGGGCCGGTCTTGGCGCAGGCGGCGAAGGGGAACGGCACCCGCTTGGACTGGGTCTGGCCCGGCGGGTATACCCGCAGCCCCGCCGCTGTCACCGGCCCGCATTGCGCTGGCGGGAATATGCCGCCCTCGACGATGCCCACCAGCGCCGTGGCGGTGGCGCCGTTGGCGAGGGTCACCGTCTGCGGCGTGGCGCCGATGCGAACGGCTGCGCTGCCCAGCTGCGTTCCGGTCAGGTTGGTCGCGGAGACCCCGGGATAGCCGAACAGCGTGCAGGTGCTGCCGGAAAGGTTGGTGAACTCCAGGTTGTAGTAGATGGTGCCCGCCGCCCCGCTGCCCTGGGTGTCCAGCCAGATGTCCAGACCGGACGTGGCGCAGGCGGGCGTGGCGGTGCGGGCCGTATGGGCGGCGCCGGGCGCGGCCAGTGCCGCCGCCGGGACCAGGGCGGCGGCGCAGGCGAGCGCCCCGGCCGAGAGCAGCCGCCGGGCCGCGGTGGTACGCAGGTTCATGACAGTCCCCCGTTCAGAAAGGGCAGCCTGAACGGCTCCCCGTCATGGTCAGGCTTGTTCGCTAGAGCAGAGCGCGCAGGTCGCCTGTTGATACATGGCGCGCTTGCGCGAGCGGAGGTTGGCGGCGGCGGCCCAGCGGCCCAGCGGCCCAGCGGCCCAGCGGCCCAGCGGCCCAGCGGCCCAGCGGCCCAGCGGCCCAGCGGCCCAGCGGCCCAGCGGCCCAGCGGCTATTACGATATCGTGCGATACGGTATCGTAATAGTTGGCCGATGGCTCTCTCCGTGCGCCGGGGGCCGGCGGTCAGCAGTCCGCGGGCGAACCAGCGGGCCCTGCGCATGTCCACGCCGCGGACCTCGCCGCCGGGGGCGCGGCGCAGTGGCGTGCCCTCTTCGATGTAGCGGGCCAGCGCTTCCCGCTCATGACCAGCCAGGAACGACCCATCGGCGTGGATCACCCGCCACCAGGCCACGCCCCCGCCCCATTGCGACATCACCCGGCCGACCTGGCGCGGGCCCGCCTCACCCAGGTACTCGGCGATGTCCCCGTAGGACATCACGCGCCCTGGCGGGATGCTCTCGGTGACCCCGAGCACCCGTTCGGCGAAGTCGGGCGGTTGGGCGGTCACCATCGGCCGGACGAGGGCCAGGTGTCATCGTCGGCGGCGGGCGGATCACCCGCCTGGCTGCCCAGGTTCTGAGACTCTACGGGTTCTGCGAACCCGGCGACCGGCCCGGTGTTCGCGTCCGGGGAACCGCTAGCCAGGGCCCCGGGCGGCCCGGGCCACTCCTGCGCTCGTGAAACGCCCGGCCGTGCGGGGCTGGCAGGGCGCCCGTAGCCGGCAGCCTGTCCGTTGCTCCCCGCGGACCGTCCGTTGCCGGCAGCCCGGCCAGGGCTGGCGGGCGGCCCGGCGCTGGCGGGCGGCCCGGCGCTGGCGGATGGTGGCCGGTAGTCAGCGACCTGACCGTCGCCGGCCGATGGCCCTCGCTCATGCGGCAGCCCATCGGCTGCTGGCGGTCCGGGATCGGCAGGCGACTGGAAGCCATCGGATGGCCCATATCCCGAGGGGGACGGATATCCGGCCATCGGCTTGTAGCCCCCGGGCGCCCAGTAGCCGACCGAGCGCCCGTAACCTGTCCCGCTTCCGTCTGACCAGGCCTCGCCCGCACTGGAGGCGGCAGGTCCCGGCGGGGCAGGGTCTGGGGGGCCAGGGTCTGCCGCGACACCTCCGGCCCAGCCACCAGGCCCACCAGAATCAGGCGCGCCACCTCCGGACCAGCCACCAGGCCCACCAGAGCCAGCCGCGCCACCTCCGGCCGCAGCAGCTCCAGCCGCGGTAGCTCCAGCCCTGCCACCGCCGGCCCCGCCACCTGGCGCACCGGGGCTGGCCCAGCCGCCCGGCGCCCCGGCAGCGGCGGGCCTGCGGGTCACGATCAGGCGGAACGCCACGATCAGCACGACGGCGAGGCATGCAAGCGCGATCAGCGAGTCGACCAGGAACTGCCGGTTGGTCCGCGGGGCCACGGGAACCGGCGGGATGGCCCCCGTTCCTCCGCCGAACTGCGCGGTCGCAACCAGGCCCCGTCCAGCGCCCTGATCGCGGGCCAGCCGGCCGGCCATCCGAAGCGCGGCCGTGGCGTCCACCGTGCCGAACCCGACCTGCTCGTCATAACCCCCGTGCGGCTTGTCCCTCGTGCTCGAGGTGATGGCCTGCACGACGAGGGCCGGGGCCAGCGCCGGATACACCGACTTGATCAGCGCGGCCACCCCGGCGGTCAGCGCGCAGGCCGGACTCGTGCCGCTGACCAGCCAGTACTGCCCGTCCCTGCCCTGCGCGGGCACGCGCACCCCGGGCGCCGCCACCTGAACGGAGAGGTTGTCGCTGGAGAACCCGGCGGGCAGGCCGTCCTGCGCCACCGCGCCGACCCCGAGCACGCCTGGATAGTCGGCGGGGAAGGAGTAGGGGGCGTTCCCGTGCGTGCCGCTGGAGGCGCCGCCGGAGTTGCCCGAGGACGCGACCACCACGATCCCCTGGGCCAGCGCCTTGGAGATCGCGACCCGGACCGGGCGGCTCGGTCCCTGGTATCCCAGGGACATGCTGATTACGCTGACCCGCTTGCTCGTCGCGTAATTGATCGCGGCGGCGAGGTGCCCCTGCACCCGGGACTCCGATTCGTGCTGGTAGTGGCGGTAGCCCGGATCACCCTGATCGGTGACCGCGCGGATGGAGAGGATCTTCGCCTCGGGCGCCACCCCCGTGATCCCGCTTGACCCGCCGGGAGCATGCCCATGACCGGCGATGAGGGACGCCATCCAGGTGCCGTGCACCCCCCAGTTCGCGTTCGTCGGCGGCGTGTCCACCCCGGAGAAGTCGCGCCCGGTCGTGACGGAACCACTCAGGTCCGAGACCTGCCCGTTCACCCCGCTGTCGATCAAGGCCACGGTCACCCCGGACCCGTGAGTGTGCTGCCACGCACCAGCCACGTTGATTGCGTTCAGCACCCAAAGCTGTTGCTGGCGGACGCCGTCGGCCTGCGCCGCGCTCGCGGAGCCAACGGCGACCGCGGGCGCCGCCAGCAGCGCGGCCAGCACCCCGGCCAGGGTGCGCCACCGGCGGGGGCGGGAAGCCGGCCTCAGCATCCAGGACTGCCCGGGCAGTGCGGCACCGGCGGGGGGGCGCCGAGCCGGGACGCCACCCAGTCCAAGACCCCTCGCGCCAGGCTGCCCATCTCGGTCCCGGTGTAGATGTCGTGCCCCTGCCTGAGCCACGGCCTGCCGTCGGCATAGCCCACGGTGGCCAGCACCAGATACGGGCCCTCGGCGCCGCTCGATCCGACCTTCTGGCCGGGGCCCGCGAAGTGGGCGGTGGTGGTGCGGCGGAACGACACCGCCCGCAGCCACGGCCGCGAGCCACCGCCGTGGCGCAGCGCCTTGGCGGCCGGGGAGTCTGGCATGACCGCGACGCCGACGGTCACCGCGAAGGTCTGGGTGGTGTCCTGGTAGGTCGCCCGGAGCACGGCCAGGCAGCCCCGCTTGGTGAGCAGTGGCCCCGCCGCGGGCTCGGTGCCGTCCCGGCATGAGGCCTGGCTGGCGATGCCGACCCGCTCCGCGCGGAGCGCGAGCGGCGGGCCGCCGCCGAACGCGGATCCCGGCAGGTGGTAACCGATGGCCGCGGGGAAGATCTGCCCGGCGGGCCAGTCCCGCCAGCGCTTGCCTATCTCCCAGGCCATAATCTGCTGCCGCTGTGCCTGGCTGAAGCTGCGTGGCAGGAACTGGATGGCGGCCGCCCCGGCAGATACGACCAGCCCGGCCAGCGCGGCAAGCAGGCCGATCACCAGCAGCATGCGGCGCCCCCGGCCGTGGCGGCGGGCCGCGTTATGCCGCTGGGGTGCCTCACGCGGCTGGGGAGGACGGGCACCGTAGCCAGCGCCAGCCGCCTGGCCTGCAAAAGTGCGGTCAGGAAGAGTGCCCTCCGGTACCCGGGGACCCGGCGGAGCCCATGGCGGCACGGCTGGCGGTCTGCCCGACCCGGGGCCCCCGTTCTCCAGCTCGTCCCGCATCGTCACAACGGAATCGTACGGCCTGCCCGGCCGGTCCGCCCGCCCGGCGCAGGCTTGGCGGCCCCGCCGGAGACCGCCGCCCGCACAGGCTACCGATCAGTAGGACGGTAGTGAGGGATCGACCTGGCTGATCCAGGCGAGCACACCACCGCCCACGTGGACCGCGTCGGAGAAGCCCGCGTCCTTGATCACGGCGAGCACCTCGGCCGACCGCGCCCCGCTCTTGCAGTGCAGCACGATCCGCTTGTCCTGGGGCAGCCGCTCCAGCGCGGCGCCGGACAGGAATTCCCCCTTGGGGATCAGCGTCGCGCCCGGGATGGACACGATCTCGTACTCGTTGGGCTCCCTGACGTCCACCAGGAAGATGTCATCGTTGCGGTCGAGCATGCCCTTCAGGTCGGTGGCCGTGATGGTCGAGCCCGCCACGGCCTGCTGGGCGTCCTCGGAGACCACGCCGCAGAACTCCTCGTAGTCGATGAGCTCGGTGATCGTGGGATTCTTGCCGCAGACCGGGCACTCGGGGTCCTTGCGGACCTTGACCGTGCGGAACGTCATGTCCAGGGCGTCGTAGATCATCAGACGGCCGGCCAGCGGCTCGCCGATGCCGGTGATGACCTTGATGGCCTCGTTGACCTGGAGGGAGCCGATCGTCGCGCAGAGCACGCCCAGGACGCCGCCCTCGGCGCAGGAGGGCACCATGCCCGGCGGCGGCGGCTCGGGGTACAGGCACCGGTAACACGGGCCGTGCTCGGCCCAGAACACGCTCGCCTGGCCGTCGAACCGGAAGATCGAGCCCCACACGTAGGGCTTGCCGAGCAGCACGCAGGCGTCGTTGACCAGGTACCGGGTGGCGAAGTTGTCGGTGCCGTCCACGATCAGGTCGTAATCGGCGAAGATCTGCATCGCGTTATCGGAGTCGAGCCGCTCCTCGTGCAGGTTCACCGTGACGAGCGGGTTGATCTCGTTGATCGTCTCCTTGGCCGACACGGCCTTGGACTTGCCCACGTCCGAGGTGCCGTGGATGACCTGGCGCTGCAGGTTCGACTCGTCCACCACGTCGAAATCGACGATGCCCAGCGTGCCGACGCCCGCCGCGGCCAGGTACATCAGCGCGGGCGAGCCGAGGCCGCCGGCGCCGACGCACAGCACCTTGGCGTTCTTCAGGCGGCGCTGGCCGGTCTTGCCCACGTCCGGGATGATCAGGTGCCGGGAGTAGCGCCGGACCTCTTCCACGGTCAGGTCATCAGCAGGGGAAACCAGCGGCGGCAGCGACACGGCAGGTCTGTCTCCTCAGTCGTAACAATGCGGGCACGTTTTCTGCCCGCTCCAGAGTCAACCAGGGCCTCCCATGCGGCATTCCCCTCATGCGGACGCTGTCACCAGGCTGGGCCGCAGCAGGTGCACTACGCTGCCCGGGCCTAGCTGAATGCCACATCCATGCTGGATCAGACCGACAGTGCGCCGACGGGCGGCCGGATGCCTGGCTCTCCAGAAATGTCACTGTGGGCCGGTAGAACAAGGGACAGGCGGACGCGTTCGGGGGCGGTGAGCGTGAGCCGCCCGAATCGCCAGCACAGCCCGGTATCGCCTAGTTACGGGAGGTTTCCATGCCCGCACTGCCCCCCGACCGGCCCGGATGCCCGAAGGCACCAGGCGGGCGCCGGCCACTCCCCGACCCAGCGGCGATCCAGCTCTTCCTCATTCCAGAGTCGGCCCCGCCCTACGACGAGGACGTTCCCGCCGGGGAAACGGGCGGCGGGAGATTACCGGCCCGGCCGCCGCACGGGGCGGAGCGGGGTTACGGCGCCAGCCAGCCCGAAGGCCGCACGGCACGCGACGGCATGGAGCCACGGGACCGCAGCGCCAGCCAGCCCGAAGGCCGCACGGCACGCGACGGGACGCGGGGCGTGCCACGGCGGCCGGCCAGTGTCCCGGGGGCACCGCCCGGCTGGCCGGGCCAGTTCGCCCAGGTGCTGGCCGAAACCCTGGCGGGGGCCAGGCCGCCGCGCCAGATCGTGCCCTGGACGACCGAAGAGGCCCTCCGGCGCATCCAGCGCCTCGGGCCACGGCTCGCCTCGCAGCAGCGGCCCAGGGTCCGCCGGGTGCTCACCTCGCTGCCCGCCCCGGACGTGATGGAGATGACCGTGGTGGTGGGGTTCGGGCCGCGGGTCAGAGCGCTGGCCGTCCGGCTGGAGCAGACCGGGCCGTGCCCGGCCGCCCCGCCTGGTGCGCGGGCGGCCGCACGCTGGGTGTGCACCGCTGTGGAGGCCGCCTGACCACCGCCGGCGTGCCCGGGCGGAGGCTCGCCTGAGGCGCTGCCGGCGTAGCCCAGCGGAGGTCGCCTGGCGCGCCGGCGTGGCCCAGCGGAAGTCGCCTGGGGCTGCTGTCGGCGTGGCCGGGCGGTGCCCTGGTGACCGCTGCCTGCCCGAGTGACCGCTGCTAGCGTGCCCTGGCAGCGCTCCTGGCCTGGGCCAGCCACGCGCGGCGTTCGCGGGTGGCTGCCCGCTAGCCACGTGGAGCGTTCGGCCGCAGCAAAGTGGCGGCTGGCGGGCAGGCGCTCCGGGACGTCAGCCGTTGGCGCGGTTGCGCGGGTCGCCGTGGCAGAGCTTGTACTTGCGGCCCGAGCCACAGGGGCATGGGGCGTTGCGCCCGACCTTGGCGAACTTGTCGCCGCTGGCCGATTCGGTATGCCGCTCGACCTGGCCGCCGCCGTCCGCGCTTGGCGCGCTGTAGGAGAGCCGGGCGGGCCGCCGCGGGCGGCTGAGCCCTGGCGCGACGATCGCAGGGCCGCCGGCTCCGCCGGGCTCGGCTCCGCCGGGCTGGGCACCGCCGGGCTGGGCACCGCCGGCCTGGGCATCGGCCTGCGCACCGCGGGCACGGCCCGCCTGCGCGCCGCGGCCGCCTGCCGCATGCCGGCCACGCGGGGCGCCGTTACCGGGCGCATTGCCGGCCGCGGGACCGCTTGCCCCGGCCGGGGCAAGCTGCTGGCCCGGCGGGGCCACGCTCAGGCCGAGTGGGGCCGCCACACCCGCGTCTTCGGCGTCCTCGACGATCGGGTTCTGCTGGAACTCGGGCTGGAGGTTGAACAGGTGCCCGACCGAATCCTCCTTGATCCCCTCCATCATGTTGTTGAACAGGTCGTAGCCCTCGCGCTGGTACTCGATCAGCGGGTCGCGCTGGGCCATCGCCCGTAGCCCGATGCCTTCGCGCAGGTAGTCCATCTCGTAGAGGTGCTCGCGCCATTTGCGGTCGAGCACCGCCAGCACGACCTGGCGTTCCAGCTCGCGCATGCGCTCCGGGGTGATCTCTTCCTCACGCTTGTCGTACGCCTTCTGCGCGTCCTCTTTGGCGATCTCGATGAGGAAGTCCCTGGACAGGCCGGCCCGCTCGCCGCCGGCCTCCTCGATCGCGTCGTCCACGGTGAGCGTCGGGTGGTACAGCTCGCGGAACGCGGTCCACAGCCGGTCGAGATCCCACTCCTCGGGGAAGCCCTCTTCTGTCGCGCCGGTCACGTAGGCGGCGACGACCTCATCGATCATCTGCCGGACCTGCTCGTGCAGGTCGGCACCTTCGAGGACCTCGCGGCGCTCCCCGTAGATGACCTTGCGCTGGCGGTTCAGCACGTCGTCGTACTTGAGCACGTCCTTGCGGATCTCGAAGTTCTGCTGTTCCACCTGGGTTTGCGCGGACCTGATCGAGCGGGACACCGCCTTGGACTCGATCGGCACCTCCGGCGGCGTCTTCAGCCACTCCATGAAGTGCGCGACCTTGTCGGAGTTGAACATCCGCATCAGGTCGTCTTCGAGCGAGAGGTAGAACCGGGACTCGCCGGGGTCACCCTGACGGCCGGACCGGCCGCGCAACTGGTTGTCGATCCGGCGTGACTCGTGCCGTTCGGTGCCGAGCACGTACAGGCCACCGAGCGCGATGACCTCCTCATGTTCCTCGGCCACCGCGCGCTTGGCCTTCTCCACCGCCTCCGGCCAGGCCTTCTCGTAGTCCTCGGGCGTCTCCACCGGGGACAGCCCGCGCTGGTGCAGTTCCAGGTCGGCGACGAACTCCGGGTTACCGCCGAGCATGATGTCGGTACCACGGCCGGCCATGTTGGTCGCCACGGTGACCGCGCCCTTGCGCCCGGCCTGGGCAATGATGGCGGCCTCACGCTCGTGGTTCTTCGCGTTCAGCACCTCGTGCGGGACGCCACGGCGCTTCAGCAGCCGGGACAGCACCTCGGACTTCTCCACGCTCGTGGTGCCGACCAGCACCGGCTGGCCCGCCTCGTTGCGCTCCGCCAGGTCGTCCACCACCGAGTCGAACTTGGCCTGCGACGTCTGGTACACCATGTCGGAGTGGTCGGCCCGGATCATCGGCTTGTTGGTGGGGATCAGCACCACGCCGAGCTTGTAGATCTGGTGGAACTCGTTCGCCTCGGTCTGCGCGGTGCCGGTCATCCCGGCCAGCTTCTCGTAGAGGCGGAAGTAGTTCTGCAGGGTGATCGTGGCCAGCGTCTGGTTCTCGTTCTGGATGACCACGCCCTCTTTGGCCTCGATGGCCTGGTGCATGCCCTCGTTGTAACGCCGGCCGTGCAGGATGCGGCCGGTGAACTCGTCCACGATGAGGACCTCGCCGTTCATGACGACGTAGTCCTTGTCCTTCTTGTACAGCTCCTTCGCCTTGATGGCGTTGTTGAGGAAGCTGACCAGCGGTGTGTTGACCGACTCGTAGAGGTTGTCGATGCCGAGCCAGTCCTCGACCTTCTCCACCCCGGCCTCCAGCACACCCACGGTGCGCTTCTTCTCGTCGACCTCGTAGTCGCCGCCGTCGTCCTCTTCCTGGGACTTGCGCAGCCGCGGGGCGATCTTGGCGAACTCGGTGTACCAGCGGGCGCTCTGCTCGGCCGGGCCGCTGATGATCAGCGGGGTCCGCGCCTCGTCGATGAGGATCGAGTCGACCTCGTCCACGATGGCGTAGGGGTGGCCGCGCTGGACGCACTCCTCAAGCCCCCAGGCCATGTTGTCGCGCAGATAGTCGAAACCGAACTCGTTGTTGGTGCCGTAGGTGATGTCGGCGGCGTACTGCTTGCGGCGCTCCTCCGGGGTCATCTGGGCGAGGATGACGCCGACCTCCAGGCCGAGGAACCGGTGCACCCGGCCCATCCACTCCGAGTCGCGCTTGGCCAGGTAGTCGTTGACCGTGACGACGTGCACGCCCTTGCCGGCCAGCGCGTTGAGGTAGGACGGCAGGGTGGCCACCAGGGTCTTGCCCTCACCGGTGCGCATCTCGGCGATGTTCCCGCCGTGCAGCGCGGCACCGCCCATGAGCTGGACGTCGAAATGCCGCTGGCCCAGCGTCCGCTTGGCCGCCTCCCGGACGGCAGCGAAGGCCTCCGGGAGCAGGTCGTCGAGGGTTTCGCCGTTGTCCAGGCGCTCGCGGAACTGGCCGGTCATGGCCCGCAGTTCCGCGTCGCTCAGTGGGGCGAAGTGTTCCTCGATCGAATTGACCTGGTCAGCGATCCGCCTCAACTGGCGCAGGATCTTGCCTTCGCCCGTGCGCAGGACCCTATCGATGATGACTGGCACTTCTCGTCGCGCTCCTTGCGGATCGTTCGGCGGTAGTCAGATCGCAGGCCGCCTGCACTTGGCCCGCCACCCTGGCAACGGGCACCGGGACGTTATCGTGCCCGGCGTATGCGTCTTCCAGTAATGGTAGGCGAGTCGGCCGGTGATGCCGAGCCTTCGGGGCCGGGCACACACCACTAAGCTGGCTTCGCCACAATAAGGTGACGGCCACGGGCATACGTGGCCGGACGTCTTACCCGCCGTGGCGGATCGCCGCCGCGCACCGGAGAGGAGCAGCCTGCATGGCGGACCAGCTGGGTTCGGACATGGTCGCCGGGCAGTCCGTCGAGAGCGGTCAGCTCAGCCCGGTCGCCGCGGGCGGGCCCGCCACGGTGTCGCACCACGGCCGGCCGGTGTCCTGGGTGGCGGTGTCCATCATGATGGCGGCGTTCCTGGTCGGTGGCTTCGGCCTGATCCTGGGCCCGATCTGGTGGCTGTTCTGGGTGGGCGTCGCGATGTGCGCGGTCGGCGGCCTGCTGGCCCTGGCCACCAACATCTTCGACGACTGGTACTAAACCCCTCGTCCCGGGCAGTCCGCCCGGCCGCCCTCGTCGCGGGTGCGGCGGGGTGAGGGTGGGGCAGTGCGGCAGGGCGGGGCGGGCCGGTCAGCGAGCGGCGGCGGAATGTCGGCGGGCGGGGTTAAGCTCCTGGATTTGTGGTCAGTGCCGCGGTGGTAGCGCCCGAGATCGTCCTTTCCCCCGATGACGCACGGCGGATGACGCTGCGCGCCCAGGGCTTCCTGGGAGCCGAGGGACGGCGCGGCGGTGTGCACGGCATGCTGCGCCGGATCGGGGCGGTCCAGCTGGACACGATCAGCGTCCTGGCCCGGTCGCATGAGCTGGTCGCCTACGCCAGGCTCGGCCCGATCCCCCGGGAGCGCATCGAGCGCGCCTACTGGCACCCGCGCACGCCGGTGGCGTTCGAGTACTGGTCCCATGCGGCGTGTGTGCTGCCCATCGAGGAGTGGCCGTACTACGCGTTCCGCCGCCGCGCGCTGCGGGCCCGCGGCGTGCGCTGGCACACGGTCAGCGAGCGGGCCTGCGCCGAAGCGCTGGCCCGGCTGCGGGCCGAGGGCCCGCTGACCGCCACCCAGCTCGGCGGTGCCAAGGCGGGCGGCCCCTGGTGGGACTGGTCGGATACGAAGATCGCGGTCGAGTGGCTGCTGGACGTCGGCGATGTGATCTGCGTGCGCAGGGAGGGCTGGCGGCGGGTCTACGACCTGCCCGAGCGGGTCGTGCCCGGCGAACTGCTCGGCTGGGACCCGTCGGACTCCGACTGCCTGGTCCACCTCGCCGCGGTGGCCGCCCGGGCGCTGGGCGTGGCCACCCGCGCGGACCTCGTGGACTATCAGCGGCTGAACCACCTCACCGGCCTGTTGACGCCGCGGCCCGCCAGCCGGGTCGAGGAGTCCGCCCTGGCGGCCGGGCTCACCCCGGTGGCGATCGGCGGTCCGGGCGGGAAAACGGTGCCCGCCTGGGCCGACCCCGAGGCCCTCGCCCAGGCCGGAGCCGCGCCGCGGGGCAGGCACCGGGCCGTGCTGCTCTCGCCGTTCGACTCGCTCGTCTGGGATCGCAAGCGCACGCTGCGGATGTTCGGCTTCGAGCATTCCCTTGAGGCGTACGTGCCCAAGCCCAAGCGGATCCACGGTTACTTCGCCATGCCGCTGCTGGCAGGCGGGCGCCTGGTCGGCCGGGTGGACCCGGTGCGCCGCGGGAAGACCCTGGTGGCCCGCCAGCTGTCGGTGGACACCGCCGCCGCGGTCGAGCCGATGGCGCGGGCGCTGCGCGAGGCCGCCGAGTGGGTCGGCTGCACCTCGGTGGAGCTGGGCCAGGTCAGCCCGCCCCACCTCGCCCCCCGCCTGGCCGCCGCCCTCGCCTGACCGCCCCGCAACCCCACCGCCCGCGGATCGGGCATTGAACGTGACGTTGGTATTGAAAGCGGTTGTTACGAAGAAAGCCACAACATTGGCCTCGCTGACCGGGCCCGGTGCCTGACGATCGAGTGGACGACCCGCCTGTGACAACACATCAGGCCAAGCTCAGCCACGAAGGCTAGCCACGAGGCGACTGCAGCAACCGAGCGCCCGGCGTGCAGCAGAACCATCTAGCCCCGCCCCGCCCGGCTACGAGTAGGCAGGCCTGCCGAGTGAGGCGGCCCACCGCCGGGTCTGCGCTGATCATCATCAGCCGATCGGCACCTTGGTCCAGTTTGCAGGGTTTGCGCCGAGTAGCCGCAGGTGATGGTCGAACAAGGCGATCACGCCGATGGCAGGATGACTGCCGGCTTCGTCGATGAAGACGGCCAGCCCGTGGGCGTGGGAAGCACAGAGTTGCTGCAGGCCGGACCAATGATTGACGACCACCTTGTACCCGGCGATCACCTGGCGGGCGGACACTCCGTTCGGGTAGAAGTGGCAGGAGCTGTGCGAGGTCGCGGGGTCCGTGTCAAGGTCGGGAACGTTGGGGCGGAACTCGCCGCTGCCAGCAGCGAGCACGACGGCGCCTGCGGTGAGGGAATACTGGCTGGCCCGCAGCACCCCGGTGTCCGGGCGGTAGGCAACGCTGCTGACCTGCCATGTGCGCGGCACGCCCGTGAGCTGGGCCGGGAACACAATGGGCGGTGCTGCGCCCTCCCCATACCGGACATGCGCCGCGACTTTCAGCGCGTCGTGGCGGGCACCATAGCTCAGCAATGCCCAGCCGCCGCGGGCGTACTGCCAGATCAAGGACCCGCCTGCCCAGAAAGCACGCTGCCCGCGCACGGCCGGCGCGCGGGCGGTGATCGAAGCTGTCTGGCCGCCGGAAGCGCTGTAAGTACAGTCCATCTCCTTCTGCGCCGCGCTCAGCTTGCAGCGGCCAGCGGAGTACAAGGTCAGCGACCACACGGTCTTGCCCGGATGCGACCCGGCTTTCACGTACATCTCGGTCCGGCCGGTGCCGCCCGACATCAGCGCCTGTCCCGCCGGCAGCCAGCCAAATGACGCATACGGGATGAGGGGATCGAACCGGCTTGGTGCTTGTACGGGTTGAGCAGGCCGCGGGCTGCTGCCCACTGACGGTGTTGTGCCGACCCGGGCCGGGATGCCAGGAGCGGCTCCCACGGCGAGTATCACGCCGACGACGGCGGCTGCCGCAACCACCGGAGCGCTCGCGATGCCCGCCCGCCGCACGCGAAACCGCCTGCGGCCCCGGCTGACGGCCCGGCCGACATCCGCCCGCGATCGTGGTGGTTCGCTGCTGGCCAGCTGCTCGTACAGCTCACGCAGCTGGGACTCAACCATGGTCAGGCACCTCCCTGTAGCCGCTGCGGCCCTGGTCAACATCCGGTCGGCCGCCATGCCCGGCGGCGAGCACCCGGCGCAGTGCGCTAATGGCCTTGGCCGTCTGGCTTTTCACCGTCCCCGGTGAGCAATCAAGGACCTGGGCAGACTGGTCGACGTTCAGGTCGCAGTAGAAGCGCAGCACCAGGACGGCGCGCTGCCGCGGTGGCAATGCGGCGACCGCCCCCCGCAGGTCCAGCACCACATCATGGTCCACCTCACTGGCCGGCCGATCGGCCATCCCGCCGGTCAGGCGTATCCTCCTCGCCCAGCTGGATCGGCGTTCGTGGACGAACTCGTGGACCAGGACAGCCCTCACGTAGGCGTCGATATGATCAGCTGCTCTAGCTTTGTCCCAGTGCACATAAAGCTTGGTGATGGTGGCCTGCACCAGGTCATCAGCTGCCTGCCAGTCCTGGCAGAGCACTACCGCCAGCCGCCGCAGCGCAGGCAACCTGGCCGAGGCGTACTCGGTGAACTCGGCGTCACGGCTGGCACTCACCGCAGCGACCTTCCTGCTCTCAGATGCATCACAACCGCCAGAGGCAGCCACGAGCGCCTTCGGTTGCCCTCCCGGCCAAAGTCGTCTGATTAATCATTTGACCCGGAGGCAGAAGCTGCAAAACCAGCAGGGCAGCATCGCGGGCGCGGCACGCACGGCCCGCGACCTGCCCGCAAAGACGATCACGGTTACACGGCACCGCTGCGCACGCCTTGGACTGCGGCCACACACAGCTACCACACGTGCGTGTGGCCACTGTTCACCCAGAGCAACACCGGACTCACATTCACGCCGGGGCTGGGGTGGGCCGCGGATACGCGGCGGCCGGGCTGCGCGGCGGGCGCGGGATAGCTAGGGGCGGGTGCCGAAGGAGGGGCGGCCGGTCAGCTCGGGCAGCACCCGGTAGGCGTCCCTGACCCAGGCACACAGCAGCGGCCTGGAGTCCCTGGGGTCGATCATGTCCTGGACACCGAAGTGTTCCGCCGTCCGGAACGGGGAGCTGACCGCGGCCAGCTCCCGCCGGATCCGCTCGATCTCCGCGTCCCGGTCCGCGGCCTGGTCGAGCTGCGCTCGGAACGCCGCCTCGACGCCGCCCTGCACCGGCAGGGAACCCCAGTCCCCCGACGGCCACGCCCAGCTGCGCCCCGCCCGGTGCCGGTTGACGATGCCCGCGCCGCCCACCCCGTAGACCCGCCGGACGATCAGCTCGGCCTGCGGGACCCGGGCCTGGTACACCGCGGCGATGGCCCGGGCGCCGTGCCGGATCGTGCCGCGCTCCTCGGCGACCCGCCCGATGGCCAGGCCGCCCTGATCGGTGAGGCTGACGATCGGCAGGTGGAACGTCTCGCACAGGTCGGCCAGCCGGGTGACCGCCAGGGCTCCCTCGACCGACATGGTGGTGCCGCGGTAAGGGTCGGTGCCGATGACCCCGACCGGGTGGCCGTCCAGGCGGGCCAGCGCGGTCACCATCGCGCCGCCGTACTCGGCGTACCGCAGCACCGAGCCGCGGTCGAAGACCGCGTCCAGGATCGGCGCCAGCCGGTAGGGCGTGCGCGGGTTACGCGGGATCGCGGCCGCGAGCGCCTCCTCCCGGCGGTCCGCCGGGTCGTCGCAGGCCAGCACCGGCGGCAGTTCGTACACGCTGCCCGGCAGGTAGGACAGGAAGCTCCGGGCCAGCGCGAACGCGGCATATTCGGAGTCGGCGAACCGCTCGATCGTGCCGTTGCGGCGGTGCACGTCCGCCCCGCCAAGCTGCTGCTTGGTCAGGTCTTCACCGGTACCGCCGAGCACGACCGGTGGCCCCGCCGTGAACAGCTGGCCGATTTCTTCGACCAGGACGGCCAGATGCGACATAACCAGGCGCCCGGCGCCGAGGCCGACCGTGGGGCCCAGGCACAAGGCGACCACGGGGATGACCGACAAGTTGTCCACCACGGCGTCCCATGCGGGGTTGACCGGCACATAGGTGTACCCGGCGTCCTGGGCCATCTTCACGCTGCCGCCCCCACTGGCCCCGTCAAGCAGGCGGATCACCGGCAGCCGCATCTGGTTCGCGTACTGCTCGGAGAAGACCTGCTTGGCGTGGATGGCCGCGTCGCCGGAGCCGCCCCGTACGGTGAAGTCGTCGGCGCCGATCAGCACCGGGCGCCCGTCGATGCGCGCGGTGCCCGCCACGAAGTTGGCTGGCAGGACCGAGGTGAGGCGGCCCTCGTCGTCGTAGTCAGCGAAGCCGGTCAGGGCACCGATCTCGGCGAAGCTGCCTGGGTCGGCCAGCCGCTCGATGCGCTCGCGGACGGTGAGCCGGCCGGCGGCCCGCTGCCGTGCCACCTTCTGCGGGCCGCCCATGGCCAGCGCCGCCTCCCGGCGCCTGCGGATCTCCTCGATCTCCGGCATCCAGCCCTGCTGCCCGGGCCCTGCCTGGTCCCCTGCTCCGGCCACCGCCGCCTCGCAATGTCGAGAAACACCTGCCGGGTGATCCTCGCACGGCGGCCACGGTTCAGCGTCGAGCGGAGATAGCACGGGAAGCTCAGGCAAGCGCGGCCCGTGCCGCAGGCGGCGGTCGGGCAGGATGGGGGCGTGCCCCGTCATGCGCCACGCCACGATCACGATGCCGGCGGCCCAGCGGAACTGCTGGCCGCCAAGGCCGCCCTCAGGGAACAGGTGTGGGCCGCGATGAGCGCGGCGCGGGTGGCCAGGTTCCCCGGCGCGGCGGGGCGGATCCCCAACTTCACCGGCGCCGAGGCGGCCGCGGAGCGGCTACGGGAGCTACCGGAATGGCGGCAGGCCCGTACGCTGAAGGCCAACCCGGACTCGGCGCAGCTTCCGGTGCGCCAGCGCGCCCTCCAGGACGGCAAGACCGTGTACATGGCCGTGCCCCGGCTGGCCGGGCCCGAGCCGTTCTTCGCCCTGGACCCCGACCACCTGAGCGACCCGCCGCGCAAGGCCGCCTCCATCAGCGGCGCCACCAGGTCGGCCCGCAGGGTCACGCTGGCCGAACTGGCCCCGGTCGACCTGGTGGTGATGGGATCCGTCGCGGTGGGCGAGGACGGCGCACGGCTCGGCAAGGGCGGCGGGTTCGCGGACCTGGAGTTCGCGCTGGCCGGTGCGGCGGGCCTGATCGGCCCGGGCACCCTGGCCGTCACCACCGTGCACGAGATTCAGCTCCAGCCGGCCGGGGCGATACCGCTGTCCGAGCATGACGTCCCGGTCGACCTGGTGGTCACGCCCGGCCGGGTGATCGACTGCCGCCCCCGGCGGGGCCCGCGGCCGGCGGCCGGCATCCGCTGGGCGGAGCTGACCGAGGAGAAGATCGCCGCCATCCCGCTGCTCGCCGCGCGGCACGCCGGGCGCCGATGACTCCCCGGCCGCCGCGACAAGGGCCGGCACGGCGGCGGCCGCCTGCTGGCCCGGCCGACGGTCGAGCTGATGACCAGCGACCTGATCACCGAGCAGCAGAAGGCGGAGAACACGATCTTCTTCGGCGGCAACAGCGGCTGGGGCCTCGGCTTCCAGGTGTTCACCCGGCGCAAAACCCTCGCCTCGACCCCCGGCCGGTTCGGCTGGACCGGCGGCACCGGGACCTCCGTCTATACCGACCCGGCCGAAGAACTGATCGGGATCCTGCTGACCCAGCGGGAGATGACCTCCCCCGGGCCACCGAACGTGTACCGGGACTTCTGGACCTGCGCCTACCAGGCCATCGACGACTGAGCCCGGGCCCGCGGCTAGCCGAACTCGATCAGGTTCTCCCGCACCGCGATCATGACGGCTTCCATCCGGGAGTGGATCTGCAGCTTCTCCAGGATGTTGCGCACGTGGTTCTTCACCGTGTTCTCGGAGATGAACAGCTCCTTGGCGATGTCCCGGTTGTTCATGCCGCGGGCCACCAGCTTGAGCACCTCGATCTCGCGCTCGGTGAGCCGCGGGGCCGGGACCTGCTCGGCCCGCTCGGTTCCGTCGCGGCTGGCCATCGCCGCGAACTCGGCCAGGAGCTTGGCCGCCATCGAGGGGTTGATCAGGGACTGCCCGCCGTGCACCGCCCGCACCACGTCGGCGACCTCGTCGTAGGGAATGTCCTTGAGCAGGTACCCGCTGGCCCCGGCGCGGATCGCCTCGAAGAGATCCTCCTCCTCGTCGCTGATCGTGAGCATGACGATCTTCGCGCTGGGCGACAGTTCCTTCATGGCCCGGCAGGCTTCGATCCCGCTGCTGCGGGGCATCCGGATATCCATGAGCACGACATCCGGCAGTGCCTGACCGGCCTTCTCGACCGCCTCCGCGCCGTCGCTGGCCTCGCCCACCACCTCGATGCCGGCCTCTTCGGCGAGCACCATCTGCAGGCCACGCCGGAAGAGCGCGTGATCGTCGACGATCAGCACACGGATCGGCTCGGGCTGCCGCGCGGCGTCCTGTGCCCCGCTGACAGCCCCGGCATCTCCGGCCATCGCGTCCCTCCCTGACCCTGCCCGCTCCATCCGCCCGCTGGAGTCCGGGCGGTTCCAGGGCACTAGCGAGGGATCCGCTGCCGCGGTGGCGCCTCAGCCAGCATGCCGCCAGCCAAACCGCAGCCCGAGCCAGTGCCTTGCGAACACACTCTGGCCGACGCAGGCGCTGACTCGCAAACTGCGACCGTGTCGCGGTGTCATGAACGGTCTTTCTGATCCGCCAGACCGTTGGCCGCAACGTCCTGCTCCGCCTCTTCCACCAGCCGGATCAGCCCGTACTGATAGCCATGCCGGCGGTAGACGACGCACGGCAGGCCGCACTGCTCGTCCCGGAACAGGTAGAAGTCGTGCCCGACCAGTTCCATTTCGAAAAGCGCCTGGTCCACGCTGACCGGCGCGGCCACGTGGAACTTCTCCCGGACCACGACCGGGCCGTCCCCCTCCATCTGGATGGGGACGACACCGGCGGCTTCCTCGGCCAGATCGTCATCGGCGGCCGGTCCGGCCCCGGGCCCCGCGGCCAGCCGGCCCGGCTCCGCGCCGTTGCCCGACGGCCGGGGCGCGCCCAGGTCCCAGGGGCTGGGCTCGGCGTACGGGGGGGCGCCCGGCGCGCCGGCCAGGTCGGCGGCAGCCGCCGACCGCGGGCTCGGTATCCGGCCCGCCGACGGTGCGCCGTGCCTGGCCGACTTGCGCCGGTCCCCGGAACGGCGCAGCCGTTCTTCGAGCTTGGCCAGGGCCCGGTCCAGTGCGGCGAACCTGTCGTCGGCCGCCGCCTCGGCGCGGATGGCGGGCCCGCGGGACAGGATGGTCAGTTCCACGCGCTCCCGGCGCCCCGACTGCCGTGGGTTGCGCTCGGCGGAGACCTCCACGTCCACCCTGATCGCCTTGTGCGTGAGCTTGGTGATCCGGCTGAGCTTCGCCGACGCGTAGTTGCGGAACCGCTCCTGCACATCGGTGCGACGACCCTTGAAGATGATGTCCATACCGGAAACCCCCTTCATCCCGAGTAAGGTCCCAGGTCTGGGCACCCGCCCGGCCGACCTGGTCTTCGACCCCACATCCGCCTGCCGAGGGGTTCGCGGCCTGTCGCCACTACTGCCCTTCTCCCGGCCCGGGGGATATCTGATCTCCCGGCGGGGCAGGACTTATTCCTAAGCCGCACCGTGATCGGTCGACGAGAAGTCGCCTTACGTGGGCCGTTTCGCCTGCGGCTGGCATCGGCTTGCCGGGACGGACCACCTGCTCCTCGCGGGTGACCCAGCCTGGCGCAACCACGGACCCGGACGGGTGCCATACCTCGAACGTAGCTTGACGAAGCCTGTATGTCAGGACGCTGGAGCCGGTTATCCGGGATAGATGATGGCCTGGCCAGCCGTTATGCCCCCTAGGAGCTGATAAGGCCCGGCCGCCTCCTCCAGCCGGTTTCCGGCCAGGGCCAGGTACATCGGGTTACCGGGGCCCGCGGCGGTGACCGTGAGGATGCCCGGCGAACTGATCAGCGATGTGGGATTGTTCCCGTTCACCGGCACCTCCCACAACTGGCTGCTCGATCCGGACCCGGTGACCACCAGCAGATGGTCCTCGCCGAACCAGGTGAGGGACGTCAGCGGCGGCAGGCTGGGCCCGAGCTGGGTCGTGGAGGTCAGCTGGAAAGCGTTGCTGTCGTGCCGGATCGCGGCGAGTTCCAGCTGGACGCTCTTGCCCGCGCGGACGATCATCGCGACGCGGTTGCCGTCGGGGGCGACCCGCAAGGCGGTGACCTGGTCAGCCCCGGGCGGGGGCGGCACCGGAACGGCCGGGGCCTGCCCGCCGGGGAGCACCCAGACGCCCTGCTTGCGGTGCATCCGGCCGGTAACCCAGAGATCGCCGAGATCATCCCAGCTCAGCGAGGTGAACGAGATCCCGGTGGGCTGAGCGTGGAGTTGCCCGAGCGTCTGCCCCTTGCCGTCCCTGGAGGTGGCCAGGCTGCCGGTGTACAGCATGTTCGCCGGTCCGCCGAGACCGGCCAGCTCGTTGCCCCTGGGTGAGATGGCTATCCGGCTCAGCGCCACCTGGTCCGTGCCGCTGGCCCGCAGCACCGCCGTGCCGCGCACAGAGCCGGCCGTCAGAGTGCGCAGGCCGCCGTCCTGGGTCAGGTAGTAGGCCTTCGCGCCGGCCGGCGCGTGCGGAATGTACCGCTGGTAGAAGCTCTGGCCCAGCGCCTGTCCCGGGTGCTGCGGCGGCCATAGGCGCCCGTTGATCTCGATCTTGACGCCCCGGAACAGCGGCGCGCCGTAGGCCGAGCTGGTCAGCGTGGCCACCACCTGGAGCGCGATGGCCCGCTCGTTCAGGTCCACGGAGTGCGGCGGCACGTCGATACTCACCAGCGCGGTCCGCCCGGCGGAGGGACCGGGGAACACCTGGATCGGTCCGGCCAGGTGCGACTCCGGGGGAAAGGCCGTCCGCGCCGCGCCTTGCAGCCAGCCGCTGGGGCCGTTGATGAGATCGCGGACCAGCGTCGCTGCCGGGCCAGTGCCCTGAATAGGCACGTACACCGGGTAGGGCAGCAACTGCCCATTCCGGCCACCCAGGTAGTAGAGGTCTCTGGGCGCATAGACCAGGCGGAACAGGTCGTTGGTCAGCAGCAGCTCCCGCGAGGGCAGCCCGTCGATCTTGAGGATGCCGCCGACGCTCCTGAGGGTGAATTCCTCTGTCGGCGCCTGCGCCCCGCCCGGGGCCGGGATGTACTGCCCGGTGCTGCTCAGCCTGGCCAGTTCCTGGCCGGCCACCAGGACGATCTGCTTACCCCCTGGCCCGGCGATGCCCCGCCCGCCCTGATCGGACAACGACGGTTCCGCGGCCAGGATGGTGACCCCCGCACCCGGATGCCAGCTGTGGATGGCGGCCCCCGTCAGGTATTCCCTGGCCACCCGGTAGTTGTGCGCCACGATGGCGCTGGCGAGCAGGAAGTTACTGACCACTTCCGAGCCATTCCAGCGCACCTGCGGGGGCCGCACCAGCAGCCCGCAGCACGGGCCCCCGCCGGCGGGCGGCCCCGGGACGGAGGCGGGCTGCGGGCCGTTGCCCGCCGGGATGACCGAACACCCGCTCGCCAGCATGGCGGCCGCCACCAGCGCCGTGACCACGACGGTCAGGCGGCCGGGGCGGCGGGAACGGGCGGTGCGCGGGTCAGGCATCGGTGCTCCCCTGCTCAATCCCCGCGGGCTCGCCGACACCGTCGGCGGAGTAGGTCACCGAGTCCACGCCGACGACCGCACCGGGCGCGGGCACCTCGGCCTCGTCGGGGCACAGCGGCAGCGGCGACCCGGCGAGCTGGCCGCCGACGGCGCGCGGCAGCGTGAGCCGGAAGACCGAGCCGCGCCCCGGCTCCCCCCAGGCCTGCAGCCACCCGGAGTGCAGCCGGGTGTCCTCCAGGGCGATGGCCAGGCCGAGCCCGGTACCGCCGGTGGTCCTGGCACGGGCCGGGTCGGCACGCCAGAAGCGGTCGAAGACGAACTGATGCTCGCCTGGGCCGAGGCCCACCCCGTGGTCGCGGACCGCGACCGCCACGGCGTCCCGGTCGGCCGCCACGGTGACCACCACGTCACGGCCCTCGCCATGCTCGACCGCGTTGTCGAGGAGGTTGCGCAGCACCCGCTCCACCCGGCGCCGGTCCACCTCGGCGATGCACTGCTGCGGCGGCAGCCGGAACTCGATCCTGGTGCCCCGCCGGGCGGCGAGCTGCTCCGCGTCCGCCGCCGCACGCAGGACCAGGTCGCACACGTCGGCGGACTCCGCGTCCAGGGTGGCCACGTTCGCGTCATGCCGGCTGATCTCCAGCAGGTCCGACAGCAGCGCCTCGAACCGGTCGATCTGGCTCTGCAGCAATTCCGCGGATCTCCTGGGGGCGGGCTCCAGGGTGTCCTTGGCCCCGAACAGGACGTCCGCCGCGATCCTGATGGTGGTCAGCGGGGTGCGCAGCTCATGTGACACGTCCGACACGAACTGCCGCTGGACGCTGGACAGCTCCTCCAGCTCCCGCAGTTTCTCCTGCAGGCTGGCGGCCATCTCGTTGAACGAGTTAGCCAGCGCGGCCAGGTCGTCGGTGCCGCGGGCGGCCATCCGCTCGTCGAGATTCCCGGCCGAGACCCGGCTCGCCGCCCGCGCCCCCTGGCGGATCGGGACCACCACCCAGCGGGTCACCAGTGACACGATCACCGCCAGCAGCAACACGAGGCCGACACCGGCGATGATCAGGGTGTTCTGCACCAGCCGCAGCACCTGCACCTGCTGTGACAGCGGGAACAGGTAGTACAGCTGAGCGTCCCGGGAGATCGGCACGCCCACCGCGAGCGCCGGCCCCAGCCGCCTGCCGCTCGTGCTCATCAGCGTGGTCGGCGCGGTGTAGAGGGTGGCCGAGCGGCCCGCCAGCTGTTCGTCGGTGATCTCCTCCTGCAGCACCGGGGGGATGCTCGGCGCAAGGGCCTCGTTGCCGGTGACGCCCGCCAGGCCGGACTCGGTGCCCCGCTGCAGCACCGCGACGTCGTAGATGTTGCCGAGCCCGCTACCGGACTGGAGTGCGGTGACCAGCCGGATCAACGCAGACGGGCTGCTACCGCCCGGGCTCTGGACGTCCGGGTCGCTCTGGGCGAACGTCAGCCCCTCGGAGGTCTGGACGATGGCCGCCTTGCGCGCGTTGCTGAACAGCCCGCTGCCGATCTGCTGCACCAGGAAGATGCCGAGTACCGCCACGACCACCACCGAGACGACCAGGGTGGTGCTGATCACGCGCAACTGCAGCGAACGGTGCCAGCGGCGGGCCAGCAGGCCGGCCACCGAGCCACCCTGCCTCCGGGCCACCCGGAACGTCGCGCCCAGTGCGGGCGCGAACCGGTGCGCGACGCGCACAGCCGGGCCCGGCCAGGCCGCCGACCCCGTGCGTTCCGCGGTCACCGGCGCTGCGCTGCCCGTCTGGGTGTCCGTCAGGCCGGCCCTGCCTTGTAGCCCACGCCGCGGACCGTCACCACGATCTCCGGGCGCTCCGGATCCTTCTCGATCTTGGCGCGCAGCCGCTGCACGTGCACGTTGACCAGTCGCGTGTCCGCGGCGTGCCGGTAACCCCAGACCTGCTCAAGCAGGACCTCCCTGGTGAACACCTGGCGCGGCTTGCGGGCCAGCGCCACCAGCAGGTCGAACTCCAGCGGGGTGAGGTTGATCGGCTGCCCGTCGCGCTTCACCGAGTGCCCGGCCACGTCGATGGTCACGTCGCCGATCTGGAGTATCTCAGGTACCGGGTCCTCGGTCCGGCGCAGCCGTGCCCGGACGCGCGCGATCAGTTCCTTCGACTTGAACGGCTTCACGATGTAGTCGTCGGCACCGGACTCCAGCCCGAGCACGACGTCGACCGTGTCGCTCTTGGCCGTCAGCATGACGATCGGCACACCGGATTCGGTGCGGATCTGACGGCACACGTCGATGCCGTCGAGGCCGGGCAGCATCAGGTCGAGCAGCACCAGATCGGGCCGGGTGTCCCGGAACGCCTGCACGGCATGATCGCCGTCGGCGACGAACATCGGGTCGAACCCTTCCCCCCGGAGCATGATGCCGATCATCTCGGAGAGGGCGGCGTCGTCATCGACGACCAGCACGCGTCCTTTCATGGACCTCATAGTTCCATGGAAACATCGGTTGGGGCACCCTCTCGCGATCCCCGGCCGGTGCCTACGCCTTGCAGCGTACCTGCGTTGACGGGCCGGGCGACCCCGTGCTCGGTCACCAGGGCGGTCACCAGCGCCGCGTCGGTGACGTCGAAGGCGGGGTTGTGGGCCGTGCTCCCCGGCGGGGCGACCGCGGTCCCGGCGAACGTGGTGACCTCCTCACCTGGCCGCAGTTCGACCTTGATGTCGGCCGCTCCCGCGGCCGCGAAGTCGATCGTGGACACCGGCGCGGCGACCACGAACGGCACGCCATGGTGGTGCGCGAGCACGGCGAGCCCGTAGGTGCCCACCTTGTTGGCGACGCTCCCGTCTGCCGCGATCCGGTCCGCCCCGGTGATGACCAGGTCGACCTCCCCAGCGGCCATGAGCGAGGCCGCCGCGGAGTCGGCGAGCACCGCGTGCGGTATGCCGGCCCGCCCCGCCTCGTACGCGGTCAGCCGGGCGCCCTGGAGCAGCGGGCGGGTCTCATCCACCCACAACTGGGCGACGCGCCCCGCCCGGTGCGCCGCAAGGATGATCGCGAAGGCGGTACCCTCGCCCGCCGAGACCAGGGCCCCGGTGTTGCAGTGGGTCAGGATGCGGGCCCGTTCCCCGACGAGGCTCAGCCCGTGCCTGGCGATGGCCGCGCTGGCCGCGGCGTCGGCGGCCTCGATCGCCCGCGCCTGCGCCAAGGCCGCGTCCGCCGCCAGCCGCCGCGCCGCCACGGCGCCGGTGTCCCCGGCCGCGCGGCGGGCTGCCTGGTAGGCGTCCAGGGCACGGGCGGCGCCCCAGCTCAGGTTGACCGCGGTCGGCCGGGACCGGGCCAGCACGTCAGCCGCGGCTGCCACGTCGTCGCCGCGGTAGGCGGCCAGTGCGACGCCATACGCCCCGGCCAGGCCCAGCAGTGGGGCCCCACGGACCACGAGCGTGCGTATTGCATGATCCAAGGCTGGGATGTCGCGACAGGTGAGATAGGCCTCCTCAGCCGGCAGCCTGGTCTGGTCAAGCAGCACGACCGCCGGCCCGGCCGGCGGGTCCAGCCAGCGCAGCGCACGGGTGTCCACAGCCCGAGTGTGCGTCATCGCAGCCACCTGGTCGAATGCCGTCACCTGGGCGGGGCAGAAAAGGAGGGAGATCCGGAATGGCTGAGCGCCGTTTCCCGGCCGGCCGCTTCGTGCGAGTATGGGCGCCAGCGCGGGGCCGGGCCCGGCTTGGGCGGGGTGGCGGGGTCAGGGCTGGTACTCGTGCGCTGTGCCGGTAAGGAGAAACATGACTGACAACCTGCCCCCGGGGGGCAACGGCGCCGGGGAGGGCCAGGAAGGGCCGGCCCAGCCCCAGCCCTGGTTCCCGCCTGCCGGCGAGCCCGGAGGGTACGGCCAGCCGCCACCGTTCGATCCCGGCCAGGCACGGTCGGCGGGGAGCTACGGCCAGCCCGGGTACGGCCAGCCCGGGCCGGGGCAGCCTGGGCAGGGGCAGCCCGGCGGGTACGCTCCCCCGGCCGCGCCGCCGTCCTATCCCCGCTGGCAGAGCCAGCAGCCCCAGGCGCCGAAACCGGGCGTCATCCCGCTGCGCCCGCTGGGCGTCGGCGAGCTCCTGGACGGGGCGTTCACGTCCATCAGGCGCAACCCCCGGGCCACGCTCGGCATCGCCGCGCTGCTGCTGACCGCGTCCGCGGTGATCACCACCACGCTCTCGCTGATCCTGGTCCACTACATCGGCACGGTGAACCTGCCCACGCCGGGCCAGCAGCTCACCACCGCGCAGGCCACCCGCCTGCTGACCCGGATGGGCGAGGTGCTCGCGCCGACCGCCGCGGTGTCCATCGTGCTCGCGTTCATCGTGGACACGGTGCTGACCGGCCTGCTCACCGTGGTCATCGGGCGGAGCGTGCTCGGGCACAAGATCACCGCAGGTGAGGCGTGGCAGATCGCACGGCCGCGGATGGCCGCGCTGATCGGCGCCACGCTGCTCATCCCGCTGATCCTGATCGGGCTGTGGGCGGCCTACGCGATCGTGCTGGTCATCCTCGCGGTGCTGCACGCACCGGGGGCGCTGATTGGCGGGCTGGCCGCGCTTGGCGCGATCGCCGCGATCATCCTGACGATCTGGTTCACGATCATGTTCCGGATGGCGGCGCAGGCAGTCGTGCTGGAGCGGGAGGGCCCGGTCCGGGCGCTCGGGCGGTCCTGGCGGCTGGTCCGGGGCAGCTTCTGGCGGGTGCTCGGCATCACGTTGCTGGCGGGCCTGATCGTGGTGGTGACGGCAGGGGTGCTGCAGATCCCGTTCAGCCTGTTCGCGGCGATGGCCGGCGGCGGAAACTCGCTGCTGCCCAGCACCGGCGGGAACGTGGCGGGCATTCTGATCAGCGCCGTGGGCGGCGTGGTGGCCGGTGCCGTGGCGCGCCCGATCTCCGCCGGGGTGGCGGTCCTGCTCTACGTCGACCTGCGGATGCGCCGGGAGGGCCTTGACCTGGTCCTGCAGACCGCGGCGAGCGGCGGCGGCACGCCGACCGGGGACGAGTTCGCCTCCCTGTGGCGGCCCGGCGCGGCCTCGGCTGCCGGGGCGCAGCCAGGCCCGGGCTCCTGGCCGGGACCGGACGCGGGCACCGGCCAGGGAGTGCCGCCGGGCCCGGGCGCCCCGCCCGCCGGTGGCCCGCCGGCGTGGTGACCGGCGCCGCCAGCTTCCCCACTCTCCGCGCGGCATCCCTGCTCACGGCGCCCGCCGGTGGCATCCCGGTGGTCGGCAGGCGGGCCGGTCAGCACCTCGCCCGGGCCGAGCTGTCCAAGGCGATCTACCACCCGCAGCCGTCCCTGGCGCAGCGCGCCGTGCACTTCGCCCTGGAGTGGCTGGGCAGGCTGTTCCACGCCACCCAGCGGCTGCCGGGCGGCTGGTGGGGATTCGTCGTCCTGATCGCGCTTGTGGTGCTGCTGGCCGGGGTGGTTCTGGACCGGACCGGCCCGGTCGCCAGGGCGCGCCGCCGCCGCGCCGGGCCAGGTGCCACATCCCTGGCCCGCACCGCGCGCGAGCACCGCGACGCGGCCGCCCGGCTGGCCGTGGCTGGCGACTACGCGGGGGCGATCTGCGAGCGGGTCCGGGCCATCGCCGCGGAACTCGACGAGCGCGGTGTCCTGGCGCCGCGTATCGGGCGTACCGCCGATGAGTTCGCCGCCGAGGCCGGCCGCGCCCTGCCTTCGCACGCGGCCGGCCTGCTCGGCGCGGCCCGGCTGTTCGACGAGGTCAGGTACGGGCGGCGGGCCGGCACCAGGCCGGGTTACGACCAGGTCGCCGAACTGGACGCCCGCATCGCGGCGAGCGCCGGGCGGCGCAGCGCGGCCGCCGTGGGGACGCCATGACCAGCACCGCGCAGCGCGCACCCGGGGCCCGGCCGTTCGGCCCGGTCCCGGGAGGCCCGGTCCCGGGAGGCGGGGCCCCGGGAGGCGCGCCCCCGGGAAGCGGGGTCCCGGGGGGCCGGCCGGTCCTGACCGGCTGGCGCCAGTGGCGCGCCCCGGTCGCGGTGATGCTGCTTGTTCTGCTCGGCGGGCTGATCGTCGCCCTGCTCCAGGTGCGGCCGCCGGTGGCCGGGCCGCTGGACCCTAACGACACCGGCCCGGACGGCGCGCACGCGCTGGTGGCACTGCTGGAGCACCGCGGCCAGACCGTGCTGCGGGCCGGGTCGGCGGCCGCCGCGGCCGCGCTGGGCCAGGCCCCCGGCGCCACCCTGGTCGTCACCTCCCCGCAGGAGCTGTCCCGCGGGGAACTGGCCAAGCTCGCCCGCGTCCCGGCCGGGCTGGTGCTGGTGGCACCGGACCGCGCCGCCCTCGCCATGCTCGCTCCTGAGGTGACGCCGGCCGGGCCGGCCAGCCCGGCCGGCGACCTGCCGCCGCGCTGCGGCCTGCCCGGCGCGGTCGCGGCCGGCCCCGCGTACCTGGGCGGGCAGCCACTGCGGTCCGCCGCTCCCGGAGCCTGGCGCTGCTATCCGGCCTCCGGCACTGCGGCTTTTCTGGTGCGCTACGCAGCCCCGGGGCACATCGTCACCGTGCTGGGCACTGGTGCCCCGCTGGCCAACGCGAACCTGGGTGCCAGCGGCAACGCGGCACTCGCGCTGAACCTGCTGGCCGCCAGCCCGCGGATCGTGTGGCTCGTGCCTGGCCCATTGCCCGCCCCGGCCCTGGCGCACCCCGGGCAGCACTCGCTGACCAGCCTTGTTCCCGGCCAGGTGTGGGCCGTGGTGATCCAGCTGGGCATCGTCGTGGTGCTGCTGGCGCTGTGGCGGATGCGCCGTCTCGGCCCGCTGGTGACCGAGCCGCTGCCGGTGGTGGTCCGGGCCTGCGAGACTGTGGAGGGCCATGGCAGGCTGTACCGGTCCCGGCGGGCGCGTGACCGGGCGGCCGCCGCACTGCGGGACGCGGCGCATGGACGGATCGTGATCCGGCTCGGGCTCCCGCGCGACGTGACGGACGGCGCCGCCTGCCAGGAACTGGCCAGCCGGACCGGGCGCGACTCCGGCGAGATCCGGGCCATCCTGTTCGGGCCGGTCCCGGGTGACGATGCGGCGCTCGTGAAGCTGGCTGCCGACCTGGACGCTCTGGAGGGACAGGTGCTGACCCTGTGACAGCGGAAAACCCGCCACTGGCCGGCCTGGACGAAGACCCGGGGGACCGCACGCCCGTACCGCCGGTGGGTTCCGGGGCCGGGCCGGGTGCGGGAGCGGGCCTGGCGGGGGCGGCAGGCGCGCCGGGGGCGGCAGGCCTGCCGGGGCCGGGAGGCGCGGTGGCGGCAGATCCGCGCGCCGCGCTTGAGGCGGTCCGCGCGGGCGTGGCCAAGGCCGTGGTCGGCCAGGACTCCGTCGTGACCGGCCTGGTGATCTGCCTGTTGAGCCGCGGCCACGCCCTGCTCGAAGGCGTGCCCGGGGTGGCGAAGACCCTGCTGGTGCGCGCCCTGGCGGGCACCCTGTCGCTGCGCAGCACCCGGGTGCAGTTCACCGCCGACCTGATGCCCGGTGACCTGACCGGCTCGCTGATCTACGACGCGAAGACCGCACTGTTCCAGTTCCGCGAGGGCCCGGTCTTCACGAACCTGCTGCTGGCGGACGAGATCAACAGGACACCGCCGAAGACGCAGGCGGCGCTGCTGGAGGCGATGGAGGAGCGGCAGGTCTCGGTGGAGGGAACCCCGCGGCCGCTGCCCGAGCCGTTCCTGGTCGCCGCGACCCAGAACCCGATCGAGTACGAGGGCACCTATCCGCTGCCAGAGGCCCAGCTCGACAGGTTCCTGGTGAAGCTGACCGTGCCGGTGCCCGGGCGGGACGACGAGATCAGCATCCTGGCGCGGCATGCGGCCGGTTTCGATCCCGGTAACCTCGCCGCCGCCGGGATCCAGCCGGTGGCGGGTGCGGCCGACCTGGCCGCGGCCCGCGCCGCGGTGCGCGGCGTCCAGGTGGCGCCCGAGGTGACCGGGTACATCGTGGACCTGTGCCGGGCCACCCGGCAGTCTCCCTCGCTGCGGCTCGGTGTCTCGCCCCGGGGCGCGACCGCGCTGCAGGCCACCGCGCGGGCCTGGGCGTGGCTCGCGGGCCGGGACTTCGTGATCCCTGACGATGTGAAGGCCCTGGCCCGGCCGACGCTGCGGCACCGGATCCAGCTGCGGCCCGAGGCCGAACTGGAAGGCGCCACGGCCGACGGCGTGATCGACGCGGTGCTCGGCTCGGTCCCGGTCCCCCGGTGACCCGGGACACGCGATGGCGCTGACCGGGCGCGCCGCGCTTGCCGCGGCGGCCGGCGCGCTGCTGGTCCTGGCGGTCCGGAATCCCGCCATGATCATCTTCGTGAACCTGGCCCTGGTGGCGGCGATCGCCGCCGACGTGGCATTCGCGGCACCGGTGCGCACGGTCCGGCTGGCCCGCTCCGGGGACACCCGGGTGCTGCTGGGCGAGCGCGCATCGGTCGTGCTCGAGATCGCCAACCCGGCGCGGCGCGCCCTGCGGGCCGTGGTCAGGGACGCCTGGCAGCCGAGCGCGGGCGCCACTCCCCCGCACACCCGGCTCACCGTGGCTGCGGGTGGCACGGCAACGCTGACCACGCAGCTGCACCCCGACCGCCGCGGGGACAAGGTCGCGGCAGCGGTCACGATCCGCTCGCTCGGGCCGCTCGGGCTCGCGGCGCGCCAGCGCAGGCGGCCGGCACCGTGGACGGTCCGGGTGCTGCCCCCGTTCCACAGCCGCAGGCACCTGCCGGAGAAGCTGTCCAGGCTGCGCCAGCTCGACGGCCAGCACCGTGCCTTGCTGCGCGGCCAGGGCAGCGAGTTCGACTCGCTGCGCGAGTACGTGATCGGCGACGACGTGCGGTCCATCGACTGGCGGGCCACCGCACGGCGCCGGGACGTCATGGTGCGCACCTGGCGCCCGGAGCGTGACCGGCAGCTCCTGATCATGCTGGACACCGGGCGCACCGCCGCGGGCCGGGTCGGCGGGGTCCCCCGCCTGGACGCCGCCATGGATGCCGCACTGCTGCTGACCGCGCTCGCCTCCCGGGCGGGCGACCGGGTGGACATGATGGCCTTCGACCGGCGGGTCCGGGCCCGGGTCGTGGGTGCGCCCCGCTCGGCGGTGCTGGCCGCGGTGGCCCAGGCGATGGCGGGCCTGCAGGCCGAGCTGGTGGAGACCGACGCCGCGGCACTGGGCAGCGCCGCGCTCACCACCGCGCGGCACCGGTGCCTGATCGTGCTGCTCACCGACCTGAACCCGGCCGCGGTGACGGAAGGGCTGCTGCCCCGGCTGCCGTTGCTGGCGGCCAGGCACGAGGTGGTTGTTGCCGCGGTGGCGGATCCCGCGCTCGAAGCGATGTCCGCGGACCGGAGCGATGCGGCCGCGGTGTACGGCGCGGCCGCGGCACAGCAGGCACTGGCCGCGCGCAGGCAGGTCTCCGTGCTCTTGCAGCGGCGGGGCGCGCACGTGGTGGACGCGCCGCCGGAGCGGCTGCCCGCCGCACTCGCCGACGCCTACCTGGGGCTCAAGGCCGCCGGGCGGCTCTGACCGCGCGCCGCGCCAGGGTCTGCTGGCCTGGCTGGCGCGGCGTCAGGCAGATGGTGCGGTGGGCGGAACGGGGCGGACGGCCAAGAGGGCCCGGGCGGCCGTCCGGCCGTCCGGGCCCTCCCCGCCGCCTCGCAGCGCGATGGGGCGTTCGGTGCGGTGCGGCACCGTGGCCTGCCGGTGCCGCACCTGGGTGCATGCCGGGCTTGCGCCCGGCCTCGGCCGCACCCGTGACGGCTACGACGTCTTGAAGCGGGCGTAGCCGTACTCGTTGCCCCGTCCCCAGATCACCACGTGGGGGACGACGACCCCGCTGCCGTTGACCGCCCATTCGGTGGTGAGGAACGGCCCCACATCGGGCTCGAACGGCTGGGTGACCATGTAGTCGCCCCATTCGCTGGCGTTGCCGCTGCCGAAGAGGTTGAAGTCGTACGCCCACGGCTGGGTCGGGTTGACGTTGTCCTGCAGCAGGATCAGCCCGCCCGGGTAGTAGTCGACGGCGCTCGAACCGGTGCCCGTGCCGCCGCCCCACGACATGGTGCAGCCCACGTAGCCGTGCGCGTCAGGTGCGCAGCCCGCGTAGGCGAACGCGAACCCGTCGTTGAACGTGTCGCTGGTCTGGATGAAGCTCAGCGCGTTGAGCTTGAAGTACTCGTAGATGACGTAGGGGAAGGGGTCGCCTCCGCCCGGGCCCGCGGTGATGGCCACGCCGAGGATCGTGTCCCCGCCGAACGCCGAGTTGGCCTCCGCGTTGTACTCGGCCCGGGATATCCAGGCCGTTTCCCATCTCGGGTCGAGCCGGGTGCACCAGTTGGTGATCTTGCCGTCCTGGCTCGCGCAACTGCCGCCGGAGAAGTTGTAGGAGGTCACCGACCGGTCCGCGTAGAAGTACGTGGTGCCGTTCTCCGGCCAGTAGTAGATCCGCTCCTCGGTGCCGCTGCCGCTGGCGGTCGTGTACCAGTTGGACACCCAGTAGAAGGTGTCCAGCGAACTGGTCCCGTAGGTCAGCCCGAACGTGAAGTTGTCGTTCCTGGTCAGGTAGTTGTAACTGAATCCGGCGCAGGCGGCCATCGGATCGATCGGCAGCCGGGCCAGCCCGGTGTCCACCCAGGCTCCTGACGAGTTGTAATGGTTCCAGGTGAGGTAGATGTTGTTGTTCGAGTACGCGATCTTCGGGTAGTCGAGCAGGTCGCCGGCGGTGCCGCCGAATGCCGACGCGCTGAAGTGGTAGACGCACCACGAGGTGGGCGCGGTGGACCTGGTCGTGGCGATGGTGACGCCCTCGGTGCTGCCGCTGCCCAGCGTGAGCCCTTCGTACACGAACCGGTCCCGGCTGGGCACGTAGGTGACGGTCTGGTCGCAGCAGAAGCCGCTCGACAGGCTGTACGGGTTCTGGTAGCTCCACGTGGGCGTGCTCGCACCGCCGTTCGAGGTGTAGGCGATGTCCCAGTTGCTGGTCTGCACGATGTACTTGCCCGAGTTGGCCGTGTCGGGCTCGTTGACCGGCGACTGCGCGCAGCTAGTTGTGCACGACGACGGGATCGTGGCGTCCTTGAAGATCGTGAACGTGGTCGGCCCGTTGCTGTGGATCGGGCTGGTCTGCGGGCCCTTGAGCGGCGCCACGCTGGCCGCGCTCGGGTGCGGCCCGAGGGGCGCCTTCTTGAGCGAGGCCAGCAGTTTCATGTCGCGGGCCCGCGCGGCGCGCTCCGCCGCGGTCGGCACGAACGGCTTGCTGCTCGTCGCCGCGTGGACCAGGGCGCCGGCCGCGATATGGCCGGTGCGGGCCGCGGCGCTCTGCACGCCCGCCGGAACGGTGCTGGCCGCATTGCCGGGCACCGCCGCATACAGCCCGGAAAGCAGCAGCGGGACCGCGGCCACGGCTATTAAAGTGAACCATCGGCGACTGGCCCTGATCGGTCGGATTCCCATAGAGGATTTCCTTTCTGACGGCCTGCAGGCACGGCATTTCCCAATGCCTTTACGACGTCGGATGTGAACTGGCGGGGCAGCACCCCGCGGCATAGGTCCAGCCGACAAGGCTCACGGTACGTCCAGGCCAGGGCCGTGGAATCCCCCGAACCAGTGAAGTGAGTACCCCGGAATCAGGCCCTGGGGACGGCGCGCGGGTTAGTCGGCAGCCCGCTCGTGGTTATGCGCGCCCTGAAATACGCCGGTGCGTGCAGGGGTGGCCAAAAGGACCGCGGTGAGTTCCGTTCGTGACCGCACGCCGAGCTTTTGGAAGATATGCCGGACATGCGTTTGCACCGTGTTCACGGTAATGAACATCGCCGCGGCGATCTCCCGGTTCGTCTGGCCCTGCGCGATCAGCGTGGCAACCCGCTGCTGGGTCTGGGTGAGCCCGCTCGCAAGCGGCCGGGGCGCCGTCGCCGACAGTTCCCGGCGTGCCTTGGCCGCCCAGAGCGGGGCACCCAGCCGCTCGAAGATGGCCAGCGCCTGGCCGAACGACTCTCCCGCCGCCGACTTGCGCCGCGCCCGCCGCTCGGTGATGCCCTTGGTGAGCAGCGTCCGGCCCAGCTCGAACGGCATGGGCAGCCGCTCGTGCTCGGCCAGGGCCTGTGCGCAGGCCGCCCTGGCGCCCTCGTGATCGCCGGCCATTCCGGCCAGGTGAGCGCGGCACCTGGCCGCCGTTGCCAGCGCCCACGGGCCGCGCAGCGCCTTTCCTCGGGTGTGCAGCCGCCGCAGGTGCGCCTCGGCGAGGCCGGTCTCCCCGAGGGCGGCCAGCGCCTCGATCTCGTCCGGCAGGAACTTGACCACGCTCGGCTGGTCCAGGCCCGCGCCGGCGGCCAGGCGTGCCAGCCGGTCCAGGTGCGCGTGCGCCGCCGGGTAGTCGTCGAGCGACACGGCAATGAACCCGAGGACGGCCAGCACGCTGGACGTCAGCGGGGCGTTGCCGCTCTTTTCCGCCAGCGCGAGCGCTTCGGTGGCCAGGCCGCGGGCCTCGTCCACCTCGCCCTGGTGCGCCCGGACCAGCGCCAGCGAGCACATCGGCGCGGGCAGCATGGCCTGCTGGTGGCTCTCGCTGGCCACCGCGCAGCCTTCCCGTGCGTACTCGGCGGCGGCATCCCAGTTCCCGGCCCAGCATTCGAGCTCGCTGAGGTGGGCGAGCAGATGCGGGAGCGACGCGTCGTCGCCGCGGTCCAGGGTGCGCCGGTAACAGTCGGCGAAGCACTGCCGCGCTTCGTCCAGCCGGTCGGACCATTTGAGGATGGCTCCCCTGAGCAACGAGGGGTCCGAGAGGGCCAGGTACTCGACCGGCTCGTCGCCGGGGCCGGGGCCGGCCTGCGCAGCCCGGTCCAGCAGATCCGACCGCACCTGGCCGCCCCGGAGGAACTCCATGGCGGCCAGGCGGGCGAGGGAATGCGCCAGCAGCCGCGGCCGCCCGGCCTGCCCGGCCGACCCGAGTGCCTCGGCCGCCCAGCGGGACGCGGCGCGCAGATCGCCTGCCGCCAGCCTGGTCAGGGCGAGTTCGCCCGCCGCATGCGCGCGAAGTTCCGGATCGGCGGCCGCCTCCAGCGCCGCCTGGTGGAACAGGTGCTCCGCCTGCGCCCAGCCGGACTGGTGGTAGCTGATGGTCGCCTGCCGGATCAGCAGCGCCGCCCGGCGGGGGCCGGCCGGGCACCCGGTGAGGGCCGACTCGACCAGTTCCCGGCTGCGGCCGATCTCCCCGGCGCGGAAGTGATAGTCGGCGGCACGCAGGACCCGGGCAGGTCCTTCAGCCGACGGCCGGGACGGCGTCATCCGGATGGCCTGCTCCGCCAGCACCGCCGCCGCCTCCGGCGCGCCCCTGGCGGCCGCGTGCCGCGCCGCGGCGTCGAGCAGGCCGGCGATCTCCCCGGACGGGCCGTCGGCGCCCAGCGCCAGATGCCACGCCCGTTCCTCGACGTCTCCGGCACTGTCCGCCAGCCGGCGGTGCACGTCCCGGCGCTCGCCGGCCGTCATCTCGGCGTACAGGACGGGGCCAAGCAGCGGATGGGTGAACCGCAGTCCGTCACTGTCGCGCCTGATCAGGCCGTCGTCGATGACCTCGTCCATCGCCGCCCAGGAGTCCTGGTCGCCGTGCGCCGCCCGGATCACGTGCTCGCGCGGGTCGGCGGAGGCGGCGATCAGCCGGCCGACCCGCAGCGCATCCGGGGACAGGCCGCGCAGCCGGGGGCGGACCAGGTCGCTGATCCCGGCGGGGATGGGTATGGGCTCGCCGGCGGTGCACGCCCGGCCCCGTTCCAGCAGTGCCCGCCCGCTCTCCAGGGCGTAGAGCGGGTTACCGCCGCAGGCCTCGTAGAGCCGCCTGAAGGTGGACCTCGGGAAGGTGACGCCGAGCCGGGCCCGCAGGATCGTCCCGATGGCACCCGGGCTCAGCCCGCCCAGTTGCGCGCACGCCAGGCAGGCCGGGGAAAGGGCCTGCTCCAGCCCGAGCGGGAACACCGGATCCTCGCCGCGGAGCGTCAGCAGGATCGAGACCGCCGCCTGGTCCAGGCGGCGGATGCAGAACTCCAGGGCCTGCGCCGACGGCCGGTCCAGCCATTGCACGTCGTCCACCGCCAGTAAGACGGGCCTGTCCCTGGACAGGATTCGCAGGCCGTCCAGGACCGCGCGCGCCAGCACGCGCGGCTCCGGCCGCGGCCGGCCGGGCCCGCCCGGGCCGTCTTCCCGGGCGTGTGGGCCACCCCGGCCGCCGCCTCCGCCCCGGCTGCCGGTCCGGCCCGCGGGCTCCCTAGCGCCCGTCCGGCCCCGGCTTACGGGTTCGCCGCCGGTTCGGGCCTGGCTGGACGTCTCGTCCTGGCTGATCGTGAATGGGTCCGCGGGACTGCCGTGCAGCGCTGCCTCCAGCGCCCGCCGGCGCGGCGCGGGGAGCCCGGGAAGTATCTCCTCCAGCACCTCGCCGAACAGGTCATCCAGCGCCGCGAAGGCGAGGGGCGCCTCGGCGCGGGCCGGGCGGCAGGACAGCACCCGGTAGGTGCCCGAGGCGGCCTGCACCGCGTGCTTCCACACCGCCGTCTTGCCGATCCCGACATCGCCCACGATCACCAGCGCCGACGGGGCACCGGCGGTCGCTGCGAGGAAGGCGCCGATCTCGGCGGCCTCGGTGTCCCGCCCGGCCAGGCCGGGATCCTTGGTCTGGCCATGCGGTACCGCCAACCCGGCCGCCATCCGGTCTCCTCTTCCCCAAGCCACCGGCGCAGCTTTGCGCCGCACTCGACAGAGACGTCAGCGCAGGGTCAGATACACCGCCGCCTCACGCTTCTAAATCGCGGATTGTGTTCATATGGTTACAAGTAGCCAGCGGATTTCTGCTGGCAGGCCCGCCGGATCCGATCAGCCGGCCACCGGGGCGACGTCGGGCGCCTCGGCCATGTCCGGGGTCAGCCCGGCCGCCTGCGCGCGGCGGCCGGCCACGATCACGTAGCCGAGGAACGCCGCCTCCGCGACCGCCCCGATGAGGATGCGGGCCCAGGTGGCCAGCGGCGATGGGGTGACGAAGGCCTCGATGAGGCCGGAGGTGAGCAGCACCACGATGACGCCGAGCGCGATCGTGATGGACGCGCGGCCCTCCTCGGCGAGCGCCCGGGACCGCGGGCGGGGACCGGGGTCGATGACGGTCCAGCCCAGTCGCAGGCCGGTGGCTGCCGCCAGGAACACCGCGGACAGTTCCAGCATGCCGTGCGGGAGGATCAGCGCGAAGAAGAGGACTCCCTTGCCGTGGGCGATCATCAGCCCGCCGACGATCCCGACGTTCGAGGCGTTCGCGAACAGCACCCAGAGGGTGGGCAGTCCCAGCACGATCCCGAAGATCAGCGACTCCGCCGCCACCCAGACGTTGTGCGTCCAGACCTGCGCCGCGAACGACGTTGCCGCGTACTGGGAGTAGTAGTGCTGGAACTGGTGGTGGACCAGCCGCGAGACCTGGGCCGGCGGCAGCAGCGCGGCCTGTACCTGGGCTGACCGGGCAACCCACCAGCCGATCACGAAGGCCAGCGCGAGCGAGCCGGCCGCGGTGCCCAGCCACCACCAGCGGGCCCGGTAGGCCATGGCGGGAAAGGAGACCAGCGCGAACCTGGCCACCATGCCCCATCCGGGCGTGCTGGCGCCGACCACCGCGGCGCGGGCGCGGGCCACGCGGCTGGACAGCGTGGCCACCAGGATGGGATCCTGCCCCGCCGATTGCACGGCGGACAGGTGCGTGGTGGTCTGCTGGTACAGCGCTACCAGCTCGTCGATCTCCGCACCGGAGAGCCGCCGGCGCCGCTTGACGAGATCATCCAGCCGCCGCCAGTCCGCCTCGTGGGCGGCGGCGTAGACAGCGAGATCCACAGTGCCAAGGCTAGTGTTCGTTATTCGCCGGTGGACCGTCTGCCCCTCGGGGGCCCCCGGGATCCCGGTGGCCCAGGCCCCGTTCCTTCGTCACCGGGGCTTGGCCCCATTAGCCTTGGTACGGGCCTGATCGAAGCATGGCCCGGGCATGAGGGAGCGGGGCTGCATTGGCTGAGGTCGTCACCGGCGAGGCCGTTGTCCTCGAGGTGCCGTGCGCGCGCTTCCCCAGCCGCCTGCTCGCGCTCGCGCTCGACCTGCTCATCCAGCTAGTCCTGCTGTTCATTCTGTTCGTGATCGTCGGGCTGGCGATCACCGGGGACCGGGTGAACGGTGCCACCGGGGGCGCCATCGCGCTCACCGTGAGCATCCTCGTCGTGGTCGGCTACCCGGTGCTCTGGGAGACGCTGACCAGGGGCGGCTCTCCCGGCAAGTTCGCGCTGGGCCTGCGCGTGGTCAGCGACGACGGCGGGCCGGAGCGGTTCCGGCAGGCCCTGGTGCGCGGGCTGGCCGAGGTGGTGGAGATCTGGCTCCTGCTCGGCTGCCCGGCGCTGATCTGCTCGCTGCTGTCGGAACGGGGCAAGCGGCTCGGCGACCTGTTCGCCGGCACCTTCGTGGTACAGCAGCGGCTGCCCGCTGGCCGGGGCGGGGCCGCGCTGCCCGTGGTGAGCCCGGAACTGGCATCCTGGGCGGCCCGGCTCGAGATGTCCGGGCTGACCGATCAGACGGCCGAGACAGCCCGCCGCTACCTGGCCCGCCTTCCTGAGCTGACTCCGGCCGCACAGGCCGAACTGGGCGAGCGCATCGCCGAAACGGCCCGTGCCCAGGTCAGCCCGCTGCCGCCGCCAGGCACACCGGTGGTCGCCTACCTGAGCGCGGTCCTCGCCGAACGGCGCAACCGGGAGCAGGCCCGGATGATCGCGGTACCGCCCGAAGCGCTGGCGGCATGGAGGCCGCCAGCGGGGGCAGCAATCCAAGAGCCGACCGGCGCAGCAAGGAAAGGGGACGCTCCCGGGAACGAACCGCCCGCCGTGGGCGGGTTCGTTCCCCCGGCCTGACCATCGGGCCGGCAGGGCACATCGCCAAGAATGCCTATGAGTGCAGCCACACCCCCGGACAGCGGGGCCGGACCGGGCCAGGCCGGGCCTGACCGGCCCGGGAGTGGCCCGCCGGAGACCCGCGCGCGGCGGCACCGGTGGGTCCGCACCGTGCTGGTGCTGCTGGCCGCCGGGGTGATCGTCACCATAGTCGTACTGGACCGGCACGCGCTCGGGCAGTCGGTGTCCGCACTGGGCAGCCTGGACCTGCGCTGGTTCCTGCTGGCGATCGCCTGTGAGTTCATCTCGCTGGTGGCATTCGGGCTGAGCCGCCGGCGGCTGCTGCGGGCCGACGGCGATCAGGCCAGGTTCAGCTCGGTGATGGCGATCACGTACGCGGGGAACGCACTGTCGATGTCGATACCGTTCGCCGGGGCTCAGCTGGCCGTGGTCTTCTCCTACCAGCAATTCCGCCGCCGTGGCCTTGATCCCGCGGTCACCGGGTGGGCGCTGGGCGTCTCGGCCATCGCGTCCTCGTCCGCGCTTGCGCTGGTCTTGGTGGTCGGCGCGGTCGCGGGCGGTGCGCCGGTGGCGACCGCGGTGGGCTTCCTGGGCGCTGCGGTGTTCGCGCTGCCCGGGATCACGGTGATCCTCGCGCTGCGTTATCCCCGGGCCAGGGTCCTCGCCAACCGCGTCATCGGCTGGGCCGTCGGGCTGGTGCGGCGAGTCATACGCAAGCCCGGGCTCGACTCGGCCGCCTTGGACGAGTTCCTTGAGCAACTGGCCGGCATCCGGCTCCGCTGGCACCAGTACGGCGAGGTCTTCGCCCTGGCGATGGTGAACTGGCTGGCCGACTGCGCCTGCCTGGCCTGCGCGATCAAGGCCACCGGCGAGCCGGTGCCGTGGGCCGGGCTGCTGCTGGCCTACGGGGCCGGTGCGGTGGCGGGCAGCACGGGGGTGACCCCGGGCGGGTTCCTCATCGTGGAGGCCACCCTGACGGCGGCGCTGGCGGCGACGGGCATGGCACCGGGCCGTGCGCTGGCCGCGGTGCTCGCCTACCGGCTGGTCAACTTCTGGATGATCCTGCTGGGCGGCGGGGTCACGCTGATCTTCCTCAGGCTGCGGGGCAACCGGGTCCGCGTCTTCCCGCGGATTGACGACCAACCGCGGACCCGTGCCGATGCGGCGGCCGACCGCACCGCGCCCTCCGCCGCCGATCGCCCCCAGTAACGCAGCCCGGGGCGCACCCGGCGGCCCCGGGTCTCGTGAATGTGAGTCTGGTGTTGCTCTTTGAACACCAGACTCACATTCACGGCGGGTGCAGCCGGTGTTGAAGCTCGTCAGGGTGCGGCGCGCCAGGAGTTCAGGTAGTCGCGCTGCGCGTCGGTGAGCGTGTCGATCCTGGCTCCCGAGGATTCCAGGGTGAGCCGGGCGATCTCCTCGTCGATGTCCGGCGGGACGCCGTGCACGCCGGGTGGCAGGTCTGCATGGTCGCGGGCCAGCCAGCGCAGTACGAGCGCCTGGCCGGCAAAGGAGACGTCCATGACCTGGGGCGGGTTCCCTTCGGCCGCGACGAGGTTGACCACCCGCCCCTCGGCGAGCAGCACCACCCGGCGGCCGCCGTCCAGCGTGTACTCGTCGGCGTGCGGCCGGACGTCGCGGGTCACCTTCACCGCCGCCCCGGCCAGCGCGCGCACGTCGATCTCGGCGTCGAAGTGCCCCGCGTTGGCCAGGATCGCGCCGTCCCGCAGCACCGCCAGGTGCCCGGCCGCGACCACGTCCCGCGAACCGGTCACCGTGATGATCACGTCGGCCGCCGCGGCGGCCTCGCGCATCGGCAGCACCTGGTGCCCGGACAGCACCGCTTCCAGCGCCCGCACCGGGTCCACCTCGGTGACGATGACCTGCGCCCCGAGGCCGCGGGCGCGGCCCGCGATGCCCTGCCCGCACGGCCCGAACCCGGCCACCACGACCGTCCGCCCCGCGAGCAGGACGTTGGTGGCGCGCAGCACCGCGTCTATGACCGACTGCCCGGTGCCCGCCGTGTTGTCGAACATCCGCTTGGTGGTGGTCGAGTCGGTCGCCACCATGGGGAACGCCAGCGCGCCCGCGGCCGCCATCCGGCGCAGCCGCAGCACTCCGGTGGAGGTGGATTCGCACCCGCCGCGGACGCCGGGGACCAGTTCAGGCCGTTGCCCGGACAGCGTGTCGACCAGATCCCCGCCGTCGTCGACCACCAGGTCAGGGCATGAGTCGAGGGCCCGGTGGATGTGCTCGCCGTAGGTGACCGCGTCCACGCCCGCCCGGGCGAACACGCACGTGCCCGCGTCCGCCAGGGCGGCGGCCACGTCGTCCTGGGTGGACAGCGGGTTCGAGGCGGCGAGGAAGACCCGCGCGCCGCCCGCCCGCAGGGCGCCGACCAGGCCCGCCGTCTCCGCCGTCACGTGCAGGCAGGCTGCCACGGTCAGCCCGGCGAACGGCTGCTCACCGGCGTAGCGCTCGGTGAGCAGCCGCAGCACGGGCATGCCCCGCTCCGCCCAGCCGATCCGGGCCCGCCCGGCCTCGGCCAGGCCCTCGTCCGCGATGTCGGACGGCGGGCAGTGGTCAGCGGCAGCGGGCATCGGGTCAGTAGCGGTAGTGGTCCGGCTTGTACGGCCCTTCCACTGGGACACCGAGGTAGCTGGCCTGCGCCTTGGTCAGCTCGGTGAGCCGTACGCCGAGGGCGTCCAGGTGCAGCCGGGCCACCTTCTCATCCAGGTACTTGGGCAGGGTATGCACGCCGGCCCGGTAGTCCTGCGGCCGGGTGAACAGCTCCACCTGCGCGATCACCTGGTTGGTGAAGGAGTTGGACATGACAAAACTCGGGTGGCCGGTCGCGTTCCCCAGGTTGAGCAGGCGCCCCTCGGACAGGACGATCACACCGTGCCCGTCGGGGAACACCCACTCGTCGACCTGGGGCTTGATGTTTTCCCTGCGGATGCCGGGCACCCGGGCCAGGCCCGCCATGTCGATCTCGTTGTCGAAGTGGCCGATGTTCCCCACGATCGCCTGGTGCTTCATCCCGCTCATGTGCTCGGCGGTGATGACGTCCATGTTTCCCGTGGCGCTGACGAAGATGTCCGCCGTGGCCACCACGTCTTCCAGGGTCGCGACCTGGTAGCCGTCCATCGCCGCCTGCAGCGCGTTGATCGGGTCGATCTCGGTGACGATCACCCGCGCCCCCTGGCCGCGCAGCGACTCGGCGCAGCCCTTGCCCACATCCCCGTATCCGCAGACCACCGTGACCTTGCCGCCGATCAGCACGTCGGTGGCCCGCTTGATGCCGTCGATGAGCGAGTGACGGCAGCCGTACTTGTTGTCGAACTTGGACTTGGTGACCGAGTCGTTGACGTTGATGGCCGGGAACAGCAGAGTGCCGTCGGTAGCGCGCTCGTACAGGCGGTGCACCCCGGTGGTGGTCTCCTCGGTGACGCCGATGATTCCGGCGGCCATCCTGGTGAACCGCTCCTGGCTAGCTGCCACGCTGGCCCGTAGCAGGTCCAGGATGACGGCGAGTTCCTCGGGGTCCTCATCGGTAGCGATCGGCACTGCCCCGGCATTTTCGTACTCGGCCCCCTGGTGCACCAGCAGGGTCGCGTCGCCGCCGTCGTCGAGCAGCATGTTGGGCCCGTCCTCGCCGGGCCAGCTGAGCGCCTGGTCGGCGCACCACCAGTACTCGGTCAGCGTCTCGCCCTTCCAGGCGAAGACCGGCACGCCCCGCGGGTTGCCGGGAGTCCCGTCCGGGCCGACCGCCACCGCGGCGGCCGCGTGATCCTGGGTGGAGAAGATGTTGCAGCTTGCCCACCGCACCGCCGCGCCGAGCGCGACAAGCGTCTCGATCAGGACCGCTGTCTGCACCGTCATGTGCAGCGAGCCGGTGATGCGGGCGCCGCGCAGCGGCTGCGTCCTGGCGTACTCGGCGCGCACCGCCATCAGCCCGGGCATCTCATGTTCGGCGAGGGTGATCTCCTTGCGCCCGAACTCCGCGAGCGAGAGATCGGCGACCTTGAACGGAAGGTTTTCCGCGGGCATGTCCGCTCCTGTCCTGTCTTGGGCTGTCAGGCGGCGCTCCCCGGTTCGTGATCACGAACCGCTGGGCAGCGCGATCGCCGTGGCGACAGTCCGACGGTAGGCGATACCGGCCGGAACCGCACGCCGCAGCGGCAGTTCTTGACACGAAAATGTTAGATTTGGCTTCATGCGGATCACGGAGGCGGCCCAGCGGCTCGGTACGTCACCCCGGATGCTCCGGTACCGGGACATGCTCGGCCTGCTGCCGCCAGTGCGCGAGGCCACCCCGGCCCGGGGCCGGGCTGGGACGGCCTCAGCCCGGGGCCCGGCTGGGGCCACCCCGGCTGAGGGCCGGGTTCAGGCGGCCCCGGCCCGGCCGGGCTCCTGGCGGCCTGGCCCGGGCCCACCGCCGGTTCGCGGACGACGACCTGGCCGCGGTCGCGCATGCCCTGCGGATCGAGCAGCGTTACGACGTCAGTCCCGCTGCGCTGGCGTTTGGCTTGAAGGTCCTCACGGAGCCGGGTGTCCGCGCGGAAGTGGCCGAGCTGGGCCGCCGTATCGGGAGAATCGCACCGCCACCTGCGCGGGCACTGGACTTCGAACAGGAGCGGGCGCTGCGCCTGCTGCGCCTGCCGGCCGGCGGCACCCCCCGCACACGGCGGGGCTGAGCTCAGCCGGAGGCCTGCCTGGCCGCCCATTCGCTGCGCAGGATCCCGTAGATCAGCTCATCGGTCCACTCGCCCTTGACGAACTCGTTCTCCACCAGGTGTGCTTCGCGGCGCAGGCCGGCCCGCTCCAGGACCCGCGCCGACGCGGTGTTGCGCGCGTCGAGATGCCCGGCGATCCGGTGCAGGCCCAGGCCCTCGAAGCCCAGCCGCAGCAGCGCGCCGACGGCCTCGGTGGCCAGGCCGCGGCCGCCGTAGGCGGGATTGAAGACGTACCCCACCTCGCCCTGCATGTGCTCCTCGCTGCGCCAGAACAGCACGCAGTCGCCCACCAGCTCGCCCGTCTGCGCCAGGTCCGCGACCAGGGTGATCGGCTGGCCCACCTTGATGAGCACGGCCGAACCTGCCCGCTCCGCCACCAGGGCCTCGATCTCGGGCCGGGTCCGCGGCTCGGTGTACAGGTAGCGGTGCGTCTCCGGCAGCCGCTGGTAGGCGTACAAGGCATCGACGTCGCCATGGGCGTACGGCCGCAGCCGCAGCCGCTCGGTGCGGATCGGGTACTCAGGCTCGAACATGCCTTCCCTTCCAGGCCGGGACACCGCCAGTGTGCCAGGCGGCGGCCGCACACCTGGCATCGACGTCACCTGGCTGATAGGGCCGCAGCAGCAGCCGCTCGGTGCGGACGGGGTACTCCGGCTGGAACGGGCCTTCCCCGGGCCCGGCGGGCGGGACGGTCACCGGCGCTGCCTGCGGCGGACGGCGCGGATCGCCGGATCGGTCGCGTCCGCGCGGGACTCGCGGTACAGGTCGGGCTCCAGGTAGATCACCTTGGCGATGGGGACGGCGGCCCTTACCCTCCGTTCGGCGGCGTCGATCCCCGCCGTGACCTGCTCGGCCCGGTCGTTGGGCCGCACCGCTATCTTCGCCGCCACGAGCAGCGTCTCCGGGCCCAGGTGCGTGGTCCGCATGTGGATGACGCACTCCACCTCCGGCCCCGCCTGCAGTGCCGTGACGATGGCACGCTCGACCTCGACGCTCGCGGACTCGCCGATCAGCAGGCTCTTCATCTCCACGGCCAGGATGACCGCGACGCAGCCGAGCAGCAGGCCGATGGCCAGCGACCCGGCCCCGTCCCAGACCCCGTCGCCGGTGATCACCGTGAGCGCCACGCCCGTCGTGGCCAGCAACAGCCCGGCCAGCGCGGCCATGTCCTCCAGCAGGATCGCCGGCAGCTCGGGGGCCTTGGCACGGCGGATGAACGCGAGCCAGCTGCCCCCGTTGCGCTGCTCCCTCGACTCCCGCACCGCCGTGCGCAGCGACAGGCTCTCCAGCACGATGGCGATCGCCAGGACGGCGAACGCGACGGCCGGGGAGTGCACCGGCTCGGGATGGGTGATCTTGTGTATGCCCTCGTAAATGGAGAACAGGGCGCCCACGGTGAACAGCACGACCGCCACCACGAACGCGTAGAAGTAGCGTTCCCTGCCGAACCCGAACGGGTGTTCCTCGGTCCGGTCGCGCCTGGCCCGGTTCCGGCCGAGCAGCAGCAGGAGCTGGTTCCCGCTGTCGGCGACCGAGTGCACGCCCTCGGCGAGCATCGACGCCGAGCCGGTGATGAAGAACGCCACGAACTTCGTGGCCGCGATCCCCAGGTTGGCGGCGAGCGCCGCGACGACGGCGGTCAGGCCGGCCGAATGTGCGGCCCCCGGCGGCGGGCTGCCCCCGGCGGGCGCCGGCGGCGCAGGTGCCGCCCGCTCTCGCGCCTCCGGGTCCGGTGGCCCGGGCTGGCCCGGCGGGCCGGGCCGCGCGGGCCCCGTGGACTGCCCCCCGGCCTTGTCGGGCGGCCCCTGCCCGGAGTCAGCGGTAATGTCTGGTTCCCTCCTACGCGATCCGGGCCTTCAGCTCCTGGATCGCCGCGATCGGCGCCGGATCGATGCCGTTCGCGATCGCGAGATAGACGGAGGCGTAGTCGATCAGTGCGACCAGGCTGGCGAGCCGGTCCAGCGGGAGATCACCGGACGCGGCCAGCTCGGTCACCTCGATGCCGCGCTCGGCCGCGATCCGCGCGGACTCCGCACGCCGCCGGGCCACCTGCGGATGCTCGTGGGTGTCCCGCAGCAGGATCAGCCGCAGCGGCACTGGCGGCGCCCCGGCCGGATCCGGCCCGGCTGCCTCGGACCCGGCCGCGAACGGCCCGTCGAAGGTGACCACCTGGTTGTGGTTGGCCTCGGGCAGCACGCCCGCGATCGCCGGGTACTTGCCGTTCTCGTGCAGCTGGCAGGCGAACCGGGCGGCGGCCACGCCGGTCAGCGGGGAGGCGCCCCAGATCATGGGCAGCGTGCCGGACAGGTCAAGCGCGAGTGTCTTCGCCGGGTTGACGAAGGCCTCGCTGTCCGGCCTGCACAGATGCGCCACCCGTTCCAGTTCCGCGGCGGCCGACTCGTAGGCCTCCGCGGGCATGTCCAGTATGCCGAGCCGGGCCGCGGCCACGACCAGTGGCACCGACAGGCCCCACAGCATGGACCGCGGCATGCCCAACGGCTTTACCTCGATGAACGGAGCACTGGCCTGCTCGGCCAGCTGGGCGAGCGGCGAGCCCTGGCTGCCCACGCCAAGCAGCCGGCAGCCACGGCGCACGGCTTCCTCCGCGGCCGACAGCGTCTCCTCGGTGGCCCCCGAGCAGGAGACCGCGATCACCAGGTCGGCGGCACCCACCCAGCCGGGCAGCCGGTAGTCGTGCACGGTGGTCACCTGCACCGGGCAGCCTGGGCCGGCGACGGCCGCGAGCACGTCCCCGGCGATCCCGGATCCGCCCATCCCGGTGACCACGATGGCACGCGGGCGGCCGCCCGCGGTGAGCCCGTCGAGGCTGGCTTCCGCCGCCGAACGGGCCGCCTCGCGCACCTGGGCCGCGGACGAGGCGACCTGCCTGAGCATGCTGGACGGGTCGGCCGTCTCCAGAAGCGCCACGTCGTCGAGGCGCTCGGCTGCCGCCAGGGTCACCCGGCATCCTTCCCGGCTCCCCCGGCCTCCGGCTGGCCCGGGCGGCGTGCCTCGTCCACCAGCAGCACGGGGATGTCGTCGCGCACCGGGTAGGCGAGCGCGCATTCGGGGTTCGTGCATACCAGTTCGCTGGCCGCGTCGTCCTCGCGGAGCGGGGCGTGACAGGCCGGGCAGGCCAGGATCTCAAGCAGCCAGTCGTCAATCTTCACAGCGTCTCCTCCGGATGCGCGGGGCCGGTCAGCCGCCACGCACGATGCCCAGAACCTCGTCTCGCGTCGCGGCGAGGGTCGATTCGTCCGATGCTTCCACGTTCAGCCGCAGCAGCGGCTCGGTGTTCGACGGGCGGACATTGAACCACCAGTCCTGGCCGGTCACGGTCAGCCCGTCCAGGTCGTCGGTGCTGACGCCGGGGCGGCCGGCGAAGGCCCGCCGGACCGCCTCGGTCGCCGCCAGCTGGTCGGTGACCTCGCTGTTGATCTCGCCGGACGCGACATAACGGCCGTAGCTGGCCAGCAACTGCGACAGCGGCCCGTCCTGCCCGCCCAGCGCGGCGAGCAGGTGCAGGGCGGCGAGCATGCCCGAGTCGGCGGACCAGAAGTCGCGGAAGTAGAAGTGCCCGGAGTGCTCGCCGCCGAACACCGCGCCGGTGTCAGCCATCCGCGCCTTGATGAACGAGTGGCCCACCCGGGTGCGCACCGGCTTGCCGCCATGTTCGGAGATGATCTCCGGCACCGCCCGGGAGGTGATCAGGTTGTGGATGATCGTCGCTCCGGGCTCGCGGGCCAGTTCCCTGGTCGCGATCAGCGCGGTGAGGACGGACGGTGAGACGATCTGGGCCCGCTCGTCCACGACGAAGCAGCGGTCCGCGTCGCCGTCGAAGGCCAGGCCCACGTCCGCGCCGTGGTCAAGCACCGCTCGCTGCAGGTCGGCGAGGTTCGCCGGGTCGATCGGGTTGGCCTCGTGGTTGGGGAACGTGCCGTCGAGTTCGAAGTACAGCGGCACCACCGTGACCGGCAGCCCGGCGAAGACCTCGGGGACGGTGTAGCCGGCCATGCCGTTGCCCGCGTCGGCCACGACCTTCAGCGGCCGGATGCCGGACACGTCGACCAGCGACTTCAGAAAGCTCGCGTACCCCGGCAGCAGGTCGCGGCCGGTGATGGTGCCGGTGCGCCCCTGCTGTGCGGGCAGACCGCGCTCGGCCGCCTGCCGCAGTTCGGCGAGCCCGGTGTCCTCCCCGACCGGTTTCGCCCCGCTGCGGCACAGTTTGATCCCGTTGTACTTGGGCGGGTTATGGCTCGCCGTGATCATTGCTCCGGGGATGCCCAGGCTGCCGCTGGCGTAGTAGAGCATGTCGGTGGAGCCGAGCCCGCCCGCGACCACATCCGCCCCCTGGCTGGCCACCCCGCGGCCGAACGCCTCCGCCAGCAACGGCGAGGAGGTGCGCATGTCGTGCATGATCGCGACGGACGGCGCCCCGGTCAGCCCGGCGAAGGCGGCGCCGATCGCCTCGGCGACGGTTTCGTCCAGTTCGTCGGGGACGATCCCCCTGATGTCGTAAGACTTGAAGATCTTCGAATACTGGCCCACGCTGGCTCTTGCCTCCCGTGTCAGCCCGAGGGCACGTCGTTGCGCCGTCACCACGGCAGCACCCGCGATGCACGAGAACCGAGCCTACCCGCCGCCGGGCCTGCCCTCAGGCCCGGTTCGGCTCAGCGCCTGCCCGGCTCGTTCGGGGACGAACGGAGGACGCGCAGGTGGCCACGGCGGCCCACCTCGACGCCCTGCCCCACCGGCTCCGTGGCCGTACCGTCAGGCGCGGCTTCCCTGACCGCGTTGGCGAGCGCCTCCAAGTCGTCGGCCTGGGCCGGCCGCGGCTCCTCCGCGTGCACGGGAAGCCGGACCACGTCCCAGCCGAGCGGGGCGGTCAGCCTGCCCGCATGGGCTTCACACAGGTCGTAGCAGTGCGGCTCGGTGTAGGCGGCCAGCGGGCCGACCACCGCGGTGGAATCGCGGTAGACGTACGTCAGCGTGCAGACCGCGTCCTGCTTGCATCCCGGCCTGGAACACCGACGCGCCATCAGCCAGCCTCACTCGCGGAACCCGGCAGCGCGGCTCCGGCTGAGGGCTGGACCGCGCACATACTCACAAGGGCAGACCGTACCGATATGCGCCAGCTAACGCCACCACCACCGCCACTCGGTGTGATCGTGTCTTGCGCTGCCGTGGAAAGACGCCGGTAGCGGCGGTGCATTCGAAAGTTCACTGGCAGGGCGCAATACGCACGACCGCCCAGGCCGGATACCCTCGGGAGCTGTGCAAACCGCCGACGAGGGCCGTCCGCAGCCCCCCGCCCGCATCAGGCGGCGGGACCGGCACGGGCGTGGACTGCGCGGGGTGCTGGTACCGCCGGACGTGCCGCTGTACCGGACCCGCGCGGAACGGTTCGACGACCTCGTGCTGCAGGCCGTGGCGCGGCTGGAGCCGCAGTGGGAGGCGCACCTGTCCGGCGTCGAGTTCGCGGTCGAGGAGATACCGCCCGCCGAGCTCCCGGCCACCGGGCCCCACGGGCCGGTGCCGCTGTCCCGGCTGGAGCTGGGCGCACCCCCGGGCGGCCAGGGCCCGGAGCCGGACGCACCCGGCGCGCCGGCGGCGGGCGAGGAGGCCGGGCAGCATCCGCCGCGCATCGTGGTGTACCGGCGGCCGCTGATGGCCCGGGCAGACGGCGAAGAGGAACTCGGCGAACTGGTCTTCGACGCGGTGGTCGAGGAGTTCGCGCGGATACTGGGTATCGACCCCGCAGACGTGGATCCCGGCTACGCGGGCGGCGAGTGACCGCCCGCGCGCGGGCCGGGCGGCGGCCTACCCGCCGGGGGTGACGAGTTCGTCCTGCACGTGGGGGAGCGGCACGACGGTCAGCGCGCTGGACACCGGCAGGACCGACTCCAGCGCCCCGCCCCTTCCGCTGCTCATGACGACGCGCCCGGCGTAGAGCGGGCCCGACCCCGGCAGCGGCGTGACGATCACCGCGAAGGCCGACCCGCGGCGCGTCCCGGGGGGCGCGGCCAGTTGCTGCAGCAGGCTGTGGTGGGCCTGGACGAGGACGACCTTGCCCGGTGCCGCCGGCCCCTGGCCGCCCGTGCCCACCTCCGTGACCCGCACCCGGGCGGCGCGCCATGGCGCCGACAGCACCAGCGACGACACGGCTCCCGCACCGCTCACGTTCGATGCGACCACGCCCTGCTCCTGCCAGCGCGGGCGTGGCGCCGGTGAATGCGCCGGGAGTCCCCTTCTGACCGCCCGGCGCCAGCAGCGCTGCGGTGACCGGGACATTGGACGAGATCTCGATCGCGCCGTAGATCGCCGACAGCGAAGACAGGGAGAGCTGGGCCACCGAGCCGCCGGGGATGTCCAGGCCGCCGCCTCCCGTGGGGTGGTAGGAGCCCTTGCTGGTGACGGCGCTCAGGGTGATGTGCGCGTCCTGGGTACCGGGCACCGTCACGAACAACTGCCGGGTGCCCGCGGTGGGAGGCATACCGGGGATGACCATCCGGGTCCCCGGGGTCCCGGTCACGGGCAGCCAGGCCCCGCTGTGTGCGGCACCGGTGGTCTCCTCAACCGCCGCCACGACCTGCCCGACGCTGGTGCGGACGTTCAGGGCGACCATCCGCGTGCCGTGCAGCATCTTCTCCAGGGACTGGGTGACCATGGCGTGCGGCGCCACCGCCACGCCCGTGTCGGCGCTGCCCTGCAGCGGCCCGGCATCGGTGTAGGCCTGAACGTCGACGTCCGCGGGCTGGCTGCCCACGTTCATGACGAAAAGCTGGATGTGCCCCACGGAGAAGGCACCCGGGCCGACGAACCAGAAGTCGGTGCCGGGGCCGTCGCAGTGCGCGGAGACCTTTCCGCCGGGCAGGACCTGCTCGGCCTCAAGTCCCCTTGCCATCGCCCCGCTCGCCTGGATCACCACGCCGCCCGGCACGGGAACGGTGGCTACCGGCTGGCTGGCCGGTGCCTGGGACGGCGTGCTCGCGGGGGACGGCGTCTTGCCGTGCGCGGTCTTGCCGGGTGCCGTCCTGCCGTGTGTGGCCGGGTGAACGGCATGCACACCGGTCACGGTGAGGGCCCCCGGCTGGGTGACGCTGGCCAGGGGGGCGCCGGGACTGGCGCCGATCCTGCTCACCACGGCGCGGCCGGCTCCCGTCGTCGCCGGGCCCGCGATGAGCGCGACCTGAGAGCCGGGCGTTCCGGCCAGCCCCGGAGCCGGGCAGGCACGCAGCACGGTGTCTGACCGGTGCGCTGTGTGGCTGCGGCTGCGGCGCGGCCGCGGCGACCGTCACGGTGTGCTTCCATACGGCCAGTCCCGCAGCCGCGGCGATGGCCACGAGCAGTACCGCGAGCGAGATGACCCGGTTCGCTATCGCGCTCCTCACCAGTCAGCTTCTCCCTGGTCGTCGCTCGGCCCGCGGTCCTGGCCGGCGTCGTCCCACTGGTTGCGCCGTGGCACGCGGGGTGGCAGCGGTGGCAGCGGTGAGAGCAGAGCGTCATCGCCGTCCGCAGGGCCACCGCGGCCAGGCTGCTGGGCTTGCCCGGCAGGCGCCGTGCCGCCCGGCCCGGAGGTGCCGGGCCGGGTGGCCCGTGCGTGGCCCGGCGACCGGCCACGGCGGCCCCTGCCACTTTCGGGTGCCTGGCCGGCCCCGCCGCTTTCGTAGCTACCGGGGTCGTAGCCGCTGCCTTGGGATCCGCTGCTCTGGGACCCGCTGCCCTGGTAGGAGCCGGTGGGATAGGGGCCGCTCGGCTGACCACCGCCGCTGGGGGCGCCGCCCGCCGGCCGGCCGCCCTGGTAGGGACCGCTGGGGTACGGGCCGCTCGGGTGACCCGCGTCGCCGTAACCCCCGCCGGGACCGCCGTCCGCCGGACGGCCACCCTGATACGGGCCGGTGGGCAACGGGCCGCTCGGATGACTCACGTCGTCGTAACCCCCGCCGGGACCGCCGCCCGCCGGCCGGCCACCCTGATACGGGCCGGTGGGCAACGGGCCGCTCGGATGACTCACGTCGTCGTAACCCCCGCCAGGACCGCCACCGGCCGGCCGGCCGCCGCCCTGATAGGAGCCGCTCGGGTAAGGGCCGCTGGGCTGACTCCCGGCGCTGCCGCCGGCAGAACCACCGCCGCGGTGCGCGCCCGTGGGATACGGGCCGCTCGGATGACTGTCGCCCGGATAGCTGCCGGCCGGGCGGCCGGCGCTGTCACCTGGGCCACCGCCGCGGGTGGCAGGCTGTGGTGGCCCGCCCGCTGCCTCGGGCGCTGAGCCGCGCCCGAAACGGCCGAACCGGCCGGTCCGGTCCTGGCCGGCGGCGCCGCGCCGGATGGGCAGGGAGAAGCGCTCCCGCGCCTCGTGGTCGGCCTGCGGCTCGTCGCCGGCCACGCCGCCCGGGCCGGCCTGCGGGGTGCCCCGGCCGCCAAAGACGCGGCGCCCCCCGGGATAGTCGCCCTGGCCGCCTGCGGGCCCAGGGTCCCGCCGGGCGCGGCGGGACCCGATGCCGCGTCCGCGCGGGGCGTCCTGACCTCCGTTGGGTGGCAGCCCGGTGTCGTATCCCGGCCCGGTATCCCGGCCCGGGCCAGCAGCCGGCGGCCCGTAGTCCTGCTGCGGCCTGCCAGGCTCCGGCGCGGGACCGCGCCCGGACTGGTCTGGCGCAGCGCGATGGCTGTGCCGCCCGGTGGTGTCACCGCCGGGCGCACGGTAGGCGATGGTCTCGCTGGTCAGGTCCGCCGCCGCGCGGTGGCCCCGGCCTGCGGGGGCAGGCTGCTCCGGCACCGGTGAGCCCCGGTGACCGGGGCCACCAGGACGGGAAGCTTCGCCGGGGAAAGAGTCGCTGCCGGGATACGACGGGCCGCCCTGCTGCGCCTCGTCAGCGGACGTAGGGATCCTCCGCGTCGGGCGGCCCACCCCGCCGTGGCCAGCCCGCCCGGACGCCTGCGGGCACGGCAGCCGCGCGCCGCGCGAAGGCCTGGGCCGGCACGGCGGGCCTGGGCACCTCAGTGCCCGGCGGCGGCTGCGGCTCGTCCTCACCGTGGCGCGGCGTGCGCCGCCGCCTGGACCGTTCCTCGGGCGCCCGGCCATGGCCGGCACGGCGGCGGCCGGTCTCCGGCACGCCGAGCGCCTCGTCATCCCGGGCCGCCTCCTCCCGGTCGGCTTCGGCTGCCGTCCGGGAGCCGGGCAGGCCGAGGCCGATCAGCACAAGCACGGCCAGGCCCTCCAGCGCCACCAGTGCCGCACGGCCGACGTCACTGTGACTGACCGACAGGGAGCCACCGCCGGCCGGCAGCCGGAACCCCTGCGCCCAGCCGTTCACCGGTGCGGCAAGCGGGGTGAGGGGATGACCGTTCAGGGTCGCGCTCCAGCCCCCGGCCGGCTCGGCGAGCATGAGCGTGCCACCGGCGGACGGGGCACGCCCGGCAGTGACGCTCACCGGCCCCGAGGACACCGGCACCACGGTGCCGCCGCTCTCGGTCACGGTGACTCGCGCCGTGGTGTCCACGACCCGCCAGAGCTGGAAGTCCGAGGTGGCGCTCACCGGCCGCAGGCCGGGCACATTGTCGAGCAGCCGGGCCAGGCCAGCGTTGACCGGGCCGGGCAGCAGCACGTAGCCGATGCCGAACCCGGCCAGGGCCCGCCCCTGATCGGTGACGGCGCTGCCCGATGCCGCGGTGAGCGTGGCCACGGACCGGCTCAGGGCCTGCTGGGCCGCTGGGGGCAGGGCCAGTTCCTGCGAGCCGATCAGCGGATCGCTGTCCCGGAGCACCAGATAGGTCACGCCGCCGTGCGGTGCCGGCTGGAGCACCAGCGTGCGCAGCCGCTGCCCGGTGTCCGAGGACACCGCCACGAACTCCGGCAGCAGAGTCCCGGCCGCCGGGCGCACCGGGCCGGTCACCCCCGAGGTGACCCAGTGAGCGGCAGCAAGCGCGGGGGCGGTGCATGCCACGGCGCCGAGCCCGATCACGGCCAGCCCGGCCGGGCTGCGCCACCGGCCCGCAGCCAGCAGGCCGGGCACCTGGTCACCGGCGGCCACCACGGCGAGCAGCAGGCCCGCACCGGCGATGGCGAGCGCCGGGCCGGGCCAGGCACGGACCGGGGCGGTGCTCCCCGCCTGGCTGATCGCTACCCGGCTCACCGCCGCAGCGGTGATCAGCCCGGTCACGCCGACCGCCCAGCCGGCCAGCACCAGACGCCGGCGCCCGCTCACCACGACGGCGACGGTCGCTGCCAGGACCAGGCCCGCGGTCACCCAGAACGGCGGCAGCCCGGGCCCGCCCGGGGACAGCAGCAGCAGGGAGCGCGGGGCAAGGCTGCTGGCCAGCCCGGGCCGGGCCAGCCCGGCCTCAAGGAAGATCCTGGCCGGATGCCCGGCAATGTCCAGGGTCCACGGCAGCAGCAGCAACAACGGGACGACCACCACGATCAGCGCGTCCAGCGCCCGGTCACGACGGCGCAGCGCGATCAGGCCGACGGCCATGACCACGGCTGTGATCAGCCAGAACAGTGGCACGAACGCCGCTACCACGGCGGTCAGCAGCCCCGCGGTCCAGGCGGCCCGCCGGGCCCTGCGGCGTGGGGCGGTGAAGATCCGGCCCACCAGCACGGCGGCCGGCGGCAACAGCACGAGCAGGACGGCCGTGCCGAGCCGGCCTGCCGCCACGGCGCCCATGCCGACCGGCAGCAGCGCATAGGCGAGCGCCCCGATGACACGGGCCGGCACGTACGAGGTCACCCGGCGGGTGGCGAGAAAGGCCGTGGCACCCGCGAGCGGCACGCAGCCGAGCAGGATCACGTCCACCGCCAGCCAGGGCTTACCGCCCAGCACGGTCGCGAGCGCGGCGAGCAGTGCGACATACGGCGGAGCGTTCGCGCCGGTCCCGATGCTCACCGGGTGGAAGCCCTGCAGGTACTCCTGCCACAGGGCAGAGACGCCGCCCCAGGCGGGGACGAGCGCGCCGCCGCTGAGCGGGGTGGAGCCGAGCAGTGACCGCTCCGCGACCAGGGCCACCGCGGTGAGGGTCAGGAACAGCAGCACCCCGGGGCTGGTGAGCAGGCGCTGCGCCAGGCCGGTGTCGACCAGCAGTGAATCGTCGTCGGAGGGGTCCTCCGTCGCGTGATGGCTGCCCACGGTATCGACGGGCAGCGTCTTGGACAGGGTGCTCGTCGCATACTCCGCGAGCATCCGGAACGACCGGCCGGGCGGCAGCTGCGCGCCCAGCCGGGCGTAGGCCTGCTGCCGTCCCCGGGCCCGGATCCGCCGGGCGGCCAGCAGCCGCAGCGGATGGCCGGCTACCGAGGTGTAGGCGGCCAGTTCGTCCATGGCGGCCGCGGGCCGCTTGGCCAGCAGGAAGAAGACTGTCCGCAGCGCCGCAAGCACCAGGTTGCCGGCCAGGGCGGAGAGCATGGGCCTGGCCGGCAGGTTGCCGGTCAGCACGAGCAGCGCGTTGCGGCGGTCCTGGCGACGGCGATGCTGGGCCGCCGAGGCGTCACGGCGGTTCCGGGCCGTGGCCTCGACGTGGTAGACCACGGCGTCGGTCACTACCCGCACCCGGTAGCCGGCCGCCTGCACCCGCCAGCAGAAGTCTGTGTCCTCCCGGAACAGCCGCATCCCGGGGTCGAAGCCGCCGACCTGCTCCCACACATCGCGCCGGGCCAGCATCCCGGCGCTGCTCACGGCGAGCACGTCGCGGTTCCCGTCGTGCTGGCCCTGGTCGACCTCGCGTGGCTCGATGCCGGTGATCCGGCGGCCTGCCCGGTCGATCGTCGTGCCGGCCTCGAGCAGGACATCCCGGTCGGACCAGTCCATGATCTTCGGGCCGAACACCGCCGCCGCGGGTGCCTCCCGCGCCCCGGCAAGCAGTTGCTCCAGCGCATCCGGGGCCGGCTCGCTGTCGTCGTGCAGCAGCCAGACCCACTCGGTGCGGTCTTCCCTGGCCGTGCCCGACAGCGGGACGTGCGCGTTCGCGGCCCGGTGGCGCAGCGCCTTGGCGACGGCGACGCCATATCCCGTGCCGCGTTCCATGCCGAACACGGCCGCGCGGCCGAACGCCTGGGCGAGCATCGAGCCGCTGCGGTCGGTGCTGCCGGTGTCGACGGCCACCACCCGCTGCACGGACCTGGTCTGCTTCGCCACGGCATCCATGACACGCGGAAGCCACGCGGCGCCGTCATGGGTGACAATCACCGCGGTAACGATGTCTGGGCTGTGCGTGCTGTCTGGTGACACGGTCCCGCTAGCTGCTCGCAGTGGTCACCTGCCGAGGCACGCGGGGCCGCCCCCCTTGGCGTCCCGGCGAGGCTGGGGCACGCCGTGAACAATACGCGAACGTCGGGTTGGCGGTTGGGCAGACGGCTGAAGATAGCCCGGGGATAGTCCGGGCGCATTGCCTGCGGAAACTGGCTGATTGGCTGGTCAGGCAGAGGTCGTGACTGATCTACAGACAGTCACCTCTCGCTGCTTGTTCTGGGGCTGGTGGCGGAACTCATCAGGCATGGCTGAGGGCCGCCACCGACGTGAAGGGGGAAGCGGAGGGGTTCGGGGGACTCGGCTCCCTGAGAACTGTCGGCCCCGGAAAGGCAACTGAAGGGGCCGGACCGGCCTGAGCCGAAGGTATAACGCGAGCCGGATAGCGAGGCGAGCCGGGGGCGTGGGGGGTCCGGGGGCTCGGGCCCCCGGGCAGGCATCTGAGAAGCGGCCTGGGCGAAGATGGCCGGAGGCCATCGAGCACAGTTCGGCCAGCCGGCTTCTCAGGCGCCACGCTTTATGCGGCGGCGCTCGCGCTCGGAGAGGCCGCCCCAGATGCCGAACCGTTCGTCGTGTTCGAGTGCGTACTCAAGGCACTCGGTGCGGACGTCGCACGAGCGGCAGACCTTCTTGGCTTCTCGTGTGGAGCCGCCCTTCTCCGGAAAGAACGCTTCCGGGTCAGTCTGGGCACACAGCGCGCTGTCCTGCCAAGAGATCCCCTCGGCATCGTCCTCGTCGCCGATACCAAAGATGTCGAGCCCGAGCGGGACGACCTCAGTCACGGCGCACCTCCCTTCCCTCCCGGGAACCCCGTTCCGTGCGCGCCCTCCCGGGGCAGACGCGAACTACACAAGTGAAATTACACGCGCGTGTCTTGCGTCGCGTCAAGCGGGATCCGTGATATTGACTCCGGCTTGCCCCGGATGACTGGTAAATCCGGGCCAGAAAACTGGGGCTCGCGGGCCTGGCGGACGGCGCTCCGAACGCTTTCTGCGGGGGTGAGCGGGACCGGGCCCCGGCCGGTTGTCAGACTTACCGGCATGCGCATCACCGTGCCCGCAGGCGGAGTCGGGGCCGCCCGCTTCCTGCGCGGGCTGAAGGCGGAAGTGCCCGATGCCGAGATCACCGTCATCGGCAACACCGGCGACGACATCACGCTGTTCGGCCTGCATGTGTCCCCCGACCTGGACACCGTCATGTACACCCTGGGCGGCGGCATCGACGAGGAACAGGGCTGGGGCCGGGCTGGCGACTCCCGCACGGTGCTGTCCGAACTCGCCGCCTACGGCGCCGGGCCGCGCTGGTTCGGCCTGGGCGACCTGGACATCGCCACGCACCTGCACCGGACCAGCATGCTGGCGGCCGGGCTGCCCCTTTCGGCCGCCACTACCGTGCTCTGCCAGCGGTGGCAGCCCGGGGTGCGGCTGCTCCCGATGTCCGATGACCGGGTGGAGACCCACGTCGTGCTGGCCGGCGACGAGGGCGGGCGCCGAGCGGGGGCGGGCGCCGAGCGGGGGCGGGCGCGGAGCGCGGGGGCGGGAAAGAGCCAGCGCGGGGGCGGGGGAAGCACGGTGCACTTCCAGGAGTGGTGGGTGCGGCTGGGCGCCCAGGTGCCCGCGACCGGCTTCGTGTTCGCCGGGGCGGACGAGGCTTCCCCGGCACCGGGGGTGCTGGAGGCGATCGCAGCGGCCGACGTGATCCTGATGCCGCCGTCCAATCCCGTGGTGAGCATCGGCACGATCCTCGCCGTGCCCGGGATCGCCGAGGCGATGCGCGCCAAGACCGTGGTCGGGGTGTCACCGATCATCGGCGGCGCACCGGTGCGCGGCATGGCCGACAAATGCCTCGCCGCGCTGGGCCTGGATGCCTCCGCGGCCGGCGTAGCGGCGCACTATGGGCCCGCACTGCTCGACGGCTGGCTGGTCGACGAGCAGGACAAGGCCGCGGCCGACGCCCCGGAACTGGCCGGCATCACCGTCCGCGCGGCCCCGCTGTACATGAGCAGCCCGGCGGCGACCGCAGCCATCGCCCGCGCCGCCCTCGACCTGGCCCAGGAGTTGCGCGGATGAGCACGCTTTCGAGCGCCGGATGCAACAGTGATGCACGCATGGCTGCGGCCGCAGCCGGCCGCGGGGGCATGAGCATGACTTTCGTGACGGTTTTCCCGGTCGAGGGGCTGCCTGAGATCACTGCCGGGGCGGACCTGGCCGGGCTGATCGCCGACGCCGGTGCCGGCCTGGCTGACGGGGACATCCTGGTGATCACCTCCAAGATCGTCAGCAAGGCTGAGGGCCGGGTGGCCCGGGGGGACCGGGAGCAGGCCATCGACGCCGAATCGGTGCGCCTGGTCGCCCGGCGTGGGCCGACCAGGATCGTGGAGACCCGGCACGGGCTGGTGCTCGCCGCGGCGGGCGTGGACGCCTCCAACACGCCGCCGGGCACGGTGGTGCTACTGCCCGAGGACCCCGACGGCTCCGCGCGCAGGCTGCGGAAGGCGCTCATGGACCGGCTCGGCGTCCGCATCGGGGTACTGGTCACCGACACCCTGGGCCGCCCGTGGCGCGCCGGGCAGACGGACGCGGCGATCGGCGCGGCGGGCGTGACCCCGCTGCGGGACTACCGCGGCACAGCGGACACGTTCGGCACGGCGCTGGAAGTCTCGGTCGCCGCGGTGGCCGACGAGCTCGCCGGCGCGGGCGACCTGGTCAAGGGGAAGGCGGCCGGGATCCCCGTCGCCGTGGTCCGGGGTCTTGCGGACCTGGTCACCGAGGCAGACGGGCCCGGCGCCCAGGCGCTGGTCCGGCCGGCGGCCGAGGACATGTTCCGGTACGGTTCCGCCGATGTGCTCGCGGCCCGCCGCACCGTCCGTGACTTCACCGGCGACCCGGTCGACCCGGCGGCGGTCACCCGCGCGGTCGCGGCCGCGATCACCGCGCCCGCGCCGCATCACTCCACGCCATGGCGTTTTGTGCTGCTGGAGTCCGCAGCGGCCAGGACCGCCCTGCTCGATGAGATGCTCGCGGCCTGGATCAGCGACCTGCGCGGCGACGGGTTCACCGAGGACCAGATCGCCCGCCGGGTGCGGCGCGGCGAACCGCTCCGGCGGGCACCGCTGCTGATCGTGCCGTGCCTGCACGCGGAGGCCGCGCACCGGTATCCCGATGACCGGCGCAACGCCGCCGAACGGGAGATGTTCCTGGTTGCCATGGGCGCGGCGGTGCAGAACCTGCTGGTCGCCCTGGCCGTGGAGGGGCTCGGCTCGTGCTGGGTGTCCAGCACCATGTTCTGCCGCCCAGTGGTCACCCGCGCGCTCGGCCTGCCGCCCGGGTGGGAGCCCATGGGCGCCGTCGGCGTCGGCCATCCGGCCGCCCCGGCGCCAGACCGGCCACCCCGGGACCCGGCCGCCTTCATGGTCACCCGCTAGCGCCGGATCTCGCGCCAGGGGGCCCGGTCAATTTCCAGGCCCGCCCCGATGCTCGGGACGGGCCTGGAAAGCGCCGCGTTGTTCGCGCGGAACGACCGCTCTGCTGGGCCTAGGAGATCCGCACCGCCGAAGGCGCTGAGGCGATTCCGTTGGCGATCACGACCAGCGTGCTCTTGCCCGCCGGTGTGCCCGGCGGCAGGGTGAACTTGGTCGAGGAACTGGTGCCGGGCTTGACAGAAACCGAGGTCCAGCCGCTGGTCCGGGCGTAGGTCACCACGCCGGTAGCGGAGTTGGTGATCCGTACCACGGGGAAGTTGGTGGCGTTCTGGACATCATCACCGTAGGCGGTTCCCTGGTCCAGCCCGGCGAGCTGCTTGCCGGACAGGGTGTAGGTGGTTCCCGGGAGCAGCGCCGTCGAGCTCAGCGACGTGATCGAAGGCCGCCACGACGCCTGCGGCATCCCGCTGGCCGTGTAGACCTGCAGCACGTGGTGGCCATCGTTGAACAGCACCTGCCCGTTCGGCAGGTCCAGCATCCGGGTGGCGAACGAGGTGTCCTTCGGAGCGTTGGGCACGTCCGGGATCTGGGTAATCGTGTTCGACTTCGCGTGGTAGACGAAGAAGTGCGTCGGCGTGTTGTACACGCACGCGCTCGCGTCGAACAGCACGTTCCCATCCGGCAGGGTCGCCCCCGGTCCATCGGTGGTGTCGAACTCCAGGTTGCCGATCGGCTTGATCATCGGCCCGGCGGTCCACGTGCCCGGCGTCCCGGCCTTGAAGTGATACAGCGCGCTCTGCGTGCTCGCGTTTGTCGTGCACGTCGTGGGCGGGCTCCTGGGTGCTCACACCGCCGCCGGCCACAAACGTGTTGCCGCCCGGCATCTCGGCCTGCGGCCCGAGCTCCACGACCGGGAACAGGTCGACCGGGTTGCCGTTCGGGGCCATGGCTCCCGCGAATGACCAGGAATCGGTGCTCGGGTGGAACAGCTGGGCCTGAGGCAAGGCCCAGACTTCGACTGTCAGCAGCTGGCCGCTCGGCTCCAGGGTCCAGCCTTCTTCGTCGTTGGGATCCTCCTTCCCTACCGCCGGGATCACCGTCCACGTCATGGTCTTCGCGTTGAGCAGCGCATCATCGACGGACGCTTCAGGATCCGTCAGGCAGTTCTGGCAGGCCTGCTGGAGCATGAAGGTACCGTTGGGCAGCACCTCGCTCGCGGCGTCCCCGATGTTCGCCCAGCCCGGTGGCGGTGCGACGGAAGTCCAGGTGTTGGTCAGCGGGTTGTAGGTCGCGCCCTTGTTCGTCCACTCCGCTTTTGTCCCGTTGTATTCGCCGCCCTCGACGATCATGCGCCCGTCGGGCAGGATCGCTGACGCGAAATACAGCGGCGCATACCCGGCCGGCATCGACGCGATCTTGCTCCACGTCCCGTCGATGTAGCTGCCCTTCGAATCCGGCGTGAGCTTGTACCACGCGGTCGTGGCGGCAATCTTGTTGTTGTCCGGCTCATCGTGAACCAGCACCGTCCCGTCGCTCTCCAGCAGCATCGTGCCAGGCGTCTTGAACGGCGGCGGGTTCTTCAGCGGCGTCCACGGTGACACCGTGCCCGGTGGACCGTTAAACGGCTTCAGCCCCGACGGCTTCGGAAGGCCCAGCGGCGGATCGGCATGCATCGGTGTATGCGCGGACGCGCGACCGCCCGGGGACGTACCGAGCGGGTGCGCGGACGCGGCCGGCGTACTAGTCAGCGCCAGTCCTGCCACCGCTGGCACGACGGCAGCCATGCCGACGAGCACCGCAGATCGACGGCGTATTGTCATCCAGGCCCTCCTATGGATCGTTTCGCCCTGCTTTTGACCGACGAACGCTACAAGCCTCTTGTTCTGGTCGTGCTTGTGGCAACCAGGACGTAAAGAATGTTGCGTGGTTGTGTCAGCCGGGACGGAGGGGCGGTCCCCGGAATCAGGCGGGCGCGACAGGACCGGCCGGCCCGGAGCGCGCTCCCCGCGGGCCTGGCACGCCGCGGAGCGGGCTAGCGGGACACCAAGGGCAGCCGGGTGGGCCCGCCCCGGACGGAGGTGCACACCCCGTCGCTCAGGGCAGCCGCGGCCTGCCGTTCCGCAGAAGGCTTTTCATACAGGGTGGTGCGCTGGCTGACCGGCCTGCCGAGCGGGCCGGCCATGGCGGACATCTGGCTGATCGTCTTGTACGAGCCGTTCTGCGATCCGGCCATCCGGCTGATCGTTTCCTCCATCAAGGTCCCGCCGATGTCGTTGACACCGCCGGCGAGCACCGCGCGGCAGCCGTCGTCGCCGAGCTTGACCCAGGAGCACTGGATCGAGGAGATCGCGCCGTGCAGCATCAGCCGGGACACCGCGTGCACCGCGCGGTTCTCCCGCCTGGTGGGGCCAGGGCGGGCCAGGCCGGCCAGGTAGATCGGCGCGTTGGCGTGCACGAACGGGAGCAGCACGAATTCGGTGAACCCGCCGGTGCGCTCCTGGATGCCGCGGATCACCCGCAGGTGGCCGACCCAGTGCGCGGGCGTGTCCACATGCCCGTACATCATCGTGGCGGTCGTCGGGATGCCCAGTTCGTGCGCGGTCGTGATCACCTCGATCCAGGCCGCGGCGGGCAGCTTGCCCTTGGTGAGCACCCAGCGCACGTCGTCGTCCAGGATCTCGGCCGCGGTGCCGGGCAGCGAGCCCAGCCCCGCCTCGCGGGCGCGGACGAGCCACTCCCGCACCGGCAGCCCGGTGCGCGCGGCACCGTTGCTCACCTCCATCGGCGAGAACGCGTGCACGTGGATCTCCGGGCAGCGCCGCTTGACCTCGGCGGCCAGGTCGAAGTACGCGGTCCCGGGCAGATCGGGATGGATGCCGCCCTGCATGCACACCTCGGTGGCACCGGCCTGCCAGGCCTCCTCCGCGCGGTCCCCGACCTGGGACATCGAGAGCGTGTAGGCGTCGGCGTCGGTGCGCCGCTGCGCGAACGCGCAGAACCGGCAGCCGGTGTAGCAGACGTTGGTGAAGTTGATGTTCCTGGTGACCACGTAGGTGATGTCGTCGCCCATCACGTCGCGGCGCAGGCCGTCGGCCAGCGCGGCAAGCGCCTCCAGTTCCGGGCCGTCGGCGTCGAGCAGGGCCAGCGCCTGCGCGTCGGAGAGCCCGGCAGGATCGGCTTCTGCGGCGCGCAGGGCCGCTGACACCTCGGGGCGCAGCCGCCGCGGGGCAGCGCTCCCCTGGCGTGCCGCCGGGTCGATCCGGGTGGCCACCTCGCCCCAGTCGCCATACACCTCGGCGAAGTCGTCGCGGCGGTCGGTGGTCCGCCCGGTCGTGTCGATCGTGACGTGCAGGTCCGTGCGGCCGGACGACTCACCCCAGCCGCCGTCGGGCTCCTGCCACGGCAGGCCGCGCGGGACCGTGCCCTCGCGGGCGAGCCCGGTCGCCGGGTCGGCCAGCGCGGCCACGTGGGCGGCCAGCCGCGGGTCGAGCCAGGGCTCGCGCAGGTATCCGGGGTAGATCGTGAGCCGCTCGGCGAGCCGCATCCCCGCAGCCTGCGTACGGCCGGCCAGTTCCTCGATCTGCGGCCACGGCCGCTCCGGGTTGACGTGGTCCGGGGTGAGCGGCGACACGCCGCCCCAGTCGTCGATCCCGGCCGCCAGGATCAGCCCGTACTGGTCACCGATGAGGTTCGGCGGCGCCTGGATCCGGGCGGACGGGCCGAGCACCAGCCGGGCCACGGCGATCGTCGCCGCCAGATCCGCCAGTTCCGCGTCCGGGACGCCGCGCATCTTGGTGTCCGGCTTGGCGCGGAAGTTCTGCACGATGACTTCCTGGATGCCGCCGTACTCGCGGCCGATCTGGCGGATCGCGAACAGCGACTCGGCGCGCTCGGCGCGGGTCTCCCCGATGCCGATGAGGATGCCCGTGGTGAACGGGACCGCGCAGCGCCCAGCGTCTTCAAGGACCCGAAGCCGGACCGCCGGGTCCTTGTCCGGGCTGCCGTAGTGCGGGGCGCCGCGCTCGGTGAACAGCCGGGCCGCGGTGGTTTCAAGCATCATGCCCATGGACGGCGCGACCGGCTTGAGCCGCTGGAAGTCGCGCCAGGTCAGCACGCCTGGGTTCAGGTGCGGCAGCAGGCCGGTCTCCTCCAGCACCCGGATGGCCATGGCCCGGACGTAGGACAGCGTGTCGTCGTACCCGTTGGCGTCGAGCCAGTCGCGGGCCGCGGTCCACCGGTCCTCGGGACGGTCGCCGAGGGTGAACAGGGCTTCCTTGCAGCCGAGGGCGGCGCCCTGGCGGGCGATGGCGAGCACCTCGTCCGGCGACAGGTACGGGCTGTCCAGCCGCCCGGGAACCGTGGCGAACGTGCAGTACCCGCACCGGTCCCGGCACAGCCGGGTCAGCGGGATGAAAACCTTGCGCGAGTAGGTGATGACGCCGGGGCGCCCGGCGGCGGCCAGCCCGGCGTCCCTGGTGCGGCCCGCATACGCCAGCAGCCGGTCCAGGTCGTCGCCGCGGGCGTGCAGCAGCACGGCCGCCTCACCGTGGTCGAGCGGTTTGCCGTCCCTGGCCCGGGCCAGCGCCCGCCGCAGCGCGGTGCTTGGCGGGGCATCATCGGCAGGCTGGGCGGGCTGCGCGCCGGGGCCACGCGCGTCAAGGCTCATTCCGTCACCCTACGATGCGCTTTAGGCGCTGCCCGCAGGGGCGCCCTGCTCCCAGGCCCCGGTGCGGCGGTTGCCAAGCTGCTGCGATATCGTATAATCCGATATCGTGATAACTGTCAAGGATCCCGGCAGCGCGGTTCTCGCCCTGCACCGGGCCACCCATGCGACCCTGCACAGGCTCACCACCCGGCTGGCCGACCTGGACCTGCCTGCGGCCGACATCAACGTGCTGGCCAACCTCGCCGATGGGACAGGCCGGACCGTCGGGGCGCTGGCCAGCGCCACCGCCACCAAACCGAGCACGCTGACCAGCCTGCTCGACCGGCTGACCAGGCGCGGGTTCATCGTGCGCCAAAGCGACCCCGACGACCGCCGCTCGTTCGTGGTCCTGCTGACCCCGGACGGCCTGGCCGCCGCGCAACGCGCCGCCGAAGCAATCGCCGACCTGGAACGGCAGGCACTCGCCACGCTGACCCCGCAGCAGCGCGCCGGCTTCTATGCCGTCATCGATGCGCTTGACGGAGGAATCCCGATGACTCGCCATGGCCCGCATGGTGCGCATCCCCGCCCGGGCCCGCACGACCCGCACACCGCCCGGGAGCCCCGGTGACCCGCATGCGGGCGCCCTGCCCGAAGAGCTCGCCGGGCTGCTGGCGGAAATCGTGCCGCCGGGCGGCGCGTTCCGGCACCGCGAGCACATCCACCTCGCCTACCTCGCGGTGCGGCGGCACGGCACGGACCTGGCCGCGGACAAGGTGTCCGGCTGGATCCGGCACCTGGCGGCCTACCAGCGCGCGCCGCAGAAGTTCAACGCCACGGTCACCCGGGCCTGGACGGAGATCGTCGCCCATCACATGGCCGCCGCGCCGCCCGGCACGGACTTCGCCTGCTTCGCGGAAAGGTATCCCGCCCTGCTCGACAAGCGCCTGCTGACCAGGCACTACACCGCGCGGACCCTGGCTTCCCCGGCGGCGAGGACCGGCTGGGCGGAGCCTGACCTCGCCACCTTCCCCTGGCGTGCCTGATCGGTCATACCGGGTCCGTGCCAGACCGGCTCCGGGAAGCGTTGTGCCAGCTAGATGGCGTCATCGAGAGCGATCCCCGTGCCACCCTGCGGTCGGGGTCCGCAGACTGGCTGACCGTCGAATTTCACGGGCCGCGAAGACGACGTTTCGCGGCCAGCCTCGTCGAGATCGCGGCCGCGGCGCATCGGCCCGCTGACGGCGCCGCCAGGATGCCGCCGCCAAAGGGTGCCGACCTCGAACGCAGGCGCCGCTTCCATTGAGCCAGGTAAGGCGATGGCCATAGCTTGGTAATGAAGACCTCCTTTCCGCCGGCATGGAATAGCAGACCGCCAGCTCCGCGCGGCCGGATCAGGTCGAGGATGGCGGCGTTGGCTGGCGGTATGGGGATATCTGATGCTGAATGGCCTGATCGAGCGGGATGGTGAGCTGGGCCGTATCGATGCCCTGCTAGCCGGGGCGCGGGCAGGCAACGGCGGCGTGCTGGTGGTTACCGGCCCGGCGGGGATCGGCAAGAGTTCTTTGCTGGGCGAGGCCAGGGAGCGGGCCCGGCTGGCTGGAATGCGCGTCTTGGCAGGCCGTGGCGGAGAGCTTGAGGGCGATTTCTCGTTCGGGGTGGCGCGGCAGTTGTTCGAGAGGCTGCTCACCACCGTGGCACAGGCAGAACGGGATGCGCTGCTGGCTGGTGCGGCGCGCCTGGCGCTGGCCGCCATGGAAGACGCCGGTGCTGCGCCCTCGGCCGTAGCCGCAGGCGACCCGCCGTTCGCGGTGGTGCACGGCCTGTACTGGCTGGCCGTGAACGCCAGCGTGGCCGGGCCGGTGCTGGTGGCAATCGATGACCTGCAGTGGGCCGATCAGGCGTCGCTGCGTTTCCTGCTCTACCTGGCTGACCGCTTGGCGGGCCTGCCGGTCGCGCTGGTGGTTACCTGGCGAACGGGTGAGACCTCGGCCGCCGGGACGGCGGCGGACTGCCTTGCCCGGACGGCAACCGGCGCGATGTTGCAGGAGGTCCGCGGCCGGCTCGCGCTGGCCTCCGGAGACTACCCGGCCGCCCGGGGTGAGCTGCAGGCCGCCGCGGAAACCTATACGGCGCTGCATCAGCTGAGCCCCGGCACCTGCTGGCGCTCAGCGCTCGCGCTGGCGCTTGCGGGTCAAGACTCCGGCAAGGCGCTGCGGCTGGCCGACAGTGAACTCGAAGCCGCGCGGCGGACTGGATCGCCGCGCTCGGCCGGGATCGCCCTGCGCACCCGCGGCATGCTCCAGGGCGGCCAGCGAGGGCTGGCCGACCTCCGCGAGGCAGCGGACGTGCTCCGGGAATCGGACGCGCGGCTGGAGCACGCGCGGGCCCTGGTCGAGTTCGGCGCCGCGCTGCGGGCGCCAACCAGCGCGCCGCGGCGCGCGAGCCACTGCGCGCAGGGCTGGACCTCGCCTACCGGTGCGGCGCAGGACGGCTCGCCCATCGGGCAGCAACCGAACTGCGAGCTACCGGCGCCAGGCCACGGCGCGCGGTGCTGACCGGGCTTGAGGCGCTGACACCCAGCGAGCGGCGAGTCGCCGAACTGGCCGCCGGCGGGATGACCAACCCCGAGATAGCCCAGGCACTGTTCGTGACGCTCAACACCGTGGAAGGCCACCTGCGCCACGTCTACCAGAAGCTCGCGATCAGCTCCCGTGGCCAGCTACCCGCGGCCCTCCGGTCCGCCGCCCCTCCCCTATCCACACGGCCGGATGAGCAGAGAGCGGCCGTAGCACGGTAATGGAAGCGCCGGCCAACGGGAGGCGCGGTCCCCGGGTCGTCCTGCCGCCGCTGACGCATCGCGCCGACTCCGGCGGGCGGAGGCCGGCGCAAAACACCACGGTGCCTCCGTGGCGTCAGCACGCACCATCACAGGCACCGTCGTCTCTAGAGGTTCACACATACGGAGGTCATCATGAAAATCCGCGCAACCATCGCCGCCATCGGCACCGCCGCCGCACTCGGCGTGACCGGGACGATCCTGTTGCCGGCCGCCGCCCGCGCTGCTACCGTATCCCACACCCTGACGTTCACTTCCTCGTGCAGCAGGCGCAGGCGAAGTTCTCCGTCACCGTCAGCGGCTCCGAAGGCAAGGACGTCAACAAGGCGGGCAAGGTCATCGGCTACGACGTGCTCCGGTTCGCCGTCAACTCCACGACCGGCACCGCCTCGATCGGCGCCGCGATCGACATGGCCGGCGGTTTCCTCTACGGCGTGCTGCAAGAATCCGGCGGCCCGGTCACCCACGGCACCGTGAACGGCGGTACCGGCACCTTCGCCGGGGCCACTGGGACCATCACCGCGAAGACTAACGGTGACGGCACCAGGACTGCTGTCACCATCACCCACCACACCTAACCGAGAGCACTAGGAAAGAAGCCGGCAGGCACATGCCCCGCCGCACCGGGGCTCCCGTGCCGCAGAGGCCCGGGAGCCCCCCGGTGGGAGCGCGGGTGGCCGACTTTACCCAAGCATGGTGCCCGGAAGACGCCGAGTTTACGATCAGGT